>NZ_CP067394.1:1356211-2712422 GCF_004210215.2 Cryobacterium sp. SO1
TGCAGGCCATGGGTTGCCTGTACGGGCAAGGCTATTACTACAGCTACCCGCTGCCGCCCGCGAAGGTGCCGGATCGGCTCCGGAGTCTTACGCAGCGTCAGTAGAGTTAGGGCATGCCAAAGCTTTGGGAACAGATGCTGCTTGTCCCAGCAGTAGTACGCCTCACTTCCCGGGCACCAAAAGACCCGGCGGCCGCGTGGGATAGTTACTGGCGCGGAATCCACACCACCGGCCGTTCCGGAGACGTGCTGTGGGACTCCGGATCCCAGACCGAGCATGCACAGTACTCCGACGCCGTCGTAGCCCACTTTGATCCGGCTCTTCCGGTGATTGACGTCGGGTGTGGCAACGGAACCAACACCCGCTGGCTTGCCGGTCTTTTTCCCAGCGTGCTCGGCATCGATGTCTCAACCGGCGCGGTCGAGTTGGCGAGGAGGGAAGCTGAAGGCGTCCAGAACGCCGACTTCATGGTCATGGATGCTGCGGGAGTAGGTGCGGGAGAGCACCTGTTGGAGCGGACGGGTCCTGCCAACGTTTTCGTCCGCGGAGTCTTTCACGTCCTGAAACCCGACAAACAGTCCATGTTGGCTGCCAACCTTCGAACCGTCATCGGGCGCAGCGGCCGGCTGTTCCTCGCCGAAACCAACTTCCAAGGAAACAGCCTCGCCTACCTGCAGCAGCTGGGCGCCACCCCGCGACGCATACCTCGGCAGTTGCAGAGCGCCCTGGAAAACCTGCCCCGCCCCGGGCGTTTCGGCGCCCAGGAACGGCACAGCACATTTTCGGATTCCGACTGGCAGTTGATCGCGGACGGGCCTGTGAACATCGAAGTGGTCCCGATGAAATCCACCGGTCTTTCGCAGCAGGTTCCGGGATATTTCGCTCTTCTGGCCGGCAGGTAGATCTAACGAACTTCCGCCCTGAGCGTTAAACCTCGGAGCCATAGTCCGGTCTAGGTCGTAACGGAGGGCGAGCGGCCGCCACATTGAAGGTGGTGTAGCGGAGCAGCATTTCAGCGTCGGGCCGGTATGGCGCTTGCTGGCGCTTAGCTGGCGCGAAGGCCGCGCAGCGCGAGCTCGACGAAGCGTGCCGAGGCGGGCATTTCGTTCCCGGGCGAGTGGGCGATCACTCCCGCGTTCCCCTGGAGGATGGCAAGCACGTCGCCCAAAGTGACGTCCGGACGCAGCATTCCGGCGTTGGAGGCGTGCTGGGCGATAGAGGTAAACATCGAGCCGATGTGTCCTGCGGGGTCCGTGAGAGCTGCGGCGCTCACGCTTTCAGCGATCGCTCCCGCAAGGCCAGGGTGCAAAGCCTGATGAGCCGCGCACGTGCGAATTGACGTGGTGAATGCCTGCCAGGGGTCGCCTGCTGAAGCGGGGTCGGTAGCTGCCTCCTGCATGCCTGAGAGCTCCTCAGCGATAATTTCGCGAAGCAGGTGGTCTTTCGTTGGGAAGCGGCGTTGCGCTGTGGCGAATCCGACACCAGCGCGTCGCGCAATTTCGGCCATCGAGACGTCAATCCCGTCGCTCGCAAATGCCGCGCGCCCGGCGTCCAGAATCAGCTGGCGGTTGTGCGCGGCGTCCGCTCGCAGTCGACGTTCGGCAACAGTCATGGCCTGCCCTTTCTCTTCAGCACGATACCGGTTGGGCGAAACTCGTAAGTGGTTAGCCCTGTCCAGTTACATGCTATCGTCTGTAATTGGAGAGGCCACACCACTTAGTGGTCAAATATAGCAAGGAGCACATCATGGAGAGCATGCGGGCAGTCCTGTTCGATCGGTACGGCAACCCGGAGGAACTTTACCAAGGGACTCTTCCGATGCCGGAGGCGCGAGCAGGAGAGGTCCTTGTGCGAGTCGACGCCGTCTCAGTCAACGGCGCGGACCTATTGCTTCGGTCGGGCACGCTTGGTCTTCTCACCGGCCGTCGTTTCCCGAAGCAACTGGGAATCGATTTTGCTGGAACACTCATCGCCACAGATCCCGGAGCCGATCTTGGCGGACTATCCATCGGCGACCGGGTCTGGGGGATTGTCGATGAGAAGGGAGGGCCCCGCTCGCTTGCCGAGTTCCTGAGTGTTCCCGCGATCCAGATCGCACGGGCACCGAACAATCTCACCTCGGAGGAAGCGGTCACGCTCCTCGCTGGCGGCACGACCGCCTATACCGGTCTGGTGGAAAAAGCCGGCGTGCAGCGCGGTGAGCGAGTGCTTGTGCGAGGCGCGGCAGGTGGCGTCGGCAGCGTGGCAGTGCAGCTCGCGAAGGCGCTCGGGACGCACGTGACGGCGCTCGCGAGTGCGTCCAGCCAAGAATTCGTGAGGGGGTTGGGAGCTGATGCGGTGTACGACTACCGGGTAACGCAGCGTGAGGAACTGGGCAGGTTTGACGTCATTTTCGATGCGCACGGGAGTGACCTGCTCGCGTTTCGCCGGCTGCTGGCGCCGGGCGGACGAATGGTGTCGATCGCTTTCAACAAGGAGGCGCCGATACGCGGCCTTGTGACCATTGCAGCCAGCGCTGCTTTCGGCACTCGACGCATCCGCTACTTTCAGGGCAAGCCTGGACGGCGCGACTTCCAGCGGCTCACCGCACAGGTCGAGCGGGGAGAGATCCGCTCCGTACTCGATCGCGTCTTTCCGCTGGCCCGTTCCGCGGACGCACATGCCGCACTTGAGACCCGCGGCGTACAGGGGAAAGTGGTCATCTCGATCTCGGAGTAGTCCTCAACGGTCAGATGGGCGATGTGGATGCTGAACGCTTACGTGGCATGACATAAACGCCGCGAGAATGCCGCCACAGCTAGTCGCCCTTGACACTGTGGTTGGAATATGGTTTTGAGTGGTCCCATGACTACACAACCAGGTATCCGAACGACCGAACGACGCACCAACGTTTTTCTCAGACCATTTCAGGTCATTCACGAAAACCGCCGACCGTTTGTCGTCCTGAACGTTGCGCTGTTCGGGCTGTTGGTGGCGGGATTCATTGTGGGGATGCTTTTCCCTGAACTGAGCGCTGGGCAGGTGAACGGGCTCGTCGCGGACGGCACGTTAGACCAAATCGCGCCGCTTCTCGGCAACGTCTGGTTCTTCGCGCTGGCCATTCTCTACAACAACGCAGTAAACGTCGGCGCCGTAATCGTCTTGCCCTCCCTTGTCGTGCCGTTTGCCGGCATTGGATATTTCGGCTATAAGGTGGCCGAGATCGGCCTGACCCTCGCCGCAAGTGGGTCGGACCTCTGGGGCGTGATGCTCCCACATCTCGTGACGGTGCTCGTCGAGATAGAGGCCTATGTACTCCTCGCCCTCGGCGCCTACATCCTCGGTCGGTCCTGGATCTTCCCTCGAACAGTCGGTGCTTCCAACCGGCGCTGGGGCTACCTGCGTGGACTCCAGCAGTTCGGCTGGCTGATCCTGCCCGCTTTCGTGCTGCTGGTCATCGGCGCGCTCTACGAGGCGGTCACGTTGATCTACGTCATCCTGCCTCAGGTCGCCGAGCTCGCCGGATAGTGGTCGGGCCGTTAGCCCCGCCGCTCTCGTTGGAACGAGGGCGGCGGGGTGCCTACGTTGGGGGGGAACTTAGCCAGCAGACACAAGCACCTTGGGACCACGTGCGCTGCGCTTCTTGCGCTCGATCAGCCAAACCGTGCCGACCATTACGACGTTCATCACCATGAGGATGACTAGTGATGCTCCAGGACCGGAGCCAGCGCCGCGGTCAACTACGGTCGCGTCGTTGCCCGCGAAAAAGGCGTTGATGATGCTCACGATGATGTTATTTGAGACATGGAACGCCATCGCGGCTTCGAGCCCGCCGCTGATCAGGCCCATTGACACAGTGCACGCCGTGAAAACGAACATGTAGCTGACAAACCACGGGTCGAGTGACACGTGGATGAGGGCGAACAACGCACCCGACAGGACGATGCCAAGGAGGATCGCGGGGCGCACACTGCGAAACCACGACCCGGCCGCCGGAACGACTGCCCCTCTGAACGCGACTTCCTCGCCGGCGGACTGCAGTGGAGTGGCCACCAATGTCACGAGAATGATGACAATCGTGGTGGCTCCGACCTCGAAGTTGCCCCAACCTGTCGATCCGGGAGCGATGAGGGCAGTGACGATAACACTGAGTCCGACCGGCACCGCTGAAACAGCGAAATAGAGTCCTAGACGCCGCCAATCAAACTTGCGGTTGTGGCTGAAGACGCTCCGCCACGAAATTTTCGCTAACCGGGCTACTAGCACCGTTGCGATGAGCGCCGTGATGGCAGTGCTGATTCCTGACGCCAGTAATGTCAACGGCGTAAGTCGAGGCTTCAACGGATCCGCAGGACCTTCGATCATTGCGACCGCTTGGAAAACCAGGACCTGTACAAGCAGCAATACCACTGGCACGGAAATCAGAACGATTAGCGATTTCCACCGGGGGAGACGGAAGTGAACCCCAAAGGGTCGGTCGGACAGGGTGGTGTGAAGCGGGCTGGTCATATCTGTCTCCTGAAAGAAATTGTGATCGCGCACCGGCGGGCCGCGCGCGTCTCGTCTCCCACGAGTACACACCTTGTTCCCACCACACGGTCAAGCAAAGAATCTTGCCGCCCGCGGAACACATCACCGCGCAGAACATCCTCTTTGTTGGGGGTGCTACGGCGCAAGCACCCCGAGGGTCGGGGGTGCAGACGTCTGCGGGTAGTGACGCTGTGTCACAGATATCGGGTGACAGAGCGCTACTACAGCGATACCTCCGATTCGAGTGAAATGAACAGTGTCAGCGAACATGCGCGGTTTTGCCGCAAACCACTCGAGATCGTCAGGAGCAACAAATGACTACTTTCACCAACAACACACTTGTCGAGCAACGAGCCCCAGCGCCAGGATGGCCTGAGATTCTCGCCGGCGCGGTCACCTACGCCGCATCGTACGGTCTTGTTGCGGTATTTCTGCCTCTCATCGAAGATGACGGTGTCACGGGAGTTGTCGGCCTGTTCGTCTCCGGGCTGATGGGGCTGATCGCCCTGGCCGTCGTGGTGCTCGTTCGCATTCGCGGCCTGGCGCCCTTCGGCTTTCGCCGCGCGAAAGTACGCCACCTCGCCCTGGGTGCCGCCCTCGGCCTCGCCGCGTTCGTCATCTTGTCGATTGCTGCCTTCGCGTTCATGGCCGTGGGCGGCGAAGTGCAGAACGTTCAGGCGTCGTATCAGGCCGGCGCGGCGGGTGGCGTGTTGTCGCTTGTCCTCACCTTCGTCGCCGGATCGGTCATCACCCCGATCGGCGAAGAGGCATTCTTCCGCGGCGTCATCGCCAACTCACTGCTCGCGCGATACGGGGCCTGGATCGGGATCATCGCCAGCGCCGCCATCTTCGCCGCCGCCCACGGAATCAACCCCATCATGGGGCGCGCCTTCGTCGTGGGAGTCCTCGCGGCGTTGCTCTTCCGCCGGACCGGATCGATCTGGCCCGGCGTCATGCTGCACGGCGTCAACAACACAGCCGCGCTCATGCTTCCCGTCATCGTGGCCGCTGCGACACCCTGACCAAGAGTCACCACGGGCCCCGCAGAGACGGGATCTCCACCCGTTCCATCGACCGCCGGCCACCATTTCGGAGACATTGACGGATTCGCTTGACCTTGCCGCACGGGCATGGTCTGGTGATCCAGTAGCCAAACCGATCCGGTGAATCCTGGGGCAGGAGGATTGATGACCTGGAGCACCCGCCAGCTCGCGGAGCTCGCCGGCACAACGGTAAAGACCGTTCGGCACTACCACGAGATCGGCCTTCTTGACGATCCAGAGCGAGCTAGCAACGGATACAAGCACTACGAAGTCACCCACCTGGTGCGCCTGCTGCGAATCAAGCGACTTGTGGACCTCGGTGTGCCTCTGGCCCAGGTTGCTCTCTTAGGACAGGGCGACGACAGGACGGACCAAACGCTGCGGGCAATCGATGCCGAGCTCGCCGACAGAATCGGTCGGCTCCAACAGGTCAGGGCAGAGCTCGAATCTATTCTTCACCACCGAGCCCCGACCGATTTGCCTCCGGGATTCAATGAAATCGCAACGGACCTCCCGGATGCCAATCGCGCCCTAATCCTTATCTATTCGCAGGTGTTCGGTCCCACTGCGATGGCCGGGCACGCGGAGATGCTGCAGTACGCGCGCCGAAGCTCGCAGGATGCCGAGTTCATCGCCCTGCCCGCCGATACAGATGAAGCATCCCGGCAGCAATTTGCGGTGCGATTGGCCCCGCACGTCAAAGACCTCAACGACAAGTACCCCTGGCTCATGGACCCCGGCGCCGGCTCGGTGCGGGGATCGGCCTTCGCCGAGAGCGTCATCGGCGAGGCGATGAACGAGCTTTACAACCCGGCACAGTTGGATGTGCTGCGGCGCGTCAACGAGATTCTCCACCCCGCCGCGGAATCTTCCCCGAGTTGAGCCTTTCCAGCCTTCGGTGGCGGTTCAAGGCTCAACTGCCGAGCGTGGCGTGGTCCTCCGCGAGGCGCAGCTGGATCCAGATCGCAAGTTGATCGTCGGCACTGTCGAGCCGTAGCCCGAACAGTGTCTCTGCTCGCTTGATGCGGTAGCGCAGCGTATTGGGATGCACGTTCAGGTGCTGCGCTGCCGCGGCCATGTCACCCATCGCCGCGAAATAGGCGCACAGGCTGGCCCGGTACTCGGACCCTTTGGCGTGGTCATGGTTGATCAGGGCGGAGACCCCCGGATGCCTGAGCCGTGGCTTGTCGCGAAGCTCTCGCTTGAGGTGGAGCAGCAGCATTTGGGCCTGAATGTCGCCGGCGCTGGCGATATCGGGGAAGTGACCCGCACTGGACAAAACGCCCAGTACTTCATCGACCTCATGCCGCAGGTCGGAGAGGTGTTCGGGGCCGGTCTTCGGGGAGCTGAGTGCCGCATACACGCCGCACTCGAGCCGGGATTCGACGGCGGCGGCGGCCCCCTGTGCCAGCCTCAACGGGAAGGTAGCGTCGCGCACAGCGGGGAAGAGCACATAGACGATCGGCCCGATGGACACGCAGGAGACGTTCGCCCTGAAGACGCTGCAGTGGCCTTCGATGACACCGGTCAGTTGGCGCATCAGCGGTGGGGAGGCACCGGTCTCGGCGGCCTTGAATAAGAATGCGACGACGACCGATGCCACGCCCGGAACCACGCCGAAACGGGTCGCGGTGCTCGCGACAACGACCGACCCGTCGAAGACCGACCTCAACCACTCTGCGCGGACCTGCCGCTCGAAGTTGACCGAACTGCGGGCCTGCAGGATCTGTACAGCCGCCAACCTCGTGGCCTCCAGCAGAGCGGCCTCCGCATCAGGGTGGACTCCGCCTTCGGGCACGATCACCCAAATGGAACCCAGATCTTCCCGGCCGGCGCGCACCGCGGCGGCACAGCGCGGCAATTCTCCGTCCGAAGCGTCGAACGGGAACCGGACCATCCCGTTGGCCACCATGACCCGCCGGTATTGCTCATTGTGCTTTGCCAGATCGGGAACCTGGCGCGAGAGAATGCCACTGCGCCGCAACGGGTCGATCTCATGATGCTCGAGATTGGAGTAGGCCAACACGTTGCGGTCGACGTCCTCAATCGCCACCGCACCGTCGAAGGCCGTGGCGACGGCGTTGGCGAGCACGAACAGGTCGCTGCCCGCGGCAGAGTCGGTCGGGTCGACGAGCGATCGGCTGCGGATGACCGCGGTGATGAGGTTTCCGATGTGCGTCCAGGGTGCGTCGTCCACGACGCTCAGCACGGCGATGGGGATCTCGGCGGCGACGCGCACCAGCTCCAGGGGCGTGGACCCGCGCAATTTGACCACGATCGCACAGAACCCACGAACCGCGGCGACTCGCAAGGCGCTGAGCGTGTCGGCGGTGGACGGATCCATTCCGGTCATCAGAAGTACGCCTCCCGGAATATCAGGGAGGTCGTCGAGGGGATCGTAGACCACGGGAATGGACACTGACTGGTCCAGGCCGATCGCCCCCGTCAGAGAGTGAATGAGTTGACTGCCGAGAGTGTCGATGAGGCCCCCAAGGGTGAGGGGATTGGTGTCGGGTTTCACTGAAGGCCGCTTTCCCGGCACGCCGTGCCATTTTCTTGTTCGATCCCACAATCGGCTGCCCGAAAGCATAGCGGATGAGCCAAAGCCAGGGTCCCGGTCACCGACGAAACTCAACCTAACCCAAACCCGCGTCGGCGTGACCCGCCGATTGGCCGCACCTGGCCCGACACATTGAGGAAGCCCATGACGACAGCGCAGGAGCTCGACACCGCCGAGACGGAGCTCCTCGCTCTGTTTCCCGAGGTATCCGGCATCACTGCTGATGGGGAACTCACGATCGGTGGTTGCAGCGTCGTTGACCTGGCCCAGCGGTTCGGCACTCCCAGCTACCTCATGGACGAGGTGGGGCTGCGTCGGCAGATCCGTCGTTTCATCGACGGGCTCGCCATCCGCTGGCCGAACTCGGAAGTGATCTTCGCCTCAAAGTCCCTTCCGTGCGTCGCGATGTACGCGATCGCCCGATCGGAAGGCCTCAGCGTCGACGTGGCGGGCGGCGGCGAACTCGTCATGGCGCTGGCGGCCGGAGTCGACCCCGGTCGAATCTATCTGCACGGGAACGCCAAGTCCGACGCCGAGATCACGATGGCGCTGAACGCCGGCGTGGCCGGAATCATCGTCGACAACTTCAACGATCTCGACCGACTCGACCGACTCGCGACCGCGGAGCAGGGGATCCTGATCCGAATGATTCCCGGCATTTCGGCCCGGACGCATGCCTCCCAGGCGACTGGCGGACATGAGTCGAAGTTCGGGCTGCCCGTCGACCAGCTCCGCGCGGCGATCGGACGCGTGCGGGAGAGCCCGCTGCTTCGCCTCGACGGCATTCACGTGCACGTCGGATCACAGATACTGGGTACCGACCAGTTCGTTGAGGCCGTGGAATCCGTGGCGGCCCTGGGACCCTTCGCGGCCTACGACATCGGAGGCGGACTCGGCGTTGCGTACACCGACTCGGAGAGCGCCCCGACCGTCGACGAGTACCTCGACGCTGTGACGGAAGCCGCCCGACGCTTGCTGCCGCGAGGGGCCAAGCTGATGATCGAACCAGGCCGCGCGATCGTGGCTCGCGCTGGTGTCACCCTCTATACCGTCAACACGGTCAAGAAGACCGGCAAGACCTTTGTCGCCGTCGACGGCGGAATGGCCGACAACCTCGATATTGCGCTTACCGGGCAGAGGTACGAGGCCGTCGTCGCCAACAAGATGTCCCTTCCGCGCGCTGTAGTCAGCGACGTGGTCGGCCGGCAGTGCGAATCGGGCGACCTGCTCGTCGGGCCGGTGAATCTTGCCGATCCGCAGGTCGGCGATCTCATCGCCATGCCCGTCACCGGGGCCTACGCTTACACACTCGCGAACAACTACAACGGCGCACTCATCCCGCCCATCATCTTCTGCGCCAACGGTGTCGCCCGGGTCGGCGCGGAACGACAGGGCTACGACGACCTGCTCCGGCTGCACCAGCCGGCCCTCGAAGGCCCGTGGTGACGCGGCCATGACGACCCACAGTTCCATCCAGACGATCCCCCTCTCGAATAGCGTTGACAAGGAGAAGACCGTGAAACGTGCTTTTGGAAGAACCGCACTCGCCGCCGCCGCCGCGCTGGTCATGATCGGCCTGGCCGGCTGCTCGGCCGGAACCGCGCCCCAGGGCGCCGAACCATCCGCTTCGCTGGTGCTCGACACCTCCTTCGACGTCAAGACACTCGACCCGGGGCGTTCTTTCGAACCGACAGGTACGCTCGTCAACCATGTGCTTTATCAGACCCTGCTCACGTTTGCCGGAGACGACGTCTCGAAACCCGTCGCGGGCCTGGCAACCTTCGCGCTCAGCGATGAGGACAAGGTACTGACACTGACGATGACGGGCGATGCCAAGTTCACCGACGGGACACCGGTCACTGTCGACGACGCAGTGTTCTCGCTGCAGCGAGTGCAGGGTATCGCCGGCAACCCGTCATTCCTGCTCGATGGGGTCACGGTCGCCAAAACTTCCGACACCACGCTGACGCTGACCTCGGCGGCGCCCAATCCGACGCTGGCCTATCTGCTGCCGAATCCGAGCCTCGGGGTCGTCAACTCTGAGGTGGTCAAGAAGAACGGCGGGACCACCGACAAGAACGACAAGGCCGAGAGCTTCCTTAACGCTACGTCGGCCGGTTCCGGCCCGTACACCCTGGAGAGCTACGACGCCACCTCCCAAATTGTGATCAAGGCCAATCCGGAGTACAGCGAGAAGAAGCCGGCCTACTCACGGGTGGTGCTGCGCAACGTCGCCGGCGAAACCCAGAAGATAAACGTCGAGGCCGGAGAGTCACAGGTCGCGATCGACCTCAACCCTGACCAGGTCAAGGAGCTGCCAGCCGGCGCCCTCAATGTGAAGTCGTCGCCGTCGCGGTACACGATCTACATGATGCTGAACCAGGACCCGGCGGTGAGCAAGATCACCTCCAACCCCAAGTTCTCTGCTGCCGTGAAGCTCGCTCTCGACTACGACAAGCTCCTCGCCCTGGCAGGCGAGGGTGCGACCCGGCCCGGCGGCGTCGTTCCGTCGATGTTCGTCGGGGCACTGCCCGCCGCCGCCGGCAATCAGTTCGACCTGACCGCGGCGAAGAAGCAGCTCGCCGAATCGGGCTATGACGGCGAACAGGTCACGCTGCACTACGCAAACGACGTCACCGTGTCCGGGATCGCTCTGCAGCCTCTCGCGGAGACCGTGCAGTCCCAGCTCAAGCGAGCCGGGATCAACGTGGCACTCGCCCCGGCCCCGGAAGCGACCGAGCTGGACAACTATCGGGCCGGAAAGGAAGAAATGGGCATGTGGTCGTGGGGAGCCGACTACCCCGACCCCCAGAACTACATCGCCTTCGCCCCGGGTGAGAACCTCGGCACGCGCGCCGGCTGGCTTCCGGGTGCCAGCGCCAACGTTGACTCTCTGCGAGCGACCGCACAGGCAGCGTCCTTCGAGGATCGCGGTGCGGCCTACGAGCAGTTGCAGACGGCATTCAACGAGGAAGGTCCGTTCATCGCCTTGTTCCAGCCGGTCTCGAACATCGTGACGGCCACGTCGATTTCTTCCTACAACTCGAACTCGGTGTGGACTATTGACATCGCCAGCATCGAGTAACCGGGCCGGTGCGACGGAACGGATCATCACGATCCGCTCCGCCGCCTCGGCGCGCACGCTCCACCCGCTGGCCCGCTACCTGATGATGCGAGTGGCGGTGGGGGTACTCCTCGTCTTCGGCGTCACCCTGGTCACCTTCTCCCTGGCCAGCCTCGTGCCGGGAGACCCGGTGCAGGCGGCGCTGGGCGAGCAGGCCTCCGCGAACCCGGAGATCGTCGAGCAGTTCCGGCAGGACATGGGACTCGACAAACCCCTCCCTGTTCAATACGTGACCTACCTGGGCAACCTGGTGCGCGGCGACTTCGGCACCTCCGTGCAGACGAAGACGCCGGTGGCGGTCGAGCTGCAACGAGCGTTCCCCGCCACGGCAGAGCTGGCCGTCGCAGCCATCATCCTCTCGATCCTGATCGGGATCGGGCTGGGCCTCTGGGCGGCTCTCCGCCGCGGCAAGGCCACCGACCATCTCATCCGGATCATCAGTCTGGTCGGCATCTCCGCGCCCACCTTCTGGCTGGCCTTGGTGGCCTACTACTTCATCTTCTTCAAACTGCGGCTGCTGCCGGGCTCCGGCCGGCTGTCACCCGGAGCGATCGCACCGCAGAACGTCACCGGCTTCTTCACCATCGACTCGGCCCTGGCCGGACAGTGGGCCACCTTCGGAGACGCGCTGGGCCACCTGGTCCTGCCGGGCGCCGTGCTGGCTCTGTCCACCATCGGTCTGCTCACCCGCTTCGCCCGGTCGTCTGTGCTCGAAGTACTGGGCCTGGACTACGTGCGAGCCGCGCGGGCGAAGGGGCTGCCGGCATCCGCTGTCACGTTCCGCTACGTCTTGCGCGGCGCCCTGGTGCCGATCATCACCGTCGCCGGGATCGCCTTCGGGTCACTCCTGTCGGGGGCCGTGCTGACCGAGAAGATCTTCGCCTGGCACGGCATCGGCGAATACGCCTACAACGGCGCCACCCGCCTCGACCTGCCGGCCGTCATGGGGGTCGGACTTGTGGTCGGCATCACCTACATCGCCATCAACCTCATCGTCGACGTCTTGTACGGCTTCCTCGATCCAAGGGTAAGGAGAGCATGATGAGCGTTCTCGAACGCGGCCGGCCCCAGGGCCGCCGACTCCGGCTGCCGGGCAGATCTCGGCTGCCGGCCGCCCTCCGGTCACGGCTGGGCTTGATCGGGGCGATCATCATTTGCCTGTGGATCGTCGCTGCGTTGCTGGCCCCGTGGATTACCCCGGCTGATCCGCTTGCCCAGGTCTTCCCGCGGCTGCAAGAGCCCGGCGGAGCGAACCTCCTGGGCACGGATGCGGTGGGCCGCGACGTGCTGACCCGTGTCATCTACGGCGCACGCGTCTCCATGCCGCTGGCCTTCCTTGTCGTGGTGTGCTCGATGGCGATCGGCACGGTAGCCGGCGCTGTCGCCGGGTACTTCGGCAAGGGAGTCGACGAGGTCATCATGCGCATCGCGGACCTGGTCTTCGCGTTCCCGACGATCATCCTGGCGATGGTCATCGCCGCGGCCCTCGGCCCGAGCCTGACCAACGCCTTCATCGCCATGTTGGTTGTCTCCTGGCCGGGCTACGCCCGTGTGGCGCGGTCGCTGGTGATGGTGGCCCGCCAGAACGAATACGTCGTGGCGGGGCGCCTCCTCGGCGCCTCGGCGCTGACCTCGCTGCGCCGGGATGTGATGCCCAACGTGATCTCCCCGATCCTCGTCCTGGCCACGCTCAACGTCGGCACGGCCATCCTCGAACTCTCCGGTCTGTCCTTCCTCGGCCTCGGCGCCATCCCGCCCACAGCGGATTGGGGCGCCATGGTCTCCGACGGGGTGCAGCAGTTCTCATCCTGGTGGATCGCGCTCTACCCGGGTCTGGCGATTCTCACGATCGTCGTCGCGTTCAACCTCGTCGGGGATTCCTTGCGGGATTCACTCGACCCTCGCACGGCGACGGTACTGAACAGAGGCAAACGATGAGCACAGGGCTGAGCATCAGCGACCTCACTCTCCGGATCGGCAGCGTGGACATCCTCCGTGGCATCAGCTTCGATGTTCCGGCCGGGCAGATCACCGGCCTGGCCGGGGAGTCCGGTTCCGGCAAGACGATGACCGGCATGTCCGTCTGCGGCCTCCAGCCCGCAGACGCACAGGTGGGCGGCTCGATTCGGTACGACGGCCGGGAACTTGTCGGCCTGCCCGAACGAGAGCTGAACACGCTCCGGGGCAAGGAGATCGCCATGATCTTCCAGGACCCGTCGGCATCCCTGCACCCCATGCTGACCATCGGCACGCAGCTGACCGACCATCTCCGCCACCATGAGCGAATCCGCAAGGATGAGGCGCGAGTCAGAGCGGTCGAGGCGTTGGGAAGCCTGCAGGTTCCGGATCCGGAATCCGCCCTCAAGAAATACCCACACCAGTTCTCCGGCGGACAACTGCAGCGGATCGCCATTGCGGGCGCCATCATCTGCAATCCTCAGGTCCTCATCGCCGACGAGCCCACCACGGCCCTGGATGTGACGGTGCAGGCGGAAATCCTGAGACTGATTCGGCAACTCTGCACGGAGCGGCAGTTGGCCGTGCTGCTGGTAACCCACGACCTGGGCGTCATGTCAGCACTCGCGGACCGTATCGTCGTCATGCGCCGCGGGAAGATCGTGGAATCGGGTTCGCGGTTCGACGTCATCACCTCTCCGCAGCAGGACTACACCCGCTCGCTCATCGATTCCCTCCCCAATGCCCAAACCTGGGGTGCCGAGAAAGGTGCAGACTCATGACCGAACCTCTCCTTGACGTTCAGGGCGTCACCGTCAGCTACCGCCAGCCCGGACGAAGACGGCTCACCGCGGTGGACGGCGTCTCGCTGGATCTCGACCGCGGCCAGGTGCTGGGCCTCGTCGGAGAGTCGGGCTGCGGCAAGTCCACCCTCGCCCGGTCCATCTGCGGTCTCGAACCGCTGCAATCCGGGCGCATCCTCTTCAACGGGCAGCCCGTCGGACGGCTCGGCCTGCGCCGGCGCCCCCAGCACCTGATCGGGATCCAGATGGTCTTCCAGAACCCCTTTGCCTCCCTCAACCCCCGCCGCACGATCGGCAGCCAGATCGAAGACGGACTCCGAGCATCGACCCGCCCGGCTCGCTGGACCGTTGCCACGCTGCTCGACGAGGTCGAACTCGACCAGACGGATACCACGCGCTACCCCCACGAGTTCTCCGGCGGCCAACGCCAGAGAATCGCCATCGCCCGTGCGATCGCCGCAGGGCCTGACCTACTGATCGGCGATGAGGCGATCGCCTCGCTGGACGCGTCCCTGCAGGCCAAGATCGCCCGGCTGATGCGCAAACTCGCCCTCGAGACCGATGCCGCCCTGCTCTTCATCTCTCATGACCTCGCCGTCGTGCGGGTCATCGCGGACGAGGTCGCGGTAATGAGCCGCGGCGTCGTGATCGAGCGGGGGACCGTTGAGCGGGTGTGGAACGACCCGCAGAATCCGTACACCCGCAGGCTTCTGGCGGCGATTCCGGCGGTCGATGGTCTCGGGCGCCTGCCCGGGGCCGCGCCCCTCTCTCGCCAGACGTGAGGAATGCCGTGATCCCTCCCTCGCTCTCAGATCTGCTTGCCGGAACCCCGCTGATTGACGGTCACAACGACCTCCCGGCAGCCCTGCGCAAACGAGCCGGGTACTCGGTCGAGGGCCTCGACGGGCACCGCGAGGAGTTACACACGGACATCGCCCGGCTGCGACAGGGGCAGGTCGGTGCCCAATTCTGGTCAGTATGGGTGCCCTCGGATATCCCTGAGGATGCAGCGGTCGTGGCCACCCTCGAGCAGGTCGATGCGGTACACCGGTTGGTGTCACGGTATCCGCACGTGTTCGCTCTGGCGAGCAGTGCTGACGAAGTGGAGCGCACCTACGCGTCAGGGCGCATCGCTTCGCTGATGGGGATCGAGGGTGGCCAGTCGATCGCCGGTTCACTCGGCGCACTGCGTATGTTCGCCCGCCTCGGAGTGCGCTATCTGACACTGACCCACAACGACGACACGTCCTGGGCTGCCTCGGCGACGGGGCTGCGGCAGACCACCGGACTCGACGATGCCGGCCGGGCCATCGTCACCGAAATGAACCGGATCGGCATGATTGTCGACCTCTCTCACACCGCAGAATCCACCCAGCTGGACGCGCTCGCGGTCGCATCCGCCCCCGTCATCTTCTCCCACTCTTCAGTGCGGTCCCTCGCTGACCATCCTCGAAACGTATCCGATGAGGTGTTGGGCCTGCTCGCCCAGAACGGAGGGGCCGTGCACATTACCTTTGTGCCCGAATTCGTGTCGCAGTCCTGCATCGACTGGGGCACTGATCTGGCCGAGAAACGCATGGAGCTAGGTCTGGATCTGCCCCATGCCGACGCCCCGCGCCCCCCGCGCCTCGACTACCCGGTGGCACCGCGGCCGGGGGAGTCGGGCGCACAGGCGCAACAGCGCAACGACCCCCTGTTGGCTCAAGCCGGCAATGCGGATGCTGGTGCCTCTGCGACGGCGCGGAACGCCCTCTCACGGTGGCGGGAGCGGCATCCCCAGCCCAGGGCCACCGTGCGGGATGTTGCGGATCATCTCGCGCGCGCGCGGGAGATCGCCGGAATCGACCACCTGGGAATCGGCGGCGACTTCGACGGCACTGACTCATTGCCCATCGGTTTGGAGGATGTGAGCACCTATCCGGCCCTTTTCGCGGAGCTCGCTTCGCGGAAATGGACGCCCGTCGATCTGCGCAAGCTCGCCGGCCAGAACGTGCTGCGGGTCATGCGCGACGTTGAGGCCGCGGCTGACGAACCCATGTGGCCTTCGCGCCTCGGCTAGCACTCGGCGAGTGACGGAGGTTTCGGCACCTGCACCACTGTTCAACTGGACGCATTTATTCGAAGCAGCGAGCGGCCGACGTCCTCGCGTTCTCGACCGGCCAGGCACCAGCAACGGACCCACCGAAGCAATCAATGGCAGGCTCGAACACCTACGCGGCTCAGCCCCCGGCTTCCGCAACCTCAGGAACTTCATCGCCAGATCACTCCTGGCAACCGGCGCGTTCAGACCCACTTACACCCTCAAATTCGGTGAGCCGCCAACACCCGCGCCAGGTCGGGCTGACTACAGTCCTCTGAGACTTTCCGGCGGCCGTCGGGGAACCATTCCGCCAGTACGATGGCGCTGACAACGTCCGCCGAGCTCAGACCCCGAGCCTCAACCTCCTGCCGCACGCGAGCTACGTCGCGATGCGAGCACGAAACGTCCTCGCCGCTCTGGCAATCATCGGTACCTTGGTGACCTGGGCTGTCACGGCCGACGTGGTGTTCCGGCGCAAAGAACTCTGACCCGTCGCGTTGTACCTGCCTAGCGTTCGACGGGCCCGGTTCGGGTGCCACAAAGGATGCGTTCAGCGTCAGGCTGTGCCGTCACCGAGTGTTGGTCGGGGTTCTGCGTCGTAGTCAGCTTGGGCCGCCCGGATGGTCGCGGCGTGCTCAATTGTCCAGTCATAGAGCCTCCCGAATGGTTCGCGCAGCGATTCGCCGAGGGGGGGGTGAGGGCGTATTCGACGCCGATCGGGGATGTGGGGATGACCCGGCGGGTGATCATCCCGTTCCGCTCGAGACGCCGGAGCGTCTGGGTGAGGACGCGCTGGGTTACCCCGGACAGTTGGCGCTTGATCTCGTTGAACCGGGTCGGCTTCTCAAGCACTGCCAGTGCCATCATCGACCACTTGTCGGCGATCTGATCCAGGATCGGCCGGCTTGGGCAGTCCGCCGCGAACGGCACGCTCCCGTCACCGTGCGCCGTGTAGGAACTGGTATCCACCATGTGCCTTAGGACCTCCAAAGTGCGTTCTTGACTGTTTCTGTGCCTGCACGCAGCATAGGTATGCGAAACAAACTTACATGCTCAACGCATACTAGAAAAAGGCCCTCATGTCTCAAATGTATTCAACCTTGCAGGTGACCGTCGCGGACGGTGTCGCCGACATCGTGCTCGACAACCCTCCCGTGAACGTCATCAGCGCGATGATGATGAAGGAGCTCGACAGCGTCCTTGGGGAGCTTCGCGGAGACGATTCGGTGCGGGTGATCGTGTTCTCCTCGGCGAACCCTGAGTTCTTCCTCGCTCACGTCGATATACATATCCTCGACCAGGAAGACCTCTTCAACGAGCTCACGGCCGCCACCCCGCCGGGAGTGAACGTGTTCCAGGCCATTGGCGAACTGCTCCGCAACCAGCCGCAACCGATCATCGTCAAGCTCGCCGGCAAGGCGCGGGGCGGCGGTGCCGAATTCGTCGGGGCCGCCGACATGGTCTTCGCCGCGACTGAGACCGCCGGGATCGGGCAGATCGAGAGCCTCATGGGCATCGTGCCTTCCGGCGGCGGAACCCAGTATCTCCTTGAGCGTGTCGGCCGCAACCGGGCCTTGGAGATCATCCTGACCGGAGACCTCTACGACGCGACAACCGCAGCTGCGTATGGGTGGATCAACCGCGCGGTGCCCGCCGCCGAGCTTGATGCATTCGTTGATCGCGTCGCGCGCAACATCGCCGACCTCGCAACCGGCGTCGCCCTGCGTGCGAAGGAGGTGCTCTCGCCCGCTCGTCCGCTCGAGGGCTACGCGCGTGAGGAGAGGGCCTGGTCGAGCCTGATCGCGGGGCCGACCGCGCTCGGGCTGATGAGCAGGGCGCTTGAGCACGGCGCACAGACCCCGGAGGGCGAGGCTGACTTGGAGCAGCTCATGCGGTCCATGACCCGTTGACGGCGCCCGTCGTGGTCACTTTCACGCCCGACGGCCCCGCCCGCCCGGCCCGGAATTCCTTGCGCCTTGGTGATGTATGCGCTTACACTCGTCAGAACGTGCTTCAAAGACGACACGAAGGAACACTCTGTGAAACGAACACCGAAGTTTGCCGTGATGTGCGCCGCGCTGGTGGCGGGAACGTTCATCATCGTGCCGAGCGCCGCCGCCGACCCCGGCCCATCGACGGGGCCCACGAAGGGTGATCCCGCCGGAGACGACACGGTCCTCAAGGGCTATGCCGTCGACACCTGGGCCTCCCTCGACGCCATGACCGACAAGAAGACCGGGCTGCCCGCGGACACGCTGCAGGGCGACCTGTCCGGTCCGAGCGACAACACCAGCCCCACCAATATCGGCGGCTACCTGTGGTCGGTCATCTCGGCGCGGGACCTCGGCATCATCAGCAAGCAGGATGCCTTCAAGCGCATGAAATCCACCCTCAAGACCCTCGAGCAGATCGAGCGGCACGAGCCCAGTGGCATGTTCTACAACTGGTACTCGCCGCGCGACGGTCACAAGCTCACGACCTGGCCGGGTAGTGACGACCCCGTCGACCCTTTCCTGAGCTCGGTCGACAACGGCTGGCTCGCCGCGTCCTTCCGCATCGTCGCCGAGGCCGAACCCCGCCTCGCCCGATCGGCCGATGCTCTCTACGCCAGCATGGACTTCGGCTACTTTCACAATCTCGAGGGCGGAGCGAACGCCGTCAACGGCGCCGGGCTTAATCGCGGCGGTTTCTGGGTGACACCTCCTCCGGGCTGCAGCGTTCCCGGCAACTACGGCGACGACGGCTCAGAGCTGTACTACACCTGCCACCACTACGACACGAGCGTGAGCGAGGCGCGAATCGTGAACTACCTCGGAATCGCCAACGGACAGATTCCCGCTGAGGCCTATTTCGGAACCCTGCGCACCATGCCCGATCAGGGCTGCGACTTCGACTGGCAGGAACAGAAGCCCACCGGCGAAACGAGGGAGTACCTCGGTGTGCCCGTCTACGAGGGCGTCTACGAATACCGAGGCATGAAACTCGTCCCGGCCTGGGGCGGCAGCATGTTCGAGGCCCTGATGCCCGACTTGCTCGTGCCCGAAGCCGACTGGGGGCCGCAGTCCTGGGCTGTGAACCACGCGGCGAGCGTGCGCGCCCAGATCGAGCACGGTCTCGACGAGGCCGGCTACGGCTACTGGGGCTTCTCCCCGGCGAGCGATCCATTCGGCGAGTACGCGGAGTACGGAGTCGAGGGAGTGGGAATGAGCACCGACGGCTACGCCTCCGACCGGGAGCGAACCAACGTCGATGCCGGCTACGAGGGATGCCGCGAGGCCGGCAACCCGAACCCCGAGTTCGGCGATGGCGTCGTGACGCCGCACGCATCATTTCTCGCCCTTCCGTATGACAAGCCGGCCGTTCTGAGCAACCTCGCGGGTATCAAGAACGACCTGGGCGCTTATGGCCCGGGCGGCTTCTATGACGCCGTCGCGACGCAGACTGGCACCATCGCCGACCGGTATCTCTCCCTCGACCAGTCGATGATCATGGCCGCGATCGCCAACGAACTGCTCGACGACCGGCTCAAGCACTACTTCGTCGACGACGACTTCGAGGCGGCCGTGCGTCCGCTCGTAGAAGCTCAGATCTTCGGTTCCAAGCTGGAGTGATCGTGTTCAGGTGACAGAGCAGGACAGTCGGACGTCGCGAATGGCGGCGGTCTGTTGCTGACTACACCGTCTGGACTGACCATTCCGTTCTGAATTTCGATGTGAACGTCAAAGCTGGACAGTCGCGCGGCTTTCGTATGTGCTCATGTGCTTCTCCTTGTGGATGGGGGCGAACTCATGTGGTTAATCGGGGTTGAACTCAGGGGTTTTGGAGGGGTGCGCGACTGCGGGTGCGCCCCCAGGCGGCCCAGACGAGCGGGCCGATGACGGGGAAAAGGATGGCGATGGCCACCCACACGCCGCGCTCGAATCCGCTGAGCCCGGGGCGTTGGGCGATGCTGATGACGGCGAGCACCCAGAGGGTTATCCACACAACGGCGATGACGATGAGAATGACGGTGTGGGTGCCGCCGGCGTCGTTCACGAGGCCACCGTCAGCACTGCCGCTTCCCGGGCCGCCCAATCCGTGAATGATGTCGCGGGGCGGCCGAGGACACGCAGAACTCCGTCGCTGAGGTACGCGTCGTCGCCGCGGCGGATGCCGTCAAGCATCGCCATCCGCCAGGCGATGTAGCCCTCTGGTGTTCCGGCGTCGCGGAGGCGCCTGGTGTGCTCCAGTGGATCCTCGTCTCGGAAGTCCATTGGCTGGCCGCTGCGCTCTCCGAGGATTTCGACTGCCTCGTGGAACGTGTGGGCAATCGGTCCGGAAAGCTCGATGGTCTCGCACGCCCAGGCGTCGTCGACCAGCACGGTGGCGGCCACGTGTGCAATGTCTTCGACGTCGATGAACGGCTGGGCTCCGCGTGCGACCGGCGCGGTGACAGTTCCGTCGATGGGAACGAACATGGCCTCGGTGAAGTTCTGTGCGAAGTGCGTGGGACGCAGGATGGTCCAGACGAGTGGGCCGACTCGCAGGGCTGTCTCTGCGCGAGCCACAGCTCCGTCACGGAGGAATTCGACGCCCCGCGCGGAGAGGAGGACAGCGTGCCTGACGCCCTGGGCTTGCGCGACAGCGAGGAGTTGGGTGAGCGATGATGACCAGTCGGTGGCTGATCCGGGGCCGATGATGAAGACGCCTTGGACCCCGTGGAGCGCCCGGGTAAACGTCTCGGGCGCCGTCCAGTCGAAGGTCACGTCGCCGTGGGTGCGGCTTGCGACCCGGGCGTCGTGCCCTTGAGAACGCAGGATGTGGCTGAGGCGACTGCCGACTTTGCCGGTGCCGCCGATGATGAGGAAGGTGCTCATGGTGACCTTTCGTGGGTCTGGTAGGTCTGGTGGGTGTGGTTGGTGCTGAGCAGTCACCGTCAAAGTGTTCAGCCTCGACGCGTTCGGGGACTGAGCCGGCTACTTTTCGACGACGGGTAGTGCTGCTGCGAATTCAGGACGCGTGACGGGGTGGCCATCGATCGACTCGTAGAGGGCCTTGACGCGGCCCATCTGATCCATGAGGGTGGCTGGACCTCGGAAGGGCTTGCCTCCCATGTGCCAGCCGTCGGTGTGCAGTTCTTCGATCATCACCCAGACGACTTCGCGGAAGGCTTCAGATCCCTCGAACTTGACCATGACGTCGGTTAGTTCTGCGGCGAGGGCGTGCTTTTCTTGCTCGGTGAATACTCCATCGACGAGTGAGACTCGGACGAGAGGCATGATGTTCTCCTTGGAAGGTTTGGTCGGGAGCGAATCTCCTGGCCGTGTTCCAAGTTTGTGTTCAGGCGGTTCTGGGCGGACCTGCTGTGCGTGCCGGGGTGCCCACAGATCGTGCCAGGCACGTGTTGATCACCGCGCCTGCACTGGTGGTTCGGGGTTCTTGAGTTGGTCCCGGTAGAGGGCTGGGCTCTGGCCTACGCGGCTGACAAAGACGCGCCGGAGCGTTTCCGCTGTGCCGAAGCCGCTCAGCAGGGCCGCGGATGCGACGGTCTCCCCGTTTTGGAGGAGCGTCTGTGCCGCTTCGATGCGCACAATTTCGACGTAACGGGCGGGTGTTGTTCCGACCCCGTCGTGGAAGAGGCGTGCCAGCTGGCGAACGCTGACCCGTGCGAGGGTGGCCATGTGGGCGAGTGAATAGTTCGCCGCCGGGTCCGCGGCGATGGTGTCGAGCAGCACGCGCAATGGGTTGTCCTGCGGCACCGATGAGCGTGATGGGGCGGAGAACTGGGACTGGGCTCCGGGACGTTGCATGAAGACGACCATTTGTCGGGCGACATCCCGGGCTACGTCTGGCCCGTGGTCGTCTTCGACCAGAGCGAGGGCCAGGTCGATCCCGGAGCTGACGCCGGCGGAGGTGATGATGTTGCCGTCGCGCACAAACAGCGCGTCTGGTTCCACCGAGATGAGAGGGAAAATCCGAGCGAACTCCGCCACCCGAAGCCAGTGGGTTGTCGCTTTGCGATGGTCTAACAAGCCGATTGTGGCGAGAAGAAAAGCTCCGGTGCACACCGACGCGATCCGGTCTGCCTGTCGGGTGATAGTTGTGACCGCCTCGGTCAGGTTGGGAGGGAACGGTTTGGAGATCGCTCCGTATGCTCCCGGAATGATCACGGTGTCGAGATGAACTGAGTCCAGGACGGCCTCGTCGGCGACCAAGCGCAGGCCGTTGGAGGCTCGTGCGTCGGTGCCGTCCGGCGACAGGAGGACCGTTCTGTATGAGGCGCCGAACCGGTTGGCGTGATGGAACACATCGGCGGGCCCGGCAACGTCGATCATGGTGACATTGTCGTAAATCAGGATCCCAACCACGTGCTCGTGCGAAAACATGATTCCCGCCTTGTCAACTCGTGTGTGCGGCAGAAGCGAGAAGTGCGGGGAGATCGACGTTCCCGCCGGTCACGAGCACGCCGACAACTTCGCCTTCCGCGGGAACGTACGCGCCGCTGAGCAGCGCGGCCAACGCAGTGGCACCGCCACCCTCAAGTCCGATGCGTAGTTCGTTCCAGGCCGCCAGCTGGGCGGCGGTGATCGCTTTGTCGGCGACGTCGACGTGGTGCACCCCTTGTGCCAGCACGGCGTCGAAGCACAACTGTCCCACCCTCCGTGGACCGAGGCTGTCGACGGCTGGGCCCGACACGGACACATCGACCGGGTGTCCGGCATCCATGGCGGCGCCGAGGCAGCGCGCGCTGATTGGCTCGACGGCGACCACTACAGTAGGCGACCCGGTCAAAGCCGCCAGCGCACCGGCCAACAGCCCGCCGCCACCGACCGGCAGCAGAATCGAGTCGAGACCAGGGACCTGTTCGACGAACTCGGAGGTCACCGTTCCCGCTCCGGCGACCGTGAGCACCTGGTCGAATGGGTGGATCATCGCCGCCCCGGACTTGGCGGCGGCCAGCTGCGCCGCTGCCAGGCTCTCGTCGTACACGTCACCGACGACGGTGACGTTCGCCCCGTACTCAGCAAGTCGCCGCAGTTTGATTTCAGGGCACGTCGTCGGGACGAAAATGGCCGCAGGCACTCCCAGCAGTCGAGCCGCCCAGGCGACAGCCTGCCCGTGGTTTCCGCCGCTGGCGGCGATGACGCCGGAGGGCGGGATCGTGGTCGCCCGCAGACTGTTCAGCGCTCCGCGGGCTTTGAATGCGCCTGTGGACTGGAGAGATTCCAGCTTGAGCCAGAACGCGGGATGGCTGGCGCTGAGCTGGTTGGCTTCGATGCGGATGACCGGTGTGCGGCGCACCTCGGTGCCGAGTCGTTCCTGCGCGGCCGCCACGTCAGCGGCAGTGACCGCGAGGCGGCGTGCCGGATCAGTGTCCACGTCCGGCCACCGCCTGGATCTCGATCTTCGCGCCGAAGGGCAGCGCACCGGCCTGGAAGGTGAAACGTGCGGGGGCAGTGGCGATATCCGGGAATGTCTCCCTCCACCAGTCGTTCAAGGCACTGTAGTCGCCGATGTCTGCGAGCACGCACTGGACGTAGATGATCTCGTCTCTGGAGTAGCCGGAGGCTTCTGCAATGGACGCGATATTGTGCCAGGCCAGTTCGGTTTCCTCGAGAAAGGTTCCGGCCTGGAATTTACCCTCAGCGTCGAGCGCGGGCATGCCGCTGATGAAGCAGGTTCCGTTGACGTCCCCGGAGAGGCTGAACGGGAATCCGGAGGGCAGACCGGAACCTGCGGAGGTGCGATTGATTGCCATTTCTTGAATCCTTTTCTACTCGGTGCGGTCGAACGAGGGTGCCCGGTTCAGGATTGGGCGATAGCGACGTGGCGCTGGGTCTGGTCTCCGACGACGCTGGTGATCTGATCACCCGCCCGCAGGTACTCCGGGGGGTTCATGCCCAGCGCTACCCCTGACGGTGTTCCGGTGAGGATGACGTCTCCGGGCAGAAGTGGCAGGATCGCGGACAGGTAGGCGATGAGTTCGCCAACGGAGAAGATCATGTCGGCGGTACTCGATGACTGGACGGTCCGACCGTTGATCGCGCAGGAGAGTTGGATGTCATCTGGGTTTTCGAACTCGTCCGGGCTGACCAGGACGGGGCCGAGCGGGGTGTAGCCGGGGAACGACTTACCGAGACTGAACTGCGGTGTTCCGACCGGCCGCATCTGCACGTCTCGTGCCGAGTAGTCCTGCGCTGCAGTGACGCCGGCAACATGTGCCCACGCGTTCGCTTTGTCGACGTGCCGCGCCTCGGTACCGATCACGATGGCCGCTTCGACTTCCCAATCCACTTGGTCCGTGAACAGGACGAGCTCGCCGATGGCTGGGGCAACAGACGTGACGAACTTCGCGAAGACCAGCGGGGTGGCCGGCGCGGGAAGACCGGACTCGATCTGATGGGCATGGTAATTCAGACCGATTCCGAATATCTGTCGGGGACGAGGAACGGGGGAGTCGCACTCTTCGGGCGCGAAGGCAGCGCCGGGCCCGAGGTCAGCGGAGTCCGCCCACGAGAGGAACCCTTTCCACTGGTCGTAGACATCCTGGGCATCAGGCCCGAACAAGCCGGCGCTCGCACCCGCTATGTCGAAGACCTCGTCACCGCGGACGATCTTGGCCCGCGAATCGATAACAGCAATTCTCATGACTACAGTCCCTCAATTTGGGTGGAACAATTGGCGCAGACGGGTGAATCCAGGTCGGCCAGGCGCCTACTCGGCGGCGCGCTGTGCCAGACCTCGCCCGAACGACACGTTGGCGAGTCCGGCTTCGGTGATCATCACGAAGACATCCTCCGGGCGAACCAGTCCGGCATCCACGAGGTTTTTGTTCATCGCCGCCAGGAGGGCCTTCTTCATCACATCGTCGCGACCTTCCAGGAAGGTGATCTCGATCATGAGAAGTTGGGCTGTGTAGTCCATTCCGAGGTAGGCATCGGTGTGCTGGAAGTTGTCATCGTCGAACTCGGTGAAGAGCTGGTATCGGTCCGCTTCCGGAACGTTCAGGGTGCTCACGAGCGCCGCCTGAATGGCGGTCCCGATTGCAGTTTTTTCCGTGGCTGTGCGGCCTTTGCGTAGGTTTACTTTGACCAACGGCATGCGAATTCCTTACTGTCGTGTTCCCCTCGCTAGTGTCCGGGGCCGTCCGCCCATGATCGGGCTCGAAAATCTGTGCGGAGCCAAGGCTCCGGGGTCACACCGCCTGCAACAGTGAGCGCAGGGCGTTCGCGGCGTCCACACCAACCTTCGCCTCGAAATCTCGCTGGGCTTGCTCCCACAGCGGCTCGCTCCGGTGGCGGGTTTCGACACCGTGCGTGGTGAGGAGGATGGTGACCGCGCGACGGTCCGAGTCCGACTTCCCGATGCTCACCAGCCCCTGCTTCTCCAGAAGACGCACATTGCGCGCAGCGGTCGATCGTTCCAATTCGGCTGACTTGGCGAGGTCTTCAACGGACAGCGCGGTCTCGTCACTGAGCCGGCGAAGCAGGGCCAGCTGAGCGATGGTGATTCCCGCCGGCTTCAAGGCGGCATCGTACATGCCGGTCACCTTGCGGGTCGCCGACCGAATAGTGGTGGAGTAGCAGTCGGTCTTCATATTTGCGAGTATATACACGTAAAAGTGTTTCCGTCTAGGCGGAGAGTCACCGCGTTGAGCCGAAATGCTCGCCCGGCGCCGCGCGGCGAGCGCTGAGACCGCGCCACCCAGTTTCGCGCACTGGAAGAGAGCACCCTCGCCTGACGAGATGGCTCGGCAGTTCGAGACGGGTCGACAGGGTTTTAATGGATTTCATTGACTTTAAGCATTAGTTGGGTGAGTGTGGGTGAATCACTCACCCACATGATCCGCGTCAACCACACATCGGAGAAGCCCCCCATGAGCACATACGAACGTCGTGCCGAATTCGTGAACGATCTGCGATCGGCCCTCTCGTCCCAGGATCGAGGGCGACTGACCGATCTTGTAACAGAGGATGTGGTGTGGGTCCTGCCAGGGAGCAACGCGGTCTCCGGAGAGACCATTGGAGTGGAGGGAATCTTCTCCCGGCTGGAGATGCTTTCCGCTTTTGATGTTCGCATTGAGATCCAGAACGGAATGGTCAGCCCGGACGGGGTGGCAATGATTCTGCACAACACCGGCATCCACAACGGCGCGATTCTGGACGAGTATCTCGTCTCAGCCGTCACCCTCGACGACGGTAAAGCGTCACGAATCGACACTTACGTCAGCGACATTCCGATGATGGACGCCTACTTCGTATGACGGCGCCCTGCCGGTCGCCGCGGCGATTGGCGGTCATGGACAGTGTCAACAATCGACAAGGAGAACAACCGTGCTGAATCCGTTTCTCATCACTCCCGGCGTAGCCTGGCGGACCGCCGCGCTCGCAGGGGTACTCGTGATCGGCGCAGCAGGCACCGTCGCCGCGTCAACGGCGCCGGGCCACGCCTCGAGCGCCAACTCGACTCAACTCGATGCTGCCTCGTCGGTCGAAATGCAAGAGATCCTCTCCGAGTATGTCCACGCGACGGACCACCGTGACGGTGTGACGCTCGCAGCGCTCTTCACCGCGGACGGCTCGGTAAACATCCTCGCCCCCGACGGGGAGGGCGGATACAAGCCAGTGACCGCCCCGATCGTGGGACGCTCGGCTATCGCCGACGCTGTAGCCCATGCCCAAGAGCCGCTTCCATCACTCGGGGCGGAGCATCACGTCATAACCGCACCGATTTCAAGCGCGTCCGGGTCGGACGGGCATCTCACGATGCAGTTCACGACCTACGCCATTCACGGCGCCGCAGAGCCCGCCGGTGGATGGCCGGCGGGCACGGCGGGAGCTCAGGGAAGCATCACCCCGTACGAGTCGGGCTACTACGCAGCGACGTTCGTCAAGAGTCACGAATCCTGGTCGATCTCTCGACTGGACATCCAAAGCGACCTGCCCGTCATCATCCCCGCACAATAAACCGGGAATCAGTTCAACCCAGAAACTAATGAATCCAAATGAGATTAAGCGTTAGGAAAGCGACATGACCACAATCGGCAGTCCCACCCGCATCCCCATGAACACTCTCGCGATCCCGTTCGGCCTGTCCGGGCTCGCGGTGGTGTGGACCGGCGCGAGCCGCGACCTCGGGTGGTCGCCCGGGATAGCGGACGCTCTGTGGGTGCTCGCGGCGATCGTGTGGGTGTGGATGATTGTGGCGCACACGGTGCGCGGCGCGAAGAGCACCGAGTCCCTGGCCAGCCAACTCCGGCACCCGGCGCAGGGCCCGATCGCCGCTCTCGTCCCGATCGTCGGAATGTTACTGGGGGCGACCCTCTACCGGGTGGCGCCGGTGGCAGGCATCGTTCTGGTCGTCGCCTCGATAGCGGTGGCGACGATCTTCGCGGGCTGGCTGCTCAGCTTCTGGGCAGGCGGGAATCTTCAGGTCGACTCGGTCCACGGCGGGTACTTCCTGCCGACGGTGGCCTCCGGGCTCATCGCGGCGACGACCGCCACCGAGGTGGGACTGACCTCGCTCGCCCTCGGTGCGTTCGCTGTCGGCATCCTCTTCTGGGTCATGATCTTTGCCCTGCTGCTCGCTCGGCTCGCAACCCGACCGGAACTGGCCGCACCGTTGGCACCCACGCTCGCCATCATCGTCGCCCCACCGGCGGTCGCCGGAACGGCGTGGTTCGCGATCAGCGGGGGGCGCCAGGGGCCAATGGAGTATGCCCTCGCCGCCGTGACCGTTCTCATGGTGCTGATGCAGCTCTTCCTACTACCCCGCTACCGCACACTGAGTTTTTCGCTCGGATTCTGGTCCTTCACCTTCCCCTTCGCGGCCGTGAGCGGCTATGCGATCGAGTGGCTGTTCCTATTGCGGCCGTTTGGCTGGCAGTTGCTGATTGCCGCCATCCTGTTCGGCATCACGGTGCTGATCGGCACGATCGGAATCAAGTCCCTCCACCTCGCCTCTGCCTCGAGCGGGAAGAAAGCTCACGAACTCGCCGCCGCCGACAAGAGCGGCGTCGACCACTCAGCCAACCCGGCTTCAGCCCTCATCGCCCCATCGAACTGACCCAAAGGGACCGGAAACACCATGACCGATATCGACACCGCTGCGCTTCCGAAGGTAGTTGTCGCCTATCTTGAACGATCCCACGGGCCGGACCCGGCAACGGCGATCACCCTGTTCGCTCCAACCGCGATTGTCTCCGGCAGCGGCACCCGCTACGCGGGCAGAACGAGGTGTGGCCGCCAGAAGGCAACTTCCCGGGCGGAATCGTCGAGTTGCGCCACCGCTTCACGCTCAACGACAGCGAAACGGCGATCGATCAGCTCACCATCTCGTAAACCCCCGCACCTGCTCACCGAAACCAGACCCACGGGGCGAGTAACGCAACATGACAGCTAAGGAACGAATGACCATGCAGATTCATCACCGCTTTGTCGAGATCGAAGGCCGGCAAGTGTTCTATCGCGAGGCCGGAGACGCCACAGCCCCGCACATCCTGCTTCTCCACGGTGCTCCGGCGAGCTCGCACATTTTCCGGAACCTGATTCCGCTCCTCGCGGATAACTAGCTCGACTTCGTGGGGCGAACCATCCGAAAGGCCTGACACCTATCTCGCCCACCCGACACCGCAAATACAACTGGACCACCGACGCACTCCCAAGGAGCACTCATGACCTCTCCCCTCACAAATTCGACCCCGCCCATCGTTGCCCACGCCGGCGAAGCGGGCTATGACGCCGCAACGGCGAGCTACAACCTGCGCTCCACGATTGCCCCGGCGGCCGCAGCGGTGGCCACCACCACCACTCAGGTGCAAGACCTCGTTGCGCTCGCCCGGGACCGCGGGCTCAAGATCCGGGTTCACTCGACCGGCCACGGATTCAATTCGGTCCGCCCGATGGGGGACGCCCTGTTGATCCGGACGAAGATGGCCGCTCCGGTCTCAGTGAGCCTGTCCGAGAAGACCGCGGTTGTCCCGGCCGGGGCGACGTGGGGAGAAGTCACGGCGGCTGCTGCGCCCTTCGGGCTAGCGCCGCTGCACGGCTCCAGCCCCACCGTCGGTGCCATCGGATATCTCCTGCAGGGCGGCATCAGTTTCTACGGCCGCAAGTACGGTGTGGCTGCGAACTCCATTCGCTCGATCACCCTCGTACTCGCGAATGCCGCCCTGGTCACGGTCGACGCCGAGAGCAGCAGTGAGCTGTTCTGGGCCCTGCGCGGTGGTGGCGGCGGGTTCGGAATCGTGACCTCGGTCACCATCGCTCTCGTCGAGGTGCCCTCCGTCGCAACCGGGTCGACGTTCTGGCCCGCGTCCAGCGCGGTCGCCGTCCTCGAGGCCTGGGAGAAATGGTCCCGCACGGCAAGCGACAGTGCGTCCACGGCGTTCCGCATGATGCGTATCCCGCCGCAACCTGGCCTGCCGTCCGCGCTCACTGATGGCCCCGTTATCTGCATCGACGGCGCCGTCCTCGACGACGACGAGACCAATGGTTTGGTGCTGATCAACGAACTGCTCGACCCGCTCCGCACCGATGCGGCCCCGCTTCTGGACACCTGGCACACGGGAAGTCCGTCCGAGGTTTCCACCACGCATGCCGACCCCGCCGAGCCGGTGCCGTTCTTCGGTGACCATGTCTCGCTCACCGGGCTCGGCGCGGACGGCATCCGTGCGCTGACCACGGCCCTGGCGGAACCGTCGGCCGCCAGCCTGGCGATTGTTGAACTTCGCCAGCTCGGCGGGGCGCTCGCGGTTGCCGATCCAAGCGGCGGCGCCGTGAACGCGGTGAGCGGAGAATTTGGTTTCTTCGCCGTCGGCATCATCGCAGGGCCGGTCACCGAGAAGGACGTGGCGGCGGAACTCGACCGCCTCCGCGCGGTCCTTGCCCCGTGGACGTCGGAATACACCGTGCCGAGCTTTGTCGAGAGGCTCGGCGCGCCTCAGAAGTCATTCGACGAGGCAACAGCCTCTCGAGTGCGCGACCTTCGCCGTCGATTCGACCCCGATGGCGTATTCGGCGGTGATGTGGCCTAACCGTCCTCGAAGGCTCAACGACCCCGCGGGGCGTCGTGGTCAGGGCGCCCCGCGTGCGTGGCATCGACAAGCGCGCAGGAACTAATGCACAAATATCAACTTATCCGTTATTTCAGGTAGTCTGGGGACATGAGCACTCCGTCCATCAAGGTAGCTGCTCGCGACGCCGGCCTGGTCATTGCCGGGGAGCCCCTGGCCGTTGATCTAGCGGACACCATCAGGATGTCGTTTGATCCCCCTCGGGATCTGATCCAGGACGTCCAGCGCAACGAGATCTTCTGGAAGGTCGAGCAGCCACAACTGCCCGAGGGAGCCGGAGCGGCAGACCTGGAGAGTACCAAGCGACTCCGCGCAGGCATCCGGCGACTCTTCGATGCGAAAGTAGACGGTGCCCCGCTTGACGCAGACGCCCTCCATCTGATCAACCAATTCGCCGCCGCCGCTATCGCGCAACCGCAGCTCTCGACGACCGAGGAACGTCCCGTCGCGCGGGTGAACTGGATCTCCGAGACACCCGGCGCCCTATCCCTGGCCGTGGCCGCGCGGTCCGCCATTGAGGTGTTGACCGGACCAAATGCCGACCGTTTGCGGCGCTGCGCGTCACACGCCTGCAGTATGTTCTTCGTCGCTCTAAACGCTAAGCGCCAATGGTGCACCCCGGACGGCTGCGGTAACCGGGAACGCGTAGCTCGGTACGCTCGGGCAGCCGTTCCCATCTGACTTAGAGTTTCGAGCCACGGTACACATTGGCGGGGTCGGCCAAAGGACCCGAGCGGCTCAGAGAGCTGTAGTTTTCTGAGACGCGCAGAGGGCCGCGCCAATCGCGGTGAGACGCAGCAACAGCGTTGGCGAGGGCGGCATATTTCTCTGCCTTGCCATGTTGGCAAAACTGACATCACACCGTTCGATTGTGATGACCCGATGGCCGCCTTGGACCCGGTCATGATGCCGTGGATAGCGCGGGCCGGCGTAGACGGAACTCCGAGGGCGTAGTTCCCACTTGCCGCTTGAAGGCAGTGCTGAAGGCGTAGGCGTTGTTGTATCCCACGCTACGAGCGACTTCTGAAACCGTGGTGCCAGGTGAATGGAGCAGGTCGCCGGCGATAGTGAGCCGCCAGCGGGTGAGGTAGGCCATCGGCGGTTCACCGACGCTGGTTCGAAACCGGGCAGCAAGCGAAGCGCGAGAGGTGTTGACGTGGCGGGCGAGGGACTCCACTGTCCAGGGAGCGGCGGGTTCAGCATGGAGGGACTCGAGAGCGCGTGCTACCAACGGGTCGCTACACGTGAGCCACGTTGCTTCACCAGCGCGGCTAGGGTCCTCGACCCAGCTACGGATAGTGCTGATGACGAGCACATCAAGAAGGCGATCGACCACTACCTGAGCGGCAGGGTCATCGGTTGCCAGCTCACGCTCGAGCAACCCGATCAGAGTGCCGTCGGAACGGTTGTGGGGCACGATGGTGAGCCTGGGCAGCGCGCGAGCGACGAGGCCGCCGGCCTCGTCGGGGCGTTCATAGGTACCGACGAGCAACGACGTCTCGCCCTCGGCCGCATTGCCCCACCGTCGGATGCCGTGCCGGAGTTCATCTCGAAGATCGCGGCCGTCCAGGGTGGTGCAGCTCTGGCCGGGACCAATCTCGATCGAGGGTGCGCTGGCAGCTTCATCGGTCACGATGTAGGCATCAGGGCCACGAATGAGGGCGACATCACCGGCTGTAAGCAGCACATCATCCACGCGGGCGTGCCCGCGGGTGACGGCGACGACAGTGAGAGCGGCGTTGTCATCGACGCGGATAGCCCAGGGGGCGTTCATGTGCATCGCCAGTGCGAAAGCACCCACCGCCCGAGGGCCGTCCAAGAAATAAGTCAGGGGGTCCATCCACCTAATTTAGACGATGACAAAGGGTTTTCCTAGTCTGACCTATTCTCAGTCCAGTTGGATGCCTGTGTACTTATGTCATGACCACTCTCATCCTCGGCGGGGCCGGACGTTCCGGCTCGCGCATACTCGATCGCCTGACCGCTGACGTTTTTCCGGTGCGGTCCGCTTCACGTCGAACCGGCTTCGACTGGGAAGACCGAGAGACCTGGCGTAGCGCTCTTCGCGGCGTCACGGCGGCCTACGTGTGCTTCACCCCCGACCTTGCTTTTCCGGGAGTGACGGAAAAGATGGAGGCACTCGGCATGCTGGCTGCTGAGCACGGCCTCCAGCGGCTCGTGCTGCTCTCGGGTCGTGGCGAAGAGGGCGCGAGAGCGAGCGAGGAGGCGCTTCGCAGTGGCGGGGTGCCGACGACGGTATTGCGCTGTTCCTGGTTTCAGCAAAACTTTTCGGAACACTTTCTCGCCGGTCCCGTGCGTCGCGGTCGGCTGCGGCTACCAGCGCCCGACACACCTGAAGCATTTGTCGATCTCGATGACATCGCGGACGCCGCAGTTCTGGCCCTGACCAGCTCCGCTCCGCAGAATGAAACGTTCGAGCTATCCGGGCCCGAGCTGCTGACCTTCGCGCAAGCAGCAGAGATCCTGGCCGCCGCTGTCAGGCGACCGGTCACCTTCGAGTCAGTCGACGTTCCGACCTTCGTTGAAGACCTCGCCCTGGACGGCGTGCCAGCCCATGAAGCTGAACCCCTTGCGTACCTCTTCACTGACATCCTCGATGGACGAAACGCATCATTGTCTGACAGAATCCAAGCCCTACTCCACCGCCAGCCATCGTCATTCCAGACGTACGCGCGGCGCACGGCTGAATCCGGAGTGTGGTCGTGATCCAGGTCGCTGCAGTCGTGGGGGCAGGGTTGCTCAGCGGGGTCTATGCAGCTTTCTCGACCATGGTGATGCCGGCGCTGAGGCGTCTTGACGACGGCGATGCCACAACTGCCATGATCCAGATCAACAGGACGGCCGAACGCGGCCCGTTCATCTTGATCTTCGCCGCCGCAGCAGTGGCAGCCACTGGTCTGGCCGCAGCCGCGGTGCCCCGAGGCGCCATCATCGAATTGGTCGTCGCGGGAGCGTCTCTGGCGAGTACCGTCGTGACAATGGCCATCAACGTCCCACTCAACCGGCGGCTCGAACGCGATGGTTCGACCTTCTGGGCCGAATACAGCGTCCGTTGGACGAGGGCAAACACAGTGCGCGCCGCCTTCGCCGCGACCGCTGTCATCGTCGCTGGCACGCACTGGGCCCAGAACCAGACCAGCATTCACTAGCATCCCTCGCAAGACGACTCACAGACGGGTCGAGAACATATGGCGGTTACTGCCACAACTTGATACGGTTGCTGCATGATGTTCTCTGACGAACGACCAAGGCCTGAGACGATGCTCGAGGCGAGAAATCTGACCAAGATCCCGGTTCGCGATGGCCGCATCGTCAGCGGTTCGGAGGTGGCAGCATGAAAACCACTGATCTCGTGCGCACAGCCTTCGCCAACACCTTCCGCAGCAGGTGCGCACCACGCTGACCGTTCTCGCCCTGTTTGTTGGCGCATTCACTCTCACCATCACGACCGCACTCGGGGCCGGCGTCTCGGACTACGTGACCAAACAGGTGGCCTCCCTCGGCGCGAACGACGTCTTTCTCATTTCGCGGGCCTCAACCGCCACGGCCACCGACAGTGGCCCCCAGAAGTACGACCCCGCGACCTCCAGCCCTGGAACCGGCACGAGCAACCCACTCACCGGTTCTGCGGGTGCGCTGACCGACGCCGACATAACGACCCTGTACAACATCGAGGGCCTGCGAGACGTCGCCCCCATCTCAGCAGTCGCCATCGACTGGATCGAACAGGCCGGCGGCGAGAAGTACCAGTTCACGATCGCGCCGACGTCATCGATCGCCCAATCGGACCTCGCGGCCGGGAGCCAGCTGGACTCCTCGAGCCCAGACTTTCACGTTGTCTTGCCGGAGGACTATGTGGAACCGCTTGGTTTGGGGAACACTGCTGACGCTGTGGGTGCAACGGTCACCCTCGGATTCACCGACGTCGTGGGCGGTCAGCACACCGAGACGGCTACAGTCGTCGGAGTGTCGAACACGAGCCTGCTCAACGCCGGAGCGGGTGCGAACTCGGCACTGGTCGATGCGGTCGCCGAGCAGCAGAAAGCCGGATCCGAGGCCCCGAACCGGTTTCAGGTGGCAGTCGCCCACTTCCCTACGGATGCTTCCGACGAAGACATCGCCCAGCTGAAGAACGACATCGCCGCTGCCGGGATGTCGGCCCAAACCATCGAGGATCAGTTGGGGACAGTGCAGACGATTATCACCGGCATCACGGGCGTCCTCAACGCGTTCGCCATCATCGCCCTGCTGGCCGCTGCGTTCGGCATCGTCAACACCCTTCTGATGAGCGTGCAGGAACGCACCAGAGAGATCGGTCTGATGAAAGCGATGGGAATGGGCAGCGGTCGTATCTTCGCCTTGTTCAGTCTCGAAGCCATTGTCATCGGCTTCCTCGGCAGTGCGCTCGGCGTCGTCGTGGCGATCGCCGTGGGACTGCCTCTGAACGTGGCGCTCGCCGGCGGCCCGCTCTCGGGACTCTCCGGCCTCGACCTCCTGCTGTTTCAGCCCTCGGGAATCATCGGCGTGATCGCCTTGATCGTGGTCATCGCGTTCCTCGCGGGCACACTTCCCGCCCGCAGGGCAGCGAGGAAGAATCCCATCGACGCTCTACGCTACGAATAGACCATGAACGAGACGATGAGCACGCGCGGGAGCAACGCCAGGGGTCGAGCGACCGCTCGCGCCATCGAATCCGCGGTAGTGCGGCTCGCCGCCGAACACGGCGCAGCCGCACTGACCGTCGACCAAATCTGCACGGAAGCCGGTATCGCGCAGCGAACGTTCTTCAATCACTTCGACACCAAAGAAGACGCCCTGCTGGGCAAGGAACTGCCCCGGATCGACGAGCAGCGCACCCGTGAGTACCTCAGCTCGCGCAGTATCGGGGTGCTGTCGGGCGCACTCCATCTCGTGCGGATCCCCGTGGTCGACGAGGTCGACCAGGAACTTCTGCGGGCCCGGATCGCTATTCTCAGAACCTCACCCGCCCTCGCGGAGCGACAGGCGATGCGGATGCTGCCCCTCGCAGACGAGGTGCAGAGCATCGTCAAGCTCAAACTCAGAGACCTCGACCCGAACCGATCCGAGGACGAACTCGACACGTCGGCCGCGCTCATCACCCAGATGGCGTCGGCGCTCATGCTCAGCTCGGCGCTCCCGCCGACCGACGGATCGTCACCGCGCACCGTGCACGACCTCGCTTGGATTTGGCACCGGCTACTCTGATCGTTGGCGAGTCCGGCACCGGCGGAGCGCTTGGTCAGGTTTTCCAGACGTCGGAGTAGTCGTCGATGAATTGCTCCAAGGTGATCGCGGGCTGCCCGGTGAGCTTGCGGATGGAGCGGTTGGGGAGCGCCGAGATGTTGAGTCGCACGATTCTGTGGATCATCTTCTGCACGGCGATGTAGTCCGCGGGGGCGCCCTCTGCGGTGAGCTGGGCCAGGTAGGCGGCTTCGCTGGGTCTGTCGTAGCGAATCGGGTGACCCAGTACGTCGGTCATGGTCTCGGCCACCTTGCGGTAGCTGAGGCTCTGTGGGCCTGAGAGTGTGTACGCCTTTCCGATGTGCCCGGGATGGGTGAGGGTTGCCGCTGCGGCCCGGCCGACGTCCCGCGCGTCGATGAACGCGGTGCGGGACCGGCCGGCGGGGACGAAGATCTCGCCGCGTTCACGGATTGGTCTGGCGTACGTTGTGGACAGGTTCTGCATGAAGAAGTTCGGCCGCAGGAAGGTGTAGGGGCTCCGCACCGAACGCAGGTACTTCTCGACGGCGTGATGCGGCGTGTTCCGGTTCACCTGCACACCCTGCAGCGAGAGGAAGGCGATCTGCCGGATGCCGCGGTGCTGCGCAGCGTCGATGACGGGGAAGAGCTTCGTTTGCACATCCGCGATGGCCGGCGGACGCATGAGGAACAACCGATCCGCTCCCTCGAGCGCCTGCTCGATGATCTCCGGTGCATCATCGAAGGAGAACTTCCGGACCTCTGCCCCGGGCGGCACGCGGTGGGCGTCGTGCGGGTCTCGGATTCCCGCGATCACCGACTGCCCGAGCTCGAGCAGGTGCTTGACGACTGCGGAGCCGACTGTGCCGGTCGCGCCGGTGACGAAGACCGCTCCCATCACGCGACCTCGACCCGGCTGATCAGTGCCGCGAGTGTATCTAGCTCATCGGGTGAGAGTGAGGTGAACCATGGGGTCGTTCGCAGGACCGTTGCCGCCTCGAACGCAGCGACCTGGGTGGCCGCGGCATCGGTCAGTCGCCACACACGAACCCGCCCATCGAGGCCGGAGGGCGACTGCTCGACGAGATCCTGGTCGCGCAGCTGGTCCATGGTCTGAGTAATCGCACCCGGTGTGACTCGAAGCGTCGCGGCGAGCCGGCCGGGGGCTACTGGCTCCGTCTCGTGGGCCAGCACGAACAGGATCTCCAGCTGGGTCCGCGTGAGAACCGCGTCACCGAACGGCGTCATCCGGGGGCTGGCCAACGCGCGGGACAGCGTGATGACCGACTCCAACACGCTACCGATCTGCGTGGCCCGGTCGATGAACAAAGTGTCCATCACGCGCTCACAAACGGTAGCTGGCCACTGTAGGTGCGGTCATCGATCTGGGTGAGGATGAAGTCGGCCAGATCGTCACGGCTGATCTGCGTACTGGCGTTCACCCCGACCCATCCGACCTGGTAGGAGCCCGTACCCGGCTTCTCGGTAAGGCGCGGGCCGCGGACGACCGTCCAGTCCAGTCCGGAGGACTCCAGCACGGCCAGGTGGCCCTTGGCATCGGCCAGCACGTGGCCGGCGAGAGTCTTCAGCAAGAACCGGATGACCACGTCAGGCACGCCGGGACGGTCGGAGGGCGCGGGGAGCCCTCCACCGGACAGGGTGACGACGCGAGTCACACCGTCGCGCTTCATCGCCGCCACAATCAGCGCTGTCCCGGTGGTCTGCAAGGTGTGAGGGGAGCCCTTCACCTGCCCGAAGAGGCTGAGCACAGCATCCGAGCCCCGCACCGTATGGTCGACGGCTGCTGCGTCGAGGACGTCCCCGGGAATGACCGTGAGTCGTGGAGAGAACACCGTCAGCTTGCCGGGGTCTCGGACGAGAGCGCGTACCTCGAATCCCGCATCGAGGGCGCGAGTGAGCACGCGGCTGCCAGTTCTGCCTGTGGCGCCGAAGATACCAATAGTGGTCATGAAATTAGTTTAGCTGCTAAATCTTTAGGTGATGATCGTGAACGCTTCAACCAAGGCCGGGACAGCCGCAACGCTTTCGGAAACCTGCCGCCACTAGTATGCCTACGTGGCTTCAATGTTGTACGTTCAGATCGCTGACGACCTGCGTCGTCGCATCGTCAGTGGTGAGATGGCGCCGGGCGCCGAGGTTCCCAGTGAGGGTGAGCTTGCCGAGCTGTGGCACAGTTCCCGGGGGCCGATTCGCAATGCGTTGGCGGCTCTGCGCACCGAGGGACTCATCGAGACGCACCGCGGGCGTCCAGCGCGCGTCACCGAGCGCAAGGCGCAGCAAGCGGCGGATGTTTCGATCCCGTTCACGCGCTGGGCCCTGGGCATGGGTGCGGTACCCGGAGCCGTGACTCAGGAAATCACCCGTCGTCGCGCGGATGAGGAGAAGGCCCGAACCCTGGGTATCGAGACGGGTGCACCGATCGTGGATGTGGTGAGGCTGCGCCTACTGGATGGCCGGCCGACGATGCTCGAGCGATTGACCTTCATCGAGGAGGTCGGCAGGGTGCTGTTCGATGTCGATCTCGACACCGTGTCGATCACCGAGTACCTCGACCAGCGCGGCTGGGGCTACACCGACATCGACCATGAGATCGATGCGGTCGCGGCCGACGAGCTGGACGGCCGACTGCTTGATGTCCAACCGGGAACACCCATCCTGCGCCTGCACAGGGTCACTCGCGGCACCGACGGCCGGGTCTTCGAGGCCTCGGATGACCGCTACCGCAGCGACATCATCCGCTTCACGGTGTCGGCCTCGGGTCGGGCCCGTGAGGGCAGCCACTTCATCCGAGCGATCGGCGCGTAGCGGGAGAGTCAGTCGGGTGCGACCGCGATTCGCACCGCGCGGCCGTGTGCCGCCGCCGCGATGCCGGCGTCGAGGTCGCTCAGGGCCACGGTCGCGCCGACAAGCTCGTGCAGCGGATAGACGGTATGGCGGGCCTCAACGAAGCGGGCGGCCTCGATCAGGTGTCGAGGGGCATAATTGTGCACGCCGCGGAGGGTGAGAAGACGTCGTACCACCCGCTCCGGATCCAACGGCACCGCGTCGGTCGGAAAGACGCTGCCGACCAGAATGCACACTCCGCCGATCCGCACCGCCCCGATGGCCGAGGCGACGGCCGCGGGCGACCCGGATGCGTCGACAGCCACGGCGGGCTGCTCGTCGAACGTCGCGAGCGCGCGGGCGAGGCTGCCGGCGACCTCGGGATCCAGGACCGGGTCGGCGGTCGCCACGGCGCCGAATCGGGAGGCGAGCGCGCGGCGGCTGCTCTCCGGGTCGACGACCACGACCCGGGCTCCGCGATCGGTCGCCATGGCGCAGATGGTGAGCCCGATGAGACCGGCACCGAACACGACGACGGCCTCGCCGGCGATGGGGGTGACGGCCGCCGCTGCGTCCAGAGCGGCGGCAGCGGTGGCGGTTCCGCACGACACGGGAGCGAGGACAGTGGCGTCGAGCGCCCGATCCACCGGCACGACAGCTGTGCCGGCACGCAGGTGCACGTGGGTGGCGAATCCGCCGCTGAGTTCCCAGCCACGCTCGAGCTGTTCGTGCCCGTACTTCCTGACGGTGCTGCACTTCTGCGGGAGCCCGCGGCCGCACGCCGCGCAGCTGCCGCATCCGACAGTCACAGACCAGACCACGCGGTCGCCCAGAGCGAGCGGTGAGCCCGCGGCCGTTATCGCGCCCGTACCGAGTGCGACGACCTGGCCCACCTGTTCGTGCCCGAGCACCAGTGGCGCGGGCACGGTGCGATGCCCCAGGGTGGTGTGTACGTCGGAACCGCAGATGGTCGCCAGTTCGATCTCGACCAGGGCGTCGCCGGGCGCGAGCACGACTGTCGGCACCGCGATGGCCTCGTGCTGTTTGCCGGGCGCGAGCCAGACCATCGCGGTCGGCGGTGGGTCGAGCTGCACCGACAGCCCCGGCCGGAGCTCGCTGGCGGCCTGGGTCATCGGAGGCCGAGCTGCGGCACCGCGGCGAGGTCGCGCACACTGTCGAGCACAATGTCGGCTCCCGCATCCTGCAGCTGCTGACGGGTGTGGGCGCCGGTGACGACGCCGATCACCAGTCCGGCGCCGGCGTTGCGGCCGGAGAGGATGTCGCTGATGGTGTCCCCGACGACGGCGACGGCGGCGACCGCGCTCGCGCCGGTGGCGATCAGCGCCGAGAGAATCAGGTCCGGCGCAGGGCGGCCGCGGCCGGCGTCGGCGGGGGAGAGGGCGGCATCGACGGTCCAGTCGAGCCGGGTGAGTAGGGCGTCGCGGGTTTCCGGTGAAAAGCCGGTTGTGAGGGCCACGGCGATTCCCGCGCCGCGCAGCTCCGCGATGGCCGCGGTCGCTCCGGGGATTTCGTGGACGCCCACTTCGTCGATCAGCTCGAAGTACGCGATCTCGAACTCGCGGTTCGCGTTCTGGGCGGCCGCTTCGTCGCCGCCGGTGAGGTGACGGAAGACCTCGATCTTCGACTGACCCATGGTGTCCCGCACGTACTGCAGGGCCTCGTCGAGCGCGTCGCCCTCGGCGAGGTGCACCCGTCGGGCCGCACGGTCGAAGGCTCTCTCGACGATGCCGTCGTCGAGAACGGTGGTGCCGGCCATGTCGAGCACCACCAGCTCGATGGCGGCGACGGGAGCGTGGGTGTGATCGAGAGTGAGTGTCATGATCGTGTGCTTTCTTGTTGGCGGAACGAAAATGTTGTCGAGCCAGCCGCCGACAACGTGCTCGGCGAGGCCGAGACCCGTTGTCATGCCGATGCCGGTGGTGACAACGGTGACCAGCACGCCGGGCTCGACCTCGTCGACGAGGAATTCCTCCGGCGCGGTGGCGTAGACGCCTTGCCAGCGCTCGAGGACCTCGGGGGAGACCCCGAAGAGCTCCTCGAACGCCCCGAGGAAGGCGTGAGCCGCCGCTTCGGGCTGGAAGGGCTGGATTGCCGGGCCCGTCCAATGGCTGTCGCCGACGATGAACGATCCGTCGGGCAACTGGGTGTACATCTGATTGAGGTCGAGCGCGGCGAGATCGGGGCGTTCCCGGTGCAGCCGCTCCCGCACGGCGGCGAAGGCCGGCACCCGGGCGAAGGCGCTGTACCGGATGAGCGACCAGCCGGTCAGCAGGGGGCCACCGAGCGGCGTGGCGAGATCGGCGCGCACCCGCAACATGTCGAGCCCGCACCGGGTGACCCCGTGCCGCTCGGCCAGCTCGGGGTAGAGCTGATCGATGTCGTGGTTCACCGCCACCACGACGAGCCCGGTGTCGATGGGCCCACGACTCGTCTCGACACGGCCGGTGGCCACTCGCGTGACGTTGGTGCGCATCCGAAATTCGACGCCCCGGCCTTCGAGATACCGGCGGATGGCCAGAGCGGCTTCGCGCGGGTTCACCTGCAGGTCGTAGGGCAGCAGTGCCCCGCCGATCGTCGAGCCGGCGGGCAGGGCCGCCCGGCGCTCGATCTCGGTCGGCGAGAGCAGCTCCACCTCGGCGCGCCCCAGGGGTGGGCGGTCACCCGGCGCGCACCCGTCGCGGTCAGCGGCGAATTGTCGTAGCAGTGTGAGCTCGTCGTCGTGTCGAGCCGCGACGAGGGTGCCGGCGTCGTCGATCCAGAAACCGGCATCGCGGGCCAGGCGCAGCCAGATCTCACGTGCCGTGAGCGCGTAGTCCCTCGCCGCTCCGCTCTGCGGGGTGAAGCAGAGGTGCCCGAAATTGCGGATCGTGGCTCCCACGATGCTCGCACTGCGGTCGATCACAACCACCGAGCGGCCGCGGTCCACGGCCGCGAGGGCGGCGCCGAGCCCCACGATGCCGGCGCCGACCACCGCCACGTCGTAGCGGCTTGCGGTGCGGATACCGGCGCTCATCGGAACACCCGCCGTATCCACACGGCGATGCCTTCGACGAGCAGCACGGAGACGAGGATCATCAGCACGATTGCTGTGACGGCGCTGTAGTTCGAGCCCTGGCTCGCGTTCAGCAGGTAATACCCCACGCCGCCGCCGCCGACGATGCCCAGCAGGGTGGCGGCGCGGATGTTGGTGTCGAGCATGTAGAAGGTGTGGCCGATCAGCGCTGGAGTGCCCTGCGGCACTGTGGCGCCGGCGTAGACCTGCAGGCGCGAGGCGCCCGCGGCGGTGAGGGCTCGCTCGGGGCCGGTCTTCACCTCCTCGAAGGAGTCGGCGATCAGCTTGCCGAGCAGGCCGACGCCGCCGACGGCCAGCGCCACCGTTCCGGCCTGGGTGCCGAGCCCGGTGATGACGATGAGCACGATGGCCAGGATGATCTCGGGAATCCCGCGCACCAGCACGAGCAGAAAACGCATGCCTGTGCGCACACCCCGGTTGGGGGCGACGTTGCGGGCCGCGAGCGAGCCCACCACAATCGACACCACCAGGGTCATCAGCGTGGCGGCCAGGGCGATCGCGATGGTCTCGCCCATGGCGCCGAACATGATTCCGGCGTCGTAGCTGCCGAACGAGGGTGGCCAGAACTTGCCGGCGATCGCCGGAATCTTGGCCCACACCGTGACGAGGTCGGACCAGCGGATGTCGCAGACCAGCACGCTGCCGACGACAACGGCAACGCTGATCCAGCCCCAGGCGGTGTTCCGCACGCGGGTGCGGGTCCACGGACGGTGTAACTGCGCCTCGATGGAAGAGGCGGGCGCGGCGGTGCCGGCGTGACGTTTCCGCGATCGCCGGAGTCCCCGCAGAATCCGGTCGCCGAGCCCGCGCCCGGCCGGGGAGATGCCGAGCATCGCGGCCCGCACGGCGCTGGAGACAACCTCCATCACCACGCAGAGAACAAAGATGACGACGGCGTAGCCGAGGCCGAGTCCGTAGTCGAGCGATTTGAAGGCGAACGACATCTCCATGCCGAGCCCGACCACGCCCACATAGCCGAGGATGACGGAGCCGCGCAGGTTGATGTCGTTGCGGTGCAGCACGGTTGCCACCCACGAGGGCATCACCTGGGGCAGCACTCCCGCCGTGAACTCCTGCAGCCTGCTGCCGCCGGCGGCGCGGATGGCGAGCCGGGGGCCTTCGTCGATCTGCTCGATGGCGTCGGCGAACAGCTTCGAGATCATGCCGATGGAGTGGATGCCGATGGCCAGGATGCCGGGCAGCGTGCCGAGGGAGAAGACCAGAACAAAGACCATCGCGAACACGACGTCGGGAATGGCCCGGGTGAGTACTCCCACGAAACGGGCACAGGCCAGCCAGAGCGTTCCCGGGGTGGTGTTGGACGCGGCGAGGTAGGCCACCGGCACGGAGATGACCGCGGCGAGGAGTGTGCCGCAGATCACCAGGCCGAGTGTGAGCGCCGTGAGGTAGGCGAGCTCGCCGGGGTCAGGGAAGCTGATGGCACCGACACGGCCGAAGAAGCGTTCGGCGTTCGACCAGCTCTGCAGCATCTTCGCGGGGTCGATGCCCACGGAGCCGAGGGCGATCACCGAGGCCACGAGCAACGCCGCCAGGGTGAGCCCGGCCGCAACCCGCTCGGGCGAAAGTCGACGTCGGGGCGGTAGCGACGGGGGGCCGACGGGGCGGAGGGCCGCGTCGGAGTGTGGGCGAAGTGTGGTGCTCATCGCACGACATCCCCGACGTGGTCGGCGATCAACTCGCTCTGGATGGCCTCGAGCTGCCTGGTGCTCGTCGCGACCCGGCCGTAGATCTCCGAGACCCGCGACTTCGTGAGCCCCTCGGTGACGGTGTCGAGCACCACCTCGCCATGCCGGAGCCCGACGATGCGGTCGGCCCAGGACAGCGCCAGATCAACCTGGTGCAGGCTGCAAATCACGGTGAGGCCGCGATCGAGGGCTATCTCTCGGATCAGGGCCATCACCTGGTCGCTCGACTCCGGGTCGAGCGAGGCAACGGGTTCATCGGCGAGGAGGATCTCCGGGTCTTGCATGAGCGCCCGGGCGATGGCCACCCGTTGCTGCTGACCGCCCGACAGGGTGTCGGCGCGCTGGTAGGCGCGGTCAAGCAAGCCCACCCTGTCGAGGTGGCCGAGTGCGGCGCGCTTACCGGCCGCACCGTACGACCAGAGGCCCAGCCGGGGGCCACGCACGGTGGCGAGTGAGCCCGTCAGCACGTTCTCAAGCACCGTGAGCGAGGGCACCAACTCGAACTGCTGGAAGATGAAGCCGACCTTGCTGCGCAGGCTGCGGAGCCGGCGACCGGACAGGTCGGGCACCCTCTCGCCGAGAACCTCGATGACTCCCGACGTGGGCTGGTCGAGGCCGTCAACGTGCCGAAGCAGGGTCGATTTCCCAGAACCGGAGAGGCCCAGCAACACGACGACCTCGCCCCGCCGAACCGTGAGGGAGGCGTTCTCGAGCGCCGTTGTCGCGCCGAAACGTTTGGTCACGCCGGTGAGCTGCACCACTGCGGGTGCGGATGCGTCATCGTTCGTCATGGTCGTCTCCAGGGTTCGTCTGATGGTTCGTCAGGGGACCAGTGCGCGGTGGGCGCAGGTCAGCCCTGGCACTGCGTGGCGTTGGTCTTCTCGCAGATGTCGCGGATCGTGTCGTAGTAGGCGTCGTCGACCGGAGTCGTGGCGTAGAACACGCTGCGGAAGCCGTCAGAGTCGGCGCCCTCGATGCCGGCTTCGACGATCTGGTCGGTGGTGAGCTCGCTCAGAAGCTCGTCGAGCTGGGTCCTCAGATCGTCGGGCAGGGTGGTGGACATGACGATCGGCGCGCCGGGCACCATCGTCTCGTCGACGACCTTGACCATGTCTGACTGCGCCACCTCGCTGTCCTCTGCGAAACCGGCCTCGCACTCGACGCCCTCGCCCACCTTGGTCACGCTGACGTCGTGCTTGCCCGCGAACACCGGGGTGATGTCAGTCTCGGGGTCGACTCCGGCCTCCATCAGTTTGTAGGAGGGAAAGAGATAGCCCGAGGTCGACGACGGGTCGACAAAACAGACCTTCTTGCCGGCGAAACCGTCGAGCGAGGTGATCTCGCTGCCCGTCGGCACGATCGCCTGGGAGTAGTAACCGGGCTCCTGTCCCTCCTTGGTGATGATGGAGGAGATGGGCGTGAGGGCGGCGCCGTTGTTCGCGGCCGTGACGTAGGTGAAGCCCGAGAACGACGCGACATCAATCTGGCCGGCGATGGCAGCCTCGATGAGCGCGGCGTAGTCGGTCGACTCGTGATACTCCACGGACTTACCGGTCTTCTTCGCGACATAGTCCATCAGCGGCTGATAATTGGTCTCGGTATCGACCGAGTCGGGCACAACACCGAACACCAGAGTGTTCTCGTCGACAGCGAAGGTGCCGTCGGGTGAACCGGATGCGGCGGCTGCGGGCTCGCCGGAGTCAGTGGACGCCGGGCTGGAACAGCCGACGAGTGCGACGGTGAGCATGGTGGCGCCGGCGAGTGCAGCGGCGATTCTGGCGGGGCGGAGTTTCATGACGGCCTTTCGGTCGGAGCAGGACCCTCAAATGCTGACACGAACCCCGCCAACAAATATACCTATGTTGGGCTATTTCACATCCCGTTCATTTGTTGTATACCTACCCTGAGGTTCCGTGCGTGCCCCCGGCCATGTTCGATGTGTTGTCACGAACAGCACACCGACCGCCAGAGTATTCTGTTCGTGTTCTGAGCTGCCCTGTTCCAGTCCGCAATTGTTCCAGTCCTCTATATGTGCGATCGCCGCCACGGTGGTCGGCGCCGACCGCAAGGATGTCGCATGACCCTGAGTCTGAATCGAAGGCGTCTTTTCCGCCCGCGGGACGACAGTGCGGGCCAGAACCGGGTGACGTTCATCGAGCTGTTCTTTGATCTCATCTTCGTCTTCGCCATCACCCAGCTCTCGCACACGATCGTGGAGCACCTCAGCATCAGGGGCTTGGTGGAGGCCGCTGTCATCCTGGTCGCGGTCTGGTGGGTGTGGATGTACACAGCCTGGGCGACGAACTGGCTCGACCCGGAGACCGGCGCGGTGCGCCTGATGCTGTTTGTGCTGATGCTTCTCGGTCTGGTGCTCAGCACCTCGATCCCGGGGGCGTTCGGCGACCGGGCGCTGGGATTCGCCGTCGCCTATGTGGTGATGCAGGTCGGTCGCACGGCGTTCTTGGCCTGGTGCTACCGGGCGGTCGATCCGTCCAACGCGTTGAATATCACGCGGATCACGATCTGGTTCCTTGCCTCTGCTCCGCTCTGGCTCCTGGGCGCCGTGCTCGGCGGCGACGCGCAACTCGCGCTGTGGGCGGCGGCGATTCTGTTCGAAACCGTCGGGCCGGCGGTGCGCTATTACACGCCGATCCTCGGCGCCTCACCGACATCATCCTGGTCGGTGTCCGGAGGGCATATCGCCGAGAGAAGCGGACTGTTCATCATTCTGGCCCTCGGCGAATCGGTGCTGGTGACCGGCACAGCCTTCAGCCGCGGTGACATCAGCGCCGCCGCCGTCGGCGGGGTGCTCGCTGCGTTTGTGGGCACGATCCTGTTCTGGCTGCTGTATTTCAACCATGGCGCGGAGCGCGGCTCTCGCTTCATCCGTTCGTCGGAGCTGAGCGGACCGATCGCCCGGCTCACCTATGTCTACCTGCACATCCCTATCGTCGCGGGTGTCGTGCTGAGCGCCGTCGGCGATGAACTCGTCCTCGCTCATCCTGAGGACCAGCTGAGTCCGGGCGGCCTCGTGGTTGTGGTCGGCGCCCCGGTGCTCTACCTGATCGGAAATCTGCTGTTCAAGAGGTCGGTCGGTCGTCCCTGGCTGATCTCGCATCTGGTCGGGGTCGCCGCCCTCATAGCCGTCTATGCGGCCACCGTGACCGTACTTCCACCGCTGGCTGGCCTGGCACTGCTATGGATCAGCACTTCCATCGTCGCGCTGGTGGTGGTCGCCGATGAAGTAAGCGCCCGGCGCGATGGTTCCAGTCGGCCGGACGGCGAACCCGAGGCCGACACGGCGACGACGTAACAATGGTGCTTGGACGCCGCACTCACCGGGCTCCGCGACCGTGGCGCCCTTCCGGAACCCCGACGAGGACCGGGAGACCTGACCCGGAAAACGGTGAACCGCTCTGCTGTCCCGAAGGGGAACCCTCAGCGGGCACGCCAAAAGTCCGGTAACGGATCCCGCCGCGGAGCAGTGGGGTCGCTATAGCTGCAGGTGAAGACGTAATGCGTCGTCAAGTTGTTCCATGACATCCGCAGGGGCACGCCCAAGGATCGCGCCCAGCCGCTCGACGGCGATCGAGCGCACCTGCTCGGCCTGGGCCTTGGAGTCCTGAGGCAGCCCGGTCGCGCCCGCGGGCAACAGCGCCTGAAAGGGGAAGATCCGGTCAGTGTTGCTGGTGACGGGCACGACGGTGACCACTCCGCGGCCCAGCCGCGCCGCGATCGAATTCGCGCGATCGTTGCTGACGATTACGGCCGGGCGTCGTTTGCTGGACTCGCTCCCTCGCACCGGATCGAGATCCACGAGCCGGATCTCACCGCGCAGCATCGGCAATCCCGTCAGCCGCGGTCACGCTCCACACCGCGAGGTCACCCGAGGACTCCCACTCGCTCCAAGCCGCCTCATAATTCTGCTCCAGGTCGGGAAGCCGCAGCATGCGCACGGCGTGGTGCACTGCGGCCGACCTGGACGATAGGCCGGCCGCGCGAGCATACTCGTCGAGGACAGCAACATCCTCGTCTGGCAGGCTAACGCTGATTTTCATACCAGAATACTACCGCGGTACTACCAGAACGGCTAAGCCCATCCAAACAACATAACGTTCGGCGTCATCGATGGCCGACAGGAGGGTCGTGACCAATATCTCCCGCTTCGACTCGATGGGTGACGGTTCAACGGGGCGCCTGCTCGGCGGTTTCGGATCGTTCAGTGAACGCGAGCATTACGCCGAGGGTTGCACGCCAGCCAGTCGTAGCACGGCTGAGAGCCCTTGGGGTGTTCCTGGCCAATGTCGCATGACCGCATCGCTGCCGGCCCGTCGAGTCGCGAATCGTAGAGCGATCGCCACAACGATGGCGTCGTCGGCGTAACCGAGAACGGGTATGAAATCCGGAATGAGATCGATCGGCGACAGCAAGTAGAGCAAAAGGACCGCGATCCAGATTCGAACGCCGATCAACACGGTTCGATCGGCGGCGAGGCGTTTGAGTAGCCGGGCGACGTCGGGCGCGAGGCGCAGGAGATCACGAAGTGAAGCACCGCCAGGATGCCGGCGTTGCTCGATCCAGAGAACCAGAACAAGGGCCAGCCACAGCACCAGCAATCCGCCGAGCACGCTCAGAGCGACGTCCCACCAGGTCGTCATGAGCTGCCCCGGTTCGAAGGAAAGATGCTGAGGGCCTCACGAGTCGCGTAATAGACGATGAGGAGATTCCACCCCAGTGTGATCCCTTCGAGGCCCTTTTCCCGCCCAACGAGCATCGCCGCGTGATCGATGGAGGTCATGTACTGATTCTCGCAGTCCGCGATCGGCTGCTGACAAGAAAGCCGCGGTTACCTCGCTGCGAGGCATCACGGCCGTCAGAAGAACGACCGCACGCGGTACGTTGACCGGGAAGTGTCGCTGAGGCACCGTCTTGCGGTGCGGACAGAAGCGGTCCGTTCTGGGAGACTGAAACCTTCGCAATCAACCTTTCGAGGAGTCCTGTGCCTGCACCTCTGCCGATGTCATCGGACGATCGAGCCGGCAACCTCGTTGCCGACTGCGCTAATTGCGTGGGCTTGTGCTGCGTTGCTCTCGCTTTCGCTCGGTCTGCGGATTTCGCTCTTGACAAGCCGGCTGGCGACCCATGCGTGAACCTCGAGGAGGATTTCCGCTGCCGCATTCATCCGACACTGCGCGATCGCGGCTTCAGAGGCTGCACGGTCTTCGACTGCCATGGAGCGGGCCAGAAAGTGACGGGCACTACTTTCGGCGGCAAGAATTGGCGCGAGGATTTCGATGTGCGTGGCCCGATGTTTACGGTGTTCCCGATTGTGCGGCAACTGCACGAGATGCTCTGGTACTTGCATACTGTGAGCGCTCGCGTGCAGACGCGGCCGATCACTGCGGAATTGAACGAGATGTACGTGGAGGTGGAGCAGCTCACAGAAGGATCGGCGGAGGAAATCCTTGCGCTCAACGTCGACGGCGTGCGAAATCGAGTGAATGCGCTACTCTCCGAGGCAAGCACGCTCGTTCGCAACGGAGCGGGGGATTCCCAGATGCCCAGAATTTCAAAGCGTTTTCACTCCGGCGCCGATCTCATGGGTGCCCGCCTGTCCGGCCAGGACCTGCGCGGAGCCGACCTTCGCGGATCCTGGCTAATCGGGGCCGTCTTGAGAGAGGCAGACTTGCGGCGTGCCGATCTCATCGCTGCCGATCTACGCGACGCCGACGTAAGTGGCGCCGACCTTTCTGAGGCGATTTTCCTCACTCAGATGCAAGTGAATGCGGCCAATGGCGATGCCAACACCCTGTTACCTGAAGGGGTGAAGCGGCTGACCCACTGGGCGCGCTGAGCGCCGGGTCGAGCTGCCCGAAAGCGGGACCGTCTGCGCGACGAATTCTTGGCATCTCCGCGCGATGTCCCAGCGTGGCGCTGCTGTTTCAGAAGGGAACCCTTATCGGAACCCTGTCGACAAAGGTGTCACCGGTGATACCATGTGTGCATGCCTATGACCCTTCGCTTGACGGATGCTGAGGCGGACGCCCTGCGTCGCCGTGCCGAGTACGAGAGACGGTCCATGCAGGAGGTCGCCAAGCAGGCGGTGCGGGAATACGTTGAGAACCACAGTCGCCAGGATCTACTGAGCACTGTCCTTGCCGAGGAGCTTCCGCGCTACGCCGAAGCGCTTGAACGCCTCGGAAAGTGATTTACCTCACTTACGCGGACCTCCTCTACGTCGGGCAGCGAGCTCTCGGGGGAGACATGCCGGTCCGTGACCAGGGCCTGCTCGAGTCGGCGCTGGCTCGTCCGCGCGCGAGCGCGTTCGAAAGGGATGCCTACGGCAGTCTCAGCGAGAAGGCCGCGGCGCTGACGCATTCCCTGGCCCGCAATCGCGGCTTGATTGACGGAAATATGATGCTGAGTCTCGCTGCGCTGATCGCCTTCCTTGGTATGAACGGAAGACGCTTGACTTGGTCCAATGATGAGGCCTACGAATTCATCATGGATGTTGGATTCGGGCGCCTTGATGACGTTTCGGATATCGCGGAACGCATTGACGTCGGCAGCGACGAGCGCTGAGGCGACGTGGCCGCCGCCATTCGGGGCCCGGTGCTCCGGAAGGAAATGTGCGGTGAAGCGGTTAACCTCGTGTGCTCGCAACCATCCGATCATCATCTGGGTAGCTTCTGTGGCTATGCCTTGGCGCCTCGGCGCAATTACCCAGGCGATCTCAGCAACGAGCGTCGAACAGTCGCACTCGACGGTTGCCTGTACGAAACCGCCTGACTCACCGGTGTCTCGGTCGGTGACTAGCCAGTTCAGCCACTGTTTGGAACCGTCATCAGACTGACCCACCTTTTATGCGACGTATCTGCTGTGGAGCGGGTCTAAGGACGGACCTTTGCCGCCGGTGTATTTGTATAGGGACGGGTCGGCCAGAACGTCGACCATCGAAGCTGCATGCTCCACCGAGAGGGGTGCAAGCAGGAGCCGCTCAGAGCAGACTGGTTCAGGTTGAGGCCAATCCATCTCCTGGGAATGGCACAGTCGCGGTTGGACGGATCCCATGTGCCGTTGGTGGAGGGGATCTTCGCCCTGGGAAGGTCGACTGATACTGTCAGCTTCATGTTAAAGGTCGACATCAACAGACAAACGGCAACACTTGTCGGCTGAATCTGTCGTCGATGCGTTGGACCGATGGACAGCGTTAGCGCTGTCCATCGGGGCTGGTAGCCTTCAGGGATTCCGCCCCGGGTTGACCCAGGTTGAGCTCGACGAGATCGAACGCAAGTACCAGCTCCCGCTACCAGCCGATGTCCGCGCGCTGTGGGGTTGGCACGACGGCGCAGACAGAACAGCCAACTCCGGCTTCGGGAATCTATTTCCGCAACTGACAGCAGCGATCGATTGGGCAGCTCTTACTTTGCGAATCCGCCGGGCCGGAGATGCTGATGATACCTGGGGCGCGGATCGGGAACCGTCCGCAGCCACCAGATGGGTGACCTTGAAAGGCGGCCAAACGTCGACGGAGATAGATGTGACAGACCCAGGACTCGGGGACTGCCCGGTGCTCATCCAAGATCCGACATCGCCATTGGACGCCTTCCCAAAGTTCACCCTCACCGAGTCGATCGAAGGCTGGATACTCGCCGTTGAGATCGGCTATTGGTATGTTGAAAATGGCCGCTGGCGATATCGTCCCGAGAACTACCCGTCGACGCCCGACCGCTGGCGAATGTGACCGCGTCTGCCAGTTGCTTACGCAGGCGCTGCATGGGGCTCTGCTCATCGTCTGATCACCGATTGGCGTGCAGCGTCGCGGCGCCAAGGTCGAGTGCTACTCCCCGAAGGTGGCCCACAAGACGGACGTCCATGGACGCAGAATCGGCGCCAACCCGCCGCATTTCTTAGTCTCGGGGGAGTGGCGTTTGGGAACCGCCTAGGGGCCCTCGTGCGTCACTGGGCTAGGGTGGCGAGTGTAATAGGGGGGGGACTTCGTGTTCGATGTGCACGCGGTCGGCGAATTGGCAGGCTCCCAGAATGCCGGCAGCTACACCACCGCATACCTTCTCGTCTGTGTGGGCTTCTACCCGATTACGGTTATCGCTCTGTGGCCAGTTTTCGCGAAGGCAGGCGTTGCCGGATGGGGCGCGCTGATTCCGATCGTGAACACTTACGTTTTGGTCAAAATCGCTGGCCATCATGGGGCACTGACTGTCTTGTACCTCATCCCAATCGTGAACATCATCGTGGGCATCGTTGTTGCGCTCGGCTGTGGTCGTGCGTTTGGCAAGGGTGGAGCGTTCAGTATTTTCCTGCTCTGGCTGTTCTCTCCCCTCGGCTATCTCATCATCGGCTACGGTCCATCCAAGTTCGTCGGCGACCTCGGCCGACAGACGATGCAGACGGCGTAGCCCGCGTGCGGCCCGAAGCGGGAACGCTCAACGGGACGGATATGCGGCCGCGTTGCGCGATTGCCAAGCATGCTGATGCTGTGACGGAAGTGAACGGCTTGAGCGAGGCGGGCGGTCTGCGTGCGTAGTGGCGGTGAGAACTGTGGGTAAAGAGTTGTTGTTGCTTGGCAGCCCGCACGCCTTCAGACCGGTCGCATGGCGCGAGCGGCAACCATGGCGCGAGAGTTGCTGGAGGCCTCGGCTCCAGAAGCGCAGGTGGTTCTCCACGGCGACGTCCATCACGGCAATGTTCTTGATTTCGATGGCCGCTGGCTGGCCATCGACCCGAAGGGCTTGATTGGTCACCGCGCATTCGACTATGCCAATGTTTTCTGCAATCCCGCCACAGACTTGGCGGTGTCTCACTTTCACCGGCGCCTGTCGATCGTCAGTGAGCAGTCAGGGCTCGACCTTGACGTGGTGCGATCGTGGGTCATCGCATGGTGCGCGCTCTCGGTGACGTGGACCAACAACTGCGATGGACGGCCTTGGACCCCGCAGGCCATCTTGGCCGAGTTCAGTTAGCGCCAAGGCGCACGGCCTCGCCGGTAAGACCCGTCCACTCGGGAACCCCTAGCGGGAGGCTAGTTGTACATTTCAAGATCTCTAGTACATCCTGTGGGTTAAATGTACGATTGAAGCATGTCGACCAAAGTCCCTGTCAGCATCTCTGATGCACGCGACCAGCTCGCATCGATCATCGACCGCGCTCGTACCGAGCACGAGCCGGTCTTCTTGTCTCGCCGCGGGCGGCGAGTCGCGGCTGTTATCGACGCCGACGATTTGGAGCGTCTCATTGAATTGGCCGAGGACATGGCCGATATTCGTGCCGCTGAGGCATCGCGAGAAGAGATGCGGCGCACGAAAAGCGAACCGACTCCTTGGGAACAGGTGAAGGCGGACCTCGGCCTCGTATGACTTACTCGGTGAAGATCGCACCAGCCGCTGAACGGCAACTGCGCAAGTTCGATCCGCAGGTCCGACGTCGAGTTCAAGCGGCGATCGACCTCTTGGCAGACGATCCGCGGCCACCCAAGGCGATCCAACTCGTCGGGGGCTCTGGCGAATGGCGGGTCCGAACGGGTGACTACCGCATCATTTACGAGATCCACGACGACCTGTTAATCGTGCTCATCCTCCGACTCGGACATCGTCGCGAGATATACGAATCCCGATAAGTGATCCCGCAATCGACTCCATTAGTTTGGATACTTCAAGACAGGGCCCGAGTGAAGATGCGTCGACGCAACGTCTGGCGACGCGGTGGTTGAGCTATACGGGCGCAGCGATCAATCTGCATTTCCGAGCAAACTTTTGCCGCCGGGAGCGACCCGGCCACCCCTCCCAGAGCCCCCGGGCCGCGGGCCCCACGGAAGTCGGGAGAAGCGGTCCCTGGCTGTCGCGCCGAGGGACGTCCACGGCTGCTGATTCGGCGCTAATTCGCCGAGGTTCAGAAGTCTCGGGGGAGTGGCGTTGGGGAAGGCTCAGTGCCGCGCTTGAATCGCGAAAGACGGCCGCTTGCGCGCCGACGGGCCGAGCTCCGTGCGGCGGTGCTTATTCAGTCAATAGCCGTTCCAAGGTTTGCAACGCCTGGCTAAAGAACACCGGATTGGTGTGTTCGTAGTAGTGCAGGCCACCAATCGCCATCTCGAAAGCCCAGCCACGTCCGCGCTCCTGGGCCGCAACGTCGAGCCCCATTGCGGTGACGAATACACTGCGTGCCGGTTCCTCGAAGAGAACCCACGCAGGCTGGAGATCTGCGGCCGGATCGCCAATTGCCGGCATTCCAACATCCACCATGCCCGTGAGCACACCGTCGTTCATGAGGAAATTGCCAGGCATCGGGTCGCCATGGATGCGCAGCGGAGCGTCGATATGTGGTCGGGCCGATAGCGCCCGCTCCCACACGGCAGTCGCCCTCACCCGATCGATGAGATGGGCTGATCGGTCAATCGACTCCCGCACCCAAGTCGTATCGGCGAGCGGGCTTCCCCCTCGACCCACGCCATTCCACGGCCGACCGCCCGACCGCACCGACTGGATCGAACCGATAACGGTTGCGAGGTCAGTCGCGAGCCGAACATCCCGAGACACTGATAGCCGGTCGAGTGATCTTCCAGGTAACCATGTCCAGAGGGACCAAACACCCGCGTACACTTCAAACGGTTCACCGACACCAATCGGCTGCGGCACGGCAACGTCGAGAAGGTCCGCCAGAAAGACCGCGTGCTCGTGTTCACCGCGAACATTCTCTCGCGCGACATCCGAATCGGTCGGCACGAGCGGCAGTCGGGCGACAATGTGCTCACCGACGCGAAACGGCGCGACAACGGTGCCGGCTGACTCGACACGCTCTACGGGCAACCCCGCAAAATCTCTAAACTGCGCCGCAATCGCCGCGGCCACCTCGTCCGCGGCAAGCTCCACTTGACCCGCATGCATCACATAGTCAATCCTCATGCACGCGGCGCCCGCAAACGGAACCCTGTCTAGAACTTGTTGTAGACCTCGCGTCGGTGTGCGACCTCGACGATGAGAATGAGGATCTGGTCGTCGTCAATGTTCGTGAGGATTCGGTAGTCGCCGACCCGGTAGCGCCAGAACTCTTCGTTGACAAGCTTCCTGCCAAGCTGGCGCGGATTGTCTAGCTGGGCGAGTTTCTGCTCGAGAAAATCGCGAATCCGTTTCGCGGCGGTCGAGTCGAGCTTTCTGACCTGTTTTGCCGCATTCGGAGTGAATCTGATCGTGTAGCTCACGCGGGCCAGACAACATCGCCGAGGTCAATCGCGTCGTCGTTGGACTGAGTGAATTCCTCGAGCGCATCCTTAGCCAGGAGGTAATCTTCGTTCTCGTCCAGATACTGGTTCAACGCCTCGGTCGCGTAGAACGTTTTCGAACGACCAGTACGCTCAGCCAGGTGCTGCAAGCGGCGTTCTGTTTCATCGTCAACGCGGAGATTGATTTGCGGCATGGGGAACCTCTCCTCAGGGTGCTATACAAATATAGCACCAGAAGCCGCCGTATGTGCGGATGCCTTGATTCTCTCCGCAGCACGAGCGGGATGCGAGTCCTGCCCGCAAGCCGGACCTTATGCGCGACGAATTCTTGGCTTCTCCGCGCGGTTGCCAAGCGTGCCGATGGTGTGTCACACGGGAACCTGCCAGGCCCAGCAATCGCTTGCCAGCGACACTTACGGACTGACGGGCGCAACCAATGGAAGTAGTTGGCGGTCACCACTCCTCACCAACCCTGACACGCAGGGCACGACGTAACTCGTCCCTCGTCCGTCAGGACACCCCGAACCGGCAGACAAGCCCCACGACGGGGCGACCAATCCAGAGGCCAACTGAGCAGACCAGACCTCGTTAAGCAATCACCGAACCGGTTGTGCAGGCGTGTACTGATAGCTGTGCAATCGTGAATGGCAAATGAAAGCCCGAAGCCGCGCTACGCGCTGCGCATCGCCCGGGGAAGGTTCTGAATTGCGGCGGCCTCCGCGGCCACTTGCGCTTCAATCATCCCTCGCACAAATTTCATCACGCCATGTGGCTCAAGCTCTATCTTGAATAGGACCCGGCATGAGCCAGATGAGACAGCGGTGATCGTGAATGACCCTCGAGGCCGGGCCGGTCCGGCGGTAACCTCGAACTCAAGCAGGGTCGGTTCCTTCGACGCCACCACGCGGTAGTTCGCACGCATTGTTCTACCACCCGGGCCGGTGAGAAGCTGCTCGAACTCAGCGCCCACTCCCCGTCCACGAATGTGACGGATCGCGTGCACGCCGCTTCGCCACTTGACGTTATTGGTGCCGTCTGCCAGAAAAGCGAAGACATCCTCTGCCGAACGCGGCACCTCAACGCTGGACTCTGATCGAATCATCGAGTTCCTTCCTCAAGTTGATCGCACGAGCCGCGGCCATAGTGACGCGAGTCGCGGAAATGAACTCGGCACTCTCGAGCCGGGCATCCGCAACTCCCGGCTGTTGTCTACTTCGACGAAGCCGCCCTGACAAAATTACGCCTGTCGGGCAAGCCACGCCCTGACCGGCACCACCCGTGCCCGGCCCGGCCTGCCGCGGCGGCGACACGCTGGTCGTCGCCAAACTCGACCGCCAGGCACGTTCCCTCCGCGACGCCAAGGACATCATCGACGAACTCACCGCCAAGGACGTGAAACTGAGCATCGGAGGGTCCGTCCACTATCTCAAGGATCCTGTCGGCCGGCTCCCTTTCCAAGGTGCTCGCAATGGTCGCCGAGTTCGAGTCCGATCTGATCCGGGCTAGAACCTTCTTGTCGCGTTCGTTCCCCGACCCGTCTTGGGATGCGGTCGGTGCTCGCGCTGTCGACTGGCTGACCGCAACCGGGACCGCCGTGATCCTCACCTTCCTTTTCGCCGGCGCCGGTGCTCGGTCTTCCCGCGGCGCCGTGGCCGACGATCAGCGCGCGTGACACCGGCTCGAGCCGGCCGGCCCTGTTTTCAGTCGGAGTTAACGGGTGCCAAACGGCACGTGGAATCCTGCCATCGCCGTGGCGCGTGAATGGACCCGTTCCCTATTGTTGGTGACGAGGAGCAGTGGATTTTCGCGTCTCCACGTCCTGCGATTTGGAGTTCTCCGCACGGCGCGCACGTGCTGAGAACTCCACAGTCGTCGCTAGGAGTCACCGGATGCACGTTTACGAAGACCTACCTGACTACCAAGAGTTCATTGACAGTCTGAGGCTGAGGGGAATCCCTGTTGAAGAGGGAAACGGCATAGATTTCCCGCCGAACTCCGCCATGCATGACCGCGCGGCGGAGGTGCCAGCCGTGATCGTCTCTCCGCGCAGCGAATGGGGCGTCTCGCAGGCTCTGCTGTTGATGGCCGAACTGAATCTGTACGAAACCGTTCCGGTGTCGGTGAGGAGCGGCGGGCACGGCTACTTCAACGGCGGGACCTGCGCCGGCATCATGATCAATATGGCGGGCATGACCCAGCGCCGCATCGCGGGCGACGTTTTGGTTCTAGAACCCGGCTGCGTTCTCGGACAGACCATCGACATCCTGGCGAGGAATCACAAGGCGGTACCGCATGGCGACTGCTTCGGTGTCGGCGCGGGCGGGCATTTTCTCACTGCCGGGTGGGACCTTATCTTCGCTCGTCGGGACGGTCTGGGGTGTCAATCGGTCGTGGGAGGTCGCGTCGTGCTCTGGGACGGCAGCGTCCTCGAGGTGGACGAGGAATGCCATCCCGACCTTTTGCTGGCGATGCGGGGCGGAGCCATCGCCGGGGTGGGTGTCGTCACCGAGATCCGCCTGCAGGTATTCGACGAGCCGGCGCTTGCAACGTGGCGCTTCACCCGGATGACGCACGAGGAACTCGCCACCTGCGTTGCCGAAGGCTTCTTCGAACGATCCGGTGCGCTGCCCCGCGAGGTGTCGGTCTCGGTACGCATGCATTTCGAACCTGACCAGCTGGCTCCGGTTTGCTCGTTCAATGTCGTAAGCCTTCATTCCGCCGAAACCACCGTGAGAATAATGCGTGAGTATCTGGGCGACAGGGTCGCCGACGTCGTGGGGGACCTTTCGGAGTGGTCGGAAAAGACCTTGGTCGATCTGCGGATGCTCCCCGCGTCGGACTTTCTAGCCGCCCGGCCGGAGATGCTGGGCGAGGTGACCGCTCAGGCGCTGCACTCCGATCCGTTGCGGTATTGGAGTGAGTCCTCGTCCAAGCGGGAAATGGCCAGTTCCTACGCGACGTCTATCTCGAGTTGGGTTGTTCCCGATTGCGAGCCGATGATTGTGGATCTTTACGCCGCATTCGAATCGGCGCAAGAGCATCCGTTGCGCGAGAGGATGTACGCCTTGGTCATCCTCGGTGGCGGCCGAATGACGGAGTTGCAGGGCAGTTGCGCCATGCCTCTGGGCGAGGCGCTGGCGCGTTTCGAATTGCATTGGGATCATCCCGCGACCGAGGAAGCCTGGAGTCGCGGCTTCACGGAGAGGATCCGACTCATTCTGCTGTCAGGCCAGGACGCCGGGCCAGGGCGGCCCTATCGCGGTGATATCTGGCTGCCCGAGCAGGCGCAGGACCCGCAGCTGGACGCCATTTCCAGAAGATACGATCGCCGCTTCCATCCGACCTTGCAGCGCGCTTGATTCACGTAGTGACGGCAGAACCCACGTGAGACCGGTAGAGGCCGTCGCGGCCGCGCAGGTCACGACGTTTGCCGGAGCCTTCGATTCGAGGACGAGTAGCTGCTGCAGCCTCTGAGCTGAGCCTTGCCGACGGGTGCGACGTTGACGCGGTGAGCGTTGGCTTGAAGTGCCGACGCTGTGGAGCTGGTTTCCTCTAGTGTTGCGGAGAAGTAGAGCGGGTCCTACAGCGTGGTCGTTATCTGGCGACGGCCTGCCGGGTTGTGTTGTGGCGGGCAGCGCGGATGCCGTTGGCGATGATGACGACTTCCGCCAGCTCGTGCACGAGGACAACGCCGGCCAGACCGAGCACTCCCGTGAGGGCGAGGGGGAACAGGACGACGATCACGCCGAGCGCGAGCGCGATGTTCACGGTCATGATCCGGCGGCCGCGTCGGGCGTGTAGGAGCGCGGCGGGAATGAGACGCAGGTCGGTGCCGGTGAAGGCGACGTCGGCCGATTCGATGGCCGCGGCGGAGCCGGTCGCGCCCATCGCGATACCGACATCAGCGGTTGCCAGTGCCGGGGCGTCGTTGATGCCGTCGCCGATCATGGCGGTGTGCCGGTGTTTCTGGAATTCACTGACGCTCACGGCCTTGTCGGCGGGTTTCTGCTCGGCGCGGATCTCGGTGATCCCCACCTGGCGGGCGAGAGCGTGCGCGGTGCGGATGTTGTCGCCGGTGAGCATGGCCGAGCCTATGTGGAGTCGTTTGAGTTCGGCGATCGTCTCGGCGGCTTCGGGTTTGAGTTCGTCCCGGATCCCGATGAGGCCGAGGACCGTGCCGGAGCGCTCAGCGACGACAACCGTCATCCCGCGCTCTTCCATGCTGCTCAGCTGATCGGCCAGGGTGCCGGCGGGTACCCAACGCGGGTTGCCAATCCGGATCGGCAACCCGTCGAGCACACCGGTGACGCCGTCGCCTGGATGTTCAGTGACGTCGGTGGCTGGCTCGGCGGAAGCACCGGCGGCGAGGATCGCCGACGCCAGCGGATGGGTGCTGTGCACCTCCAGCGCCGCCGCCACACGCAGGACCTCGTCCCGGTCGCCGGGCCCCGCGACGGCCACCTCGGCAACGGTCGGCCGGTTGCGGGTCAACGTGCCGGTCTTGTCGAAGGCGACCAGCTGGACGGACCCGAGACGCTCGAACGCCTCACCGGATTTGATGATCAGCCCGAACCGGCTCGCGGCGCCGATGGCCGAGATCACGGTCACCGGCACCGCGATGGCCAACGCGCAGGGGGACGCCGCGACCAACACGACCAACGCACGTTCTGTCCAGGTGTCGGTATCGCCGACCAGGATGCCGAAGAGAGCGATGAGTGCGGCCGCGATCAGCACGGCAGGCACGAGCGGTTTCGCGATCCGGTCCGCGAGGCGGGCCCGGTCACCCTTGTGGGCATGAGCCTGCTCCACCAGCTTCACGATCGTGGTGAGGGAGTTGTCGGTACCGTCCGCGGTCGCTTCGACCTGCAGCGGCCCGTTGCCGTTGATCGACCCGGCCGCGACAGCGTCGGCCGGGCCCACCTCGACCGGGATCGACTCGCCCGTGATCGCCGAGGTGTCCAGGCTGCTTCTCCCCGAAATGACGATGCCGTCGGTCGCGATCCGGTCGCCAGGGCGCACGACAAGGTGGTCCAACACACGCAGCTCGTGAGCCGGGATCGTGACCTCGCCGCCGAGACGAGACACGACCGCTGTGTCGGGCATGAGCCCGAGGAGCGCTCGCAACCCGCCCCGAGCCTTGTCCATCGCCCGGTCTTCGAGTGCTTCCGCTATCGAGAACAGAAAGGCCAACGCCGCCGCTTCGCCGACGTGACCGAGCAGCACTGCACCCACCGCGGCGATCGTCATTAACAGACCAACGCCCAGCTTCCGGCGCAACAGACGCCGGACGGCCCCAGGAACGAACGTGGATGCGCCTGCGACCAGGCTCGCGCCCAGCACGATCGTGCCGGCCACGTCGAACCCGGCCCATTCCAGCTCGTAGCCGATCAACAGGAGCACACCGGCAGCGAGCGGGATCAGGACGTTCAGGTCGCACCACCAAGGCAGGTGGTCGAGGTGTTGTCGTCGCAGCACTCGGCGCTCATGCCGGCACCGCACAGCACAGTGGCACGTCGCAGTTCTCATCCGCGCAGTCGACAGCGAGAACGACATCGAGCATCGCCAGCAGCGCCTTCGAGAGGTGCGGATCCGCGATCTCGTACCGGGTGCTGCGTCCCTCCGGGATCGCGGCCACGATCCCGCATCCGCGCAGGCAGGTCAGATGATTCGACACGTTGGACCGCGTCAGTTCCAACGACCTCGCCAACGCGCCCGGGTACCCCGGTTGCTCAATCAACGCCAGCAGAATGCGCGACCGAGTGGGATCGGCCATCGCCCGGCCGAGGCGATTCATCACATCAAGTCGAGAAGCAATAGTCAGCATGCACTGACATTACAGCATCGGCTGACGTGATTGGGGTGAATCACGCGTTGACGGAGTTCCGGTCGCAGCCGGCATCGAGACGGCATGTGCAAGAATCTGCGTATGGATGCAGATAAGTCATTGTGTGGTCGGGATCCGGCGAGCCCGTATGTCGAGCTGGCGGTGGAGGTCTTCTCGATGTTGGCGGACGCGACCCGGTTGCGGATCGTGCTCGCGCTGCGCGACGGTGAACGGTCCGTGAATCACCTGGCCGAGATCGTGAGCAAGTCACCCGCTACGGTCTCGCAGCACTTGGCCAAACTGCGGCTCGCCCGTATCGTGGCGACTCGACAGGACGGTACCCGCATCTTCTACCGCCTGGCCAATGAACACGCGAGTCGGTTGGTGGCTGACGCGATCTTCCAAGCCGAGCATGCTGTGTCGAATGTGCCGGCGCATCACCGAGGTGGCGTGTGATACTCCGTGCTTTTCAACACCGGGGGGTGCAGGCGGCCCTCGTCTCCGCTGTCCTTTTTGGAGCTGGCACACCGTTCGCGAAGCTGCTCCTTGATGAGGACGTGAGCCCGTGGCTCCTTGCCGGCCTGCTCTACTGCGGCTCCGGCCTCGGCCTGGGTCTGTATCGGGTGATCCGTCGCGCGCCCCGAGTGCGCATTGTTCCTCACGAGGTTCCGCCCTTGGTCGGCGCGGTGCTCTTCGGAGGAGTCGCCGGGCCCGTGCTGCTGATGTTGGGTCTGTCCAACATGCCGGCGTCCGGCGCATCGTTGCTCTTGAACGCCGAAGGAGTATTCACCGCGGCGTTGGCCTGGTTCGTCTTCAAGGAAAACTTCGATCGCCGCATTGCGCTGGGCATGCTCGCAATCGTTGGGGGAGCCGTCGTCTTGAGCATCCCGTCAGGAGCGAATTTCGGCAGCCCATGGCCGTCGATGGCGATCCTTGGCGCGTGCCTCTGCTGGGGTTTGGACAACAATCTCACTCGCAAGATCGCGCTCAACGACGCAACCTGGCTCGCGGCGGTCAAGGGCGGGGTCGCCGGCCCGGTGAACCTGATCCTCGCGTTTGCCCTCGGCGCGCAGCTGCCCGGTGCGTTCAACGTCGTGGCCGCGATGGTCGTCGGTCTCGTCGCCTACGGGATCAGCCTCACGCTCTTCATCATCGCGATGCGTCACGTCGGCACCGCCCGTGCCGGCGCATACTTCTCGATCGCCCCGTTTTTCGGCGCAATACTCGCCCTCGTTTTTGGTGACCAGATCAGCTGGCCGATAGTGGTCGCGGGCCTCCTCATGGGAGTGGGTGTCTGGCTGCACCTCACCGAGAGGCACGAGCACGAACACACCCATCCGGAGCTGACGCATGAGCACTGGCATACCCACGACGAGCACCACCAACATGACCACGAACCGGGTCACGCGGTCGTATCGAACGGATGGCACAAACACGAACACACCCACGAGGTCACGACCCACAGGCACGAGCATTACCCGGACAGTCACCACCGACACACGCATTGAGGCCGTAGCCTGCATCCGCTGCCGCGCTGACGCTTCTGCCGGCATGGCCGACGAGGTCGCGGCGGGGACACGGCGTGGCCGAACCTGGGAGTCTGCGGTGCCAGGTCTTTAGTCACTACGGCGGCCGAACGGATGCGCCCAGGCTGGAGGAATGCTCCCCTCGAAGACTGCGGCAAGCCTCGCCGCGCTGACTGTGCTCCTGTCCCTCACCGCCTGCACCGCCGCCGGCGGGACGGACGACGCCCCGACCGACACCGGCGCATCCGCCGGCCTCGGCGCTGAGGCGGCCGCCATGCTCGCGAACTATGACATCCAGGCTCCGGCCTCCGCGACCGATCTCATCGATCAGCTGCAGGCACAGCCCCTCTCTGAGCGCCCGGACGGCCTGATGGCCTCGGTGCGTGTCGACGAGCTACTGCTCGTCAGCGGGGACGACGAAGTCAGCCTGGCGCTGCCCGAGGACGAGTTCCACCTGTCCATCGCACCGTACCTGACCGACACGCACGAGTGCTTCTACCATTCGCTCACCACCTGCCTCGGCGAGCTCGGTGGGGAGGATTTCCACGTGACAGTCACCGATGACGCGAGTGAGAAGGTGCTCTTCGACAGCGACATCACCACCTTCGAGAACGGGTTCTTCGACGTGACACTGCCCGCGGGGCTGGACATCACCGTGCTCATCGACGATGGTGAGCGCACCGTCGAGTTGCCGCTGGGCACTCGGGCGGAGGACCCGACCTGTGTGACGACGGCGCAACTCAGCTAAGCGGATTCGCCGAAAGCGAGCGGCATGGTTCGAACTACTCGACCAGCTTGCCGACCACCGAAACCTCCCGCATGAGAGCCGCAAGCTCCGGAGGGATCGGCGGGATCGATTCGCGGACCACGCCAGCCGCGGGCGACCAGACCAGGTTCACCTGCAGCTCCGGGTCGAGCTCCGGGTAGTCGGAGCGGTTGTGACAGCCGCGAGTCTCGCGCCGCTCGAGTGCCGCCTCGAGAGTGGCCCGCGCCGCGAGAGCGGCCGATTTCAGGTCGAAGGCGTGCGCGAGGTCCTGGAAGCCGGCGATGTCGGGGTGCACGCCGATGTCGCCGATACGGGCCTCGATCGCGTCGAGTTCTGTGAGTCCGGCGAAGAGGCCGGCCTCGTCGCGGACCACCCCGGCGTGCTCGGTCATGGTGTTGCGGATCGCGCGTTGCAGGGTGCGCACATTCTCGGTGCCGTCCGCCTTGAGCAGCCCGGCGATCTCGTCGCGCGCGGTGTGCACCGCCGCAGCCGAACGGGTGTGCGCGGTCAGCGCCGAGGAATACGCGGCCGCTGCCTGACCCACGATGCGCCCGAACACGAGTAGCTCGATGAGCGAGTTGCCGCCGAGCCGGTTCGCGCCATGCAGGCCCGACGAGGCTTCGCCGATGGCATACAGCCCGGGAACGTCGGTGCCGTGATCCTCGGGCCGAACCCACACGCCACCCATCGAGTAGTGCGCCGTGGGAGCGATCTCAATCGGCTCCCGGGTGATATCGAGCATTTGCAGCTCGAGCATCGTCTGGTACACGCGGGGGAGGCGGGTCATGATGGTCTCGCGAGGCAGGTGGGAGACATCCAGCCACACTCCGCCGTTGGGGGTGCCGCGGCCTTCCTGGATTTCGGTGTAACAGGCCAGCGCCACCCGGTCGCGGGTGGAGAGCTCCAACCGCTCGGGGTCGTACTTGTGCATGAAGCGTTCACCAAGCCCGTTGCGCAGGATGCCGCCCTCGCCGCGCGCCGCCTCGGAGATGAGGGTGCCGGCCGCGTTCTCGGGTTCGATGATTCCTGAGGGGTGGAACTGCACAAGCTCGGGGTCGCGTAACCGGCCGCCGGCCTCCACGGCGAGCCGGAACGAGTCACCGGTATTCTCGTCGCGGCGGGACGAGGTGCGCCGCCAGATTCGGTTGTGCCCGCCGGCGGCGAGGATGACGGCATCGGCGTGGATGAGATACCGGGTGCCGTCCTCCACGTCGAAGCCGTAGGCGCCGAACACCGCGCCGTCATCGTTGACCAGGATGCGGGTGACGTAGACCGTGTCGAGGATCGGCACCTTCAGCTGCGCGGCCCGGTTGATGAGCGTGCGCTGGATCTCCAGACCGGTGTAGTCCCCGGCGAACGCCGTGCGGCGATACGTGTGGGCACCGAAGAAACGCTGGGAAATCCGACCATCCGCTTCGCGGGCAAACGGCATGCCGTAGCGCTCGAGATCGTCGATGCCCCGGGCCGCGCCCTCAGTGACAATCTGAACAGTGTGCGGGTTGGCCAGGAGGTACGACTCCTTGAGCGTATCGGCGGCGTGCTGCTGCCAGCTGTCTTCGGTGTCCATGGTGCCGAGGGCCGCGTTGATGCCGCCGGCGGCGAGCGAGGTGTGCGCGTCGGACTTGGGACGCTTGCCCAAAGCCAGCACGTCGACCCCGGCTTCGGCGAGCTCGATCGCGGCTCGCAGGCCGGACCCGCCGGTGCCGATGACGAGGACGGTGGTGGAGATCTGACGTTCTGAAGCGCTCATGCGTTCAACGCTAGGCAACGCCGTTCAATTACTCCAATGCATATTTCTAGTGATTCTTATGCGGTTACGCTATCAACATGAACCTTGAGCAGTTGCGTAGCTTCAGCACGGTGGCCCGGCTGGGGAACTTCACCCGCGCCGCCGAACACCTGCACCTCGCGCAGCCCTCGTTGAGCCGGCAGATCGCAGCGCTCGAGCAGGATCTCGGCGCCGAGCTGCTCCACCGCGCCCATGGCGGCACCACGCTCACCACCGCGGGCGAATCGTTGCTGCCCCTGGCCCGGCGGATGCTCGCCGACGCGGAGTCCGTGCGACGGGAACTGGCCGAACTCGCCGGCCTCCAGCGCGGGAGGGTGCGCCTCGGCGCGACACCGTCCCTCTGCATCAGCCTCGTTGCTGAAGTGCTCAGCGCGTTCCATTCCGCCCATCCCGCGATCGAGCTTCAGCTCTCAGAACAGGGATCGCGCCGGCTGCTGGACGAACTCGCCCGTGGCGAACTCGATCTGGCGCTCATCAACACGTCGGAAGCCACCGCCATTGACCGGTTCTCGGTCCCCCCGTTGCTCGTCGAGGAGCTCGTGCTGATCTCCTCAGCCGGCGCACCGCCCGTCACGACCCTCAAAGCGATCACACTCGAGGCGATCGCTGACCTGCCACAGATCATGTTCAGCGCGACCTACGAACTTCGCAGCACAACCGATGCCGCCTTCCGGGCACAGGATCTCACGCCCAATGTGGTGCTCGCGGGGGCGGAGATGGATGCCGTGTTGCGGTTCGTTGAACGCGGGCTCGGTGTTGCGATAGTTCCTGCGATGGTGCTCATCGACCGACCGGGGCTGCGATCTGTACGACTCGAGGCGCCGGCACTCACCCGATCGATCACTCTCGCCCGACCGGCCGATGTCGCGCCCACCGCCGCGGTCGAGGTGATGCAGCGCACGATCACCGCCACCGCCACCGCTTTCGCAGGCCGGGTCGGGTCGACCATGCGTCTCGCTGAACCGTTCGTGTCACGAGACGGCCAAGAAGCCTGATCGCGCCGGCGCGGACGCCTGCACACACCGAAGGGCGGTGCGCATCTGCGCGACTGCGCTGACCTAGCGTGTGGTTTTCGTACCCAGGCCATCTGCGGCGATTTTGGGCCGTGGAATGAAGGCGGCGATGATGATGCAGACGACCGCCGCTGTCAGTCCGAGGGTCAGGGCGAGCATGAACCCTGACTCCGTCGGGCCGGTGTCGCTGCCGCCGGTCATTGCGGACTGTGCCAGCACGGCTCCGACTACTGCGGCTGCGACGCTCGTGCCCAGCGATCGCATGAGCGCGTTGAGCCCGTTGGCGGCTCCGGTCTCACTCGCGGGAACGGCCTGCATGATCAGGGCCGGCATTGCCGCGTATCCGAGACCGATCCCCACGCCAACGAGAGTGTTGACGATCAGGATCTGCCACAGAGTCGCGTGGAAGAGTAAGGCGCCCCCGTAGCTGATCGCGATGACCACGGCTCCGGCGATCAGCAACGGCTTCGGGCCATGGACTCGCTGAATGCGCCCGGCGATGGGGGCCATCGCCATCATGGCAAGGCCCGACGGAGCGAGCACGAGTGCGGCAACGAGCAGCGACAGTCCGAGCCCGATTCCCGTAGTGATCGGCAGTGCGAGCAGCTGGGGGAAGACGATGTTGGAGGCGAACAAGGCGAATCCCATGGCAATGGACGCGAGGTTGGTAAGCAATACCGGTCCGCGTGCGGTCACCCGGAGGTCGACCAGTGGGTCGGCGGTGCGGAGCTCGAAGACGCCCCACGCACAGAGCACAACGATGCCGCCGATGAGCAGGGTGAGGGTTCGCGGGTCACCCCAGCCCCATTCCCCGCCGCGCGACACGGCGATGAGGGATCCGACCAGTCCGATCGTAAGACCGGCTATTCCGATGATGTCGAGCCTGCCGGCTGTGCGGGACGTGTTGGTGGGCACGAGGACCGCATACAGCACCAGGCACACCGCGGTGAGGGCCGCGGCGATCCAGGACAGGGCATGCCAGTCGAGGTTGTCGGCGACCAGCGCGCTGATCGGGAGGCCGAGCGCTCCGCCGACCCCGAGCGTCGCGGAAACGAGTGCGATGGCCGAGCCGAGGCGACGCGGGGGCAAGACGTCGCGAAGGATGGCGATTCCGAGCGGGATGACGCCGGCAGCCATTCCCTGGAGTACTCGGGCGATGATCATCGGGGGAGGGTGTCGGATAGCGCCGCGAGGATCGCTCCGAGGAGCTGGAGCACGAGCAACGCCATTGCGATGCGTCGTTTGCCATACATGTCTCCGAGTCGACCCGCGATGGGACTGCTGATCGCGGCAGCGACGAGGGTGGCGGTGATGACCCACGCGGTGCCTTCGCTCGAGGCGTTGAGGAGCTGAGGCAGCCGGGGCTGGAGGGGGATCAGGATCGTCTGCATGAACGCAGCGCTCACTCCCGCCAGCGCAAGGGCGGCCACCACGAGATTGGGATTGGCGGTGCGCGTCAGTAACGTTCGGTCTGTCATAGTCTGAGTCCTTCTGAAAGAGTGCGTAAATGAGTGCGCGCGAGCGCGCCGAAGAGGTCGCCGTGCCAAACGGTCGTGACGGTCGTGACGATCGTGGCGGGCGATGGAAAGTGGTGACTAGGTGGGGGTCAGCTGGACGGCCAGGAACTCAGCGTGGTGTGCAACGCATCGAGGACGCGGTCCCACGATGCGCTGGAGGATCGTGTGCCACGGCTGAAGCCGCCGCCGCGTTCAAGGAGTACGAAGCCGTGAAAGGTTGCGTGAAGGAGCCGCACCGCATCCGTCTCGTCGGGTTCGTTCAGTGCGTAGCCGCGCAGGATCGCCCTGGTCATGGCCGCATGGCGCGCGGCGGCGCTTTGTTCGGCAACATCGGGCTCCAAGGTCATTTGTGTCGCGGCGTACCGCCCGGGATGAGTCGTCGCGTACGCGCGGTACGCGTTGGCGAAGGCGATGAGTGCGTCGCGTCCGGCTCGCCCGGCAAGGGCCGCGCCGACCTGATCGGCAAGTTCGGCCAAGGAAAGCACCGCCACACCGGACCGCAGTTCGTGCAGACTGCGGACGTGCGCGTACAGGCTGGCGTCTTTGACCTCGAAGAGCCGCGCGACAGCGGACATCGACACGCTCTCGAAGCCGTCCTTGTCAGCCAGGTCGGCAGCGGCGTCGATGATGCGGGTCGGCGTGAGTCCTGCACGAGCCATGATGAAACCTTTCTCTTTTCCTAGGGCCATACTAGAGTTACCTAGGAGTCCTAGGCAACTGGTTTTCACACCGATTGCAAAAACCGTCAGGAAAGGCAGTCATGACCGAGTGGATTACAACCGAGATAGATGAGGACCTTGTGCACGGTGCTGTGGAACTCGAGCGCACCCCTGGCGGTGTGCTGCCCCATCGGCTTCCCTCCTGGGCGCGCCGTCAGTTCGCTGATGAGTACCTTGCGCGCGTGGAAAGCCAGCCGTCGGGTGTTCGCCTGATCTTTCGAACGCGCGCCACGGCAATCGAACTGGACCTGATGTCGACCCAAACAGCGTTCAGAGGCGGCCCAGTCCCGGCGGATGGCAAGCTCGACCTGTACGTGGACGGACTGCTCGTCGCGCAGGCCGCCGTGCGCGCGGGCATTCTTCACGTCGTTGACATGATGACGCAGGAAACTGAAACCCAGACCGGACCATCGTCGACGTCGTCGTTCCTGGGATTGCCGGCATCCGACAAGGAAGTGCAGATCTGGTTGCCGCAGACGGAAACGACGGAACTACTCGAACTGCGCAGCGACGCCCCTATTCGCAGCGGGTTGGGCCGCCCCCGGCGTGTCTGGCTGCACCACGGGAGCTCGATCAGCCACGGTTCCACCGCCGAGAGCCCCAGCGCGACCTGGCCGGCGATCGCCTCGACAATGGCCGATACAGACCTGGTCAACCTGGGATTCAGCGGCAACGCGTTACTCGACCCGTTTGTCGCTCGCACCATGCGAGACACAGCCGCCGATGTGATCAGCGTCAAGTTAGGAATCAACCTGACGAACACAGACATCATGCGAGTACGTGCCTTCGTGCCGGCCGTGCACGGATTCCTCGACACGATCCGCGACGGGCATCCGGACACCCCATTCTTAGTGGTCTCTCCGATCTCCTGCCCAATTCAGGAGGACACACCCGGACCCATCGCTCCGGACTTCAGCGGTGGACAGCTGAGTTTTCATGCCACAGGGGATCCGGCTGACCCTACGCGGTTGACGCTGAACATGATCCGCATCCTCCTGGCGCAGGTCGTGGCTGAGCGCGCCGTCGACGATCCGAATCTGCATTACTTGGATGGCCGTGAGCTGTTCGGGGAACAAGACAGTGTCGAAATGCCTCTGCCGGACGGGCTTCACCCGAATCCGGCCGGGCACCGCAGGATCGGCGAGCGCTTCGGTGAACGCGTCTTCGGCACCGCGGGCGTGTTCGCGGAGCACTAGCGACACGGATCGCCGGCCCGGACACCGACATGGCTGAGCATGTTGGGCGCCACGGCTCGTGGTGGCGTCACTCGTCCGAGATTCTTGGTCTTCGGTAAGAGGTAACCTTCGGGCACATGTTTACTCGCAATGCTGACAACCTCGATTTGGTTGAGGAACTCCTCCGAGAAGTTGCCGCGCGCCATGTGCTGCCGCGTTTTCAATCGCTTCGGCCTGATGACGTCTCGGCCAAGGCAGATGGCGAGATGGCGACCGTCGCCGATCACGAGGCCGAGAACGCACTGGCGCTCGGACTGGCCCGCATACGCCCGCGTTCGATCATCATCGGTGAAGAAGCCGCTGGAACGGACCCAGGGATGCTTTCTGCGTTGGATTCAAGCGAAGACGTGTGGCTGGTCGACGCGCTTGACGGTACCGACAACATTATCGCCGGCTCCGCCGACTACGGAATGATGATCGCTCTCGTGCGCGACCGGGTCACCCTGCTGGGGGCGATCTTCCAACCCCAGCACGACAGGATGTTTCTCGCCAAGCGAGGAATGGGCGCAACGCTCAACGGTAGCGACCTCCTTCCACCGGCCCGCGAAGTTCTGCCCGTCGAGAACTTGGCCGGCTCCATTCATACTCGTTTTCTTGACCGGCGCACAACGGCGCAAGTTCACGCCCACGCGTCACGACTGGGCAACGTCACACCGATCACTCGCTGCGCGGCCATCGAGTACCCACTGATCGCCCACGGTGTTCGGGATTTCGCACTGTTTGGCCGAACTCGTCCATGGGATCACGCGGCGGGCACTCTCCTGGTCACCGAGACGGGCGGGACCGCTACGCGACTCGACGGCACGCCTTATCTATCCTCGAACGAAGCAAGCGGTCTGCTCGTTGCCGGCGGTGAGAGTGTCGAACGGCAACTCCGCGAGGCGCTGGAGCTGGTCTGACCCCAGCAATCTGTCCGTGATGATCACGGAACAGCGGAGCTGAAAGCCCTTGTTCGCACGGCGATTCTGCGGTCGTTGAAGCATTGCACCTAGCGAGCTCAGAACAGGCAGAATCGCCCGCGGGCCCGGTTCGCTGATAGATCGTGTCCTCGATCATCCGTTTGTGCAGGTTGCCCACGAGGATGCTGTGGCTTTCGCCAGCTGGGAAGCTTTCGTAGACATCGACGGTGGCCTCATGCGAAGCGCCCGCCGCATTGGACTTTCCTACGGCTATCCGACGGATAGCGGTGATTGCCCTGTCACGGACATCGGTGTCGAACGATCTCATGCTGATGAGCAGTTCGGCGGTGTCGGGAATAATGTTGTTCTTCGTCCCGGCGTGAAGCGAGCCGATGGTCAAGACCAGTGATTCGGTGGCCGCGATCTCACGGGAGACGATCGTCTGGAGGCGCAGGACGGTGGCGGCCGCCATCACGATCGGGTCGACCGTGGTCTCGGGGCGTGACCCGTGGCCACCGCGACCGTGAAGAGTGATCCGGATCCCGTCGGCGGCAGCGAAGGCGAGACCCGGCTGGACGGCAAGGACCCCTGCCGGCAGAGGGGACACATGTTGTCCCAGCACGACTGCGGGGCGCGGAATGCGATCGAAGAGCGAGTCCTCTGCCATGGCTCTCGCACCGGCTCAGAGTTCCTCGGCGGGTTGGAAGAGGATCTCGAGGGTTCCGCTCCATGATCCACGGTCCTGTGAGAGGTGCCTTGCGGCCCCGATGAGGCAGGTGACGTGCATGTCATGCCCACAGGCGTGCATGACCGGGACCTCGTTGCCATCCTGATCATTCCCGAGTGTGTTGCTGGCGTATTCGAGCCCGGTCTGTTCCGCGACTGGGAGGGCGTCCATGTCGGCTCGGAGTAACACCGTCGGGCCGTCACCGTTGCGGAGGACACCGACGACGCCGGTCGTACCGATGCCGGTGAGGACGTCGAAACCGAGTGCTCGTAGTTCCGCTTCCACCAGAGCCGCCGTGTTGTGCTCCGAAAGACAACTGAGGGTTCATATGAAGGAACCGGTAGATGTCTTCGAGGGCTGTTGGGTTCGAACCTGACGATGACATCTGGCACCTGGTCTCTAGGTATCCGGCTCTGAGGACTCGCGGTCAGTATTGCCTGGGCACCAGCGGCGTCTGCGGAGCCTCGCTAACTGGCTCTTTTCGCCGGCGCCGACCTCGCGCACAATGGAGTATGGCCGCCGAACAGGAAGCAGGAAGAAGGGTTCACTGCACATGACCACCTACGCCGCGACAATCAGCCTTCCGCAGTCGCTTGCCGCCAAGCTCGCCGACGGTTAGGTCAACCATGGCCAGCCCGACTACGGCACCGCGGGTTCATGCGGAAACTCGTGCTCAGTGGCGCCGTTGGTTGCTCGCAAACCACGAACTCGAACGGTCCGTGTGGTTGGTGTCCTGGAAGAAGGCCACGGGCAAACCCTCTGTCAGCTACGACGACGCCGTATCAGAGGCTCTCTGCGTGGGCTGGGTAGACAGCAAACCCCAGAAACTCGACGATGAGCGAACGATGCTCTACTTCTCTCCCCGGAAGCCGACAAGTGCGTGGTCTCGGCCGAACAAGATCAGGGTCGAAGCCCTGCGCGCAGCAGGACTCATACTGCCCGCCGGCGAAGCGGCGATCGCGCACGCGATCAGCAACGGTTCCTGGGCTTTGCTGGATGAGGTCGAGGACCTCATCGTTCCACCGGACCTTGCCGAAGCTTTCGAGGAAAACCCTCCAGCCCGGGCGAATTGGGACCAGTTCCCGCCGTCTGCCCGTCGCGGCATCCTCGAATGGATCGTCCAAGCCAAACGACCCCAAACCCGAGCCGCGAGAATCCTCGAGACCGCACAGCTCGCCTCCCGCAACCAACGTGCAGCCCAATGGACCAGAGTGACCGATGGCAAGTAGCGTCGGACGGGCACGAATGTCCCGCAGTGCGACGGCCCCGGTGCGGGGAACGCATGCGGGTCTCTCGCGGAACCGCTACGGGGCGGCTCGGTGGGATACGGCCCCACCGCCCCAGGCCACTTCGGACGCTGGCACGATTGTGAACCTTTTCGGTGGTCAAGAACTGACGTCAAACCAGGGCCCGATACTACTGTTGCCGTATGTCTACAACCGATCCGCTGCCCGACCGCCCCGCTCCGGATAACCCGTCAGGGAAGCTGATTCTGGTGCGCCACGGGGAGACGGAGTGGTCGAAGAGCGGCAAACACACGGGGCTCACGGATGTTCCGCTCACTGCCCGGGGAGAGGATCTTGCCCGCGGCGCGGGCAGTTTGGTGGACTGCTACGATTTCTCGCTCGTGCTGACCTCACCGCTGCAGCGTGCGCGGCGGACTGCTGAGCTCGCCGGCCTGGATGCCGAGGTTGACCCGCTTCTTGTCGAATGGGACTACGGCGGATATGAGGGGCGCACGACGCGCGACATCCGCCGCGAGCTCGGCTACAACTGGAGCGCATTCACCCACGGCGTAATTCGTGGGGAGACGCCTGGTGAGACGGTCGAGGAGGTCGCCGGCCGCGCATCGCGGGTGCTCACGCGAGTGCTGCCTGCGATGGAGGAGGGAGACGTCGCCCTGGTCGCGCACGGCCATTTCCTGCGCATCCTGACGGCGGTGTACCTGAGAATGGCCCCTCGATTCGGCGCTCAAATCACCCTGGATGCCGGATCGGTCTCGGTGCTCAGCTTCTACCGTGAGCAGCCGGCCATCTTGTCGTGGAACTACGGAGCCGAGCTGCCCATGGCGCCCTCAGAGTCCTAAGACTCGACCTAGCCCCAATGCGGGCGAGATGACAGAGGACAACTACAGGAGCATCTGAATGAGCAGGTGCACGAAGTACCGAAGCGAGTACGCCTCCCACACAGCGCCGACGATGAGCAGCACCAACGCGGGGAGCGCCAGAAGTCCGATCTGCTTCAGGCCCTGAACGTAGCCCCGGCGGCGATTGTGCGCTCCGCCGCTGCGCGGAAACAGCCAATATCACGTGCAGTGGCGTTTCATCATCAGATGATGTGACACGGTGTCACTACCGTCGGCACTCCGCTTCCGCGAGCGTTAAGTTTATGAAAATCCTCGATCTGGCGCTGAACGCACTCATTGTCCTAGGCGCAACCGTCTTCCTTGCCTACGTCGGCTTCTATTACTTCGACTTTGGCCTCTTCACGACACTTCCGGCGAACGTCGTGGACATATTCCTGCAGAACGGGGCGTTACAGTACGTAGGGCTTGGGCTCGGCATCGCGGCGCTGATCGCGAAACGCCCCGTCGGCCGCGAGATCAAGCGGCAGGACGCCGGGAATCGGAGCTGACCATCGACGACCACGCAGAGGGCGAGGCTCCCAGCATCACGCGAATGCGTCGGGTAGCGATGGTATCGGCTGTCGTCGCTATCGCGCCCCCGAGCGTTATCGGCATCGTGCTCACTGCGACTTCCTGGTCGGAGGGGTTCGTCGTTGTTCTAGGGTTCCTGGTCACCCTCGCTCTGCTGCGCAAGTGGAGCTTAGATGGGTACCCGCGCCTGGCGATCCTTGCGTTCATGTTCACCGCTGCGTCGTGGATCATCGGGGCTCTGACGGCCTCGAGCCCGATGGGTTTTGTGCCGATGGCGCTTATCGGCGCGCTCCTGCTCGCGCGAACACAAAAACGCCAGCTCTGGATCGCGGTGTTCGCGCTCGCGGTCGCGACGATCGGGGCGAGCTCCTTCGCCTTCCACCCCGCAAGTTGGGCGCTAGCCGCCCAGTACCTGGCGCTTCCGGCTGTCGGCACACTCTTCGTCGTCGCGGTGATTGTGCTCAGCGAGCAGGCCTGGCAGGTCGTGCGGCGGCTCGAACGCGCGCAAGAAACAGAGGCAGAGCTTGCGGTCGCGCGCGAGCGGATGCGCTTCGCCGGTGACCTCCACGATATTCAGGGCCATTCACTGCACGTCATCAAACTCAGAGCCGCACTCGGCCGACGTGCGGTTCGCACTGATCCCGACCGAGCCGAGTTGGAATTCAGCGAGATCCGCAGTCTCGTCGACGAGACGATCGCCCAGACGAGAGCGCTGACATATGCGCGCTATGAGTTGAATTTGGTGGCCGAACTCGAAAACGCCAAGCGACTCGTTGAGGCTGCGGGAGTGGCCGTCGAGGTGAGATTCGAAGACACAGGAGAGGGTGCCGCGGACCCACTGTTGGCACAGGTGCTGAGGGAAGCCACGACCAACCTGCTTCGCCACGCACGTCCGACCATTGTCACGATCACCGCATCGCCGCGGTCCGTGGAGGTGGCCAACGACGGCGCAGCCGATACGGGCGACTCCCGGCTGAGAGGGCTCGCACACCTGCGGGAGCGCGTGGAGAGCGCCGGCGGCGCGCTGCGGGTCGAACGATCACCGGGTAGGTTCGTCGTATCCGCCCGGATCGATCCCGAGATCGCTATCAGTGGGACCGGGGGCAGGAGATGACCGACGTTGATCCGATCAGGATCATTCTGGCCGATGACGAGCACCTGTTACGAGCGCTACTCTCCGCTCTCCTCACTCTCGACGGGACTATCGACGTTGTTGCGCAGGCAGAGAACGGCAAAGAGGCCGTGACCGCGACGCTTCAGCACCATCCGGATGTGCTTGTCATCGACCTCGAGATGCCTGAGATGGACGGCCTGGATGCGGTCGCGTCGATCATGGTGAAAAGTCCCGAGCAACGTGTGCTGATGCTCACCCGGCACGCGCGACAGGGTGTCCTCCGGCGCGCGCTCAAGCTGGGGGTGCTGGGCTTCATGAGCAAGGGCGCTGACCCGGAGGAGATCGCCGAGGTCATCCGCAAGGTGAACGATGGTCAGCGCTGGATCGCGCACGATGTCCTCGAGGTCTCGGTCGTCGACGACTCGCCTCTGACTGAACGCGAGGCCGAAGTTCTCCGGGAGACGCGCGAGGGGTACTCGGTCAAGGACATCGCCAGGCGATTGCACCTCGCACCTGGCACCGTTCGAAATTACCTCTCGTACGCGACACAGAAGACCGCGACCACAACCAGACACAACGCAGCGAGGGCAGCCCGCGATCGCGGCTGGCTATGACCGCTAGCACCCATGCATTTCGTGACCGGCCACTCGTCCTCGCTGGTGACATCGAGGTGAATGTAGCGCGTCAGCTGACCGAAACCTGTTCCGGCAGTGCCCGGATCTGGAACGATGCGCGTTTGTGAAGCGCGGCCACCACGAGGAACACAACCAGTCCAAGCAACGTGAGCCCCGCGCCGACGAGTGGCAAGACGTTGTAGTCGTACCCGCGGCGGAGCACCTCCCCGCCCACGGCGGAGCCAAGACTGACACCAGCCATGAAAGATGCTGAGGCGATGGCAGAAATGAACGGCGAGGTGACGTTTGCCACCTCGACCGCAAACGACTGCAGTGGCGGGACCATCCCGAATCCGGCGGCACCGAGCACGCCGAGCAACACGATGACCGCGAAGATATTCGTGTCGAGAAAGGAGAAGGTGATGAGAGCGGCGGCCAACACGCCCATCGCGGTGACGGTCGTGCCGCGGATGGACTTGTCTGCGAAGACGCCGGCGTAGTGGGTTCCCACGACCAGGCCAACCCCGAACACGAGGAGCAGCCAGACGACTGCGCCGGATGAGGCGCCGGATCGCTCCTGGAGGATCGGCTCGATATAGGTGAACATGATGAACAGGCCGCCGTATGCGAGTGCCATCGCGGCGTACGTCAGCCAAAGCCGTCCGGTGCGAAGGGCGGCGCCGACGCTGCCGGAGGTGGCAACCACTGCCTCGGCTCTGCGAGGCAGCACCGCGATGAGACCAACAAGGGATATCACGGCGAGCACCGTCACGAACCAGAAGACGCTTCTCCAGCCCCAGGCGTTGCCGGCGAGGTTGCCGATGACGACACCGAGGACGTTGGAGATTGTGAGGCCCGAAAAGACCAGCGCGATGGCGCGGCCGCGTCTAGCGGTTGTGACAAGGTCGCTGGCGATAGTGATCGCCACTCCCATGAATGCGCCGAGCATGGCACCAGCGAGCGCGCGGGTCAGGATGGCGAGGAGGAGCGTTGGCGAGAGCGCGGTACCGATATTCGCGACGAGGAACACCGCCACGAGAATGATGGTGAGTAGCTTGTGTGGAACCCGAAGCGTCGCGGCGGCGATCAGCGGCCCGCCGATAACCCCGCCCAACGCGAATCCAGTGGTGATCAACCCCGCGTCGGCAACGGGTACAGCGAATCCGTCAGCGACTGACAGCAGTTGGCCGTTCGGTGCGAACTCGGCAGTTCCGAGAGCGAATGACGTCAGCGCGAGGGCGTAAAGGGGAAGCGGAGAGGATCTCATGCCTCCATCGTCGAGCGGCTGGCAGCCGGCGACCAGATACCGCTGAATCATACTCATCACAGGGAATGGATAGCCCGGAACGATGGACGTAGCGTTAACCCATGAGTAGTCAAGGTCCCCTCGCCGAGTATCTGCGCGCCAAGCGCGCTGACCTACTGCCCGACCGCACGCAGCTGGCCGGCTATGGCGCCCGGCGGCGAGTGCGAGGGCTTCGGCGCGAGGAGGTCGCGCAGCTCGCCGGCGTCAGCATCGGCTACTACACACGCCTGGAACAGGGGCACAGCCGTCACGCCTCCGATGAGGTTCTGCTCGCGATCGCGATCGCATTGCAACTGACCGTCACCGAGACCGAACACCTGCTGGACGTTTCAAAGGTGCGAATGCCGTTACGCGGCCCTGCTGCCCCTCCCATCGAGGTCGCAAGCCCCACCGCGCTCAAGATGCTCGGCTTCGTCACGGACCGTCCAGCCGTGCTCCTTGGTCGCCGCGACGACGTACTCGCCTGGAACCGGCTCGGGCACGCGCTCATCGCCCCGTACCTCCCGTTCTCCGCCCCGGGAATAGCGAGTGAACGCCCGTCGCTGGCACGCATGCTCTTCCTCGACGCCCAAACTCGAGCTCTCTATCCGAACTGGATGAAAGAGGCCGGGCAAGTCGTCGCGTACCACCGAATGGTCAGCGGCAAGCATCCCGACGACACGGCGCTCATCGCGCTCGTCGGAGAACTCGTCATGAAGGATCCCGCGTTCGCGACTCTGTGGTCGGAGGGTCGCGTCGGCGAATGCATCTCCGGCAGCAAACAATTCCACCACCCGGTGGCGGGGGACTTCGCCGCAACCTACGACCTCTGGGCGCAAGCCAGCTACCCCGAACATCGTCTCGAAATCTACGACCCGGAAGAACCCGACCGGGTCATTGCAGCGCTGTGGCGCGTCCCCGAGGCCGGGCTCGGCGCGCACGAAGTACCAAAGGCGCACAACGTCTCCTAGACGGGAGGCGCCTCAGCTCGACCGGCGGGCGGCGTGGGTGGACACCGCCGGGTCGAGCGCCGGCGGCTTCGCTTCGGCCGCGGTCTGCGCGGTCTCGGTCTGCACGGTCGCGGGGCGGCGGAACTGACCGGTGGCGACGAGGACGATCACGAGTGCGAGCGGGACGATCCACCCGCTCCATCCCAAGGGGGTTGCCTGCGTGGTGTCGATGTGCTCGCCCGCCATGGAGAAGATCAGGATGGTGCCGGCAGCCCCGTTGAACGCAGCGTGTGCGAGGGCTGCGGGCCACACCGAGTCAGAGCGAAGGCGCAGCCAGCCGAAGACCGCGCCGACGAGGATGCACATTCCGACCATCATGGTGAGGCCGAGCCAGCCTGGCGCGTCGGGATAGTTGTAGCCGAGGAGGACCATCGGTGCGTGCCAGAGTCCCCAGATGACGCCCGAGATCACGATCGCCGGTACCGTTCCGAGCGGCATGAGCTTCGGGAGAAGCCAGCCTCGCCAGCCCAGTTCCTCTCCGAGTGCCGGAACCAGGTTGAGGAACGCCGCCACGGGGAGCATGAGCAGCTGGATGGCGACGAGCACGCCGAGATCAATCGTCAACTCGCCCGTCCCCGCAGCTTGTGCCCGTTCGGCGAGGTCCTGCTCGAATCCCGAGAAATTCACGAAGTCGGCCGGATATACCCCCAGCAGTGCACCGACGGGAAGCGAGACGAGAACAAGCGCGATCGGCACGAAGATTCCCACGAGGGAGTATTTGACCAGTCGGCGTGCGGGCTTCAACGGCCAGAGCCCGAGCAATCTGGCTTTCTGCCGATCCCGGTCGACGAAGAACACCATGATCAGCGCCGCCACCGCGGGAGATGCCATGGTCGCGACTGCGATGATCGCGATCATGCCCGTCGGGCTATCGATTCCGTCGCCGAACCAGAGCGGGAGCGCGATATTCCACGCCAGCACGCAGGCGATCGAGACGAAGATGACAATTGAGCGGATGTCGCGGCCGCTCAATCGAGAACCTGCTGGGGTGTCAACCGGGGAAGCTTCTGCGGAGGCATGGCCGCTCACGACGTCTGGTCCGGGAGGATGTGCAGACCGGCGATCGTCCGGTCGTCACGGAACGAGATTCGCGCCGTGTAATCGCCTGCCTCCAGGGAGAGCGGCGTGTTGGTCACCGTCACATCGCTGGCTCGCGACACAACCGGTTCTCCCTGGACTTCGAACCCCCCGGACAAGCCCACGATCTGCGACCACGCCGCCGCCAGGGCATCCTCCGATAGACCGTCACGCATGGCCGGGTCGAACCGTTCGGTGACGAGCTCCCATCGACCGGCCGCAAGGTCGTGGACGACCGAACGGGCCAATTCTGCGGCGTCGTTGAGGGGCGTGGTGTTCATGAGTGCTCCTGTTCGTGGGTCAATGGGTTTGCCGTAGCGCTGGAATGCTGCTTGCCGGCTCACGCCGAGAGCGTCGCCGATGGTCTGCCAGGTAGCGCCGCGCTCACGCGACTGCTGGACGACGGAGCGAACGACCTCCTCGGCAGCCGACTGGAGCCTGAGCGAGTACCCGATCGCGCCGGCAAAATCGTCGCTGTCCGTCAGAACGCGGGCCGCGAGGAATGCGTCTGCGTGCCGTTTGAGGTCTTGCATCGCAGTTGTCAAATTGTTTTGCATATGTCAAGCGTAGCTTTACAACGCCCGTTCTCGCAACACTTGGGTCGCTCGACGCGGCCAATGCCCGGTTAGTTCTGAGCGTCGAACCGTTTGCGCGAGAGCTCGACCTCGGTCATGTTCTGCGTGGTCCACTGAAGAAGCGCGTCGACGAGCTGGTTGAGGGTGTCGCCGACCGGGGCGATTCGGTATTCCACGGCTACTGGGCGAACCGGGAGCACGAGCCGTTCGATCATGCCATTGCGCTCGAGGCGACGCAGTGTGGTCGTGAGGGACTTCTGCCCGATAGCGGGGATCGCCCGCCGGAGCTCGTTGAAGCGCAGCGGTCGGCCGCAGAGCTGGTCGAGCACTTGGAGGGACCATTTGTCGAGCACCTGGTCCAGGAGTTCGCGGTGCGGTGCGGAGACCTGCAGCAGGTCGGCGCCAGTGTGCGCGGTGTCGTTCATAGCACCTAGTCTCGTTGAAGTTCCCTCGGTGCACCTAGTAGAAATGAGACACCAATGAAGACTCTAACAAAGGAAGAATCATGACTGTCCGCACTCTTTCCCCTGACAACATGTTCCAGCCCGTGCCCTACCACCACGTCGCTGTCGGGACAGGCACCCGCCACGTTCACGTCGCCGGCCAGATCTCCCGCGACGGCGATGCCAACCTCATCGCCACGGGCGATCTTGCCGGCCAGGTCGCCCAGGTCCTCCGCAACACCGCACGTGGCCTCGCCGGAGCCGGAGCGACGTTTGCCGACGTGGTGCGCCTGCGCTTCTTCCTGACCAACTCGACGCCGGATATGTTCGGCGAATGGATGGCCGGGATCGAGTCGGTCAGAGAGGAGCTGGGTTTGCCGAGTCCGCTTCCGCCTCTGTCGGCCATCGGTGTCGACTTCCTCTTCGAGCCCGACGTCGTCGTGGAGCTTGAGGCCTACGCCATCCTCGACTGACGTCCGCCGGTCCCGCGTGGAGGGCGCTCGTCCGCGCGGGATCAGGCACCGAGTTCAGGACGGTGGCCAGTGCAGGAGTGCCGCGTCGACAACGCGCCGTAGGGCTGCAGGGGACGAACCACCTCTGAGCCGCCCACGGCAAGAACTGCGCCCACGGCAGGCACTGATGGCAGCGGGCGCCGCTTCCGGCTTCACCAGCCCGGGAGTGGCGCGCCCGCGCGCCTCCTAACGTCCACGCCTGCCGAATCGACCGGCGGTCACGCGGACAGGCTGACGTTTTGCTTTTCGACGTACTGGCGAGCTCGGCTGAGAACATCCTGCTGGGCGGAGTTGTACAGTTCGAGCAGTGCCTCGGAGATCGTTTGCCGGGCATCGCGGTCGCTCCACCATCGGCCGGTATCAACTGACCACGGGCGGTCGGGGGATCGCCAATTCCCCCTCGAGGTGACGATTCTGTGCGCCACGCGCTCTCGTGTGGCTTCGTCTGCATCGCCGTGCAGACCGTCGAATTCCAGCCTGACCGCGTCAGGCTCCGTGAGTACCATCTGCCTCAGCCGGGACATGGATTCGCCTGCGGAAAGCCTCGTGAAGATGTGGATGAGCGCCTGGTCTGCCACCGACAGTCGCGACGCTAGGGCTTCGAAGCCCCTTGGTGTGTGGGCGGGTGCGTGATCGCGCAGAATCGCCGCCATGTCCGATCGTGCACGATGCAGACGCTCGATCTCCTCCTGCACGCATCGATCGAGCTGCCGCAGCCCGCCCAGCACCACGACGCCATCCTCGTCTGCGCGCACTTGCGCCAGCGGAACTCCTAGCTCGGCAATCCGCCGCACCTGAATCAACCGCACGAGATGATGCACTCGGTACTGCTTATATCCGTTGTATTTGCGCTCGGGGGCTTCGAGCAGCCCGAGCGAGTGATAGTGCCGAATCGCATTGACCGTCGTTCCCGCGAGATCCGCGAGTTCACTCGTGCTCCACGTCACGAAATTCTCCTTCGTATGCTCAAAAAGGCTGTCGATATCCGTTACGTTCGTGCCGGTCGGAGGCAGTGTCGGCGATCGCCGCCACCGCCCCATCGAGGGTGCTTACGGTTCGCGGCGCGCCGTCCTCCACAGACCGATCGAGAGAGGGATTCCCACCCACACCAGGACTGAGACAAGCAGTTTCGCCCAGCCATCGGCCGTCATCAGCCCGCTCATGAGAGTGCGGAGAGTGTTGGTCATGTCCAGCCATTCAGCGGGTCCGCTCAGCGGCTCGACCGCAAAGCTGAGGATCGACCATACCGTCGGCAGACCGAGGTAAGCCACGATCGCCACCGGGGTGCTCAAGAAGGCAAGCCCGAAGGCGATGCCCTGTGCCACAAGCAAGACGAGCGCTAATGCGGTACCGAGAATGATCGGCCTATTGATCTCCCACGAGCCACCGGTGTCGAGCCACACGATGCCGATGAGGTTGAACACGGCGGCGACTGCAAGAGTCACCACCATCAGCACCATCCCGAGATAGCTTGCCGAGGCGAGCTTGGCGAGGTTGACGCGGGTGCGCCGCGGTTCGAGAGTGAAGGTCGTGAGCGCCGTGCGGGCTGACCATTCGCTGGTCGCCGCCATCACTCCGATAAGTGGCAGCAGGAAGAGCTGGCCCGTGGAAGCTGCCGACACGAAGTTGGTGAAGGTGAGGCCGTCGGCTGTGCCCGTGACGAGCGGCAACGTAATCAGACCAGCACTGACTATCGCGATTGTGACGAGCAGCCACACCCCGGAGCGTGTGTCTACCTGCTTCCGCAGTTCGACGGTCGCGAGGCGGATAAACGGCACACTTCCCATCGGGCTGGTGCGCGCGGCCGGCGGGAACGGGTTGTCTACTGAGACCGACTGTGAATCGCTTGTGATGCCTGGATTGGTCATGCGGGTACATCCTCTCGCCCGTGCTGGGCGGTCATGGAGAAGAACAGTTCTTCGAGTCCGGCGTTCGAGGCCGGGTGGAGGTCGATGACGACGATTGCAGCCTCGAGGGCGAGCCGGCCGACATCGTGCACCGAGGCAGAGGTCGACAGCCCGTCCGAAACAGGGCTGACATCGAAACCGGCGATGGTCAAGGCTCGACTGAGTGAGTCATCGTCCAGGCTGCGCACCGACGTGCCTTTCGTGGCGAGCAGCTCGGCAGCGCTTCCTTTGGCCAGAACCTTGCCCCGCCCGATGATGACGAGGTCGTCGGCGACGGCCTCGACCTCGAGCAACAGGTGCGATGAGAGCAGAACGGTGCCGCCCGAGGCGGCGAACGACGTCAGAACGCCCCGCATCCACCGAATTCCCGCGGGATCGAGTCCGTTCGACGGTTCGTCGAGAATGAGCACGGCGGGGTCGCCGAGCAGGGCGCTAGCCAGGCCAAGCCGCTGGCGCATGCCGAGGGAGTAGCCGCGAATGCGCCCGCCGCCCTCCTTCGCGGTCAGCCCGACGATCTCAAGGACCTGGTCGGCCCTGCCCGCCGGCATGCCCATGAGCTGTGCCGAGAGTGCGAGTGATTCTCGGCCCGTGCGGCCCGGGTGCTGGGCGCCCGCATCGAGCAGCACACCGACGTGGCGGCCCGGGTTCTCCAGGGAACGGAACGGAACACCGAGCACGCTGCTACTGCCGGAAGTGGGTTTGGCGAGCCCCACCAGCATGCGCATCGTCGTCGACTTCCCGGCACCATTGGGGCCGAGGAATCCCGTTATGCGGCCAGGCTCGGCGGAGAACGAGACGTTGTCGACCGCCATCGAGTTTCGGTAGCGCTTGGTGAGATTGGTTGCGGTAATCATGTGTCCAAGAATCGCTCAGCACGCTTCCACGCAAATCAGCGCATGGTCTCGTCTCCCTCCACCTTTGGGTTGAGGCGGTAGAGCGTTAAAGAGGAGTGGCTGCGGGATGCAACCACCTACGCTGGAGAACGTGACCAACAGGCAGCGTTCCGGCCCCGCCTCGACGGCGGCTGCGTTTTCCGCGGCCTCCAGCGCGCGCGGGGGGCCGACCGCGGTCCCCGATGCTCCGAACCTCGGACCGTGGTCGCGAATCTGGCGGTACCTCTTGGCCGGGGGAATCGGTCTGACCTTGTGGTTCACCGTCATCTTTACCTATAGCAGGCCGATTGGCACCGATTTCACCTCCGGCGAGGAGGCCGTCGTTCGCGGCTTCGTCATCCTCGATCTCCTAGTCGGTCTCGTTGCGGTCGCGGTACTGCCGTTGAGACGCCGCCACCCGGTGATCACGTCGGCGTTGGTCGCGGGCCTCACTGTGCTCTCCAGCTTCGCGGTAGGCGCGGCAGCGCTCGCCGTCGTGTCGATGAGCACTCGTCGGCGCTGGAAGCCAGCCGTCGCCATCGGCTTCGTCTGGGTCGGGTGCACCATGCTCTACGCGACGGTGTTACGACCACGCGTGCCCGGCACCACCTCGGATATCGCTTTCACCTGGGCTGGAGGCGGCTTGGCCGTCGCCGTCTACGTGGTGTGCGTGTCAACCGGCTATTACATCGGCGCGCGGCGCGAACTGCTCATCTCCCTCCGCGAACGGGCGGAAAATGCCGAGCGTGAGCAAAACCTCCGTGAGAACTCGGCGCGGGAGTCTGAGCGCACCCGGATCGCACGCGAGATGCACGATGTGCTCGCGCATCGCATCTCGCTCGTGAGCCTGCACGCCGGAGCGCTGAGCTACCGTACTGATCTCTCCCGCGACGAGACCGCGGAGGCGGCAACGGTCATCCAGAACAACGCACAGCTCGCGTTGACCGAACTTCGACAGATCCTCGGTGTCCTGCGGTCGAGTGATGGAGACAAGCATGCCGAGCCGCCCCAGCCCACCCTTGCCGAGCTGCCAGCCTTACTTGCCGATTCGCGGGAGGCCGGGATGGACGTCACCTTGAGGGCTGTTGACATAGATCCGGGTGATGGCCCGCCGGGAGGGGGGCTCAAGGAACTTTCCGATTCTGTGTCTCGAACTGCATACCGAATCGTTCAAGAAGCCCTCACCAACGCTCGTAAGCACGCGGGGAGTGCACCCGTTGATCTTGTGCTCGAAAAGCGTGTCGACGAGTTGCTGGTCGTTGTGCGTAACCCGCGTCGGCGGGAAACGGTTACCGCACGAGGAGAGACCGAAATGCGTGGCAGCGGCGTCGGGCTCTTGGGCCTGCGGGAGCGCGCCGAGCTTGCCGGCGGCAGTCTCGACTACGGGATTGACCGCGGGGATCGTTTTGTAGTGACGGCGAGGCTGCCGTGGGCGTGACGACGCGTGTCGCGATCGTGGACGACGACGCTCTCGTACGTGCGGGCCTGCGGATGATCCTGGGCGGTGATTCCTCGCTCAGCATCGTGGGCGAGGCATCCGACGGTCGCGAAGCGCTCGACATGATCGCGACCGCGTCTCCTCACGTGGTGCTGATGGACATCCGGATGCCAGTGCTGGATGGCCTCGAGACCACGAAGGTCTTGACGCGGCGTGGCGACCAGGTTCGAATCATCGTGTTGACGACATTCGACACGGACGAGCTCGTGGTCACTGCTCTGCGACACGGTGCGGTCGGCTTTCTGCTGAAAGATACGTCGCCAAGCGATATCGTCGACGCCGTGAGACGTGTGGCCGCGGGGGAGTCGATACTGTCACCGAGCGTGACAGCCCAGCTCATCGCCAAGGTCACGGGCGGCTCGGACGCCCAACACGAGCGCGCCGTTGTTTTGCTCGAGGGGCTGACCGATCGCGAGCGTGAAGTTGCGATTGCTGTAGGTCGCGGACTCTCGAACACCGAGATCTCGGCGGAACTCTTCATGGGCGTCGCGACAGTCAAGACCCATCTCGGGCACGTTTTCGTCAAACTGGATGCCGCCAACCGAGTCCAAGTTGCTCGTGTGGTGCACGACGCTGAACTCGCAAGCGATTAGGGGTGCGAGCCGCCAGTCACCTTGAGGCGCGCGGTGGCAATACGCTGACGCAATCCTCCCGCAACGGCGTGAGTACGGCCTCCGCAATGTCTTCCAGTCCGGTTGCTTGGGCCGGCGTCAGGTGAGCGAACACAGTGCGGCGCACCTCCGCGCAATACCCGGGCTCCGTCTCGGCTACGACACCCGCCCCGGCGTCGGTCAACCGGGCCAGGGTCCTGCGAGCGTCGCGGGGATCGCTGCTGCGGGTTATCCATCCTCGCTCCTGAAGCCGGGCCACGATCCGCGAGAGATGCGACGGGGTGACGCTTGCGGTCGCGGCTAAGCGAGTCATGTGGATTTCGCGTTCTTCACTGAGCGACAGCCATCGCAGGACCTGATACTCCGCGTGACTCAACTTCGCGACGCGCTCCAAGTACGTGTCCAGCTCAGCCGGCAGCCACATCATGACTCCGACGAGCAAAGACCAGGTTCGGTCCTCGTGACTGGACAATCGCTCTTCAACGGCCATGTCCTGATTCTATCAACGTTTGCCACGGCAAGCATTCCCGCCTAGGGTTGCTTTCCGTGGCAAGGAAAAACCTTGCTTCAGCGAAAAGGAGATATTCATGCAGGCTGCGCGCTATCACAATTTTGGGGACCCGGATGTTCTCGTTGTCGAGCAAGTCGCCGAACCTCACGCATCAGCAAACTCGGTTCGGATCGCTGTGAAAGCCGTGAGTGTCAACACCATCGACTACCTCTTCCGTGCCGGCACCCTGCAGGACATGCTTCCTCTAGCGCTACCTGCGATTCCTGGACGCGACGCCGTCGGAGTCATCGATGAGGTCGGGGAAGGAGTGACGGACTCGAAGGTCGGCGACCTGGTATTCGGACTGGGTGGCGTGAGCGATACAACGGCGGAGTTCGCGGTGCTGACGGCTTGGAGCGCGGTGCCTCCGCACTGGTCCATCGAGCAGGCCGCCGCCGCGGGGCTCGCGTCCGCCACCGCGGCAGGCGCGATCAACGCTCTCGGCGATCTGAACGGGCGGACGCTCCTGATCGAAGGCGCATCCGGTGCTGTAGGAAGTGCCGCGACAGCCCTGGCGCTCGCCGCCGGAGCAAAGGTGATCGGTACGGCGCGACCCGCGAATCATCACCACGTCACCGCCCTCGGGGCGACTGTGACAACCTACGGGCCCGGATTGGCCGAGCGAGTCGCCGCCTTGGCGCCGGAGGGGGTGTTCGCGGCTCTACATGCTGCGCCGTCACCCGCCTTGGTGGATTTGGTGAGCATCGTCGGCGACAAGTCCCGCGTGGTGTCGGTCGTAGGCACGGGGGAAGCCGTGCAGCAAGGGGTCGTTGTCGTGAACGCTGTGAACGACTCGGCACTGCTCGAGCAGACGGCTGATCTCGGCAGGCGCGGCCTCTACACGCCTCGCGTGGACCGCGTTGTACCGCTCTCATCCATGCGAGAGGCTCACGAGCTGGCCTCGGGTGGCGCTGGCAAAGTCGTGGTGACCGTGAGCTGATCGCGCCTCCGCAGGCCGAGCGCTCGACTCGTCAGGCAGGCTTGCTCGGACAAGCGGGAGAATCGACCACGATCGTGACGAGCAGCGAGCGGTGGCTGCGCTGAGCTCTCCACGCGACCTCGGCGAACGGTGATTCGTCCGACGCTCGCTCACTCAGTGAGCGTGTCTGAAGTCGGATTCATCGCCTGAGAATTGGGACCGTGATTCCACTGGCATTGTCTTGGCCGCTGGACCCGCATTTGACCTGGTGCTTGCCACATGGTGTGGACTCGATCGAATAGCCCCTGTGACGGCCGCAAGTGCGAAGGAGAACAATCGTGTCCGACCCCGAAGCGGAGACGCTTTTCCCGCACGCCGGCGGCCCGATGGCAACAGAACCACCCCCAATGAAAGTCGGCGAATATGACAAACCTAGAAGCGCTCACCAAGCTCGAGACAGCGATCAACTCCCATGACGCCACCAGCATCGCAGCGTGCTTCTCCGCCGACTATGTTTCCGAAACCCCTCATCACCCGTCTAGGAATTACGAGGGTCGCGCAACCGTGCTGCGCAGCTGGACAGCGATACTCAGCCGATTCCCGAATCTGACGGCGCGAGTTCTTCGTCTCGCTATCAATGGCGACGAAGTCTGGTCGGAATGGGAGATGGACGGCACCGCGGCCGACGGCACTTCGGCGGGAATCGTCGGCCCCGTAATCTGGCGCACCGATACGCATGGCCTCGTGTCCTGGTCGCGGTTCTACCTCGAGCCTGTAACCGACGAGCCGATCAGGCCGTCCTGAAATGCCACTAAGTAGAAACGAGACAACATGCTCAGAGTGACCGGAACGATTCTTCTCGCCGTCGGCTTTCTCATGCTCGCCGGCGCGTGGGCCATCACCGACCCTTTCGCCACCGATGCGAACATCGGGGCCGGCGGGCTCATCCTGCTTGGCCGGCCCGCAGGAGGGGTTGGCTTGTTGATCTTGCTCGTCGACGGAATCCTCAGGCTGCGCAGGCGAGACGCTTGACCAAGCTCCGAGCACCTTGAACCCAACCGACACGAAGAAGCACACACAATGCGCGCATGGATAACCGACCAGTCAAGCCACGCAGGAGTTTCATTTCGCGAACTGCCCGATCCGCCCCAACGTGAAGATGAAGCTCTTCTTCAGGTGCAGGCATTCGCGCCGAACCCGGGAGATCTCGCAGCGCTCGCCTCGGCGGAACCCGGATCAGTCCCAGGCTGGGACGGCGCCGGGACCGTGCTTCGTAGCGCGCCGAACGGGAGCGGGCCGAAGGAAGGCCAGTCCGTGATCTTCCTCGGGAGCCACGGCGGCTGGGCTCAGATGCGAAGTGTTCCGACAGCGACGATCGCCGTGACACCGAACGGTGCAGACCCGGCGCTGATGAGCGCGATCCCGGTCCCGGTCACCAGTGCTCTCCGGGCGCTTCGAGGGCTCGGATCGCTGCTCGGGCGGCGTCTGCTCGTAGTGGGTGCCAACAGTGCCGTGGGAGCGGCCGCCGTTCAGCTGGCGGCCAGATCCGGGGCGCACGTCGTCGCGATCGCGCGGGACCAGGTGGCCCACGAACGAATCAGGCAGCTCGGAGCTGCGGAGGTGCACACGACGATGGACACAGTGTCGTTGCCGGTCTTCGCGGCAGTGGACGTCGTGGGCGGGCCGCATCTCGTCGCCGCGTATTCCTTGCTGGCGCCGGGAGGTACGGTCATTGCGCTGGGACATGCCGCCGGTCACGACGAGCATTTCCCGTTCGGCGCCTTTGTCGCCGGCCCGACAAACTTCGACAGAACGATCTCGACGTTCTTCCTCGGTAGCCACACCGGGCTGGGATCCGAAATGGAGTACCTGGCAGCCGAGGTGCACGCCGGGCGCCACACGATCGGGGACCTCGACCGGAGGTCATGGACAGCCCTCGGAATATGGGTCGGCGATGACAGTGTGCGCTCGCCGAACAGGACCGTGTTCCTCGTCGACTGATCCGCGACACCGGGGCAACCGAGCTCGTGGTGGCAGTGGCCCGGGCGGGTGCCCGGGCCACTGCCATGCGCTTGCGCGTTCGGGCCGGTCAGTCGCCGTGTTCAGGCGGCACGGTGTCGGGTGACGAGGGTCTGTCCGTGCTCGCGTGCCTGCTGTCCGGCGTCGGATTCGATGTGGTCGGCCATGTCGGTGAAGGTGTCGAGGGCGGGGTTGACCTCATCACCGCGCTACGCCCGATCGCAGGACACGTTCAGCGCCGGGAGGGTGAGGGCGGCCCGATCTGGTTATAACCGACACGTTGCGTCAGCCGGAGGGGTTGTCAGATCGACAAGGTAAGCGGCGACGACGGAGTCGATACACTCGTTTCCCGAGATCACTGACCCGTGCTGCGCCCCCTCAACGGTGAGCAGGCTTCCACCCAGCGTTTCGGCGAGGCTGATGCCACCCTCATGCGGAGTGACCGGGTCACCCGTCACGGACACTGTCAATGTTGGAGGCAGATCCTCGATATCGGTCGCGTAAGGGAAACCTAGCGTCGGCTCAACCGGCCAACCCTCACACAGGGCAGGCGCGGCCTTCACAGGCGTCCCCGGATCGAGGAAGGGGGCAGCGGTGAGTGCGGCGCCGACGAGCTCAGCCTGGCCCGCCGGGCTGAAGCGGTCCTCGTCCAGGCAGTCGATGGCCACCGTGGCCTCCGCGGAATTGGCATAGCTGCCGTCGGCGGACCGTTCGTGGTACAGGTCTCTGAGCCAAAGAAGGGTGTCACCACGACCCGCAGCGAGTTCCGTGAGGCCCGCGATGACGAGCGGCCAGAATTCGGCACTATACAGCCCCATGACAACGCCGTCGTTAGCAGCCGTGTAGCTCAGCTCACGACCTTCGCCGGCGGGGAGCGGTGTCTCGAGGAGGGGACGCACGAGCTGCTGGTATGTCTCGGTCGCGGTTTCAGGTTGAGTGCCGAGCGGGCAGGCGCCCTGTGTCGCGCAGAATGCCGCGAGTGACTCGAAGCCTTGCTGCAGTCCCTCCCATTGCACGACGTTGCGCTCAAGAGTCCCCGTATGCGGGTCCATCGCACCGTCGAGTGCCAGGGCTCGCACATTCTCCGGGAACATTTCTGCGTACACGGCACCCAACCTGGTGCCGTAGCTCACCCCGAGGTAACTGAGACGGTCGTCGCCGAACACGGCCCGCATAACATCCAAGTCCTGCGCCGCATCCCTCGTTCCCAGGTGCGCCAAGACGTCGACGCCGCCGACGCTGTCGGCGCAGGCGTCGACAAGAGGACGCGAATCCGGAAGAGACAACAGACTCGCGGCCAACGCGTCATCGTCACGCTCTCCATCGGTGTAGCAGTCGATCGCCGGTGTGCTGGTGCCGGTTCCGCGGGGATCAAACCCGACGAGATCGAACTGCTCGGTGATGGGACTGTTCACCCACGCGTGCGCCACATCAGCCGAGTACCCGATCCCGGGTAGTCCGGGACCCCCAGGATTGATGAAGAGCGATCCGATCGGCTCCGTGCCTGTCGCGGGGATGCGGAAGACAGCGATTTGCGCGGTACCAACGTCGGGGTTCTCGTAGTCGATAGGAACTTCGACGTGCCCACACTCACCCGGAATGAGGACATCGCCAGTTTGGACGGGCGTCTCGCAGGGCTCAAGAGCGAGCGCTTGATCGTAGAAGCTCTCGAGTGACACCTCTGCTTCCTGCGACTGGGGCGAGGGAACACACGCGCTCAACACCAGCACCACCGGCACTATCGCGGCGAGCGCACGGAGGCGACTTCGGACTGGACCTACTGGTCGGTAAAGAATATTCCGTGACATAGAACGAGCAGACACTATGTGGACGGCACCGGGTCAAGCGAAGAGGTCTCCAGAGCGGGATCTCCCATCGCGGTAACCGGCGGCCCCGGTTTGACTCTGTTCCGAGAACATGGTGTCTGCTGGACTTCACCGCCTTCAAAGACTTTCACCTCCTTGAAAGGAGAACTAAAGTGGCACCTCGCCTCGCACTCGGCTCGGCACAGCGCTGGGCCGTCATCGACACGCTGAGAGGGTTTGCGCTCTGCGGAATCCTGCTCGTCAACATCCCCGATCTCGTTCAACTCGGGTACGGATTGGGCGTCGACAGTGCTGGCGTCCAGGGAAGAGAACCACTGGAATGGCTGGTCCAAACCAGGTTCGTTCCCATTTTCACTTTCCTCTTCGGGATGAGCATGACCTTTGTCGTGCACGGGGCACGTCGTCGTGAGCGCAGGCCGTGGCCGGCACTGGTAATGAGGTTCGTGGCGCTGTTCGCCATCGGCCTTCTGCATTCACTCGTGTACCCCGGAGAAGTGCTGCGTGAGTACGCCATCTCGGGGCTGTTGGTTCTGCCGGTCGTGCTTTTCGCGCCACGAGTCGTTCAGCTTCTCCTCGGCGTCGTGCTCGTCGTCGCCGCCTACGTCGTAGCGGGTGGCGGACTCGCCGCCACGCCTGGACTGATGTTGCTGGGGGCCGCTCTCGGGGCTTATGACCTCGGGCGAGCGCTCGACAGCAGGTCGCGGGCAGTGTTGGTCACGTTCGCCGTTTCGCTGGTGCTGCTGATTCCTGCCCTGTTGTGGCAAGGGAGTGCGCCCGGTGATCCTCGATTCTCGACCCCAGGCGCAGTCGCTGGGCTCGTCATGGCCGTCGTTTACGTGACCGGGCTGTCGTTGTTGTGGATCACGCCCGCGCGAAGAGCATTGAGAATGCTCTTCGAACCTCTGGGGCGGATGTCGCTGAGCAACTACCTGGGAGCATCCGTCATTGTCTTCTTCATCAGCACGGTCGTTGACTTCACCACCATGACCACGATCGGGCCTGCTCTCCTGCTGGCGCTGGGCATCCTGCTCACCCAGAACATTGCCAGTCGCCTGTGGTTGCACTATTTCAGGTACGGACCCGTCGAATGGATCTGGCGCATGCTCACCTGGCGCGAGCCGATATCCCTCATCTCGCCCAACCGCTGGGCTGCTGTCGGGGCGTCATCCGCTCTGCGATGAGGTCCGGTTCTGTCACTGCCTGACTTAGCGGATCGGTCCGTTGTATTGGAGCCAGAAGTCGATCGCTGCAGGCCGCGGTCGCGGAGACACAACGCCGCCGACTGGCCCGAATTCCATGACGTCGTCGGAGGCTTGCGCAATCGTCGGCCACGCGGGCAGGCCAGTTCCGTTCGGGTTGCCCGTGTGCACGAAATTGAGCCAGTACCCGCTCATCTGGTCGCGGAGCCTGTAGTCGGCCTCCTGGTACACGCTGTCGTTATCGGCACCCAGGTTGTCGTACGCGTAGGCGACCTCGGCGCCGTGGTATGCGCCGAACTTCTCGAGTCCCCTTTCCGGAGGTATATGGGAGAAGTAGTACAGGTACGCGTCTTGCGTGCTGGTATCGGTTTGTAGTTGTGCCCAGCGGAGCATCGCTTGAGTCATGACGCTGTCGGTCTGGGCTTTCAGAGACGACTCGAGGACCTGCTGCTCGGTATCGCCAGGGTAGATGCCCAGGAAGCGCTCCGATTCGTTGCCGTAGGTCCGCTGGACGGACTCCCGATACTCGGACACGCTGATCTGTGGCGGGCTTGCGAGGGCGAGCGACGCTTCGTCTGCGTTGCTACCCACGAGAGTCGGAACATCCAGCTGCTCTCCCGAGGCGTAGATCTCCGCGGCCGCCTTGTGGAGGACGTACCCGTCGACGGAAGGCCGCCAATGACCGGCCAGTGAGTCCGATGCCTCCAGGATTTGCTCGACCGGCATTTCGCGCATGTCCTGCAGGGACGCGTTGCCGAGTGCCTGGCTCACGCGCTGCCCGGCGTCCTCCGCCGCCTCACGGGTATCGAACTGGTCGCCGGCTTCTGTGTCGCCAGTGCTGCCCAGGCACGCGCCGCTGCCGCCGATGATGCCGTCGACCAGGCCTTCCGCAAGCGGGGTCGCCCCCAGAGTGCACACGCTCTCGCCTCCGGCGGACTCTCCTGCGATGGTCACCCGGTCCGGGTCGCCTCCGAAGGCGGCGATGTTGTCTCGAATCCACTGCAGGGCGGCGATTTGGTCGAGAACACCGTAGTTGCCTGAAGCGCCATAGTCGGACTCGGCGGCGAGATCCGGATGCGAGAGGAATCCGAGTACTCCCAATCGGTAGTCGAGGGTGACGGTGATCACGTCGCCCCGAGAGGCCAAGGCTTCGCCATCGTACAGAGGCAGCGCGGCGGATCCGGTGGCGAAGCCACCGCCCGGAATGTAGACGAGGACTGGCCGTGGCGCAGCGGTCGATGCCGAGTTGCGCCAGATGTTGAGGGAGAGGCTCTCCTCGCTGACGGGATACGGGTTGAGGAACGTGTCCTCGAGCGGCATGTCGACGGCCTGCGAGAGCGCGCGGGTGAAGAAACTGGACGTGCCTTGGACGGGGGCGGAAGAGAATCGGTCCGCGGTGAAGACGTCCGTGCGTGCCTGGAGCGGCTCCGGAGCCCGCCAGCGCAGATCACCGACCGGAGGCTGGGCATAGGGGATCCCGGCGAAGATCTCCACCGTACGGTCGTCATTGGTAACACCACGAACGGGGCCGTCGTGCGTTGTCACAACGTCGGTGAGCTGCGGATCTGCGCCTCCGGCCTCACGGACCGTCGCCGACGGGTAGGCAAAGACCGCAGTTGTGAAAACGATCACCGCGGTGAGCAGCCACGCGCCCACCTGAAGAAGAGCGTGGCCTCGAAGCCATCGTCGGGCAGCGGTGGCCGCCGCCACCATCATGACGCCCACCAACGCCCACCCCCACCACGGGCTCCGATTGAGCCACAGAAGTACGACAGCGCCTACCGTGAGAAGTGTGAGCGGCAGCCAGAACCTCAAAGTTCTCGCAAATCGCGAGCGTTTGCGCTCTCCCGGGCTCATCAGCGCGGCTTCGCCTGAGGTTCGATGTGTTTTCATGATGTGCTCTCGCCTTCCGATTGAGTGCACGCAGCGAAGTCCGGCCGTGGCATCTAGTCCGACCCGGTCCACATCGTGTTCATGTCGATCAGCCAGTGCCTCCGCAGGGTCAGTTCGCCCCCGGGGGCCGGAAAGACGGCAGGAAGGTCAGATTGATGAACTTTGAGCCCACTAAACCGAACAGATGGCGGTGTCGATCAGGCCGCGGAGTCGGGCATCCGCTTCTACCGACGTGGGGTTCTGAGTGACCGCAATGGCGGCGGCGCGGCCGTCCTCGGTCGCTGCCACCCGGCTGGCGGTACCGGGCACGTCGCCTCCGTGGCCCCACGCGGTCACCCCACAGGAGAGCTCAAAGGAGATGAGCCCCAACCCATAGGCGGCACCCTCCCAGAGCGATTCGGCCGGGATCGTCTGTCGCATTTCCGCGAGCTGCGCATCGGCCACGACGTCGCCCGTCGCGAGCGCGGAGTAGAAAGCGGTCAAGTCCTCGGTGGTCGACACCATTGCGCCGGCCGCGTATCCCCAAGAAGGATCGAAGTCGGTGTAGTCGACAGGGGAGTCGCCCAGAGGAATATAGCTGTGCGGATGATCGCCCCGGATGATTTCTTCGCCCTGGTCGGGGAAATACGTGTCCTCGAGTCCGAGGGGGGTGATGATGCGTTCGTCGATCACCTCGGCCAGTGGCCTGCCGGCGACGGCCTCGATGATCAGCCCCGCCACAATGTAGTTTGAATTGCTGTACTCGAAGGCCTCCCCAGGCACGTTGGAGACGGGATGGGCAAGGGCAAGGTCGAGGGAGGCCCGCGGCGAGATGTACCGGTGCTGCCATTCCAACAAGTGCGCGCCGATGTCCCCGTCCATGTCGGGGAGTCCGCTCGTGTGCTGCAGCAGCTGACGTATGGTGATGTCTTCTCCGGTTACCTGGGGGTGCTGGACTACTCCCGGGAGGTACGTCTCGACAGCGTCGTCGAGAGAAATCGCGCCCTCGCCGACCAGCTGCAAGACAACTGCTGAGGTGAACGTTTTGGTGTTGCTACCGATCCTGATCTGGCTGTCGGCCCCCACTTTTTCGGGCGAGCCGAATTCCCTCACGCCGGAAGCGTAGGTGCTGACCTCTTCGTTGGTGTGGCGAAGGGCGACCAATCCTGCGGGCCAGGCGTCGACGGCCATTGTGTGCGCGAGAGCGGCGCGCACGGGGTCGCCGGCTGTCGGGTTTGACGTGGCCGCAGCTGGAAGGCTGGACAGGATGACGATCAAGACGGTTGCCGCGGCGAGCGTGTGTGCAGTTTTCATGATGATTCGATGAGACGCTATGTGCTCGGCACAGGGTCAAGTGATTGCGCCGATTCCTCCGGATGCCGTCGCATTCTTCATCAGGCGGTCACCAACGGGTGCTCCGTCTCAGTCGCGTAGACGTCGGCCCTGCGGAGGACATCGTGCTGTGCTGAGTTGTACAACTCCTGAATTACCGCGTCGAGAGTCCCGTGGATGTCGGCTGCTCCCTTCAGACCGACAACCGATTCGACCGACCAGGGCGGGGCGGGGGAGCGCCAGTTCGCGTCTTCGGCACCGATCCTGTGCACGACTCGCTGACGCGTGACCCCATCAGAGTCGACGGGGAGGTTGTCGAAATCTCTCCTGAGATCCTCGGATTCCGCGGCCACCATCTGCTTCAGGGTGGCCATCGATTCTTTGTCATACAACCGCGCGAAGACGTGGATGAGCGCTCGGTCTGCCTCTGATAGCCGGGAGGCCATCGATTCGAAGCCCCGCGGTGTGTCAACGGGGGCGTTGTCGCGGAGGATGGCCGCAATATCCTCCCGGGCCAGGTGCAGCCGTTTGATCTCCGCCTGGACTTGAGTGTCCAGTTCAACGAGGCCGCCAGGGACAGCGAGGGCGCTCGCTCCGGCCGCCTCCACATTCGCGAGCGGGACACCCAGTTCGGCGAGGCGGCGCACTTGAATCAGCCGAACAAGATGGCCAACCCGGTAGCGTTTGTACCCGTTGTAACTGCGCTCCGGAGCTTGGAGCAGTCCGATTGAGTGGTAGTGCCGCACAGTGTTCACGGTCGTTCCTGCGAGATCTGCGAGTTCACGAGTGCTCCACGTCACGGGGTTCTCCTTTGCTTCTGACGAGACGGTTACCGGCGGTAGCTGCCGTTCTGCAAGGCTCGCAGCTCAGGTGCTGCGTTCGCGTCGGTGAACACTACCTAGATGGTTCGCCCCACCGGCAACTACCCTGTGGTGAGAACTTACTTTCGACGGCACGGGCGGGAGCGGAACTGGCGAATCTCATGGGACGACGCACAGAACGTGCGGTCGTGGAAAACCTGCTCACCGAGGCACAGGACGGTCGGAGCGGGTGCCTCGTGGTGCGCGGGCAAGCTGGTATCGGAAAAACCGCCCTACTGGAACACGCGCACGACTCCGCTGAGCGCCTTGGATTTCGCGTGGCGGGGTGTTGCGGGGTGGAATCTGAGACTCAATTCGCGTTCGCTGGTCTGCATCAGCTGAGCGCGACCATGCTCGACCGAGCAGACGTCCTTCCGGCTCCCCAGCGGTTGGCCCTCGGGGTTGCGTTGGGATTGCGTCCAGGTGAAGTGCCGGACCGTTTTCTGGTCGGACTCGCCACGCTGAACCTCCTGGCTGAGGTGGCCGAGGACAGGCCACTTCTCTGCCTGATCGACGATGCACATTGGTTGGATGAGGCGTCGGCGCAGGTTCTGGCGTTCGTTGCACGGCGGTTGGCCGCCGAACGAATCGTCTTGGTGTTCGCGATTCGCGAGCCCGCCGCGGAGGATGACGTCTTCGCGTTCGCGCCCGAAATTCGACTGATCGGGCTCGATGACACAGACAGTCGGATTCTGCTCGACGACGGGATCCACTCACCGGTGGATGCTCACGTGCGTGACCGGATAGTCGCCGAGGCGCGCGGGAATCCGCTGGCGCTGTTGGAACTTCCTCATGGTGCGCACACGACCGAGCTCGCCGGCGGGTTTGAGCTGCCCGATGTGCTCAGCGTGCCGCGGCGCATCGAGGACAGTTTCCGACGACGGTCCGCTGGTCTGTCTGCCGACACACAGTCGTTGCTGTTGCTCGGCGCGGCAGACCCGACTGGCGATGCGGCGTTGCTGTGGCGTGCGGCCGAGATCCTGGGCACCCTCCCAGCGGCCGCCGCTCTGGCGGAAGACTCCGGACTTATGGAAATCGACGTCGGTGTGCGATTTCGTCATCCGCTCGTACGCTCGGCCGTGTATCGAGCCGCTTCGCCTGCCGAGCGCCGTCGTGCTCACCGCGCCCTGGCCAAAGCCACCGATCCACAGATCGACCCGGATCGGAGCGCCTGGCACGGTGCGCAAGCGGTGTTCGGCACCAACGAGGAGGCAGCCGCGGGCCTGGAGCGCTCGGCCGCACACACGCGCGCACGCGGTGGCGTGGCGGCGGCGGCCGCTTTTCTGGAGCGGGCCATGGAGCTGACCCCGGACTCCGCTTCGAGAGCTAGACGGGCGCTTGAGGCCGCGCACTCAAAGCATGACGCTGGAGCGTCCGAGGCTGCAGAGCGCCTCATGGACGTTGCGGCGGCCGGTCCGCTCGATGACTTGCAGCGGGCACGCCTCGGGCTGCTCCGTGCCCGGAACGCCTTCCACGTGACTCAGGGGAGCGACGTGGCGCGCAAGCTCCTCGATGCCGCCGAAACCCTCGCCCCGTTGGACGCCGCACTGAGCCGCGAGACGTACCTGCACGCCCTGGAAGCGGCCATGATCATTGGCGGGGTCGGCGCTGCTGCCGGCGTGGGGGACGCAGCGGAGGCAGCGCGTGCTGCACCGGCGGCACCCGGGCCACCTCGACCTGCCGACCTGCTATTGGACGGACTGGTCGCCACCTTCACCCAGGGATACGCGGCGGGTGTTCCCGCGCTGCGCGACGCACTGGAGGTCTTCGTCGATCGCGGGTTTGGCGGGGAGGATCTGGGGGATATGGGCAGCCGGCGCTGGCTGTGGTTGGCGACCCGCATCGCGGGGGGAATGTTCGATAGCCAGCGGGGTCGGGTGCTGGCTTTGCGCAACGTTCAGCTCGCGCGCGAAGCCGGCACTCTGGCGACGCTCCCGGGGGCACTCGTCGCCCTGTCCGTCATCCACGTGTTCACTGGTGAGATACCGCAGGCCATCGAGCTCGCCGCAGAAGAAGCGGAAATCTCGCGGGTAACCGGCGCCGTGCCGTTGCGATACGCGCAACTCGTCGTTGCCGCTTGGCGTGGCCGGGACACCGATGCCGCGTATCTCTATGACGCCGGGCTGCAGACCAGCTCCAGCGCCCGGCAGGGGGCCGAGTCGACCACGGTGCACTATTCACTAGCGGTACTCAACAACGGACTCGGTAACTACCCATTGGCCCTGGATGCCGCCACGCGGGCGTGCACTCCGGTTGGGCTCTGGAGCAGCGCGGTCGGACTGCCCGAACTGGTCGAGGCGGCCGTGCGTGCCGGTCAGCCGGGGCTGGCTACCGCCGCGCTGGAGGAGCTGGATGCTCGCGCCCGAGCAAGCGGAACCGATTGGGGGCTCGGGCTGCTTGCACGGTCTCGGGCGCTGACGAGTGTTGGTGTCTCGGCCGAGGACGACTACCGTGAGGCGATTCATCGGCTTGAAACCTGCGGGATGGGCGCGTACCTGGCACGCACACACCTCGTCTACGGCGAGTGGCTTCGCCGGGAGGGTAAGCGCCAAGCCGCCCGTGCTGAGCTTCGCCTGGCTCACGACCTGCTGTCGAACATGGGCGCCGAGGCATTCGCCGAGCGTGCCGCCCGCGAGCTGCGCGCCACCGGCCAGTATCCCAGGAGGCGGTCCGTGCAATCGACGAACGTACTGACCGATCATGAACTGCAGATCTCCCGGTTGGTCGCTACCGGGGCGACGTCGCGGGAGGTCGGTGCGCAGCTGTTCCTGAGCCCGCGCACGATCGAAGCCCACTTGCGCAACATCTTCCGCAAGCTGGGTATCAGCTCTCGTCGGCAGCTTTGAGCAACTCAGGCTGCCGAGGGTTCGACGCCCGCCAGATTGCCGCCGCGTACCCGGAGTCGCGGTCCGCGTTTGACTGTGCGCCGGGAACACAGTTTTGAATACTCTTATGAAAAGAATTCTCGACTCCACATCTCCACGCCTCCGGCCCAGGGTCTGGCTCGGGATAGCCGCCTTCCTTGCATATCTCGCGGTCTTCTACGCCATCTGGATAGTCAACGGAATCGACTATGCGCGTGTGGGTGAAAGCGAGGAGACGCTTCTGAAGTGGTACGTAGCGCCCCTATCCGGCGGTCTCGTCGTGATCCTGATCGCTGTCTCACTATTCGGATGGTGGCGTCCGTCGCTTACCGAGAAACGAACGTTTTCGAGATCCGCTGTTGTTCTTCCGGCAGTGATGGCCATAGTCGCGATCGCCAACATGATCTTCGGCGACCAGTCCACAGTGACACCCACCATGTGGCTCTACCTTGTGGTCGGCAGCGTGCTCGTGGGATTCAACGAGGAAGTGATCGCACGAGGCCAGCTCCTCGTGGCCCTGCGGGCCAGATTCGGTGAGACGGGTGTCTGGTTCCTGTCCACTCTGCTCTTTTCTCTGTTGCACCTCCCGAATGCATTCTTCGGCCTTGGCTCGGTGGCGATCCTCCAGGTCGTCATCCAGTTCGGTCTGGGATCTGTCTACTATCTGGCACGTCGATTCAGCGGTTCCTTGGTGCCGGCGATGATCCTTCACGGACTGTGGGACTTCTCGACCTTCTCGTCCAACGTGCCCTACGCCGGAATGGCTGCTCCGTTCATCGGAATAGCCGCGGTCATCGTGGTCTTGGTCCTTCTCCGCCGGGACAAGCGCAGAGGTGTAAGCCGAACCAAGACCTCCACTCACGGCGTGAAGTCGTAAGACCTTGCGATAACTCACCGTCGGTGAGGGCGTGTGCGCTGGATGCAGGCGGCTTGACAGTGTCCCGATAACACGGTGTCAGCTTTCCTCGCCGGCCGCAGGCCCGGTCTTCGCTCGATCCCAGCCGACCATTTGACACACACACACATCCGGATGGCGCGATGAGAGTCCATCACTGCTGGCGGGTCTCATCGAGGGCGGCGATCCGCTCCGCGTCGATTCGACTTCCGCCGCGTCGGGATCTACCTACTGGGCTCCGCGGTGCTCATGGGCATCAGCACCGCAGCAGTCGGACTGGTCGCCCCCGAACAGGGGGCGGTCGCGGAGCATGGCGTAGAGGACGTCGCAGCGTCGTCTGGCGAGGGCGACGAGGGCCTGGTTGTGGCGTTTGCCTTGGGCGATTTTGCGGTCGTAGTAGGCGCGTGAGAGCGGGTCGCGGAGCGCAGCCAAGGCCGAGAGGAACAGGGCTCGTTTGAGGATCTTGTTCCCGCGTCGGGACGGATGCTCGCCGCGGATGGAACTGCCCGAGCGGCGGGTTACCGGCGTGCGGGCCCAGGACCAGGACCCGCTCCAACGCTGGGTGGATCTGGGTGAGCAGTCCGCGGATGAGGTTGCTCGTGGCCGTGATCTGGCCGACGACATCGTTGTCGAAGCCGCAGAGCTCCGATGGTCGCGGGCTGGCCGGCGACGAACGGTCAGGATCGTCGGAGGCGCCAGTCTTGACGATGTGTCGTCAAGACTGGCGCGGCCGACAGATCTCATGGTCCGATCCTCACCATCCGAGGAGCGCGAGTGCGCCGGACGCTGCGACCGCGATGGCGGTCGTCCACAGGACGATCGCGATGATCTGCCACAGCATGACCCACATCTTCGGGACGCCTGAACCAACGAAAAACGCGGCGGTCAGCATCGTCGGCAGAGCAAGAGGGGCGAGGATGCTCGCGCCGGGGACCCCGAACCGGAGCATCCAGCGACGCAGGCGCGCCCGGCCCTTCGAACGACTGGTCGGCTTCGCGTCGGATGTGGCGTCGGAGACAGCAGCGGCGTCGTCCACGGGCAGCTCAAGCCCACCCGCACCAACCAACACCGGCTTGACCGCACGCCGAGCGACGACGCGCTCTCGGATACGCGACCCCAAGAACACCACGCCAAAGACGCAGAGGATGTTGCCGGTCGCGCCGGCGACTGCGGCGACGATGGGGTTGATTCCCGCGATGATTCCAAAGGCGGTCGCGCCCTCGCCCTCGACATATGGGATCGCGCCGGCAACAGCGACGATCAACGGTTGGAGGATGTCGGGCACCTGCTCGATCACGCTCCGCAACCATTCGTAGGGGGTGTCCATGTCAAACCTTTCTCAATGTGTCCCGATCCGAGGCCGACCGTTCGGTCGACGGCGTGAGACTCGTATAGTCAAGACTGTGTGGGCGCCACAGGGTCAAGCGGCCTCAATGCCGCCGGTTGCGCTTGACACTGTGGTGGGCACATCGTTTTCAATGGTTAGAACAAGCCCAGACGGCGTTCCCGGCCGCTGGCAAACGAATGGAGTCTGTGATGGCGTGGAGCACACGCGAGGTGGCAGACCTCGCCGGAACGACGGTGAACACGGTCCGTCATTACCACCAGTCCGGGCTGCTCGAGCATCCTGAGCGGACGTCCAACGGGTACAAACAGTACGGCGCCCGCCATCTTGTGAGGCTGCTGCAGATCCGTCGGCTCCGCGACCTTGACGTGCCGCTCGCGCAGATCGAGTCGATGGATTTCGGCGGAGAGACACCGGCGACGGCCCTGCTGGCGGTTGACGCTGACCTGACCGTGAGCATCAATCGACTCACGCGTGCTCGCGCCGAGATCCGGGCGATCCTGGAGGGGACCACGGCCACCGATGTGCCGTCGGGCTTCGAACACCTCGCCGGCCGGTTGTCCAGCTCGGAGCGTGCCCTCATGCTCGTGATGTCGCAGCTCTACGACGAGTCCGCGATGGCCGACATGAAGAAGATGGTCGAGTCAGAATCGGAGGATGCCGGCGTCGAATTCGATTCGCTGCCTCCCGACGCCGATGACGCCACCCGGCAGCAACTCGCCGAGGCGCTTGCCCCGCAACTCGCTCAACACATCGCCGACTACGGATGGCTGACCGACCCGAAGGCGCATCAGCCCAAGGGTTCGCGGGTCACGCAGGAGACTCTTCTCGAGACCGCCGTGGAACTGTACAGCACATCCCAGCTGGACGTCCTCGCACGTGCAAGCGTCATCGCGGCCGAGCTGGCCGCCGAGAGCAGTAACCCCACGTCGAAGACGATCGATCGTGGAAACCACGATGACCGATGATCTCGGCTTCCCCTCCGGGGGAGGCGAGACCGCGCGGTTGAACGATGAGGCCTTGCTCTTCGAGGACGTGCTCCTCCTCCTGTTCCAGCCTGAATCTGGCACCATCGCGGGCGAGAACATTCTGTTCTACGTGTTGGGTGGCGCGGTGCTCGCTGAGCTCGCGCTTCAGGAATTAGTGGAGGTGCGCAGACACAGCTTGTTTTCCAACCGGGTGCACGCCGTCGACGACGCTGCCACCTCCGACGAGGTACTTGAGTCTGCCTTGTCGTACATAGCGGAGAAGCCACGCGACGCGCAGACCGTGCTCGCAGCGATCGGACCCTACCTGCGCCAGCCAGTGCTTGATCGGCTCGTGGAACGAGGCGACGTCAACCGCAAGAAGGGCAAGACGCTTGGCATCTTCCCGTCCACCAAGCTCACCCTCGCGAGTCGGCGCCGAGCGGGACTGATCGCTCAAGTCCGGGCGGCACTCATCGACGGCGACACACCAGTTCCGCGTATCGCCGCCAGTATCGCCCTCATCTCGGCGAGCGGCACGCTCCCTCAGTTCTATCGCGAGATCCCCTGGAGCGGCGCCGTGTACACGCGGGCCAAGGCCATCGAGCAGGGCGATTGGGGCGCATCCGCTGCCGCGGATGCGGTCACGCGCACAATGGCGGCGGTCGTCGCGGCTTCGATAGCCGCCGCAATGAACCTGCCGCGCGGGTAGAGAGCGCGGGACGAGGCACGTTGGGGCGTCCGGTTGGCCGGCCTGACGACCGCTTGAGGATCAGCGACGCCGGAACGTTGACACCCGGGCAGCGACTGCGCCATCGCATCAACGCGACGACCCCGCCGCTCTCGTTGGGAACGAGGACGGCGGGGTGCGAAATGCACGACGATGTGTTCCCTGCACAGGGTCGACAGACTCTTGGCCTTGACCCTGTCCCTAGGACATGGCGTTGACTTATCTATCGACAGATTGTTGACAGCGAAGGGCACACAGAAATGGACAAACCGGTGGCGAAGCAACCGTTGCCTCGGCGGAGCCGTCATGGTCATTGACGTGCCGATGCGATCATGGTGGGCTGCCGTCATCGACGGTATCGATTCCTCAAGCGAACGAGCGCGAGAGTCCCTGTCTCTCGGGGCCGGCGTGATCGCTCTGGCGGTCGTATCCGTCATCACACTCGTGGTCTTCCGGTTGCAGTCGTTGCCGATCGCGGGGGAGGCATCGATCGGGCAGCACGGCGCCATAGCCTCTGCCTTCGTTGCCATCGTCGCGTTCGCCGCAGGCCGCTGGATCGTGCCGCGCCCACGCGGCGCCCGACGAGTCTTGAACGTGCTCGATGTCGTGGCGCTGGCCGTGGCCCACTCTGTGATCGCACTGCTGACCTGGGCGCTGGCGGTCGAGATCCTCGACCGAGCTCTGATCGGCGCCGTGATTTTCGGGATACCTGGAGTGATCTTGGCGGGGGCGATGGGCGCTATCACCGCCTACATCGTGTTCCAGTCCGCTGTACGTATGCGGCCGGCACTAATGGCCCGGGTGCTTGTGCTCTTTTTCGTCGAAGGGGTTGTGGCCAGCATGCTGGCGGCGAGCGACCCGCAGTGGTGGAACGCTGATTTCAGCGCCCTCGGCGTGACCGGCGACGCGTCCGCTCTGACGTTCAATCTGACGCTGATTGTGGCCGGGCTCATCATCACCACGCTTGGGCGGCGTGCCCCACTCGGAATCCCGACCACTCACGAGCACGGTATCGCCCGCGTGCGGCTGAGCCTCGTTGTCATCGGGATCTTGCTAGCGCTCGTCGGGGCGTTGCCGGCCGATTCGTTTTATTGGCTGCATACCGCTTTCGCGGTCGGCATTGCCGTCGTTTTCGGGGTGCTCGTCGTTCTGCTGCCGCGTTGGATTCCCACGATGCCGACCGCTTTCGTCATGCTCGGACGGATGGGCATCGGCATCCTCGCCGTGCTCTTTGTGCTGTTCGGTGTCGGCTATTACACGCTGACCGCCGTTGAACTGGTAGCGGGGTCCCTCATCCTGACCTGGATCAACCTGTTCATCCGCAGTGCGGCGGCGATTCGGCGAGACTTCGCTGATGACTCGGCAGTGCGCAAACAACGCCAGGGCTGCGCATCATGAGTCGAGTTGTGGCCGTTCTCGTGGCCTCACACCGTTAGCGCACCCGCTGGGCGGTGAACTGCATGCGCGGGTGAGCGTAGGAGCTCTGAGCCTGCACGAGTTGCAGCTCTCGCTCACCCGACTGATACGTCAGTTCGATGAGATCGAACACGCTGGACGCGGTCCGTTCCAACGCCACCGCAGCGTCACCTGTCGCGCGGTAGTGCGCCGAGAAGAGCGCGGCGGTGACGTCGCCCGAGCCGTTCGCTTTGAAAGGCAGATGGGGAGTCTGCACGATCCACGCGCCCGCAGCATCCACTGCGAGCATCTCGATGGTGTCGGGGTCGCGGTCGGGGCGTTCCACACTGGTCACGAGCACGGTGCCCGGTCCCATCGCCTGGGCGAGGCCGACAGAGTCGAGTGTCGAATCCAGTGTCGTCGGCTCGGTGCCGGTGAGGAAGCCCAACTCGAACTGGTTCGGCGTGATGATGTCGGCAACGGGCACCACGCGATCCCGCAGCAGATGGGGGATCTCCGGCGCCACGAAGCACCCGGACTTGGCGTTGCCCATCACGGGGTCACACGCGTAGATGGCCGAAGGGTTCGCCGCCTTCACCCGCCGCACCGCATCCACGATGACGTCGCCGATGCCGGTGCCGCCCTGGTATCCCGAGAGCACAACGTCGATCTGGGGGAGCACGCCACGTTCCTCGATGCCGAGGATCACATCGTGCACATCCTCGGGGGTGATGAGGGATCCGCGCCACGCGCCATAGCCCGTGTGGTTGGAGAAGTTGACCGTGTTGACCGGCAGCACCTCGACCCCGATGCGCTGGAGGGGGAACACGGCCGCCGAGTTGCCAACATGGCCGTGAGCGACGGCCGACTGAATCGAGAGAATCTTCACGAGATCAATCTTCCTCCCTTCTCTGCCACCAGTTTCTCCACAAGCATGATCGTCGACGGGGTGCGCTATCCACCTTTCGTCCGTCCGGTATAGCCCGCTGGCTCAGTCGTGCTCGCGCTCCTCGGCCAGGGGTCGGGCCGGAGCCGGGACTTGATAGAACCCCCGCCCGTTCCGGCGATCACGCAGAGCAACCACGCCCTGGAGCGCTCCAAGCGCGAGCCAAATTGCTCCGAGGGACACCCTCGCTACGTTGGGCCCTTCCACCACCGCAACGAGGACCCATGCCAGTCCGACGCAGCACCAGACAATCCCCACCCAGAGTCGGGGCCTACCGACTATCCGACGTGCCAGTCCTGGTTTCGCAATCCCCGACTTTGCCATGGGGCCACGATACCCGCCCGCCGCTCAGCGCGGTCGTGGTCAACCTCAAGGAGACCCTGGGCAGTGTCAGTGCGCGGCGCGAGGGCGGAACGGTTTGCCCGCGGTGATCCGAACGGGACGGAGCAGACCAGCACGCCGACGAACAGCATCACCAGCGAGACCACGCAGGCCATGAAGATGTAGGCCAGCGGCATGACGTCCAGCACCAGCAGCGCCATCACGGCGACGGTGAGCGCCAGGTTTACCCAGATCAGCTTGGGCCGCAGCGTCGGCCGGTCGGCGCTGATGATGGTCGCGAGTCAGCTTGCCTGGCCGGAACGTTGACACCCGGGCAGCGACTGCGCCATCGCATCAACGCGACGACCCCGCCGCTCTCGTTGGGAACGAGGACGGCGGGGTCGAAATGCACGACGTTGTTACGGCGAGCAGCGCGCCCCTTCCTCAGGAAGCTCGAGGTTGACCAGGTAGTTGGCCACGACCTCGTCTACGCAGTCGATGCCGGAGGCGATCGTGCCGTGCTCGTTGGCATCGACGGTCAACAGTCGAGCGCCGAGGGTCTCAGCGAGGCTGATCCCGCCGTCATGAGGCGTTACCGGATCTCCGATGGCGGAGGTCACGAGTACCTGGGGAAGTCCCTCGATGTCCGTGGCGTAGGGGAAACCGAGCGTGGATTCGCCGGGCCACTCCGCGCATCCGTTCAGTGACGCAGGGTCGGTTCCCGAGTCGAGGAACGGTGCTACTTCGTTCATCTCGTTGCCGAGGTCGCTCATCTCCTTCTCCGTGAGGCGTTCCTCGTCTACGCAGTTGATCGCGAATGTCGCTTCAAAGCTGTTGGTGTAACCACCGGTCGCGGAGCGACCGTGGAGGCCGTCTCTCAGCGCGAGAAGCGCATCCGGCCGGCCTGCTTGCAGCTCGGTCAGGCCGTTGGCGATGCCAGGCCAGAGGCTCTCCGAATACAGTCCGGAGAGGATTCCGTCGGCCGCGGCGAGGAAGGTCAGCTCACGACCGTCGGCTGCCAGGAGCGGCTCCTGGACGAGCGGCTGCAGAAGCCCCTGCACCGCAGCGGATGCCTGTGCGGGGTCGGTCCCGACGGGGCACGGGTCCTGCGTTGCACAGAACTCCGCGAAACGGTCGAAGGCGGCTTGTACGCCGGCGGCTTGTTGTGTCTGGCGTCCCTGAGTGTCTTGGAGCGGGTCGACGGCGCCGTCGAGAACGAGCGCGCGGACCTTGTCGGGGAACATCTCGGCGTACACAGTGCCGAGGCGCGAGCCGTAGCTGAGGCCCGCGTAGGTGAGCTTGTCGTCGCCGAGCGCGGAGCGAAGAATGTCCATGTCCCGTGCGACATCCCGGGTTCCCAGATGCGCGAGCATCTCTTCGCCCCCCGAACCCTCAGCGCACTTTTCGACGATCGCTCGTGTGGTCTCTTCCGTCCACGTGCCCAAAGCAGAGATGGGCTCGTTGCCGTCGCGCTCTTCGTCCGTGTAGCAGTCCACTGAGGGGCTGGACAGCCCAACCCCACGCGGGTCGAAACCAACCACGTCAAAGTTCTCGGCGATGGGTCCGTCAGCCCACAGAGTAGCGACAATGGGTGCGAAAGTCGTCGACGGGAACCCGGGTCCGCCCGGATTGACCACGACGGAACCCACCCGGTCACTGCTACTGCCAGTGGCAGCGATGCGCGACAGCGCGAGCTGGATCTTTTCGCCGCCGGGGTTTTCATAGTCGAGTGGAACCTCCAGCGTGGCACAATCCGCCCTTTCCGCTGTCTCGATGACCGTGGGCACTGGTGGCTGGTCGTCCACAATCATGGGGTCGCACGCCCCGAATTCGAGGTCCTGCTCCATGAACTGCTGGAGACCTGCGCCACTCGCGCTTTCGTCATCGGTCGGGGCGGTACAGCCCGCAAGGAACAAGAGGGAGACCGCCGCCGCGGAGGCAACTGCCGCCGTCATCCATCGGTTGCGGGAGGAGTCCTTGTGGCGACTCCATTCTTGGTTGGCGAGATCCTTCACTGTCTGGGTCCGTTCTGGTCGGTGGTGATGTCAATGCTCTCTGTGGGCGGGAGGGCGAGCGCTGCGGGGTCGATTTGCTCTGGGCGGTACACGGTCATGGTGCTCCTTGAATTGAGGCTCTACTGTGAGCTGATCGGGTCGCGGTTCTGCGGCACGAAGAGCCGGCAGGGGTGACGACGACTGTCGTGCTTCAGTGATGGCTACTTGCCATTGACGTGCTTCTTTATGAAAGACCCTGTCCAAGGCACAGGGTCAAGCGACTGCTTCCACAGAGCTGGCGGGTTTGACTGTGTCCTAGGCACATGGAGTTCACTCGAGAACATCGTCGGCGTTGGTCGGCAACTGACGGGAGGCCATTTGACCTGCCGATTCTGAAGCACAAGGACACGGAGTACCTCTTTTGATTGAAGCCCACTCTCTGACCAAGCGTTATGGCGCGAAGACCGCCGTCGATGCGATCGATTTCACCGCGCGTCCGGGTGTGGTGACGGGTTTCCTTGGGCCTAACGGTGCGGGTAAATCGACGACGATGCGGATGATCGTCGGGCTCGACCGGCCCTCCGGTGGGTCGGTGACGGTGAACGGCAAACCGTACGCCGAGCACCGGGCGCCGCGGCACCAGGTCGGGGCTCTGCTCGACGCCAAAGCGGTGCACGGAGGCCGAAGCGCCCGCAACCACCTGCTCGCGATCGCGGCGACCCATCGCATCGCCAAGGACCGGGTCGACGAGGTCATCGGCATCACCGGTCTGGAATCCGTGGCGCGCAAGCGCGTGGGCGGCTTCTCGCTCGGCATGGGCCAGCGACTCGGCCTCGCGGTGGCGCTGCTGGGCGACCCGGCCACCCTCATCCTCGACGAACCGGTGAACGGTCTCGACCCCGAGGGCGTCGCCTGGGTGCGGGTGTTCCTTCGCGGCCTCGCTGCCGAGGGGCGCACCGTGTTCCTCTCCTCGCATCTGATGAGCGAGATGGCGCAGACCGCCGACCACATCATCGTTCTCGGGCGGGGGCGGATCGTCGCGGATGCCCCGGTGGGCGACATTCTCGCGCAGGCCGGAGGCGACAGGGTGAAGGTGCGCTCGCCCGGGGCGACGCGCCTCGCCACGATCCTCGAATCCGAGGGCGCCTCCGTGACGCTCGCCGAGCCCGACCTGCTCTCGGTCAGGGGCCTCGCTTCACCGCGGATCGCCGCGCTGGCTGCCGCGGCGGGAGTCCTCGTCTACGAGCTCACCCCGATCGCGGGTTCCCTCGAAGACGCCTACATGGCACTGACCCGCGACGAGGTCGAATACCAGACGACACCGACCCATGCGGGGGAGAACCGATGAGCACGACCACCACGAAGGCATTCACGCCAGCGGGCCACAATCTTTGGTTCGGCGGCATCCTGTGGTCGGAATGGGTGAAGCTTCGCAGCATCCGCTCGACCTGGTGGCTGTACGGGATGCTGCTCGCGATCACCGTCGGTTTGGGAGCGCAGGTGGCGTCCTCGCTCGGCTTCGGCAGCGAGGACGTCGAACCTACCCGCGAAGCCGTGCAGGCCTTGGGGGTGTATGCGAGCGCTGTGAGTACCGACTTCACCGGCCTGATCGTGAGCGTTCTCGCCGTGCTGTTCATGGCCGGTGAATACGGATCGGGAATGATCGGCACGACGCTGACGTCCGTTCCCAAGCGCGTGCCCGCCCTGCTCGGCAAAGCGATCGTCTTTGCTGCGGTGACGTTCGCGGTGAGCGCCATCGCCATCGTGATCACTGCCCTGCTCTCGGTCGCTGTGCTGGCAGAAAGGGGTATTGACATCGACCTGGGCGACGCGTACTACTGGCGGGCGCAGCTGGGCGTTGTGCTGTACCTTGTGCTCGCTGGTCTCATCGGGTTCGCGATCGGTGCGATCCTCCGCAGCACAACGGGTGGCATTGCGGTGACGCTCGGACTGTTGTTCGCGGCGCCGATCGCGGCGAGCTTGCTGATCAAGGGCTCGTCGGATAGGTGGATTCAGAACGTTGGGAGCCTGCTGCCGACAGAGTTGGGAGAAGCGCTCTTCAAGCACCCCGGCCAGTGGGCGTTCATCGCTCCCGACGCGCCCCCGCTGCAACCGACGCCAGGCCTCTGGGCGTTTGAACCCTGGCAGGCGGGACTCCTGCTCCTCGCATGGGTGATCGCGCTGCTCGCCGTCGCCGCGACGCTTCTCAAGCGCCGCGATGCATGACGCCGTGACCCAAATCAGCACGTTCGCTCTGACCGAGATCGCGGAAGGCCCAGCCGGAGTTCTCAAAGCGTCGGCACATCGGCAAGATCGTCATCCAGCCGTAGGGGGCGTAGACCACGAAGTCCCGGAAACCTCAGGGTTTTCCGGGACTTGGGGCGTGAGGCAACGGAGACCGGCAGCTTCGTCGGTCCTGCATCCAGCTAGCCGAACGGGACGGAGCCGACCAGCACGCCGACGAACAGCATCACCAGCGAGACCACGCAGGCGCGCCAGAGGACCTTCTTGTGGTGGTCGCCGAGGTTGACTCCGGCGAGGGAGACGAGCAGCAGAATCGCCGGCACCAGCGGGCTCTGCAGGTGCACGGGCTGGCCGATGATCGAGGCGCGGGCCATCTCCACCGGGTCGATGCCGTAGGTCGCCGCGCTCTCGGCGAGCACGGGCAGGATGCCGAAGTAGAACGCGTCGTTGGACATGAAGAAGGTCATCGGGATGGACAGCACCCCGGTGATGACCGCCAGGTACTCACCCATCGAGGCCGGCACGACCTGTACGACCCAGTCCGCCATGGCAGTGACCATGCCGGTGCCGTTCAACACGCCGACCAGAACGCCGGCGGCCAGCACCATCGAGACGACGCCGACGATACTGGGCGCGTGCGCGACGATCTCGTCGGCCTGACTGCGGAGCTTCGGGAAGTTGATCACCAGCGCCAGCGCGGTGCCGACCATGAAGATGTAGGCCAGCGGCATGACATCCAACACCAGCAGCACCATCACGGCGACGGTCAGCGCCAGGTTCACCCAGATCAGCTTGGGCCGCAGTGTCGGCCGGTCCGCGCTGAGCATGGTGTCGGCCATCGCGGTGTCCCGCTCGTCCTCCAGCACCAGCTGCTCGGCCAGGGTCGTTTGCCCTGCCGGCATCCGCTGGCCCGGGTGCACCGTGAGGATTCCGGTGGTGGAGAGGGTCGCAGCGGCTCCCGGCCGCACATCCGTGCCGCGCACGATGCGGTTGCCGCCGAAGAGCTTGCGCGCGAAGCTTTGCGTCGCCGACGGTGCGGCATCCGCCTGGGCGGCGGGGGAGTGCTCAAGGGAGCCGATGCGCTTGCGCTCGCTCAGCCCGAGGAACCAAGCGAACGCCAGCGCAATGATGATGCCCGCCGCCAGCGAGGGCAGCATCGGCACGAAGATGTCGGTCGGCGAAACCCCGAGCGCCGATGCGGCCCGCACGGTAGGGCCACCCCACGGCACGATGTTGAGAGTGCCGTTCATCAGACCGGCCACGCAGGTGAGCACCACCGGGCTCATGCCCAGGCGCAGGTAGATCGGCAGCATCGCCGACGTGGTGATGATGAAGGTTGTGGACCCGTCGCCGTCGAGCGACACCGCACCGGCCAGGATCGCCGTGCCCAGAACCACCTTGGCCGGGTCGTTGCCGAGGAAGCGGGTGATGAACCGGATGAGGGGATCGAACAGCCCGACATCGATCATGATGCCGAAGAACATGATCGCGAACATGAGCAGCGCCGCCGTCGGGGCGAGATCGCCGATCGACTCGAGGATCATGTCGCCGAGACCCAGACCGGCGCCGGCGAAGAGCCCGAAGATCGTGGGAACGAGGATCAGGGCAACCATCGGCGTGAGCCGCCTGGTCATGATGAGCACCATGAAGGTGAGGATCATGGTGAATCCGAGTATGACGAGCACATCGACTCCTTTGTCTATGTCTGGATGGTGCGGCCGAGTCGGGTAACCCCGCTCGAGGTGTCCGCCGAAGCGGATGACGATGAGTGTGAAGCCTAGACAGGCCGCACCCGCCGCCTCCGGTATCTCGCTTTGCCGCACGTATTGCGCATATCGTTACTTGTGCGCATTCTGCTCGATGCGCCGCAAGGAGGCGGACGATGCGGTTCTCAACGCAGATGTTGCTGCTCCAGCTCGCCTGCGTCACCGTCGTCGTCGCGATCTGCACCGGCGTGTTCGTCGGGATCGGGGTGCAGCAGCTGCGCGCCGAGGCCGAGACCTCGGCGCTGTCGATCGCACGCACTGTCGCCGCCGACTCCGATGTGCGCGCCGGTGTCGCCCAAGCGTCGTCCGACGCCGGAACGCCGACGAACGCGAGTCTCCGCGGCGGACCGCTCTCCGTTCTCGCGGCCGCGGCGGAGGCGAACACCGGCGCGCTCTTCATCGTGATCACCGACGACCACGGCATTCGGCTCGCGCACCCGGACCCGCAACTGCTCGGCGCGGTGGTGAGCACCGAGTTCGCCAAGGCTCTGGCCGGACGCGAGACAGTGTCGTGGGAATCGGGCACCCTGGGCGCCTCGGCGCGCGCCAAGGTTCCAGTCCGCGACCCCGACACCTCGGTTCCGGTGGGGGAGGTGAGCGTGGGTTTCGCCCCGAGCAGCGTTTTCCAGGAGCTTCCCCTGCTGCTGGGCGGTGTCGCGCTCGCTGCCGGGGTGGCCCTCGCCCTGGGCGCCGTCGTGTCGTTCATCATCCGTCGCCGCCTCGAGCGCCTCACCCTCGGCCTGCAACCCGAGGAGCTCTCGGCGCTCGTGCAGAACCAGGCGGCGGTGCTCGACGGCGTCGGGGACGGGGTGCTCGCCTACGGCCCGGACGATGTGGTGACCGTCGCCAACACCACGGCCGCGCGGCTGCTCGGGATCTCCGACCTGGTCGGACGCCGCATCCACGACCTCGTACTGCCTGGCCCGGTGATCGCGGCCCTGACCGGTGAACCGACCGAACCGTCGACCGGGCGACGGGCAGCGGATGCGGCCGATCCGGTCGTACTCGCCGACCACATCGTCTACATCGACACCCACCCGGTGTCGCGCGCGAATAGGGACCTGGGCGTGATCGCGGTGATCCGCGACCGCACCGACGTCGTCACCCTCACGGATCGCCTGGAAACCGTGGCCTCGATGACCGAGGCACTGCGGGTGCAACGGCATGAGTTCGCGAACCGTCTGCACGTGACGGCCGGTCTGATGGACGCGGGCCGTGTGCCCGACGCCCGGGACTACCTCGACGACGTGCTGGACGCGTCCCGCGCCCCCGGCGGCCCGTTCGCGGGTGAGCATCTGACCGAGCCGTTCCTGCTGTCGCTCGTGCAAGCCAAGGCTGAGCAGGCCGGTGAGCGCGGCGTGATCCTGACGGTGGGCCCCGACTCCCTCGTTCGCGGCATCGTTTCCGCGCCGGCGGATGTGGCCACCGTGCTCGCCAACCTCGTCGACAATGCCGTGAGCGCGGCCGTCTACGGCGCAGAGCCCCAATGGGTGAACGTGGAACTGCTTGACGACGGCGACACCCTCGTCATGACAGTGTCCGACTCCGGGCGGGGCGTGGCCGACGAAGCACAGGTCTTCAGCGACGTGCAACGACCGGACGTGGACCCGGATGCGGTGCACGGGCGAGGGATCGGACTGCCGCTCGTGCGCGACATTGCGGCGCGTCTGGGCGGAGAGGTGTGGCTGGCCGATGCCGGCCGCCCAGGCGGAAGCGGAGCCGTGTTCTGCGCACGTCTGCCCGGCGTCATGCGGGCACCGTCCCGTCCAGCACAAGGAGAAGAACGATGACCGACCCCATTACCGTGCTCGTGGTCGACGACGACTTCCGCGTCGGCGGTCTGCATCGCGATATCGTCGCCGGGTGCCCCGGCTACACCGCCCTTGCGCCGGTTCGAGGAGTGCGGGCCGCACGCGCGGCGGTGCGCGACCTGCGGCCCGACCTAGTGCTCTGCGATGTCTACCTACCCGACGGCGACGGGATCGCCTTCGTCGCCGAAATCGACGTCGACGCGTTCATGATCAGTGCGGCTGCGGACGGCGCCACCGTGCGACGGGCGCTCCGCGCCGGCGCCCTGGACTACCTCGTCAAACCGTTCGAACCCGCCCGGCTCAGCGACCGGCTGGAGGCCTATCGCCGATTCGGCACCCTGGCCGCTGAGGACCGCCAACTCGACCAGGACACCATCGACAAGGCCCAGCGGGTGCTGCACGGTCGGGACGGTGTGGTATCCGGGTCGCGGTCCACGACCGAGAAGCTGCTCATCGACCTGCTCCAGGACGGTGAAACGTCGGCGAGCCTGATCGCCGACCGCGCCGGGTTGTCGCGCGCGACGGCGCAACGGCACCTCGCCGCCCTGGCCACCCGCGGTGACGTGGACGTGACGCTCCGATACGGATCAACAGGTCGCCCGGAGCACCGCTACAGCATTCGACGCTGATTCGCCGCGCCGTCTTCTGGTGTGGCGAATCCTTCGACCGGTAGGAGTGCGGGGACAGCGTGAGCCGTGGGCCCGGCCTCGGTCGTGGTCCGCAACGGCACGATCTCGGGCCGATCCGCGGTGCTGTCGATCGTGATGACCGCCTTCTCCTGGCTGGAGCGCAGGATGGCGTCCATGATCTCGAGGACGTGCAACGCGAGGCGGCCGGATGCGCGGTGTGGGCGGTTCTCGGTGATCGCCTCGGCCATGTCGGCGAGGCCGGCTCCGCGGCCGGTGTCGATGTAGCCGGCGGTGTCGGGGATGCGCTTCCAGTCCTGATCGCGAACGGCGGCCTCGACCACATCCGAGAACATGTTCGGGTCGGGCACGGTGACGGTGCCCTCCGTGCCGTACACCTCGAACTTGGGCGCGCGGCTCTTCCACACCTCGAAGCTCACGGTGACCGTGGACGTGACCCCGTTGGCGTGCTCGAGCAGGGCACTGACGTGGGTGTCGACCGACACCGGTAGTGGCGTGCCGGCTCGGGGGCCGGACTCGATCGTGCGCACACGGGCAGAGCGGGTGGCGATGCCGGTCACCCGGGTGACGGATCCGAAGAAGTGCACAAGCGCGCTGAGGTAGTAGGGGCCCATGTCCAGCAGCGGGCCGCCGCCGGGCTGATAGTAGAACTCAGGCGCGGGATGCCATCGCTCGTGGCCGGGAGCGGTCCACTGCACCTGCGCGGCGATCGGTTCGCCGATGAGGCCCGAATCGAGTGTCTGCCTGGCCGTCTGGATGCCGGTACCGAGAACCGTCTCCGGCGCGCTGCCCAAGCGGAGGCCGAGCTCTTCGGCGAGCTCGACCATGGGTCGTGCCTCTGCGGGCGTGAGACCGAGAGGCTTCTCCGTGAAGACGTGTTTGCCGGAGCGCAGGGCCCGGGTGCTGATCTCGACGTGGGCTGCGGGGATGGTCAGGTTGAGCACCGCGTCGACCTCGGGGTCGGTGAGTAACTCGTCGACGGTGAGGACTCGGACGCCGAACTCCTCTGCGACCTGCCGGGCGCGCTCTTGGTTGAGATCAGCCGCCGCGACGAGGCGCAGTCCGGGAAATGTCGGGAAGTTCGCAAGATACTGCTCGCTGATCTTGCCGACTCCGACGATTCCGACGTTCAGCGGGATGCCCACAGCAGTCCCCTTTCGATGATGGTCTTCAGGTTGGTTTCCTGGAGAATCTCGACGCGGTGGCCCGGGGTCGAAACGAAAATGCGTCCTGCGCCCCACTGACGAGTCCAGATTGCCGGGGACGTGACGGGCCGGGTCCAGGGATCCCAGGGGCGGACTGCCTGAGTGGTGGTGGCGAGAACATCGTTGTAGTCGTCGTGCAGCACCCAGTACTGCTCGGTGATCAGTTCAAAATCTCTGATGCCCTGCGTGATGGGGTGCTCCGCCGCGGCTGCCGTCATCTGGATGAGGTGAGGGACGTAATTGTCCGACTGCTCGCCGGAACGCTCGTCCGGATGTCTGCCGGGGTGCGCGGCGAATTGGCCACCGATCAGCTGCAGGTAGTCGGCGTTGTTCCGGTAGGAGTCGGCGATACCCCCATGCCACCCGGCGAGGCCGGTGCCGTTCTCAATGGCGGCGCGCAGGCCCAGGAATTCAGGCCCGTCGATGGAGGTCATGGTGTTCGCTTGGACGATCAGGTCGACCGTTCGCAGATAGTCCTCATCGGCGTAGACGGCGGTGGACCCCTCAACACGCACCTCAAAGCCGTGCTCCAGCAGGAACGGGATGAACAGCTCGGTCGCTTCGACCGGCTGGTGCCCATCCCACCCTCCTCTGACAACGAGCGCTTTTCTTGCGGGGGCAGCTGGGGGCGTTTTGGTCATCGTTGTCCTTGGTGTGCTGGGCGGATCTGACGTTCGTATCGACGTTCACATCGGTAGAAGCTGCGCAAGTTCCAGTGTCACTGGGAATTCGGAGTCAGTTTATAACGGCCAAACGGAGTACCGACGTCTAGGAAGCCAGCGACGACACGGGGCTGGCTCTGTCTCCCTGACCCGGCTACCGTGCTGCCCAAGGCGGGGTCGGCAAGATAACCGGCACGATCTCGACACGAGAACGCATCGGAAAGGACAACGAACATGAGCTTCACTCTCGACGAGACGGCCACCCCCGAGGAGGTCGCGCAAGCGTTCTCCAGCCACCGCTTCGAGGTAGCCTTGCCGCATCTCGCCGACGACATCGTGTGGAGCGTCGTCGGTGACGAGCCGGTGCTCGGGCGGGACGCCGTCGAGAAGCTCTGCCGACGGAGCGCCGAGGACCTCGTGGAGGTGACCACCGAGTTCCAACGCTTTCGCACGGTCGTCGGCGGTGACAGCGTCGTGGTGGACAGCCTCGCTCGGTACACCGAGGCAGGCGGAGACGTATCGGTAGTGGCGTCCTGCGACATCTACGACTTCGTCGACGGTCGCGTCACCGAGATCGTCTCGTACACGATCGAGATCGACGGCTGACGGCCGCTCGATCGTTCTCGATCTCGGTCTGTGCACCCTCCCACGATGAAGCCTGGTGGTCGGAGCGCCTGTCACCCTGACAGGCTGGAACAATGACAAACGTGATGACAGCAGCCGTATTGACCAGATTCGGCGGCCCCGAAGTCTTGGAACTGCACCACGACTGGCCGCGTCCTCGGCCCCAGAAGAACCAGGTCCTGGTGAAGGTGTCCGCGGCAGCGGTGAACAACACAGACATTTGGACCCGTCAGGGCGCCTATGGATTGCCCGAGGATCCTGCAGCTCAGGCCGGCTGGCTGGGCACCTTTGATTTTCCTCGAATCCAGGGAGGAGACATCGTCGGTGTCGTCGCCCTGGTGGGGGCCGGTGTGACCGGAGACCTGATGGGTCGACGGGTGCTCGTGGACCCTGCCCTGTACGGCTCCGAGGACGACAACGCGTCACCGGTGGGGTACCTGGGAAGCGAGGCGGACGGCGGGTTCGCGCAGTTCGTGGCCGTGGACGCGTCGCATGCCCACGACGTGCAGGACTCGCCGCTGTCAGACGAGCAGCTGGCGTGTCTGCCCGTCGCCTTCGGCACGGCGATCGGGATGCTCGAACGTGCGCAGGTGCAGGGCGGCGAGACCGTGCTGGTGACAGGGGCATCCGGGGGAGTGGGCCTCGCCCTGGTGCAGCTGGCCGCGGCGCGAGGCGCGCGGGTGCTGGCGATCACGAGTGGCTCCAAAGAGGATGCCGTACTCGCGAATGGGGCTGCTCGGGTCTTCAACCGGGACTCACCAGACATCCATGCCGAGATTGCCGCCGCGTCGCCCGCCGGGCTGGACGTTGTTGCCGACATCGCAGGCGGACCGGGAGTCTCGGCCCTGATGCCGCTGCTTCGGGACAACGGTCGATGGGTAATCGCCGGTGCCGTTGCGGGGCCGGTGATCGAATTCGACCTTCGACGTCTGTATCTGCACAATGTGCAACTGATCGGATCCTCGATGCACACCCGTGTTCATTTTCAACGTCTTGTCGAGTTGGCCCGCCGCGGGGACGTGCGCCCCCAGGTCAGCAGCACGTTTGCTCTGACCGAGATCGCGGAGGCCCAGACGGAGTTCTCCGCACGACGACACATCGGCAAGATCGTCATCCTGCCGCGCTGAGCCCGCCCAGGTGTGGCCACCGGTTGGAACGGCGGCATGGAGACGACCTACCAGGTCTTGACGTGTTTTCTCGGAATTGTTGCGCTAATACGTATAACCAGTTAGTTTTTCGAAAACACGGTAATACGCATAAGCAGTTGCCCGTGGCAACGTCTCACCGCCGAGAAAGAGAATCCCGCAATGTCGCGCACAAAGTCGCAACGAGTCACCCAGCGCACCATCGCTGAGCTGGCCGGCGTGAGTCAGGCCACGGTCTCGCTCGTTCTGAACGGCAAAGCAGATTCGACCTCGCGGATTCCTGAGGCAACACGCCGCCGGGTGCTCGACGCGATCGCCGAAACCACCTACGTGGCGGACCCCGCCGCACGCAGCCTCGCCGGCGTCGGCAACAACCTCGTTGGCATCTTCACCTACGAGCCGGCCTTCCCGCAGGAAACCTCGGACTTCTACGCGCCCTTGCTGATGGGCATCGAAACCACCGCAGAGTCGCTCGGTGTCGACCTGCTGATGTTCACCAGCGCGCCGATAGTCGATGGGCGCCGCCAGCTCTTCCACGAGAAGAACCGACTGCGGCTCGCCGACGGATGCCTGCTGCTCGGCCAGAAGATGGACACCGGAGAGCTCAACCGTCTCGTCGACTCCGGCTATCCCTTTGTGGCGATCGGACGACGGGACGATCCCGCTGGGCGCATCCCGTACGTCGGTGTCGACTACGCGAATGCCACGTCGAAGCTCGCGGAAGTCGCCCTTGCCCAAGGACATAGGCGTTTCTATTCACTGCACGTGCCGACCGATGCCGAATCCACCCGCGACCGCCAGTCCGGATTGGTGCGCGTGCTCGACGAGGCCCGAGTCGCCTTGACCAGCGCCACTACCGACGGCTCCGACCTCGAGGCCGCTTGGCGAGCCATCCGGAAAGCTGCGCCCACCGTGCTGATCGTCGAGGACGCCACCCACGCCCACCGCCTCGTCGATATCGCTGTCGCGGACGGTGTCGATATCCCGAACGACCTATCGATCGTGGTGCTCGGCGAGCGCACCCGTCCCAGCGAACGCGGCCTCGACTTCACCCGGCTCGCCGCTCCGCGCCCGCAGCTCGGCTCGAATGCGATCACTCTCCTTCACCAGATCATGAACGGCTCATCCGATGCCGTTGAACCACTACCGCACCGGCAACTGCTCGAGTGCGTCATCATCGAGGGCGCCACACTGGGCGCCCCGAGAATCGGGAGCGCTCTGTGAACCGCACGTCCCTCAGCACCGAAGTTCTCGTGGTCGGCGGTGGCATGGGCGGCGTCTCCGCAGCCCTCGCAGCGCTGCGCGGCGGCAAGCGCGTCATCCTCACTGAGGAATACCAGTGGCTCGGCGGGCAACTCACCAGCCAGGCCGTGCCAATGGACGAGCACACCTGGGTGGAGCAGTTCGGGGTGACGGCGTCGTACCAGGAGCTACGCGAAGGCATCCGCGACTACTACCGCGACAACTACCCTCTACTCCAGAAGGTGAAAGACCGCGCCGACCTCAACCCGGGTGCCGGCCTCGTCAGCAGGCTGTGCGCCGAACCTCGGGTGGCCGTCGCCGTCATCGACGCCCTGTTGGCGCGCTACCTCGGATCGCAACAGCTCACCATCATCAAGTCCGTCGTGCCCCTCTCCGCCGAGGTCGACGGCACCCGGGTGACCTCGGTGACGCTCGCCTCCCTGGCCGGTGACACCGAGACGACGATCACCGCCGACTACGTGCTCGACGCCACCGAACTCGGCGACCTGCTGCCCCTGACCGGCGCCGAATACGTCACGGGCACCGAGGGCCGAGACGAGACCGGCGAGCCCAGCGCGCCCGAGGTCGGCGACGCCGAGAATGTGCAGGCACTGTCCTGGTGCTTCGTGCTCGACCACGTCGACGGCGAAGACCACACCATCCCAAAGCCCGCGAGCTACGACTACTGGCGCAACTACGCCCCCGAATTCTGGGGCGCGCCGCTTCTGAGCCTGACGGCACCGCACCCGCGGACGCTGGAGATCGTCACCCGGTCGTTCAACCCGCTGGTCAATGACGACCCGACGACGCAGCTCGCCGACCAGCGTGCCGGCGGCGGCGACGAGGAACTGTGGGTCTTCCGTCGCATCCTGGCCAAGGGCAACCTCACCGACGGCCACCTGCAGGGTGACCTCGTGCTCGTGAACTGGCCGATGATCGACTACCTCGACGGCAACATCATCGATGCGGATGCCGCCTCGCGGGCGCGCCATCTGGAAGCCTCCCGTCAGCTCAGCTACTCCTTCTTCTACTGGTTGCAAACCGAGGCGCCCCGCCCCGACGGCGGGACCGGCTGGCCGGGGTTGCGGTTGCGCGGCGACATCACTGGTACCGAGCACGGACTAGCCATGGCTCCCTACATCCGTGAGTCGCGCCGCATCCGTGCCGAGTACACGGTCGTCGAAGGTGACCTGTCGATCGCTGCCCGCGGGCATGGCCAGCCGGCAACGTATCCCGACACCGTCGGGGTTGGGATGTACCGCATCGACCTGCACCCGTCGACGGGTGGGGACAACTACATCGACGTCGCGTCGGCGCCGTTTGAGATTCCGCTCGGTGCGATGATCCCGGTTCGCCTGGACAACCTCCTCCCCGCGGGTAAGAACGTCGGCACCACCCACATCACCAATGGGGCCTTCCGGCTCCACCCGGTGGAGTGGAACATCGGCGAGGCAGCGGGCTGGCTAGCGGCCTTCTGTCTGGACCACGCGGTGGATCCCCGCGTGGTCCGCAACACACCTCGGTTGCTCGAGGAATTCCAATCCCTTCTCACAACCCGGGGTGTCGAGCTGCACTGGCCCGACGTCACCGGCTACTAACCAAGGAGAATCGCTCATGAGATCAGCAAAGATGCTGACCGCCGTAGGTCTGCTAGCAGGGACATCGCTTCTGCTCGCCGGGTGCGCGTCGTCAGCCCCAGCAGCAGAGCCGAAGAATGTCGAATTGCGAATGACCGTCTGGACAGCGAACCAGGACCAGCTCGCCCTGTTCGACGACATCGCGGACCAGTACATCACAGAACACCCGGAAGTGAAATCCATCACATTCGAGCCGCTCCCCTTCGAGGACTACACCACAACGCTGACAACGCAGGTGGCCGGAGGCAAAGCACCCGACCTGGCCTGGATCCTCGAGAACGCGGCACTCGACTTCGTCGACAGTGGAGCGCTCGCACCGATCCAGGACGCGTTGGAGAAGACCGATGGCTACGAGTTCGACGACCTCAGCGAATCGGCGACGGCGCTTTGGCAGAAGGACGGCGAGCTCATCGCGTATCCATTCTCCACGTCGCCGTTCGTGATGTTCGCCAACGATGACCTCCTCCGAGCAGCAGGCCAGCCGACGGCTGCCGAACTGCAAGCCGCCGGCAAGTGGAACTGGGAGGGCATCTCCGAGGTCGGAGCTGCCGTCAATGCGGCCACCGGCAAGGCAGGTTTCGTTGTGCGGGACTTCGACTACACCTCCTGGGACAACCTCGCCTCGGTGTGGATGGGGTGGGGGGCCGAACCGTGGGGCGATGACGGAGCCTCCTGCGAATTCGACTCGCCGGAGATGGTGGACGCGTTCACATTCCTCCACGAGGCCGCGTTCGACAAGAAATCGATGCCCGGCCCGGGCACAACGGCCGATTTCTTCGCCGGGGAATCGGCGTTCACCGTCACGCAGATTTCGCGGGCATCCGTTCTGCCTGACTCTGGATTCGCCTGGGACCTCCTGCCCCTGCCCGAGGGCCCGGAAGGCGAGTACTCGATGGTCGGCCAGGCTGGGATCGGCGTGATGGCGTCAGGCAAGAACGCTCCCGTCGCCGCCGACTTCCTCGCATTCTTCAGCAGCCCGGAGAATTCCAAGAAGCTCGCCCAGTGGTTCCCGCCGGCTCGGACATCACAACTCTCAACCGAGACCCTCGCCGCAGCGAACCCGGTGCTCAGCGCCGGTCAGATCGAGAACGTCGTCATCCCGGGCATCGAGACCGGAGTGGTCCGCCCCGGCCACACCGACTCCGCCAAGGTCGGCCAGACCGTGCGCGCCGCACTTGACGCAATCTGGACGCCCGAAGCCGACATCGAAGAATCCCTCATCGGTGTGTGCGACGCCGTCGAGCCGCTTCTGGGGAAGTAAAGACGTCGTGACCACTCTCATCAAGTCACCGGCGGGGCGGGCTTCGGCTCGCCCCGGCGGGCGCCGCCCCCTCACCCACCTGCAGCGTGATGCACTGGCCGGCTACCTGTTCGTCGCACCGCAGGTGCTCGGCATCGCGGCCTTCGTGCTCGTGCCTCTCGCGCTCGTCATTTACTTCAGCTTCCACGAATGGAACGTGCTCGCGAACACCTTCACCTTCGTGGGAGTGGCGAACTTCGAGCGGTTCCTCGGCGACCCGCAGGTCGCTCCCGTCATGCGGACAACCGGGATCTTCTCCGTCGCCCTGGTCTTCTTCAACATCTCCCTGGCCCTGCTGCTGGCGGTGATGCTCAACCGCTCTCTCGCCGGAATCACCTTCTTCCGCACCCTCTTCTTCTCTCCGGTCGTCGTCTCCCTCGTGGCCTGGACCATCGTGTGGGGATTCCTGTTCCAGGACAACGGCGGCGTCAACGGCGCGCTAGAACTGGTCGGTGTGGACGGCCCGAATTGGCTTCGTGAAGGACCAACGGCCATGGCCGCCGTGGTCATCGTGCAGGTCTTCAAGAACGTCGGACTCAACATGGTGTTGTTCCTGGCCGCGCTCCAGGGGGTGCCGCAAGAACTCCAGGAAGCGGCACGGATGGACGGCGCCGGCCCGCGCACGATCTTCACCCGAATCGTCATCCCACTGATCTCGCCCACCATCCTGCTCACCTTCATCATCACCATCGTCGGTTCGCTGCAGGTGTTCGCCCAGATCGCCGTCCTCACCCAGGGCGGCCCAGGCATCTCGACCACTGTGCTCGTGTACTACCTGTTCCAGCAGGCGTTCCTCTTCGGAGAATTCGGCTACGGCTCCGTGCTCTCCCTCGTCCTGTTCCTTATCGTGCTCGTGCTGACGGTTGTGCAGTGGCAGCTCCGCAAGAAGTGGGTGTTCTATGAGAACTGACTCTGCAATCGAAACCCGCCCGGCAGCGACGGGGCGCCCCGGGCCCTCGGCGCCCGACCCCCACACGGTGGCAGGGCGCGCGGCCATCGTGAAGAAGACCGGTGACCGGTCCCGGACCGGGCGACGCGTGCTCTTCTATCTGGCGCTCGCGGTGATGTCGATTCCGTTCGTGATGCCCACCTGGTGGATGATCATCTCGTCGCTCAAGCCGATCAGCGAGATCTTCGCCTCCCCGCCCACACTCTGGCCGGCGAACCCCACCTTCGACGGCTACGTCAAAGCCTTCGAGATGCAACCGTTCGCCCAGCAGTACTTCAATTCGCTTTACATCTCCGTGCTCGTCACCGCCGGCACCATGCTGATCGCCTCGCTCGCCGGGTACGCCTTCGCTCGCATCCGCTTCCCCGGCCAGAACGCGCTGTTCCTGGTCGTGCTCGTCGGGCTCCTCATCCCCAGTGAAATCACGATCGTGCCGTTGTTCCAGATTTTCAACACCATGGGTCTGATCAACACGCACTGGCCGATCCTGCTCGTGTCGACCTTCGGGGCGCCCAGCGTGCTGGCGACGTTCATCATGCGGCAGTTCTTCCTGTCGCTGCCGATCGAACTCGAGGAGGCAGCCCGGCTCGACGGACTCGGACGGTTGCAGATCTGGTGGCGCATCGCGATGCCGCTGGCCGGCAGTGCCCTTGCGGCCGTGGCGATCTTCACCTTTCTCCACATTTGGAATCTCTACCTCGAGCCGACCGTATACCTGCAGTCGCCGGAGCTCTTCACCTTGCCGCAGGCGCTGACGCGCTACACGGATGCGTACGGCGGGCAACTCTGGAACGTTCAGCTGGCAGCGGCCACGATGACCGCGCTTCCGGTGCTTGTTGTCTTCGTCTTGGCGCAGAAGCAGTTTGTCGAGGGGCTCGCCCAGAGCGGGCTCAAGGGCTGACGCGGGCGGGCCTCGACGAGTGGGCGAGTGGTCCCTCAGACATCAAAGTGCAGTTGGGCAACCGGAGGAATGTAACCTATTGACCTCAAGGGGAATTCGTGCGAAACTTTCTTACATGCGGCACGGCCGCAGTCGCACCCTATAGGAGGCTCCATTGGTATCCCAGGACGCTCAACCGCTTGGCCCTGGCGGTGTGGCGATGGCCGGCCCTCAGCGCGAGCTTGCGGGAGCGAATACGCCGAATGTGGTTGCCCGGCTCAGTGCAATGCTGCCTGGACTGACGCCGGCCGAGGCCCGGATCGGGCGGGTTTTGCTGTCTGACACGACGGGCGCGTCCGCTCTGACGGTCAACGAACTCGCTGATCGTGCCTCGACAAGCACCGCGAGTGTTGTTCGTACCGCGCGCCGCCTCGGATTCGACGGCTACCCCCAACTCCGGCTCGCTCTGGCTGCACAGGGCGGCGCGAAACATGAAACTGCCGTTCCGGTGGGAGCCGACATCGAAGACGGTGACGGCATTGGCGTGGTCTTGACCAAGCTGGCCGCGTTCGAGGCTGAGCAGCTCCGCGCCACCGCCGAACTCGTCGATCTCGTCGCCCTGGCGAAGGTGATCGATCTTATTCGGGGTGCTCGCCGGATCGATGTTTACGGGATCGGCGCATCCGGGCTGGTCGCAGAGGACCTCACCGCGAAGCTGAACCGGGTGGGATTGTTCGCCAGGGCATACACCGAGTACGACGCGGCGATGGTCAGTGCCTCTCTGCTGGGGCCTGACGACGTGGCCATCGGCGTCTCCCACGCCGGGGAGAACCCTGGCACCGTGGCGCCACTGCATTCGGCCCGCTCGACGGGTGCGGGTACCGTGGCCATCACTGCCGCGACCCGGTCTCGATTGGCGGCGCAGGCGCAACACGTTCTGGTGACTGCGGGTCGCGAATTCGGGTTTCGTTCCGCAGCGATGGCCAGCCGCACCGGGCAACTCTTGCTCGTCGACGCCATCTTCGTTGGAGTTGCGCAATCGCTGCCCGCAGCCCGCGCCGCCCTCGAACGCACCTATGCCGCCGTCAGTTCCCATCCAGGACGAGTACGGCGACCATGAACAGCTTCAACGACACCAGGGAGAGTGACGTGGGACTAGCCACATTGGGAACCGAGACCGCGAATGACCGCACCACCGACCTGGACACGATGTCGGTTGCCGACCTGCTCACGGTGATGAACCAGGAAGACCGAACTGTTCCGCTCGCGGTGGCGGCGGCCCTGCCGGCCATCGAGAATGCGGTGCAAGCGATTGTGACCGCGCGCCGCCGTGGCGGCCGGCTCATCTATCTGGGTGCCGGCACCAGCGGTCGACTCGGTGTGCTGGATGCCGTGGAGTGTCCACCAACGTTCGGCACCGACCCTGGGGAAGTCCTTGGTCTTATCGCGGGAGGTGAGCGGGCCTTCCTCCGGGCTGTGGAAGGCGCCGAAGATGATCCGAGCTTCGCCGTGGCCGACCTGATAGCGGTCGGACTCACCGTCGATGACGTGGTCGTAGGCATCGCTGCCAGCGGTCGCACCCCGTACGTCATCGGCGGTCTCGACCATGCCCGAAGCATTGGTGCGTCCACCGTCTCGGTCTCCTGCAACCTCGGTGCCGCGATCAGCCAGCACGCCGACGTCGCCATCGAGGTCGACACCGGACCGGAGGTACTGACTGGTTCCACCCGTCTCAAGGCGGGTACGGCACAGAAGCTGGTCTGCAACATGCTCTCCACCGCCAGCATGATCCGCACCGGCAAGGTCTTCCACAACCTGATGGTCGACGTGCAGCCCACCAACGCCAAATTGGTCGACCGCGCCCGGCGCATCGTGAGCGCTGCCACCGGGGCAGACGAGGACACCGCGGCCGCCGCCATCGATCGGGCCGGCGGACGCGCCAAGACCGCCGTGGTGATGCTGATTACCGACACCGATTTCGCCACCGCCAGCGCTCGCCTCGAAAACGCAGACGGCGACGTTCGCACGGCCATTGCACTGAGCTGAGCCCCCGCGTTCGGCCACGATCGGTCAACAGTCACCCCGACCCCACTCCTAGGAGAATCTGCCATGCCCGAAAACATCCTCAGTCCCGTGCGCGGAACCGTGGTGCCGCTCGGCGACGTGCCCGACCCTGTCTTCGCCCAAGAAATCGTCGGCGGGGGACTGGCGCTTCAACCCTCGCGTCTTGCCGGCTTGGTGACCGCCGGCGCGCCGGTGAGCGGCACCATCGTTCAGATCCAACCGCATGCCTTCGTCATCCAGTCAACGGAAGGAACCGGGGTTCTGGTGCACCTCGGCATCGACACCGTCCGCCTGAACGGCGAGGGCTTCGAGGTGCTGGTGACCAAGGGTTCCACGGTGCAGGCCGGCGACCCCGTAGTCCGGTTCGACCAAGAGGTCATTGCCGCGCACGGCTACTCCGACGTCTGCCTGGTCATCGTTCTGCAGAGCCCGCCTGGCTCCGTGCCCGCACCGACGGACACCCGGACCATCGACGCCGCCGAGATGCTGTTCTCCTGGCCCAGTTGACGGACGCGTCCACCGCATGAAAGAAATCACCTCTCCCGCGCAACTTGCGCATCTTGCTCGAAAGGAAAGCAGTCATGGCCGACTCCCGACTCATTGCAGACCAGTTGCTCGTTGGTTTGGGTGGCGCCGATAACATCATCGACGTCGAGAACTGTATGACCCGGCTGCGTGTCGGTGTCCGAGACCAGAGCCTGGCTGACGTCGTAGCGCTGCGCGCGATCGACAACGTCATCGCCGCGTTGCCCGGCGAGAACTTTCAGATCGTGCTGGGCCCGGGTCTGGTCGACCGAGTGGCCATCGATCTGGAGGCAGCTCGCGGCGAGGCACTGTCAGAGGACTCCGGTCCCTCGACTGCTGATCAGCTGGCCGACAAGGGCTCCGCCATCCGGCAACAGAACAAGCAGCGCAACAACACCCCGGTCAAGAATGTGCTGAGACGCGTCTCCAACATCTTTGTGCCGCTGATCCCCGCACTGATCGCGTGCGGTCTCATTGCCGGGATCAACGGCATCCTGAGCAACCTGGCCACCAGCGGCTCGGTGCCGTGGCTGGCCGGCCTGTCGCCGATCTTCGGCGTCATGTCGAGCGGGTTCTTCGCGCTGCTCGCCGTGTTCGTCGCAATGAACGCAGCCAGAGAATTCGGCGGCACGCCCATCATCGGCGGTGTCATCGGCGGAATCATCGTCGCCCCCGGCGTCGTGAACATCGTCGTCTGGGGTCAGCAGTTGGCCCCCGGCCAGGGTGGCGTACTCGGTGCCATGGCGGCGGCCATCCTCGGCGCGTACATTGAACGGTGGGCCCGCAGGTGGTCGCCCGACGTGCTCGCGTTGTTCATCGTGCCCACGCTGACGGTGGTGCTCACCGGCCTCGCCACTCTGTTCCTCCTGATGCCGGCCGCCGGATGGGTGTCCGTACAGATCGGCATCGGCGCCACGGGGCTGCTGACCACGGCGGGTGCCTTCGCGGGCTTCGTTCTCGGCGGTCTGTTCCTGCCGCTGGTGATGACCGGCCTGCACCAGACTCTGACTCCCATTCACACCACGCTGATCGAACAGGTCGGCTACACGACCCTGCTGCCGGTGCTGGCTATGGGCGGCGCCGGTCAGATCGGCGCAGCGATCGCGGTGTTCTTCAGGCTCCGCCGTAACACGAGCATCGGACGCACCATCAAGGGCGCACTTCCGGCCGGCTTTCTCGGAGTCGGCGAACCGCTCATCTACGGCGTCACCCTTCCGCTGGGCCGGCCGTTCATCACCGCCTGCATCGGCGGCGCCTTCGGCGGCGCGGTAGTGGGACTCTTCGACCAGCTCGGCTACACCGTCGGCGCCATCGCCATCGGCGCCAGCGACCTGTCGCTGTTTCCCCTGCTCCAGGGCAGCCATGGTTGGGGTGTTGCCGCCCTGGGGTACGCATCGGGCTTGATCGTCGCCTACGTCGTGGGGTTCGTCACCACCTGGTTCTTCGGGTTCTCCCGCGACCAGTTGATCAGCCTGAACAGTGAGGACACGATCGATGCGGGACTGGTGCCTGCCGCCGACGTTGCGGCGACGGGAGGACCTGACGTTCGGGCCCCTGTACTGGCCGATTCACGCAACCGCTCCTAAGGGGCCGACCGCACTCTCCAGCGGCGTTATGCGGTAGAAAGGCGCTATGCGGTAGAAAAAAGGCGCTATGCGGTAGAAATGGGTGCAATGCCCATTCTCACCGCACTCCAACACGGGGCCGAGACCCACCCCCTACAGCTCGCCGTCCAGGTCGGCGACGACCGGCTCAGTTACGTGCAGTTACGTGATGCGGTTCTGGAACGGCTCGGCGGAAACCCGACCGGAACGGCCCTCCGGACCGGACCCACCCTCATCAGCCAGCCAAACGGTCTCGAGTTCGTGCTGCAGTTGCTCGCCGGCATCGCCGGCACCGGGAGCGTCGCCGTCCTCGACCCGGCCTGGCCCCAGGAGCAACAGCTCGAGGTCAGGGGCCGCCTCGGCCGGCTGGAGCTCACGCCGGGCGCTCCAGGTACGCCGCCACCCACTGGCGCTCTGGTCGATGGTCCGCCGGAGTCCACCTTCCTCTACGGCTTCACCTCGGGCACGACGGCGTTGCCGAAGGCGATCAGCCGGACTCGACGCTCGTGGCAGCACTCGTTCCGGCGCAGCACCGAAATGTTCGGCCTCACCGGACACGACCGCACGCTCGCCCCCGGGCCTCTCAGCGCCAGCCTCAACCTTTACGCGCTGGCGGAATCCCTCCACGTCGGGGCGGCGTTTCACACACTGCCGGGCTTTGACGTCGCGGCGGCCCTGGCGAGCATCGAAAACCACGACATCACCCGGCTGGTGGCCGTTCCGGCCGTGCTGCGGCTGCTGGCCCAGCGCGGGCTCACGGCGAACCATAGCTGCCCAGGAATCTCCTGCATCGTCAGCGGAGGGGCCAAGCTCGACCTCGACACCACCCGCCTGTTGCAGCGCTGGGCGCCTTCCGCAACCCTGGTCGCCTTTTTCGGAGCAGCCGAGCTCGGGTTCGTCTCCGCAACCGTCCTGGCCCCCGGCCAGGCGCCGCAGTCTGACGAGACGGCCGTCGGCCTGCCCTTTCCCGGCGTGCACATCCGCATCGTCGACCGAGACAACGCGCCCGTTTCGGCCGGCGTGCCCGGAACCATCCAGGTTGCCAGCGACCTGGTCTGCGACGGCTATCTCTGGGGAGACGACGGAGCAGCCTTCCAGCAGCACGGCGACTGGTGCACGGTAGGGGACCAGGGCTTTCTGGACACCGCCGGGGTGCTGCACCACTTGGGCCGCGGTCACGACATGATCGTGAGTGCCGGTAGCAACGTCTACCCGCAGGAGGTGGAGGCGGCGCTGCAGGCGCTGCCGGGGGTGCGGGCCGCGGTGGTGACCGGCCTGCCGGATCCCGGTCGTGGCCTCCGGTTGGTCGCCGCCGTGCTCGCCGACACCGACCTGGATGTCGCCGGCCTGCGTGGCGCGAGCAGCGCCGTGTTGGCATCGCCGAAGCGGCCGCACGACTACTACCGATTGCAGGAACTGCCCCTCACCGCTGCCGGCAAGGTCAGCCGCACCATCCTCCGCCGCTGGATCGAGCAGGGAGACTCACGTGTCATCCGACTTCACTGATCCCGCCGACGGGCCTACCTCGGCGGCCGACCGGCAGCCGGTGATCCTGCTCGGCCGACGCACAGCCTTCGCCCGTCGCAACGGGGCCCTGCGCACCGTCACCCAGGACAAACTGCTGGCGCCAGTGCTGGCAGCGGTGCTGGCCGACGGGGGACTGCCCCCGGCTGCGGTGGATGACGTGATCATCGGCAACGCCGTCGGCGGTGGCGGTAACGTGGCCCGGCTGGCCCTGCTCACGGCCGGCCTGCCGGTCTCGGTGCCCGGGCAGACCATCGACCGCCAATGCGGATCCGGACTCGAGGCCATCGTGCTGGCCTGTCGACTGGTGCAGGCCGGCGCCGGCAGCCTCTATCTGGCCGGCGGGGTCGAGAGCACCAGCACGGCGCCCCTCCGCGCCCACCGGCTCAGCTCCACGACGGGCGCGCCCGACTTCTACGACCGGGTGAGCTTTGCACCGCACGAGTTGGGCGACCCGGACATGGGCGTCGCCGCCGACACCGTCGCGGCGCAGTACGGCATCGGTCGGGATCGCCAGGATGCGTTCGCGCTGCGCAGCCATAACCTCGCCGCCGCCGCGATAGCGGCGGGCGCCTTCGACGACGAGATCGTGCCCGTGCAGACCCCGGCCGGGCCGGTTGCCGGCGACTCCGGTCCCCGGCCGGGGTTGGGAGCGAACTTCCTGGCGCGCTTCCCGGCGGCCTTCACGCCGCACGGCTCGGTGACCGCCGGGAACTCCTGCGCTGACGCCGATGGCGCCGTAGTGGTGGTGGTGACGAGCCGCGCCAGGGCCGACGCCTGGGGCGCAACCGGGTACCTGGCCTTTGTCGACGCGGTTCCGGCGGGCGTTGACCCCAACCTGCTCGGCATCGGGGGAGCGATGGCCGGCCGGGCACTCTTCGCCCGCACCGGAATCACGGCCGGTGACCTCGGCCGGGTCGAGTTCACCGAAGCCTTCGCCGCCCAGGTGCTGGCCTCGCTCGACCTGATGGGCCTGCCGGCCGAGAATGCCAATCGTCAGGGTGGGGCGCTGGCCCTCGGGCACCCCTATGGCGCGTCGGGGGCCCTGCTCGTGCTTCGGCTCCTGCAGCAGGCGCGTACCGCCGCGTCCGAGGGGGAGTTGTCCCTGTCGGCGCTCAGCATCGCCGGCGGGCTCGGGCTGGCCGCACTCTGGCGGTGGCAGACGCCGATGCGGTGACCAGGAGAGCCCGAGAAATCTTGAGAGCTTGTGCGACGCGTCTCCGTCGAATATCATACAATCAAATGGTTGTATTAGAGCTTTCAGACCAGGACGTCAACCGCCTCTTCCGTGCCCTCGCGGATGTGACGCGGCGCGATATCGTGCGCCGCACACTCGTCGCCGGTGTCACGGTGTCGCAGTTGGCGCACTCTTACGACATGTCGTTCGCGGCGGTGCAGAAGCACGTTGCGGTTTTGGAGGAGGCGAGGCTGGTGACCAAGGAGCCACGCGGCCGTGAGCGGATGGTGCGGGGCAACCCCGATCGCATCCGCCAGGCGCAGCGCCTGCTCGACGGCTTCGAGGTGGTCTGGCGTTCGCGCATCGATCGTCTCGACGTTCTGCTTGCTGAAGACGACGACCCGGCTTCAACCGACACCTGACCGACTAACCGAAAGGAAGATCATGCCTGTCACCTCCGTCGAGAAAGACCTCGACCAGCTCACCATCACGATCGTCGCCGACTTCACGGCGCCCCTCCGCCGGCTTTGGGATGCCTATACCGATCCGCGCCAGATCGAACTGTTCTGGGGCCCGCCCGCGTACCCGGCCACGTTCTTCCGGCACGACGCCCACACCGGCGGGCGCAGTGTGTATTCGATGACCGGACCGGAGGGCGACGTGCACTACGGCTGCTGGGACTGGACCGCGGCCGACGCCCCGCATTCCTTTGAGGTCATCGACCGGTTCGCCGATGAGGCGGGCGTGCCGAACACCGACCTCCCGGCCACCCGGGTGGACTTCGCCTTCGAAGAGACGAGCAATGGCAGCCGTCTCAGCACCACCTCGCACTTCGACTCGGTCGAGCAGATGCAGCAGCTCCTGGATATGGGCATGCTCGAGGGCGCCCGTGACGCAATGGCTCAGATCGACCAGGTTCTGGCCGACCTGGCCTCCTTCGCCACCGCACGCGGGGCCCAGGCAGAGATCCTCAGCAATACCCAGGTGCGAGTGGCGCGAGTCATCCGCGGCACCGTCGACCAGGTCTGGCGCGCCCACAACGACGCCGACCTGATGAAGCGGTGGCTGCTCGGACCGGACGGTTGGTCGATGCCTGTCTGCGAGATCGCGACCGCTGTGGGCGACAGCTACCGCTACGAGTGGCAGCGGGATGGCGGCGACGAGCGATTCGGCTTCACCGGCGAGCTGCTCGAATCGGCGGCACCGCACCGCGCGGTCACGACCGAGGCGATGATCGGAATGGACTTCCCGGCCACGATCAACGAGATGACCCTCACCGAAGTCGACGGCGGCACCCTGCTCTCCCTCGTCATCACCTACGCCAACGCCGAGCAGCGCGACGCCGTCATGGCAACCGGCATGACCGACGGCATGGAGACGAGCTACCAGCGCCTCGAGGGGCTGTTGCAGCCGACCCTGGCTTAGCCCCAGGCGCCCAGGTGCAACTGCGAGTCACGTCAGTGCCGCAGCTGCGCCTCGGTCAGCGCATCCGGCTCGCCGACCGCCGGCACCGACTCGTCCTGGTCGAGGTACTGCGCGGAGATACGGCGGTAGGACTTGGTGAAGAACGCCGCGGTGGCCGCCAATGCCATGACGATCCCCGAGATGAGGAACACCAGCGCGATGCCGCGCGCCTCGCCGCCGCCCAGGAGAGCGCCGAAGTCGGCGCGGCCGGCATCCGAGTTCATGAACGGGATGATGATGAACTCGGCGATCGGCGCGATGAGGAAGGCAGTGACGGGAGCCGCGGCCGACTCGAACGCGGCCGCGAAGCCGAACACGCGGCCCTGCTCGCGGAACGGCACCACCTTCTGGATGACGGTCTGCTCGGCCGCCTCGACGGCGGGGATCAGCGTCATGTAGAGCCAAATGCCCGCGGCGTACAACCACCACCACTCGCGGATCGTGAACAGCGCGCCGAGCATTCCCATGAGGATCACCAGCAGCAGCATGGTGCGGATCGGGTTGCGGCCCAGGCCGAACTTCGCGATCAGCAGACCGCCGATGATGAACCCGGTCGAGGTGACGCCGAGCACGATGCCCCACAGCTCCACCGGGAACAGCTCGAGGCCGTACGGGTCCATCAGCGCCATGTAGACGCCGCCGATGAGGTTGTTGAAGGTGGAGAAGATGATCAACGCGAACAGTCCGGTCGCCGCTCGCACGGCGGTGATGCTGCCGCGTAGGTCGACCAGGGGGAGACGCTCGCCCTCCTGCTGCGGTTTGGCTTCGGGGATGCGCAGGAACAGCAGGTGCAGCAGCGCCGCCGCCGAGAGGGAGATGGCGATGAGCAGCGTCCACCCCATGCCCAGCAACCCGATCGCGAGCCCGCTGAAGACGCTGGTCACCATGAACGCGAGCCCCTGCACGGTGCCGACGAGGCCGTTCGCGTTGGCGTGTCGCTCGGTGGGGATCAGGAGCGTGACCACCGTGGACAGGGCGATGTTGCGCATGTTCTCGATCACCGCGCCGAACAGGATGATGCCGCTGAACAGCCAGAACCACGGCCCGCCCAGGTCGAGCAGGGTGGACTCGGGGAACACGAGGTACAGCCCGCCGCCGATGCTGAACGCGATCAGGGTGACCGCACCGGCGAATACCATCACGAGGTGCTTGCGGTGCCGGTCCACGATGGTGCCGAAGGCCATCGAGAACAGGGCGACGAGCAGCATATAGGCGCCGCCGATGATTCCGGTGGCGAGCACCGAGCGGGTCTCCAGATAGACCCAGAAGGTGAGCGCGAACCACAGGAAGCTCGTAGTGACGTTGGCGACCGCCGTGTTGACCAGCACCTGCGCGAAGGTGCGGGCCCCGCCGGGTGTCGACTCGGTCTGAGACTCGGCGGGCGCGTCGTTGATGTGGCTCATGTGGTCGTCCTTCCCAGGCGCTCGCGTGGCGTCGCAAGTATGAACGGCGCCGTTCGAATCGACGGCCTCAGGCGAGCCAAGACCGTTGAATCAGTTTACGAAGCCGGACCCGATCTTGTCTTGTGTGGTTTCTTGTGACATTCACCCATCACGGAGATCAGTGGTCGGACGCTGGCTATGCCACCTCCTGGTGCTGAAGATATCAGCCGGAATTGTGCTTGACAGAGTTTCCACAACCGTTATTATAAACCTTGTAATAAGTCTCAACTGATGGAGAATGTGGTGGCCGAAGCTGCCGAAGTCGTTCGACAACGGGAACGACGGTGAACTCGGCCAAGTCAAGTCCCCGCCGAAGGCGATCAGTCCGAAAATCACCTGTCTACTTGTACCGAGAAGAGGAAACCTCAATGAAGAGAATTCTGAAGAATGCACTTGCTCCCGTGGTCATCGCGGGACTCGCGCTGAGCCTGGGCGGCTGCGCCTCCGATCCCAGCCCCTCCGCTGCCGAGGGGCCCCTGACCGTGTGGGTGATGGGCGACTCTGGCGCCAACTTCGAGTCCCTCGTCGCCCCGTTCGTGACGGAGACCGGACAGGAGATCGAGGTTGTCGCCATCCCGTGGGACAGTATCGACGAGAAGCTGACGACCTCGGTCGCCTCGGGCGCCGGGCCGGACGTCCTGCAGATCGGCCTCTCCAAGCTCCGTAGTTTCGCGGATGCAGGCGCACTGCTGCCCCTCGACGATCTCCTCGGCGACTATCCCGGGCTCGCACCCGCGAACTTCCCGTCCGGGGTGAGCGGAGACGCCACATCCGTCAATGGGGAGGTCGTCAGCGTGCCGTGGGTCAGTGACACTCGCGTTCTGTTCACCCGCACCGATATCCTCGCGGCGAACGGGATCGACGCCCCTCCCACCACCTGGGACGAACTCCGTGCCGACGCCAAGACCCTGACGAGTCGGGGGAGCGGACAGTACGGCTACTACATCCCACAGTGGGATGCACCGTTGCCGATCGAGATGACGTGGAGCCTTGGCGGCGACGTCATTGATTCCGACGGCAATGTCGACTTCGATACCCCCGAATTCCAGGATGCGGTGGACATGTACACCGGGCTGTACGCCGACGGCAGTGTGCCGACCAACGGTGACTTCGACCAGACGCAGGGATTCATCTCCGGTGTCGCACCGATGCTCGTGAGCGGCCCGTACCTGGGCAAAGCGATCACGGACGGCGCGCCGGAACTCGACGGTAAGTGGCAGGCGAGCCTGCTACCAGCGGGAACATCCTCCACCTCGCTGTTCGCAGGTTCGAACCTCGGTGTGTGGGCCAACACCGACCAGCAGGATGCCTCACTGGAGCTCTTGGAATACCTCGCAGAGCCAGAGACGCAGCTGGAGTGGTACTCGCTCAGCGGTGAACTGCCCACGGTCAGCGCGGCCTTGGGCGATGAAGATCTCAACAGCGACCCGAACGTGGCGGTCTACACCGAACAACTCGCTTCGTCGAAGGTGTTGCCGCTCGTGTCGAACTGGGACAGTTCCGTCGGCACCGAGCTCCTGAACGCGCTCAACGCGATCGCACTCACGGGCGCCGACCGTGACGACACGCTGGCGGGCTTCTTCGCCAAGACCGAGGGCCTGGGGATCGACTAGCACAACGACCAGAGGGCCGTCCCGGCGACGGGGCGGCCCTCCCGTGCCGGAACCAGTCCCTCAGTGAAAGGAGCGATCTTGCGCAACCGGCTCTCCCCGTACCTCTTCGTCTCGCCCGCGATGCTCTTGCTGGTGACGTTCGGGGTGTTCCCGATCTTCGTCGCTCTTGCCGTCAGCTTCACGAACATGAATATTTCGGCGTTCGCCAACATCCGCAACGTGAAGTTCGTCGGTGTCGACAACTACGTCACACTGTTCGGGGACGCCGACTTCTGGCAAGCGCTCGCGAACACCGGTATCTTCGCCCTCGTGGGTGTGCCCGCCATCGTCGTCCTGTCTCTCGCCGTTGCCCTGCTGCTCAACCGAAGCGATCATCCGTTCTTCCGGGCGCTGCGGTCGTTTTACTTCATCCCCGCGATCACCGCGATCGTCGCGATCTCACTCATCTGGGGGTACCTCTACAACACCCAGTTCGGTTTTCTGAACTACCTGCTCTCCCTCGTGGGAGTCGAGCAGGTGCAGTGGCTGTCCGATCCCGTGCTCGCCAAATTCTCGGTGGCGCTCGTCGCGGTTTGGCGAGGCACCGGCCTGAATATCATCATCTTCCTCGCGGCGCTCCAGGGGGTGCCGAAGGACTACTTGGAAGCAGCCTCCCTCGATGGGGCCGGTGAGTGGCGGAAGACCTTCTCGATAACCGTGCCGTTGCTGCGATTCGCCATCTTCTTCGTCACGGTCACGACGATCATTTCCTGGGGGCAGTTCTTCGACGAACCGTTCGTGTTGACCGACGGTGGCCCCCTCGGTGCCACGACGAGCGTGTCGATCTTCCTCTACAAGGAAGGGTTCCGAATGAATCAGTTCGGTTATGCCAGTGCCGGGTCGATCGTGCTGTTCGCGATCATCGCGATCATCACCGTATTCCAGCTCCGGGCACGAAAGGCCGACGATGAATACTAGGAACCGAGCAATCCGCCTTCGTCTGCGTCGGACCGATCGCGCCGCCGCACGGAGGTCGCGTCAGCTCACCGTAGTCATCGGGGTGATTCTCGCGATCGGGGCCATCATCACGGCCTTCCCGTTCATCTGGATGCTGACGGCATCCGTCAAGCCGCAACGGGAATCCACGGATCTCCCTCCGTCGGTGCTGCCGAAGGAGCCGACCTTCGAGTACTACAGAGTGCTCTTCACGGAGCTGGACTTCGGGCGCTACCTGGTGAACACCCTCGCCGTCGTTGCGATCGGGATGGTCGGCCTGCTTCTGATGGCAATGGCGGGTTACGCGTTCGCGAAGTTTGAGTTTCGGGGTAAGCGCTGGATGTTCTTTCTCGTCCTCGCGACGATGATGGTGCCGATTCAGGTGACGATGATCCCCACCTACCTGATCCTCAACCAGATGAAACTCACGAATACCCTCATCGGTATAGCGCTGCCGACCTTGGTCGGCGGATTCAGCATCTTCCTGTTCCGCCAATTCATGTCGACAATTCCGTCCGAGATGCTCGAGGCCGCACGGCTCGACGGAGCGACCGAGTGGCGCACGTTCTGGCAGATCGTGCTGCCCATGTCGAAGCCGATCCTCGCCGTTCAGGTCGTGCTCACCTTTATCGCCGGCTGGAACAGTTTCCTCTGGCCGCTCATCATTGCCAGCGACCAGAAGCTCTACACACTGTCGGTGGGGCTGTCTCTCCTCAACCAGCAGCTCGCCGTCAACCCATCGCTGCAGATGGCAGCCGCCTCGGTCATGGTCGTACCGATTCTCGTGGTGTTCGTCATCTTCCAACGCTTTGTTATCCAGGGCTTCGCCCTGTCCGGATTGAAATAGCCCATGGAGTCAGCAATTGTGCCTTCCCCCTCGCCCGTTGCGCCACCCACCGAGTTCCGCCGTCGCCCCGCCTCGTTCGACGGCCTTGTGCAAGCCCGCGCCGCCCGCCTCTATGACGGCACGGGTCATGAGCTGCTGCTGCGCGGCGTTGGGCTCGGAAATTGGATGTTGCCCGAGGGGTATATGTGGAAGTTCGGGCCGGGCGCCGAATCTCCCAGGGAGATCGAGGCGCTGACCACGCGGTTACTGGGAGTAGACGGAGCGAGCCGGTTCTGGGACTCGTTCCATGCCGGTTACATCACCGAAGCGGATATCCAGAAGATCGCCGAGAGCGGCTTCGATCACGTGCGCCTACCGATCAACTCAAGACTCCTTCAGGACGATGACGGTGCCCCGCTCGAACATGGGTACGCGATGATCGACCGATTGATCGCATGGTGTCGCAAACACCGTCTGTGGGTGCTGCTCGATCTGCACGGGGCGCCGGGCGGACAAACCGGCACCAATATCGACGACTCGCCGAACAACAAACCCGAGCTGTTCATGGACGAGACCTACCGCGCTCTCACGGTGCGACTCTGGCGCGACCTTGCCCGCACCTATGCCGACGAGACCGTCGTACTGGGCTACGACCTGCTCAACGAGCCGTTGCCCAACGAATGGCAGGACGTGTACGCGGCGGAACTCGCAGAGCTCTACATAGACATCACCGCGGCCATTAGAGAAGAGGATCCGGGTCATCTGATCGTCTACGAGGGCTCGCACTGGGCGACCAACTGGAGCATCTTCACCGAGGTCTGGGATGAGAATTCGATGCTCCAGTTCCACAAATATTGGTCGTCGCCCGATACTGCCAGCATTGCGTCGTTCTTGCAGGTACGCGACCGGCTCGGGCTGCCGATCTACATGGGGGAAGGGGGTGAGAACACGCTTGAGTGGTTGTATACGGCCTTTCGGTTGTACGAGTCGCATAACATCGGTTGGAACTTCTGGCCATGGAAGAAGCTGGACACAGTCACGTCGCCCGTGTCGATCGCCGCTCCTGACGGGTGGGCCGCCGTTGTCGCCGCCGGCTCGGACGATTCGCTCGTCGTGGCCGATGCCACGAGGATCTTCGACGGACTTCTGGCCAATATGTCGGTGGATGTGGCTCGCTGGAACCCCAACATCATTGCGGCCTTGCTCGGCGAGCATCCCGTCGTGATTCCTGCGTGGGGATTCGGGGTTCGGGGCGCTGGCGAATCGTATTCGTCGGCGTCCTCCGCAACGATCGACGGTATCCGTGCGAGCGACGCCGTCAATTTGGCGTGGGCTTCGGCCGGCGTGCATCCGGCCAACCCGTTTGAACAGACCGATGGTCGGGCGTATACAAGCGAAGAAGAGCTTGTGGTGAGGTTGCAACCGGGCGACTGGCTCGAATTTGAAGTTGCCGCCGTTGATCCCGCAACCGTCCGGGTGCTTGGAGCGGAGAGCGTCACTCGCGTGGAGCAGACCGACCGGGGAATTCGCGTTGTGGCGATGGCCGCCTCGACGATCTCACGACTGGAAGTGGAAAGCTCAACTTGATAGGTTCAGGACATATGACCAGCCGACCGTCCGCGACGAGCTCCTCTCCGGCGACGGTCAGCGACGTACGCCAGCGCAACCGATCGCAGGCGCTGCGCAGCATCATCCTGGCCGGGTCGACCACTCGGGCCGCGCTCGCCCGTGAGTCCGGGCTGTCAGTTGCGTCGGTCACCAACCTGGTGACGGAGCTCATCGCCGAGGGCCTCGTGCTGGAGGCAGGCACCGTGGCCTCGAGCGGCGGCCGGCCGACGACGCTCATTGAGCCGAATCCCGCGGGCGCTTATCTACTCGGCGCGGATGTCGGCGAACGCGGTGTGGCGATGGAACTTTTCGACCTATCGATGACCCGGATCGACATCGAGTTTCGCGGTGGACACTCCGGTGAGCCGATCGAAGTGATCGGACGGGACCTCGACGACGCACTCAACGCCCTCCGTGCACGCAATCCCGGCGCATGGGAAAAAATGGTCGGACTGGGACTTGGGCTGCCCGGGATCGTGGAGACCGCCGTCTCCGGTGAACAGATGCTGTATGCCCAGAGTCAGGGCTGGCCTGCGATCGCGGTGACCGACCTTGTGTCGCACGACCTCCCGATCTTTGCCGAGAACGGCGCAAAAACCCAAGCGATGGCCGAGATGTGGAACGGTGAAGCGCGCGGCGTCGCAGAGGCGCTCGTCGTGCTGATGGGCCGGGGAGTGGGCCTGGGGATAGTCAGCGACGGGCAGCTCGCCCACGGCTCACGAAGCAGTGCGGGGGAGTGGGGGCACGTCAGGATCGTGCACGGCGGACGCCTCTGCCGATGTGGCAAGCACGGCTGCGTCGAGGCCTATCTGGGCGCCGATTCGATTTTCACAGCGTGGCGTGAAGCCGGGGGAGTTTTCGAGGGAAGCGGCTGGCGAGCGGTGGGAGATCTGCTCACTGCGGCGGACGCCGACGACCCGATCGCCGTGTCGGTCGTGGACGAGCTCGTTGCTATTCTCGGTTCGTCGCTCGGCAGCCTGGTGAACCTCACGAACCCCGATCGAGTGATTATCGGTGGTTGGGTCGGACTGCGCCTGATGGAGACGCTTGCGCCACGTATCGAGGCTGCGATCCGAGCCGAGGCATTGGATCGGCCTGGTGCTCAGTTCGCCCTCTCGGCGAGTAAGTTCGGCGGCGACACCGTAGCTCTCGGCGCTGCGATTCTGCCGCTGAATGCGGTCTTGAATCAGCCTCGCGCAACCCACCTCACAGCGTAATTGCCGCCGAGAGGTCGCGCACTTCTGCGTGCCCGCGACCGCCCGGTACATCCGGATCACTCAGACCGGTGTCGCACCGCAGTGGTGGACGATCGACGAGGTCACCGTGGATGCGTCCTACTGATTCGACCGAGCACACCCCGGCCCATGATGAATCGGGGTGTGCTCGACCGACTCGAGTCGTACCCTCGATACTCGGCCGGCGTCGTGGGGCCGCCCTCCCCGAGTGCGGCCGTTGACAGCGACCGGTCGTCGGGAAAATCATAGGGTTACCCACATCTACCAACACAGGAGCGCCCATGGTCGTCCGCGTTGACCTCAACATTTCCCTCGACGGCGTCGCCGCCACCGCCGACCAGGCGCCGGAGAACGTCTTCGGCGAGGACTGGGGTCGCCTGGTCGCCCCCTATGTGGCCACCCGCACCTTTCGGGAGCGGGTGCTGCACGAGGGCACCGGCAAGGGAACCACCGGGGTCGACGACCGCTACGCGCAGGCGTATTTCGAGGGCGTGACCGCCGAGATCATGGGCGCCGGGATGTTCGGCCTGCACACCTTCCCGGACAAACCAGACTGGCGCGGCTGGTGGGGCGAGGAGCCGCCATTCGCGTATCCGGTCCTCGTGCTCACGCACACGCTGCGGCCGTCGATCGAGTTCCCGAACGGCACCCGGTTCGACTTCCGCAGCGTGACCCCGCAGGAAGCACTCGAGGAGGCGCGCACCCTGGCCGGCGACGGCGACATCCGGGTCGGCGGGGGAGTGAGCGTGGCGCGTGACTTCCTCCGCGCAGGCCTCGTCGACCAGCTGCACGTCGGGATCACCCCCATCCTTCTCGGCGTCGGATCGCGCCTCTGGGACGGCCTGAACGGTCTGGAAGGCGGCTACGAGGTGACCTCCGAGGTGGCCGAGAGCGGTGTCATCCACGTCACCTTCCGTCGCTGAGCGCCCCCGAAGGTCCCAGATCCAGATTGGGGTTTGGCGAATGTTGGTCCTCCTTTTTCGCGCCCTGAACAGCACGAACCGTGGTCTGTAGCGCTGGCCGGCTCCCGGGGCGTCGGCCGCCCGACCCGCGTTCGCCGCCGGACTATGCAACCATTGACACCTGATGCAAATCGATTTGCATTCTTCATTTGAAGGAGTACTCAGTCATGCATTCTCTCCAGAAGGGTCCCCGGCGGTTGTTTGTCGCCGCGGGAACTACGGTCGCCCTAGCTTCAGCCGCGCTACTCGGGGTGCCTTCCGCAGCCATGGCGCTGCCCGCCGTGCAGGACGGCCCCGAGCCCACCCCACACAGCCAGGAGGCCTACGCCCCTGAAGATGATTTCACCGCGAAGTGGACCCGCGCTGACGCGCGGCAGTTGCAGCGTGTGTCCGACCCCACGACGCCTCCGGGCGAGAACTCGATGCCCGCAGCGCAGACCATGCCCGAGGTGCCGCAGGACTTCCCCGACATGTCCAACGACCAGGTGTGGGTATGGGACAGTTGGCCCCTCACCGACGAAGACGGCAACCAGTACTCGATCAACGGCCAGGAGATCATCTTCTCGCTGGTCGCCGACCGCAGCCTCGGCTTCGACGAGCGCCACCAGTTCGCCAAGATCGGCTACTTCTCCCGTGCGGCGGGCGTGCCTGCCGACGAGCGGCCTGAGAACGGCGGCTGGACGTACGGCGGCCTCGTCTTCGACGAAGGCGTGACCGGCGAGATCTTCGCGGACAAGTCGTTCAGCCACCAGACCCAGTGGTCGGGCTCGGCCCGAGTGTTCAAGGGCGGCGAGGTCAAGCTGTTCTTCACCGATGTCGCGTTCTACCGCGACGCGGAGGGCAACGACGTCAAGCCGTACGACCCGCGTCTCGCGCTCAGTATCGGCAAGGTGCACGCCACCGGCAAGGATGTGAAGCTGACCGGTTTCGACAAGGTCCAAAACCTCCTGGAGGCCGACGGCGAGTACTACCAGACCGGCGCCCAGAACGCGTCATTCAACTTCCGCGACCCGTTCACGTTCGAGGACCCCGCCCACCCGGGCGAGACCTACATGGTCTTCGAAGGCAACTCCGCCATGCCGCGTGAGGAAGCGTACTGCACCGACGAAGACCTGGGCTACGCGGCAGGTGACCCGTTCGCTGAGTCGGCGGAAGAGGTCAACGCCTCGGGTGCGCCGTACCAGATCGGCAACATCGGTCTCGCGAAGGCGACGAACGACGACCTGACCGAGTGGGAGTTCCTCCCGCCGATCCTGTCGGCCAACTGCGTCACCGACCAGACCGAGCGCCCGCAGTTCGTCTTCAAGGACGGTAAGGCCTACCTGTTCACGATCTCCCACCGCGGCACCTTCGCGGCCGGGATCGACGGACCGGAGGGCGTCTACGGATTCGTCGGTGACGGCATCCGGTCGGACTTCCAGCCGCTCAACGGCGGCTCGGGGCTGGCGCTGGGCAACCCGACCAACCTGAATTACCCACAGGGCAAGCCCTTCGCGCCGAACGCCGACCAGCACCCGGGCGCATTCCAGGCCTACTCGCACTACGTGATGCCCGGCGGCCTCGTGCAGTCGTTCATCGACACCATCGGCACGTCCGATGACTTCGTCCGCGGCGGCACCCTCGCCCCCACGGTGAAGATGGACATCACCGGCGACACGACGAGCGTCGACTACTCCTACGGAGACGGCGGGCTCGGCGGCTGGGCCGACGTGCCGGCCAACATCAACATCAACCCGGGCGGCCAGGTGAAGCCGCTGCGCTGATTCGACCTGCCGTGCCGTGGGTGCCCCGTTCCGATCTCGGTCCGGGGCACCCACCCCGCCTGGCGTGGCGTCTGCCTACCGCGGACACGTGCCGACCTACCCGAAGGACTTCACTGTGACCGATCAGGATGCCCCTGCCCCCGCCGCGCCGCGGCGCAAGCCACGCCGCCGTACGCTCTTGATCGCCGCCCTTATCGTGGTCACTCTGATGGTGGCCGCCACGGCAGTGACCCTCTCCTTCCTCGGGGGAGCGGCACAGATCAAGCCCCGAGCCCAACCGAATCCTCGCCGGCCGCCTCAAGTCCGTTCCAGCGCCCGGCCGACTGGTCGCCGAACCGCCCGGCGGTTCACATGACCCCCGAGAAGAACTGGATGAACGACCCACAGAAGCCGTTTTTGCTCGACGGCGTGTGGCACTACTACTACCTCTATAACGCCGATCACCCCGACGGGAACGGCACCGCGTGGTACCACTCGACCTCAACCGACCTTGTGCACTGGGAGGACCAGGGCATCGCGATCGACAAGTACACCAACGGGCTCGGCGACATCTGGACGGGCACCGCCGTCGTCGACTCCGAAAACACCGCGGGTTTCGGAGCGGGCGCGGTCATCGCCCTGGTCACCCAGCAGGTCGACGGTGTGCAGCGTCAATCGCTTTTCGCGTCGACCGATGGCGGTTACTCGTTCGAGTCCTACGAGGGCAACCCTGTCATGGACAACCCTGGCGTCGCCGACTGGCGAGACCCGCGCGTGTTCTGGGACGAGAACGCCGGGCACTGGGTGATGGCCCTCGCCGAGCACGATCGCATCGGCTTCTACACGTCGCCCAATCTTCGCGACTGGACCTACGCGTCCGATTTCGTCACGGCCGGCCTCGGCGTGTTGGAATGCCCAGACCTCTTCCCGATGGCGGTCGATGGAGACCCGAACAACGTGCGTTGGGTGCTGCTCGCCGGGGCGAACGGCGCTGCCGAGGGGATGACGACCGGCACGACCTACTGGGTCGGCGACTGGGACGGCACGACGTTCACCGCCGACGAGACCGGGCACCAGTGGCTCGACCACGGGGCGGACTACTACGCCGCCGTCACGTGGGACGACACCCGGCTGAGCGCCCAGGAGCGCCTCAATTCGCGGTACAGCATTGCCTGGATGAACAATTGGGCCTATGCCGGCGACTTCCCGGCCGGTGACTGGCACGGCGGCTCCGACTCCGTCGTGCGTAGCATCCGGCTCGGTTCTGACGAAGACACCGAGAAGCTCTATTCGGCTCCTGCAGAGGAGATGCGATCGCTGGAGGGAGAGCCCGAGCAGATCGATCCCCTTCGCCTGGATTCGGGAAGTTCGACGGAACTCAGGGCTTCCGCATCCGATGCGTATCGCCTGACCCTCGACGCCGCCGCCGCCGACGGCACCGGCGAGGTGCGCGTGAAGGTGCTCAGCGCCGATGGCACGTTCGCAACCGTCGGGTACGACTTTGACACCGAACTCGCTTTCGTCGCGCGGGATACCGATGCCATCGCCTCCGAGATGCCCGCGGAGTACCGGGCCGTGCGAACGGCACCCGTCCCGTCGAAGGACGGACGTGTGCGGCTTGACATCGTCGTGGATGTGGCCTCGATCGAGGTATTCGCGGGAGACGGTGAGGCATCCATCACCATGGCGACCTACGGCTCGCCCGGGGCGCGTCAGCTGAGTGTGGACGCCCTCCGTGGCGCCGTCGAGATCACGGATGCGAGGCTGACGCCGCTGCGTGTCGCGCCGGTCGTGCGCGAATCGGCGGCGGAGTGAATCTACGAGGCGGGCGGCGCCGCGACTGAGCCGCGCTCGACGAGCCAGCCCGTCAGCTGTTGCACACTGCGATCGGTGCCTGGCCGAGGGCCCTCGATGCGTTCAATGAGGCGCGTCATTGCCCGCCCACCCATCTGGGCATGCGGCAGCGCCACGGTGGTGAGGCCGGGATCGAGAGCGTCGGCCACCGGATGGAGGTCGTCGATGCCGATCACCGACAGCCCCTCCGGGACGGGGATGGCGCGCCTCGCCGCGGCCTGCATCACCCCCATCGCGATCTGGTCGTTGAAGCAGATGATCGCCGTCGGGCGATCGTCCTGGTCGAGGAGCTCACCACCCGCCTGTCGTCCGCCCACGGCGTCCGACGAGCAGAAGGCGACGCGCCGGTCACCAAGCTTGATGCCGGCATCGCCGAGAGCCGAGCGCACGCCGAGCAGGCGGCCATGTGCCGCACGAGTGTCATCCGTGGTGCCCACATAGGCGATGTCACGGTGTCCCTCGCGGGTGAGCCGCTCACAAGCCACGGCCGCGATCTGGGCTTCGTTGGGCACGACCGCGTCCACCAGCCATCCCTTCTCCGGTGCGGCGTCAACAAGCACGACCGGCAGATCGTCCGGCACCGATGGGCGCGGGACACGCTGGTGGTACATGCGCGCGATGAGCAGGCCGTCGACACGCTGAGCGAGGAAGAGCGCGATCAGGTCGGCCTCGATGCCGGGGTCACCGCCGCTCTCACCCACCATCAGAAGGACATCATGCTCGAGTCCCGCTTGGCGGGCACCCTCGATGATGCGTCCGGCAAACGGTGTGGCCGCAATGTTGTCGCCGACAAGGCCGACGACGCCCGTGCGCCGGCGCCGCAATCCGCTCGCCACACGGTCGGGCACGTAGCCGAGGTCGTGTGCGACCGAGAGGATCCGCACCCTGGTCGCGGCATTCACCGTGCGGGCACCGCTGAGCGCATGCGACACCGTTGTGGGGGAGACGCCGGCGGCCGCGGCAACGTCGCTCAAGCGGGCGCGTCGAGCTCCAAACGTTCGGCCACTGTCCATCCACCCAGCCTACGGCTGGCGCGCCCATGCTGAGAGCATCGGCGAATGCGGCTTCGGCCTCCCCGGCACCCTGCCCGTCGGGCGGCCAGGGTCCTGAGCCAGAAACACCGCACCGCACCCATCCAGGGGTCAACGTGCAAGACTGGTCCCCTGCCCTCACCCAGGCCCCTCAGCCTGCGTCCCCAACCAGTTCGGCATCCGTGCTTCCGAAAGCGCCATGCCGGTGGCGGTGAACCGATGTGCGATCGACGCGAAGAGGTTTTAATGTGTGGGATTTTCTAAGGGCACAGTATGAGCAGATCCTGTTCAGCAGCTGGCAACATTTCAGCCTCGTGGTGCAGTGCCTGGTACTGGCGACCGTCATCGCCGTGCTGCTGGCGGCCCTCGTGTACCGCAACTCCGCGCTGACCGCGATCGCCAACTCGGTCTCGGCCATCGGCCTGACCATCCCGTCGTTCGCCTTCATCGGTCTGCTCATCGCGCCGCTGGGCTTCGGGGTGTTGCCGGCCGTGATCGTCGTGGCGTTCTTCGCCACGTTGCCCATCCTTCGAAATGCGGTCGTGGGCCTGTCGGGCATCTCACCGTCGATCGTCGAATCCGCCCGCGGTATCGGCATGAGCCGATTCCGCACGCTCCTGCAGGTGGAACTGCCGATGGCGTGGCCGATCATTCTCACCGGCGTGCGGGTTTCCGCCCAGATGGTGATGGGGGTCGCCGCGGTCGCCGCCTATTCGCTGGGACCGGGCCTGGGCGGATTCATCTTCTCCGGACTTTCCAGGCTCGGCGGTGCCAACTCCCTCGAGTCGGTTTTGACCGGCGTCATCGGCGTCGTCGTTCTTGCTGTCATCCTTGATCTTCTTCTCGTCGGCCTCGGCCGCCTGACCACACCGCGAGGTATCCGTGTCTGAATTCAACGCAACCACCCGAGCCGACTCCACCGATGAGCCCAGCACCCCCACCGGCATCACCGGGGCAAGCATCCTGCTGGACGGAGTCACCAAGCGGTTCCCCGGTCAGGCCCGCCCTGCCGTCGACGGTCTCACCATGGAGATCCCCGCCGGCAAGATCATCATGTTCGTGGGTCCCTCCGGCTGCGGCAAGACCACCACGCTCAAGATGATCAACCGGCTGATCGAACCGACCGAGGGCCGTATCGTCGTCGATGGCGACGATGTGACCGACATGAACGGTGACACCCTGCGCCGCGGGATCGGCTACGTCATCCAGGCCGGGGGCCTGTTCCCGCACATGACGGTCGCCACCAACATCGGCATCGTGCCGAAGATGCTCGGCTGGGACAAGGCCCGCATCGCCGCCCGCGTCGACGAACTCCTCGAGCTGGTCTCCCTCGACCCGGCGCTGTACCGCGACCGCTACCCCAAGGAACTCTCCGGCGGCCAGCAGCAGCGCGTCGGCGTGGCCCGTGCTCTCGCGGCCGACCCGCCCGTGCTCCTGATGGACGAGCCGTTCGGCGCCGTCGACCCGATCACCCGGCTGCGCCTGCAGGACGAACTGCTCAACATCCAGGAAGAACTGCAGAAAACCATCGTCTGCGTCACCCACGACTTCGACGAGGCCGTGAAGCTCGGCGACTGGATCGCCATTTTCAACGAGGGCGCCCAGCTGGAGCAGTACGACACGCCCGAACGCATCCTCGGCCACCCGGCCAACGAGTTCGTCGAGAACTTCATCGGCTCCGGCGCCGGCCTCAAACAGCTGACTCTCACCCGGGTGTGCGACGTGGGCCTCAGCGACGCGATCGTGGGCATGCCCGGCGAACGGGCGGCGGATGTGCTGGCGCGGGTGACCGAAGCCGGTCACGGCCACGCGGTCATCATCGATGCTCGTCACCGGCCCATCCAGTGGCTCTCGCGGCGCCAGTTGGGCCGGCTCGACGTGATCAAGGATGTCGCCGACCCGAAACTGCCCGTGGTGGGCAACCGCGCCACGCTCAACGATGCGCTCGACACCATGCTCGTCTCGAGCGCCGGGGCCGCGCTGGTCACCGGACGCCGCGACACGTTCAAGGGCGTCATCGACGTGAAGACCGTCATGGATGCCATCACCCGGGCGCAGGGCGCGGCCGTGCTGGAGTCCGACCAGGCACCCGTGGGACTGAACACCGGTACGTTCCAGGCGCTGGCATCCGCCGAGGCCGACCTGAGCGACACCGCGGGCCACGACGCGGACGCCCAGGCCGTGCGATGAGCCCCCGCGGACTGAGAGCCGAAGCAGCCATAGCCGGCGGGGACTCCGCCGTCGAGGCGCCGGGCGACCCGTTGACGCCGTCCGTGCCGACCAGTCGCGCCCGCGTACGGTGGAACTCCTGGAGGGGACTGGTCTACCAGCTGGCCGGGATCGTGCTCGCCTTCCTCGCGCTGGTGTTCTGGTTGCAGACGGCGGACCTCTCGCCGATCGAGCTCACCACCCTGGCCCCGAACGCACTCTGGGTCTACACGGTGGAACACATCCAGCTCACCCTGCTCGCTGCGGCGATCGTGCTCGTCATCGCGATACCCCTGGGCATCGCCTTGACCCGGCGGCCCCTGCGGTTCCTCACCGGTCCGGTACTGGTCATCGCCAACTTCGGCCAGGCCGCGCCGGCGATCGGCGTGGTCGTGCTGCTCGCGTTCTGGGTCGGCTTCGGTTTCTGGGCGGCGACGCTGAGCCTCGTGCTCTACGCGATGCTTCCGGTGCTGCGCAACACCATGGTGGGCCTGCAACGGGTTGACGCCCACCTGGTGGAGGCCGGGCGCGGCATGGGCATGAGCTCCGCCGCCGTGTTATTTCGGGTGGAACTCCCACTCGCCGTGCCGGTCATGCTCTCGGGCGTGCGCACCGCGCTCGTGCTGCTGGTGGGCACCGCCGCCCTGGCCACGTTCGTCAACGGTGGCGGACTGGGCATTCTGATCACCACCGGTGTCAATCTCAGTCTCACCTCCGTGCTCGTCACCGGGGCGTTGCTGGTGGCCCTGCTCGCCCTGCTCATCGACTGGCTCGGCCGCGTCGTGGAACACGTCGCGCGCCCGAAGGGACTCTAGATGTACCGCTCCTCCTCTCGCATCCGCCGCACACCCCTGGGCCGCTGGGGGGTGGCAACGGGCATCCTCGCCCTGTCCGCCCTGGCCTTGACCGGCTGCGGACTCAAGCCGGCCACCGCGTACGTTCCCGCGGTCGGACCCGGATCGATCAGCCCGCTCGAGGACGCCGACGGCGTCGACCTCACCGTGACGTCGAAGAACTTCACCGAGCAGCTGCTGCTCGGCAAGATCGCGGTGCTCGCCGCAACCGCCGCCGGATTCGACGTCACCGACCTCAGCAATGTGCCCGGAAGCCAGCCGGCCCGCAATCTGCTGGTATCAGGTCAGGCCGATGTGCTCTGGGAGTACACCGGCACCGCGTGGCTGACGTACCTCGGGCAGGAGGAGGCCATTTCCGACCAGACCGAGATGTGGCAGGCCGTGTCCGACATCGACCTCGACAACGGGGTCACCTGGGGCGCTCCGGCGCCGATGAACAACACCTATGCGCTCGCTGTGCGGAGTGAGGCGGTCGCGGAGCTGGGCGGCATCACGAAGATGTCCGAGCTGGCCGCCCTGCCGGTCGAGGACCGCACCTTCTGTGTCGAGTCCGAGTTCAACTCCCGGCCCGACGGCATGAACCCCATGCTCACCCACTACGGCCTTGAGCGTGCCGCCGCCGACGGGGTGCCCGACGGCAACATCGGGATCTATGACACGGGTGCGATCTACAGCGCGACCGATGCCGGGGCCTGTAACTTCGGGGAGGTCTTCACGACCGACGGTCGCCTCGACGCGCTGGATCTCACGGTGCTGGTCGACGACCTGGCCTTCTTTCCGGCGTATAACGTCGCGCCGGTGTTCTTCACCGAGACGCTCGACGCCCACCCTGGCCTGGAGGAGGTCTTCGCAGAGATCTCGCCGAAGCTCACCGATGAGGTGCTGCGCGACATGAACCGCCAGGTGGATGTCGACGGGGACGAACCGGCCGACGTGGCGTTCGCGTGGATGGTCGCCGAGGGATTCATCACCGATCCGGCCAGGTAGCCGAGTCCGATGCCGTCAAGGGGGTGACGTTCCGGCCGAGCTCGGCCATGCGGGCGTGAGCGCCGGGGGCGTTCTCGCTGTTGGACACAGGGTGGGCGGTCCGTAGTACCGTTTCGGCAAGCGATGGCAAGCCACAAGCGGAAGGACTCCCATGCTGAAGCAGGTCGCGGACGGTGTGCTGGTCCACCAGAGTGAGTTCATCCAGAGCAATTCAGTGGTCGTGCAGGGCCGCGCGGGTGTGTTGCTGATCGACCCCGGTATCACGCGGGACGAAATGGTCGACCTTGCGACCGACCTGCGCGAGTTGGGCCGGCCCGTAGCAGCCGGCTTCTCGACGCATCCGGATTGGGATCACGTGCTCTGGCACGCGGGCTTCGGCGTCGTGCCGCGTTACGGCACCGCCCGCTGCGCGGCGTCGATGCGTGATCTGCTGGCGACCGCCGACTGGAAGGACCGCGTGGCCGAGGTGCTCCCGCCGGAGCATGCCGAGGAGATCCCGATGGACCTCCTCGGTTTCATCACCGGCCTGCCCGCCGGGGTCACGCAGATTCCCTGGGACGGTCCCGAGGTTCGCATCCTCGAGCATCAGGCTCACGCCACCGGCCATGCGGCGCTGTTCATCAAGGAGCGTGGCGTGCTCGTGGCCGGCGACATGCTCTCGGACATCCTGATGCCGGTTCTCGACCTGGAGGCCAAGAACCCGATCGAGGACTACCTCGACGCGTTGCTGTTGTTGGAGGGCGTGGCCGACGGCGTTGATGTCGTCATTCCCGGTCACGGGTCCGTCGGTAAAGCGGAACAGTTACGGGCGCGGATCGAGCAGGACCGTGCCTATGTGCAGACCCTGGGTGACGGTGGGGCTCCAGAGGACTTTCGGGTGGGACCGGCCGCCCCGTTGGAGTGGCTGCCCGACGTGCATCGGTGGCAGCTTGAGCAGCTCGCCCAAAGATAGGGCCGTCATCAACTGGTGGGGGAGCCCCCCGGGCCCAGCCAGAGTTCGAGCCCGTCGAGGATCAGTTCAAGGCCGAGCTCGAATTCGTCGCCGTAGTTGTAACCCGGCTGCAGTACGTGCTCAGCAGTCAGTTCGGCGAGATAGGGGTACTCGGTGGCGGGCAGCTGGGCGAGCATGAGGTGCGCCATCGCGGCCGTCTCCTCCTCGGTCGTGAAGGGCAGGCTTTTCTCCTGCATCGCGAAACCATAGATGTAGCTGTCCAAGGCGGAGAATGCGTGCGCGGCCATGGCCACCGAGAACCCGGCGTTCCGGAAGGTGCCTATGACCCGGTCATGATGACGCAGGGTGGAGGGTCCCGGATTCGTGCCCGAATCCGTCAACCCCGTAGCCCACGGGTGGCGCGACAGCATGTCCCGGAATGAGACCGACCGCTTGCGCATCGCCGACTTCCAGCACTCACTGTGCGACGGCAGCTCGATCTCGGCGAAGACGGCATCGACCATGCCGTTGAGCAGGTCGCCCTTGTTGGCCACATGGTTGTACAACGACATGGCTTCGACCCCGAGCTCCACGCCGAGCCGGCGCATGGTCAGCGACTCGATGCCTCCGGCGTCGGCGAGCACTATGGCCGTGGTCAGGACCGCGTCCCGGCTCAGTCGACCCCTGGGCGACCTGTCCGCCCCGCCCACCGACTTCGCCATGGTTTCCCCTCGCCGTTCTCTTGACAACCTTACCCCGTAGTCGTACGGTACTTACAACATAAGCTTACGACGTAAGGATGACCCGTGAATGAGACAACCATCAACTCCCCGGCGACTGCCGCGCCTCGGCGACCGGGGGGTTTCACCGTCTGGCCGCCACGCACGGCGGCACTGGTCGCCGGAGTCGGCCTGGCGATCATGGCCGTGCTCGGCGGCTTCGCCAGCTTCGCCAGCTTCGCCGCTATCCTGAGTCTGATCGTTCCCGGCGACGCCGGGCTCACCGCCGACAGGATCGCCGCCGCGCCGGCGCTGTTCTGGGCGGGTGTCGTCAGCTTCGTCATCGTGGCGATGCTCGATGTTCTCGTGGCGGGCGCTCTCTACGCCCTGTTCAAGCCGGTGAGCCCACGGTTGTCGGCGCTGGCCGGCTGGTTGAGAACCGTCTACGCCGTGCTGCTCCTGGTCGCCGTCGGTCAGCTGGTGAACGGGTTCGCTCTCCTCGGCGATCCCGGCGATCCCGGCGCCGCCCAGCCGGTCCTGGAGTCGTTCACCACCATCTGGGTGCTCAGCCTTGGGCTGTTCGGTGCCTCGCTGATCCTGGTCGGCTACCTCGCCTTCCGCTCCGGCTTCATGGCCAGGGTCTTCGGCATCCTGCTCGCCCTGGCCGGCGCGGGCTACCTGGCGGATGCGATCGGCATGGCCACGATCCCCGGCTTCACCGCCGTGTTCGCCCAGTTCCTCTTCGTGGGCGAGGTGACTCTCATCTTCTGGCTGCTCATCCAGGGTCGCCGTCTTCCGCGCGCCCGAGCATGAATCCTGGCCGCATCCGCGAAAATCTCGATCAATGACTCATTGACGGCACGCTCCTGTGGGGTGAGGCTTCCTTCATGGAGCTAGACGAGTGGTGGTCGCGGTTAAGCGTGCGGGCTCAGGACTGGCTGACGGCGAACAATGGCGACGTCGTTCCGGACTGGGTCCTCACCGAAATCGTGGCGGCCGGCGGCGATGTGAGTTCTGATGCCGGCTGGGTCGGCGAATCCGATGCGGACGGGTGGCATCTCTCCGATTCGGCCATCGACTGGATCGAAGCGACCGCGAACGACGAAGACTGACAGCGTTGGAGGGGGCGCTGGCTACCTGGGGGTTTCAGTGCGCGGCGACGTCAGCCTGGTCCCGCTTGAACAAACGCGACACTCCGAGAACGATTCCCACCACGATCATGCCCAGCGCCAGCCCGAACACGGCCGACACCAGGGTGTCGGCAAGCCACACCACGACCGGTCCGGCGGGTTCCACCGCGTGGGTCACCACGTGCAGCAGATCGTAGGGGCCGTGCCAGATCGTCTCGGCCAGGTTCGTGATCACGAGATGACCACCGACCCAGAGCATGGCGACAGTGCCGATGATGCTGATCACCGAGAACACGCTGGGCATCGCGGCCACGATGCGCGCGCCGGTGCGTCGCACCTGCCGGGCTGAGTTCTTCATCATCGACAGCCCGATGTCGTCGATCTTCACCAGCAGGGCCACCGCGCCGTAGACCAGCAGGGTCATGCCCAGGCCGATGACCACCAGTGCGCCGAGCGTCATCCAGATGCCGAAATCGGGATCGAGGCTGGCCAGCGCGATGAGCATGATTTCGGTGCTGAGGATGAGGTCGGTGCGGATGGCGCCGAAGATCAGCTTGCCCTCGTCTCGCGCGTCGGTCTCGGTGACGGCGTGATGCACGCCGAACCACTCGGTGACCTTTTCCGCACCCTCGAAGCACAGGTAGGTGCCGCCGAGGATCAGCAGGAACGGCAGCACCCCGGGCGCGAACGCCGAGAGCAGCAGCGCGAGCGGGATGATGATGACGAACTTGTTGAACAGGCTGCCCAGCGCGATCCGCCACACCACGTGGAGTTCTCTGGCCGGCGTGAGGCCCTGCACGTACTGCGGGGTGACGGCCGCGTCGTCGATGACGACGCCGGCGGTCTTCGCACTGGCCTTGAGGGCAGCGGTGAGAATGTCATCAACTACGGCGAGCAAACCGACCGACATCTGGTTCTCCTCGGATCGGGGCGTCGTCCTCGAGCACGGCGACGGCAATGATCCAGAGTACCGTGTGGCCGGAACGACGTTTCGCGGTCCTCGTCGCCGGCCGAGCTTGGCAGCCGCAGCCGCACCCGGGGCACGGTGGGGCGATGAGTTGGGTCTCGACCATTCTCGCGGGCATACTTGCTGATAACGAGGGCATTGGTGCCCCGATCTGCGAGGAGAACATGCGACGCGGCTCGAACCTTCACGCGCTGGGCGGGTTCAATCAGACGGTGGTGCTCGACACCATCCGTCGCACGCCGGCAGGGCTCAGCCGCGTCGAGATTGCCGAGCAGACCGGGCTCAGCGCTCAGACGGTGTCGAACGTGTCCCGGCGGCTGCTCGACGCCGGGGTCATCCGCGAGGCCGGCATCCGCAACCTCGGAGTGGGCAAGCCCCGCACCATCCTGCAGCTGGACCCGTCGGGACACTACGCCATCGGCGTGCACATCGACCCTGCCGTGATCACCTACGTGCTCCTGAACATCGAGGGCCACGTTCTGGCCCACGCCACCACCCGCACGCCCTCCGCCGCCGATCCCGGCGTGGTGATCACCGAGATGCGGGACTCGGTGGAGGCGATCATCGCCTCGGCGGGCATCGAGCGCCAACGGGTGCTCGGGGTGGGCATCGCCTCACCCGGTCCCATCGACATGAACCTGGGGGTGGTCCTGGACCCTCCGCTTCTCAGCAACTGGCACGGGGTGGCGCTGCGCGACGAGCTGGAGCGCGCCACCGGCTTCTTCGTCCTCCTCGAGAAGGATGTGACGGCCGCCGCGGTCGGCGAGCTCTGGAAGAGCACCGGCGCCGACTACGACGATTTTCTGTTCTTTTACTACGGCACCGGGGTGGGCGTCGGCCTGGTGCTCGGCCGCGAGGTGGTGCGGGGCCCGACCAAGAACGCGGGTGATGCCGGCCACATCGTAGTCGATCCTGCCGGGCCGCAGTGCCGCTGCGGGCGCCGCGGCTGCCTCGGCGATGCGATCAGTCCCGTCACCATCGTAAACTCGGCCGTTGAGCGCGGCCTGATTCAGGTGCCGGGGGAGACCCCGCACACCTCGGCCATCGATGCCGGTTTCAGTCAGGTGGCGGTGCTGGCCCACGCCGGCAACCCGGCGGCGATCGAGTTGCTCGACGAGGTGGCCCGATACATGGCGGAGGCGATCGTGACTATCGTCAACCTGCTCGACCTGAATCGGGTGGTCTTCGGCGGCCCCTACTGGGAGCGGGTCGCCGATCTTCTGCTGGATCGGGTGCCCGCGGTGATCAACGGCTCCACCGCCCTGGTGACGTTGCGGCCCGTGACGGTGACCGGCTCGACCATCGGCGCTGACGTGGCCGCGGTCGGTGCCGCCTGCCTGGTCCTCGATGCCACCCTGTCGCCACGGTCGGCGACTCTTTTCATCTCGAGCTAGCGGCCCAGCCGGCCGGGGCGTCGGAGTCTTTCCCAGGGGTGCCTGACGGGAAATGCTTGACACTAATTACTCCATTTGTTTTAGTTATGGGGGGTGGTGTCGTCGGCAACGGTGTCGGGGGGAACCGCGTCAGGGGTTCAAAGGAGAATTCAATGAAGAAATCACTCTTGTCGGTTGTGTCGTTGGGGGCGGTGGCGGCGCTGGCTCTGTCCGGGTGTTCGGCGGGCGGCTCCGAGACCGAGTCCCAGACGATCAAGGTGGCTTATCAGAAGTTCGGCGCCTTCATCCAGGTGGACAACCACATGAAGGCCGTCAAAGAAGCGTTCGAGGCCGCCAACGAGGGACTCACCGTGGAGCTCGTGCCGATCGAGGCGCAGGAGAACGACTATGCCACCAAGCTCGCTCTCATGAACAAATCGGCAGCCACCGCGCCGGATGTCATGTACGAAGACACCTTCCGGGTGCAGTCCGACAGCGACGCGGGATACCTGGCCCCGCTCGACGAATACACCTCGGAGTGGGAGGACTGGGACAGCTTCTACGACAACGCCAAGAACGCCGGTCTCGGCAGCGACGGCAAGACCTACGGCGTCCCGATGGGAACCGACACCCGGGCCATTTGGTACAACAAGGACCTCTTCGCCGAGGCCGGGCTGCCCGTGCCCTTCGAGCCGACGACCTGGGAAGAGGTGCTCGACGCCGCCGCGACGGTGAAGGCCGAACTGCCGGACGTGATTCCACTGAACGTCTACTCGGGTAAGGCCCAGGGCGAAGCCGCCTCGATGCAGGGCTTCGAAATGCTTCTGTACGGCACCGAAGACACGCTGTACAACACCGACGACCAGAAGTGGGTCACCGGCTCACAGGGCTTCGTCGACTCGCTCGGCTTCATCGAAGACGTGTACCAGGGCGACCTGGGCCCCACCCCCGAGCAGGCCCTCGACAAGAACGTGGGCAACCTCGTCTCCGGCGAATGGTTGCCCCAGGGCAAGCTCGCGATGGGCATCGACGGGTCCTGGCTCAGCGGCACCTGGCTCGAAGAAGGCACTGCACCCTGGGCCGAATGGGACACGGTGATGGGCCAGGCCGCCATGCCCACCCAGGACGGCGCTGAACCAGGAGCCACGAGCATGTCGGGCGGCTGGACGCTGGCCATGGGGTCCAAGTCGACCAAGAAGGATGCCGCCTGGGACTTCATCTCCCTGGCACTGAACAAGGACAACTCCCAGGCCTACGACATCGCCGCCAGCCAGATCGCCGTACGTGACGACGTCTCCCAGGACCCGGACTACCAGGCCGCGAACCCCACCTTCGGGTTCTTCTCCGAAATCGTGGCAAACACACACTTCCGTCCGGCCACCAGCGACTACGCGCAGATCTCCAGCGCGATCACCGTGGCCATGGAAGCCGTGATGACGGGTCAGCAAAGCCCCAAGGACGCGGCAGCGGCCTACGACCAAGCAGTGGTCGGCATCGTCGGTGAAGAGAACACCGAGAGCGCGGAGTAGCCGTGTCCGCGCCGACTCTGGCGCGACCTGCTGAACGGCCCGGCCGAGGGACATCCCCTCGGCCTGGCCGGGCACGGGCCGCGACCCACCGTTCCCTGGTTCGGAGCATCCCGCTGCTGCCCGCGGTCGTGCTCCTCGCGATCTTCCTTCTCGGGCCGGTGATCAGCTCCTTCTACGGTTCCTTCACGAACGCGTCACTGTCCGGGGCATCCGCCCAGGATTCGGCGTTCGTGGGCTTCGACAACTATGCGGCGCTCTTTGCCGACCCGGACTTCCCCAAGTCGGTGCTGCTCACCCTGGTGTTCCTGGTCGCCTCGGCGATCGTGGGGCAAAACATTCTCGGGCTGGGGCTGGCCCTGTTGATGCGATCCTCCAACCGCCTGGTCCGCTCCCTCGTGGGTACCTTCGTGGTGACGGCCTGGGTGCTGCCGGAGATCGTGGCCTCCTTCGCCGCCTATGCCTTCTTCAACGACACCGGAACGCTGAACAACCTGCTCGCCGCCGTCGGTATCGACGGGCCGAACTGGCTGTACGCGCTGCCGATGCTCTCGGTGATCCTCGCCAACATCTGGCGGGGCACGGCCTTCTCTATGCTCGTCTACTCGGCGGCGCTGCAGGATGTGCCGCCGGAGATCACCGAATCGGCGGAGGTCGACGGTGCGCGCGGCTGGCAGCGGCTGGTGTTCATCACCATCCCGATGATCCGCCGCAGTATCTCCACCAACCTCATGCTGACTACCCTGCAGACCCTGTCGGTCTTCACCCTGATCTTCGTGATGACCGGCGGCGGACCTGGCACCGACAGTTCGACCTTGCCGGTGCTGGCCTATCAGGAGGCCTTCCAGTTCGGGCAGCTCGGTTTCGGAACCGCGATCGCCACCATCATGCTGCTCGTCGGCGCGGCCTTCTCGGTCGCGTACATTCGGGCGCTCAAGCCGGAGGTTGATTGAGATGGGGATGACCTCACCGAGCAGACGGGTCATGAAGGCCGCCTCCAACGGAGTGCTGTTGCTCGTCACCGTCGCTTTCGCGTTGCCGTTGATCTGGCTGGTCCTCGCCTCGGTGGATACCCGAGCGACCCTGTCGATCAAACTGCCGGAAGCGTTCTCGTTGCAGAACTTCACCGATGTGATGACGCCGGAAACGGCGTTCATCCCGCTGCTGAACAGCCTGTTCCTGGCCGGCGGCTGCGCCGTGATCACGGTGACCGTTGCCGTGCTGGCCGCGTACCCGCTGTCGCGTTACAAGATGCGGGTGAACAAGCCCTTTCTCTATGGGGTGCTGTTCGGAACCTGCCTGCCGATCACGGCCATGATGGTTCCCGTGTATGCGCTGTTCGTGGCGTTCAACCTCATCGACTCGCTGGCCGGAACGACTCTGTTCCTCGCGGCGACGAGCCTGCCGATCGCGATCTACATGACCAAGAACTTCATGGACAGCGTGCCGGTGAGCCTCGAGGAGGCCGCCTGGATGGACGGTGCATCCATGTTGACCACCCTCACCCGGATCGTGATTCCGCTCATGCGGCCTGGCCTGGCTGTGGTGTTCATCTTTGTGTTCATCGGCGCCTGGGGCAATTTCTTCGTGCCTTTTGTGCTGCTGCTCTCACCCGACAAACTCCCGGCGGCCGTGAGCATCTTCTCGTTCTTCGGGCAATACGGAACGGTCGCCTACGGGCAGCTGGCCGCATTCTCCCTTCTCTATTCCCTCCCGGTCATCACGCTGTACGTCTTCGTATCGCGTGTCCTCGGTGGTTCATCGGCCATGGCCGGTGCCATCAAGGGCTGACCCCACTACGCACTACGCAAGGAGCACCACCGTGCACGACACCACCACCCTCATCCGCGCCCGTATCCGCCGATTCGTCAGCGAACGCGTCACCCCCGCGCTCTACTGCACCGCCACCCCCCTCACGATCTCGGCGTGGGAGGTCCCCGATGAACCCGTGCCGTTCGCCGACGCCGTCGACCAGGAGTTCACCCCGTTCGCCATCGGTTTACCGTGGGGCAAGCCGTGGGGCACCACCTGGTTCCATGTGACCGGGGTCGTCCCCGAAGACTGGTCGCGGTTCGCCCACCTCGACACCCGCACCGAGCTCCTCGTCGACCTGGGTTTCCTCTCCGGTCAGGCCGGATTCCAGGCTGAGGGTCTCGTCTACGACCCCGAGGGGCGCATCGTGAAGGCCGTGGAGCCGTTCAACAACTACGTGCCCCTCCAGGTCGGGCCCGGCGGCGTGATCGACGTCTATGTCGAGGCCGCCTCCAACCCCGACGTCGGCAGCGACTGGGCCTTCCAGCCCACTGCGGTGGGGGACAAGGCCACCGCGGGAACCGACCCGATCTACCGGCTCCGCCGCATGGACGTGGCCCTGCTGGACAGTCAGGTCTGGCAGCTGGACCGGGACATCTGGACACTTGTCGGCCTGATGGAGGAACTGAGCGCCGACCTGCCCCGCACCGCGGAGATCATGCGCGCGCTCGAGGCCGTGACCGACGCGATGGACCCCGACGACGTGAGCGGAACCGCGCACCTGGGCCGCGCCATCCTCGCACCGATTCTGGCCCTGCCGGCGTATGCCAGTGCCCACCGTGTGGTGGCCGTCGGCCACGCGCACATCGACTCGGCCTGGCTGTGGCCGGTGCGGGAAACCGTGCGCAAATGCGCGCGCACCTTCTCGAACGTGCTGCACCTCATGGACGAAGACCCGAACTTCATCTTCGCCTGCTCGTCTGCCCAGCAATACGCCTGGATGAAGGAGCATTACCCGCAGCTGTTCGAGCGCATCCGCGAACGCGCCATCGAGGGCCGGTTCGTGCCGGTCGGCGGGATGTGGGTGGAGTCCGACACCAACATGCCCGGCGGTGAAGCCCTGGCCCGCCAACTGCTCGCCGGCAAAACGTTCTTCATGCGGGAGTTCGGTGTGGAACCCCTGGAGGTGTGGCTGCCCGACTCGTTCGGTTACACGGCCGCCTTCCCACAGATCGTGACCGCGGCGGGCTCCAAGTACTTCCTCACCCAGAAGATCAGTTGGAACGAAACCAACACCATGCCGCATCACACCTTCAATTGGGAGGGCATCGACGGCACCCGGGTGTTCACCCACTTCCCGCCCGTGGATACCTACAACTCCCTGCTGTCCGGCGAGGAGTTGGCCCGGGCCCAGCGCCAGTACTCCGAAAAGGGTGCGTCGAACGTGTCGCTGGTTCCCTTCGGGTATGGCGACGGCGGCGGAGGACCGACCCGCGAGATGCTCGCCGCCGCGAAGCGCACCGAATCGTTGGAGGGCTCACCCAGTGTGCGGATCGCCTCGCCACGGGCGTTCTTCGAGGAGGCCGAAGCGTCCTACCCCCAGCCGCCGGTCTGGTCGGGGGAGCTCTACCTCGAGTTCCACCGAGGCACCTACACCTCGCAGGCCAAAACCAAGTCCGGCAACCGGCGCAGCGAGCACCTGCTGCGCGAGGCCGAGCTCTGGGCGACCGCGGCAACCCTCCGCACCGGAGCGGCCTACCCCCACGAGCGCATCGAGGCGGCCTGGCAGACCGTGCTGCTGAACCAGTTCCACGACATCCTGCCCGGCAGCTCCATCGCCTGGGTGCACCAGGTCGCCGAGGCGTCCTATGCGGCGGTACGTGGGGAGCTCGAGGACGTGATCTCCCAGGCACTCGCCGCGCTGGCGGGGCCGGATGCCGCTGAACCGGTGGTGTTCAACGCCTCACCGTTCGCCGTCGCAGGGGTGCCCGCGCTCTCCGCGGCGCCCCGCACCGAACCAGCGCCGCTGCGGGCTGAGGCACGGGACGGCGGGTTCGTGCTCGAAAACGAGACGGTGCGGGTGGTCATCGACGCCCGGGGGCTGCTCACTTCGCTGGTGGAGCTCAGCACGGGGCGCGAGGCTGTCCCGGCCGGCGAACCGGGAAACGTTCTGCAGCTGTTCCGGGACACCCCCACCCAGTGGGATGCCTGGGACCTCGATGAGCACTACCAGCGCACCGGCGTGGAACTGCTCGAGGCCGACGCGGTGATCCTGGCCTCGCAGGAACCCGGACGGGCGACAGTGCGGGTGACCCGAAGCTTCGGGTCCTCCACGGTGTCGCAGGACCTCACCCTGCTGGGCGATCAGGCGACGCTGGACATCGTCACGACGGTGCATTGGCACGAGCGGCAGAAGCTCCTCAAGCTGGCCTTCCCGCTGGATGTGCACGCCGACCGGGCGGCATCCGAGATTCAGTTCGGGCACATCTACCGGCCCACCCACGTGAACACCTCGTGGGATGCCGCCCGTTTCGAAACCTGCGCCCACCGGTGGGTGTTCGTGGGTGAGCCGGGCTTCGGAGTAGCCGTGGCCAACGACTCGACCTACGGCCACGACATCGGCCGGCGCACCCGCGCCGGTGGTGGAACCACGACCACGGTGCGCGAGTCGCTGCTCCGAGCGCCGACCTTCCCGGACCCCACCGCCGACCAGGGGGTGCACGTGCTGCGCACCTCGATCGGCATCACACCGGATGTGATCGGTGCTGCCGAGCAGGGCTACCGCGTCAACCTGCCGCTCCGCGAGATGTCAGGATCGGCCGTGGAACCCGTGGTGACGAGCACGGCACCGTCGATCGTGATCGAGGCCGTGAAACTGGCCGAGGACCGGTCGGGCGACGTGATCGTGCGGCTCTATGAGGCGCGCGGATCCCGGGCCATGGGCACCGTGCAGTTCGGCTTCCCGGTGGGGCGGATCGTGGAGAACGACATCCTCGAGCGCACAATCGAACCCGTCGCGGTCACGGCGCCGGCGGACAACGGAGTGCAGCTGGGCCTTCGTGCGTTCCAGATCGTCACCCTGCGGGTGTCGGTCGCGTAAGCCCGAGCCAGACCGGCCCGGCTAGACGGCGGTGAAATCGCTCCTGAGGATCCTCGGGAGCGATTTCCTGTCCGTCAACCGGTTTTCAGTCTGAGGGAAGAGTACGGCGAAGCCGCCGGCGACAGACACCTGGGCGACGACGGGGTTGGCGTGCCATCCCACAACAGCTCGGCAGACCTATCGATCGAGGGCCTGGTCTGCGTCGGCCACGGCCGCGTCGGTATTCTGCCCTCGACGCTTGCGGCGGCTGTCGCCAGTGCTGAGGATGGCGCCCGAGACGGCGTATACCGCAATGATGAGCCACCACGAGTGAACCGCAACCCAGGCGCCGACGGGAGTGGCTGTCGCGCCGGTCACGTCGAGAGCGATGCCGATGAGGAACCAGCCTCCCAGGAGGGCTCCGAAGGCGGCCCCCAGGATGCTCCAGATCGGCAGGGCGAACCGGCCCAGTTCTGTGACTCGTCGTTGCCGCGCGGCCAGATCGACCTGCCTGTTCCGCACCTGTGCGCTGCGCTGGCCCGCTGACCGTGCCGACCCGATTGTGGAGAACGCTGCGGCCCTGGGCATGCGGACGGTCGCTGCGGACAGTCGCCGCCGCGAGACGACCGCTCCGATCATCGTGCACAGCACAGGCGCCAGGAGGATCAACCCGACCGCCCACCACACATCGGGTGGCGAAAGCGTCCACGCCCAGTCGACCTGGTTCCCGTTGTAGACGGCGAGCAGAACCGTGCGGATCGGGTCGTCTCCCACCCACAGAGGCAGCGTGGCCGTGACGAGCATCACGGCCAGCGTCGACGTCACGGCAACGACGGCAATCCGAGTGGCGCGTTGATTGGTATTTCGCCACGGGGCCAGGACGTCATCTCGCGCAGCGCTCATGGCATCGAGGCTACGCGATGGGTTGCGGGGAGGGCCGCATATCCGCGATGAAAAAGACGTGGCCCCGTCGGGTCAGTGAATGACCGCCAGCAAAACGCCGACGGCCACAAAGAGCACGCCGAAGACGCGGTTCACGACCCGCTGGCCGGGTGCGTCGCGGGTGAATCGCTGGAAGGCGCGGGCGGCCACCGCGAAGAAGAACCACATCACCGCGACGTCGATCACTACGACGGTGGCCGCGACGATCAGATACTGGGCCGCCAACGGCTGGTCGACCCGGATGAACTGGGGCAGGAACGCCAGGAAGAACACAATCGCCTTGGGGTTGAGCAGGTTCACCCACAGTCCGCGCTGGAACATCGACCTGCGCGGCTCCTCGCTCAAAGCCCTGGCTCGCTCGGCGTCGAGCTCTGGCCTGGCGAAAAATTGCCGGATGCCCAGATAGACGAGGTAGGCGGCGCCCGCGTAGCGAATGACGTTGAACGCGATCGGCGAACTGGTCACGAGCAGACCGACCCCGAGCGCCACGATGACGATGTGGATGAGCAAAGCGGCCTGCTGGCCGAGGATGCCCCAGATCGAGCGGCGAAAGCCCGAGTTCAGGGCATTGCTCATGGTGTTGATGGCCCCTGCGCCTGGCGTGAAGCTGATCAGGGTGCCCGCGCCGACCAGGGCCACCCACAGGGAGAACTGCATGGGAACATCCTAGTTTCTTGGCGTTTGACGACAGTTCGCTGAGAGTAATGGTCGGGACCCGGCAATCCCTTTCGATCGCGCGCGCCTGACTATATCGTTGAGTATCGTTAGCGATTCATGGAGGAGATCATCATGGGCAATTCATTTCCCAGCAGTGGGTTCGGCAGCGGCATGAACGCCGACGGCATGTGGCAGGCGATGGACCAGCTGCGTTCGAAGTTCGAGAAACGCGTCGGCACCCGCATGGGTCGCGGTGACGTGCGCCAGGCGGTGCTCGCGCTGCTCGCCGAGCAGCCGATGCACGGCTACCAGATCATCCACGAGATCGAGGAGCGCAGCGGCGGCAGCTGGAAGCCCAGCGCCGGCTCTGTCTACCCCACCCTGCAGCTGTTGGCCGATGAGGGTCTCATCCGTGCAGAGGAGTCCAACGGCCGCAAGACGTACTCGCTCACCGACGCAGGCCGCGAGGAGGTCGCCGGCTCGGACGGATCGACGCCGTGGGCGCCGGACAGCTCGACCGAGGACGCCAAGTTCACGGCTCTGCCGAAGGCCGGTATCGAGTTGGCCCAGGCGGCCGCGCAGGTCGGCCGCACCGGCTCTCCGGAACAGATCAAGCAGGCCGTGGCCGCGATCGACGAAGCACGTCGTCGGATTTATTCGATCCTCGCCCAGGACTGACGGGTGCCATCGGTTCGTCGGGATTCACCGAGCGTGAATCCCGGCGCGGGGGATACGCGTGCCAGGTACCGCCGCATCCTCCGTTTCGCCGGCTGGAATCTGGCCGTCACCTGGTTCTACGAGCTGCTCTTACCGCGGATCGGGCTCGCGAAACTGGCCGAGCGCACCCGCGCCAAGCGGATGACCCGCTTCGCGCAACGCTTCCACGTGCTCGCGGTGGACCTGGGCGGGCTGATGATCAAGGTGGGCCAGTTCCTGTCGTCGCGCCTGGACGTGCTGCCGCCGGAGATCACCTCCGAGCTCGAGGGCTTGCAGGACGAGGTGCCGCCGGTGCCGTTCGCGGCGATCCGGGCACTCGCCGAGTCCGAGCTGGGCATGCCGCTCGAGCGGGCGTACGCGTGGGTCGATGAGACGCCGGTGGCGGCGGCATCCCTCGGTCAGGCGCACCGCGCCATGCTCTCTCCGCAAGACGCCGCCGACACCGGCCTCGAAGCCGTGGTGATCAAGGTGCAACGGCCCGGCATCGACACCATCGTCGACGTCGACCTGGCGGCCCTGCGCAAGGTGGGCGGCTGGCTCAGCCACGTGCGCCTGGTCTCAAACCGGGTGGATGCGCCGGCGCTGGTGGAGGAGTTCGCGCTGACCAGCCTGGAGGAGATCGACTACCTGCACGAGGCCGCCGGCTCGGTGCGCTTCGCCGAGGAATTCGAGGGCGACGACAGGGTGAGCGTGCCCGCCGTGGTGTGGGAGCGCTCCACCCGGCGCGTGCTCACCCTCGAGGATGTGACCGCGATCAAGATCACCGACACCGTCGGGCTCGGCCTGGCCGGGATCGATCCAGCGGACGTGGCCCCGGTCTTCGCCGCGGTGATGTTCGACCAGCTGTTCAGTAGCGGGTTTTTTCACGCCGACCCGCACCCGGGCAACATCTTCGTCACCCCGGTGCCGGATGACCCGACCGGTCGGGGCTGGAAACTCACCTTCATCGACTTCGGCATGATGGGGGAGGTGCCGCCGACCACCCGGGCGGGCCTTCGCAAGATGCTCATCGCGGCCGCGTCGCGCGACGGCAGCGGCATGGTCAACGCCGCCCGCGACCTGGGCGTGTTGCTGCCCTCGGCCGAAACCTCCGAGCTGGAGAAGGCGATGAAGCAGCTCTTCGCCCGGTTCGGCGGCATGGGCTTCGCCGAGCTGCGCGAGGTGGACCCGCGGGAGTTCCGCGACTTCGCCATCCAGTTCGGCGCCGTGGTGCGGGCGCTGCCCTTCCAGCTGCCGGAGAACTTCCTGCTCATCATCCGGGCGATGTCCCTCACGTCCGGGGTCTGCAGCTCACTGAACCCCGCATTCAACCTCTGGGACTCGGTCGAACCCTACGCCTCGCAGCTCATCCGCGAAGAGGGCGGCAACGTCGTGCAGGACTTCGGGAAACAGGCCCTCGAGAACGCCGGGATCGCCTGGCGGCTGCCCAAACGGTTGGACGGGCTCGTCACTCGCTTCGAGGACGGCACCGTGGCGGTGGCCAGCCCGGGCCTGGAAAAACGGGTCGCCCGGCTGGAACGCACCGTGGGACGAGCGGTGTCGGCGCTGCTGTTCGCCGCCCTGCTCATCGCCGGTGCGGTGCTCCGCGCGGACGACGCCGTGCTCGGTGCGGTGCTGATGATCGGGTCGGCCCTGCCACTGTTGCACGCCCTGCTGTCCGGCCGCACCGATCGCTGAGACGGAGCGCCCGGAGCGCCCGGTGTGCCCGGTGCGGCTGACTGGCTACGAACTCGACCGCTAGGCGTTCCTGCCATCCAGCCGACCGGCGCAGCACCGGGTCAGACCCCGAGGGTAGGGTCAGCGCTCGTCGGGAGTGCCCGAAGGAGCAGGGGGCTCGCCGGTGGGCTGCTCGGTGTCGCTCACGGGGCGTTCGACGCCCACGGTGACCTGAGCGAGCAGGGCGGCGATGGCGCCGACCGCGACCAGGACGGGGGAGAACGCGGCGGTGATCACGGTGACGGCCAGACCGGCCGTCAGCGGGATCTCCAGAATGGTTGCGCCCTCCTCGTTTTTGAGGAACACCCGGCGCACGTTTCCTTCGTGGAGGAGTTCGCGCACCTTGGTGAGGAGGTCGTCTCCAGAGATCTTGAACTCTTCGTAGCGGGTCTTGTCGTCAGTCATGAGGGCCTCGGCTCAGGTGGGGGGCGTGTTTTCGATCGGGAGTCGGCGGCTCACCATCTCGGTGATCCAGGCGGGCGCGAAGGGTGAGGTGCAGCCCGGGGGAGTCGGGTAGTCCTTGAGGACCTGCAGTCGCTCGCCGATGGCCAGGGCGCGCACGCGATACTCGGCGTGCTCGATCCCGATCTGGGCGAGGCAGTGGTTCATGGCCCATTGCAGGCGCTCCGGCGCATCCTTCATCTCGGCCTCGATGAGGTCGAGCAGCCCGGCCAGGTCGAGGCCATCGGGGGATGTGGCCACGCGTTCGCTGGTCAGCGCCCAGCCGGCGCTGGCGACCACGGCGTCGGGATCGGCGAACCAGGCCACGCGGAGCTCTTCGGCGTGCGGGTTCTTCTTCATCACGTAGTTCACGAGCCAGTCCTGCACCTTGGGGGTGCCCGCTGCGCGGAGCATCCGGTCCAGGTCGTCACGGTCGAACGCCTTCGGGCGGCAGATCAGGATCGCCAGCAGCCGTGCCGCGGTGTCCCCGGTCTGCCAGAGTTCGCGGGCCAGCTCCGGTTGGGTCTTCAACCGCTTGGCGACGGCGCGCAGCTGGGTGAGATTGACGCCGTGGTCGTCGCCGTGGTTGGCGTTCACCGCGCGGATCTGCGGGTTCTCCAGCGCGGCCAGATCGGCCATCACTGCGGCTACCGTCGTGCCGGCCAGTATCGTCTCGGCCATCGTGGCCTCCCGTTTCTCAGCTGTGGGTTCCAGCCTACGACGCGGGGCGCAGCGGGTCACCCGGCGGCGAGCACCGACGAACTCGCGAAAGCCCTCTAGGAGGCCGCTGAACAACTTTGGGTGCGGGTGTCGCTTATTTAAGGCGCGCCTGCGGCGGGTCGGCTCTTGGTCGTTAAGACTGGGGTGATGCAGGGTTGTGATGATGGTCAGCGTGAGATTTACGATGTCGATGCCGTAGCGGGGCACTTGCTTCCGCCTGGATCGGTGTTCGCTTTCCTTGCAGCGCACCGTCGGGAGCTGTTTCCCGATGATGCGTTTGCGGACTTGTTTTCCTCGCAGAACGGCCGCCCGTCAATACCGGCGGACGTGATCGCGTCGGTGATGGTGTTGCAAACACTGCACAACCTTTCCGACAGGGAAGCGGCCGAGGCGTTGACGTATGACCTGCGGTGGAAAGCCGCCTGCGGGTTCGCGCTGACTGAAACCTCTTTCCACCCGACCGTGCTGGTCTATTGGCGCAAACGCTTGGCTGCCAGTGACCGGCCGCACCGCATTTTTGAGGCCGTGACCGCGGTCATTGCCCAGTCCGGAGCATTGTCGGGGCGCAAACGCCGGGCGTTGGACTCAACAATTTTGGAGGATGCGGTTGCCCGGCAGGACACCGTCACGCAGCTGGTCGGACAGATCCGCCGTGTTGGCCGGGAGATCCCCGGCGCGGACGTGAGCGTCGCCGGCTTGACCGGCCATGATTACTCCCAGCCGGGCAAGCCCGACATTGCGTGGGACGACCGCGACGCCCGCGACGAGCTCGTCTCCCGCCTGGTCACCGATGCTCTCGCTCTGCTGGGCAGCATCAACGTCCATATCCTCAACAAGAAGCAGCAGGAAACCGTCGCGCTGCTTGCCTTGGTCGCCGGCCAAGACGTGGAACCCGCCGACGGGTCCGACGGGACCGACGGGCGGTGGCGGATCGCCCGCCGGGTCGCTCCCGACCGGGTGATTTCCACCGTCGATCCTGATGCCCGCCATGCGCACAAGAGCCGCCAGAAAAAGATCGACGGCTATAAAGCCCACGTCAACGCGGAGCCCGACACCGGGTTGGTGACGGCGGCAATGCTCACGAAAGCCTCTGGTTCGCAAAACAGCGACGCGGCTCGCGGCGGCGAGCTGCTCGCGGCCGACGTCAGCATCGGTGAGCAAAACATTGACGTGCTGGGTGATTCGGCCTATGGCAGCGGCGGGCTCCTGACCGAGATTCATGCCGCTGGGCACCGGCCGATCATCAAGCCGATGCCGCTGGGCCGAGCCGTTCCGGGCGGATTCACCATCGATGACTTCACCGTGGATGAAACCCTGCAGACCGTGACCTGCCCGGCCGGGAACGTCCGGTCGCTCAGCCCGAAACGACGGGCCAGTTTTGGTAGTTCGTGCCAGGCCTGCCCGCTGATGGCGCAGTGCACCACCGCGAAGTCCGGCAAGAAGATGCAGATTCATCCGCTGGATCAGGTTCGCCGGGAGCACCGCGTCACCGCTCAGGACCCGGACTTTCAAGCCCTTTATCGCCAGCACCGTCCAATGATTGAACGGACGCTGGCGTGGATGACGCGCGGGGCCCGGCGGGTCCGCTACCGCGGCGTTGCCAAGAACAATGCGGGGTGGGTGATCCGTGCTGCCGCGATCAATCTCAAACGGCTCCTCAACCTCGGTTTGACCAGCCAGAACGGGGTTTGGGCCCTTGGATAACACCCCGACGCACGAGGACCACCTCGGCGCACGGTCCCAGGCGGCAGAGCCGCCCACTACGGCCCCATCGATCAGCCCCGACGCGAGATCCCACCATCGTGGCCGATCGCTCAGTCGACCGCACAACGCCCCACAGCGGAGCAAAAAAACACTCTAAGAACTCGCCGAGGCAACTGGACCCCTAATATTCAGCGCCCTCCTAGTCGGCGCCCGGCCCGTTGGTCAGGGGCGCCGGGTCGAACCGCTGGTGGCCGAGCACGGCCAGGAGCGCCAGCTTCTCGGCGGCCTCGCTGCGTGGCGCCGCGGTGAGGATGAGCAACGCTTGCCCCTGGTCCTCGGTGAAGAGCGTCTGGCAATCCAGTTCCATCGCGCCCAGTTCCGGATGGATCAGCGTCTTGTGATCTTGGAAGCGGGTGGCCACATCCTGCAACTCCCAGATCTCGGTGAATTCGACGCTCACCCGGCTCAGTTCCCGCACCAGGGCGCCTGCGCGGGAGCGTTGCCCCGCCGCGCCGACGGCCGCGCGGAGGCCGGCGACCTGGGCCCGGCTTTGCCGTGGCCGGTCGTCCACCGGGTAGATCTCCCTGTCGGCGGGGTCGGTGAACCACCGGTAGACGCCGCTCTGCGCCAGCCCGGTGTGCCGGGAGTGGTCGCCGAGAAGCGCCGCGCCCAGCCAGTTCTGTGCCAGCGTCTCGCCGAGGCTGGAGAGGATCAGCGCCGGGGTCTCCTCGAGCCGGTCGAAGACCCGCATCAGCGAGGGGGCGACGTGGGTGTCCAGTGGGGTGCGGGCGGGCACGTTGTGGCCGGCGAGGCGGTACAGGTAGTCACGCTCGTCGTTGCTCAGGCGCAGCGCCCGGGCCAGTGCCGCGAGCATCTGTTCGGAGGGTTGCGGGCTGCGGGCCTGCTCCATCCGCACGTAGTAGTCCGCGGACATCCCGGCCAGCGCGGCGACCTCTTCGCGGCGGAGGCCCGGCACCAGGCGCCGCGGTCCCGCGGCCAAGCCGACGTCCTCGGGGCGGAGCCCGCTCCGGCGGGAGCGGAGAAAATCGGCGAGGGCGGTGTGATCCATTCCTCCATCATCCGCCACCCACGCGCCGCTCTCCAGGGACCGGCAGTCCTACGACAACGGCTCCTCTCCCGCATCCGCTCGCCGCCACGCACACTCGAGGCATGAACATCACCGGAAACACCATCTTCATCCCCGGCGCCACGTCGGGCATCGGCCTGGCCCTGGCCCTGCGGCTGCAGGCCGCCGGCAACACCGTCATCATCGGCGGGCGTCGCACCGGCGTGATGCAACGCCTCGCCCGTGAGCACGGCCTGTCGACCGTGACCATCGACACCACCGACCCCGTCTCCGTGCTCGCCGCCCGCGACCAGGTTCTCGCCGAGCACCGTGACCTGAACGTGCTCATCGCCATGTCCGGGGTGATGGACGCCGAGGATGTGCGCGGAGCCGGCTTCCTGGCCGTAGCCGAACGCATCGTGGAGACCAACATCAACGGACCGCTGCGCCTGGTCTCCGCCTTCATCGGGCACCTGCAGACCCGACCCGACGCCACCCTGATGACAGTGTCGTCGGGGCTGGCGCACACCCCGCTGGCGCACACCCCCACCTACAACGGGTCGAAGGCGTTCATCCACCGGTATAGCGAGACCATTCGGATGCAGCTGGCCGGCACCACCGTTCAGGTCATCGAGCTCGTTCCACCGGCCGTGCAGACCGAGCTCATGCCCGGCAACTCGGTGAACGAGCACTTCATGCCCCTCGACGTCTTCGCTGACGAGGTCATGGCTCTGCTGGAAGCCCAGCCCGACGCCCAGGAGATCCTCGTCGACACCGTGAGGTTCCTGCGCTTCGCTGAGGTCGAGGGCCGCTATGCCGCCGCCGTCGCGGCGCTGAACCCGGCGGTCTAGCTGGGCGGGCCGCTCACTGCACCTCCGATGGGCGAGCGCGTCCGCTATAGCGGTAGCGGTCGCCGACAGGGGGCGCAGTGACGCCGCGCACGCCCAGGCCGGGTCCGGCGACGAATACGTCAGGCTCAGCTCGGGGCGGCGCCGCGGAACGCGCGGATGATCTGCGCGAGTGCCAGCCCGGCGGCCGTGATCACGGGAACGGCCACGACCATCAGGGCGATCAGGTTGGGCCGGAACTCGAGGCCGTCCGGACCGCCGACGTAGGCCCCGATCGGCACGGAGTAGCCGCCGCCCCCGCCGCCCCGGCCCTCTCCCATGCCGGTGCCCATGCCGGTGCCCATGCCGGTCGGGCCCAGGCCTCCCTCGGGCATCTCGCTGGAACCCTCGCCCGCGCCGAAGCCGAAGCCGACTAGCGCGACGGGGACCAGGTCGTGTCCGCCCAGCGTGGTCTTCTCGCCATAGGCCAACTTCGCGCCCCAGGAGGGCACCGATTCCGCTAGTTTCTCGATGAGATTCGCCATGGAGCGACCGTACGCGGGTTCGCGGATTCCGGATAGCCGCTGAGGTGGCCCCGATGTCAAGCGCAAAGCTATCGGGCATACACAAGGACAACGGCCGCAAATAAGGATGCTGCGCCATTGGTCCTTTTTTTGCTCACTTTTTCCTTTTTTTCGGGGCGCGGCCAGCGGTGAGTGTCCCCGTGTCCGGCGGAATTGGCTGGCACTTGCTGCCACCCCGGCCGATCTGCGCGCGGCGGCGGCGCTCGGCGGACGCGTGGCGTGCCTCAGTGTGGCTCGCCGCCGCAAGATAGGAGATAGTGAGGTTTCTAGGATGCTCGCGGGTATTGCGTCCTAGAAACCTCACGAAGTCCTTCCAAACGTGCGCGCACCTAGGCTGTAGCCATGGCCACAGTCATCCTCGTGCGGCACGGCCGCACCACCGCCAACGCGACCGGCCTGCTGGCCGGGCGCACCGCCGGCGTTCTGCTCGACCAGATCGGCCGCGACCAGGCCGCCGTCACGGGGGAGCGGCTCGCCGCGGTCGCCCTGGTCGGGGTGGTGTCCAGCCCCCTGGAACGCTGCCGGCAAACCGCCACGTTGATCCTCGACCAGCAGACCGGGTCGCCGGTGACGCCGGTGGAGAACGACCTCACGGAATGCGACTACGGCCACTGGCAGGGCCGCACGCTCAAGGACCTCTCGCAAGAGAATCTCTGGTCGGTGGTGCAGACCCAACCGTCCGCCGTGACCTTCCCGGGCGGCGAGTCGATGGCCGCCATGCAGGCCAGGTCGGTCGCCGCCATCCGGCGCCTGGATGCCGGCTTCGAAGCCGAGCACGGACCGGGCGCCGTGTGGGTGGCGGTGAGTCACGGCGACATCATCAAGTCGATCCTCGCCGACGCCCTCGGCATGCACCTGGACTTGTTCCAGCGCATCAACGTGGGCCCGGCATCCGTCTCGATCGTGCAATACGGTGCCAGTCGGCCGACGGTGCACGCCTCCAACACCGACGCCGGCGACCTCTCCTGGCTCGCCGCCAGCGCGCCCACGGCCGACGCGCCGGTCGGCGGCGGGGCCGGTCATCAGCCGACCCCGGCAGCTCGCGCGTAAAATATCCTCATGCCTACAATCCTCCATGAGTTCGCCTGGCCGGATCGGGTCGTCATCGGCACTATCGGTCTGCCCGGTTCCCGCACCTTCTACCTGCAGGTGCGCACCGGGCCGCGGATCGTCAGCATCGCGCTGGAGAAGCAACAATCGGGTCTGCTCGCTGAGAAGATCGACGAGGTCCTCGACCAGCTGATGGCCCACCAGGGCAATCCGTTCAGCATCCCGACCAGCACCCCCATCGAACTGGTCGACAACGATCCGCTTGACCAACCCGTTCAGGAAGAGTTCCGCACGGCCGCCATGAGCCTGGGCTGGGACCCGTCCACGGTGCAGATCGTGCTGGAGGCGTACTGGTACGACGAAGAAACCGCGGAGCTGGACACCGAGACCCTTGAGCCGGCCGAGACGCTGGTGGTGAGGATGCCCGTCGGCACCGCCAGGGCCTTCGCCAAACGCACCCGCGAGGTGGTGGGTGCCGGCCGGCCGATGTGCCCGCTCTGCGGCGAACCGATCGACCCGGACGGGCACACCTGCGCCTTGCCCAGCCTCTGACCGTGCCCGACCTTGTCGAGGGCGAGCTTGAGCTCACCGGGCGGATCGCGACGGCCTCCAACGCCACCTTCCTCGGCGAGATCGGCGGGGTGAGCGTGGTGTACAAACCCATCGCCGGCGAGAGCCCGCTCTGGGACTTCCCCGACGGCGATCTCGCCAGCCGGGAGGCCGCGGCCTACCTGGTGTCCCAGTGCTTCGGCTGGAACGTCGTGCCGCGCACCTGGCTGCGGGACGGGCCGATGGGCCCGGGGATGGCGCAGCTCTGGCAGGACGCCGACCCCGAGCAGGACGCCGTGGACCTCGTCCCGGCCGATGCCGTGCCCGCGGAGGGCTGGCGGCACGTTCTCGAGGGCCGGGACCAGAATGATCGCCTGGTCGCGCTCATCCACGAAGACTCCGACGCCCTGCGCCGGATGGCCGTCTTCGACATCGTCGTGAACAACGCGGACCGCAAGGGCGACCACATCCTCGCCATGCCCGGCGGCCACCGGCACGGCGTCGACCACGGCCTCACCTTCCACGCCGACCACAAGCTGCGCACCGTGCTGTGGGGCTGGATCGGCGACGAGCTCAGCATCGACGAGCTGGCCGGCATCGACACGGTGCGCGCCGCCCTCGACGGGGACCTCGGCGAAGCCCTGGCCGTGCTGCTCACCCCGGCCGAACTCGCGGCTCTGGCCGCCCGCTGCGACCGGCTCCGAACCGACGGACGGTTTCCCGCCCCGGAGGGCGAAATGCCCGCGGTGCCCTGGCCGCTGTTCTGACGGCACCGGCGCCAGGCGCACCGGTCCAGACCAGATCGTGGGACCCTTGAAGCATGGATCTGGAGATATCACCCGCACTCACGATTCCGGCGACGGAACTCGGCTGGCGGTTCTCCCGGTCATCCGGCCCCGGCGGGCAACACGTGAACACCTCGGACAGCCGGGTGCAGGTGTCCTGGAGCGTCGCCGAGTCCGCGGTGCTGACCGACGAGCAACGGATGCTGCTGCTCACCCGGCTGGACCGGCGCCTGGTCAACGGGGTGGTCACCATGGCCGCCTCCGAACAGCGTTCCCAGCTGCGCAATCGTGAGATCGCCCTCATCAAACTCGCCGAGCTCGTCTCCGCGGGGCTCGCCCCCGATGGGCCGCGCCGCCGGGCGACCAAACCCACCAAGGGCTCCGGCCGGAGGCACCTCGCCGCCAAGCAGCAGCGGTCGGCGACGAAGGCGCAGCGGCAGCGGCCATCCGCTGAATAACGACGGTTACCCGCTGGCGCACACTATCTAACCGGTCACGACAACCTTGCCGAGCGCACGGCCCTCGCCGAGGTAGCTCAGCGCACGCGCCGCCTCGTTGAGGGGAAAGGTGCGGTCGATGTGGATGCTCAACTCGCCGGTGGCACAGCGCTCAGCGACGGGCTCGAAGTACGCCGGGCCTTCTCTGGCGATGAGCAGCCCCAACCGGCGCCCGGTGACCAGGCCGAGCGCCGCGCCCACGGTCACGACCCGGAGCACGCTGCGCACGGTTCCGCCGACGCAGAGATAACGGCCGCCGGGCGCCAGGGCGCGCCGGTAGGCGAACACCGACCGGTGTGCCACGAGGTCGAGGATCAGGTCGAACGGTTCGAGCCGGGTGAAGTCCGACGTGGTGTAGTCGACGACCTCGTCGGCGCCGAGCCCGCGCATGAACTCGAGCTTCCTGGCGTTGTCGACGCCGGTCACATGCGCTCCGGCCCGTTTGGCCAGCTGGATCGCGAAGGATCCCGACCCGCCGCCCGCCCCGTTGATCAGCACGCGCTGGCCGGCGCGAACGTGGGCGGTGCCCTGCAGTGCAATCGCTCCCGCCTGGGGCAGCGTCGACGCCTCGGCGAAGGTCAGCGCCGCGGGCTTGTGGGCGAGGGCCGCGACCGGCGCCACCGCGTACTCGGCGAATCCGCCCAGAAGGCCCATATTGTCGCCGTACACCTCATCGTCCACGCGGAACCCGGTGACGCCGGGGCCGACGGCGGCGACCCGTCCGGCGATGTCGGATCCCAACACCCGGCGCCGCGGCGCGCGCAACCCGCCCAGCCGGGCATACCCCGGGGTTCCGGTCAGTCCCTCCCAGTCGGACAGGTTGAGCGACGTCGCGGCGACCTCGATCAGCACCTGGTTCGCGCCCGGCGAGGGTGTGGGCAACTCCTCGACCCTGAGCACGTCGGGCTGCCCGTACCGGTCGTAGACGACGGCCTTCATGCTGGGCGGCGTTCGGGCACGACATCCTGGCAACGGAGCATGCGGGCCAGTGTACGCGGGGCTGCCCATCACCGGGAGGCGAACGTAGGCTGGTGGCATGACTGGTTCACGCGAACCCAGCGATACCCCGCTCAATGTGGCGCGGTACAAGATCAACCGCGAGATCCCCGCATCCGATGGACCCACGCCCGCCGGGCCCGACACCGCCAAGCCCGACACCAATGAGGCCGGCCAGGCGATGATGGATGCCCGCGCCCAGTATGTGGAAATCTCGATCCAGCAGGCCATGCGTCGCGGCGACTTCGACAACCTGCCCGGCACCGGCAAGCCGATCCCCGGGCTCAACGCCCCGTACGACCCGGATTGGTGGATCCGTCAGAAGGTCGAGCGCGAGCAGATCACCGGACTGGGCCCGCCCGCCCTGACCCTGCGCTCCGAGGATGCCGGGCTCGGCGCCCGCCTCGACGCCGTCGTCGCGGAACGCGAAGTGCGGGAGATCCTCGACGACTTCAACCGACGGGTGATCGAGGCCCGCCGGCAGTTGCGCGGCGGCCCGCCCGTCGTCACGGCGCTGCGTGACGTTGAGGCAGAGATCGCCCGTTGGCAGGAGCGCCGTGACGCTGCCCGTCTCGAGAGGGACGCGGCACGCGAGCGGGAGGCCGCCGCACTCGCCGCGATGACCTGGCGGCACCGTCGTCAAGCCAGGCGGCGGGCCCGCGAAATGTGAGCAAAGCACCTAAGAACTCGAGTTTTCGGGGCTTTCCTCACAGTTCGCGGGACTTCGTGGGCGCGAGGGCGGCGGCGCTTGCCGCACTGCCAACCCCGTAACGGGAGGTCCGCGGGAGCCTAGCCATCCGCCCCGCCCGGGTCGATGATGACTGGTGTGACGGGATGGTCTGAGCTGATCGGACCCGGGTCGTGAACCCGGCATCCCGGCGCGTCCAGCGCATCTACCTCATCCTGATGCTCGGCAACACGCTCGCGGCGTCGTTCATCTGGGGCATCAACACGCTGTTCCTGCTCGACGCCGGGCTGAGCAATTTCGAGGCGTTCGCGGCGAACGCGTTTTTCACCGCCGGCATGGTGATCTTCGAGATCCCCACCGGCGTGGTCGCCGACACCGTGGGCCGCAAGGCCTCCTATCTGCTGGGCACCATCACGCTGTCGGTGACCACCGCGCTGTACTGGATACTCTGGGTCTGGCAATCGCCGTTCGTCTGGTGGGCCATCGTGTCGGTGCTGCTCGGCCTGGGCTTCACCTTCTTCTCCGGCGCGGTGAAGGCCTGGCTGGTCGACGCGCTCACCTCGACCGGGTACACCGGCAGCCTCGAGGCCGTGTTCGGTCGCGGCCTGGTGGTCACCGGGATCGCCATGTTCGCAGGCTCGGTGCTCGGTGGGGTGATCGCCCAGGCCACCAATCTCGGGGTGCCGTTCCTGGTGCGCGCCGGGGTGCTCGTGGCGATGTTCGTCTACGCGTTCGTGGTGATGAAAGACCTCGGCTTCACCCCGGACCACTCCCGCGGCCCGGTACGGGCGGCCCGCCTGGTGCTGGCGGAGTCGATCGAGCACGGGCTCAAGCGCCGGTCGGTGCGCTATATGATCCTCTCGGCGCCGTTCGCGTCCGGGGTCGGCTTCTACGCCTTCTACGCTCTGCAGCCCTACCTGCTCGAGCTGTACGGCGACCCGTCCGCTTATTCCATCGCCGGGCTGGCCGCCGCGATCCTGTCGCTGGCGCAGGTGGTCGGCGGCGTCCTCGCACCCCGCATCCGCACCCTCTTCGCCAAGCGCACCAGCACCGTGATCGGCGCGTCCCTGCTCAGCGTGGTCTCGCTGATTGTGCTGGGCCTGAACAACCTGTTCTGGCTCGCGGTGGTGTTCCTGATGCTCTGGGGGTTCGTCTTCGCGGTGGCCGAACCGGTGCGCCAGGCTTATCTGAACGACATGATCCCGTCCAAGCAGCGCGCCACGGTGCTTTCGTTCGACTCGTTGTTCGGCAGCCTCGGCGGCGTGTTCATCCAACCCGCCCTCGGCCGCTCCGCCGACCTGGGGGGCTACGGCGCGTCACTGCTGATCGGCGGCCTGGTCGAGCTCATCGGTGTTCCGATCATCCTCGCCAGCCGACGCCAGAACGACCCCGCCGACACCAAGGCCGTGCGAGCGGATGCCGCCGAGCCCGAGGCCTCCTGATAGTTCGACCGGGCCCGGCCGCGGTGTCACCGGGCGTTCACTGCGACGTCACTGGCGGCAGCGACACTATGCACATGAACCCCCGCACGTCGCTGCTGTCGACGTTTATCGGGCGTCGGGCCGTCTGTCCCGCCCAGCTATGACCGCTGCGGTCACCGGCCGAGACGTGCGCCGGCCGCCCGGCACCGGTATCGTGCTCGGTAGTGCGGCGCCGCTGCCGACACCCCAACGAAGACGGACTCTTTCTATGTCGCTCGCCCCTGACCCCGCTGCCCAGGCGCTGCTGCCCCTGCTCGAGGAACAGAATTCCCGCATCAGTTTCGCTGCCTTCGACTACGACGACGCCTACAGGTTGGGCAGCACGATCATGGCCAAGGCGACCGCCGACGACCTGAAGATCACGGTGACGATGACCTTCGGCGAGCAGCGGGTCTTCCACGCCGCCCGGCCGGGCACGACCGCGGACAACGACGACTGGCTGGCCAGGAAGTTCCGCGTGGTGGCGCGGTACAACGCGCCGTCCTTCCTGATCAGCACCAAATACCGGGCGAGGGGTCTCGACTTCAACGAGGCCACCGGACTGCCCGTCACGCAGTACGCGGCCGCCGGCGGCGCCTTCCCGCTGCGGGTGAACGGATCCGTGATCGGAGCCGTCGGGGTGTCCGGCCTGGTCGAGAACCTCGACCATGACCTGGTCGTCTGGGCGCTCGAGGCCGCCCGGGCCGCCGCAGTCTGACCGGCCCTGCTGACGTGGACTCCCGGCGCCGGGGGACCGGTCAGACCAGCCCGGTGCACATCGGCCACCGCGACGGGCGCGCGCCCGAACATTCGTGATTCCGGTTCAGCGCGGCCGGGCCGGTTCAGGGCGCCGAACGGTGCCAGGCCGCAATGTCACTGAGCGCCCGGGCGGATGCGTGTGTCCGCTCTTGGAAGGCGGTGACGGCTTCCGCCGGGTCGCAAATGTCCATCTCGACCAGCCACTCGAGGCTGCGCTTCTCCTCCAGGGCGTTCGAGTACCGCGCCCAGATCGGGTAGAGGTCGTCCTCGGCGAGTGTGTCCCGGAACCGTCGGAAGGCACCGCGGCCGTCCAACGCCCGGGTGAGCCGGTCGGCGAGGACCGGGTCGGTGACGACGTCGGCGAAGTCGGTCATCTCGCTGTACGCGTCGCGGGAGTCGACGGGGTCGATCGGTATCCAGCCGAGGTCGTCGGGGTCTGTCTCGGAGTCCTCACCGGTGAGGGCCTCACCGTCCATGATGAGAATCGCACTGCCGTCGTTCGGATCGTAGTAGCCGCCCTCGCTGTTCGACATCGCCATGGCGATCATTCCCACATCGATCCCGGCCAAAGGCCGGTAGCGGCTCGGTTCGTCGGTCGTGGACATCAAGTTCCTTTCGCCGTGCCTGCTGAGAATCGGCGGGCGTGCGGGCATCAGAGTGATGCTCCTAGGTTAGAACCGATTCCGCCGGCTGTTTTCCGGCCTCCGGCTCCGCCCGGGAGCCCGTCGTCGCGCTGGCCGCCCCCGACCTCCTGGTGGCTACGAACGTTTGTAGGGAAAAAGGTCGAAAACTAGGATGTAATGCGGAATCCCGTCCCTGTAATGTCACTTTTTCCCCACAACAAGGCGAGGCCCACGGCAGGCTCGAGCATGACTGTCCCGGATGCCCGCCGGGGATCCGGTCAGGCACGTACGATCGGGGGATGCCCCCACGCTCGCCCCTCCCGCAACGGCACGGGCTCGATGCGGCGTGGGTGTGCACCCCGGAACGCGACCGGCCCGGCGCTCCGAAGCCGACCTGGCCGTCCATGGGCGCCTGGCTGCAGGAACGGGTGAGCGAGTCCGTTGACGTGGCCGGTTTTCTGGATCAGCGCAGGTTCGTCTATGAGAACGGCACGCCCGTCGCCGGGGCTGACCCCTACCGGCCCACGACGTTCGTGTGGTTCCACCGTGATCTGGCCGACGAACGGGTGGTGCCCGGTGCTCTGCATGTGATCTACCGGGACGAGCGGATCGTGGTGATCGACAAACCGCCCTTCCTCTCCAGCATCCCGCGGGGCAGGCACGTGGTGCAAAGTGTCGTGGTCCGCCTGCGCGCCCAACTGGGGCTGCCCGAACTTTCCCCGTTGCACCGCCTGGACCGGGTGACCAGCGGCCTGCTGGTTCTGGCCACCGAACGCCGCTGGCGCGGGGCCTACCAGACGATGTTCCAGCGCGGCGAGATACACAAGGTGTACCGGGCCTTGGCGCCGTTCTGCCCCACGCTCGAACTGCCCGTCATCGTGCGCAACCACCTGGCTGCCCGGCCCGGCCTCTGGCAGGGCGAGGTGGTGCCCGGCGCCCCGGTCAACGCCGAGTCCGTCATCGAACTGGAGGGCCGACACGGGGCTGTGGGACGGTACCGGCTGACGCCCCGCACCGGGCGCACCCACCAATTGCGCCTGCACATGCTGGGCCTGGGCATCCCGATCATCGACGACCCGGTCTACCCCGTGGTTCAGGATGTGTCGGTGCACGATTTCCAACGGCCGCTGCAGCTTGTGGCCAGTGAACTGGCCTTCACCGACCCCATCGACGGCGGGGCGCGGCGGTTCGAGAGCGTGCGCCGGCTCCCGCTCCCGGTGGAGGCAGCAACGGCGGACTGAGGCTGGTCGCGGCTCACCACACCGGATGAGGCGCGTGTCTAACCGAGGCCGTCCCGGCTGACCCGGCCGGAGGCCACGAGCACGGCCGTCGAGCTCGCGAGCTCTGACCAGGGACCCGGGAGGCCCAGCACGGCCAGCGACGAGGTCGACAGCGTGACACTCTCGCCGGTGAGCGCGGAGACCAGGCCCTCGAGTCCGGGATTGTGGGCCACCAGAATCACGGTCCGCAGCTGGTCGGGCAGTTCCCGCACGATCTCGAGCAAATCATTCACGGATGCGGCATACGCCCGGTCATCGACCCGCGCCTCGGGGCTCACGCTGAACTCTGCCGAGGCCAGCGCCCAGGTGGCGCGGGCACGAGCCGCGGGGGAGACGACGGCCAGGTCGATGGTGGGGAAATGCTCGGCGAGCCAGCCGCCGGCATCCGGTGCCTGGCTCTGTCCGCGGGCGTTCAGGGTGCGGTCGATGTCGGCTTGGCCGCCCGACCAGTCTGACTTGGCGTGCCGGAGCACGATCAGGGTGCGCTCACTGGGTGGGGTCATTGTCGGGGCTCCTTCCGGCCGGCGCGCGGGTCAGTCCGTGTAGCCGCCGCCCCGAGGAGGGTTCGCACCATTGCAGGACGAGCAGGATGATCCCGGCGATCGGCAGCAACGTGAGTTGCCTCATGCCGCCAGCCTATCCGTGCCGCTCGCGACGTCGTCGACGGGGGCAGCTCCACGACGCGTCGGACCATGCGCCGGGCTATAGCGCTTTGCAATTATGGTGGTCTTCGACCTGATGCCGGTGGAACACGACGACGAGACGGCGGTGCACCTGCACCACGCCGTGGAGAACCTCGCTCACGGCGTCGCCGGCTGATCCGGGCTGATCCCATCAGACTCAGCCAGGGCGGCGGCTGCGTATGGTGGGATCATGCTCGTTGTGTCGAAGGATCCCCGCGCCGAACTCGCGGCGCTGTGCGAGCGCGGGCTGGACTGGGGGACCGGCCGCAGCCGGGACATCCCCGACCTGCAGAGCGCGCGTCGGGCCGCGGTCCTCGTGCTGTTCGGCGTTCTCGATGCGGTATCGGCGGAACCGCCGGCCGGGGCGACCGGGGGAGCCCGGGTGCCTCGGGACCTGGACGTGTTGCTGCTCCGCCGTGCCTCCACCCTGGGCAGTCACCCGGGTCAGATCGCCTTCCCCGGCGGCCGGCTCGAAGCATCCGATGCGGGCCCTGTCGCTGCGGCGCTGCGGGAAGCCGTTGAGGAGACCGGCCTGGATGTCGCCGGCCTCGAACCGCTGGGCACGCTGCCGGCGATGCCGGTGCCCGTGAGCAACCATCTCGTCACGCCGGTGCCGGCGTGGTGGACCCGGCCGTCGGAGGTGGCGGCGATGGACCATGCCGAAACCGTGGACGTCTTTCGGGTTCCCGTGGCGGAACTTTTGGACCCTGCCAACCGGGCGAACACCGTGCACACCGTCGGCGGCACAGACTACCGGGCGCCCGCCTTCACAGTGGGTGACCGGCTGGTCTGGGGCTTCACAGGGATCGTGCTCGCCCGCATGTTCGACGAGCTCGGCTGGGCCGGGCCCTGGGACCACGATCGGATCGTGCAGCCCGAGCTCTAGCCAGTGGCCGGCTTCGTTGGCTTGTGCCGGGGAGCTCTGGTGATCGGTGCACCTCGTGGGGCCCGGCGCGCCCCCGATAGAGGGCGCGCCGGGCCAGAGCGGGCGCAGTGACCGTGGTCGGTTAGTGCGAGTCCTTGGCCTTGGTGATCGGCTCGCCCTCGACCTGGCCGCGGTCGGCCTTGGCCGCGTCGCCGCGGGTCTTGGCCAGGCTCGCGATGGTCGCCACGGCGATTGTGGCGCCGATGAAGACCAGGGAGAACCAGATCGGGATCTCGGGCACCCACAGCAAGGGCTCGCCGCCGTTGATGAACGGCACCTCGTTGACGTGCAGGGCGTGGAAGACCAGCTTGAGGCCGATGAAGCCGAGGATGACAGCCAGGCCCTGCGACAGGTAGACCAGGCGTTCGAGCAGCCCGCCGATGAGGAAGAACAGCTGGCGCAGGCCCATCAGGGCGAACGCGTTGGCGGTGAAGACGATGTACGCCTCGGAGGTGAGCCCGTAGATAGCGGGGATCGAGTCGATGGCGAAGACCAGGTCGATGAAGCCGATCGCGATGATGGTGAGCAGCATCGGGGTGACGAAGCGCTTGCCGTTGATCTTGGTGGTGAGCTTGTCGCGGTCGTATTCCTCGCTGACCGGCAGCACCCGGCGGGCCAGGCGCACGAACAGGTTGTCGGCCGGGTTGCCCTCGTGGCCGCGCACCTGCATGTAGGCCAGCACGAACAGCAGGGCACCGAAGAGGTAGAACACCCAGGAGAAGTTCTCGATCAGGGCAGCGCCCACCGCGATGAAGCCACCGCGCATGATCAGGGCGATGATGATGCCGAACATCAGCACCTTCTGCTGGTACGCCTTGGGCACCGAGAACGCGGCCATCACGATGAGGAACACGAAGAGGTTGTCGATCGACAGGGCCTTCTCGGTGAGATAGCCGGCGAAGTACTCGCCACCGTAGCGCCAGCCGGACACGATGCCGATACCGACGCCGAAGAGCAGGGCAAGGCCGATGTAGAACGCCGACCAGCGGGCGGATTCGCCGACGGTGGGCTCGTGGGGCTTGCGCACGTGCGCGAAGAACTCGTAGGCGAAGAAGGCGATCGTCACGGCGATGGTGATGATCCAGATGGTGGGAGTGATGTTCAAGAAGAGCTCCAGGGCAGGGGAATCGGACGGAGTTCAAGGTCTCTTCCACCCGCAGCCTGGGGAGCTGCCGAGCCGGCGTCCCGGGACTCTTCATTAAGTCCGTACTGACGGGTGCGCCGCGTGGGAGTACTCCCCTTGCTTGCTCAACAGTAGAGCAGTTTCGCTGAGATGTCGCCCCGGGAGGTTCGCCGGCGGCGAAAATCCCGAAAAACCCTCGTCGCTACGGTCCGGTGGCCGGCTTTCGTTGGCCCAGAGCCGGGGGAACAGAGCTGCGCGGGCAAGGCGCCGGTACGCGGGTGGCACGCCACCCGCACAACGGCGCCTGACCCGCGCAGCGGTCAAGCGGTTCGAGCTAGTAGCGGCGCGGCGGGCGCTCGGAGCGCTCGCCCTGCTGGGGACGGTCGTTGCGGCCGGCCGAGGCGCCGTTGTCGGCGTGGATCTCGATCAGCTTGCCGCTGATGCGGGTCGCGGACAGGCGGCCGAGCACGTCGCCGGACAGGTCTGCCGGCAGGTCGACCAGGGAGTACTCGGGCAGGATCTGGATCGCGCCGAAGTCCTCGCGGCTGAGGCCTCCCTCGTTGGCGAGGGCGCCGACGATCTGGCGCGGTTCCACCTTGTGGCGCTTGCCCACCTCGATGCGGTACGAGGCCATGGCGCGGTTGCTGTCGCGTGAGCGGCGCTCGGGGCGTTCGCTGCGCAGCGGTCGGTCATCCCGGCTGCCGCGGTCGTCGCGGCGTTCGCGCACGGGGCGGTCGCCCCGGTCACGGTCGCGGTGCTCGGTGCGCTCACGGTCGAACCGGGCCGCGGCGCGCGCGTCGTCGGCGTTCAGCAGCAGCGGGGTTTCACCCTGGGCGACCACGGCGAGGGCGGCGGCCACGTCGGCCTCCGGCACGTCGTGGTGCTCCACGTAGTGGCCCACGATGTCGCGGAACGCGGCGATACGAGCGGTCTCCTCCAGGGCGGCGGTGATGGCGTCGTCGAACCGGGCCAGCCGGGTGACGTTGACGTCTTCGACGCTCGGCAGCTGCATCTGGGTGAGCGGCTGGCGGGTGGCGCGCTCGATGGCGTTGAGCAGGTGACGCTCACGCGGGGTGACGAAGCTGATCGCGGCGCCGCTGCGGCCGGCCCGGCCGGTGCGGCCGATGCGGTGCACGTACGACTCGGTGTCGATCGGGATGTCGTAGTTGATCACGTGGCTGATGCGCTCCACGTCGAGGCCGCGCGCGGCGACATCCGTGGCGACCAGGATGTCCAGCTTGCCGCTCTTGAGCTGCTCCACGGTGCGCTCACGCTGCACCTGCGGCACGTCGCCGTTGATGGCGGTGGCGGAGTAGCCGCGGGCGCGCAGCTTCTCGGCGAGGGTCTCGGTCTCGTTCTTCGTGCGGGTGAAGACGATCATGCCCTCGAAGTTCTCCACCTCGAGGATGCGGGTGAGCGCGTCCACCTTCTGCGGGTACGAGACCAGCAGGTAGCGCTGGGTGGTGTTGACCGAGGTCGTGGTCTTGTTCTTGACCGTGATCTCTTCGGGGTCGTTGAGGTACTGCTTGGAGATGCGGCGGATCTGCGCGGGCATCGTGGCCGAGAACAGGGCGACCTGCTTGTCGTCCGGGGTGTCGGCGAGGATCGTCTCGACATCTTCGGCGAAGCCCATCTTGAGCATCTCGTCGGCCTCGTCAAGCACCAGGTACTTGAGCTGGGTGAGGTCGAGGGTGCCCTTTTCGAGGTGGTCCATGATGCGGCCGGGGGTACCGACGACAACGTGCACGCCACGGCGAAGCGCCGACAGCTGGATGCCGTAACCCTGTCCGCCGTAAACGGGCAGCACGTGCACACCCTTCATGTGAGCGGCGTACTTCTCGAACGCCTCGCAGACCTGCAGGGCGAGTTCGCGGGTGGGGGCGAGTACCAGGGCCTGCGGGCTCTTCTGGGACATGTCGAGGCGGGAGAGAATCGGCAGCGCGAAGGCGGCCGTCTTGCCGGTGCCGGTCTGGGCGAGGCCCACGACGTCGCGGCCGTCGAGCAGCGGGGGAATGGTGGCAGCCTGGATGGCCGACGGAGTCTCGTAGCCTACGTCTTTGAGGGCCTTGAGTACGGAGTCACTGAGCCCAAGCTCGGAGAACGTGATGGTCGGGCGGGCAGTGGCTGCCTCGGTCGGTGCAGTTGAATCAGGAGGCGTCATACTACTACGGTAGTCGGTCGAAGTGCTCACCCCGTTCGGGAGCGTGAAATCGGTTGACCAGCAGTCACGCCGAGAGCCGCAAAGCGGCCTCGGCGAACACCGCCGGGCGGCCAACCTGACGGCGATCTGAGCGGCCCGGCCTCGGTACTGGCGGAAGGGGACCGGCGGGCGCACAATGACCCGTAGACGGTGGAGGCGCGCCGAGGTGGCCCGTCGGATGGAAGGTGTTCCCGATGGTGGCGTTCTGGGTGGTGCTGGCACTCGCGGTGATTCTGTTGATCGTGCTGCTGGCCCTGTCGATCAGGGTGGTGACGCAGTATGAGCAGGGCGTGCTGCTGCGGTTCGGTCGGCTCGTCGGCACGTTGGACCCTGGCCTGCACATCATCATCCCGTTCGTCGACGTCATGCACCGGGTGTCCCTGCGCATTGTGACCCTGCCCATCGAGTCGCAGGGCATCATCACCCGCGACAACGTGAGCGTCGGGGTCTCGGCGGTGGCTTACTACCGGGTGATCGACTCGGTGAAGTCGGTGGTGGAAATCGAGAACGTGCAGGCCGCGATCGATCAGATCGCCCAGACCACGCTGCGCAAGGTGGTCGGCCAGCACGCCCTGGACGAGACCCTGACCAACACCCAGGTGCTCAACGTGAGCGTGCGCGAGATTCTTGATGCCCAAACCCTCGGCTGGGGTGTGGAAGTGACCCTGGTCGAGCTCAAAGACATCCTGCTGCCCGAATCCATGAAACGGTCAATGGCCAAACAGGCGGAGGCCGAGCGGGAGAAGCGGGCCAAGATCATCAACGCCGAGGGGGAGCAACAGGCCGCCGCCACCCTCGGTCAGGCTGCGGACATCATGCTCGCGCATCCGATCGCCCTGCAGTTGCGCAATCTGCAAACCCTGGTCGAGATCGGCGTCGACAAGAACACCATCGTGGTCTTCCCCGCCCCGCTCATGAGCACCATCAGCGAACTCGGAACCTTCCTGGCCCGGGAAACCAGGGACGCGGCCGCAGCCGTCGCCGATACGGACTGAGCGGCGCTGGAGCGCCGACGCGGCCGGAATGCATGCCGGACCGACGTGGCCTGAATCAGCCCGGCAGGCTCGCGTCCAGGGTCTGGTGCAGTGCGCCGGCGAGCACGGCGAGGTCCACATCGTGGCGCTGGCCGGGCAGCTCCAGGTGCCGGCCGTACTCCAAGGCGGTGGCCAAGGCCCTCGCGGACTCGCGGATGAACTCCGGCGCGAATTCGCCGCTGAGCACCACCGCGGGAATCCGGACGGCGTCGATCCGCCGATAGGGGAGCAGGCCGTCACCGAGGACCGCGTCGTCGTAGGCGAGAGTGGGGGCGATGGCCTCGAAGCCTGCCCAGATCGGCGCCTGACGCATCCCGGCGATCTGCTCGGCCGGCGTGCCCACCCGGGCCAGGAACAGGGCCATGGCGTCGCCGCGGCGCCCCGCGGCCAGTGCCTCGGCGAGGTTGCGGGAGTAAGCGATGGCCACGGGATCAAGCTCGATGCTCACCGGCACCTCGTAGACCGCCAACTCGCTGACTGATGCGCCCAGCCGCGCGGCGGCCGCGATGGCCAGCGCCCCGCCGCTGGACATGCCGAAGAGGGCCGCCCGGCCGCCGGCCGTCTCGATCAGGGCGGCGATGTCGTCGATCTCCCGGTCGACCGTGAACGGCAGAGTGTCGGTACTGGCGCCGCGTCCGCGGCGATCGTAGGCATACACCGTGAACCTGTCGGCCATAAGGGCGGCCAGGGGGCGCATGGGGCCGGCGTCGCGATGACAGGTGGCGCCGTCGATGAGGACGAGGGCGGGCCCGGTGCCGAGACTGTCGAAGGCGATCGTGGTGCCGTCGCCCGACGCAACTGTGGGCATGATGTCTCCTTCGTGGGCCTTCGTAGATGTTCGCTGACACCGTGGCACCGGATGCCCACGGCGGTCAACCGCTGGGCCGCGAAGATCTGTGGGACCCTGCACGGACGTTTCTCGGCCCGGCGTCGTGTTGTGCCCCCGCACACGAGCAGTTCGCGGGAGTATGGCTGCATGGCCATTACTGAGCAACAGCCCTGGGTTAAGCACTACCAGCCGGGCGTGCCCGCAGAGATCGACTACCCCACCACCTCCCTCGTCGAGATGCTCGAGCACGCGGTCGCGGAGGCCAGTGACGCACCGGCGCTGGAATTCTTCGGCCGCCGCACCAGCTATACCGAGCTCGGCGCCCAGGTCGACCAGGCGGCCGAGGGATTGCGGCTGCTCGGCGTGCGCGCCGGCGACAGGGTCGCGCTGATCCTGCCGAACTGTCCGCAACACGTGGTGGCGTTCTACGCGGTCCTCCGCCTGGGCGGCATCGTCGTGGAGCATAACCCGCTCTACACGTCACCCGAACTCCGGCACCAGTTCGAAGACCACCAGGCCCGCATCGTGATCGCCTGGGACAAGGTCGCCCCCACTGTGCGTGCGTTCCCGGCCGACATCGAGATCGACCACATCGTGTCGGTCAACCTGCTGCAGGCGTTCCCCACTATCAAGAGGCTGGCCCTCTACCTTCCGGTCAAGAGCCTCCGCGAATCCCGCGCGGCACTGACCGGCTCGGCGGCCGGCACCACCCCGTGGAAGGACCTGTTCAGTCACGGCGCCATCGACCCGGCCCATCCGCGGCCGGCGATGCACGACCTGGCGGCCATCCAGTACACCTCCGGCACCACCGGCCGCCCCAAGGGGGCGATGCTCACCCATTACAACCTGCACTGCAATGCGTTGCAGGGCGAGGCCTGGATGCACGGCGCCGAGTACCGCAAGGAGGTCTTCTACGCGATCCTGCCGATGTTCCACTCGTTCGGCCTCACGCTGTACCTGACCTACGGCATCCACAAGCAGGCCCTGATCGTGCTGTTCCCCAAGTTCGACCCGAAGACCGTGCTCGACACCATGAAGAAGACCCCGGCCACGGTGTACTGCGCGGTGCCGCCGATCTACGAGCGCACCGCGCTCGCCGCGAAGGAACGCGGCATCTCGCTGCGCTCCTGCCGGTTCTGCATCTCCGGGGCGATGAATCTGCCCGACCACGTTGTGGAGCTGTGGGAATCTGTCTCCGGCGGGCTGCTGGTGGAGGGCTTCGGCATGACCGAGGCGTCCCCGGTGGCGATGGGCAATCCGTTCTATCCGACCCGCCGCCCCGGCACCGTCGGCATCCCCTTCTCGTCGACCCTGATGAAGGTCACCGACCCCGATGACCCGACCGTCGAGGTCGAGAAGGGGCAGCCGGGCGAACTGCTGCTCAAGGGCCCGCAGGTATTCCAGGGCTACTGGAACAACCCGGAGGAGACCGCCAAGACCCTCACCCCCGACGGCTGGCTTCGCACCGGCGACATCGTCACCGTGGACGAGGACGGGTTCTCCACCATCGTCGACCGGGCCAAGGACCTGATCATCACCGGTGGCTTCAACGTGGCGCCCACCGAGGTGGAGACCGTGCTGCGTCTGCACGCCTCGGTGATTGACGCGGCCGTTTTCGGCAAGACGCTTGAGCGCGGCGGCGAGATGGTCGTCGCCGCCGTCGAACTCGAACCCGGCGCGACCCTGGACGAGAAGGCCCTGCAGGACCACTGCCGGGAGCATCTGGCCGCCTACAAGATTCCCCGCCGGATCGTGCAGATCACCGACACCCCGCGCACGATGCTCGGCAAGGTGCTGCGCCGCAAGGTGCGCGAACAGGTTCTGCCGACGCTCTGACCTGCCTTCACCCGTCGTGGGTGACGCGAGCGCTGCCGGAGGGTTGGACACTGACACCTCCGGCAGCCGGAGACGGCGGCGCACGCTCGTGCCCGTCGTTCGCATCATCTCAGCGAAGTGGAGTGGGTTATGACTGACACCATCGATGAACTCGGACCGGTCGACTGGATAGTCGTGGAGTTTCCGGGCAGCACCTTCAACGGGTCGATTGCTCCGGAGATCACCTCGCTCGTGGACCGCGGCCTGGTGAAGATCCTGGACCTGCTGATTCTCAAGAAGGACGCTGACGGCGCTCTGGAGATCGCCGAGCTGTCGGATGTCGACGACGGCGAACTCGGCGAGTTGCGTGCTTTCGAGACCGAGTTGGCCAGCCTCCTCAGCGAGGACGACGTGATCTCGGCGGCCGCGGCCATCGAGCCCGGCAGCAGCGCCGCGCTCCTGGTCTGGGAGAACCTCTGGGCCGCTCCGTTCGGGGCGTCGGTGCGGCACGCCGGCGGCCAGCTGGTCGCAAGCGGGCGCATCCCGGTGCAGGCCCTTGCCGCCGCGATCGAAGCCGACGACTCGGAAGGAGCCTGACATGCCTATCGCGCCGAGAAGGGTCGGCCGTCCAGGAGTCATCGGGGCGCCCGTCGCCCGCACCGCCGCCACCGTCGGCACGGCGGCCGTCGTGGCCCACGGGGTGCGACGCCGCGGCGACCGCAGGGACGAGAGGCGTGACCGCCGCTGATCAAGTGCTTGAGCCACGAAAGGGCGACTCCCCGAAGGGAGTCGCCCGGTCGTTCAGTGCAGGACGATCCTGCCGGAAGGCCTAGTCGCCCAGGACGGCGCCCAGGTCCAGGTCGCCGAGGTTGACGTCGCCGAGGGAGTCATCCACTGCCGAGTCGACAGCGTCGTTGATGTCAGCGCCGAGGTTGCCACCGGTCACGTCACCACCGGTGATGTCGCCCAGGTCTGCCTCGTTCGCCGAGCCGACCGGTGCATCCACCGGTGCGGTCACGGGCGCGGTGACCGACGTGTCGTTGCCCGAAGCCACCGGTCCGTTGCCGGACGCGATCGGGGCGTCGATGCCGTTGGCGATGTTGTTGCCGGAGGCCACGTCACCGATGTCGCTGTTCAGCGAGTCCTCAATGAGCGGGCCGTTGACGAGCGGGCCGGTGGAGATGTCGCCCTCGTTGACGGAGGTGTCGGTACCGGAAACATCGGTACCGGAGACATCGGTGCCGGAGATGTCGGCACCCGAAACCACGGGGGCCAGGATGCCGGTGCCGGACGCGCCGTTGCCGGCGACGGCATCGCGCAGGATGTCATCGATGAGATCGGTGTTGCTGGCCGACGAGGAGCTGTCGGTCACCGTGGCTGCTGCGTTATCGAGCTCAGCGGCCTGGGCGGGAGCCACGAGGCCTCCCACGATGAGGGCGGATGCTGCTGCACCGGTGATGCCGAATGCGGTGATGCGCTTTGTGATGGTCTTCATTTTCGTAACTCCAATTCGTTAGTTTCGCTCCGGCCTCGGTGTGAACCGGGCCGCATAGGTGGTCCGGAGCGCGTGCGCTCCTGGATTGGTTCGGCTGCGCTGGCACGCCTCCGATCGGCCCGAATGCCGCCGGGGTGCGGGTGCGTCCTGCGCTGGCGATCCCAGTCGTGGCGGGCGATGGCCGCGGTAACCAGCGCGGCCGAAAAAGATTCTCGAAAACTTTCTCTCCGACCAGGTAACCATTGACAACCCGATTATCAGCGATATATCGTTGACCGTCGCGGAAATTCCGCGGCGCGTCAGCACGGAGGCGCCCCAGCGGGCGAACGTGAGACGCACAACGTCAAAGGAATGCGACCATGAAGCGCTTTCACCACACCCACCATCCAGAATTGGGCGCCGCTGCCTGCGGCGCGACGGAGTTCGGCGCGGGAATGAACCGTGCCCACCACGATTCCCCTCAAGCTCACGGCCGCGGCTTCGGCCGGGGCTTCGGTCCGGGAGGCCCCGGCTTCGGCGGTTTCGGCCCCGGGTTCGGCCCCGGCGGACCGCGCGGCTCCCGTCGTGCCAACAAGGGGGACGTGCGCTCGGCGATCCTCTCGCTCCTGGCCGACGGGCCCTCAAACGGGTATGGACTGATCCGGGCGATCGAGGAGAAGACCGGCGGGGCCTGGCGCCCCAGCCCCGGCTCCATCTATCCCACGCTGCAGCAACTCGTCGACGAAGAGCTCATCTCGCCGACCGGCACCGAACGCCGCACCGACTATCAACTCACGGATGCCGGCCGAGCCTACCTGGCCGAGCACGCTGAGGACCTCAAGAAGGCCTGGGAGGCCACCCCCGTCCAGTCGGATGCCGACGCGGCCTTCCACGAGAGCGTCGGCAAGCTCTTCGGCGTTGTCCACCAGTTCCGCTCGGTGGCCACCGATGCCCAGCGCGCCGCCGCGACCGAGAAGCTCGACGAAGTGCGCCGCGCGCTGTACCTCATCCTCGCCGACTGACAACGGGCAGGGCCGGGCCATCGTGGCCGGCACCAGCTTCGCCCGCGAGCGCCATCCGGCCTGGACCTACACCCTGATGCCGCATCCGGACGCGGATATCGACGTGCGCGGCCGACGTCTGCAGGTGCGCTCCAGATGAGCCGTCACGCACACATCCTTGCGGTCAGGCGCTCGCAAGCCAGAGGTCTGGGCCGAAGACCTCGTAGTGAATACGGGCTGCCGGCACCCCCGACGCCAGCGCCTGCGCCCGGATCGCCCGCATGAACGGCAGCGGCCCGCAGAGGTACACCGACGCTTTGTCGGGAATGGTCACCGCATCCAGGGACATGAACCCGGGGTTGGCGGTGTCATGGGCGCCGGGTTCCTCGAGCCAGAGCTCCAGTTCGGCGGCTGGCAGACGCGCGATGTCAGCGCCCATCTGCTCGCGCAGCGCCCACCGTTCGATGATGCTTTCGGCGTGCATGACCAGCACTTCCCGCGTCGACCCCGTCTCAACAAGGGATCGCAGGATCGATGCGAGTGGGGTGCAGCCGATGCCGGCCGAGGCCAGCACAAGGGGGCCGTCACCGGCTTCGAGGGTGATGTCCCCGCAGGGGTTGGAAAGGACCAACTGGTCGCCGACCTGGACGTCGCGATGCAGGACCGGAGAGACCTCCCCGTCGTTGTCTAGTTTTACCGTGAACACCCGCGTCTCGACATCGGTCCCGGCCGAGAGTGAGTATTGCCGCACCTGCCGGATTCCATCGGCCATCCGCACAGTCACGCCCACGTACTGGCCGGGCCGGGACGCCGACGCCGGGGTGTCATCGGATGGCACGAGCGTGAAGGTCACGGCGTCGCTGCCCGCGGGGTCCCGGCGCGTCACCGTCCACGGCGCGAGTGGCTTGTCGCTCGCGGCTGCGGCGTACAGGCCCGCCTCCTGCTTGATCAGGGCGTGCGCCATCAGCCAGTAGACCTCGGTCCAGGCCGCCGCGATCTCGACCGTGATGACGTCGGCGAGCTCGGCGGCGATGGACTCGAAGAGGTACCGGTAGACCACGTCGTACTGCTCGGGCAGGATGCCGAGGGAGACATGCTTGTGCGCGATACGGGAGAGCATGATCTCCGGCGCGCTGGTGGGATCCTTCACGAGGTGCGCGGCGAACGCGGCGATGCTGCCCGCGAGGGCCTGCTGCTGCACGCCGCTCTTCTGATTCGAGCGGCTGAACAGGCCGTCGAAGAGCTCGGGATGCGCGGCGAACATACGCTCGTAGAAGCCGGTGGCGATGGCGGGCAGGCGTTCGCCGAGCAGGGGGAGCGTGGCTTGAATGAGGGGATGGGACCGGGGGGACAACATGCAGGCTCCTGACATCGCGGGGGAGTGGGGGGTATCGGGGAGTCTCACGCTAACAACCGATACCCCCTTTCAGGGGAGGCCAAAGCCTCTGGTGCCGACGGTGACCGATACGTGCAAGGCCTCCTGGCTGAATTTTCAAGGGGGTTGCAAGTTTTTTTTGATTTGTTTTTGACCCGCGTGCCACCGCTCCACACGACGGAATCGGTCGGTTGACAAGCGTCGAATCAACGTCTCACCAGGCATCAAGAAGTGATCCTGTTCGTGCGCGGCGATGCAACAGGGGTACACGGATTGTGAGGACCTTCCCGGCAAAAGGTGAGGGTCCATTCAGAAACGTGCTGCAGGGTGGTCACTTCGCCCGGGCGGGCCCCCGCTCGTGGATCGTCGAACAAGAACCGCTCTGCGCCCGCGTACCTGCGTTTCGCTCAGTGAGAGACATACAAAACCGTGACTTACCCGAATTCCAGCACTCCAGCAACACCCGAATCCTCCGCAACATCCGTCATCTCCGCGCAGCCCCAGTCTCCGACCCGGGAGACGCGGGCGTCGAAAACCCACCGCACCCGGGTGACCCGCCGGTCGGCGGCCGCCCTGGCGGTTCTCACCATCGGCGCGATGGCCGGAACCGGCTTCGTGCTCGAGCCGGCCATGGCGGCGCAGAACGATCGTGTCGCCGCATCAGCGTCCCTCGCGTCCGGCTCCGGCCGGCACGCCGAGCAGCTCGGCGCCTACAGTGGCATCGCGGCCGCCCATGCCGAGAAGTCTGCCGCAGGCACCCTCGCCGACGCGACGGCCGTGATCACCGCGGCCCAGAACAAGACCGACGCTACCGAGCTGGCCACCCCGGTGGCGATGCTCAGCAACTACGAGTACCTCGCGCCCGAGCGGATCTACGAGCTCGTCGATCTCACCAACGCTGCGGTGCCGCCGGTGCAGGCCGCAACGGCCGAGGCTGACCGCGTCGCCGCCGAGCAGGCCGCTGCAGCTGCAGCTTCCGCCGCACAGGCCGCCGCTGCCCAGGCGGCCGCCGACGCGAAAGCCGCGGCCGATGCCGAGGTCGCGCAGGTCGCCCAGTCCGCTCCGAAGGCCAGCATGGCTCCGGCCCCGTCGGCCCCGGCCAACCCGAGCGGCGCCCAGGCCATCGCTCGCGACATGATGGCCGCCAAGTATGGCTGGGGCTCCGACCAGTTCGGCTGCCTCGTCAGCCTGTGGGACAAGGAGTCCGGTTGGAATGTGAACGCCTACAACGCCTCCAGCGGTGCCACCGGAATCCCGCAGGCGCTGCCCGGCAGCAAGATGGCCACGGCTGGTGCCGACTGGCAGACGAACGCCGCCACGCAGATCTCGTGGGGCCTGGGCTACATCTCGGGCAGCTACGGAACTCCGTGCGCGGCCTGGGCCAAGTCCGAGTCCGTCGGCTGGTACTAGCCGACGTCGTCTTCGACAATACCTGGAACGGCCCGCGGGCAGCAGGTCAGGGCTTGAACTCCTGACCGCTGGTCCGCGGGCCGTTCTGCGTACAGGCTGGGAAGAGCGTGGGGACCTGCCCAGCACGGTGAGGCGGGCGTACTCTCGGGGCATGAAACGTGCGCTCGCGTCCGGCCTGGTCGTCGTGCAGATCTTTCTGCTGATCGCCCTCCTCCTCTCGCCGCATGGCACCGTCTGGCCGGTGAACGGCTTCGTCGTGGCCACAGCTATCGCCCTCATCGCGGTGGGGGTGACCCTGGCGGTGCAGGGCTCCAGCACTCTCGGCCCGGCCATGACGGCCAGCCCGATACCGCGCGAGGATGCCCCGCTGGCCACTAACGGGGTGTACGCGGTGGTGCGCAACCCGATCTATACCGGGCTGATGTGCGGCGGGCTGGGTCTGGTTTTGATCGGTTCGTCCCTGCTGCACGTGGTGGTGTGGGCAGCGTTGGTCGGCCTCCTGGCCGCAAAGACCCGGTGGGAGGAGCAGATGCTCGTCGAGGAGCACCCCGCCTACTCGGACTACGCGGCCAGGGTCGGCCGGTTTCTTCCCGGTGTCGGCCGAATCCGCTGACGCGGGTAACGATTCGCGCGCGAAAACCGTTACGCCCAACATGACGACACCGCTTTCCATTCTCGACCTCGCCCCCATCGCCCCCGGACAGACCGTGCGGGAGAGCTTCGCAGCCAGCGTTGCCCTCGCCCAGGCCGCCGAAAAGCACGGGTACGAGAGGGTGTGGTACGCCGAGCACCACAACATGCCCACGATCGCCTCGTCGGCCACGAGCGTGCTGGTGGGCCATATCGCCTCGCAGACGTCTACCATCCGGCTCGGATCCGGCGGCGTGATGCTGCCCAACCACTCGCCGCTGACCATTGCCGAGCAGTACGGCACCCTCGCTGAGCTGTACCCGGGCCGTATCGACCTCGGCCTGGGCCGGGCGCCCGGCAGCGACCAGACCACCGCCAGGGCCATGCGCCGCGACCCGCGCGCCTCCGACCAGTTCCCGCAGGACGTGATGGAACTGGCCGCCTACCTGCGCGACGAGTCGATCATCCCGGGGGTGCGAGCAGTTCCGGGCGCCGGCACCAATGTTCCCCTGTACATCCTGGGGTCCTCCCTCTTCGGCGCCGGCCTCGCGGCGGCGCTGGGCCTGCCGTACGCGTTCGCGTCGCACTTCGCCCCCGACTCCCTGTTCGAGGCTGTCTCCCTCTACCGCCGCGATTTCACGCCGTCGGCGGAGCTGGCCGAGCCCTATCTGCTGGTGGCCGCCAACGTGATCGCGGCCGACGACGGAGCGGATGCCGCCCAGCAGTTCGACATCATGCGCCGCTCCAGGGTGCGCAGCATGATCGCCCGCGGACCGGCGTCACCGGAGTACTCCGACGAACAGATCGACGCGTTCCTGACCACCACCGAGGGGCGCCGCCTCGCCGACATGATGCGGTACACGGCCGTGGGCACGTCCGCGGACGTACGCACCTTCCTCGACGACCTGGCCTCGGCCACCCAGGCCGACGAGTTGATCCTCGCCCACGCGTCACAGCAGATCGGTGACCGGCTGCGTTCGGTGGAGCTGACCGCCGGCGCCATGGCCGGCGTCCTGGCCTAAGGCAGCTCGGCCCGGGGTGCGCTGGGCGGGGGAGAGTCGGTAAGGTCCCAGTTATGACCCCGGATGCCCTCGTCGAGTTTTGCCTGAGCCTGCCCCAGGCCGCCGAGACGTTTCCGTTCGGCGAAGAGACCAGCGTCTTCAAGACCACCGGCAACGGCAAGGTCTTCGCCCTGAGCGCGCTGGAGGGCGAGCCACTGAGCGTGTCACTGAAGTGCGATCCAGAGGAAGGCCGGGCGCTGCGGGAGGAGTTCCCCGCGCACATCACTCCGGGCTACCACCTGAACAAGAAGCACTGGATCACCATCGTGCTCGACGGTTTCGTGCCCGACGACCTTGTGGAGAACCTGCTGCGTGACAGCCACGCGCTCGTGCGGCCGAGGGTGCCCCGGGCGCCCAGGGGGAGCGCGGGCTAGTCACCGCCGCCGGGTCCGCCAGCGGCCGGCACGACGGCGGTTTATCAGGATGAAGGACGGAAAAAAGGACGTAGTGTCAAATTCCGTCCTTCTCAACGCACTATTTCCTTACTAAGAGGCGTCGAGCGCTTCGCCGGTCGGGTCCACGGCATCCGCGTCGACCAGCGGCATGCCGCCCAGCGGCACTCCCGCCCAGGAGAGCAGGGTCCAGCCGGTATCGGGCGAGCCCGACAGCTCGACCACGCCGGTGTTGTCCAGGTCGTGCAGTCCGGCGAACATCGCTGGCACGTTCGTGGCGCGCGCCGCCGCCCAGACCCTGATCGCCGCGCCGTGGCTGAACACCGCCGCGGTCGCTCCGCTGGCCGCGGCCACGGCGATATCGGCGTCGAACCGGGCAAAGAACGCGTGGCCGTCCGGCCCGCCGGGCATCCCCACATCAAGGTTGCCGGCGCCCCAGGCGAACACTGTCTCCATGTAGGTGCGGATGGAGGCGTGGTCGCTGCGCCGCTCGAGAGTGCCGGCTTCGATCTCGTGCAGGCCGTCGGAGACCTGGATGTCCAGGCCCCGGTCGACGGCGAGCGGGCGGGCCGTGAGCTGGGTGCGGTGAAGCGTCGACGCAAAAATAGTGTCGATCGAATCGAAACGGAGCGCCTCGGGAATGACGGCGGCCTGACGTTCGCCGAGCTCGGTGAGGCCAGGGCCCGGGTGGGCGGTGTCGAGTTGCCCGAGCACATTGGCGGGCGTCTGGCCGTGGCGGATCAGGAGGAGTCGCATGGTGCATCCAGCATAGGCACGGGGCAGTCGGAGGAACACCCGGTGTTGCGCGCCTTCACGGCGAACTCGCCGGAATCGTGGTTTCGATCGCCCGCCTGGGTCGCTCACGCCAGAGTTCCCCCGTCGTTCACCGGGCGTGTGCCCGCCGTCGCCACAGTGAGCTGGGCCCGTCCGAGGCCCGTCTTCCACAGCCTCGGAGGGGCGTCCCTGTGCGCACTCACACCGGCCAGGCGGCGACCTGGTCACCGCGGCCTGGCCCGGCTCGGCGACCGTGCAGACCGTTGACCCGTGCGACGGGGTAATAACCGCGCCGAGTAGCAGCATCCGTCCGGCGAAGACGCATCCGGTCACGCATCGACTTGCGGATACCCCCAGGGGTATAGCAGACTGGGGTTATGACCCAAAATCGATACGTCATCATCGGCGGCGTTGCGGGCGGCATGTCCGCCGCCACCCGCCTCCGCCGGCTCGACGAGAACGCCACCATCACCGTGTTCGAACGGGGTGGCCACGTCTCGTTTGCCAACTGCGGCCTGCCGTACTACCTCGGTGGTGTCATCGAGGAGCGCTCCAGCCTGCTGCTGCAGACGCCGGCCACGCTCGGCGCCCGGTTCAACCTCGACGTGCGCGTGCGCACCGAAGTGATCGGCATCGACATCGCGGCCAAGACCGTACGGGTGCGTGACCTCGGCACCGGCCACGAGTCCACCGAGGCCTACAACGCGCTGGTGCTCTCACCTGGCGCCTCGCCCGTGCGCCCGCCGCTGCCCGGCGGCGAGCGGATGCTCACCCTGCGCGACATCGACGACGTCGACGCGGCCATGCGCGCCCTCGAGGTGGCGCCGACGAGCGCCCTCGTGATCGGCGCCGGCTTCATCGGCCTCGAGATGGTGGAGAACCTCGTACACCGAGGTCTCGAGGTGACCCTCGTCGAGCTCGGCAACCAGGTGCTGCCGCCGCTCGACTCCGAGATGGCCGGCCCCGTCGCCGAGCGGCTCCGGGCCGCCGGCGTCAGCGTGCGCCTGGGCACCCAGGTCGCCGAAATCGGCGAGAACACCGCCACCCTCAGCGACGGCAGCGTCGTTGCGGCCGACTTCGTGCTCGCCGCCATCGGCGTGCGGCCCGACACCGCTCTGGCTAAGGCCGCCGGCCTCACCCTCGGCGAACGCGGCGGCATCGCGGTGGACGATCAGCTGCGCACCAGCGACCCCGACATCTACGCCATCGGCGATGCGGTGGAGAAGACCGACGCGATCTCGGGCGAACAACGCCTGGTGGCCCTTGCCGGCCTGGGCAACCGCCACGGACGTCTAGTCGCCGACGTGATCAGCGGCAAGACCATCCGGGTGCGTCCGGCCCTCGGCACCGCCGTGGTGGGCATGATGGGCCTCACCATCGCCTCCACCGGCTGGAACGAGAAGCTGCTCCGCGCCCGCGGCCGCAACATCCGGGTGTTCCACACCCACCCCGCCTCGCACACCGGTTACTACCCGGGCGCGGAGTCGATGGCGCTCAAACTCGTGGTCGACGCCGATACCGACGCCATCCTCGGCGCCCAGGGTGTGGGCGGTGGCGGGGTCGACAAGCGCATCGATGTGATTGCGACGGCCATGGCCGGCGGCATCACGGCATCCGAGCTCGCCGACCTCGAACTGGCCTACGCCCCGCAGTTCTCCTCGGCCAAGGACCCGGTGAACATGCTCGGCTACGTGGCCCTGAACGCCGCGGAGGGCCTGACCCCGTCGGTGCAATGGCACGAACTCGACGCCGCCCGCGCGGCCGGCGCCACGCTGGTGGATGTGCGCACGGCGGGGGAGTACGCCGAGGCCGCCATTCCCGGCTCGATCAACATCCCGCTCGATGACATCCGTGCCCGCCAGGCCGAGCTGCCCGCGGGCCGGCTGATCGTGCACTGCAAGGTGGGCCAGCGCGGCCACACCGCCGTGCGGCTACTCGCGCAGCTGGGCCGCGACGCCGTGAACCTCGACGGCGGCTATCTCACCTGGGCCGCCGGCGCGGATGCGGCGCAGAGCGACCGCGAGCGCGCCGACGCTCTGCAATTCGCGGGGGCGTGATCTCGCGGGGAACCTCCCTGCAGTGGGCGGCTCAGCCGGCGGCGGACCAGCGCACCGGCACCGCCAGCTTGGACTGAGCGCCGTCGGCCGTGTGGTCAGCCGTGCTGCCAGCTGTGTGGTCAGCCGTGGCGCCGATCCGCAGCAGGCGGGTCGAGGCATCCTGGCTGCCTGAGCCCGAAAAGACTCTCCTCCGCGAGGGCTTCGTGGGCGAGTCCAACGCCTTCCAATCTCCGCGAGCTGTGAGAAAAGCACCGAAAATCTTCAGGTTTCGGTGCTTTTCTCACGGCTCGCGAGCTGTTAGGTGAGGTCGCGGAGGCGGGCCGAGAGGCCGGCCTCCGTGGCACCCTTCCGCTCGGAGGTGATCGCGATCACGAGCATGACCGCGCCGATGGTGGCCAGTGTGATCCACCAGAGCAGCGGGTTGATGGTCTGGCCGATCTGCACCGTGAACACCACGATCACCTCGATGGGCAGCACGGCCAGGCTGATCAGGAACGGCGCGGCGAGGCGCCGGGTCGAACCGATCAGGATCGCCGTGAGTGCGAGCGACATCACCAGGATGGCGCGCCAGGTCTGCGGGTCGGTGCCGGTGGCCAGCACCGACGGCAGGAACGTGACGATGATGCCCGGCGCCAGCAGCCGCCACGAGCCGGCGAAACCGGAAGGCCACGACCCAAGTCGTGCGGGGACGGTTCGGGCTCCCGGGCGCATCCCGATGATGCCGGCACCGAGCAGCGCCAGTCCGAGCGGCAGCGAGAACGCCTCGACGCGCAGCTCCCGTTCGCTCCAGCCCGCGACGGCTGCGCACCAGGCGAGCAGGAACAGGAACCAGACCGGGGGCAGCGACGTCGCCGTGCTGCGGCTGCGCGCCGCGACCACGAGCATGAAGCCAAGCACGGCGACCATCAACAGCGTCAGGGTGCCGATCGAGAAGGCGTCAGCACGGATGGCGGTGATCGGCCCGGCCACCAGGAACGCGGTTGCTGCGGCGAAACGCCACCGCGAGGGTGAGGTGTCGCGGGACGCCGGGCCGCCGGATGCTGTGCCGGCCATACCGTCGGCTGCCGTGTCGCCCGAGGCCGTCCCGCCCTGCGGAAGCCCGCCGGCGAGCGCCGCCAGCAGGGTCGCCAGAGCGCTGAGAGCGAGCACGGGCAGCATGACACCGGTGGTCGGGTTGCCGGCCAGGGCGTCGAGGCCGAGTCCCCAGCGCATGGCCTGCGCGGCACCCGCAGCCGCAGCCAGGGTGGCCACCACGGCCGTGGAGCCGAGCAGGCTGCCCAGCCCGGTCGCCGCACCCGGACCGGTAGCCCTGGTGGCGGCGCGGGCGATGGCGTAGCCGACCAGCACCAAGAGCAGCGCGGCGGCGATCAGTCCGTAGGCCCGCCACGGGATGGCCGGGCCGAACTGCGCGAGGCCGTACCGCACGGAGCCGAGCTGCGCGGCGCCGAACCCGGCGGACCCGTTGGTGACGAGCACCGCCAGGCTGGGCACCACGGCCAGGGCGAGGCCGGTGGCGGCCAGCGTCTGGCCGGTGCGGCCCCTGGCCACGAGGATCGCGCCCACGACCACCATGGCGAGCGCCGGTGGCAGCAGGTACGGTTCGATCACCTCGATGCCGCGGCTGGCCCAGACGCACCAGAGCGCGCCGGTCCAGCTGGCGCCGGCCGCCCACCAGGCCAGCTGCCGGCCGGTGCGCAGAGCGTTGACGGCAGCGCCCACACCGAGGATCACGAGCACCAACACCGTGGTCGACAGACCTGCTGCGGTGCGCACCAGTGCCAGCAGCACCGCCAGCACGCCGGTGAGGGCGGCGGATGCCTCGATCCACCGGCGGCAGGCATCCGCTTCGAGGGCGGTCAGGCCGTGCTTCTCGAGCGCCTGCGTGATCGGACCGGTGGCCGCGAAGGTGCCGGCCACGAGCAACGCGATGAGCGGCAGCACCACCGGCGATCCGCTGGTGGCCAGCAGCTGAGCGCCGAGGCAGACCACCACCACCGCGAGCGAGGGCACCAGCAGAGCGGCCGCGAAGGAGCGCAGGGCAATCGTCATGCCCGGGCGACGCACCGTCATCAGGGTCAGGGCGAGGGCGAAGGCCACGCCGGTGGACAGCGCGGTCCAGCCGCTGCGCACCAGCAGCACCGCCACGATCCCGGCCAGGAACGGCACCGCACTGACCAGGAGCAGGGCGTACCAGCTGCGCGGGGTGAGCCAGGTGGTGAGGGTGGCGGCGAGCGCGCAGAGCAGGCCGAGGGTGGTGGTGAGGCAGAGCACGGCGATGCCGTCGACGCCCACGAGCGTGAGGGCGGTGGCCACATTGACCAGCGCGTACGCGTAGCCGACCGCCAGGTACAGCGGACGCCACCGCGCCGGCAGGGCGCGGGCCAGCGAGGCGAGGGCGAGCACCGCGGCCGCGCCGACCCACACAGTGGTCGACTCCTGCGACCATCCGGTGATCGCCGCCAGCAACAGCAACAGGTGCGCTCCGCCGCCCACCGCCCGCCGCACCGTCGGGGGTGCCGCGACGAGCGCGGGAACGAACAGCAGACCGGCGATGAGCGCCGCCGTCAGGACCAAGCCCACGACGGCCTGACCGGTGATTGACAAGCCCGCCCAGCCGGAGATGGTGAGCAGGGTGAACACCCCCAGCCACAGGGCCAGGCGGTTCGGTGCCGACACTCCCGTCGCTGGCCCGGCTGGCACGGGTTGCGGGGGCCCGGCCGGCGCCGGCGCAGCCGTTCTGCGGCTCACCTGAGCGACGGCCCAGGCGGTTGCCGTGAGGGCGGCCAACGCGACGATCGACGCCAGGCCGACGTTCTGGGCGACGAGCCCGGGGCCGTAGGACGGGTTCGATCCGGCGACGAACGCGAAGTCACCGCTGGCCGGGAAGGGCGAGGTCTCGCCCGGGTAGCCGCCGGCGACCGATCCGGCCCAGCGCAGCGGAGCGAACAGCGCGCCCGACAACTGCACGACCGCGGTCACCAGGGCGGGGGTCGCGGCCAGGATCAGCACCGTGACGGCGCCCGAGCCCAGGGCGCCGCGGCTGGCGGCCGGGCTCGAGGGCAGGGCGGCCAGCCCCACCAGGGCGATCCCGCCCGCGACCGGCACCAGTGCCAGGTACCAGGCCGAATCCTCGAACGACACGGCCAGCGGCAGGATGGCCACCGCCGCCACCGCGAAGGCGCCGGCGGCGAAGCTCCACGGCCGCGGCAGGCCGTTGCGGCTGCCGAGCGCCGCCACCACCGCCAGAACGGCGAGGATGCCGGCATACCCGGCGATGTCAGTGCCGGTCGTGCTGATCGAGCGCACCAGCAGCTGCAGCAGGGCGGCGAGCACGGCAACGGCCTGCAGGGCGGTGGCCGTGTATCGTTCGACCCCCAACGCGGAACCCAGCCCGGGGGAGAGGCGCGCGAGCACGGGGTGCAGGCCAAGCGCGACGACCGCCACGCCCAGGCTGCCGAGGATCGCGCCCCAGGCGTTGCCCCCGCTGCCGAGCAGCCCGGGCGAGAGGGCCAGCCCCACGACAGCCGCCCACAGCCAGACCCGCACACCGGAGCGGGCGCCCAGCCCGAACAGCACGGCCGAGCCGGCCAGCGTGCCGAGAGCGGCGAAGACCCACCCGCTCGCGGAGGACGGCGCCAGCTGTGTGAACGCCCATACGTCAAGGCCGACGAACACCACGCCAAGGGCCGCCACGGACTCGGCGGAGAACTGCAGACCGCGACGGGCGAACCACCAGGCCCCGCCGAGGAAGACCAGCGTGATCGCCCCGATGATGCTCGTGCGCACGGCGAAGCTCGTGAGGTCGGGGTTGAAGAAGGTGAAGACCAGTGCCGCCACGGCGAGCAACGCGGCGCCGGCGAAGGCCAGCACCGACTGCACGCTGACCTGGGCGCCGGCATCCGGGGCAGCCGAAAGAACCGCAGCCGGCACGCCGACAGGTTCGCGCGCACCGACCGGTGCCGCAGGTCGCTGCGGCACGGACACGCTCTGCGGCCCGGCAGCGCCCACCGCGGCCGGGTCGACCGCAGACGGGCCCATGGCAGCTGTGTCCATTGGGGGAGTGCCCACTGCCGGTGTGCCCAGCGCAGGCGCGCCGGAGCGCCACACCGTCGGTATCCGCTCGATCAGGCGGTCGCGCCCCCGCAGCGCGTTGACCACCCGCTCGGTCGACGACTCCAGCGCGCCGCCCAGCGGGCCGCTCAGGTCGGCCCCGCAACCCGGGCACCACTCATCGCTCAGACGCGCGTCGCATCGGGGACAAATCCGCCGGTCCTGCAGATATCGAACGGCAGCATCGTTCCAGATTTTCCCCATTGCCGCAGTCTAGGTGCCCCTCCTCCCTCCGCGAACTGTGAACAAAGCCCCAGAAATGGGCGATTTGAGGGGCTGAAGTCACGGTTCGCGGGATGCGTAAAATGAAGGTGTGACGGATGCGACGCAGCACGCCCGGGTGCCGATTTCGCGCATCGTCGATGAGGGGGTGCTCATCGCGCTGTCCTCGGTGCGGATGGCGGTCAAGAACGACATCATCGTCGCGGGACTCGCCGAGCACGCGGACTACGACCGGGCCCGATTCGCCGATGCCACCCGTCGGGAACTGCAGAGCCTCGCCGAGGAGAACCAGGAATCCAGCGAACGGGTGCGACTGCAGCGCAAGGAACTGACCTTTTTGACCTGGCGCCACGACCTCTCCCAGGACCAGCTGATGGACCTCCGCCAGCTCAAGCTACGCCGTCGGGTGCACAAACTCCTCGCCCTCGCCCTGCGCGCCGTGGCCGACGACGAGGAGAAGGTCGGTCGCCTCGTGGCGGACGCCCAGCACGCGGCCAGCAACGAGGTGCAAGACGCCCTGCACACCCGCCTGATGCGCCTCTCGATCGACCCCCTCGACCCCGAATATCAGCGCCGCCGGGCCGAACGCACCGAAATGTTCCTCCTCGTGGATCTGGCACTGCTTCAGCTCAAGGCCGACGAAGCCGCCGGTCAGAGCCAGGGCGAGTACTGAGCGGTCTGGCGCGCCGCCGCCCAGGACTGCACAGCACGCCCCCCGCGCCGTTTCCCGGTCGCCGGGGCGACTACGGTTGAGGAGGCCCTCAGGCGGGCCGGCGAGAAGGGAACGAGCACGAGTGAGCGACATCGCGGGTGAATTAGCGCGGGTGCACAGCGCCTTCGACCGACCCACCCTGCGGCTCCTCGACCGCAAGTGGGCGCCGTTCGTGCTCGCGGTGTTCAAGTCGTCGTTCAGCCGCGACCGGCGCAGTGTGCAGGCCGACCGGCTGCACACCCAGGTGGATGCCTACCTGGCCGACCTGCGTTCCATCGGCAGCGAGGTGCCCGGTAAGAACGGGCGGGCGCTCTGCGTGCAGTGGATGAACGACCAGTGGCTCTACCGGGAGACCGGCGACGACGACGAGGAGCAGTACTCGCTCACCTCGCACGCCCTCGAGGCCCTGCTGCTGGTCGAGGGGCTCTCCCGCGATCGCGCGCTGATCAGCGAATCCCGGCTCACCACCATCGTCGACACCGTGCGGCACCGTTCCACGCAGGCCAACCCGGACCGGGACGAACGCATCCGCCGGCTCGACCTGGAGATTGACGCGCTGAACGCCGAACGCGACCGGCTCGCCGCCGGCGGCGCCATCGCCGCGGCCTCGAACGATCAGATGCACGAGGGCTACGCCAACCTGATCGACCTGATCACCCAGCTGCCCAGCGACTTCAAGCGTGTCGAGGAGTCCGTCGCCGGCATGCACCGGCAGATCGTGAACGACTTCCGCGCCGAGGAACGCCCGATCAGCGAGGTCCTCGACGAGTACCTCTCCAAGACGGATGCGCTGATGTCCTCGACCGCCGAGGGCCGGGCCTTCGAGGGCGCCATCGTGCTGCTCCGAAACGACGACCTGCTCGCCAAGCTCAAGAACGACCTCGAGTCGATCATGCTGCACCCTTTCGCCCTGGAACTCAGCGCCGCCGACCGGCGCAGCTTCATGGGCACGGTCAGCCTGATCCGCAAGGGTGTCGACGACGTGCTCACTCAGCGGAACGGCCTGACCACCACCCTGCGCGAACACATCGTGAACCACGACGTGGTCAAGGACCGCGAACTCGAACGGTTGCTGCGGGAGATCAACAAGGAACTCGCCGTGTGGATGGAAACCGCCGGCCCCCGGTCGACGGTGACCGCGGAACTGATGCCGGGCACCCTGGAGCTCGAGCACCTACGCGAAAGGTTCTACGACCCCGGCGCGCACAAGGCGCCGCCGCCCCTCGAGGACGTCTCGGCCTTCGCCCCCGAACCGCCCACCCTGGATGCGATGCGCACCCAGGGCGGTCCGCTGCTGGCCGATCTCCGCGACGCCATGGTGAGGGCCTTCAGTGCCAACCGTGCCGCATCCGTCGGCGACGCCTTCAACAGCCTCGAGCCGGCCATGCGCCGGCCGGTCGAGATTCTCGGCCTGCTGCAGCTGGCCACCCAGGTCGACGCCGTCGACCGCACGGATGCCGCGGCCTCGACAGCGGGCTCAGACACCGAGTCCTTCGAGACCGTACGCCCCGACGGCTCCCGCCGCACCTTCAGGGTGCCGCGCATCACCTTGACCGACGACAACACCGCGGCGCTGGCCGCCCTGAACTATGGACCTGATCATGACTGACGACGTGACCACCGAAGCGCCCACCGACGCGACCGACGAGGGCGTGGAGAGCACCGAGACCACCGACGACGGCGCCCAGAGCTTCTCGCTCTTCGAGGGCGACGAGGGCGGCCTCACGGTGGAGCAGCGCCGCACCCTGGTGCTGCTGCTCAAGCACCGCTACATCTCCGCGGCCCTGCAGCCCGCCGAGTGGCGCACCCTGCTCGCCTCGCAGAGCCTGCTGAAGTCCCGCCTCAACGACCTGTTCCTCGATCTGCACGTCGACCTGCACTACGAGGTGGCCTTCAAGCGTCAGGCCCTCGGCGAGGGTGGGGAGCGGTTCCCGACCCTGCTACACGACGTGGCGTACACCCGTGAGGAGACCATCCTCCTGGTGCTGCTGCGCCAGCGGTTCCGCAGCGAACGGGCCAGCGGCGTCGACATCGTCATCGTGGACCGCGACAACCTGGTCGAGAACGTCGCGCACTTCCGGCCCGAGCACGCCACGGACAGGTTCGGTGACGCCCGCCGCGCCACCGCGGCCGTAGACAGCCTCGCCAAGGCCCGGGTGCTGCTGAAGACCAGCGACCCCGACCGGTTCCGGATCTCCGCGGTGATCGAGGTGCTGCTGCCGATCGAACGCCTCGGCGAGCTCTGGGAGTGGCTGGTGGAGCAGAACGGCCAGGAGCCGCCGGAGCAAGCCGGCTCCGATACGCTCGACGCTGACATTCTTGCCGCCGCCGCACCGGACAACGGTGCCGAACCCGATCCTGTCGAACCTGCCGACCCCGCCCTGGAGGCCGTTTCATGACCGATTCCCCGCTGTTCCACATGGACGGCGCCACCGAGGGAACCACCCAGTGGCGCGCCGAGTCCTTCCAGATGGTCAACTGGGGTGGCTTCCAGGGTCACCACGAGGTGGACTTCGCCGCTAGCGCCACCCTGGTCTCCGGCGCATCCGGTACCGGCAAGTCGAGCCTGCTCGACGCCTACCTGGCGCTGATGATGCCCTCCGACACCCCGTTCAACGGCGCGTCCAACGACGCCGGCTCCGGCCGGGCCCGCAGCGTCGACCAGCGCAACCTGATGACCTACCTCCGCGGCAAGACCGACTCCAGCCGCGAGGCCGACACCGGGGCGATGCACGACCAGGTGCTCCGCGGTGCCGACTCGGCCACCTGGGGCGCCGTGGCGATGACCTTCATCGACGACAACCAGCGCCGGTTCACGGTGCTGCGGGCCTACTTCGTGCCGCGCGGCGCGACCAAGTTCGCCGATGTGACCATGAAGATGGCCACCCGCGACGGCCGGCTGGACCTGCGCGAGCTCGCCGACGTCACCGAGGCCCGCTTCGACAAACGTGCCCTCAAGAACCGGTTCAGCGACCTGGACGTCTTCGACACCTACGCCGCGTTCTCGCAGACCCTGTACACCCGGCTCGGCATCGGCGCCAACGGCGAGGGCGGCAAGGCGCTGCGGTTGCTGGCCCGCATCCAGGCCGGCCAGCAGGTGAAAACCGTCGACGGGCTGTACAAGTCGATGGTGCTCGAAGAACCCGCCACCTACGCCGCCGCCGACAAGGCCGTCGACCACTTCGAAGACCTCGAACGCTCCTACGGCGCCATGGTCACCGAGGCGCAGAAGGCCAAGGTGCTCGAACGCCTGCCCGAACTGCACCGCGACTACGAGAGCGCCACCGAGAAGGCTGACCTGATCGACCGTTTCGGGGTGCACCGCGAGGGCGACACCCCGTTCGTGCTCTGGCAGCTGCTCACCGAGCACGGCCTGCTCGACGCCGCCGCCGACACCAACCGCGGCGCCCGGCGTGAGAACCAGGCCGCGTTCATCGCGGCCCGGGATGCCGAAACCGAGCTGAAGGGCCGGGTCGCCGACCTGCAGCACCAGCAGCGGGGCGCCGGCGGCGACGTTCTCGCCGCCCTGCAGAACGACCTCGACGTGCTGGCCGCCAAACGCGACGACGTGGCGGCCGAACGCGCCAGGTTCAACGACCGCATCTCCCTGTTGGGGGCCGTCGCCGGCAACGCCGACGAGACCGCCGACGACGCAGCTGCCGACGATGCTGCCGGTGCCGTCGCCATCACCTCGGCCGGCGACTTCGCCGCCGCGCAACTGGCCGCAGAGGGGTTCATCGCCCGGTTCGCCGCCTCCGAACAGGAGCTCGACCTCGAGCGGGTTTCCCTGCAGCGCACCGCCTACCCGGTCGAAGAGAAGATCCGCACCCTCAAGCAGGAGCACGCGTTCCTCAAGGGGCGCGCCAGCCTGGTTCCCCAGCACCTGCACAACGCCCGCCTGATGATCGCGGAGGCGGCGGGAATCCCCGCCGAGGAACTGCCTTTCGTGGCCGAGCTCATCGACATCGCCCCCGGTGAAGACGATTGGCGCCAGGCCGCCGAGGTCACCCTCGGCTCGGTCGTGCGGGTGCTGCTCGTCGACGAGACCCGGCTGGCCGCCCTCGGCCGCGCCATCGACCCGTTGCACATCCCGGTGCGCATCCACTTCGAAGGTGTCGCCCTGCACCCGCACCAGCAGGTGCAGCACGACCCGCGGTACGTCTCGGGCAAACTGACCTTCAAGGACTCCCCGTTCAGCCGCTGGGTGCAGGACCGCGTGCAGGCGCCCGCCATCGACGCGCTCTGCGTCAACAGTGCGGCCGAGCTCGCCGGCGACGGCTCCCGGGTCACCCCGAGCGGCCAGATCCGCCAGGGCAAGCGTGGCGCTCACGGGTGGAACAAGGAGCAGCGGGCCATCATCGGCTTCTCCAGCACCGTCCGTCTGGCCGAGATCAACGAGGAGCTGCGTGCGCTGAAGGCCTCCGCCGACTCCCTCGCGCAGCAGGCCTCCGCCAAGGCCGGGCAGATCATCGCCCTGCGCCGCTTGAAGGATGCCCACCAGCACCTGATCGACACCGCCTGGCTGGCCATCGATGTCGCCGGCGCCACGGCCAGGATCACCGCCAAGGAAGCCGAACGTGAACGCCTGCTCGCCGGCAGCGACGTGCTGCGCGGACTCCAGGACGAAGAAGCACGCCTGGCGGCCGAACTCGAGGCCGCCCAGAAGCTCAAGCACGAGACCGAGCGGGAAGCGTCCGCGCTCAGCGATGAGCACGCCGCGATCGTGGACCGGCAGGACATCGTGAACGTTCGGCTGGAGCGCATCCAGGCCGACGAGACCGTCACCCTGACCGAGGAGCACTCCGCCCACCTCGACGCCCAGTTCGCCGCCGTGGGCGACAGCACCGACCTGGCCAGCTTCGCGAACAGCGTCAAGCGGCTGCGCGAGCGGCTCACCGAGCAGTCCAGCCAGGACCGCGATACCGCCCGCAGCTCCAGGGACACCCTGATCGGCATCTTCGAGACCTTCCAGAGCCGCTGGCCCGACCCCAACATCGGTGTGGCGATGGAGTCCTACTCCAGCTACAGCGACATCCTCGACGCCGTCTACACGCTGGGACTCTACGAGAGGCGGCAGGAATGGAAGCGGCGCCTGTCCGCGTGGAGCGGGCAGGACCTGGTTCCGCTGGTCGGCGCGTTCACCACCTCGATCGAAGAGATCGAAGACCGGTTGCGGCCGATCAACGACATCCTGCGCACGCTGCCGTTCGGGGCCGGCCGGGACCGGCTGCAGATCTCGCTCCGTCGCCTGCACCGGGACGACGCCACGGCATTCCGCAAGGAGCTCAAGTTGCTCTCCTCCGGCTCGACCGAGGAGTTCACCGACGAGCAGACCGAGAGCCGGTTCACCCGGCTGCAGGCGTTCATGAACCTGATCCGCCGGCCGGACGAGCTGGACATCGCGGGGCCGGGCCGGACCACCGGTCGCCAGGGCGCCAAGGCCGAGTCGGATCGCGACCTGCTCCTGGATGTGCGCAGGCACGTGGAGATCACCGCGGTGCGCACCACCCCGGACGGCGTGGAAGTGAGCACCTACTCGTCGCTCGGCGGCAAGAGCGGCGGCGAGTCACAGGAGCTCGTCGCGTTCGTCGTCGGCGCGGCCCTGCGGTTCCAGCTCGGCGACGAGAGCCGTACCCGGCCGCGTTTCGCCCCGGTCTTCCTCGACGAGGGCTTCGTGAAATCGGACTCCGAATTCGCCGGGCGAGCCGTCGCGGCCTGGAAGGGCCTCGGTTTCCAGCTGATCGTGGGATCGCCGCTTGACAAGGTCACCGCCCTCGAACCGCACATGGACCTCGTGCTGTCGATGACCAAGAACACCGTCACGGGCTTCTCCTACATCACCCCGCTGATGTCACCGGAACCGACAACGGTCGAGCAGGCGGAGCCGGACAGCGCCGCGTCTGAGCGAAGCGTGGCCTGACCCGCGCGCCGGTCTGGCAGGTCACCTGAATCCGGCTTACGCTGGCCCGATGGTGTCAGTCCCGATGGTGTCAGAGCAGGATCTGCGACTGCCCGATGGCCGCGTGCTCCGGGTACACGACAGCGCTCCAGTCCCCGGGGCCGCCGGGGACTCCGGTGCGCCCGGGAACCCCGGTGCGGGCGGGGAGTGGGGCGATCTGGGCGGGTACGACCCGCTCGGCGAACCGGCCCCGGCCCGGCTCACGGTGCTCTGGCAGCACGGCTCGCCGCAGACCGGCGCCCTGCTCGAACCCCTGCTGGTGGCGGCGGCACAGCGGGACATCCGGCTGGTCTCGTACGGGCGGCCCAGCTACGGCGGTTCGACGCCGCTACCCGGCCGCACTGTCGCGTCGGCGGCGTCGGATGTGGCGGCCATCGCCGATGCCCTCAACCTGGGCCGGTTCGCGGTGATGGGCGCCTCCGGCGGCGGCCCGCACGCCCTGGCCTGCGCCGCACTGCTGCCCGAGCGGGTGACCGCCGCCGCGTGCCTGGCCGCGATCGCGCCCTTCGACGCCGGCGGTCTCGACTTCTTCGCCGGGATGGCCTCGGATGGCGCGCTGCGGGCCGCCCGCGCGGGCCGGCCGGCTCGCGAGCACTACCAGGCCACCGCGGAGTTCGACCCGGCCAGTTTCGTGGAACGGGACTATGCCGCGCTCAAGGGCGACTGGGCGTCGCTCGGGGCCGACGTGGGGGAAGCCTCGGCGGCCGGGCCCGACGGCCTGATCGACGATGACATGGCCTTCGTGGTGCCGTGGGGGTTCGACGTGGCGACGATTCGGGTGCCCGTGCTGATCGTGCAGGGCGGCCGGGACCGGGTGGTCCCGCCCGGGCACGGGGCCTGGCTGGCCCGGGCCATCCCGAACGCCGAGTACTGGGACTGCGCCGACGACGGCCACATCTCCATCCTCACCGAGTGCGCTCCGGCGCTGGACTGGCTGCTCGCGCACTCCTGAGCCCGCCCCTCCCGGCAGCCGCGAAAAAAGGAGATAGTGAAGTTATCAGGACTAGTGCCGGATTTTCGTCCTGAAAATCTCACGAAATCCTTCTATCGTGCTCACTACCCCGCCCCATCCAGACTTGGAGGCACATCATGAGGGCCATCGTCCACGACAGCTACGGCCCGGCCGACGTGCTGCGCCCCGCCGATATCAACCGGCCGAGCGTCGGCGACGACGACGTTCTCCTCCACGTGAAGGCCACCAGCCTCCACATCGGCGACTGGCACCTGATGGCCGGCCTGCCCCTCATGGTGCGGCCCGCTATCGGCTGGCGCGCGCCGAAGAACCGGGTGCGGGGCATGGATGTCGCCGGCCGGGTCGAGGCAATCGGCGCCCAGGTCACCCGCTTCAAGCCGGGCGATGAGGTCTTCGGCGTCTGCGAGGGGCCCTGGCCGAGTACGCCGTCGCCCGGGCCGACACGCTCGAGGCCAAACCGACGGCACTGAGCTTCGAAGAGGCCGCTGGCGTGCCCACCTCGGCCGTCACCGCCCTGCAGGCCCTCGCCCCCGTGCGGGCCGCCGGGCCGGGCGAGCGGGTGCTCGTGATCGGCGCCTCAGGTGCCGTCGGAGGCTACGCGGTGCAGCTGGCCAGGACGTTCGGCGCGCACGTGACCGGTGTGGCCAGCGCCGCCAAACTCGACTACGTGCGCTCGCTCGGGGCGGATGCCGTCGTGGACTACGGCCGGGGCGACATCACCCGGTCGGGAGAGCGCTACGACCTCGTGCTCGACACCGCCGGCAACCGGTCGGTCTCCTCGCTGCGCAGGCTCCTCGCCCGGCGCGGCACCCTCGTGATCGTCGGCGGTGAGGGCGGCGGCCGGGTCACCGGCGGTTTCGAGCGGGCCCTGCGGGCGCTGCTGCTGTCGCCGTTCGTACCCCAGAAGCTCACCGGCCTGGTGTCGACGATGCGCCAGGAGGATCTGCACACCCTCGCCGGGTTTCTCGCCAGCGGTGCGATCCGGCCCGTCATCGACACGGTGTATCCCCTTGCCGAGGCCGCGACCGCCATGCGCCGGCTCACCGATGGCAGCCTCCGCGGCAAGGTCATCATCATTCCCTGACGCTTGGCCCGCGCCGCCCGGATCATCGATCCGGACGGCAACTCCTGGGCCCTGCAGCAGATCTCATTGTCCTAACGGCCGCTCTCGTTCAGTTCTTCCCCGGCGACTCCCAGCAGGCCGGCCGCCCGGCGGAGGCCCGCGCTGGGATCCTGCGCCCACCGGCCGAGCACGATGTTCGCGCGATTGCGCGCCGGGCCGGTCAGGGCGTCGATCAGCGGCCTGACCACATCCGTCGTGAGTGGGTCGACGAGCGCGGGCAGTCGTGCGGTGCGCAGGAACCCCTCGATGCGGGTGAGGTCGGAGGCCCTCAGTATCCGCACGTGGGACTGCAGCAGCACCACGGCCGCCAGGCGGCGCTCGAAGACCGGCGCCGCCCAGAGCTCTGAGCTGAGCATCGTGAGGTCGTCGTGGTCGAGGCCGGGGTAGCGGCGGCCGGCATCGCGGATGGTGCCGCGGATGGCGCCCACCGATGCGCCGTAGAAGGTGAGGCCACCGCCCAGCCGGGCCCGATCGGCCTCGGCGCGCTCCCAGGAGCTCTCCCGCTGCAGGGTGGCGTCGATGAACTCGCCGGCAGCACTCATCCGTCAATTCTCCCGCAATCCGCGCCGGTGAGACCGTTGTGCACTCACCCCGCGGCCTGGGAGGCTGGTCCGCATGACTGACGCCGACCTGAAAGCACCCCTCCGCCGCTACCTGGAAGAGGGCCGGGAGGCCCTGATCTGGAAACTCGAGGGGCTCAGCGAGTACGACATCCGCCGGCCGTTGGTGCCGACCGGCACCAACCTGTTGGGCCTGGTGAAGCACATGGCCGGCGTCGAGGCCGGCTATCTCGGGGCGACCTTCGGCCGGCCCTTCCCCGAGCCGTTGCCGTGGATGGACGACGAGACCGAGCACAACGCCGACATGTGGGCCACTCTCGATGAGACCCGCACGGGCATCGTCGACCTGTACCGGCGGGTCGGGGAGCACTCTGAGGCCACCATCGACGCGGTGCCGCTGGACGGCCTCGGCCGGGTGGCGTGGTGGGCGGAAGGCCGCGACGTGGTGCCCCTGCAGCGGATCCTGGTGCACCTGATCGCCGAAACCCACCGGCATGCCGGCCATGCCGACATCGTGCGGGAACTGATCGACGGGGCGGCCGGGCTGCTGGCCGGCAACGACAACCTCCCTCCGGCCAGCCCGGACTGGTGGGTCGGCTATCGCGACCGGCTGGAGCAGACTGCCCGCCGGGCCTGAGGCCGACCCGGCGCCTCGACTGCGATCTGGACCGTTCCGACGCCTAAAATGGACTGCGCCTGAAAAGGCCACGCTGTTTACGCGCCGAAACCGCGCGCCCCAAATCGAAGGACGATGCCACCCGTGTCGAGAATCTCTGTCCGCCGGACCCTCATCGGCGCGAGCGCCGGCCTCGCCCTGCTCTCCCTCACCGCCTGCACCGGCCAACCGGTCGCCGGTGCGGCTGCCGACGCCTCGGCAGCCGACGGCTCCGGTCGTACCTACGCCCTCGTGGTGCACTCGGTGCCCGGCGACGCGTTCTGGGACGTCGTGAAGACCGGCGCCGAGGCCGCCGGAGACACCTACGGCGCCACGATCACCTACCAGGGCGACCCTGACGTGCAGAAGCAGAGCCAACTCATCGACACCGCGATCGCCGCCAAGGTCGACGGCATCATCGTGTCGATGGCCAACCCCGACGGCCTCCGCGGCGCCATCGCTGATGCCGTCGCCGCCGACATCCCGGTCATCACCATCAACTCCGGGGCCGAGGAATCCGCAGAGGTCGGCGCCATGACCCATGTTGGCCAGAGCGAGTACCTCGCCGGCCAGGGCGCGGGCACCCAGCTCACCGAGGCGTCGGCGAAGAAGGTCATCTGCGTCATCCACGAGGCCGGTAACGCCGGGCTCGAAGACCGGTGCCGCGGAGCCGCCGACACCCTCGACGGCAGCCTGACCAACCTGCAGGTCGACATCGCCAACGTGGCGGATGCGCAGAGCACGATCACGAGCGCTCTGCTGGCCGACCCGAGCATCGACGGTGTGCTCACCCTCAACTCGGCCGTCGGTGTCGCGGCCGCGCAGGCCGTCGCCGAGGCCGGCAGCGATGCCCAGATCGGTACCTTCGACGTGTCCGCCGATGTCACGAGCCTCATCGCGGGCGGCAGCATCCTCTTCGCCGTCGACCAGCAGCCCTACCTGCAGGGATACCTCCCGGTGGACTTCTTCGAGCTGTTCTACACGAACGGCAACGTTGTCGGCGGCGGCCAGCCCGTCTACTCCGGACCGGGCTTCGTCACCAAGGAGAACGCCGACCAGGTGGCGACGTTCGCCGGCAACGGCACCCGATGACGGTGTTGACCACCCCGGGCGAGACACCGGGCGCCGCCCCGGCCCCGGCGGACGAGCGGCTGGCGCGCACCCACCCGCTCGTGCGGCTGCTGCGCCGCCCAGAGATGGGCGCCCTGGTCGCCGCGCTGGCCATCTTCGTCTACTTCTCGGTGGCCACCAGCGCCTTCCTCTCGCCGGCCGGCGCGGCCACCTGGCTCTACTCCGCATCGCTGTTCGGCATCATGGCCGTCGCCGTGGCGATGCTCATGATCGGCGGCGAATTCGACCTCTCGGCCGGTGCCATGACCGGCACCACCGGCCTGCTCGTCGGCGCGTTCACCACCCAGTGGGGCATGAACCTCTGGCTGGCGATGCTGCTGGCCCTGCTGATCGCCCTGTCCGTCGGCGCCTTCAACGGATTCCTCGTCGTGAAGACCGGCATTCCGAGCTTCATCGTGACGCTGGGCACCTTCTTCATCCTGCAGGGCCTCAACCTGGCCGGCACCAAGCTGGTCACCGGCCAGGTCGCCATCCAGGGCATGACCCTGGTGCCCGGTTTCGACGCCGGCAAGGTCATCTTCGGCTCCACCATCCCGGTGGCCGGCCTGAACCTCAAGGTGTCGGTGTTCTGGTGGCTCGGCATCACGGCCGTCGCCAGTTGGATCCTGCTGCGCACCCGGTACGGCAACTGGATCTTCGCCATCGGCGGGCAGCTGCAGAGCGCCGTGCAGACCGGCGTGCCGGTCAAGCGCACCCGCATCGGCCTGTTCATGGGCACGGCCGCGGCCGGGTGGCTGGTCGGCATGCTCTCACTCTTCGACGTGGCCACCGTGCAGGCCACCACGGGCATCGGCCAGGAGTTCATCTACATCATCTGCGCCGTCGTCGGTGGCTGCCTGCTCACCGGCGGGTACGGGTCCGCGATCGGCGCCGCCCTCGGCGCCCTCATCTACGGCATGATCCTGCAGGGCATCGTGTTCGCCCAGTGGGACAACAACTGGCTCAAGGCCTTCCTGGGCGGGATGCTGCTGCTCGCGGTGCTGGTGAACCTCTCGGTGCGCCGCCAGGCGGGGGTGCGCGCATGAGCGCCGGCGGGTCAGCCATCCTCGAGGTGCGCGGAGTCGGCAAGGTCTACGGCTCGGTCATCGCGCTCAGCGGCGTCTCCACCTCGGTCGGCGCCGGTGAGGTGCTCTGCGTTCTCGGCGACAACGGAGCGGGCAAGTCGACCCTGCTCAAGATCCTCGCCGGCGTGTACCCGCACTCCTCCGGCGAGCTGCTGCTCGACGGGCGCGCCGAACACTTCACCGGCCCGCGGCAGGCGCTCGACGCCGGCATCGCCACGGTCTACCAGGACCTGGCGATCGTGGCACTGATGCCGGTCTGGCGGAACTTCTTCCTGGGCGCAGAACTCAGCGCCGGCTTCGGCCCTTTCTCGCGCCTGAAGGTCGCCGAGATGCGGGCGATCACGCTCGAACAACTGGGCCGGATGGGCATCGACCTCCGTGACGTGGACCAGCCCATCGGCACCCTGTCCGGTGGGGAACGGCAGTCTGTCGCCATCGCCAGGGCCATCCACTTCGGCGCCAGGGTCGTGATCCTCGACGAACCCACCTCGGCGCTCGGCGTCAAACAGGCCGGCGTGGTGCTGCGCTACGTGGCCCAGGCCCGCGACCACGGCCTCGGTGTGGTGTTCGTCACCCACAATCCGCACCACGCCTACCCGGTGGGGGACAGGTTCCTGGTGCTCAACCGCGGGGCCAGCCTGGGCGAGTTCGACAAGGACGGCATCAAGATCGACGAGCTCACCCGGCTGATGGCCGGCGGCGCCGAGCTGGACTCACTCGCCCGGGAACTCGGGCGGGACTGACCTACGGCTCCCGGGGAATCAGCCGTTCGGCCAGGAACTCGACCGTGCGATCAAGCGCGGCCCTGGTGGGGTGCCCGGGCTCGTCGACGAGGCTGACCGTGAGCACGCAGTGCGCCGATGACGCGATTCCGGCCGCGTTGCCCGGCGACGAATCGATCTCGATGCTCTCGAAACCGGCACCGAACTCCGTACGCAGGGTCTGAAACCGTTCGGGCGGGCACCCGCGGTCGTCGGTGAACCGTAACGCCAGGATGCCGAGCCCCTCCGGGCCGTCGGTGGTGCGCTCCTTGAGGGTGTCGATGTCCCGCGGCGCCAGGCCGATCGAGGCTCGCCCGGACGCTCCGAGGGGGAGGGGCAGCGCCGGCTGGCTCAGCACCGCGGCCAGCACCGCCGGCTCCAGGGCCGTGGCCAGGGCGAAGCCGCCGGTGAGGCACATGCCGATCACCCCCACCCCGGTGCCACGACTCGGGTCGACGCCAGCCGTGTTCGAGCCAGCCGTGCCTGCGTCAGCCGTGCCTGCGCCAGCCGTGCCGGCGCCGTCGGCCCAGGCCTGACGCACCAGCGCCCGCAGCCATCCCGTGGCGCCCGCCGGCTGGCGGGTGAGCCCGCGGAACTCCCTGGACACACAGATGCGGCCGATGGCGCGCAGCATCGCGCCCGTGGTGACCACCGCACCCGGCGTCCCGAACAGGCTCGGCAGGTACACCCTGAAACCGCGGTCGACCAGGCGGCGCGCCAGGTCGACCACACCGGGATGGAGCCCGGGGATCTCGTGAAGGAGCACCACGCCCGGTCCGTTCCCGGCCGTGAAGACCTGGTGCGAATAGCCATTGTGACTGAACGCGGACTCGGTGAAGCCCGTAAGCGCTGGGGGTGGCTGGGTCATGGCTTTGAAGATAGCCCCCTCCGGCGGATGAGCCCACGTGGCGGCGTCTCATCCGTTTCGGGGGAATCCGAAATGGCACCATCGGCGGGACGCAGATTGATTGCTACCGTCTGCGGCGAGAGGCCGGCGTGCCGATGTGGTGCGCCTGCCGAACACCGCAGAAACCGAACCCCGCAGAAACCGAACCCCGACAGGGCCCAGCCCTGGAAATGGAGCGATACCCATGGCCACAGGAACAACGCCGATATTGGATGTGGCGGCCGAGATCAACGCTGTCTCGCTGGCCCGCACCGACCTGGACCCGCGCACGCTGATGATCGCCAGGATCGCGGCCCTGGTGGCCGTCGATGCCCCGGTCGGATCGTATTTCATGCACGTCGGACCGGCAGTGGAGATGGGGCTGAGCGCCGATGACATCGAGGACGTCCTGGTCGCCGTTGCGCCGATCGTGGGCACTCCACGGCTTCTGTCGTCGGCGCGCAAGATCGTGGAGGCCTTCGACCTCGCCATCCAACTCGATTCAGAAGGCGACACCCAGTAACGCCGGAGTCCAGCGTGGCCGCTCCGAGCGGCCCGTCCAGTGAGGAGCGCCACCAGTGAAAAAGCCCGTCGTCTTCCTGACCCTGCTGGTGCTCCTTGCCGGATGCTCCGCCGCCGACGGCACCGATCCGTCGCCGAGCAGTACCGCCCCGTCAGCGTCGTCCACCCCGTCGGCTGGGCAGACCGCATCGCCGCCGACCGACGAACAGGTCACCTGGGCCGGCACGGTCTGCAGCGACACGTCGACCCTGGAGGCCGACGTCCAGGAGCTCGCAATGGCGGCAGCCACCGACGTTGATGAGGTGGGCACCGCGGTGTCAGACCAAATGGACACCATCTCCGCCTCGGCGAGCACACTGGTCGACACCGTCAAGTCCCCGCCGGAGAACCTCGGCGACGATCCGGAGTTGCTGGCCGTGCAGGACTCGATCGACGCCGTCGACCAGTCGTTGAAGTCCCTCCAGGCCAGCGCCAGTGCCGTGGAGGGCGCCACCGGTGCTGACCTGGTGGGCGCGCTCGCGACGCTCGTCGGTGGCACCGGCGCCGTGATCGCCAACGTCGCCGAGACCGTGCAGACCATCACGATGGCAACCCGGGACACCTCCAGCACCCTCGGCCAGGCCTTTCGGGCCGCACCCGAGTGCGCCACCCTCACCACCTAACCGCGACCCCGTCCATTGGGTGATCTCGACAGGCTCGATCAGCGGGTGAGGGCGCCGGCGGGATGCCGTTTGGGCCGCGCACAGGGGAGTCCCAGGATGCGGCGGGAATGAAACACAGGTCCAAACGTTGACTTGAGTCGAGGGCACTCAAGTTTTGGGTTTCCTCCTCGTATCGATTCCCCAGGAGGTTTCCTTGCCTACATACTTCGGCCCGACCGGTTCCGAAAACGGTTCGTTCGACGAATTCCTGGCCCGCTACCTGCAGGGCCAGCGCCAGGCGCAGTCCGGCCGTCCCATCGAGATCACCCGGCTGCTCAGCCGCCGCACCCACGAACTCCTCGTGCAAGCGGCCAAGTTCGCCCACGGCCACGGCCACGCCCACGTGGACGCCCTGCACCTGCTTCGGGTCATGGTGGAGCAGGAACCCGCGGTCTCGGCCATCCGCCAGGCCGGTGGCGACCCCGCCGCGATCGTGACCGCCGCCGACGAGCGTCTCCCGGAGTCGAGTGACCAGCAAGCCACGTCGGCGCCGGCCCTCACGCCGTCCGCGCAGCGCGCCCTGCTGGATGCCCACCAGGTCGCCCGCGCCTTCGGCTCCACCTACATCGACCCCGAACACCTGTTCTTCGCGTTCGTGGTGAACCAGGACGCCCCCGCCGCCCAGGTGCTGGCCGCCGCCGGCGTCACGGCCGAATCGCTGCAGGCCGGTGCCCAGCAGGCAGCGAACGAGGACGCGCAGACCGAAAGCGGCGTCGCGAAGAACGGCGAGGCATCCGACACCCCGATGCTCGACACCTACGGCGTCGACCTCACCGAGCGCGCCCGCTCCGGCAAGCTCGACCCGGTGATCGGCCGCGGCGACGAGATCGAGCAGACCGTCGAGATCCTCTCCCGGCGCACCAAGAACAACCCGGTGCTGATCGGCGAGGCCGGCGTGGGCAAGACCGCCGTCGTCGATGGCCTGGCCCAGGCCATCGTGGACGGCTTGGTGCCCGAGCAACTGCGCGGCAAGCGCGTCATCGCGCTCGACCTGCCCGCCATGCTCGCCGGCACCCGCTACCGCGGCGACTTCGAGGAGCGCCTCACCAAGACCATGGATGAGATCAGCGAACGCAGCGATCAGATCATCGTCTTCATCGACGAGCTGCACACCGTCGTCGGTGCCGGCGGCTCCGGCGAGGGCGGAATGGACGCCGGCAACATCCTCAAGCCGCGCCTGGCGCGCGGAGAGCTGCACGTCGTGGGTGCCACCACCCTGAACGAGTACCGCAAGGTCGAGAAGGACCCGGCGCTGGAACGCCGTTTCCAGCCCGTGCGGGTGGGCGAGCCCGGCATCGAGGATGCCGTGAAGATCCTCGCCGGCCTGCAGGAGCGTTACGCCGAGCACCACTCGGTGCGCTACACGGATGCCGCGATCCGCGCCGCCGTGGAAATGAGCGCCCGGTACATCCCGGACCGGTTCCTGCCCGACAAGGCCATCGACCTGATCGACCAGGCCGGCGCCCGTACCCGCCTGGCCCTCGGCTCCCGCGTGGACGTCGCGGGCTTGCGTGAGAAGCAGTCCGCGCTCGAGTCGGCGAAGGCCCAAGCGGTCGCCGCGGAACAGTACGAGGAGGCGTCCCGGTTGCGCGACGAGGCCGAGACGGTCTCGGCGAGCATCGACGCGGCCATCGTCAGCCAGGGTGGTGAGGACTCCGGTCCGTCCGCCGTGGTGGACGAGGCCGAGATCGCAGCGATCATCGCCAGGTCCACCGGCATCCCGGCGAGCCGCCTCACCGCGGGGGACCGCGAACGTCTGGCCACGCTCAAGGATGACCTGCACCAGCGGGTCATCGGGCAGGACGACGCGGTGAACGTGATCGCCAAGGCCGTGCGGCGCAACCGCACCGGCATGGGCGACGCCTCCCGGCCGGTCGGCAGCTTCCTTTTCCTCGGCCCCACCGGGGTGGGCAAGACCGAGCTGGCCAAGTCCCTGGCCGCCTCGCTGTTCGGTGAGGAGAAGGCCATGCTGCGCTTCGACATGAGCGAGTTCAGCGAACGCCACACCGCCAGCCGCCTGGTCGGCGCCCCTCCCGGCTACGTCGGTTACGACGAGGCCGGCCAGCTGACCGAACACGTGCGGCGGAACCCGTATTCGGTGGTGCTGCTCGACGAGATCGAGAAGGCACACCCGGATGTCTTCAACCTGCTGCTGCAGGTGCTGGACGACGGCCGGCTCACCGACGGCCAGGGGCGCACGGTGGACTTCCGTAACACGGTCGTCATCATGACGTCGAACATCGGCTCGGAGGTGCTGGCCAGCCGCAGCGGCGCGCTCGGCTTCACCGCGGATCTCGACGGCGCCGGCAACGGCTTCGGTTCGGAGAAGGCGTTGCGCGACCGGGTGATGGCCAAGCTGCGCGAGGCCATGCGGCCCGAGTTCCTCAACCGCATCGACGAGATCGTGCTGTTCCGGAAGCTCGATCAGCCGCAGCTCCGCCAAATCGTGCGGCTGCTGCTCGAGCAGACCCGGTCGCGCCTTACGTCCCAGCACCTCGGCCTTACCGTGAGTGACGAGGCCGTGGATTGGATCGCCGAGCGGGGGTACCAGCCCGAATACGGGGCGCGGCCACTGCGCCGTGTCATCCAGCGTGAGCTCGACGACCGCATCGCCGACCTCCTTGTCGACTCCCGCTTGGCTGCCGGCGCAGAGGTCACGGTATCCGTCGCCGACGACACCCTCGTCGTCGCAGCAGTTCCGGTGCAGCTCCCACTGGCGGCCTGAGGCGGTAGGACCGGCGCCGGGGCGCAGCCTCAAGCCATGAAGCTGCCCTGGTGTCGGCCCAGTTCCTGCTGCTGACCGGCAAGCCTGCCGGCGGTCGTCCGGCTGAAGTCCTGAAGGCAGGAAGTCGTAAGCAGTCCGTAAGGCCTGACGAAGGCGCCATCGGGGAGGATGGAGGGAGACGATACGAGTCCATTTCGGTGAGAACCGTGGCCAAAGGATATCTTCATGAACATGCGCAAGGTCTTCACCACTGTGGCCCTGATCGTCGCGGTGGTCGCAGGGGTGAGCGGCTGTGCCGGCAGCCCCGCCAGCAGACAATCCGATAGCCCGTCCGGTACCGGATCCGACAGCTCAGTCGAAGCGACGGCCACCCCGGCCACTCCGGCGGCAGGCGAGGCGCCCACCCCGGCCGTAGCCGCCGGTGCCTACATCGAGTATTCCGACGGAATCGTCGCGAAGACCGAGGGCACCAAGGTGCTCTTTTTCCATGCGTCCTGGTGCCCGAATTGCCGGGCACTGGAGAAAGACATCAACGCGGGCCCGATCCCTGCCGGGCTCACCATCATCAAGGTCGACTTCGACAACTCCGCCGAACTGCGTCAGCAGTATGGCGTCACCCTGCAGACGACCGTGGTCTACGTCGACGACGACGGGTCCGAGCTCGGCAAGGCGATCCTCGCCGAAGATCCCAGCCTCGACGCCCTCGTCGCCGCGGCACCGTAGTGAATGGTTTGCTCCTGGTGAGCTTTGCCGCCGGAATCCTGACCGTCGCTGCCCCCTGCGTGCTGCCGCTCCTGCCCGTGATCGTGGGCGGATCGATTGTGAGCGAGGATGCCGACCCGCGTCGGGCGCGCCTGCGACCGCTGGTCATCGCCGCCTCCCTGGCCGTCAGCGTGGTCGCGTTCACCCTGCTGCTGAAGGCGACCACGGCATTGCTGGGTATTCCGCCGCAGGTGTGGCAGATCATAGCCGGTGGCATAGTGGTGCTGCTGGGCGTGAACTTGCTGGCCCCGGCGATCTGGGAGCGAGTCTCATCCGCCTTCGGCCTGCAGAATCGGAGCAACCGCGCACTGGACGCGTCGATCGGGCGACAGAGCCTGGGCGGGGATGTCCTCACGGGGGCTGCGCTCGGGCCGGTCTTCAGCAGTTGCAGTCCCACCTACGCGCTCATCGTCGCGACCGTGCTTCCGGTCTCTTTCGGCGAGGGGCTCCTCTACATCGTCGTCTACGCGGTCGGCCTCGCCGGCACGCTCATGCTGGTGGCCTACTTCGGACGGTCCTTTGCCAGGCGGCTGGGCTGGCTGGCCAACCCATCGGGGTGGTTCCGCCGGGCCATCGGTGTTGCCTTCATCCTCGTCGGGATCGCTGTCGTGTTCGGGCTCGACAAGGCCCTGCAGTCGTTCGTCCTCGACCTCGGCTGGTACGACCCGATCGCCGGGCTCGAGGAGCTTCTGCGCTCCTGAGCCGCTGCGTCTGCCCAACGGCGACCGCTCGGCCGCGTGACGGATTCGATCCCGCGCTCTCCCGGTCGGGGGACGACACCCAGCCCCACCACCAGTGGCTAAACTGGTCGTTTGATTTGAGGGGTGTTTGAGTGGTTGATCAGGAGCTCGCGCGCGAACAGGATTACGTCGCCACGCTGTACGCGCGCCTCGACGCGCTGCAGCGGGAGGCCGAGGCGCAGCTGAAGGCCGTGCGGATGCTCGACGTCGGCGGAAACCACCAGTCCAGATCAGAGCGCGACACCTTCGCCCGCACCTACGAGGACCGCATCGTGCAGCTGCGTGAGGTCGACGACCGCCTGGCGTTCGGCCGGCTGGAGACTACTCCCGAAGACGACGACGACAGCCCGGTCTACCGATACATCGGGCGGGTGGGCCTCCGCGACGAGAACCTGCAGCCGATCCTGCTGGACTGGCGGGTGCCGCAGGCCAGCGCCTTCTACCAGGCCACAGCCGCGACGCCGCTCGGCGCCCGCTCCCGCCGGCACCTGCTCTCCAGCGGCCGCCGGATCATCCGCATCGAAGACGAGATCCTGGATGCCGCGCTGCTGGACGGCGACACCGCCAACCTGCACCAGGGCGAGGGGGCGCTGCTCTCCGCGCTGACCGCCCAGCGCACCGGGCACATGAGCGACATCGTCTCGACCATCCAGGCCGAACAGGACCGCATCATCCGCTCGGGGCTGAACGGGGTGCTCGTCGTGCAGGGCGGCCCCGGCACCGGCAAGACCGCCGTGGCGCTGCACCGCGCGGCCTACCTGCTCTATACACACCGCGACCGCCTGCAGAACTCCGGCGTGCTCATCGTCGGCCCGTCCACCTCGTTCCTGCAGTACATCGAGGCCGTGCTGCCGTCTCTGGGCGAGACCGGGGTGGTGCTCGCCTCGGTGGGCCAGCTGTTCCCCGGCGTCGAGGCCAGCCACGAGGATGCGCCGGCCGCCGCCGCGCTGAAGGGCCAGACCTTCATGGCCGACCTGATCGCCCGGGCCGTGAAGAGTCGGCAGAAGGTGCCAGCCACCAGCCAGAAGCTGCTCGTGAACGGCGACACCCTTGTACTCAAGCCCCAGCTGATCGAGTCCGCCATCCATCGGGCCCGCTCCGGCGGCAAGCCGCACAACGAGGCCCGCGTGGTCTTCGTCAAGCACGCACTGAACTCCCTGGCCCGGGAGTGGCTCGAGCAGCTCAAGATGCAGGGCCGGTCGATGGACGACACCGACCTGCCGATGCTGCGCGAAGACCTGCGCCTGGCCGACGACGTGCGGGTGGCGCTGAACACGGCGTGGTTGCCGCTCACCCCGCAGAAGCTCGTGCAGGACCTCTATGCCCGGCCGCAGTGGCTCGAAGAACTCACCCCGCGCTGGCGGGCCGCCCAGCGGGCGCTGCTCTACCGGGCCCGTGACGCCGACTTCACGATCGCCGACATCCCGCTGCTCGACGAGGCCGCCGAGCACCTCGGCGAGTACAGCGCCGTTGACGCCGCGCAGAAGCGCGAGGCCAAGGAACAGCGCAAGCGCGACATCGAGAACGCCGAACTGGCCATTGCGAACATGGACGTGAAGGGCCTCGTGAACGCGAAGGCCCTCGCCGACAACTTCGCCGAACTCGGCGACCGGGCCACCACCGCCGAACGGGCGGCGCTGGATCGCAGCTGGACCTACGGGCACGTGATCGTGGACGAGGCTCAGGAGCTCTCGCCCATGCAGTGGCGGCTGCTGATGCGCCGCGGCCCGCGTCGCTCGTTCACCATCGTGGGCGACATCGCCCAGGCCGCCGCGGCCGCGGCCGCCGACAGCTGGCGGGAAGCGTTGGCGCCCGTGCTGGAGGCCTCGTTCGAGGCCGACCGGTGGCGACTCGAGGAACTCACGGTCAACTACCGCACCCCCAGCCAGATCGCCGAGGCCGCCGAGAAGATGGCCGTGGCGCACGGCCTGCCGATCACCGCGTCCCGCACGGTGCGCGCCAGCGACTGGCCGGTCGAGGTGCTCACGGATGCGCTCGACGCGGTGCGCCGCGAACGCGCGCTGGGCGTGGGCGGCACCGTGGCGGTGATCGTGGTGGAGGAGCACATCGACGCCCTCGCCGCGACCCTCGGCGCCGAATTCGGTGATGTCGTCGGCCGGGGTGCGCTCGGCCTGCTGCGGGAGGTGGCCCTGCTCACCCCGCAGGACTCCAAGGGGCTGGAGTTCGATGCCGTGATCGTCGTGGATCCCGCCGCCATCGTGGCGGCATCCGAACGCGGCGCCGGTGCGCTCTACGTGGCGATGACCCGCGCCACGCAGCGCTTGTACCTGGTGAGCGACGGCCCGTTGCCCGCGGGTCTGGGCGACCTGCCCTAGCGCTTCATCGGCTGGGCCTGGCAACTCGAGAGGGGCTATGGCCGCTCGGCCGGGCGGGGCCGGAGGGACCGGATGGTCGCGAGCAGCGCCTCACGGTTCACGGATGCCGGGCTGCGGATGGCCTGGATGGACGCGCCGTGGATGAGCGCCACGACCGTCGAAGCAAGGTCGTCGCCCGAGACGCCGCCCGCGCCCGCACCGGCACCCGCACCGGCACCCGTATCGGTGCCCGGGCCGGCCACCTCGCGGCAGACCGGCAGGAAGGCCTCCAGATACCGGCCGAAGGAGGCCTCGATGCGGGTGCGGAAGAGGTCGTCGCGGCGGGAGAAGTACAACGCGAACAGCAGCTCGACGCCCGCGTGGTGCTCGACCAGACGGTCGAGCTCGACCCGGATCATCCGTTCGAGGCGGTCCCACGGGGCCAGTGCTGACAGCGACGGGTCGGTGAGCGCGTTGAGGGTGCCGGTCAGCAGCCCATCGAGCAGGGCCTGGAGCAGGCCGTCCTTGGACTGGAAGTGGAAGAACACCAGGCCGGGGGAGATGCCGGCCGTGGTGGCGACGCGGCGGGCGGTGACGGCGTCCAGACCCTCGGTGAGGGCGATCCGGTAGGCGGCGGCCAGGATGGCGTCCGAGCGTTCCTGCTCGGGCAGTTTGGGTCCGCCCATGGGTCAGTCCGTCGGCCCGGTGGGGCCGGAGCGGTTGCGCTGGTTGGCACGGTACTCCCGGAATGCCTTCCAGGCGCCGGTGGACCAGAGTGCCCAGAGCACCAGAATTGGCTGGAAGACCAATCGGATGCTGCGGTCGAGGTCGGTGTTCAGCCCGAAGGAGTCGGTGTGGGTGACCAGCTGAGAGATATTGCCGGGGAAGATCGCCACGAAGAACAGTGCCACCAGCATTCCGACCTGCACGCGAAACCGGCCGAGGGCGATGAGCGCGACGCCGAGGAAAATCTCCACGGCGCCTGACGCGACGACCACAAAATCGCCCTCGAGGGGCAACCAGGTGGGCACCTGGGCCAGGAACGCCTCACGGTTCACGGTGAGGTGGCTGATTCCGGCCAGGAGCAGGAACGCGCCGAGCACCAGACGGAAGATGGTGCGCAGGACTGTGCTGCGGGTTGTCTGTGGAGCCAGGATGGTCATGCTTCCCACCCTACATTGATCACCGGGTCAATGAGCTGGGTCCGTGAGCTGGGTCCGTGAGCTGGGTCAGAGAGTCGGGTCAGTGAGTCGGGTCAGGGCCCGGAGGCCGCCACCAGTGCGGCCACCTCGGCGTCGGTCCGGGCCTCGAACACTCCCCACATCATGTGGGTCGGCCCGCTTCCGTCGCTGCCCGCCCTGACGGGCCGGCTGATCCAGCGGTTGGCCGAGGCCGCGGCGCCCAGCGCGGCGAGGGACGGAGCAACGGTCAGCTTGCGCATGGTGCCCGCCACCACGCTGCCATCGCTGCCCAGCCGCCAGCCGCGACTGTTGGCCAGCACCTGACCCACCTCCTCGTCGGTCAACCAGCGGGAAAAGCTCCGATCAGGCGGGTCGATCTTGATCAGCTTCATGAGGTCAACTGTAATCTCGACGTCCGGTGGCGGGGCTGCACTGGTGTGCCAGGTTCACACCGGCAGCAGGGCGAGTTCGGCTTCCAGTCGCTCGACGTCGGCCCGATGGCAGAGCTCGGTGGCCGGGGTCATGGCCGTGGCGCTGCCCGCGGCGACGGCGGCGCGAAAGGCCGCGCGTGCGTCGTGGCCCTGCGCGACGCGCAGGACGAAGGCGCCGAGGAAACTATCCCCGGCGCCGACGGTGCTCTGCACCTTCACCTGGGGGACCGGCAGTCGGATGACGCCGTCCGCCGAGGCGAGAACGGCGCCCTCGCCGCCCAGGGTGAGGGCCACGAACTCGGCAGAGCCGTGCTCGACGAGGGTGCTCGCCGCGTTCATCTGGCCTTCCTCGGTGTCGAGTTGTGCGCCCACCAGTTCGCCGAGTTCGCGTCCGCTGGGCTTGACCAGGAAGACTCCTTCGGCCAGGGCCGCCGCCAGGGCCGGGCCGGACGCATCCACGATGCAGCGCGCGTCGTGCTCGCGGGCTAGTCTGGCCACCCGGGCGTAGAAGTCGTCGGGCGCGCCCGGCGGCAGGCTGCCGCTGGCCACGACGTAGCCCTGGTGCGGGATCGATGCCGCGACCCTGTCCAGGCAGGCCCGCCATTCGGCCTCGGTGACCTCTGGGCCCTGTAACACGAAGCGGAACTGTTTGCCGGTGGAAGTCTCGTCGACGGTGAAGCTCTCCCGCGTGCTGCCCGCGATGGGCACCACCACGGTGGGGATACCCTCGGCTTCGATCAGCTTGCGGTAGGCCTCGCCGGTCGGTCCGCCGGCGGCATAGATGGCCAGGGTCTGGCCTCCGAGACGCTGGATGACGCGGGAGACGTTGACGCCCCCGCCACCCGGGTCCAGCCTGGAGAGTCCGCAGCGCATCTTGTGCTCACCGACCACGTTTTCCGTCGAGGTGCTGACGTCGAGGGCGGGGTTGATGGTGAGTGTGAGTATCGGTCGCACCGGTGTCGACCTGGAAGCATCCATGACCCCAGCGTAGGACTGGCGGGGGAGCCGGATCAGCTCCGGGAGAACAGCCGGGCGAAGAATCCGCCACCGGACGAGGGCTCCTTCGGGTGGCCGGCGCAGCGATCGTTGCGGGACACGCCTCGCATGACCTGGTCGACGTGCTGACCGCAGCCTGCCCAGGTGGTTTTTCCGCAGGTCCTACAGGTCACTGCTCGGCACATGAGGTCTCCTTCGAGGTAAGTGGAGCTCCCAACAATACCCCATGGGGTATACCCGAGTCTGACCGGACGCTGATGGCGCAGCGTCGAGTGGACCCGCGGCGTAGGGTGGCGGCGTGCAGAACCCACCGCACCGGAACCCACCGGACCAGCCCGCACCGGACCAGCCCGGCCCGCAGGCCTACACGGCTGCCCAGGTGCGCGAGGCCGAGGCGCCGTTCCTCGACCGGGGCATGCCGCTCATGGCCAGGGCGGCCGGGGCCGTGGCGACCGAGGCGGCGACGCTCCTCACCGCGCGCCGCGGCGCCGCTGGGGGAGTGCGGGGTGCGCGGGTGCTGGTCCTGGCCGGTTCCGGCAACAACGGCGCGGATGCCCTGTTCGCCGCGAGGCTGTTGGCCGACCAGGGTGCTGCCCTGTGCATTCTGCCCACCAGCGACCGTGTGCACCGCGTGGCGCTCGAGGCCGCCCTCGCGCCGGGCGCCGACCTGCGCCCCGTCGACGAGCGGCCGGAGGTGGTCACCGGGCTCGCCCGGGCGGCCGATCTGATCCTCGATGGCATCCTGGGCACCGGAACCACCGGCAACCCGGCCCTGCGCGGGGCGGCGCGCGGCACCGTGGCGGCGATCCTGCCCGCCCTCTCCGGCGAGCATCCGCCCCTGGTCGTGGCCGTCGACCTGCCCAGCGGAATCGGTGTGGATGACGGCAGTGTGCCCGATCCGACCGTTTTGAGGGCCGACCTCACCGTCACCTTCGGCGGCTGCAAGGCCGGGCTGGTGCTGCACCCGGCGGCCGACTTCGCCGGCCGGGTGGTCGTGGCCGACATCGGCATCGGCGACGAGCTCGAACGCATCCGGCGTCGGGACCTCGCCTGAGCCGCGCCGCACGCGCGCACGCACGCACGCACCCGAACGCTCGCAGATCCGGGAAGGGGTTCTCGGCAGTGAGCCGGCCCGGCAGGAGCTGCCCGGCCTCGTGCGGCACGGCCTCGCTCTCCCCGGTCACCATCGATTCGTCCACCGTGAGCGTGAGGGCATCCAGCAGCACCATGTCGGCGGCATCAACAGTGCGCTGCAGGCCGTCCCGGCGCACCCGCGTCTCGGTGGGCAGCAGATCGCGCACGCGTTCCGCCGAACGGTCCGCTCAATGCTCCTGCCAGAACGCGAAGAGGGCGTTGAGCACGATCACCACGACAATCGCGATGGCCAGGGCGGGAGTGCCCGCCAGCAGTGCCAGCGCGGCTGCGGCCCACAGCAGCAGGGCAAGCAGGTGGGTGAACTGGCGCACCAACGCCCGCAGCGCCGACGGACGCGCCAGGCGGGGCGATACGTTCGCTCTGTCGGTCGCGAGCCGACGGGCGGCCTCCGCCGAGCTGAGCCCGAGCGGGCGGTCCATCGGCACTCCTTCCCTCGGCTCGTTCTGCGGGCTACCGGGGAAACTACACCCCGACCGAGGAATCCAACGAAAGGTCGACCGCGGCGATCACCCGGGCCCGCAGGATGTTGCTCCGCTCGCTGAACCCGCGCTGACGTTGCACGTATTCGGCCTTGCCCGCCGGGGTTTCGATGGCGACCGGGCGGTAGCCCCACGTGGTGAGATCGTACGGGGATGCCTGCATGTCGAGTTCCCGGATCTCGCGGGCGAGGTCGAAGCAGTCCAGCAGTAGCTCGCCGGGTACCAGCGGGCCCAGCTTGATCGCCCATTTGTAGACGTCCATGCCCGCGTGCAGGCAGCCAGGTTGCTCGAGCTGCGGCTGGTTCTCCCGGCTCGGCAGCACGGGATGAGCCTGCGCCGCGTTGACGTCGACGGCGGCGGGGGTGAAGAAACGGAACGCGTCGAAGTGCGTGCAAGCGATCCGGTGGGTCTCCACGACCGTGTCGGTGTCGCCCTGGCTGAGCCGGAGCGGGGATCCGTGGCGGTGCTCACCCTGTCGGTAGACCATGGCCCACTCGTGCAGGCCGAAGCAGCCGAAGTTGCCGGCCCGCTCCGCGGTGCGGCCCAGCAGGCCCACGATGAAGCGGATGCTCCGCGCATTCTTCAGGGCGAACGCAGCGTGATCCACGATCACGTCGTCCCCGACCGAGCGGTACCACTTCCAGGCGGCGCGCTCGTCGGCGGCCGCGCCCTGCAGCAGAATGTTCGCCCCCGGGTGCCATCGTCGCAGCAGCCCCGGACGAAATGGGTAGTAGGTGAACAGGAAGTCGTCGACCGGATGGGTGTTCTCGGTGCCGGCGCGTTCCCGGCGTCCCCGCGTGGCGGCGTCGGCACGATCCTGGTGGCGCCGTTCCAGTTCACGCCAGTCCTCGGCGACGAGCGCGGTGGGCTCGGTCGGGGCAAATGTTGGCACTCTTCGAGGGTACTCGCGGCCTGCCTGGGCGGCGCCGCCGTGTTCCGTTCCAGCAGCGCCTCCGACTACATCAACGGCATCACCCTGCCGGTCGACGGCGGTTGGCTCGCCCGACGTTGTGGAAGGTCAGGTCGGCGACCTCGTCGATCTCCGCGCGCAGCGCCACCGGGTATAGGTCGGGGGCGCCGGGTCGGTGGTAGTCCACCCATTCGGTCTCGAAGTCCAAGGTGATCTGGGGATAGTTGTTGGTCACGAGCTTGCCGGTGGGCACATCCACGATCGCCGGATGCCGCGCGGGTAGTCCGGGAACCGGGCGAAGTACGCGTCTTGGATGCGTTCGATGCCCAGCACCGGGTCGACCCCGTTCGGGTCGAGGTCGAAAGTCCAGCTGTTCTTGTCGTGAGTGGGGCCGGGCAAGCCGAGGGAGATGACCCGCTCCAGGCCGAGTAGCCGGCGCACGATGGCGGTGCGGTTCGCCCAGGGGCAGGCACACGCGGCCACCAGCCGGTAGCGACCGGGTTCCACTGGCCAGCCGTCCCGGCCGTCACGGGTGATGCGGTCTTCGATGTAGTTCGTATCGCGATCGAAGTCCTTGCCGGGCTCTACGTAGCTGGGTCGTAGGGTGCTGGGGGGCAGATTGCTCATCCTCCCACGCTACGGGAAAATCTCGTGCGTACGCATAGAATCTGGCCGTCTGAGCGGATGCGCGGTCATCGTCCGCTCAGTCGTGCAGGTGATGCAGAGGCCACGCCGTGGCGCCGGAGAGCAGCTCGAGCAACGACTGCGCCGACGAGCGGGCCTCGGCCTCGCCGCGTGGATCGTGAACGTCGATGGCCAGGGGTGGGGCCTCCCCGAATTTGGGGATGTCAACCTCGACCCGGCCACCGTGCGGCAGTGGGACACAAGCCGAGGCGGTGTGGGCGCCCTGCACCGACGCATCCAGGGCCGCGGCGATGATGCCGAGGGCCTCCGGCTTGGTGGCGTGGATATCGGCGACGATGGTAGCGACGTGGTCCATGGGTGTCCTTCGACGGCGGGGCGGTTGACCGTCAGCGTAGTCCAACCCGCGCGCCGGCCCCGCAGCTGTGGTGCTCAGCGAAGACTCCGCCCGCACCGGGGACGCTGGAGATGAAACAGCACGCTCGCGGAACGGCTTGACGGCCGTTCTGGGGGTACCCGGCACCTTAACGCGAGGCAAACAGCGGCGAGCGGGTTTGGTCACGCCCCCAGGCTCCGGTAGTCATTCTGTATGAGCAAAGTAACGAAGACGGTGAACCGGGAACTGCGGGCTGTCCGGCCCGTCAGCCTGGGCGAACTGGCCTCGCCGGCCCGTCTGGTGCCGGCCGACACCCCGCTGGCCGACATCGATCGCACCTTCCGGGCCGAACGTGGGCTGCGGTCCATTGTGGTGCACGACGGCAACCGCTTCGCGCTCCTGTCTCGTGAGCACGTGGAATACACGCTCACCGGGCGACTCGGTTACGGGCGCGGGCTGCACGTGCGATCAACGGCCGCGCAGATGATGTCGGCAAACTCGTTCTCGCTGCCGGGACACCTGGAGCTCGGTCACGCCGCGCAGCGCATCCTCACCCTGCCGGAGGAATCCCGCTACCGCGATGTGCTGGTACTCACCGATTCGGGACCGGGGGTTGTCTCGGTTTCTCAGCTGTTCGAGCGGCTGTCCGCCGACTTCCGGTACGCCGCCCTGCACGATTCCCTGACGGGCCTCGCCAACCGGCGGCAGCTCGAGGAGCGGGGTTCGACCTTCACCGCGGCTGACCTGGCCGGCGTGGCTGTGCTGTTCATCGACCTGGACGGGTTCAAGGCCGTGAACGACACCTTCGGCCACCGTGCCGGGGACGAGGTTCTGGTCGGTTTTGCCGACAGGCTGCGGGGCCTGATGCGTCCAGCGGATGTTCTGGCCCGGCTCGGCGGCGATGAATTCGCGGCGCTACTCGTGAACGTCACCGAGGCGCAGGCTCTGGACGTTGCAAACCGGGTGGTGCTTCACGCCGCCGCTCCGTTTGCCAGCGACGGCCATTCTCTGCACCTGTCGGCGTCGGTGGGCGTCTCGATGGCCGTCGATGTGGTCGACGAACTGGAGCTCAGCCAACTCGACGCGCTGCTCAGGCACGCCGACGGAGCCATGATCAAAGCCAAGAAATCCGGCAAACGCCAGGTGGCCCGGCTCGACGGGAAGGGGGCCGCGCCGATCACCCGCAACGCGCTGATCCGGCGCCGGCTGGCGGCGGCATTTGAATCGGAGACCTTCGCGCTCAACTACCAACCGCAGTTGAACCTGGTCACGGGGGAGTGCACCGCCGTCGAGGCGTTGCTGCGCTGGCACGACAAGGTGCTGGGCGAGGTGTCACCGGCGGAGTTCATTCCGATCTTCGAACTGTCCGGCGACATCCACCGCATCGGTGAGTGGGTGATCGACCAGGCGTGTGCGCAGGCGCGCCGCTGGCTGGATGCCGGTGAGCCGCGCAGCATCGCGATCAATGTGTCGCCGCTGCAGCTCGCCGCTCGTACCGTGGTTCCCCAGGTTCTCGCCGCGCTCGCCACCCATCGGGTGCCCCCCGGGCTGTTGCAGGTGGAGATCACCGAGGGGTCCGAGATCACCGACCTGCCGCGGGCGATCGGCCAGCTGCAGGCGTTGCGGGACGCGGGCCTGAGCATCGCGCTCGATGACTACGGAACCGGGTACTCGTCCCTGGCCATGTTGCGCGACCTCCCGCTGACCACGGTGAAGATCGACAAGACTTTCATCGACACGATCGAGAACTCGCCTCAGGATGCGCTCCTGGTGGGCGGAGTCATCGACACGGCCCACGCATTGGGACTGCGGGTGACCGCGGAAGGGGTGGAGCGGGCCGGTCAATTGCATCTTCTGAGAGCGATGGGCTGCGACACCGCGCAGGGATACCTGATCTCGCGACCCGTGCCCGCCCATCTGGTGCCGGCGGTGCAGTCGTGCGTGTCGGAGGGGTGTTGATCCGCGGGAGCACCTCGCGTATCTGCGCGGGCCGGTCGATAATCGGCAGCGAAGGCAGACGCACACCTCAGAAATAACCATTCGCAGAGAACCATTCGCAGAGAACCATTCAGCGAGGAGAGTCATCATGAGCACGAAACTCAACCCCTATCTCGGTTTTCGCGACAACGCCAAGGAGGCGATGGAGTTCTACCACTCGATCTTCGGCGGCGAATTGACGCGCAGTACCTTCGCGGAGTTCCAGGCCAGCGAGGACCCGAGCGAGCAGGACAAGACCATGCACGCCGCGCTCACCACTCCGAACGGCCTGTCCCTGATGGCGGCCGACACCCCTAATGCCATGGAGTACACGCCCGGCAACAACTTCTCGGTGTCGCTCAGTGGCGAGAGCGACGACGCCGCCGAAATGCGGGGCTACTGGGACCGGCTCGTCGACGGCGGTTCGGTGACGATGCCGCTCGAGGCCGCGCCGTGGGGTGACAGCTTCGGCATGTGTGTCGACAGATTCGGGGTGGCCTGGATGCTCAACATCGCGGGCGCCCCTGCGAACGCTTCAGCGACCGCGCCCCCGCAGGCCGCCTCCAGCGACACAGTATAGGTTCCGCGAACTGTGAGAAAAGCCCCGAGAATCGGAGTTTTTCGGGGCTTAGCTCACGGTTCGTGAATCAGATGAAGAGGGTTGTGGTCGATTCCGAGGCCTCGCCGAGGAACGTCGCGACGCCACCAAGCTCGACGCCGGGCATCAGGTCCGGTTCGGCTATGCCGAGCAGGTCCATAGTCATGGTGCACGCGATCAGGCGTGCACCGCCGGCCTGAGCGGATGCAATCAACTCGGGCAGTGGCGCTACCTTGTTGTCTCTCATGACCTTTTTGATCATCGCGGCACCGGCACCGAGCATGTTCATCTGAGAGAGCGGGAGGCTGCCGGCGCCCGAGGGCATCATCGTGGCGAACATCTTGTCCATCAGTTTGCGGTCCCGCTTGGGGGCGTCGGTGCGGCGCAGTGAGTTCAGCCCCCAGAAGGTGAAGAACATCGACACCTCTTCGCCCATGGCCAGGGCGCCGTTGGCGATGATGAATGCCGCGAGAACCTTGTCGAGGTCGCCGGAGAACACCACGAAGGAGGTCTTGCCCGGGCCGGCCGGTGCGGCGTTCGCGCCGGAGGCGGCCGGGGCGACGGCGCCGCCCTTGCGCATGGTGGCCACATAGCCGGGACCCTCGGGCTGGATGGCCACCAGCTGATGGCCGTTGCGCCTCGCCCAGGCCGGGGCGTCGCTGGCGAAGCCGGGGTCGGACACGTGAACAACGACCTCGTCGCCGGGGGTGAGGGCCTTCATCTTCTCGGAGAGTTTCATGATCGGGCCGGGGCAGGCGAGGCCGGAGCAGTCCAGGTCTACCTTCACGCCGGAGCCCTGGGCGAGGGCGGTGCTCGCTGCAGCCGAGGCCTGGAACGGGGCGGCTTCGGCGTACGCGGTCATCGGCTGCGGCGGTTCGTCGTTCTCCGGCTCAACCTCGTGCCAGGAGCGGAACGTGTCCGAACCGCCCGACAGGGTGGCGACATCCGTGAACCCCCGCTGCACGAGCGCGCGATGGGCGAGATAGCTGCGGAAACCGACCGCGCAGTAGAGCCGCAGCGGCACGGTGTGGTCCCAGCCCGAGCTCGCCGTACGGATGCTGCCCAGCGGCACATTCTCGGCACCCGGCAGGTGCCAGATCGAGAACTCCTCCGGGGTGCGCACGTCGATCAGGCGCGCGCCGGCGGTGGCGTCCGGGTAGTCCTGGGCGTACCAGAGGGTGAGGTCGCCGCGCAGCACGTTGCTCGCCACGAAGCCGGCCATGTTCACCGGGTCCTTGGCCGAGCCGAACGGTGGGGCGTAGGCAAGCTCGAGCTCCTCGAGGTCGTAGACGGTCTGGCCGGCGCGGAGTGCGGTGGCGAGCACGTCGAGGCGTTTGTCAACACCGTCGAATCCGGCGGCCTGGGCGCCGAGGACGCGCCCGGTGTCGGGGGAGAAGAGCACCTTGAGTTGCATCATCGCGGTGCCGGGGTAGTAGCCGGCGTGCCCGGACGGGTGCACGTGCACCGCGCGGTACGGCAGGTTCGCAGCCAGGAGCTGGCGTTCGGTGGCGCCGGTGCCGCCGGCCACCATGTCGAACACCTTGACGATGGAGGTGCCCTGGGTGGAACGGTACTCGGTGGTGCGACCGGAGATGTTCTCGGCGGCCACCCGGGCCTGCCGGTTGGCGGGTCCGGCCAGGGGAGCGAGCCACTGGCCGGGCAAAACAGTGTGCGGGGTCTCGACGGAGTCGCCGGCAGCCCAGATGTGCGGGTCGGAGGTTCGCATGTGGGTGTCCACCGTGATGCCGCCGCGGGCGCCGATAGCCAGCCCGGCGGCCGCCGCGAGGGCGGTGTTCGGCCGCACGCCGGCGGAGAGGATGACCAGGTCGGCCGGAAGCACCGTGGAGTCGGTCAACTCCACGTCGAGAGTCCCGTCCGGACGGGCGGTGAATGCGGCGGCGGCCGTGGAGAGGTGCAGGTTGATGCCCCGGCTGCGCAGGTGATGCTCCACCGGCACCGAGAGCTCGTGGTCGAGCGGCGGCAGGATCTGGTCGCTCATCTCGACGACGTCCACGGCGGCACCGCGGCGCCCCAGGTTCTCGGCCATTTCCAGGCCGATGTAGCCCGCGCCGATGACCACGGTGCGCACGGGGCCGCGGACTCCGGACACCGCCTGGGCCAGGGCGGCGTCCAGCTGGCCCTTGATGGCATCCATGTCGCCGAGGCGGCGGAGCACGTGTACGCCGGGCAGGTTGATGCCGGGCAGCGGCGGGCGCAGGGCTTCGGCGCCCGGGCACAGGGCGAGGGCGTCGTAGCTTTCGGTGTACTCACGATTGGTGTCGACCTCGCGCACGGTGATGGTCTGCGCGGCGCGGTCGATGCCCGTCACCTCGTGGCCGATGCGCACGTCGATATCAAGCGATTCGCGCAGGCTCTCCGGGGTCTGTAGCAGCAGGCGGCTTCGATCCGCGATCACCTCACCCACGTGGTAGGGCAGTCCGCAGTTGGCGAAGGATACGTGGTGGCCGCGTTCGAGAACGATGATGTCCGCGAACTCGTCCAGTCGACGGGCCCGGGCGGCGACGGACGCGCCGGCAGCGACGCCTCCAACGACGACGATTTTCATGGGATGCCTTCCGTTGGCCCGGACGGTCTCACGGCCAGCCGAGCAGATACCCCGGTGGGTATCTATCGGGGCTGTTTTGACAGTACACCCCGGCCCCTCCGGTGACCCGGGACTTTAGGCCTGCCGAATGACCGTTCGATGAAGGCGGCCGACGAGTGGCCGTGCCGAAGGTCATCACCGCGATTGTGTGCCTGTCAGCTCACCTCAGCGCTCCCGACAGCCGCCTCCCCGAACGTCACTAGAACGGCGGGTCGTCGGGGACCGGTGGTGTCGGTGTCCGCGTCGACCTGTGCCGGGGAGGCATCAGGTAGCTATCCTCCGGGGGTCGTTTCCGGCTTTTCGGACCCACCACCGGGGCGTGTGGCCGGGGTGGTCCCATGGGGTTGGCGGGGTCGGTGCGGTAGCTGCGTTTGCCTGGGGAGGTCCAGAGCAGGATCCCGCCGGGTTGTTGAGTGACGCGCCAGTGGGTGAGGTGTTTGAGTCGGTGGTGGGGTTCGCAGAGATGGGCGAGGTTGTCGCAGTCGGTCGTGCCGCCGTCGGCCCAGTCGTGGGTGTGGTCGATGTCGCTGGTGACCGCGGGCCGGGAGCAGCCGGGGAATCGGCAGGTTTCGTCGCGCACCCTCAGCCACTTCTTCATGGCTGTGGTGTTCTTGTGTTGGGTTTTGCCCAGGGAGAGCACGACTCCGGTTTCGGGGTGGGTGAGTAGTCGGGTGAAGCTGGGGGCGTGTCCGGCGATCTGTCGGGCCATCTCGGGGGAGATGGGGCCGTAGCCCTCGAGGGCGGCGGGTTCCTCGTCCAGGCCGAGCAGGGTGAGCACGGGCACGGTGATCATGACCGTGCCGCGGATCCCGGCGCCCATCCCGTCGGGGGTGATGCCGTCCAGCAGGAGTGCCCGGGTGATGTCGGCGCGGAGTTGATCGAGGGTGCGCTTGTTCTGTTCCTCATGCACATCCGAGTTGCCTGCTTCCGGTGCCGACTCGGACGACGGGTCGCCGAGTTTTTTCAGTTTCGCCGCCATGGTGTTGATCCGGGTGTAGGCGGCTTTGGTGTCGTGGGCGGTGCCGTACCAGTGCAACCAGCCCATCCCGTCCGGGGCTGCCTCCCACCGGGTGTGCCTCTCGGCGAGGGCGTTGGTGGTGCGGGTCACGATGGACTCCGGGTGCAGCCGCTCGCGGAGCCGGCGGGCTTTGTCGCGGAACCGGCCCACCGGGAGTCGCTTGGCCTCCGGGAGTATCCGTTCTTCAAACCCGGCTTGGTGGTCCGTGGGGAGTGAGCGCAGTTGGTCGAGCAGGGTGGTGGCGTGCCGGTAGCTGATCTGTCCGGCCGCGAAGGCCTCGAACGTGGCCGGGGCGAAGCCGCAGAGGTTCCGGGCCTCGTCGAGTTGCCGGTCGATGGTGCGTTCGGCCACCCGGGTCAGGCACGCGGTTTCGCTCACGATGGTCCGCCGGGCGACGTCGTGGTCGTCCCACCGGTTGTGCGCGGCCGCGCGGGCCTGGTCCGCCGTCATCGTGGCCGCGTTGTGGTCGGCGAGGCGGATGTTCTCCGGGTTGCCGTGCAGCCGGGACGCGACCTGGGGCTGTTCGCTCCAGTCCTGCATGTCCACGAGATGTTCGATGCGGCGGGCCTGGGCCCTGGCGATCAGGCGGTCCTGGGCCGCGATGAGTTCGGTGTAGCGGATCAGATCGGCCTGGACCTGTTCGTCCAGGCTGGGCGTCGGAGAGTGGTCGTCATCGTCCGGAGCCGGCGTTGGTGCCTCAACAGTGATGCTCATACCTGAGATCGTCTCACCTACCACCGACACCGCCCCTGCCCGCGCACCCCCCGTCCCACCCCATCCGCGAACCGTGAGAAAAGCACCCAAAATCACGAAAACACGGTGCTTAACTCACAGTTCGCGGAAGGGGATTAGGTTGGGGGGATGGCGAGCGAATCGACGGAGTTGACCGTAGCCGGGCCCCACGGCGACCGGGTCATGCGCATCTCGAGCCCGAGCCGGGTGCTCTGGCCGGAGCTGGGCATCACCAAGCTCGACCTGGCCGAGTATCTCGTGGCCGTGGGGGAGCCCTTCGTCGCGGCGAACGGTGAGCGCCCGGTGTCCCTGCAACGGTTTCCGGGCGGCATCGACGGCGAACAGTTCTTCTCGAAGAACCCGCCCAGGGGCGCCCCGGAGTTCATGCGGGCGGTGCCGGTGGTCTACCCGAGCGGGCGCACGCATCCGCAGCTCGTGATCGACGAACCGGCCGGTGCGGTCTGGGCCGCGCAGATGAACACCGTGGTCTTTCACCCCTGGCCGTCCCGGGCGGGCAACACCGACAATCCCGACCAGCTGCGCATCGACCTCGACCCGCAGCCAGGCACCGACTTCGACGACGCGATCCCGGTGGCCATCGAACTGCGCGCGGTGCTCGCCGAGGCGGGCCTCACCGCGTTCGTCAAGACCTCCGGCAACCGCGGCCTGCACGTCTTCGCCCCCATCGAGCCGACCCGCGAGTTCCAGGTGGTGCGGCACGCGGTGATCGCGGCCGCCCGTGAGGTCGAACGGCGGATGCCGAAAGCCGTCACCACTGCCTGGTGGAAGGAGGAGCGCGGAGCCCGCATCTTCGTGGACTTCAACCAGGCGAACCGGGACCGCACCATGGCCGGCGCCTACAGTCCACGGGCGCTGGCGCACGCCCCGGTGTCGTGTCCGATCGGCTGGGACGAACTCGAGACGTCCGACCCCACGACGTTCACCATCCTGACCGTGCCAGAGCGGCTGGCCACGACCGGCGATCCGTGGTCCACGATGCACGCTAAACCGGGCCGTATCGACACGCTGCTCGACTGGTGGGAACGCGATCTGGCCGCCGGCCTGGGCGAGCTGCCGTTCCCGCCTGAGTACCCCAAGATGCCCGGCGAGCCGCCCCGGGTGCAGCCCAGCCGTGCCCGCGACGACCCGTAGGGGCATCCGCGCGCCGTGAAGCTCGCGAAAGTGCCCGTGTGGCTGCTTCGGCAGCTCCGAAGCAACCGTTTAGCCGCTTTCGTGAGCTGACGGCACTGCTACAACTTCGGCCAGCCGAACGGGCAGTTCCGCACGCAGCCGGCCCTGCCGCGCCGGGCGCCCCGGTAGAGCGGATGCTCGTCTTCAGGCCGTGACGCGCTCGTAGCGGAGGAAACGGTAGCGCAGGTCGGTGCGAGAGGTGAGCCACTCGCCGGCCGCGGTCTGGGCGAACGCCGCACCGGGGGTGGGGGCGACGGTGTCGCCGGGTGCATCGAGGTCGACCTCGGTCACCTCGAGGTGGTCGGCCAGATCCAGCGCCTGACGGTAGATCTCGCCCCCGCCGATCACCCAGACCGGAGCGGGAGCCGCGGCGGCCAGCGCGTCGGTCAGGGAGTGCACCACCGTGGCGCCCTCGGCGGCCCAGTCCGGCTGGCGGGTGATGACGACATTGTGCCGGCCGGCCAGGGGACGAAACCGCTCCGGAAGCGAGTCCCAGGTGCGGCGGCCCATGACGACGGCGCCGTCCAGAGTGAGTTCCTTGAAGTGTGCAAGGTCTTCCGGGAGCCGCCACGGGATGGTGCCGGCGTCGCCGATGACCCCGTTGACCGCTTGAGCCCAGATCAGGCCGATCGGCGCGGCAGGCGCATCCGGTGCAGGCGCATCCGGTGCATCCGCCGCCGACCGAGCCTCAGACGGCAACGGGGGCCTTGATCGCGGGGTGGTGCACGTAGTCCACGACCTCGAGGTCCTCGAACTCGTAGTCGAAGATGCTGTCGCGCTGGGTGGTGATCTTCAGCTGGGGAGCCGGGTACGGGGCGCGGCTGAGCTGTTCGGTGACCTGCTCGAGATGGTTGGAGTAGATGTGGCAGTCGCCGCCGGTCCAGATGAAGTCGCCCACCTCGAGGCCGGTCTGCGCGGCGACGAGGTGGGTGAGCAGCGCGTAGCTGGCGATATTGAACGGCACGCCGAGGAACAGGTCGGCGCTGCGCTGGTAGAGCTGGCAGGAGAGCTTGCCGTCGGCCACGTAGAACTGGAACAGCGCGTGGCACGGGGCCAGCGCCATCTCGGGGATGTCGGCGACGTTCCAGGCCGACACGATGATGCGCCGCGAGTCCGGGTCGGTCTTGAGGGTCTCGATGACCTGGGCGATCTGGTCGATGTGCCCTCCCGCCGGGGTGGGCCAGGACCGCCACTGCACGCCGTAGACCGGGCCGAGCTCACCCTGTTCGTCGGCCCACTCATTCCAGATACGCACGCCGTGCTCCTGAAGCCAACCCACATTGCTCTCGCCGCGCAGGAACCAGAGCAGTTCATAGGCCAGCGACGGAAAATGCACCTTCTTGGTGGTGATCAGCGGGAAACCCTTGCTGAGGTCGAAGCGCAGCTGGGCGCCGAACACGCTGAGCGTGCCGGTGCCGGTGCGGTCGGCCTTGGTCGCCCCGGTTTCCAGAACCAGGCGCAGCAGGTCTTCGTAGGGCGTGGCAATGGAGCTTGGCTCGGCTGCAGTGTTCATCGAATCAAATCTACAGCGTGCCCGGCCGCTGCCAGAAGGGAGCCGTCACATCCGGTGCCCAGGGCCCCATCCTCGATAACATGGGGCGGTGAAGCCCTTTCTGCTGCTGGCGACCCGTTCCGAGGATGAAGCCGCCGACGACGAATACGCGGGGTTCCTGGCGGCCGGCGGGCTGATGCCCGGGCAGCTGCACAGGGTGCGCCTCGAGGCCGCACCGATGCCGCCGATCGCCCTCGGCGACTACTCCGGCGTGATCGTGGGCGGCAGCCCGTTCAACGCGAGCGACCCCGACGAGACCAAGTCAGCGGTGCAGCACCGCGTCGAGCGCGAACTGGCCGGCCTGCTCGACGACGTGGTGGCACAGGACTTCCCGTTCCTCGGCGCCTGCTACGGCATCGGCCTGCTCACCAGCTACCTCGACGGCGTCGTCGACGACACCTGGTCGGAGGTGGCCGGTCCCATCGTGGTGAGCCTCACCACGGAGGGCGTGGTCGACCAGCTGTTCGGCCGGGTCACGGACACCTTCGAGGCCTTCGTGGGGCACAAGGAGGCCTGCACGGTGCTGCCGACGGGTGCCGTGCTGCTGGCCACCGGGGAGGACTGCCCGGTTCAGGCGTTCAGGATCGGCCGGAACGTCTACGCCACGCAGTTCCACCCCGAGCTCACACAGGCCGGCATCCTCACCCGGCTGCGGGTGTACCACGACAACGGTTACTTCGCACCGGATGCTTACGATGAGGTGATGGCCGCCATCGACGCCTCCTCGGTGACCGAGCCGGCCACCATCATGAAGGCGTTCGTGGAGCGGTTCGGCACCGCCTAGAACCGGGGCCGGCTCAGAGCAGTTTGCGCGCCGTCGCCCAGGCGGTGAGCTCGTGCCGGCTGGACAGCTGCAGTTTGCGCAGCACCGCCGACACGTGGGTCTCCACGGTCTTGGGGGAGATGAACAGCGCGCTGGCCACCTCCTTGTAGGCGTAGCCGCGGGCAATCAGACGCATCACCTCCTGCTCCCTGGCCGACAGCCTGTCGAGTTCGTCGGTGGTCGCCGCGGTCTCGCCGGCGACAGCGCCGAAGGCGTCGAGAACGAAGCCGGCCAGGCGCGGCGAGAAGACGGCGTCGCCTCCGGCCACCCGGCGGGCGGCATCCGAGACCTCTGCGCCGGACGCGCTCTTGGTGATGTAGCCGCGGGCACCGGCACGGATGACGGTGACCACGTCGTCCGCCGCGTCCGACACGCTCAGGGCCAGGAACAGGGTCGACGGGGCCAGCGGCGCGGCGGCGTGGATCACTTCGGCGCCGCCACCCCCGGTGCCACCGGGCAGGTGCACGTCCAGCAGCACCACCCGCGGCTGGGTGGCGACGACCACGGCGATTGCCTCGTCGACGGTCGCGGCCTCGCCGAGCACGTGCAGCGTGGGGTCGAGCTCGGAGCGCAGCCCGGACCTGAAGATCGAATGGTCGTCGACGATCACGACGGTGAGGTCGCGGGGGGTGCCGGAGGTCGGTTTGGTCATGGGGTGTCTTCCTGGCTGTCGAGGGGGAGGGAGAGCCGGATCTCGGTGCCGGTTCCACCCGGGCCGGGGCGCACGGAGGCTGTGCCGCCGGCCCGTTGCATGCGCGCCAGGATCGACTCCCGCACGCCCATCCGGTCGGCCGGGATGTCCCCGATGGAGAAGCCCGGTCCGCGGTCGGTGACGCTGACCTCGATGGCCCTCGGCGACGACTCCACGTAGACGGAGACGCTGCCCCCGGCGTGCCTGGCGGCGTTGAGGATGGCTTCCCGTGCGGCCGCGAGCAGGGCGTCCGGCACCTCGCGGTCGACGGAGCCGACCGCGACGACATCCACGTGAACCGCAAAATCACGCTCGACGGTGGTCGCTATGCCGCGGAGCTCGGCGGCCAGGTCGACGGGACCGTTCGTGGCGCCGGTGAACAGCCAGTCCCGCAAGTCCCGTTCCTGGGCGCGGGCGAGCCTGGCGGCCTCCGAGTGCGGGCCGGCCTTCTGCTGGATGAGCGCGAGGGTTTGCAGCACCGAATCGTGCAGGTGCGCGGCCATCTCGGCCCGGCCGGCCTCCCGCTCCCTGGCCGCCCGTTCGTCGGAGAGATCGCGGGTGAGCCGCACCGCCCACGGGGCGACGACCACGGCCACGCCGACGAGCACCGACAGCGCCGCCACGACGACGGTCCAGACGTTGGGGTTGTCACTGGTGACGAAGAACAGCAGGATGCCCAGAGCCACCAGCACCAGCGCCCCGAGCGCGCGCACCAGCATGCCAGAGCTGCGGGGACCGGCGCCGCTGCGCAGCTCGGCGAACTGGCGCCAGGCCAGCCCGGTGCCTGCCAGCGCCACGATCGCGGGGATGATGGCGTCCAGAGGCAGGTCGGCGCCGAGGCGGTCGGCGATCAGCGCTCCGGCCGTGCCGACCAGCGCGAGCCCCAGGAGGATCTCGGTCACCGGCGCGCGACGAGGCTCCCGGGCAGGGGCATCCGCCGCTGCTGCGCTCGCCGCTCCCGGGCCGGCCCCTGCGCCGGCGGGCAGGTCGCCCGGCACCGTGCGCGGGCCGGGTGGGGCCGGGCCGGAGCCGGTGAGGGCGGCCTTGGGCAGCCGGTCCCCGCGCCCGTCGCCGCCAGCGCCATCCGCCGTTTCGTCGGGGGTCGTGGCCCAGAGCCAGCCGTAGAGCAGCATGCCCGCCCCACCGCACAGGGCCAGCACGAACGTGACGGTGCGCACGAAGGTGACCGGCAGGCCGGAGTGCCGGGCGAACCCAGCGCACACGCCCGCCACGATGCGCAGGCGTGGCCGCACGAGGTGCCCGGTGAAACGGGGATCGGTGGGACGCAGGAGGGTCACAGCACCATCCAAGCACCCATGGCCGTGCAGGTCGCACCCCGAGTCGCTCCGTCGGGGTGCAATCAGGGTCTTCCCCCATGGCCGGGTGCCAGGCGCGGCAGCAAGATGGAGTCATGACCGAGACACCGTCCTCCAACCCGCCGACTACTCCGTACGGCGCCCCCAACACCTCCGGGCAGCCCAAGGCCCCCGGCGGGGCCGCGTTCTTCGACTGGGTGCGCGGCCTCGGCTTCGTGCGCGGCCAGGAGCGTTGGCTCGCCGGCGTGTGCGGTGCGATCGCGGCACGCACCGGACTGGACCCGCTGATCGTGCGCGGCATAGCCGTCGTGATCGCCATCCTCGGCGGGCCGATCTTCTTCCTGTACGCGGTGGGCTGGGCGTTGCTGCCCGACGAGTCCGGCCGCAGCCTGGTGGAGAAGGCCGCCCGGCAGATCTTCGAACCGGCCATGATCGTCGTCGGTGCGCTGCTGTTCTTCACGTTCGTCCCGTGGATGCAGGGCATCTGGTGGCAGGGACCGCCAGAGGTCTGGGGGATGCCCGGCTGGCTGGAGGTGCTGTTGCGCACCAGCTGGGCCATCGGCCTGACGGCGGGCATCATCGTGCTGGTGATCTACATCGCCAGGCGGGTGCCGTCTTCGCGGAACCAGCCATCCGGCTACCCCGCCGGGCCTCGGGCCGGGGGGTATCAGCAGGGCGCGGCTCCTCAGCCCGGCTCCACCCCTCAGCCCGGCTCCACCCCTCAGCCGGCGACAGCGTCCCAGCCGGTCGCGCCTGCCGAGTCCGCACCGACGCTGTCCGCGCCGTCCGAGTCCGGCTCGACCTCCCGGCCGGCCCCGACCGCAACTTTCGTGCCGCCGGTCCCGCCCGTTCCGGAGCCGCCGGCCTCCACCGGCGCCTCACTCTGGGACGATCTGACGGGTAAGCCCAACGGCTCTGCGCCCAATGGCTCTGCGCCCTATGGATCGGCGCCCTACGGTTCTGCTCCGACCGTCCCCGCCGCTCCTACTCCCGCCGCCTTCGACCCGCGGCGCTACCAGGCCTCGCGTCGCCGCAAGCAGTTGGGCGCCGGCTTCGTCGCGGTCGTCGCCGGGCTCGCCCTCAGCGTCGGCGCCGTCGCGGCATCTTTCGTGGCCGACGGATCCTGGTCCAACAGCACCTTCTTGGTCGGGGCATCCGCCGCGCTCGCCGTGATCGCCGTGGGTATCGTGGTGGCCGGTGTACGCGGCAAGGAGGGCGGCTGGCTGAACTTCTTCAGCATCGTCCTGGCCGTCTCGATGGCCTGGACCGCCTTCATCCCCGCGGGAACCGACGTGGTCACGTTCGGCGATCCCACCTGGCGCTACAACGCCACCAGCTACAACGCCGGTAACTCCGGTGCCGACGGCTCCAACACAGACAACCCGACCGGGTTCCTGATGATCGCCGGCGCACCCGTCATCGACCTGACGGATGTCGACAACGCGCCGTCCAGCGCCGACCACAGCGTCGACGTCTGGATCGCGTTCGGCGACGTGGAGTTGGTGCTGCCCGAGAACCGCACCGTGGCCGTGGACGCGAGCATCCTCGCTGGCGGGGTCGACTACACCGGCCAGCAAGAACTTGACCGCGGCGGGGTGCTGTTCAACGACTCCCGCATCGTGGCCGAAGGTGCAGGCACAGGCGTGACGACAGTCCGGGTCTGGACGCTCTTCGGCCAGGTCACCATCAACCAACAGGCACTGCGGTAGCCGACAGCCACCCTCGCACCACGCTAGGAGACACCATGACCGACCAGAACAGCCCAGCCGACGGCCCCGACAACGAACCGACGATCCCACTGAACAGCATCCCAGCTACCACCACCCCACGCACCAGCACGCCACTGAACAGCACGCCACTGAAGGGCACCCCACTCGAGTCGACCCCGCCGGCAGCCGCAGACCCGCTGCCCCGACGCCGACCGCTCTTCGCGACCATCTTCTGGGGAGCACTGATGCTCGCCCTCGCGGCCTTCATGGCGGCCCGTGAGCTGGTGCCGGGCAGCTTCGACCTGGTCACCTGGCTGCTCACCGCGATCGTGGGCATCGGGCTCCTGCTCGTCGTCGCCGGGATCGCCGCCGCCGCCCGTCGCGCGGGTTGAGCCGCACCGAGCCGCATCGAGCATCTCCCAGCCGCTCCCAGCCGCCCCGGGGTAGACCTTGAGGGTGCCGTGTACGATGCCTCAGGTCCGCGCGGAGATCCAGCCTGGCACCGAAAGTCCCGACGGGTTCTCGTTCGCCATCCACCCTGCCGTCACCGCGCCCTTGAGTGCCTAGATGACGCGGAAGACCTTGCTGATCACGGGTTCGGCATCCGTCAGCTGCCACTCGGGCTGGCCGAGGTGCTGACGGATGGCAGGAACCAGCGTTCGCCAGTAGTCGCGGTGTACGGTACGCCAGTGCTCAAGCGTGGGAGATTCGCGACGGGCCAGTTCGAGGGTGACCTCTGACACCGTGGTCTCGACGACGTCGAGGATCTCGATCACGGCGACCCGGGTGTTGCCGGAGTCGACGAGGGCGTAGAGCGTGCCCACGGTGGGCAGCGCCTCTCCGGTCATCTCGTAGGCCACCCGCAGGTTGGACGACCCGGTCTTCGCCCCCGACATGATCAGGGCCACCATCAGCTCGCGGAATTCACTCGGTTCGCCGAATACGAGCGGGGGCAGGGTGTGGATTTCGGCGATCATGGTGACTTTCTAACGCGAGCGCCCGCGTCTGCGCGCGCGCGAGAAGGGAACACCAGCATAAGCGGACGGACAGGTTCGCTGGTTCAGCGGAAAGCGGCTCACCCGGCCGCGTTCGCGCAGCTCGCCGGCGCCTGACGCTCATCGCGCGAGCGCGGTGCCGGTGGCATGATGCGACTACCGCGCGCCGCCGGTTCCGGCGCCTGCGCGACGACGATGGGAGAGAACCATGGCATCACGGAAGTGGAGCGAGATGAACGGCGGCCAGAAGTTCGGCGTCGTGGCCGGGGCCATCGTGCAGCTGGTGCTCGCGGGTCTCGCCTGGAGCGACCTGGCGCACCGGCCGGCGAAGAAGGTCAACGGGCCGAAGGGGGTCTGGGCGGCCGTAATCGCGATCAACTACGCCGGCCCCATCGCCTACTTCCTCGCCGGCCGCAAAGACTGACCTGCGCACACGGTGAGGTACGGACTTCCCGCCTTCAGCATCGAAACGAAGGCCGGATGTCCGCGACTCACCGGGCGGCAGGTGGCGGGAGCGCCGGTTAGGTGTACCAGCTGGGCTCGGGCACCTCGTTCAGCAGCACGTACTGGCCCACCTCGCGCTTCTTGTACGCGGCGGGGTCGTGCAGGCTGTGCGTGCGCAGGTTGCGCCAGAAGATGTCCAGGCCCACCGAGTTGGCCGACGCGCGGGCACCGGTGAGCTCGTAGATCTTGCTCGTGGTCTCCAGGCCGTCCTCGATGGCCCGCAGCTTGGCGGCGGCGATGAGCACAGCGATCTCGCCCCGGCGCCGTTCGGTGAGTTCCTCCCGGGGCGCGTGCAGAACCTGGCTGATCTCGGCGCCGGCCCTGTCGGCGATGGCCTCGTCGGCCCAGAGCTTGGACTGCAGCTGCCCGTAGCCCTCGAGCAGGTACCATTCGTCGGTGGCGCGCTCCTTGTTATCGCCGCCGTACGGCCAGGCCCGGGTCGACGTGCGGGTGTACGCCGACGCCGTCTCGATGGCGCCCTGGGTGATGCCCAGGTAGAAGTTCGTGAAGACCAGCTGGATGGCCGGCACGTTGAGGGTGTTGTAGATCAGCGGCTGGAAGATTTTCTCCACGAACCCGGCCGCGGCGGCCCAGGGCACCCGCACATCGCGGATCTCGACGGAGCCGGACTCGGTGAGGCGCTGGCCGAGGTTGTCCCAGTCGTCGCCGAACACGATGCCGGGCTGGTCGGTGGGCACGATGGCGAAGATGTGGGTGTCGGTGCCGGCCAGCACCCCCTCGAGCACGGTGAGGTCGGCCACCTGGCCGCCGGTGGAGAACGACTTCCGGCCGCTGAAGACCAGCTCGTCGCCGTCCTCGGTCACGGTGAGGTCGGAGTCGCGCGGGTTCACCGCACCACCGAAGAGGAAGTTGTTGGCGGTGTAGAGCTCCTCGACGGCGAGGATCTGCTCGTCAGTGGCCACCAGGCGGGCCGCCCAGGCCCACAGGTAGTGGTAGCCGAGCAGTTGCCCGATCGAACCGTCGCCGCGGGCGACGACGCGGATGACCTGGTACGCGGTCTCCCAGCTCTGCCCGCCACCGCCGTGGGCGAGGGGGCCGAGCAGGGTGACCAGGCCGGCGGCCTTGAGCAGGCGCACCTCGGCCTGCGGAGCCAGGTTGGCCCTGTCCCGGTCGACGGCGTCGACGATGAGGATGTCGGACACCTCCCTGGCGCGCTCGAGCCAGCCTTCCCGCGTGGTGGGAGCCGGCACACCCGCCCAGCGGTCATCGAATGCGCGGGTGTCTGGTGCGCCGGTGTCTGGTGCGGCGGCAGATACGGGGGTACTGAGTGCGGTGTCGGTCATCGGAGGTCCTATCGTGGTCGGCAGCGGTCTCCTCGAGGCGGCGTTCAGGCACGGCAGAGCAGCGGCACAGGTGCTGCCGCTTCGATCGTTCCAGCACGTTTCGCTCGAGGTGATGCAACCCTAGGCATACCGAGGGCGGCCCGGTGGAATACGACCCGAGGTTACGTCACACCCCGTCATCCGCCTGGCCGGTCAGTCCAACACGCCGCCGAGGTCGTACGCTATCGGCCGCTCCAGCTGGTCGAAGGTGCATGATCGGGCGTCCCGGTCCGGGCGCCAGCGCTCGAACTGCACGGTGTGCCGAAACCGCTCGCCCTCCATGTGGTCGTACCGCACCTCGAGCACCCGGCTGGGCCGCAGCCGCACGAACGAGGTGTCTTTGTTCGCCGAGAACCGGTTGCGCTCGGTCTGGCCGGTGACCACGGCGCCATCATCGTCGTGCAGCACCAACGGTTCCAGCTCGTCGACCAGCCGCAGCCGCCGGGCGTCGCTGAACGCGGATGCACCGCCGACGCTGCGCAATTCACCGGCGTCGTCGTACAGGCCGAGCAACAACGATCCCACCCCGGTGCCGCTCACGTGCGTGCGGTAGCCCAGCAGCACGACATCCGCCGACCTGTGGTGTTTCACCTTGAACATCGAGCGTTTGCCCGGGGCGTACACGGCCGCCAGCGGTTTGGCGACGATGCCGTCCAGGCCGGCGCCCTCGAACTCGACCAGCCAGCGGCGGGCAAGGGCGACGTCCCGAGTGGTGCGGGTGAGGTGGATGGGGTCACCGAGGGCGCCGACCAGGTCTTCGAGGGCAGCGCGGCGTTCGGCGAACGGGGTGTCCAGCAGGCTCCGGCCGCCGCGGGAGAGCAGGTCGAAGGCGACGAAGGTGGCCGGGGTCTCGTCGGCGAGCCGGCGCACCCGGGTGGCCGCCGGGTGGATTCGCTGTGACAGCATCTCCCAGGAGAGGTGTTCGGAGCCGGGGACGCCCGTGCGCAGCACGATCTCGCCGTCGAGCACGCACGGCTCAGGCAGCAGATTCTCGAACGCGAAGGTGAGCTCGGGAAAATACCTGGTGAGCATCTTGGAGCCGCGGCTGGCGATGGTGCTGACCTGTCCGTCGAAGGAGACGATGCTGCGGAAGCCGTCCCACTTGGGCTCGTAGCAGAGGCCCCCGGGCACGCTGTCTTGCTCCGGAACCGTGTCGACGGCCCGGGCGAGCATGGGAGAAACGGCTGCTGCGACTGCCATGCCCGCAGTCTGGCCCGCTTCACGCCCGCCGAACACCCTCGCTGCACATATTCCCAGCCGGTGAGGCATCCATGCCGTTGGAGGCATCCGAGGGTGAGGAAGATGGAAGCATGACTGAACGCCCGAGCACGACCAACTTCCGCCGCGCCCGCGACCGGCTCCTCGAGCTGCGGAGCGACCACGCAGGTGCCTCCGCCGCCTTCGTCTGGCCGGACGTCGGCGACAGCTTCAACTGGGCGACGGACTGGTTCGACGTGATCGCCACCGGGAACGACAAGACCGCGCTGTGGATCGTCGAGGAAGACGGCCGCGAACTCACGGTCAGCTTTGATGCGATGGCCACCCGCTCCGACCAGGTCGCCTGCTGGCTCATCCAGCAGGGCGTGGCCAAGGGCGACCACGTCATGCTCATGCTCGGCAATCAGGTGGAGCTCTGGGAGACCATGCTGGCCATCATGAAGGTGGGCGCGGTCATCCTGCCCACCTCCACGGTGCTCGGCAGCCATGACCTGGCCGACCGGGTGGAGCGCGCCGGCGTGCAGCACGTGATCGCCAACGCCGAGGACACCGCCAAGTTCGCGGGCGTGGAAGGAGCCTTCACCCGCATCTGCGTCGGCCGGCCCACTGCGGGCTGGACCGGCTACGCCGAGTCCCACCAGGCCGGCACCGGCAAGGTCGACGTCCCCGTGGCCTCCACCGACCCGTCGCTGATCTACTTCACCTCCGGCACCACGAGCAAGCCCAAGATGGTGGTGCACAGCCAGACCTCGTACCCGGTCGGTCACCTGACCACCATGTACTGGCTGGGCCTTCGTCCCGATGATGTGCACCTGGCCATCAGCTCGCCAGGCTGGGGCAAGCACGCCTGGAGCTGCTTCTTCTCGCCGTGGATCGCCGAAGCCACCGTATTCGTCTACAACTACTCGAGGTTCAACCCCGCCGCGCTGGCGCACCAACTGCACCGCGCCGCCGTCAGCACCTTCTGCGCGCCGCCGACGGTGTGGCGGATGCTGATCCAGGCGGATGTCGGTGCCAAGCCGGAGAGCCTGCGCGAGATCCTCTCGGCCGGGGAGCCGCTGAACCCCGAGGTGATCAGAGCGATCCAGCGTGCCTGGGGCCTGACCATCCGGGACGGCTACGGCCAGACCGAGACCACCGCGATCGTGGGCAATGTGCCCGGGTCGAAGTTGTTGGCAGGCTCCATGGGGCAGCCGCTGCCCGGCGTGGCTGTGGTGCTCGTAGACCCGATCACCGGTGAACTCACCGAGGAGGGTGAGATCTGCCTGGACCTGGGCACCCTCGCGGTGAACCTGATGTCCGGCTATCACGGCGACGCCCGGCGGAGCGCCGAAGTGATCCGCGACGGCTATTTCCACACCGGCGACGTTGCCAACCGGGATCAGAACGGCTACCTCACCTTCATCGGCCGCACCGACGACATCTTCAAGTCCTCCGACTACAAGGTCTCGCCTTTCGAGGTGGAAAGCGTTCTGATCGAGCACCCCGCCGTCATGGAGGCCGCCGTCGTGCCCGCTCCCGACGACACCCGGTTGAACATCGCCAAGGCCTACGTGGCGCTGGCGGCCGGCTGGGCGCCGGACGCCGAGACGGCACTGGCCGTGCTGCGGCACGCCCGCAACGGCCTGCCGCCGTACATGCGGGTGCGCCGGGTGGAATTCTTCGAACTGCCCAAGAGCAACTCGGGCAAGATCCGCCGGGTGGAGTTGCGGGCCCGGGAGAACGAGGCCGCGGCCGCCGATGTGCGCCTGGCCGACGAGTGGCGCGACGACCAGTTCCCGGAGCTGAAGAAGCGGTCCTAGCCCGCGCCGTGACGACCCCTCGCGGCGAGTTGCCCTCGTACGGACCAGCTGCCCCGCTCTGGTGGGGCAACTCGTCCGCAGCGGGGCAACTCGACGGGTCTCAGCCCGCGGTGCGGCCCGGCGCGGCGTGGGCATCCTGGGCCAGACGCCGCACGGCGCGCAGCGGAATCGGTAGCCAGGACGGCCGGTTGCGGCTCTCGTAGATGCTCTCGTAGATGGCCTTGTCGAGTTCGAACGCGGCCAGGAGGGGCTCCTGCCCGGTCAGGGCCGTGCTGTCTAGGGCGTTGTCGTGTGGGGCCTTGCCGGCCTCCTCCTGGTAGCCCCGCAGGAAGGCCGCCCGAGCCGTGCTGGCCCAGTCCACCGCGTCGGGCCCTGCTGCGGGGTCCCGCATGGCGATGGTCGCGCCCACGTAATCGAACGAGCGGAGCATGCCGGCCACATCGCGCAGCGGGAGGTCCGGCAGCGAACGTTCGGCGAGCGGGCGCAGCGGCTCGCCCTCAAAATCGATCAGCACCCAGCCGCGACCGGGCACATCAAGCACTTGGCCGAGGTGGTAGTCGCCGTGGATGCGCTGCAGATGCGGCCAGAAGGCGGCCTGGGCTCTGGCGAAGACCGCCTCGATCGCCGCACTGTGGGCGGCCAGCTCGGGCACCTCGCGGGCGGCCAGCCGGTATCGTTCCCGCATCGTCAGGCACAACTGGTTGACCACGTCGCCGGTGGACGCCACGGTGGGAAACACCCGGGCGAGATCCCGGTGCACGGCGGCGGTCGCGACGCCAAGGGCATGCGCGGGCGCGCTGAAGTCGGTGCCGGTCGAGGCGGCGTGCAACGCCACCCGCCAGGCGTCTTCGACCCCGGGCAGGAACTCCTGGGCGAACACGAGGTGGCCGCTCTGGCGTGCGGGTGAGAGCGGGCTCGTCCACTCGCCGGACACCGCGCCGATGGGCCGGGGAACGAACCTGGATCCGGCGCCCGCGAGGGCCGATTGTACCGAGACATCCGGGTTCGAACCGGCGGCGACCACCCTGAACACCTTGAGGATCACCGGGCGGCCGCGCCGCCCGGTCTCGTCGACGAGGTCGATGATGATCGAAGTGTTCGACTGTTCGCCATTCAGCACCCGGCTGGCCGTAACTGTGTACCGGCTCAGGTCGACGGGCTCGTCGCCCGGCGCCTGGCGCACCCGCAGCAGCTCGCCTTGCGCGGCGGCGCCGGCCGGGTCATCGGACGGCGTCGACGCGCCGGTGACGATAGACCCGTGCAGCGCCGCGGCGTAGGCGGAATCGTGCGGGGCGTCGTAGAGGTAGCGGGGGAGTCCGTCGTGTCCGAGCGTCCGCTCGATGAGAGCCGACGAGTCCGGCAACGGCTGCGTGCGCTCGGTCACGGGCAGCTGGTAGAGCGTGGAGAATCTGCTGGCCGTGTCGAGCACCAGATGGCAGGCGATGCGTACCCCTTCCTCGTCCGTCGGAAGGGCCCACTGGCCGATGCTCCGCAGAACCGGGCTGTGCGCCTTGCCGGCAAACCAGCGCTGAGCGCCGACCCAGCCGTCGACGGCCGGCGTGAGGTCGATGCCGGTGCCGGCGCTGGCGTGGTTCATGTGGTTCAGCGTAGCCGGACCCGCTACCGCCCCGGTGCCGAACGAACTTCCGAAACCGGTGCGCTCAACAAGGAGACGACGACGGCGTCGTTCTTGGTGCTCTGCTGCCCGATCTCGGTAAAGCCCAGCCGGTTGTGGAACGCCAGCGATTCCGGGTTGGCCGGCCGCAGGTTGACCTCGCAGAACACCACGTCGGCGGGCAGGGCGCGTGCCGCGTCGAAAACCGCCGAATAGAGCCGGGCACCGAGCCCCCTGCCGCGGTGGCCGGCCGCCACGACGATGCGGTCCACGTAGAGAAAGGAGTCGGAGCGACCGGAGAAATACCGGTAGTTCTCGCTGGCATAGGCCGCGCCGGCCGCGAACAGGATTGCGAAGCCGAGAACGGTAGCCGGCTCGGTGTCCGCCACGACGGCGATGGCGCTATGGCTCGCGGCGATCAGCGCCGCCAGGTCGTCGGGGGTGAGGTTGTTGACCGCGGGCACCGCGGCGCTGTTGAGCGCTATCAATTGGGCGCAATCGGTGTTGCGGACTGGACGCAGGGAGAGCAACGGGGTCATCGTCATCCTCCGACGCTAGCCGATGGGGCGTCGTCGGACTCCTAGCCGCGGCCAGTGGAGAGCAGTAGGTTGCGGCTGCAGGAGTCAGCGTCCCACAACGTCAGGAGGAGTCATGCGTGGTCGCGAAGTGGTCTGGTTCAATTCGATCGGACTGACGGATATCTCTCAGGTCGGCGGCAAAAACGCATCCCTGGGCGAGATGGTGCGCTCGCTCTCGGCCCGGGGCGTGCGGGTGCCGAACGGCTTTGCGACCACCGCGGATGCCTACCGCGCCTTCATCGACGCCAACGGACTGGAACCCGTGATGCGCGCGCAACTCGACCGGTACCACTCCGGCGACGCGTCGCTGCGGGAGACCGGCCAGAACCTGCGGGAGTCGTTTCTGGCCGGCGAGTTCCCCGCGGCCATCGCAGAGGACATCAGGGTGTACTACCGCACCCTGTCCAAGGACGCCGAGGTGGCCAACCTTCCGGTTGCGGTGCGCAGCAGCGCCACCGCAGAGGACCTGCCCGATGCCAGCTTCGCCGGCCAACAGGAGACCTTCCTCAACGTCAGCGGTGAGCGCGACCTGCTCGACGCCTGCCGGCGCTGCTACGCGTCGCTGTTCACCGACCGGGCGATCAGCTATCGCGAGGTGAAGAAGTTCGACCATCTCGACGTCGCCCTGTCCATCGGCGTGCAGCGGATGGTGCGCAGCGACCTGGCCGGGTCCGGCGTGATGTTCTCCATCGACACCGACACCGGTTTTCCGGGGGCCGCCGTGATCAGCGCGGCGTGGGGGCTGGGCGAGACCGTGGTGCAGGGCGCGGTCGACCCCGACAAATACCTGGTCTTCAAGGCCCTGCTCGACGAACCGGACTGTGAACCCATCATCGAGAAGACCCTGGGCCGGAAAGACCGCAAAATGACCTACGCCGAGGGCGGCAGCGCGCGCACCCGGGTGATCGACACCCCGGAACGAGAGCGCCGTGCCTTCGTCCTGGACAACGCCGAGATCGTGCAGCTGGGACGCTGGGCGGCCATCGTCGAAGACCACTACGGCCGGGCGATGGACATGGAATGGGCCAAGGACGGCCTCACCAATGAGCTGTTCCTAGTGCAGGCGCGGCCGGAGACCGTGCACTCGCAGAAGAGCCTGACCCGGTTCTCGGTCAGCCGCCTCATCGAGAGCGGACCACTGCTGGTCTCCGGTGTGGCCATCGGTGACAGCATCGCCTCCGGAACGGCCTGCGTGATCCGTGACCCCGCCGACATCGAGAACTTCCGCGACGGCGCCATCCTGGTCACCGAGATGACCGACCCGGATTGGGTGCCCATCATGAGCCGGGCATCCGGAATCATCACCGACCACGGCGGCCCCACCAGCCACGCCGCCATCGTGAGTCGCGAGCTCGGAGTGCCCGCGGTGGTCGGCACCCGCAACGCCACCGAGGTGCTGGCCGAGAACACGCCCGTCACGATCTCCTGCGCCGAAGGCGACGAGGGGTTCGTCTACGCGGGAATCCTCGCCGCCGAGACCGAGCAGATCGACCTCGGGGCCGTACCGATCACCCGCACCCAGGTGATGGTCAATATCGCCAGTCCGGCCGCCGCCTTCGAGTGGTGGCGACTGCCCACCGCCGGGGTGGGCCTGGCGCGGATGGAATTCATCATCAACAACCTCATCAAGGTGCACCCGATGGCGCTGGTGCACCCGGAGCGGATCACCGACCCGGCGGTGCAGCGGCAGATCCGTGAGCTCACTCGCGGCTACGACGACCTCGGCGAGTACTTCGTGAACACCCTGGCCCTCGGCATCGCGAAGCTGGGGGCGCCGTACTACCCGAACCCGGTGATCGTGCGCCTGAGCGACTTCAAGTCGAACGAGTACGCGCACCTCATCGGCGGAGACGTCTTCGAGCAGGCCGAGGAGAACCCGATGCTCGGCTTCCGCGGGGCGTCCAGGTATTACGACCCCAAGTACGCCGAGGGTTTCGCGCTGGAATGCCGGGCGCTCAAGCGGGTACGCGAGCGGATCGGCTTCAGCAACGTGATCGTGATGGTGCCGTTCTGCCGCACCACGGCGGAGGCTGACAAGGTGCTCGCAGTGATGGCCGAGAACGGCCTCGTGCGCGGTGAGAACGGGCTGCAGGTGTACATGATGTGCGAGATCCCGGCCAACGTCATTCTGGCCGAGCAGTTCGCCACCCGGTTCGACGGCTTCTCGATCGGCTCCAACGACCTCACCCAGCTGGTCCTCGGCGTCGACCGGGACTCCGGCGACCTGGCGGCGCTCTTCGACGAACGCAACGAGGCCGTGACCCGGATGATCAGCGAGGCCATCGAGAAGGCCCACGCGGCCGGCATCAAGATCGGTATCTGCGGGCAGGGGCCGAGCAACTACCCCGATTTGGCCGAGTTCCTGGTGGGCGAGGGCATCGACTCCATCTCGCTCAACCCGGACTCGTTCCTGAAGACCGTGCACCTGATCAAGGACGCGGAAACGGCGGGGGCGGCCGGCGAATGGCCCCGACCCACCCGGGTGACCATGTGAGGCGGGGCGGGGCTCCGTACCGTTAGTCGGTGTCCTCGCCAGGACGCGGCGCGGTGCGGTCGAGCGTGGTGCCGTCGAGCACCGTGCCGTCGGCCTCTGGACCGTCGAGCACCGCACATTCGTAGTCGGTCTCCGCGGCGTCGGCGACCTGCCTGGTCGCGATGACCCGCTCGCTGATCCGGTGCTCGACGGCCTCCGCCATCGCCACTTCGTCGGGGGACGCATTGGCCAGCAGATCCTCGAGATCGTCGGGGTCACGGTGCATGGCCTCGATGGCGGAGACCTCGGCCCTGGCCACCGCCGCCCGGCTCCGCAGGAAGGTGATGTGCGCTTCCCACCGGCTGTGCTGCCCGGTGCTGTGCTGCCCGGTGCTGTGCTGACTCGTGCTGTGCTGACTCGTGCTGTGCTGACTCGTGCTGTGCTGCCCGGTGCTGGCCTGGCGACCTTGGCCGGTCCCTCTCTCGTTGGTCCCTCTCTCGTTGGTCTCGTTCTCGTTGCCGCTCACGGCGCCTCCCTTGTCGGTGGGAGCCTAGCGCCGCATCCACCCCCGCGTAATGCGCGCGCGCCGTCACGAGAGTGCGCAGCTGGCGGAGTCAGTCGTAGGCGCGCAGCAGCTGCCAGCGAGCGCCGCCGTCGTCGTGCTGGATGTCGAAAACCAGCGAGGTGCCGTCGTCGGCGGTGCCCTGGCAACGCCAGGCAGCCACGGGTTTGGGCGGGTGGGTGAGAAAGTGCAGCAGCTCGTCGGGCAGCGACGCTGACGCCGTCAAGGGCGTGGGAGTGTCGGTCACCCTGAACCGGCGGGCCCGCCAGACCAGGCGGACCGGAGAACCCTCAGGGGAGACCCAGACCGCGACGGTTTCGTTAATCAGACTCATGGCACATCACCTCAACAGATAGAACATATGTTCGAAGTTTACTCCCTGAGGTCCGACATTGCGAGAAAAACACCGAGCTCACCGATGGAGTGCCGCGGGGATGACGCGGCGGGGCCGCGGCGCTATCATCGCGGCATGATTCGCATCCTGTTGCGCGCGCTGATCTTTCTGCTCTCTGCGGCCCTGGGGCTCTGGGTGGCATCGCTTGTCCTGCCGGACCTCACGGTGACCGCGAGCGGGTTCGTCACCGCGGCGGTCGTGTTCGCCGTGGCTCAGAGCGTGCTCTCGCCGTTCCTCGCCAAGGTCGTCGCGCGGGGTGCGCCGGCGTTCCTGGGTGGCATCGGCCTGCTGTCGACGTTCGTCGCGCTGTGGATCGCCTCGCTGTTCCCCGGCGGGCTCACCATCACGGGGTGGCAGACCTGGATCCTGGCCGCCCTGGTGGTCTGGCTGGTCACGGCCGTTGCGACGCTGCTGCTGCCGTTGGTGTTCTTGCGCGAGGCGAGGGACAAGCGCGCCGGTGCGGCGCGCCCGATGCTCTGACGCCGGATGCCGGCGGCGGGGTCAGGGGCGGCGCAGGCCCACCGCGGTCAACGTCAGGCAGCCGGCGCAGGCCGCGGCCAGCAGCGAGAGCATCAGCGGGTAGCTCGCGAACTCGGTCAGGCTGGCGAAGAGCACCGGGAGCAGGAAGCCCACGTAGGTGAGGCTGTAATACACGCCGGTGATGCCGGCCAGGTCGGTGGGGGTGGAGATCCGCTGGATCTCGACGAGGCCGGCGACCACCGTGATGCCGTAGGCGGCCCCGAGCACAACGCCCGTGATCAGGGCGAGCACCGGGGACAGGGTGACGGCCGTGGCGACGGCGCTGAGCACGCCGACGAGCATGATGCCCATGCCCACGAGGATGGCGCGGCCCCGGGTGAGTGAGTTGAGCCTGGAGACCTGCGGTTGCACAAGAGCCCCGGTGCCCAGGGTGACCACGGTCAGGAGAGTGGCGAAGGCCAGGTTGAGCTCACCGAGCTGCGACTCCACGAGCTTGGGCATCATGGCGTAGGCGATGCCTGCGGCGCCGAACACCCACGGGGCAGTCGGCAGTACAACGCGCAGGAACCGGCGGTGGCCGGCCAGCGGCACCTTGAGGTCACCCCAGAGCGAGGCGTGAACCCGGCTGCGCGGCACGGTCTCCGGGGTGCGCAATAGGCGGGGCAGGATCAACAGGCTCAGCAGGATGTGCACCGCGTAGGGCAGCAGTGTGGGTAGCGGTCCCCACTGGGCCAGAACGCCGGACACCCCGGCGCCCAGGCCGAAACCGACGGTCAGAGTGAGGGCCGGCCGGCGTGCCCCGGCGGAGGGGCGGGCCACCAGGTCGAATGGGGTGCTGGAGAGCTCCTTGATCCAGGCGGTGCCGACCGACATCGCCACGCCCACGCTCAGGCCGGCCAGGAACCGGCCCAGGCAGATGACGACCTCGCTGGAGAAGCCGAGGCCGAGAAGGATGCTGGCCAGGATGCCGGCGAGGACACCCGCGACCACGAGGGGCTTGCGTCCGTAGCGGTCGGAGAGGGCGCCGGCCAGCAGGAGACCGGGAACCAGTCCGACGACGTAGAGGCCGAGGAACAGGTCGGCGGTCACGGTGGAGTAGTGGCCCAGGGTCTCGTACATGTGCAACAGCGGGGTGAAGTGGTTGCCACCCCACGCCATCACGAACAGGGCGGGAGCGGCGAGGTGCCAGGGGGCAGTGGTGCGGTCAGTCATGGTGCTTTCCGGTCGGTCAGAGCATCCGGGGCACGCGGTGCCCCGATTCCAGGTGGGCTCGCAGCAACTGTTCGTAGGCGGCGGTGTCGCCGACTCGCAGGTGTTCGGCCAGCAGGCGGTGCTCGGCGATGAGCCTGTCGATGTTGTCGGGGTCGCGCACGGCCACCCTGTGCACCAGCCGTTCCAGCCGGGGGCCGAGGCGGGAGTAGATCTCGTCGATGACGCTGTTGTGGGTCTCGTCGACGATCCGGGAGTGGAACCTGTGGTCGGCGCGGGCGTAGGCCAGGAGATCGCCGGCGGCGGCGGAATCCGTCTGCGCCTGGATCAGGGACTGCAGCTCGGCATCGACGGCGTCGATCCGGCCGGGGCGCTCGCCGAGGAGCTGCACGGCCTTGGTCTCGAGGAGCATGCGCACCTGCAGGAGCTCGGCGGTCTCGATGTCGTCGACCGCGGTGACGATGGCGCCCTTCTTCGGGAAGAGCCTGAGAAGCCCGGCCGACTCGAGCGTGAGGAACGCCTCCCGTACCGGCGTGCGGCTGAGCCCGAGCGAGGCGGCGACATCCCCCTCGGTGATGAGAGCACTGGCCGCGAGATCGCCCGAGATGATGGCGTCGGCCACATGGGAGTAGGCACGCTCCGCCGCGGAGGGGCCCGTGCCCCGGGAATTGGAGGCCGGTGAACTGGAGGCCGGTGAGAACTGCATTTCCCTAGCGTACCGAGAAAACCGGTTGATAAATGCATCGATAACCTCAACATGGTTCGCGGGCGGCCGCTCGGGGCGCTGGCAGTAGAGTGCAGAGATCGTGAGCCGATGATGCCTCGCCCTAAAATCTGCCGACGCGACCCGTGTCGAACCTCCGGCCCGAGTGGAAGAGCATCTGATGAGCGAACGAACCATTGTGATCACCGGCGCCAGCGACGGCATCGGTGCGGCGGCCGCGCGAGCGTTGGCTGCGGCCGGTGACCGCATCGTCATTGTCGGGCGCTCGCCGCAGAAGACCGAGGCGGTGGCCGCCGAGATCGGCGCCGACCACTTCATCGCCGACTTCAGCAGACTCGCCGAGGTGCGCACCCTCGCCACCGAACTTCTGAAGCGCTACCAGCGCATCGACGTGCTGGCCAACAACGCCGGCGGAATCCTGGGTGACCGCGAGGTCACTGTCGACGGCCACGAGAAGACCTTCCAGGTGAACCACCTGGCGCCGTTCCTGCTCACCACCCTGATGATGGACCGTCTCCTCGCCAGCCGGGCGTCGGTGATCAACACCTCGAGCGCCGCCAACCGGTTCGGCCACATCGACCTGGACGACCTCGAGAACGAGCGCAAGTACTCGCCCAACAACGCCTACGGTGACGCGAAGCTGGCGAACATCCTCTTCACCCGGGAATTGCACCGGCGATACAGCTCGCTGGGACTCGTCACGGCGGCGTTCCACCCGGGCATCGTGGCAACGAGCTTCTCCACCGAATCCACGAGCATCATGCGGCTGGTGTACCAGACCGCGCTCAAGCGCATGCTCATCACGCCGGAGAAGGGCGCGGACACCCTGGTCTGGCTGGCGACCACGGCCGCCGGGGTCGACTGGCAGTCGGGGGAGTTCTACGAGAAGCGCCTGGTGCACTCCACGAACCGCCAGGCCGCGGATGCCGGCCTCGCGACGGCGCTCTGGGAGCGCAGCATCGACATGGTCGCCTCCGACCTGCTGCCGCAGGGCAGCTGACCCTGCTCAGCCGACTGTTCCCCGTGCGGACATCTGCGCCCGGTGTGCCGGGACCACTTGTCCGCAGCGGCAGCAGTTGCGCCGGGGGAGGCCGGGGAGGCCGGGTCAGGGGATCTTGGTCAGGGCCGTAAACGACATGGTGGCCGACTGGCCGCTTGGCAGGTCTGGTAGAGCAGGTCGAAGCCGTGGGGGAGTCAGCGGTGCTGTTGCGGTCCGCGTTGAGCATGGCCACGATGCCGTCCACCGGGTAGGTGCCGGCGTGCACACCGGTGAGGGTGATCACGGTGCCGGCGTCATCAGGGGAGTCCTTGCCGCCGCACGACCGGGGCTCGGCGATGGTCGGCACGTCCCGGTAGCGCGGTCACGTCCACGGAACCGATGCACTCGTCGAGCTCCGGAGTCCAGCCGGTTGCGTGCAGGTTGTTGGACTAGCGCCCGCGCAGGATCCGGTCCTCCTCGGCCTGCCACGCGGCCATGGCCGTCGTGACGGCAGCCACCGGAGCGGCCAGGTCCCCGGCGACGCCGTCGACGCCCTCGGCGGCACCGAAATCGAACGCTGACAGGGCGCGGGCATTCTCGCGGACCCCGGCGCCCAGCTCGAAGAGGGCGGGTGCAGCGCTCCCGGCCGCCGCGGTGCTCTGGGCTGCCGTGAGCTCCTGCGCGGCGGCGCTCAGCCGGGCGGTCGCGGCGTCGATCGCGTCGGCCAGCTCGAGCCGGGGCTGTTCGGTGAGCACCCTGCCCTCGCTCGCGGCCAGGAGGGCGATCGCCTCGTCGAGGGAGGTCTCCCCGTCGGTGACGGTCTGCACCGCCCGAGCCTGGTCGCTCTGGAAGAGGGCGGCCGCGGCAGCGTAGTCACCCTGGGCCGCCGCCAGGGACACCCCGCGCACGACCAGGACGACGGCCAGCACGAGTACGACGGCGGCCGCGGCCACGATCACCCGGGCCCGGTTGCCCGAGAGCCGCCATACCGAAGACAGGCGCGGGCGCGGCGAATTCGGCGTTTCTGCTGAAATTCGTGCCACCCCCGGTGCAAGTTTGTGCCGGTCGTGTCGCCGTCACATGAATTGAAATACTACCGACTGGGTGTTGCCAACACACCGATTGGGTGTTGCCAACACACTGATGATTCACATCGGCACCTCGAGCTGGAGCTATGACCACTGGGGGAACGTGCCTTATCCCGCTGGCCTGCCCGCGGCGAAACGGCTGGCCCGTTCGGTGGGGCCTTCGACGCCGTCGAGCTCAACGCGAGCCTCTGCCGGTGGCCGCGTCCGGCCGTGTTCGAAAGCTGGCACCGCCGGCTGCCGCCGGGTTTTGTGATGTCGGTGAAGGCGCCGCGGGGCCTGACCCACGCGAAGAAGCGCTACGCGCCCGAGACGAACGCGCCTTTGGTGAAGCTGCGGCTGCACGGTCCGGCGCACGATGCTCTCTCCGCAGGTTCGTTTGCCGACGCCGACCTGCGGTGGTGGGCCCACCGCATCCGCGAGTGACAGGCCGATGGGAGGGAGGTCTTCGCCTATTTCAACAACGACGGCGATGGCAACTCGATGCGGAAGGCGTGGACGCTGCGTGCGGAGCCGGGGATGTGACAAAAGGCGCATAAGGCCCCTAGCGCTCGGAGCGAGGGTGAGATATGCAAAGCGGTGACAGCGTGCAGAAATGCACCGTGGAGCGTGCCAAAGCGCAGGTCACCCTGAGAGCACCCGCATAGAATTGTGGCCCCGGGCGCGATCTGACGAGTCAGCGTGCCATTGAGGCACCGGCAGAAGGTGCGTTTCAAACAGAGGTAGTCATGACAGAGACCCACGTCGCGTCCGCAGTTGTCACCGAACTCACCGCCGTGCTCTCCAGCGCACAGATCGTGACGGGCCCCCGCACCGAGAGCAACCGGCGCGACCAGTCGGAGGGCACCCTGAGCGGCGAGCCTCTCGCCGTGGTCTTCCCCGCCAGCACCGAGGAGGTCGCCGCCGTCGTCACGATCGCGGCCGCCCACCGCATCCCGATCGTGCCCCAGGGAGCCCGCACGGGCTTGGCCGGCGGGGCGAACTCCATCGAGGGCGCCATCGTACTCAGCACCACCAGGCTCAAGAAGATCCTCGTCGTCGACGCCGCGAATCAGACCGCGACCGTGCAGGCCGGTGTGCGCACGATCGCGCTGGCCCGTGCGGCCGAGGCCGTCGACCTGTTCTATCCGCCGGACCCCGGCTCGTGGCGCGCCTCGACCATCGGCGGCAACGTGGCCACCAATGCCGGCGGGATGCTGTGCGTCAAGTACGGCGTGACCGGCAACTTCGTGCGCCAGCTCACCGTAGTGCTCGCCGACGGGTCGATCGTGCACACCGGCCAGCGCACCATCAAGGGCGTCGCCGGCTACAACCTCACCGCACTGCTGGTGGGCTCGGAAGGGACGCTCGGGATCATCACCGAGATCACCGTGGGCCTCCTGCCCAAACCCGGCAGCCCCTCGGGCGTCGCGGCGACCTTCGCCGATGTCGACGATGCCCTGGCGGCCGCCAACGCCATCGTCGCCGGCGATCGCCGGCCGAGCGTGCTGGAGTTTCTCGACGGTGCCTGCATCGCCGCCATCAACGCCTTCGATCCGGCCTCGACACTGCCTTCCGGCGCCGGCGCGCTTCTGCTCGTGCAGTCCGACCAGATCGGTCAGGCCCACGACGACGTCGAGGTCTACGCCAGGATGTTGCGCGCCGGGGGAGCCGCGGAGGTCACCATCGCGCACGACACCGAGTCGCTCGATCAACTGATGAGCGCACGACGACTGCTGCACCCGGCCGTGCAGGCCGTGCGCGGCGGCTGCCTTAACGAGGACATCACGGTGCCGCGTTCCCAGCTGCCCGCCCTGCTCACGGGCCTCGCCGAGATCTCGCTGGAGCTCGACGTGCCGATCAGCACCGGCGGTCACATCGGAGACGGCAATCTGCATCCAGTGATCGGCTACGACCCCGAGGTGCCCGGCGAGATCGACAAGGCCCATGCCGCGTTCGCGAGGGTGATCGACCTGGCCATCTCACTCGATGGTTCGGCCTCGGGGGAGCATGGCATCGGCGTGCTCAAGCGGGCGCACCTCGACGACGAGCTCGGCCCGGTGCTGCGTGACCTGCAACTGCGCGTGAAGGCCGCCTTCGACCCGCACTCGATCCTCAACCCCGGCAAGAAGCTCTAGGTCCGCGGCCCGGTCGGCCCGCTCGCTCGATCGCGTGGCGTGGCCAGGAACGGCTCGGCCCGGCCCGGCCCATCGCCGTCGGACACCCCTGTCGACGCCGCCCTGATCCTGTCGAGGCAGACCCAGTGCGCCGACCCCGGGAAGGCACCGTCCTGCTGCTCGAGCGTGTCGAGACGCCGCGAGCCGCCCACTCGAGCGTCGGAAATACTTCTGAAACTCCCTTGTGAAAAACTTGACATTATCTCACATTTATCTCTGATTTGTGAGAGAATGGGGTTATGGATGACGAGCTACTTGGCTCCACCGCACCGACGGGAACTCCTCCCGCCGGCCCGAATCTCCACGACTGGAACACCGCTCTGGCCGCTCCGGCGCCGGATGTCACTGGGCTGGATCATGCGGGGCTGGATCATGCGGGGCTGGATCATGCGGGCCCGGATGCTGCCAACCTAGGCGGCGCCACCGACGCCGAGCCAGGCGTTGAGGCCGGCGGGCTGTGCAACCCTGAGTCCGGTGCCGACGCCGGCAGGCCGGGCCGCACTCGTGCTCATGGGTCGCGGGGCACTCATCCCGGTCAGCCGCGGAGTGGCCCGAGCGTGGGGCAGCCCGTGTGGCGGGATCCGGCGGAGCTTCCCGGGGTTCAACATGCTCACACGGGTGCGTTCGGTGACAAACTCCGGGTCCTCGAAGACGCCGCGGGGATGGTGCAGGCCGTGCTGGCGTCGATCGACCTGGACGCTCTCAGCGACGCGGAGGTGGTGGCGTTCACCCAGATGGTCGAACACGCCGGGCGTCCCGTGGACGCGGCGCGGATCGGTGCGGCGACCGTGGTCGGCTACCGGTCCCGGCCCGGGCTGGGCCGGGACTCGATGGCCTGGCGGTTGGGCGCGTCACACCAAAACGACCTGCTCACCCGGCTGACCCTCGCGTCACGGCAGGAGATGAAACGGCGCCTGGCGTTGGGCGAGAAGGTCGCCCCGAGAGTCCTGGGCGGTCAGGTCCTCGAGCCGGAATTCCCCGCGGTCGCCGCCGCGCTCACAGCCGGCGAACTCGGGGTAGATGCAGCGGAGGCCATCGTGAAAGGGCTGACCGACTACAAGGTGCACGGCCGCTTCGACGCCGACCAGGCCGACGTCGAATCCGCCGAGATCACCCTCGTCGAACGGGCCACCGGGTCGGTCTTCGACCGCATCCCCGGCCCTGGCTACCCGAACACCGGGACGGACTCAGGCCCGGACACCGATACAGGCACGGGCACCGGCACAGGCACCGGCACAGGCACAGGCACAGGCACCGACGCTGAGTCCGGCGCTGATGGTTACCGCACCGGGTTCACCGGTCCGATCCGCCGGCTCCGTGACTCCGACGGGTTCACCTACCCGGCCGATGACCTCCGACCCCTGGCCGTTCGGATGCAAGCGCTGCTCAACCCCGACGGGCTCGCCCCGAACGAGACCACCCTCGAAGCCAGATCGACCCTCTCGTTCGGTGAGCTCACCCGGGGCCTCCACCCGCTCCGCGGTGGCGTGACGCCGGAGTTGAAGGGTGTGATCCAGAACCTGTTCAACACCTTCCAATCCGCCCGCTCCGCACCCGCCTTCCCCTCCGCCGAGGAACAACGGCGCATCGAGGCCGGAGAGTTGGTGCCGGGCGAGCTGATCGACGAACGCACCGGCGGCGAAAAGCGCGCCGACATCCTCCGCGGCATCCTGGTCCAGGTCGCCCAAGACCCCCGCACCCCCACCATGGGCGGCATGCCACCCACCGTGATGGTGCACGTGAACGCGGCCGACCTGCTCAAGCAGGCCGGGGTGGGCTGGATCGACGGGGTCGACGGGCCGATCTCGATGAGAACCATCACCCAGATGATCGACAACGGCGGCTTCCAACCCATCTTCTTCGGCAGCACCGGCGCCGTCCTCGGCCTGGGCAGCAAGGCCCGCTGTTTCAGCCCGATGCAACGCAAAATGATCACCGCCAGAGACGGCGGCTGCATCATCCCGGGCTGCGACTGCCCACCCCAATGGACCGAAGTGCACCACGTCACCCCCTGGCAAACCGGCGGCAAAACCACCGTGTCCAACGGGGTGCTGCTCTGCTGGTACCACCACCACACCATCACCACCGCCGGATGGAAGATCCGGATGGTCGCCGGGCTACCCCAGGTGAAAGCACCACTCTGGATCGACCCGACCGGGAAATGGCGCACACCCGAAAAACACCGCGCCCACGACCCCGAAACCCGACGGCAGGACGAGTAGACCGGCGGTGAGGGCGGGTGGACCCGATGGCAAGACCCGATGGCAAGACCCGATGGCTGGACCCGATGGCTGGACCCGATGGCTGGACCCGATGGCACTTCGAGTAGACCCGCCAGATCGGTACCTGAGGTTCCGCTGCTCCCTGGGCGGTTTCGGGGCCGCCAGAGGGCATTTTCGGCTGGAGTATTTCGGGCTGGAGTACTGCCATCCGGGCCGCCCGCGTCGTACTATCGCCTTGGGTGTCAGCTGACGCCCGGTTACGGCTACGGAGGTACGCAGTGGGCATCAATGACGACGACATCACCACATCCGGCGCGGATTCGAACGAGGGCACTGCCGACGGTGGTGCCAACCAGGCAGGCCACGACGGCGGTGCGGACGGCACCGCGGACGCCGGCGAGGGCACCGCTGACGGCGGCGCGAACCCGGCTGGCCACGACGGCGGTGCCGATGGCTCCGCCTCGAGTGAGGGCACCGCAGACGGCGGCGCCAACCCCGAAGGCCACGACGGCGGCGCCGACGGAACTGCCTGATGACGAGCGAGGGGCGCGGGACGAGAGATCGTCCCGCGCTCGCGCGCTTGCTGGCGGTATCCCCGGATGCTTTCGCCGGAGAGTACTGGGATCGTCAGCCGCTCTTCACCCGAGCGGCCGCCCTGCCAAGCCACTTCGATGACCTGTTCACCGCCGAGGCCGTCGACGAGCTCGTCACCCACCGCGGCCTGCGCACACCGTTCGTGCGCATGGCGCGGGAAGGCAACGTGCTTGACCCCGGCCGCTACACGGCACCGGGCGGAATCGGCGCGGAGATCGGCGACCAGGTCAGCGGCGACAAGGTGCTCGACGAGTTCTCCGGCGGAGCCACGCTGGTGCTCCAGGGGCTGCACCGCACCTGGCCGTCGTTGGCCGACTTCACCAGGCAACTCATCACAGACCTCGGCCATCCCGTTCAGGTGAACGCCTACATCACGCCGGCTTCCGCCCGCGGCTTCGATCCGCACTATGACGTGCACGATGTCTTCGTTCTCCAGATCGCAGGGGAGAAGCGCTGGCGCATTCACCCGCCGGTGCACCCACAGCCGCTCCGCGACCAACCGTGGAGCGATCATCGGCGCGCCGTGGAACTGCAGTCGCAGGGCGACCCGGCCATCGACGAGGTCTTCAGGCCGGGCGACGTTCTCTACCTGCCGAGGGGCTGGATCCACTCGGCAACCGCGCTCGGTGGCACCTCGATCCACCTCACCCTCGGCGTCGCCGCCCTCACCCGCCACGACGTGCTGCGCGAGGCCGTCGCCCAGGCCACGGCCGACACCGGCCTGCGCAGCGCCCTTCCGCTCGGCATCGACCTCACGGATGCGGCGACCGTCGCCGCCCTGCTGGCCGACGTCGTGCACTCCCTGGCCCGCTACACGGCCAACGACGATACCGATGACGGCAACGCGGCCCAAGCGCTGGCCTACGCTCAGGAAGTGTCCGGGCGGCTGGCCCGCCGGGTGCGGCCCGGTACCGAACCGATCGCACCCCTGGCGACGGCCGCCGCCGCCGCCGCACTGCACGAGGTCACCACGGTGAGCCTCCGCCGGGGACTCGACGCCCGGCTGCGGCCGGGTCTGGACCGGGCCGAGGTCGCGCTCCTGCTGCCGGGCAAGACGGTGACGCTACCCGCGGAGGCCACCGACGCCCTGACCCAGATTCTCACCGGGCACACCGTGCAGGCCGGCGACCTGGCCGGCCTGGACCCGGCCTCATCTCTCGTGGTCGCCCGGCGCCTGGTGCGCGAGGGTGTTCTGGTCGTGCGGTGAGCCTGCCCGACCTGCCCAACGCGCACAGCGCAGCTCCCGGCTGGCTGCCGTGCAGTGATCGCTCGCTGGAACGCGGCGATCCCCTCCTGGGCACGGCCGGTTACGGCGAACGGTGGTTCCTCGTCGAGATCGACGGGGCCTGGGGCGCGCACGCCTTCCTGCAGTCGCCGCTGGACCCCGCGCTTGCCAGGGCCCTGGTCACCCGGATCGAATCCGCCGGCATCCGCCCCCTCGCCATCCGTCGCACGGGACGCACCTCGCTGCAGCGCCGTGCCCAGACCGAGTGGCGCTGGGCGGCCGTGGATGCCAGGGTCGGCCATGAGAGAGTGCACTGGGGAGCGGTGTCCGACCCCGCCGAGCTGATGCGGGTGCCGCTGGACGGGTCGAGCGGCACGCCGTCCACCGAGCCGCTCATCTGCGTGTGCACGCACGCCAGGCACGACCAGTGCTGCGCCGTGAAGGGGCGCCCGGTGGTCACCGCCCTCGCCGAGGTGTACCCGGCCGGCACCTGGGAGTGCTCGCACCTCGGTGGCGACAGGTTCGCGGCCACCATGATCCTGTTCCCGCACGGGCTGTACTACGGTCGGGTGAGCGGTGCCGAGGCCCCCGGCCTGGTCGAGGCCTTCCTCCACGGCCGCATCGAACCGCGCTTCTTCCGAGGCCGCAGTTCGCTGCCCAACGTGGTGCAGGCGGCGGCCGCCTTCGCCCGCGCCAATCGGGGCGACAACCACATCGACGCCTTCGAATACGAGTCCTGGACAGAGTCAGGGGGAGTGCACACCGTGTGCTTCAGGCACGGCGGAGAACACGGCGGTGAACACGACGGAGAACACCTTGTGGTGCGGCTCGGCGAGAGCCGGTCGGAGCCACTTCTCAGCACCTGCGCGGCCAGCAGCGCCCAGCCGGTTCGGGAGTTCGAACTGCTCTCGATATCTGCCCGGTGAGACCCCCCGAGTAGAGGTGAATACGGGACCAAGGTCCCGGTTGGCGGACTCGCTCGAAGGGTAGTGTTCAGAACAGAGGGCGAACCACCGGCACCGTGGCATTAGCTGGTACCTCGTGGTCCTGCTCTCGTGGCCCGACTGGTGGGTGAAACACCCAGTCAGCGGGAAAGCCTCGATCCTACAAGGAGAGCACACCATATGACCGTCACAGATGGCATCAGAAGCGACCAGCACGGTCTCGCAGAAACCGGCCCGGCCGAATTCGTCAGCGGCCCGTGGCAGGACTCGATCAACCTGCGCGACTTCATCCAGCGCAACTACACGCCGTACCTCGGCGACGCCAGCTTCCTCGCCGGCGCCACCGAGCGCACCACCGGAATCTGGGCAAAGCTGTCCGCGATGTTCCCGGTCGAGCGCGAAAAGGGCGTCTACGACATCGATGCGACCACCCCGTCGTCTATCACCGCGCACAAGCCCGGCTACATCGACAAGGACAACGAGGTCATCGTCGGCCTCCAGACCGACGCGCCGCTCAAGCGCGCGATCATGCCCTTCGGCGGCTGGCGCATGGTCGCCACCTCGCTCGAGACCTACGGCTACCCGGTGTCGCCCGAGCTCGAGACAATCTTCACCGACTATCGCAAGACCCACAACACCGCCGTCTTCGACGTCTACCCTCCCGGCGTGCGCCGTGCGCGCAGCAGCCACCTGATCACGGGCCTGCCGGATGCCTACGGCCGCGGCCGCATCATCGGTGACTACCGTCGTGTTGCCCTGTACGGCGTCGACGCCCTGATCGTCGGCAAGAAGAACGACCGCGCCGAGCTGGACATGGAGCCCTCGACCGAGGACATCATCCGTGCCCGCGAGGAGAACTCGGAGCAGATCCGGGCCCTCAAGGAGCTCGTCCAGATGGCCGCCAGCTACGGCTCGGACATCTCCAAGCCCGCCACCACCGCCAAGGAAGCCGTTCAGTGGCTGTACTTCGCGTACCTCGGTGCCGTCAAGGAGCAGAACGGTGCGGCAATGTCGTTCGGCCGCAACGCGGCCTTCCTCGACGCCTACATCGAGCGCGACCTCGCCGCAGGCACCCTGACCGAAGAAGGCGCCCAGGAGCTCATCGACGACCTCGTCATCAAGCTGCGCATCGTCCGGTTCCTCCGTACCCCGGAGTACGACGAGATCTTCGCCGGTGACCCCACCTGGGTCACCGAGTCGCTCGCCGGCATCGGTGAAGACGGTCGCCCGCTGGTGACCAAGACCGCGTTCCGCTTCCTGCAGACCCTGTACAACGTGGGCCCCGCACCCGAGCCGAACCTGACCGTGCTGTGGAGCGACAAGCTGCCCGAGGGCTTCAAGCGCTTCTGCGCCCAGGTCTCGATCGACACGTCGGCCATCCAGTACGAATCCGATGACCTCATCCGCAACGAGATGGGTGACGACGCCGCGATCGCATGCTGCGTCTCCCCGATGCGGGTCGGCAAGCAGATGCAGTTCTTCGGAGCCCGCGTCAACGCCGTCAAGGCCTTGCTGTACTCGATCAACGGCGGCAAGGACGAGGTGTCCGGCAAGCAGATCGCGCCGGCCACCGCCCCGAACACCGACGAGATCCTCGACTACGAGACCGTCTTCCCGGCCTACCTCGAGACCCTCGAGTGGCTCGCCGAGACCTACGTCACCGCGCTGAACTGCATCCACTACATGCACGACAAGTACGCGTACGAGCGCCTCGAGATGGCACTGCACGACAAGGAAATCATCCGCACCCTGGCCTGCGGCATCGCCGGCCTGAGCGTGGTTGCCGACTCGCTGTCCGCCATCAAGTACGCCACGGTTCGTCCGGTGCGCGATGAGACCGGTCTGGTTGTCGACTACACCGTCGAGGGCGAGTTCCCCACCTTCGGCAACGACGACGACAAGGTCGACGCCATCGCGGTCGACGTCATGGAACGCTTCATGACGATGATCCGCAAGCACCCGACCTACCGGGACGCCATCCACACCCAGTCGATCCTGACGATCACGTCCAACGTGGTCTACGGCAAGGCCACCGGCAACACGCCCGATGGTCGCCGCAAGGGTGAGCCGTTCGCACCGGGTGCCAACCCGATGAACGGCCGCGACACGCACGGCATGCTCGCGTCGGCACTCAGTGTCGCCAAGCTCCCGTACAGTGAGGCGCAGGATGGCATCTCGCTGACCAACACCGTCGTTCCGAGCGGCCTCGGCCACACCAAGGACGAGCAGATCACCAGCCTGGTCGGCCTGCTCGACGCCTTCACGTCGGCCACCGGCTACCACCTGAACGTCAACGTGCTCAACAAAGAGACGCTCGAGGACGCGATGCTGCACCCGGAGAACTACCCGCAGCTGACAATCCGCGTTTCCGGCTATGCCGTGAACTTCGTTCGCCTCACCCGCGAGCAGCAGATGGATGTCATCAGCCGCACGTTCCACTCGCACTAAAGAATCTCCTTAACACATGACCGGCAACGCTAGGTAGGACGAGACAATGACCGCGATCAACCTCGGCTTCCCTAGCGTTGCCTGTCCTGTAGTCGAACTTTCCGGAGAGCACGTCGACCTGTCGGCGCCCGTCTCCGATGACGTCAGCGCCCTCAATGACGCCGACCGCAAGGCCGAGCTGCACACCCTCGAGATGAAGGCGATCCGGGAGGGCACCGTCGCCAGTGTGCATTCCTGGGAGCTGGTGACCGCCGTTGACGGCCCCGGCACCCGCATGACCCTGTTCCTCTCCGGCTGCCTGTTGCGTTGCCAGTACTGCCACAACCCAGACACCTGGAAGATGCGTGACGGCCTCGTCACTCCCATCGAGGAACTCGTCGCCCGGATGACCCGCTACTTGGGTGTCTTCAAGGCCACCAACGGCGGCCTCACCATCTCCGGCGGCGAACCGCTGATGCAGCCCGCGTTCGTCAAGCGGATGTTCAAGGAGGCGCACGCCCTGGGCGTGCACACCACCCTGGACACCTCCGGCTACCTCGGCAAGAGCGCCTCGGACGAGATGCTCGACAACATCGACCTCGTCCTGCTCGACGTGAAGTCGGGTCTGCCAGAGACCTACAAGAAGGTCACCGGCCGCGAACTCGCGCCCACCATCGCGTTCGGCGACCGTCTCGCCGAGCGCAACATACCGGTCTGGGTGCGCTTTGTGCTGGTGCCCGGGCTCACCGACGCCGTCGACAACGTCGAAGCCGTTGTCGACATCGTGAAGAGTTGGCCCAACGTGCAGCGCGTCGAAGTGCTGCCGTTCCACCAGATGGGCGAGGACAAATGGGACCGTCTGAGCATTCCGTACCCCCTGCACGGCGTGCACCCGCCGGAGAACGACCTGCTGAACCGGGTGCGCGGGCAGTTCGAGGCGCGGGGTCTCACCGTCTTCTAAAAATCGGACACACCGACCGATACCGGCCTTACGCATATAAATGTGTGAGGTCGTTTTCGCTCTGACCAGCGCTTTAGCTGACGCAAAACCGCGGCCAGGGACCTTGTACCCTGACTGGGAAAACCGAACGCTGCCAGACTGTGAGTATCTTCAGAATCACAACGAAAGGCAACACCGTGTCAACAGCAACAGTTCCGGCCACCACCCTGAGCGACACCAAGGTCAAGGTCCTCAAGCTCATCGGTTGGGCCGGAATTCTCGGCGCCGTGGTCATGATCATCGGCGGAGGCGTGGTTTGGGGCGTCGTCTCCTCGCAGCTCGCCGCCGAGCAGATCACCGTCGCCGAGGACGCGTCCTTCCTCGCCGGTGCCCCGGTCGTCGGACCGTTCTCCGCGTACGCGCAGGCCGACATCATCAACCACCACGCCCTCGCCATGGCCGAGGGCAAGACCTACGCCGAGCTCGACAAGGAGGACCCGCTGCGCGCGACGGTCATGAACGCGTCGTTCCTGCGCACCTCGCTCTTCACCTCGGTTGTCTCCTTCGGTGTCTCGGCCTTCGCCATCGGCATGGGCGTCCTGTCCGGCCTGTTCGGCTGGGCCATCCTGACCCTCGCTCCGGCCTGGCCCCAGAAGACCACTGCCACGGGCGTCCGCGCGTAGTCGTCACCCCTCAGAACGACCCGGCAGCCGGCTGCCGGGTCGTTTTCTCGTTCCCGGGCGGTTGCAAAAAGGGTCGCACGTAACCGGGGAAGCGATGCTGGCCCTAGTGTGAGCCAGGGGCCACTAAAACTCACGGCGCCCACCTACCTGGGGGACAGATGAGCGCGCACCTTTCGTCACGCATCCGACGTGCAATCACGGGGCTCGCGCTCGTGGTGCTGGTGGCCGGAGGCTCCGCCGCAGTTCCGGCAGAGCGTGCGGCAGCCGCGGCACCCGTCCCGCCCGCCCCGAGCGCCGCCACGGCACCGACCCCGTCCGGGTGGCTGCACACCTCCGGCGGCAGTATCGTCACCGCCTCCGGTGCCCCGTATGTGGTCAAGGGCGTGTCCTGGTTCGGCCTGGAGACCTCGAACTGCGCCCCGCACGGCCTCTGGACCATCTCGCTGGCCGCAGGCCTGGCGCAGATCAAGTCGATGGGCTTCACGACAGTACGAGTGCCGTTCTCCAACGAGTGCCTGGCCGCCGCCTCGACGAGCTCGATCGACTACGCGGTCAACCCCGACCTGGCCGGCAAGACGCCGCAGCAGGTCCTCGATATCCTCATCAGCACAGCCGCTGCCGTGGGGCTGAACGTGATTCTGGACCGGCACCGCCCGGATTCCGGCTCGCAGTCCGAGCTCTGGTACACCGCCCAGTACAGCGAGGCGCGCTGGATCGCCGACTGGACCGCGCTGGCGACCCGGTACCTGAACGACCCCACCGTGATCGGCTTCGACCTGCACAACGAGCCGCACGGGCCGGCCTGCTGGGGCTGCGGCAACGCCGCCACCGACTGGCAGGCGGCCGCCACCCGCGGCGGCAACGCCGTGCTGGCCGTCAACCCGAAACTCCTGATCCTGGTCGAGGGCATCGAGAACCAGGCCACCGGCTCGTCCACCTGGTGGGGCGGCGGCTTGAGCGGCGTTGCGACCAAGCCCGTCACCCTCGAGGTGGCCAACCAGGTCGTCTATTCACCGCACGACTACCCCGCGTCGGTGTACCCGCAGACCTGGTTCGCCGCGGCAAACTATCCGGCCAACCTCACCGCGGTGTGGGACGCCAACTGGGGATACATCAGCAAGCGGGGCATTGCGCCGGTACTGGTGGGCGAGTTCGGCAGCAAGCTCGAGACCGCCTCGGACACCACGTGGATGAACGCTCTGGTGGGTTACCTGTCGACGAATCAGATCAGTTTCGCCTACTGGTCGTTCAACCCCAACAGCGGCGACACCGGCGGCATCATCGCCGACGACTGGGTCACCCCGCAGGCGGCCAAGCTCGCGGTACTGGTACCGCTGCTGGCCGGGGGTGCGACGCCGGTGCCGACGCCGAGCGTGACGCCCAAGCCGACGGCCGGCCCGACGCCGAGCGCCAGCCCGACGCCGACCGCGACGCCCAAGCCGACGGCCAGCCCCACGCCGACGGCGACGCCCACGCCGACGGCGACGCCGAAGCCGACCGCCACTCCGGTGCCGGCCGCCGGCGCGACTGTCGCCTGGAACCTGCAGAGTTCCTGGAGTGCGGGCTATGTCGCCGACATCATGGTCACCGGCACCACAGGGGTTGCGGGCTGGACCGTGACCTGGCCGGATGCGACCGCGACCGGGATCGTGAACGCCTGGGGGATGACCTGCACTCTCAAGGCCAGGGTCTCGATCACCTGCACCGGCGCCGACTGGGCCGGCCGGGTGGCCTCAGGCCAGACCGTGCGCGTCGGGCTTCAGGTGGCGGCCACCGCGGCGCCGGCGTCACCGAAGCTCACTGTCACGACCCGGTAGCGCGTGACCGGCGGCCCGTGACCGGGAGCTAGTACTCGGTCGCGGCTTCCGCGTCTTCGCCCCAGCTCGCGATGCGCGGCGGCAGCGGGTACTCGTGGGTGCCGCTGGCGGCCAGCACCTCAACACTCACAACACGGGGAGCGGTCGTTCCGGCCTGGCTCACGAACCACCCGCCGACCAGCACCACATCGCTCACCGTGGACGCCACTCCGACTCCGGTGACGGTGAACGACCCGTAGGCCGGGTCGATGAAGTTCACCGAGACGAGGTCGCCGTGGGCCACGACGGGGGCGGCACCGTCCGCGCCGGGCTCAGCGCCGGCGTCGGGCTCGAGCGGCTGCAGGGCCTGCAAGGACTTGTGCGGCTTCAGGTTCTGCTCGATGGACCGGCCGCCGATGGTGAGGGTCTTCACCGACGCGGAGATGAACGCGGCGCCGTCGATCGTGAAGGCCCCGTACCGCTTGGTCAGGAACATGGCGGAGACGGGCGTTCCGGATTCCAGGGTGGCGATCGCATCCGTGAGCGCCTTGACGTTGCGCCTGCTGGGCACATTGGGCATAACCGGTCCGGCCATCTTTCCTCCAGAGATCGTGACACGCAACTCTAGCCTTGCGGGCACCCGCGCTGCGCGAACCGGACCGTCCGCGAGACGGCGCACTGCCCCTGTTCGAGGGTCTCGGCAAGCCCCTAGCGGAGCCGACTTCGGCGGCATTGAGTGGGTGACCACTGGTGCGATTCGGCGTGCCGGTAGGTGTGGAGGGGTGGGCATTCCAACGATGGTGAGCAACGGCACAAACGGCATGAACGGAACTGGAGTCACCCCGGCGCGGTCGTTCGGTGGCGTCGTCGTCGGCCTGCTCGGCCTGGTCGCGACAAGCGCGATAGCGGGCCTGCTCGTCACGGTGAGCCTGACCCCGGTCGTGGCGCTCACCGGCGTGACGACGAGCAGCACGATCAACGTCTTCGCGACCCTGCCGGACTACCTGGAGATCGAGCCGCTCGCCCAGCGCAGCAATATTTACGCCACCCAGTCGGACGGCTCACCAGTGCTGCTGGCGACTCTGTACGACCAGAACCGCGTCGAGGTCGGCTGGGAGGACATCGGACAGAACGTCAAGGATGCGGCAATCGCCGGCGAAGACCCGCGGTTCTACGAGCACGGCGGCGTCGACCTGCAGGGCACCATGCGCGGTGCAATGACGACGGCGTTCAAGGGAAGCGTGCAGGGTGGTTCCTCGATCACCCAGCAGTACGTGAAGAACGTGCTGGTGCAGAAGTGCGAGATGCTGCCCACCGAGGAGGAGATCTCGGACTGCTACGAGGCTGCCACGGTGACGACGGCAGCCCGCAAGCTCAAGGAGATGCGGCTGGCGATCGGCGTGGAGAAGAAGTACGCCAAGAACGACATCCTGCGCCAGTACCTCAACATCGCCGGCTTCGGCGGCCGGGTCTACGGCATCGAGGCCGCGGCTTCGTACTACTACGGGAGGACGGCGGCCGACCTCACCGTGGCGCAGGCGGCCAGCCTGCTCTCGATCGTGAACAACCCGGGCAAGTTCAGACTCGACCGGCCGGCCAGCGAGACCAATGGTGCGGCCAACGGCTATCAGGATAACCGGCTGCGTCGCGACTACATCCTCGGCTCGATGCTCAAGTACGGCAAGATCACCCGGGCCGAATTCGACGCGGCCATCGCGGCCCCCGTCGAGCCCAACATCAACGAGCCCAGCACCGGATGCCAGACCGCAGGGGCGAACGCGTACTTCTGCGACTACGTCATCCACGTCCTGGCCGAAGACCCGGTCTTCGGCGCCGATGAGGAGGCCCGGATCACCAACATCCGCCGGGGCGGCTTCGACGTGTACACGACCCTGGACCTCGACCTGCAGAACGCGGCGATCACGACGATGAACGACAACGTGCCGAAGTCCCTCGACGGCTGGGACGTCGGCGGAGTCATTTCGAGCGTCGAGGTCGGCACCGGCCGGGTCCTCGCCATGACGCAGAACAAGGACTACAGCCAGGACCCGGAGGTGCAGGCCGCCGGAAACAACTGGAGCAGTGTGAACTACAACACCGACTTCGCCACCGGAGGGTCCCGCGGCTTCCAGCCCGGCTCCACCTACAAGGTCTTCACCCTCGCGGAATGGCTGAACACCGGCCATTCGCTGGACGAGCGTGTCGACTCCGCGCCCCGATCCCAATGGGGCACCTTCAACGACAGTTGCCTCGGCCCGCAGAATTACGATTCGGAAGGCTGGAGCCCCAAGAACGACGCCAATGAATCCGGCGGCAACTACAGTGCTCTCGAATCCACCATCGGCTCGATCAACACCGGCTTCATCGGCATGGCCAAGCGGCTCGACCTCTGCGGGATCCGGAAGATGGCGGAGGCGTTCGGGGTACACCGCGCCGACGGCGACCCCCTCAGCCAGAGTGCCTCGGCCGTGATCGGCACCAACGAGATCGCCCCGTTGAGCATGGCCGTGGCGTTCGCGGGAATCGCCAACCAGGGCGTCACCTGCAGCCCGATCGTGATCGACAAGATGATCGATTCCGCCGGCACCGAGGTCCCGATCCCTGAGTCGAAATGCGCGCAGTCCGTGAGTCCGGAGGCCGACCGGCAGATGATCGCGGCGTTGAACCAGGTGCTGACGAAGGGCACCGCCGTGCAATCGAACTCCGCGACGGTACCGTATGTGCCGATGTTCGGCAAGACGGGAACCACCGACGGCGCCAAGGACACCTGGATGAGTGGCGCGAGCAGCAAGGTCGCCACCGTTGTCGGCGTCGTCACCGTCACCGGGGACGCCAATCAGCGCGCACGCGACTTCTTCAGCGGGCCCGCCGCCACAGCACGGCACCGGATGTGGCCCGTCGTGATGTCGGTGGCGAACGCCAAATACGGCGGCGACCCGTTCCCCGGGGTGCCCATTGCCCCTGTGCCACAGGCCGAGGTCGACGAGGAGGACCCGGGCCAGGATGTTCCGGCCCCGGACGTTCCCGACGAGAACGACTAGGCGCTCTGCGTCGACCACAGGTCGAATGGTGGTGTTCCGGAGCCGGCCGCCCGCCGCGGACGGGGCGCGCTGATCGGTGCCCTCTCCGCCTGGCCATCGGCTGCTCTGGCCGCCTGGGCCTGGGCCCTGGTGCGTTCCCTGGCCACCGTGACCAGGTCCCACATGCCCTCACCGGTCACCGACACCCCGCGGGCTCCTGAACGCCTGGTGCGGCCACGCACCAGCATCAGTTCGGTCTGGAACACCCCGCCGCCGATGCGCTCCTGGGCGTCGTGGAAGAACACGACGTTGGCCACCGGACCGGTGCCGTCGTCGAGGCTGACGAACACCACCCGCCGGCCACCCCGCATCGGCGGTGTGTTCGTGGCTCGACGCACGCCGGCCAGGAGCACGTCGGTGCCGCCGGGCAGGGTGGCCAGCTGCGAGGCCGGGGTGACGCCGAGTTCGGCGAACAGCGGATAGTACTTGCGCATCCGGTGGTCGGAGACGGCCAGCCCGGTGTCGAGCAGCTCGAGGTCGGACTGGGTGCGGCCTCGCAATTGCAGCGACGTGACGGCGTCGAAGTGCGCACCCTCGTAGTCCAGCACCGGCAGCGGCACCTCGAAGGCCAGCTGGTCGTCGGCGATGGTGATGGCGATGCCGCGGAGCGACTGGATGTGCGCGAGCAGTTCATGCCGGCGGGTGCGGTCATGGCCGATGAAGCTGTCGAGCGCGCCGATTCGGGCGAGGGCCTCGAAGGTGCGCCGGCGGGGGCGCACCCGGTCACGGAAATCCTGCAGCGAGGTGAAGGGTTGGTGCCGCACGATGCGGGCCCGCTCAGCCTCGCTCGAGCCGTTCAGTTCGGGCAACGGCATCCGGATGCCCTGGCCGGCGCCGACGGACTCCACCCGGTAGTCCAGGGCGCTGTGCTGCACGTCGAGGCCCAGCACCGGCACGCCGAGCACTCTGGCCTCGGCCACGAGCAGGTCCTTGGGCCACATTCCCGGATCGTGGGTGAGCAGGCCGGCCAGGAACGCCGCCGGGTGGTGGGTCTTCAGCCAGGCGGACTGGTAGGTGGGCAGGGCGAACGCGGCTCCGTGCGCCTTGGCGAATCCGAAACTGCCGAAACCGGCCAGCACGGTCCAGACCCGGTCGATCGTGCCGGCATCGAACCCGCGCGACAGGGCGTTTTCGCGGACATACGCCTCGATCACGTCCAGCTGCTCCGGCCGGCCCAGGTGTCGGCGCAGCACGTCGGCGTGGCCGAGTCCGCAGCCGGTGAGCTCGTCGAAGAGCCGCATCACCTGTTCGTGGAAAATGACGACGCCGTTGGTCTCACGCAGGATCGGTTCGAAGCGGGGGTGGATGTAGTCGGGGGCGACCTCGCCGTGCCGGGCCTCGAGGTAGCGCAGCGGCATGTTGTTCTTCATCGGCCCTGGCCGGAACAGCGAGATCTCCACGGTGAGGTCGTTGAAGACCTCCGGCTGCAGTTTGCCGACCAGTTCCATCTGGCCGGGGGATTCGATCTGGAAGATCCCCAAGGTGCGGGTGGAGCGGATGAGCTCGTAGGTGGCCGGGTCGTCCAGCGGAACCCGGTCCAGGTCGATGTGCTCGCCGGTGAGCCTGTGGTGTTCCTCCACGGCGTGGGCCATGGCCGATTGCATGCGCACGCCGAGGATGTCGAGCTTGATCAGGCCCATCGGATCCATGTCGTGCTTGTCGAACTGCGACATCGGCAGGCCCATCCCCGACGCCTGCACCGGGGTGCGGTCCAGAAGCGAGGAATCGGAGAGGATGACGCCGCACGGGTGCACCGAGATGTGCCGGGGCAGCCTGTCCAGCCTGGCGGTGAGGTCCACCAGCAGATCCAGCTGTGCGGACTCGCGTACCTCGGCGGCCAGCTCCTCCAGCTCGGGCTTCTCGGCCAGGGCCGCCCGGAAGTCACGCGCGTTGAACCGCCACATCTGCTTGGCGATGGCGGCCACCTGGGTGTCCGGCATGCCGAGGGCCAGTCCGGCGTCGCGGACCGCGCCGCGACCCCGGTAGGCGTTGGTCATCGACATCAGCGAGACCCGGCTGGCGCCGAACGTCTCGAAGACCTTGCGGTAGATGTCGTGCCGTCTGGCCGATTCCACATCGAGGTCGATGTCGGGCAGTGTCTGTCGTTCGGGGGAGAGGAATCGCTCCCAGAGCAGGCCGTTGCCGATGGGTTCCACCGACGACGTGCGCAGGGCGAAGTTGAGCACCGAGCCCACGCCGGAGCCGCGGGCCTGGATGCGGATGCCCATGTCGCGCACGATGTCGGCGACCTTGGCGACCGTGAGGAAGTAGCTGGCGAAGCCGAGCGATTGCACTGTCGACATCTCGTGGGCGAGCCTGTCGTGCGCCGCGGTGAGCAGCGGCCGGCCGGCCTCGGCGTAGCGCTCGTCGATGCCGTGGCGGGCGCGGGCCCACAGCTCGGCGAGCGGGTCGCGGGTGACCCCGATCACGCTGGCCTCCGGCATCCGTGGCCGGCCGAGCCCGATGTCGGCGGCCGGGTCGAGCGCACAGCGTTCGGCGAGTTCGTGGGTGTCCCGCATCAGCCGCGCCAACGCGCCGTCGCTGTGCTGCCCGGCGTCGACGACCATGCGGGCCACCTGCCGCATGGCCGCCGCCGGCTTCAGCCAGGCCTGGCCGTTCACCTGCAGGGTGGTGGCCTCGTGCAGTTGGGCGAGCGGGGTCAGGTGCCTGGCGGCATCGGCGAGGTCGGCGGTGACCGCCTCATCGGCGGTGCCGTAGCGAACGGCGTTGCTGAGTACGGCGGGCAGCCGGGCGTACTCGGCCAGCGCGAGCATCCGCGTGGCCGGGGCGACGCTGCCCGGCATGCCCGGTTCGGCGAGATGGCAGACGATCTCGATCGCGATCGACTGGGGCGGCATGATCCGTTGCCAGTCGGCCAGGTGCGCCCTGGCCTGCAGGTTGTCGCGGCGGTCGACGGCACGGCCGACATCAGAGGCCGGGCCGAGCAGCACCGTCAACGAGTTCAGGCCGGCGAGCTCGGCCAGATGGCCGCGGGGAATACTCGGCGGGTGACCGGCTAGGCGCACCGTTGTCTCGTGGGCGCTGGAGACCGCCCGGCAGAGCGCCGCGTAGCCGCGGCCGGCGCTGCTCTGGGCGGCGCTGTCCTGGTTGGCGCCGTCTTGGCTAGAACCGCTGCCATGCGCCAGGACCACGATCCGGCCGAGCGGGGTGAGAGTGTCATCGTCGTGCACCTCGAGGTCGGCGCCGAGCCCCGGGCGGATGCCGGCGGACTGGCAGGCGCGCACGTGCTTGACGGCCCCGTACAGCCCGTCCCGGTCGGTGACGGCCAGGAACGTGGCCCCGTCGGCCGCAGCCTGCTCGGCGAGGGCCTCCGGCAGGGTCACGCCATAGTGCGTCGAGTAGGCGCTGGCGACATGCAGGTGCGGAAAACTCATCGTGACGACGTCACCCCCAGTCGAGAGCGAGCACCCACGTGCCGTCGGCGTCGTGGCGCAGGTCGTACCGGTGCTGGTCCTCGTCGCCCTTCGCGGCATCCACTCGCCACAGCTCGGTGTCGATGCGAGTGGGCGTGCCGTTGTTCTCCCACCAACGGGTGCGGCTGAAAACGGCCTGGGGCTGTCCGATGATGGTGTGTTCGAAACGGTCCCAGACGAAGGCTCGGGGGTCGCCGTCAGCGGAGAGCTCGACCTGCACCGCTGCGTCGATGATCTGGGGCATGAGGGTCACCTTCCGCGCTTCATTTCGAACAAATGTTCGAGATTCGAAAGTGTACGTCACTCCTCCGACAGGCGCCAGCGGAGCGGCGGTACCAGGTCGGCGGGGCAGGCGGGGGTAGACCACACGACGGTGCGGGGGCACTCTGGTGTTCCATGTCGACGAATCCGGAATTCATGCAGATCAATCCGCTCTTCGCCCGACCCGGCGAGGATGCCAGGGTTCCCCGCCACACTCTGGCACCGGGACCGATGGGGCCGGAAACGGCTTACCAGATCATCCACGATGAGATCATGCTGGACGGAAACTCCAGGCTCAACCTGGCGACCTTCGTGGGAACCTGGATGGACGAGGCGGCCCGCAAGCTCTATGCCGAGGCGTTCGACAAGAACATGATCGACAAGGACGAGTATCCCCAGACCGCGGCCATCGAGGACTACTGCTGGCACATCATCGCCGACCTGTGGCACGCGCCGGAGCCGCGAGCGACCATCGGCACGTCGACCATCGGGTCGTCAGAGGCCTGCATGCTCGGCGGGCTGGCCTTCAAACGCCGCTGGCAGCAGGCCCGGCGCGCGGCCGGCCTGCCCACCGACAAGCCCAATCTGGTGATGAGCAGCGCGGTGCAGGTCTGCTGGGAGAAGTTCTGCAACTACTGGGAGGTCGAGGCGCGCCTGGTGCCGGTGACCGATGAGCATCCGTGCCTGGACGGGCACGACCTGGCCGCGTACGTCGACGAGAACACCATCGGGGTGGTGGCGATCATGGGCGTCACGTACACCGGCATTTACGAGCCGGTGCAGGAGATCGCGGCGGCCCTCGACGCGATCCAGGCGACGACAGGGTTCGACGTGCCGATCCACGTTGACGCGGCGTCGGGCGGCATGATCGCACCGTTCCTGCAGCCGGAGGTGGTGTGGGACTTCAGGTTGGAGAGAGTGCACTCGATCAGCACCTCCGCCCACAAGTACGGCCTGGTCTACCCCGGGTTGGGTTGGGTGGTCTGGCGCAGCCGGGATCTGATGCCGGACGAACTGATCTTCAACGTGAGCTACCTCGGCGGAGACATGCCGACCCTGGCGCTGAACTTCTCCCGGCCCGGCGCCCAGGTGCTGCTGCAATACTTCCTGTTTCTGCGGCTCGGTTTCGAGGGCTACCGGATCGTGCAGCAGACCTCGCAAGACGTTGCCAAGTACCTGTCGAAGGGCATCGGAGAGCACGGCGCCTTCACCCTTGTCAGCGACGGATCCGACATTCCCGTGTTCGCCTGGAGGCTTGCGGAAGGGCACACCGACAAGTGGAATCTGTACCATCTGTCCGACCGTCTCCGTGCCAGAGGCTGGCTGGTGCCCGCGTATCCGATGCCGGACAATCTGTCCGATCGCACGGTGCAACGGATCGTGGTGCGGAACGGGTTGAGCCTGGACCTCGCATCGAGGCTGCTCACCGCGATCACCGAGGAGACCGCGTATCTCGACAAACTGGAAAGCCCGATGCCGGTGGAGGACCAGCACCCAGGGTTCGCGCACTGAGGCGAGTGGCGCCACTGGGCTGAGTAGTCGGTCAGAATAACCGGCGGGTTTCGCAAAGTGAGTCGGCCGAGCGTAGCCTTTCCCTGGGACGCATTCTCTCGGCGGACCCGTGAGAAGGTACCAATGACACTCAAAGCTGAGCCTGGGATCGCTACGCAGGCAGCATCAGAAACGGCCCCGTCGGGGGCATCGGGATCCCAGGCCTTTGAGTCTCAGGCCGAGGACGTCGTCACGGTCGAAACGCCGGTCGCCTTGGTGACCGGAGCTGGCTCGGCTTTGGGGAGGGCGGTCGTCGCCAAGCTCCTCGCGAACGGCTACGCGGTCACCGGCATCGACGACAGGGAAACCGACCTCCTCGGCGAACAGCACCGGGTGCTGGTGGGCGACATGGGCACAGAGGAGGGCGCCCGGTGGGCGGTCTCGGAGGCCGCCGACACCTTCGGCAGACTCGACTCCGCCGTGCTCCTGGCAGATTCGGGCGGGTCCCGCTCCATCCACGTGCCCGGAACCGCGGCAGAGGGGGAGCTCCTCCTCGCCCGCAACCTGAAAGGCATCGCCCTGGGCATCAAGTCGGCCGTCGAGGGGCTCTCCCTCGACGGGCACCGGAGCATCGTGGCGACGGCATCCGTTGCCGGTCTGCTCGCGGACCCGGGCGACTGGGCCCATCACGCGTCCAGAATCGCCATCATCGACCTCGTGCGCTCTTCCGCGCTCACTTACGCGGCCAAGGGCATCAGGATCAACAACGTGGCAGCCGGCCTGCTGCGGGCTGACGATCTGAGTGACCCTCCGAACGATCAGAACTTCGGACGGGACTTCTCCCGCCGGATCCCGCTGTTCAGACTGGCCCAGCCCGAGGAGATCGCGTCGGTGATCGCCTTCCTGGTGTCCCCGGCCGCGTCGTACGTGACGGGCACCACACTCGCCGTCGACGGCGGGCTGACGGCATCCGCCGGGCTGGTCTTCTAAGCGACGCCTCCGCACCAAGCTGCGAATTCCCTGACCAAATAGCCGCGTTCCAGGGACGGGTTGACCGCCATGGCAGAATGTCGCTCCGGGGCAATTGCCAGGGGCAATCGCTTGTGGCGTCGGCTCCGAAGAACCAACGGCTCATTGAAACACGACAGGCGGCGTAACCGCCGCGAGGAGGCACTGTGGGCACTCACACGACGCTGGACGAGATTCGACAGGCGGGCAGCATCCTGGCCGGCATCCGCTCGGCAGATGACCTGACCGTCGCCGCCAGCCGGGACGGCGGCAACCGTGCCGTGCGGCTGCTCACCCAGGCGGCGCTCGACCCCACCGACCAACTCACCGCTATCGCCTCCGTGCACGCGCTGGCCCAGGTCTTCGACGAGTCGGCCGATGACGTCCTGGTCGCGCTGCTCGAAAACGACGCGGCGTTCCTGCGCGAACACGCCGCCTGGGCGTTCGGCACCAGGCTCCCGCGTTTCGACGCCATCGCCGGCCTGCTGCGCATGGTCGTCGCCGGGGGGTTCTCGGGCATGATCGCCCAGCGCACCCTCGAACAGTGGGCGTCGTCGGCCCCCGACCACGTGGCGTTGGCCACCGAGGGCGCCATGCTCGGCGTCGCCGGCCCCGCCGCCCGTGCCCGGCTCGTCGAAACCCTTGGCCTGATCCCAGGCCGCATCCCCGACCGGATGCTGCGGCGCATCGCCGCGGATGCCGCCGAAGCCCTCGACCCCCGCGCCGCGGCTGTAGCCGCCCTCGGCGACCGACCGGCCACCGACGCCGCCATCGGCCTGGTGACCAGCCTGGCCCGGGGGGACGACGACCTGGCCGACGTGGCCAGGTTGGCGCTGCTGGACCTCACCGTGCCCAGCTATCCGCGGGCACCGTGGAGCCAGGGCCAGACCGTGGCCCAGCTGTTCCTGCACGCCGACATCGACCGCGAGCTCAGCCAGGTGGGGGCCGGCGACAACGGCGGCATCGCCACCTTGCTCGTGCGACTGGGCGACGCCCTCGTCGCCGGCGATGACAGCACGGCGGATGCGTTCCCGCCGGCCGTCGACCGGGTGCTCACCCTGTCGCGCGGCGGCCCCGACGCCGCCCTGACTTGCCTGCCGGAGGTCAGCTCCACCCTCTCCGGTCACGCCTTCGCCACGGTGCCGTTCCTGGGCGCCCCGGTCTCCTCCGCCGAATCCTGGCCCCGCCGGGTGGCCGTGCAGCGCGGCATCCGCCGGGTCTTGCGGGCAGCAGGCACCGTGGACGTGCTGCACCTGCGGATGGCCGACGTCGGCACCCTCGCCGCCTCGACCGTCGCCCGCGAGTTGGAGATCCCGATCGTCTTCACCGTCGCCCCCGACCCGCACAGCGTCATCAACGCCATGGACGCCTCCGGTGCCCTCACCCGGGCCAACTTCGGCACCGTCGACGAGGTCGAGCACTTCTGGTTCCGGGCCCGGCTCGTGCAGCGGATCGCGGCCGACGCCGCGCACACAGTGCTCTTCCCTCGCCCCCAACTGGAGCGCGACATGCGTGATCTGGTCGGCATCGACATCACGGCGCACCCTGAGCGGCACTCCGTCGTCGCCGAAGGCATCGACCTGACGGTGATCGAACGCTCCGTCGAGACCGCGCTGAAGGCCGACCCGGCCGACTTCGCCGACCTCGACGCCCTGCTGGCGACCCTGCCGGCTTCCCGCCGGCACCTGCCGCTCGCCGTGACGGTGGGTCGGTTGCACAGGGTGAAGGGCATGGCGACCCTGGTGCACGCCTGGGCTGACGATGCCGCCCTGCGGGAGCGCTGCAACCTGCTGATCGTCGGGGGAGACCTGCGCACCCCGTCGGCGGACGAACGCCGTCAGCTCGACCTGATCGGCACGGCGGTCCCGCTGGACTCCGCCGCCGAGCACGGCCTGCTGCTGGCCGGACACCGCGCCAACGATGCGGTCGCCCGCTGGCTGGCCGCCGCCAGGCACGGCCGTCCAGGGCTGGCCGCACCACGCGGCGTCTACGTCTGCGCGAGCATGAAGGAAGAGTTCGGCATCGCCCTGCTCGAGGCCATGGCGACCGGGCTCACCGTCGTCGCCCCGAACGCCGGCGGACCGGCGACCTACGTCGAGGACGGCACCACCGGGTTCCTGGTGGACACGGCGGATGCCGGCAGCCTCGGCGCCGGTATCGCCGCAGCTCTTGATCTGGCCTCCGGCCCATTCGGCGACGAGTTCGCCCAGCGCGCCGCCGACATGGTCACCGGCACCTTCGCCATCCAGGCCATGGCTGGCACCCTCGCCGGCGTCTACAAGTCCGTCGTCGAGGCGCAGGAAGCGCTCAACTGGGCGTTGAGCGCCTCATGACGCTCCTCATCATCAGCCCGGACTACGCCTCGCACCTGTTTCCCCTCGCGACCCTCGGCGCCGCCTGGCGGGCCGAGGGTGAGCGGGTCGTCGTGGCCTCGGGGCCGGCCACGGCCGGCATCGTCGCCGATTTCGGCTTCGAGCGGGTGAACCTGCAGCTCGGCCGCGGATCCAACCCCGGCACCATCCGCGCAGAGGACCAGCCCACCGGGGAGGACGACGCCCTGCGCGGCTTCTTCGACGCCACCAGGGTCGGCCTGGTCGAGACGCTGAGGTTCCAGGCCGAGGCGCGCAGCAGCGACCTGCTGTGGAACCCGGTTGTCGTGGCCCGGGAGGTGCAGCGGATCGTCGCCGAGGTTCAGCCGGACCAGGTGATCGTGGACCACCTGGCCTTCAGCGCCCGGCTCGCCCTGATCAGCGCCGGAGTGCGACACGCCGACGTGGTGCTCGGGCATCCGTCGGCCCTGCCCGTCGGCGACGAGGTCTACGGCTACCCGGGCGCCTGGCCCGCCGCGTTCACGCCCGACCCGCACGAGCTGGTGCAGCTGCGGCTGCTCTGCGAGCGGGTGCGCGACGACTTCACCCTGCAGTGGAACGACGCCCTGCTGCAGCTGGACCCGGCCGCTCCGCCCAGCGGCGACGCGTTCACCGAAACCGGCGACGTGCTGCTGCTCAACTACCCGGCCGAGCTGCACTCGCCGGCCCGCACGGCGCTGCTGCCCGAGCACGCGTTCCTGGGCTCTGCGGTGCGCAGCGAGGCTGACGACCCCCAGGTCACCCGTTGGCTGGCCGCTGCCGACGACCGTCCCATCGTCTACGTGAGCTTCGGCAGCTTCCTGTCGGTACGCGGAGACGTGCTCGCCCGGGTGGCCGAGGCCCTGCGCGGCCTCGAGGTGCGGGTCGCGATCGCGGTCGGGTCCACCGACGCCGCCGAGCTCGGGCCGATCCCCGATTCCTGGCTGGTGCGGTCTTTCCTGCCGCAGGTGAGCGTGCTGGCCCGCTCGGCTCTGGCCGTGACCCATGGCGGCAACAACTCCGTCACCGAAGCCATGACGGCCGGCGTCCCGCTGCTGGTGCTGCCGTTCTCGACCGACCAGTTCGCCGGCGCCGCGGCGCTCGACGACGCTGGTTTCGGCATCTCCCTCGACCCCAATACCGCGGGTGTGGATGCGCTGCGGCAGGCCACGGAGACGCTGCTCGGGTTGACCGGGGAACCGCGTGACCGGCTGCGGGCACTGAGCGCGTCGCTCGCGAACGGTGCGGGGCCCAAGCGTGCTTACACGGCGTTGCAGGACGTGCCGAACGACGCCAGGCCGGCGGCCTGAGGACGGTCTGACAGCGGTCTGACACGGAGGGGCGCTACGCGTCGATCGCGTAGACGAGCGACTCCTGCACCATGCCCAACCAGTTGTAGATGTCGTTCACGACGTGGGATTCCTCGTCGTCGAGGTGCGGCATGCCCTGCGGGTCGATTTGCAGGCGGTCCGCCACCACCAGGCGCAGGTCGGTGAGGGTGCGCAGCCAGGACTGCACCTGCCGTTCGTCGAGGACTATCGGCACCGGCAGCTGGTCGTGCACCGGAACATCCAGGCGGCCGGCGCTTTGCTCGTCGTCGCCGAGCGCGCCGAGCACCGCGGCGGCGTTGGCGAGCTTGCCCTCGAGGAGTCCGTCGGCCGTGAAGCGGCGAAACTCGGCCGCGGCCTCCGGGTCGTCGGGATAGGCATCGGGCAGCAGCCGGCGCACCGCGGGTTGGGCGAGCATGGCCGCGTCGTCGGCGTCGATCGAACCGAGCAGTTGCAGCAGCTGCGAGGTGACCTGGCGCAAGAGGTCGACCTCGATGGGTTCGAACATCGCCGAGACGGTGCCGGAGTCTTCGCGGCGGAATTCCATCATGCTTCTGCGCTCATTCTGTGGCGCTCATTCTGCTGCGCTCATTCTTCGGTCCGGTCCAGGGTGGCCCAGAGCCCGTAGCCGTGCATCGCCTCGACGTGCCGTTCCATCGATTCCCGGTCACCCGTGGCCACGATCGCGCGCCCGTTGTTGTGCACCTGCAGCATGAGGCGCTCTGCCTCGGCAGCGGGCACGCCGAAGTAGCTGCGGAACACGTAGGCGACGTACGACATCAGGTTCACCGGGTCGTCCCAGACCACCGTCACCCAGGGGCGATCGAGGGAGATCGCCTCTCGGACGCGGGTCGATTCGTCAATCTGGGGCACCGGTTAAGCCTCACACGCCCGCGCTGATCCTGCCACCACCGCATGGCAGGATGGGGAGATCGTGAGAGACCTGCAATGAGCCGTATTCAATGAGCCGCCGCCAGCCGTATCGTTCCCGGTCCACCCGCACCCGGCGTCCAGTGCTCCTGATCATCGTGATCCTGGCCGGAGCGCTGGTCGCCGGCGTCGGCTACTTCTCGCCCGGCTCGTCAGGCGTCCCATCCGGACCTCAGCCGACCGCGAAGCCCGCAGAGGGCACACCGCTCGGTGACCCGCCAGGTGACCCGGTCGCCGTGCCGGCAGCCGGGCTCGCCAGCGTCGAGGCGCTCGCGCTGGTCGCCGCGCTGCCGGATGCCGTCTACGCCGACAACGGCAGCTACGCGGGCAACCGCCAGGAGCTGTTCGGCGATGCCTGGGCCTTCGACTTCGACCAGAACGGCTGTGACACCCGCAACGACATCCTCACCCGCGACCTCACCGGCACCGACATCGATCCGGCGACCTGCCGGGTCTACACGGGCATCCTCACCGACCCGTACACGGGCGAGACCATCGACTTCGTGCGCGGCCAAGAGACCTCGGCCGACGTGCAGATCGACCACCTGCTGCCGTTGAAAGCCGTCTACGCCACCGGGGGAGAGGCCTGGCCGGCCGAGAAGCGCGAGGCCCTGGCCAACGACCCGGTCAACCTGCTGGCGGTGAAAGGCACCGAGAACTCGTCGAAGTCCGACTCGCTGCCCAGCGAATGGCTGCCCGGCTTCTACCCCGATGTCTCCGACCGGCACGACCTGGGCCAGCGGGTGGTCTGGGACGACCTGCCGGCGGACACCGGGCTGCAGTGCTGGTACATCGACAAACTGGTGCCGGTTTTCGTGGCCTACGACCTCGGCGTCACGCCGGAGGACCGCGCCGCGATGACGGCCGTGCTGGAGTCCTGCCTGGACTGATTTGCGTGGTGACGTCGATCCTCTGCTGCGTGCTGGGCAGCCGGCGTACCCGAGCTCGGTGACGGCCGTGGGCGGATCCGTGCTCATGGCGGCGGCCATGGCCGACCTGGCCCTCGGGCTGCTCGGCCTGGCGCCGCTGGCCTGGACCGTGATCCTGCTGGGCTCTAGGCGATGGTCGCCGCCGGTGCCGCCAGACGGCGGGACGGCCGGGCGCCGGTGGGCCACGCCGTGTCCGGGGACCGGGCTGCTCCGGCCGCCGCGGTAGCCCCTCGGCACCTGTACCTGCTGCATCAGCTGGGGTTGGTGGTGGTGGCCGGGCAGGTCGCCCTGGGTGCAGGCATGGCCGGCGGCGCGGGCTCGGCGCCGGGTGCGGTCGGTGGCATGACGCATCCGCACTCGGTATCGATCTTGGTCGCCGTGGTGTGTGTCGCCGGGGCACTGTTCACGGTTGGAAGGAGATAGTGAGTTTTCTAGGACGCCCCATCCGCTTGGGTCCTTCTAATCTCACTATTTCCTTGTTTGGGTGGGGTCTAGGCCGGGGTGACCGGGGCGTGGTGCGGGCGGCCGGCGGCGTGGCCGATCGCGGTGACGGCGAGGGTGATCACCGCGGTGACGGCGATGCCCCAGCCGATGTGCACCATGAGCAGCAGGGCACCGACACCGGCTCCGGTCAGGATCAGCACGATCGCGGCCAGACGGCGGAACCAGGGCTGGTTCTTGGCGCCGCCGAAACGGGAATCCGCGGCGAAGCCGGTGATGGTGGAGGTGACGACGACAGTGGTGACATCCTTCACCGCGATGTGGCGGGCCACGGCGGCCTGCAGGCCCATCACGGCGGCCAGGAAACCGGTCACGATCAGGTCGAACGGTGCCGGGGGTGTGCCGCCCACCGCGAACAGGAAAACCGCCAGAAATGCCATGACCAGACCGACCGCGCCGAACAGCACGGTCGCCTCTGTGGTCCAGCCGAACTTCACGTGGCGCAGCACCCGGCCGCCGACCGCGGCGCCGACCATGAAAGTGAACAGGGCGATGAGCGGGCCCACCACGGGCAGGTCGTCCGCACCGGCGATGGCCATGCCCAGGATTACGACGTTGCCGGTCATGTTGCCGGTGAACACCTTGTCCAGGCCCAGGTATCCCACCGCATCCGCCACCCCGGTGGAGAAGGTGAGCGCGAGCATCAGGCCGAGGTGCAGGTGATCCGGTTTGCTGCGCAGACGGTGGATGACGGGAGTGGAGGGCACGGCGGTCCTATCGGCTCGGGAATTGTCACGGTAGTGGCTGGTCGTGTCTGGCGCAAAACTGGCGCTATTCTCGACCAACGGGGATGCGCCGGCCATCCGGCGACAATCCGGTTCCCGCCCCACGATCCGACAAGGCGCATCATGCCATTCGACATCCTGCAGCCCGGCACCGGGCACATCCGCGCCGCGCAATACTTGCGCGCCACCCCGGCCACCGTGTTCTGGGGCCGGTTGCCCTGTGCGACGGATGCCCCGGCCCTCACGATCGATGCCGGCACCGAGGTGACCATCGACACGATCAGCCACGAGGGCGTGCTCGAAGACCAGGGCCGCGACCCGGTGGCCTTCTTCGCCGGCCACGGCATCGACCGTGCGGGGGTGCTCGACGACGCCGTGCTGCTGGCCGGCTCGGACAGCCCGCGCGACCCGCGGCTGGACGGCCCGCACCTGATCACCGGCCCGATCCACGTGCGGGGTGCCCGGCCAGGTGACCTGCTCAAGATGACAGTGCTCGAGGCCACCCCGCGGGTGCCGTACGGCGTGATCTCCAACCGGCACGGCCGCGGCGCGCTGCCCGGCGAGTACCCGATGGGCGCGGCCAACGTGAGCGTGTTCGCCGCCCTCGAGGACACCGAGACCGGCCAGGTCGGGACCCTGCCGCTCGTGCCGGGCGGCCCGCGCAGCGTGCGCTTTCCGCTCAACCCGTTCCTGGGCATCATGGGCGTCGCCGTCGCCGGTGATGAACGCCCGCACTCGGTGCCGCCCGGCGCGCACGGCGGCAACATCGACATCAACCTGCTCACCAAGGGCTCGGCGCTGTATCTGCCGGTGCAGGTGGACGGCGCGCTGGCCTACGTGGGCGACCCGCACTTCGCGCAGGGCGACGGCGAGGTGGCGCTCACGGCCATGGAGGCGTCCCTGCGGGTGACCATCCGCTTCGACGTGGTGACCCAGGCCTATGCCCTCGCGGCCTTCGGCGAGCTGGTCGGACCGCTGGCCGAAACCACCGAGTTCCTGGTGCCCACCGGCATGGACGCCGACCTCGACGAGGCCGTGCGCAAATGTGTGCGAGCCGCCATCGACCTGCTCGCCGCGCGCTACGGCATGGACCGCACCCTCGCCTACGCCTACCTGAGCGCCGCGACCGACTTCAACATCTCCCAGGTCGTGGACCTGGTGACCGGCGTGCACGCCCGCATCCGGGTGGCGGACTTCGATGTCTGAGTCGCCGGTTCCCACCACCGTCACGGGCGAGCTGCCCGACGGCCTGCTCGCCGCCTTCGCCGACTACGAACAGGCGCTGGCCTCTAACGACCTCGCGGCGCTCGACGCCTTCTTCGCTCCCGGCGAGCACACCCTACGCGGCGACGCCACCGGTCTGCTGGTGGGCCACGACGCGATCAGCGGCTTCCGCGGCGCCCGCGCCGGCACGGCGGCCAGGGGTATCCGGTCGCTGCACGTGCGCGTGATCGACCCGCGGCACACCGTGATCGTGTCGGTCAACACCCCGGATGCCGGCGGCGCCGGACTGGTCACCCAGCTCTGGGCGCTCTCGGCGGTGGGTGAGTGGCAGGTGGAGGTGGCCCAGGTGGCCGCGCCGCCGGCCGCGATCAACCCCACCGTGTGGCGGCTGGTGGGCACCCCGCTGGTGGCCGCCCCCGACGACGCCTCGCACACTCTGGCCGGTGAGACCGTCGCAGTGAAGGACCTCTACGACCTCGCCGGGTTCACCGTGGGCGCCGGCAACCCGGCCTACCTGCGCGAGGCCACACCGGCCGGCCAGACCGCCGCGGCCGTCGCGGCGCTGCTCGGCGCCGGCGCGAGCGTGCAGGGTATCGCCCAGACCGACGAGTTCGCGTACAGCATCGCCGGCGACAACGAGCATTACGGCACCCCGCCCAACGTGCGGGTGCCCGGCGCCCTGCCGGGCGGCTCGTCGAGCGGACCGGCCGCCGCCGTGGCCCTGGGCCAGGCCAGCATCGGCCTGGCCACCGACACAGCGGGCTCCATCCGGGTGCCCGCGTCGTACCAGGGCCTCTGGGGGCTCCGCAGCACTCACGGCGCCGTGGACCGCACCGGCCTGCTGCCGCTGGCGCCCTCGTTCGACACCGTCGGCTGGCTCACCCGCACACCGGACGTGCTGCGGGCCGCCGCCGCCGCGTCACTCGACCCCGCCCTGCAGATCACGGCGCAGCAGGTCACGGCGCAGCAGGGTAGAGGCCAGCAGGGCAGAGCACTGCAGAACGCAACGCCCGCCAGGTTCGCGGTGTCCGGCGCGCTGATCTTCGCCGCCGACGACGACGTGCAAGCCGCCTTCGTCGCCGGGCTGGACCGGCTCACCGACGCCGGCCTGTTGCCGCCGCCGGACCTGGTCGACCTCGGCGACCTCGCCGAACTGCTGCGCATCTTCCGCATCGTGCAGGCCGCTGAGGCCTGGCGGGCCAACGGGGACTGGGTCGCGGCCCACCCCGGCGCACTCGGGGCCGCCGTCGCGAGCCGGTTCGAGACGGCCTCCCGGAGCGACCCGGCCGCCGAGGCGGAGGCGCGCGCCGCCCTCGCCACCGCCAGGGCGCGCCTGGACACCGTGTTGGACGGGCGCATCCTGCTGCTGCCGTCGGCGTCGTCGACGGCCCCGTCCCGGCAGACGAGCGCGGCCGCTATCGATGTGACCCGAACCGCGACGCTGACGATGACCAGCCTGGCCGGGATCGGCGGCTACCCGGCCCTGTCGGTGCCGCTGTTCGAGGCTCAGGGCAAGCCGGTGGGGCTCTGCCTGGTTGGGCCGCGGCACACGGACCTCGCCCTCATAGAGATCGGGGCGGGGTTCGCCCAAGGACTCGGGTCCGGATCCGCACCGAGGACGTGAACCGCGCGAAACACGACTGAAACACCTGTTGCGTAAACTGGGCACCTGAAACAGATGATTCAGAACAGCCGAAGGGTGACACAGCCATTTCCAGTCTGCCGATCAATCCGCCGTCCCGTCTGCTGATGGGCCCAGGCCCCGTCAACGCCGACCCGCGGGTGTTGCGCGCCATGTCCGCCCAGCTGGTGGGCCAGTACGACCCGTCGATGACGGCGTACATGAACGAGACCATGGAGCTCTACCGGGGCGTCTTCCAGACCACGAACGAGCAGACCCTGCTCATCGACGGCACCTCCCGGGCCGGCATCGAAGCGGCCCTGGTGTCGCTGATCAGCCCCGGCGACCGGGTGCTTGTGCCCATCTTCGGCCGGTTCGGCCATCTGCTGCGCGAGATCGCCGAACGCGCCGGCGCCGAGGTGCACGTGCGGGAGGTCGAGTGGGGCACCGTGTTCACCCCCGCCCAGATCGAGCAGGCCATCCGCGAGACCAAACCGGCCCTGCTGGCGATCGTGCACGGCGACACCTCCACCACCGTGGCCCAGCCGCTCGACGAACTCGGCGACATCTGCGCCAGGCACGGTGTGCTGTTCTACACCGACGTCACCGCGTCGCTGGCCGGCAACACCTTCGAGGCGGATGCCTGGGGCCTGGACGCCGTGACCGCCGGCTTGCAGAAATGCCTGGGCGGCCCTTCCGGATCGGCGCCGGCCACCTTCTCGCCGCGCGCCGTGGAGGTGATCAACGCCCGCAAGAGCATCGAAGCGGGCATCCGCGAGGCCGGCGACGCCGTGAGCTTGCACCCGATCCGCTCCAACTACTTCGACCTGTCGATGATCTTCGACTACTGGGGTCCGAAACGGCTGAACCACCACACCGAGGCCACCACCATGCTCTACGGCGCGCGGGAGTGTGCTCGGCTTCTGGTGGACGAGGGCATCGACGCGGCCGTTGAGCGGCACCGGCTGCACGGTGCCGCGATGCTCGCGGGCGTGCAGGGCCTGGGCCTGGCCGTCTTCGGCGACGCCTCGCACCGGATGAACAACGTTGTGGCCGTGCGCATCCCCGAGGGCGTCACCGGCGACGCCGTGCGCGGCGAGCTGCTGGGCGACTTCGGCATCGAGATCGGCACCTCGTTCGGCCCGCTGCGCGGCTTGGTCTGGCGCATCGGCACCATGGGTTACAACGCCCGCAAAGACACCGTGCTCACCACCCTGGCCGCCCTCGAGCAGGTGCTGCGTCGCTCCGGCGCAACCGTGACCGGCGGCGGCGGAGTGGGCGCCGCGTACGAGATCTACCAGGATGCCGCGGGCTCGTGACGACGCCGGAGCCCCGGGACGGATCGGGAGCGCGCACGAGCGCCGCCGCAGTCCTTGAGCGCTGCGACGAACTCGCCGGACACACCAGCGCGCCCGACGGCCTGATCGAGCGAGTCTACCTCTCGCCGGAGCACACTGCCGTGAATGCCCTCGCCGCCGGCTGGATGCGGGACGCCGGCATGGCCACTTGGCAGGACGCCGCGGGCAACCAGTGCGGCCGCCTCGAGGGCGCCACCCCCGGCCTTCCCGCGCTGCTGCTCGGCTCGCACCTGGACACCGTGCCGTCGGCGGGCCGGTACGACGGCATCCTCGGCGTGCTCACCGGCATCGCCGTGGTCGAGCGCATTGCCGCCAGCGGCCGCGCCCTGCCGTTCGCCCTGGAGGTGGTGGCCTTCGGCGACGAAGAGGGCACCCGGTTCGGCACCGCTCTGCTGGGCAGCCGGGCGCTGGCCGGCACCTGGCTGGATGCCTGGTGGGAGCTGACCGACGAGGCCGGCGCCACCCTGCACGACGCGTTTCTGGCCTTCGGCCTCGACCCGGCCGCGATCACCGCCGCCGCCCGCACTTCCAACGACTTCGTCGGCTACCTCGAGACCCACATCGAGCAGGGACCGCTGCTCGAGGAGCGCGCCCTGCCGCTGGGCATCGTGTCGTCGATCGCCGGGGCCCGGCGCTTCCAGATCACCATCACCGGCAGGGCCGGCCACTCCGGCACCCCGTGGACCCACCGCCGGGACGCCCTGGCCGGCGCCAGCGAGGCCATCGTGGCCATCGAAAGGCTCGCCCGCGACGCCGACCTCATCGCCACCGTGGGGCACCTCGAGGTATTCCCCGACGCCGTGAACGTGATCGCCGGCCTGGCCGAGTTCAGTCTCGACCTGCGCGGCCGGTTCGACGCGGACCGCGACGACGTCTGGCAGCAGATCGAGGCCCTGCTCGAGGAGATCTGCGCCGCCCGCGGCCTGCACGTCGCGGTGCACCAGACCCACTCGGCGCCCGCGGCGCACTGCAGCGACAGGTTGCGCGCGGTGATCGCGGCGGGCATCAGTGCTGCGGGCATCCGCGCCGGCGCCGCTGAAGAAGCCGAACCGCTGGAGCTGCTCTCGATGGCAGGCCATGACGCTATGGCGATTGCCCACCTCACCGAGATCGGCATGCTGTTCGTGCGCTGCGCCGGGGGAGTGAGCCACCACCCCGACGAATCCGTCACCGAAGCCGATGTGGCCCGGGCGCTGGATGCCTTCGAGGCCACCGTGCTCGCCCTGGCCGACGCTCTCCCGGCCCAGGCACCGCAGCCGGAGGGCCCGGCATGACCATGAACATCGGCCAGCGCATCGACGGCCGGTACGGCGAACTGTCGCCGCAGGAGCAGCGCGCCGCGGACTTCATCCTCGACCACATGAGCGACCTCGCGGTGTACAACGCGTCGGAGCTGGCCAGGCTCAGCGGGGTGTCCAAGGCCACCGTGTCCAGGCTGTTCCGCCGGCTCGGCTTCCAGGACTCCGCCGAGGTGCGCGAGCACGCCAGGGCCCTCCGCAGCCTGGGCGCACCGCTCGGCGGCCCCGGCGCATCCGCCGGCACCCCGTCGAGACTCGCCGCTCACGCCGAAGCCGAACACGACAACCTGCGCCGCCTGCTGGTGACCCTGGAGGACGGCCGGCTGGATGACGCCGCCCGGCTGGTGCAGTCGGCCCAGAACGTGGTGATCGTGGGGCTGCGCAACAGCTACCCGCTCGCGTTGCACCTGCGGCAGCAGCTGGTGCAGGCGCGCGCCCACGTGCGGCTCGCGCCGCTGCCCGGCCAGTCGCTCGGCGAGGAGCTGGCCGGCCTGGGCCCGCGTGACGTGGTTGTGCTGATGGGCTTCCGCCGCCGGGTGTCCGGCTTCGGCGATATCGTCGCGGCCATCCGTCGGCGCGACGTGCCGCTGGTGCTCATCGCCGACTCCTCGGCCCGCAAGTACTCCGACCAGGCCACGCACTGGCTGGAATGCCCGGTGGACTCGGTGTCGGCGTTCGACAGCTATGCCACGGCGATGAGCCTGGTGAACCTGCTCGCCACCGGCGCGATGGGCGTGCAGGTGCGCGAAAGCCGCACCCGCATCGCGGCCATCACCAGTGTCTATGAAGACCTCGAGGAACTCGAAGCCCCCTGGTGACCACGACTCATTCGGTTGACGGCTCGTCGACGTCCAGGCCCGTGCCCAGGTCGTCGCAGGACACCGCGGTCACTCGGTGTGCCACCAGGTACGGTCGCGCACCGGTGTCGCCGGTCAGGCCCGCTCGCAGCGGCGCCCAGTGCTCGCGGCCGATAACCACCGGATGCCCGGGCCGGCCCGCGAAGTTCGCCTGTCGGAGGGTGAGCGGGCTCGCTCCGTCGATCAGGCGTCGCACGGTGTCGGCGGTGAGGTCGGGCACATCCACCGGCACCAGGGCCACGGCGGTCACGGAGTCGCCGTCGTCCTCCGGCTTGTCGCGTAGCAGCCTGTCGAGCCCGGCATCGAGGGACGCCGACAGCCCCGCTGCCCAGTCCTGGGCGTGCACAACCTGTAGCCTGTCCGGCCGCTCGAACCGGTCGGCAGCTGCGCGAAGCAAGCTCTCCGCTTCGGCGCCGCTCGCCCCCAGCACCACCAGGATCGGATCGCAGCCGGCGGCGTCCAGGGCCAGGGCGGCACGCACCAGCCAGGGTTCCCCGGTCGCCTCGACGACCAGCGCCTTGGGGCCTCCGTACCGGCTGCCGGCGCCGGCGGCCAGGACCAGCCCGGCCACCCGCGGCGCGTGTGCCGGCCGGGTGAGATCGTGGGAATGCATGCCTGTCATGGTACGGGTCGCGGCCCAACCCGCTCCTCGACCTCGCCACCCTTCTCGACCGACGATCGCCGCCCGGAGGACCCCATGACCACGATTCCCGTCGGCGACGACCTGCGCACCGCGCTCCTGGCCTGCCTGGCCGTGCCCCGCTGGGCCGACGAGGTCGCCGGTCACGCGCCGTACGCCTCGGCCGCCGAGCTCCTCGAGGCCGCCAGGGTGGCCGCCACCCCGCTGCCCAGGAATGAAATCGACCAGGCCATGGCGGAGCATCCGCGCATCGGGGAGAAGCCAACGGGCACCTCGCCGGCCGCTGGGTTCTCCCGCACCGAGCAGGCCTCGGTCGACGCCGACGACACCGACCTCGCGGCGGCCATCGCCGACGGCAACCGGGTCTACGAGGAGCGCTTCGACCGGGTGTTCCTCATCCGCGCCGCCGGACGGAGCCGGCGCGAGATCCTGGCCGAACTGCGCCGCCGGCTGGCGCTGGATGACGATACCGAGGCCGCCATCGTCGGCTCCGAGCTACGCGACATCGCCCTGCTCCGTTTGGGAGTTCTGGCCCTGCAGTGGCAGGATGACTCGGTGCCCGAAACCGACGCCCCCGACGCCAGAACCCCGTCAGGCGACTCCCGATGAGCCCGCGTAGCCACATCACCACCCACGTGCTCGATTCGGTGTCCGGCCGGCCCGCCACATCCGTCGGCGTGGTTCTCGAGCAGCACCTGCACGGCAGCTGGCGCGAACTGGACACCGCTTCGACGGATGCCGACGGCCGGGTCGCCGACCTCGGACCGGAGGCCGTGTCCGCGGGCCGGTACCGCATCACCTTCGATACCGGCAGCTACTTCGCCGCCCGCGGGCAGGCGACCTTTTACCCGTACGTCACCATCGTCTTCGAACTGGCCGACGAGTCGGCGCACTTTCACGTGCCGCTGCTGCTCAGCCCGTTCGCGTACTCCACCTACCGGGGCAGCTGAGCCGGTCTCGCCCGTGCGGGTTGCGGGGAGAGCGTCGGCCTCGGCCCGGCCGCTAGACGTCGATCGCCGCTACCAGGCTCGCATCCTGCGGGTCGATGGCCCGCACGCTGTTCACCCTGCGGTCCACCGGGTGGGTGCGCATGGTGGCCGCCACCGCGGTGGACGTCTTGTCCAGCAGCTCGATCATGGCCGTGCGGTTCGCCGCCGACTCGGTGGGGTTCGCCGCGGTGATCGACTGCGGGTTCAGCCAGGTCGCCCAGGTGTCGGTTTCGAGGAAGGCCGGCATCCGGTCGTGCACCTCGCCGGAGGCGTCCCTGGCCTCCCGGGTGATCACGGCGAAGACGCGGGACCACTCGCCGTCGGCGTCCTTTGATGCCCAACTGACCCCGGCAGCTGCGAGGAGACCGTCGCCGTGGATGAAGTGCGGTTGTTTGGCCCCCTTCTCGCCGGTCCACTCGTAGTAGCCGAGCATGGGCACTATGCAGCGGGCATTCGAGAACGCGCCGACCCAGAAGCGTTGGTCGAGCTTTTCCAGCCGGGCGTTGATGATGGGCCCGCGCCGTGGCGCCCCGGCCGGCTGCGGCCAGTCCCAGGTGGCCAGCGTCACCTCCCTGGTGGGATGCTCGGCGCCCTCTGGCTGCCATTCGCGCACGATGGGGGCCGGGTCGGTGGGGGCGATGCTGTAGCTGGGCCGCCAGTCGCCGGCACGGCCGCCGGCCGCGACGAAATCGCGAATGAGGTCGTCAACGTCTTCGTTCATAGCAAATCTGCCGCACATGAGGGCGAGAGTACCCCGTGCGTGCGGGCGAGTCACGCGGATGCGGGATTCCCGGGATCGCTGACGCGCGACGAGAACCGCACGAGGTAGCCATCCGGGTCCTGCACCAGGAACTGCGCGACCCCGGCCCGGGTCTGGCCGGTCTCGTACCATTTTGTCTCGGCGGCCATGAACAGCGGCCACTCGGCCGCGGCGAGGCGCTCGAGCAACGGCGCGATCTGCGACAGCATGATCTGGAAGTTGATGCCCCGCCCGAGCGGCCGCTCGAGGGCGCCGGGGACCCAGTTGCGCCCCACGCCGACCTGCTCGAGCATCAGGTGGGCGGTGCCGGTGCGCAGGTAGGCGAAGCCGTCGTCAGGCCGGTCGTAGAGCACCTCGAAGCCGCAGAGGCCAACCCAGAAATCCAGACTGGCAGCAAGGTCCTCGATCAGGAGCTCGGGCACCAAATCCGGGAAGAACACCGGCTCCGGTGACGAGGAGGTGTCGGTGTCTGCTGCGCTCATGCGTTCCAGTATGGCGGCGAGCCTTGCCGTATCCGCCCCCTGGGAGTGTCCGCTCCGCCACAATCGACTCATGAGCCACGAATCGAGTCCACCCGGCGAAGTCTTGATCGAGGGTGCCACCCCAGTGGACCTGCCGGCGTTGGCCGAGTTGCGCTGGCGGTGGGTCCTGGAGAACGAGGGCGATCCCGTCGTCAGCCTCGACGAGTTTGTGAGGATCTTCGCCGAATGGGCGCTGGCGCACAGCGCGTCGCACCACTGCACGATCGCCCGCCGCGGCGAGACTGTCGTGGGCATGGCCTGGCTGGCCACGATTCCTCGGGTGCCGAGTTCGCGGGCGCCGATGCGGGCCTCCGGCGATGTGCAGAGTGTGTACGTCGTCCCTGCCGAACGAAACTCCGGCATCGGCGGGCGGATGCTCGCTGCCGTCCTGGAGCGAGCCTTCGACGCCGGCCTCGAGCGGGTCACCGTGCACTCGACGGCCGGTGCCGTCACCGCGTACGAGCGGGTCGGGTTCGCCGCATCCGCACGCCTGCTGCAGGCCACTCGCACGCCGTGACCCGACATCTGTTGCCGCTCCGGACTTTGGTGCCGGTGCGCCGGACGCAGAAGTCCGCACGGGCAACAGTCGGGCACTGGAAGCCTCGTGCTGTGGAAGGCTGAGGGTATGACGCGCACCGACCCGCATCCAGCCAGCGACGAGCACCGTTCGCTGAACGAGTTCCTCGACTTCCAACGGGAGACCCTGGTGCTCAAGGCCGAGGGGCTGGACCGGGCGGGCCTCAACGTCGCGGTGGCGCCATCCACCCTCACCCTGGCGGGCCTGCTCAAGCACCTGGCCTACGTGGAGGACCGCTGGATCCAGTCCCGGTTCCTCGGCCGCTCCGACGACGAACTCGAACCCTGGGGTAATGCTCCGTGGCACGAGGACCGCGATTGGGAGTTCACCAGCGCCGCCGACGACGACCCCGATGAGCTACGCGCGCTGTACCGGGCGGCCTGCGAACGCAGTCGCCGAGCCACGGCCGGCCGGAGCCTCGACGACCTGGTGGTCACGCCGGGCCGGGACGGCGAGGTGTGGAGTCTCCGGTGGATCCTGCTGCACCTGATCGAGGAGACGGCCCGGCACTGCGGCCACGCCGACCTGATCCGCGAGGCTGTCGACGGGACTGTGGGCGAGTAACTGGTGCCGCTGCGGACAATTGGTGCCGGTACGCCGGGCACATTCGTCCGCACGGGGAACAGCTGGCCGGGCTGGGGCCGGGCGGGCCGGGCTGGGCCGGCGGTTCCCCGCGGCGCGCACGCCGGTTACGGTGTGCGCATGAGCGCATCGACCCAGTGGGTACCGCCATCCGTTCCCGCCGACGGGTGGAACAACAACCAGATCGCGGTGGGGGCGCGCACGGTGTTCTTGTGGGCGCTCGGCGTGCTCGTCGGCTCCTGGGTTTTCGCTATCGGGCTGGCCTCGTCGCAGAGCCTTGGCGTCTTCGTGTCCTGGTTAGGCTCCGTGACCGCGACGGGCTTGGCGATCTGGGCGATCGTCCTGGGCAGCATCGGCGCCGGCCGCGCGGCCAAGCTCGGCGGCTACCGTCGTGGCACGGCGCTCACGGGCTTGCTCGGCGGCATCGGCGTGCTGCTGATCGCCCCGATCGTGGGGCTGCTCGGCTCGCTCATGCTCCTAGCCTGAGCGCCTGAGCGCCTGAGCGCCTGAGCGCCTGAGCGCCTGAGCGCCTGAGCGCCTGAGTTCTTGGGCGCTTGGGCGCCTGGGCGGTGCGGATGCGTCGCCGCTCCACCGCCTATCCGCGCCAACTGTTACTCCAACGGACAATTGGGCGCGGTACGCCGGGCGCAATTGTCCGTACGGGGAGCAGTCAGGCGGGGAGCAGTCCGCACGGGGAGCAGTCCGCACGGGGAGCAGTCAGGCGGGGAGCAGTCCGCACGGGGAGCAGTCAGGCGGGGAGCAGCCAGGCGGGGAACAGCCAGGCGGGGAACAGCAGGCGGGGAACGGTGGGCGAGGGACACACGGCCGGGAGGACCGGGGCCACGCAGCGCGCGGGGTCAGGGGGCGGTGACGCGGCGGCCCCGCACGAAGACGCCGGTGATGGCCGGCTGGCGGAGGGCCATCAGCAGGGCGAACAGGGTCTGGTCGCTGGCCATGGCCTCGTCGTCGGCGCGGATGCCGTTGGCCAGCACCGCCGCGAGAGGCTCCCACTGGTCGGGCTCGATGAGCAGGAAGTCGGCATCCTTCCCCACATCGAGGTTGCCGTAGCGGTCCTCCATGTCGAGCGCCCGGGCGCCGGCCAGGGTGGCGGTGAACAGCAGCTCGGCCGGGCTGATCGACAGGCCTGCGTCGCCCGGCTCGGACAGGTGCACCTTGAAGCAGTCGTTGAGCACCCGGCTCATCAGCCACTCGTCGCCCGCGCCGATGTCCGAGCCCAGCGCCACATTCACGCCGAAGCCCGTGGTGCGGGTCCACGGCATGGTGCCTGAGCCCAGGAACTGCTGCGAGGTGGGGCAGTGCGCGATCGACGAGCCGGTCTCGGCCAGGCGGGACAGCTCATCGTCCTCGCAGTGCACGGCGTGCGCCAGGATGCTGCGGCGCCCGAGCAGGCTCGACCCGCCCACCACGGAGCCGGGCAGGAACTTCCCGTCGTAGGTGTCGAGGTAGTTCTCGACCTGGTAGATGGCCTTGACCACGTCGATCTCGCCGGTCTCCGGGCGGTTGTTCTCGTTGAGGTGGCTGTGGAAGTAGACGCCGTCGCCGCGCACCCCGTCGTAGAGCTCACCGAGCGCGGCCAGGCTGTGCGGTGTGACCGACAGGCTGAACCGTGGCACCACGGCCACCTGCAGGAGGGCCGTGCGCGGGTCCCCGGTGTCGCGGGCGTGCCAGCGGGAGATCTCCTCGCTCACCAGGTCGAGGGCGCGGGCCTCCGAGGTGACCAGGGCACGGGCCGACTCCGGCCCGACGGTCTGGATGCCGCGCCCGCTGACCAGGCGAAGCCCGACCCGTTCGGACTCGGCGAACAGCGCGTCCTGGGCGTGCGGGAACGCCGAGCCGAACACCAGGGCGCTCGTGGTGCCTGCCGCGGTGCGCCGCCGGGTGAAGTCGCGGGCGATCGCGGCGGCGAACTCGTCGTCCTGCAGCCGGGTCTCGGCCGGGAACACGCAGTTGTCCAGCCACTCGAGCAGCTGGCCGCCGCCGTAGGCATCCGTGGAGTAGGTCTGCGGAAAGTGAATGTGGGTGTCGACGAAGCCGGGCAGGATGAAGCCGCCCCCGGTGTCGGTCACCGGCAGGGACGAGAAGCCCGCGGGCAGGTCGGCGGCCCGGCCGACCCAGGCGATGGTGCCGTCGGATGCAGTGACCAGGGCGCCCTGGGGCAGGGAGACCAGGTGGGCAGGAGCCTCGGCGAGGGTGGGGGAGCCGGTGACGTGGAAGACGTGGCCGAGGTAGACGTGCCCCAGGGACGTGGCGGCGACCCTCATCAGACCAGCCCGGTGTACGAATCCCAGGCCGGGCCGGCATCCGTGGCGTCGTCGTGCATGACGCAGGCCTGGATGAGCCCGTACGGCCGGTCGGCCGCGTGGTAGACCTCGTTGTTGTTCTCCACACCGAACGGCGAGAGGTCGTAGAGGAAATGGTGCTTGTTGGGCGCGGACAACCGGATCTCGGCGATGTTCGGGTAGGCCTCGAGCACGGCCTGGCCCATCTTGTACAGGGTCTGCTGGAGGGCCAGGGAGTGCACCACGGCGAACTGGGTCTTCAGGATCGCGGCGATGCAAGCGTAGGTGGCCTCCCAGTCCACGTCGGTGTGGTCGGCGAAGCGCCAGCCGGCGGTGAGGGAGGTGGCCATCACCCTGTCGTTGGTGGGCTGCAGCAGCGTGCACGGGTCCTGCATGAAGCCGGAGAACTCGGACCCGGTGGACTTGAGCAGGATCAGGTCTTTCAGACCGCCGACCACCCAGATCTGCTGGTCGTCGCCGGTGCCCTCCACCGAGATCGCCGCGGTGCGCACCTCCCGGCCGCGCCGCACCCAGGTGTGGTCGTGCTCGGTGCCGTCCACGACGACGCGTTCCCAGGCGAACTCCTCGATCTCCACCCGGGAGCCGGCCACGGAAGTGATGTGGTCGACGAAGTGGGTGGCCAGGTCGAGCCCGTAGCTCTCGATCGAGAGCAGGCCCTTCTCCTTGGCGAAGGAGTACGCGGTCTGCTTCTGGGTGTCGGTGGGCAGCACCTGCAGCTGGTCGCCCGCGAGGTGCGCGTCGGCAAAGTCGCCGTGCAGCGCGGTGGAGACGCTGATGTCGTGGATCTCGTGACGGGGCGTGTCGCGGTAGATGCGCACGATGCGGTTCTCCGCCTTGCCGTAGCGGTTGGGTCCGAGGACTATCGACATGTGGTGCTCCTTCGGGGGGTCGGCGTGAGGCATCGGGCGGAGAAGCGGGAGGTCAACGGGCGCTGGGCGGTTGACGGGCGCTGGGTGGTTGACGGGCGCTGAGCAGGCGACCGGCGGGGGGCCGGGCGGATGCGACTGGCGGGCCCGACGTGTCGCCATCGACCGCGTAGACCACGTCGCCGGCCAGCCAGGTGGTGTGTACCCGGCCGAACAGGGTGGCCCCGTCGAAGGCGCTCACCCGGTTCTTGTGTCGCAGGGTGTCGACGTTCACGGTGAAGGCTTCGTCGGGTGCGAACGCGACCAGGTCGGCCGCGGCGCCGACGGCGATTCGGCCGGCCGGCAACCCCACGAAACCGGCGGTTGCCCCGGCCATCCAGTGCAGCACCTGCTCCAGCTCCACGCCCCGGGCTCTGGCTGCGGTCCAGACGGCGGGAAGGCTCAGCTGCAGGCCGGAGATGCCGCCCCAGGCCAGGCCGAAGTCGCCGCCGTGGCCCAGTTTGAGTTCGCGGGTGGCGGGCGAGTGGTCGGAGGCGATGAGGTCGATCACGCCGTCTTCCAGGCCCTGCCAGAGCAGGTCCCGGTTAGCGGCATCGCGAATGGGCGGGCAGCACTTGAACGCCGTGGCGCCGTCGGCGATGCCCTCGGCGGCGAAGCTGAGGTAATGCGGGCAGGTCTCCACGGTGACGGGCAGGCCCTCGGCGCGGGCGGCGGCCAGCCTGGGCAGCACCTGCGCCGACGAGAGGTGCAGGATGTGGGCGCGCACGCCGGTGCGCCGCACGACGTCGATCACACGCGAGATGGCGGCGTCCTCTGCGGCGTCGGGCCTGGTGGCCACGAAGTCGCGGTAGTGGCTGCCGCCGGCGTTCTGGCTGCTCTCCAGCACGTCCGGGTCCTCCGCGTGCACCACGAGCAGTCCGCCGAAACCGGCGATCTCGGTGGCGGCGGCCTCGAGCTCGGCGGGGGAGAGGTGCGGGAACTCGTCGACGCCGGAGGGGGAGAGGAAGGCCTTGAACCCGAAGACGCCGGCGTCGTGCAGCGGCTCGAGCGAGCCGAGGTTGGCCGGGATCGCCCCGCCCCAGAAGCCCACGTTCACCGTGGCCTGTGGCGCGGCAGCCTGGCGCTTCAGCTCGAGCGCGGCCACCGTCGTGGTCGGCGGGATGCTGTTCAGCGGCATGTCGACGATCGTGGTGACCCCTCCGGCAGCCGCGGCGCGGGTGGCGCTGGCAAAGCCCTCCCAGTCGGTGCGGCCGGGTTCGTTGACGTGCACATGAGTGTCGACGACGCCCGGCTGCAGCACCTGACCGGCCGGGAGGGTGATGTCCAGCCTCGACTCGAGCGCGGCATCCCTGGGCTCGATGGCGCGGATGACGCCGGCGGTGATCGCCACGGCGGCCGGCGCGAAACCCGGGGCCCACGCGTCTGGGGCGAGCACTCGATCCGAGCGGATGACCAGGTCGTACATCGGGTTCTCCTTCTCGGTTCGAGAGCGTCGCGTGGGCCTCGTCGAGGCCTCTTCTGTCACCCTAGTGAAGTCGTTCAGGCCTCGTTCCGGGGTTCTGAAACCTGTCGGACACACGACGTGCGCGGTCGGTGAAACACCGACGTGACCCGTGGCCCTAGGCCGTCGGGTACCCTTCGACGTAATCGTCGATGGACGCCAGATAGGCCGCCTTCTCGGCCTCGGGCAGCCACGACGCCCGGAACGAGTTCTTGGCCAGCAGCACCAGTTCGGAGCTGTCCAGCCCGGCCTTCTCGGCCAGCGCCAGGTAGTTGTCGGCCACGTACGCGCCGAAGTAGGCGGGGTCGTCGGAGTTGACGGTGACCAGCACGCCGAAGTTCAGCAGGGCCACCATCTCGACGGCCTTCATATCGGCCGTCACGAAGCTGTTCGACACCGGGCAGCAGGTGAGCCCCAGCCCGCGCTCCCGCACCAGGGTGACCAGCTCGGGGTTCTCCACGATGTTGGTGCCGTGGTCGATGCGGTCCACCTGGATGTCCTCGAGGACCTGGCGGATGTTCTCGATGCTGCCTGCCTGGTCGATATCGCAGTGCATCGTGAGCTTGAGCCCGTTCTCCCTGGCCAGGGCGAAGACCGCGGCGAACTTGGCCGGCGGGTTCTCGCGCTCGTCGGAGTCGAGACCGACGCCGATGAACCGGTCGGTGTACGGCAGCGCGGATGTCAGGGTCTCCAGCGCGCTCTCGGCGGAGAAGTCTCGCAGGAAGCAGAGGATCAACTCGGCCGAGACACCGAGGTTGGCGGCATCCACGGCGGCCCGGTGGTAGCCGAGGATCACGGTCTCGATGCTCACGCCGCGGGAGGTGTGCGCCTGTGGGTCGAAGAACGCCTCTACTCGGCGCACGCCGTCGGCTGCGGCGCGGCGGAAGTAGGCGGTGGCGAGGTCGTAGAAGTCGGCCTCGGTGACGAGAACGTTCATCGCCGGGTAGTAGACGTCGAGGAAGCTCGCGAGCGAGTCGAACTCGTAGGTGGCGCGCACCTGCTCCACAGTGCTCTGGCCGATGTCCACACCGTTTCGACGGGCCAGCTCGAGCTTGAGTTCGGGCTCGAGGGTGCCTTCGAGGTGCAGGTGCAGCTCGGCCTTGGGCAGGCCGGCGACGAAGGCCGGGGTCGGTACGATGGCTGTGGACATCGGGGTTCCTTTCTGGGCGGACCCCGTGACGCTATCACGCCAGGGTTCCGGGGCCGCTCGGGGAGGAATCCCGCGTTCCAGCACGGCTTTTCGGACGTAATGAGCCGGAAATGTAGTGGTCTTCATGGCGTCACACTCAGCACTTAGTGTTCCAGTCATCCGAACGTTTGTTGCAGCGGATGCGGTGCCGTGAAACACCACAATCACACCAGCCCCACCCAGCAGCACAGCAGCACAGCAGCACAGCAAGACAGCAGCACAGCAGCCACTTCACGACATCACATTCATCCAGCAGGCAATCCGCCCCAGCACGCCGTTGAGTTCCACGGCAACCCCCCCGAGCACCATCGAGAGGACCAGCGTCATGACGCACGCCCCCATTTCCATGATCACCCGTCGATCAGTCACGAGCATGGGTAAGGGAGTGGCCGTCGCGGCTGCGCTCACCCTGCTCCTGAGCTCCTGCGCGAGCGATGCCGGTTCCTCCGCGGACGGCTCCGGCGACGCCGGGTCGTTCGGCGACGCGAGCATCCAGCTCTCCTGGATCAAGAACACCGAGTTCATGGGCGAGTTCGTGGCCGATGACGCCGGTTATTTCACCGAAGCGGGCTTCGACTCCGTGGACCTGATCCCCGGCCCGGCCTCGGCCGAAGCCGGCGTCATCTCCGGCAACGTCGACATCGGCATCGGCAACGCCATCTCCACAGGCACCGTCATCGCCGAGGAGGGCGCACCGCTGAAGATCATCGGCGCGACCTACCAGAAGAACCCGTTTACCATCCTCTCGCTCAAGGGCGTCGGCAACATCGCCACCCTCGACGACCTGGCGGGCAAGACCATCGGTGTGCAGGCCAGCAACCAGAGCCTGTGGGACGCGTTCCTCGCGGTCAACGAGATCGACCCGTCCACGATCACCGTCGTTCCGGTCGAGTACGACCCGACCCCGCTGTTCAATGGCGAGGTCGACGGCTGGTTCGCGTACCTCACCAACGAGTCGATCGACGCCGAGCTGGCCGGTCTCGACCCGGTCAACCTGCCGCTGGCCGACAACGGCCTGCCGTTCGTCGCCGAGACCTTCACGGCCTCCGACGACGCGATCGCGAACGACCGCGAGATGCTCAAGGCCCTGCTGGTCGCCGAGATCAAGGGCTGGGCCGACGCGATCAACGATCCGACCGCTGCCGCCACCCTCACCGTGGACACCTATGGAAAGGACCTCGGGCTGACGATGGACAAGGAGACCCGCCAGGCGGAGATCCAAGCCACCGACCTCGTCGTCAGCGACGACACCAAGGCCAACGGCCTGTTCACCATCAGCGACGCCCTGCAGAAGGAATCCATCAAGACGCTGAAGGCCGCCGGCATTGATATCGACGCCGACACCCTGTTCGACATGAGCCTGCTGGCCGAGGTCTACGAGGAGAACCCCGACCTCATCGCCTACAGCAAGTAACCGGTCCCACCACACTGTTGCTCCACCGTTCGGCTCGCCGCGGCACCCGTCTCCTGGAGGCGGGTGCCGTCGGCGATACTGAACTATCGGTATGTGACGACGCCCAGTAAGGAATGCACGACGTGAGCACGATCGACACCGCTCTTCCCGCCACCACGTCGGGGACCGGCCTGCACATCTCAGGGCTGCACAAGACCTTCTCGGTCGGTCGCAAGGAGGTTGTCGCCCTCGACAATGCGAACCTGCACACCGACAAGGGCAGCTTCCTGTCGCTCCTCGGCCCGTCCGGCTGCGGCAAGTCCACGATCCTGCGGATCCTGGCCGGGCTCGAGAACCCCACCAGCGGCACCACCCGGGTCGATGGCAAGAGTCCCGCGGAGCTCCGCAGCGGCCACGAACTCGGCATCGCCTTCCAGGACTCCGCCCTGCTGCCCTGGCGGAACGTGCGCAGCAACATCACACTCCCCTTCGAGGTCGCCCGGACGAGAGTCGACGAGGACTATGTCACCGAACTGATCCAGCTCGTCGGACTCACCGGCTTCGAGAAGGCCAAACCGGCCCAGCTTTCCGGGGGGATGCGCCAGCGCGTGTCGATCGCCCGTTCGTTGGTGTTGAAGCCCTCGGTGTTGCTGCTCGACGAACCCTTCGGCGCACTCGACGACATGACCCGCCAACGCCTCAACATCGAGCTGCTGCGCATCTGGACCGAGAAGCCCGCGACGACCCTGATGGTCACGCACGGCATCTCGGAGGCCATCTTCCTCAGCGACCAGGTCGCCGTGATGAGCCCCAGGCCCGGTCGGGTCAAGGAGGTCATCGAAATCGACCTGCCCCGCCCGCGCCTACCCGAAATGATGCGCACCCCCGAGTTCCACGCCCTGCACGACCGGGCGTCAGAGCTGCTCTTCGGCGCCGACACCCCGGCCTCCGCCGGGGCGCACTGATGCCGGTCACCCGCGGTCTGCCCGGCTGGGCGACCGGGCTGCTCGGTGTTGTCGTCGTGGTGGCCCTGTGGTGGATCAGCGCGCTCACGATCTTCCAGAACGCCGGCTCGGTGCCCGGCGGCGCCATCCCCACCCCGGCCGACGTGCTCCGCCAGTTCGCCGGCGACGGCATCGGCTTTTACTGGCCGCACATCACCATGACCCTCAGCGAAGCCGCCATCGGCTTCCTCTGGGGCAACGGCGTGGCCCTGCTGCTGGCCGGCCTGGTGCTGGTGGTGCCGCGCATCGAGAAGATCGCCCTGCAGATCGCCGTGATCACCTACTGCGTGCCGATCGTGGCGATCGGCCCGATCGCCTACATCGTGATCGGTCCGCCGCGCGGTGACCCGTCCGGGACCGCCGTGTTCCTGGCCGCCCTCTCAGTGTTCTTCACCACGGTGGTCGGCTCATTGGTGGGCCTCAAGGCCGCCGACTCGGCCAGCCTCGACCTGGTTAGCGTGTACGGCGGGTCCAAGTTCACCCAGCTGCGCAAGGTGCGCCTCATCGCCGGGATGCCGAGCGTGTTGAACGCCCTGCAGATCGCGGCACCGGCGGCCCTGCTCGGCGCAATCCTTGGTGAGTACCTCGGTGGAGCCGAACGCGGCCTTGGCCTGGCCATGCTCGCGGCCGGCAACGCCGCGAACGTTGAACGTGTCTGGAGCCTTGCCCTCGTCGCGGGCCTGCTCGCCGGCCTCGGCTACCTTCTGTTCGCCCTGATCTCCCGCTTCGCCACCCCCTGGACCACCGGACGGAGCAGCTCATGAGCGCCCAGACCCTCGTCACCGGCCAGCCGGCCGCCCTGACCAAGAGCACCGGTGCGCAGGCCCGCGGCGTCGGTGCCTACATCGGCCGGTCGCTGGCCACGGGACTGCTGACCCTGGTCATCATCCTCGCGGCCTGGCAGGGCCTGATCCTGCTGCTCGGCATCTCGCCGTTCATCGCCAAGGGTCCCCTGGATGTCTTCAATTGGCTCTTCACGATTCCGGCGGCCGCCGAGAACCGGGCCTTGATCCTGACCAATCTCGGGGTCACTCTCACCGACGCGTTCCTCGGGTTTGTCGCCGGCATCTTGATCGCCCTCGTTCTGGCCACCCTGTTCACCCTGTCGAAGGGCATCGAGCACGCCCTGATGCCCATCGCGCTGCTGCTGCGCAGTGTGCCGCTGGTGGCCTTCGTGCCGGTGCTGATCCTGATCACCGGGCGCGGTCCCAGCATCGCCGTGGTCACCGGTGCCATCGTGGTGCTCTTCCCGGCTCTGGTGAACATCGCGTTCGGGTTGCGGTCCGGGTCACCACAGGTGAGCGATGTCATCGCCGTCTACGGTGGCACCCCGTTCACCGCCCTTCGCAAGGTGGCGCTGCCCAGCTCACTGCCGTCGTTCTTCGCCGCCATCAAGATCTCCATCCCCGGCGCCATCACCGGTGCCCTGCTGGCCGAGTGGCTCGCCACCGGGCAGGGCCTCGGCTACGGTATCGTCGTGGCGGTCTCGCAGGTCAAGAACTTCGAGGTCTGGTCGTCCGTCGTGGTCATCACCATCGTCTCGATGGTGCTCTACGGTGTGGCGCAGTTCGCTGAGAACCTGGTGCTGCGCCGGATGGGCATGGACCAGAGCGCGGGTAGCTAGTCGTGCTCGAAATCGCCGGAGATCTCCTCGACACCCTCGCCGCAGGGCGCCGAGTGGCCGTTGCGACTCTCACCCGGGTGCTCGGCAGCGCACCCCGCACACTCGGCACGGCCATGGCCGTCACCGAGACCGGCACCGTGATCGGCAGTATCTCGGGCGGTTGTGTTGAGGGAGCGATCTACGAGAGTGCCCAGGAGGTGCTCGAAACCGGCCGGGGCCAACTCACCGAATTCGGGGTCAGTGACGACGACGCCTTCGCCGTGGGGCTGTCCTGCGGTGGCACCGTCGAGGTGTTCCTGGCCGAGTTCGCCCCGGCGGGGCAGCGCAACGCCCTGCCCGATGCGGTACGGGCCCAGCTGGAGCGGGCCGCTGCCGGCCAGGCCGCCGGGCTGGCGCTGGTGGTCGCCGGGACGGGCGCCGGCCTGATGCTGGGGCCGGACGCCGCCGGATCTGAAGATTTCGCCGGCGATGGGGATTTCGCCGGACTGGACGAGTCCGCCGCCCCCGAGACTTCCCTCGGGCTGGGCGCCGACGACGTGCGGCGCATCCGGGCCAAACTACGTGCGGTCGTCGCCAGCGGCCAGAGCACCGTCGGCACCCTCGACTGCGACGGCGTGACCAGCCGGGTGCTCTACCTCGTGGCCCAGGCCCCGCCGCGCTGCCTGATCTTCGGCGCCGTGGACTTCGCGAGCGCTCTGTCGGCCGCGGCATCCCTGCTCGGCTATCGGGTCACCATCTGTGACGCGCGCGCCGTGTTCGCCACCCCCGAACGCTTCCCGACCGCGGCCGAGGTCGTGGTCGAATGGCCCAGCGACTACCTCGCCCGCACCCCGACCGACGCCCGCACCGTGGTCTGCGTGCTCACCCACGACGAAAAGTTCGACCTGCCGCTGCTCATCACGGCCCTGAGCCTCGACGTCGGGTACGTGGGTGCCATGGGCTCAAGGCGCACCCACGAACGTCGGATGCAGCGGCTGCAGGAGGCCGGTGTCGCCGCCGCTGACCTGGCCAGGCTGCACTCGCCGATCGGCCTGGACCTCGGCGCCAGCAGCCCGGAAGAGACCGCCGTGTCGATCCTCGCCGAGGTGCTCGCGGACCGCTCCGGAGCATCCGGCGTGCCGCTCCGCGACCGGCAGGGGCCGATCCACCCCTCGGATTGACAACTCAGAGTTCCTCCCTAGGCTGACCAGGGATTTTGATCCAGCCCTCACCCCCTTCGGGGGACGAAACGGGCACGCCGGCGGATTAGCGTGCTTGTCGAGTCCACTGAATGGAGGAAGCATTATGACCAACACACGGCAGGCACAGAGCACCATGACCGGTGCCGACACTACGGACAACTACGGCGGCACCTCGGGCTGGACCGGCTGGATCGTCTTCGCCGGCGTCATGATGTTGATGATGGGCGCGTTCCACGTCATCCAGGGTCTGGTCGCCCTGTTCCAGGACACCTACTACCTCGTCGGCCAGGAAGGACTGGTGGTGCAGGTCGACTACACGACCTGGGGCTGGGTCCACACGATCTTGGGCGCCGTGGTCATCCTGGCCGGCGTAGCCCTGCTCGCCGGGCAGATGTGGGCACGCGTCATCGCGATCATCCTGGCCTTCGGCAGCGCCATGGTGAACATCGCGTTCCTCGGCGCGTACCCGCTCTGGTCGTTGACCATGATCGCCATCGACGTTCTGGTGATCTACGCGGTGACCATGCACGGCAGCGAGATGAAGCCGATCACGGAGAGCCGGAGTCGAGCGACCAGCGACGAGGAGTGACTAACCTGCTGGCCCCGCTACCAGAGGGGGGCAGAAGGCGCGCTGTTCGCCGCTGGTCATCAGGTGCCGATGTTCATCAGCCGCCACAGCCGGTCGCGGGACATCGGCAGTTCATACGACCGCACGCCCAGGGCGTCCCGCACCGCGTTGGCCAGCGCCGGCGCCACCGGGTTGTACGGTGACTCGCTCATCGACTTGGCGCCGTACGGTCCCAGGTCGTCGGCGGTGTCCGCGAAGTACACCTCGGTGACCGGCAGGTCCGCCAACTGAGGGATGTGATAGTTCCGCAGCACCGAGGTCAGAACGGTTCCGGCGCCGTCGAGGATGAGTTCCTCGTACAGCGCGGTGCCGATGGCCTGCGCCACCCCGCCCTCGATCTGGCCGCGGCACTGTTCGGGGTTCATCACGAACCCGGCGTCCGCGGTCTGGATCGACTGCAGCATCCGCACCTCACCGGTGGCGGTGTTCACCGCCACCCTGAACGCGTGCACGTTGAACGCCAGCGAGCGACGGGCGCCGTCCTCGCGACCGATGCCAGTCAAACCCTCGCCGGTGAGGCCGTCCGGACCGGCCAGGTCGGCCAGCGGCACGAAGACCTCGCCGGCGCGGAGTCCGTCGGCGGTCAGTACGAAGTCCTCGGCGCTCCGGCCGGTGAGCCCGGCCGCCTTCTCCCGCAGCAGGCCGGCTAGCTGCAGGGCAGCGCCGTGCACGGCCTTGCCCGCCACCACCACGCCGGCCGACCCGAAGGCGCCGGTGTCGTAGCCGGCGGCATCGGTGTCGGATTGGAGGATCCGGATCTGGCTCGGGCTGGTGTTCAGCGCTGTCGCCGCGATCTGCGTGTGCACGGTGGTGGTGCCGTTGCCGAACTCGGCGGTACCCACCCGCACCAGGTACTCTCCGCCCCGGTCCACCGTGATGGTGGCCTGGGAGAAATGGCCGCGCGGCGGGGTCGTCGCGATCATCGACGATGCCATGCCCTCGCCGACCCGCCACGAGTCACCCGCCGGAGCGGCCACCCCGTTGCCGCGGGCCAGGGCCGCTTGGGCCAGGTCGAGGCACTGGTCAAGGCCGTAACTGGCGAAGCCGATATCGTCGCCCTCCTCGTGGGTCACCACGAGGGGGTCACCGGGGCGCACCGAGTTGATCCGGCGGAGGTCGAATGGGTTGATGCCCAGCTCGGCGGCGAGTTCGTCGAGGGCGCACTCGATGCCGTAGATGACCTGGCCCAGGCCGTAGCCGCGGAAGGCGCCCGACGGCGGGTTGTTCGTGTACACGGCGCGGGCATCCACCCGCTTGTTGGGCACGTTGTACAGGGCGACGGACTCGCTGGTGCCGTGGAACATGACGCCGGGGGCGTGGTTGCCGTACGAGCCGGTGTCGGAGAGCACGTCGATGGCCAGGGCGGTGAGCCGGCCGTCGCTGGTGGCGCCCAGGGTGACACCGACCCGCATCGGGTGCCGGGCCGGGGAGGCGGCGAGTTCGTCGGTGCGGGTGAACTCGTACTGCACCGCTCGCCCGGTCTTCAGCACCGCCAGGGTGACGACGTCCTCGGTGAGGATCTCCTGTTTGCCGCCGAAGCCGCCGCCGACGCGCGCGGTGAAGACGCGCACCGCCTCGAGGTCGAGGTCGAAGATCCGGCTGATCTCCTTCTGCACCAGGAACGGTACCTGGGAGCTGGTGCGCAGCACGAGCCGCTCGTCCTCCAGAGCGCCGATGGTGGCGTGGGTCTCCAGCTGGGTGTGCGCGACCCGCTGGGTCTGCCAGGTGCCAGTGACCACGGTGTCGGCGGCAGCGAGACCCGCCGTCACGTCGCCGTACTCGCCGTGCAGCTCGGCGACCAGGTTCCGGGAGGGGTCGGCCACGCGGCTGACCTGGGCATCCTTGTCGCCGTGGACGAGCGGGGCGCCGGGCTTCAGGGCCGCTTCAGGGTCGAAGACCGCGGGCAGCACCTCGTACTCCACCACGAGCAGCCGGCAGGCATGCTCGGCGACGGCCACCGAGTCGGCGACCACTGCGGCGACCCGCTGGCCGCGGTGTCGCAGCACGGAGTCGAAGACCAGGCTGTCGTCGGGGTCGTCGAGCCGGCTCTCGTGCCGGGCCGAGGAGTACAGGGTGCGGGGGGAATCGGCGTGGCTGAGCACGGCGTGCACCCCGGGCAGGGCGCGGGCGGCCGTGTCGTCGATAGAGTTGATGCGGGCGTGGGCGTGCGGGCTGCGGAGCACCGCGAGGTGCAGCAGGCCAGGCACGGTGACGTCGAGGGTGTACGGTTCCTGGCCGCTGACCACTCGCGCGGCGGCGGGGGCGCGGAGCGATCCGCCGACCCGGCCGTCGGTGGCGGTGGTGCGCGGCTGGGCGCGTGGCCGGGTGGGCCGCACGGGGCCTAGACCGGATACCGGCGCCGCTGCCGCGTCGGCCGCATCCGGTGTCTGCTCGTGGTCGTGCCCGCGGCCGTCGGCCGGCGTGTGCCGGTCGCGGATCGCGTCGTCGATGGCCCGGTAGCCCGTGCACCGGCACAGGTTGCCCGTGAGCAGGCGGGGCAGGTCCTCCAGCTGGTGCTCCTGGAAGGTGGACGCCGTCACGACCATGCCGGGTGTGCAAAAGCCGCACTGGAAGCCGGCGGCGTCGATGAAGCGCTGCTGGAGGGGGGCCAGATTTTCCGGTGCGCCGATGCCGGTGGCGGTGGTGACGTCGTGACCCTCGGCCCGGAACGCCGGGTAGATGCAGGAGTGCACGGGGGTACCGTCGACGAGGACCGAGCAGGCGCCGCAGTCGCCGGTGTCGCAGCCCTTCTTCACCTCGAAGTGTTCCTGGGCGCGCAGGTAGGTGCGGAGTGCCTGGCCGGCCTGGGCCGGTGCGTCGACCGGCTTGCCGTTCACGGTCAGTTTCATGCGCGGCTCTCCTCATCGGCGCCGGGGGCGGCAGAGCGGGTCGGCGTGGCCAGCTCCTGGCGGATCTCCTCGCCGAGCAGGCCGCTCACGGCACGGCGCCAGTCCGCGGCGCCGTGCGCATCCGTGAACCAGGCGTCGATGCGCGCGATATCCGCGGCCAGCGCGGCCGGGTCGGGCAGGGCCGGGTAGCGCAGCTGCACCGGGCGCACGGTGCCGCCGGTCACGGTGAGGACGAAGGCGCCGTCGGTGTCCAGCCGGCCGATCAGCACGGCGCCGGAGCGGCCGAGCGGGGACAGGGCGATCTTGCGGTACGCGGTGCGGGCGGCCAGGGCGGCGGCCGGCACCCGGATGGAGCGCAACACGTCGCCGGGTTCGAGAACGTTGGTGGTGTTGCCGGTGACGAAATCGACGGCCGGCATCAACTCGTCGGTGCCGTCGGCGCGCCAGATCAGTGCCTCGGCGTCGAGGGCGGCGGAGAGGCAGATCATCGGACCGGCAGGCAGCGAGGTGCAGAGGTTGCCGCCGACGGTGGCCACGTTCCAGACCTTGAACGAGCCGAACAGGGCCGAGCAGGCCTGGTGGAAGACCGGGTGGGCGACCCAGCCGGGCGCCGCGGGCATGGCGGAAAGCTCGGCGAGGGTGCAGGTGGCGGCGATCTCGAGGCCGTCGGGGGTGACGGTGAGCGCGGGCCAGCCCAGGGCCTGAAGGTCCACGAGGCCGGTGAGGTGGATGCGCGGGTAGGCGAAGAGCTCGGAGCCGCCGGCCAGCGGCACGACGGTCGCGCTGAGCGCGGCGAGGTCGGCGCGGGTGCGGGCCGGGGTGATGGTTGCCACGGTGGTCAGGTCCATCCGGTCTCCCAAAAAGTCGTGGTTGCCGGTATCGTAGGTGCGTTGCAACCAGGGTGTCGCCGGGCCTGTGGGCACCGCCGAGGGGCGCCCAGGCGGGCACCGACATCCCTAGTCAAGCGCAGCTTTGTGTCGGCGATGTAACCGCCCCGGCGCCGCTCAGCCGATCCCCAGTCTTCCGCCGTGATCTGGCCCCAACTGTTCCCCGTCCGGACAGGTGCACCCGGCGCACTGGGACCAGTTGTCCGCACGGGGAACAGTTCGGTGGCGGGCGGTCAGCCCAGGGCGGCGACCCACTCCGAGCTGCCGTCGGTGAAGCCCTGTTCCTTCCAGATGGGCACCCGGGCCTTGATCTCGTCGACCAGCGCCGCGCAGGCCGCGAAGGCTTCGGCCCGGTGCGCGGATGCCACGGCGCAGGCCAGCGCCACGTCGCCGATGGCCAGGTCGCCCACACGGTGGGCGACCGCGATCCGGCAGCCGGGGTGCCTCAGGGCCACCTCGCGGGCGACCTCCTCCAGCACCGCCTGAGCGCTCGGATGGGCGCTGTAGCGCAGCCAGGTGACGCCGCGGTCCTCGTCGTGGTTGCGCACCACGCCGGCGAACGACACGACGGCGCCGGCCGTGGCGTCGCCCACGGCATCCGTGCACTCGTCGACGGTGATCGGGGTGTCGTCGACGCGGGCGAACAGCACCGGCGAACCGGGCGCTGTGTTGCCGGCTTGCGCTGTGTTGCCGGCTGGCGCTGTGTCATCGGTTGGCGCTGGGCTGTCGGCGGGTGGGGTGGGCTCAGCGGCCATGTCGGGGGTCCTTGGGATCAGCGGAGTCCGTGGGCGGCGCGGGCGGGTGGCCGGTGCCGGTCGGTGCCGTGGTGTGGTCCGCGCCGCGCACCTGGTCGATGAGGTGGTCGAGGATCTCGCCGAGCACGGCCAGGCCGTCCTGCACCCCGCCGGTGGAGCCGGGCAGGTTGATCACCACGGTGCGGTTCCCGGCGATGCCGGAGTAACCGCGGGAGAGCACGGCCAGCGGGGTGGTGGCCGTGCCGCGGCGGCGCAGCTCCTCCATGATGCCGGGCAGCTGTTTCCCCAGCAGCGGCAGGGTCTGCTCCGGGGTCTGGTCGGTGGGACTCACCCCGGTGCCGCCGGTCGTGATGACCAGGTCGAGCCCGGCCTCGATGGCCGCGGCCAGGGCGTCGCCCACGGGTTCGCCGTCGGCGACCACGGCGCGGTCCAGGACCAGCCAGCCGTGGGCGCGGAGCCAGGCGTCGATGACGGGGCCCGTGCGATCGGTGTAGACACCGGCGGCAGCCCGGGTCGACGCCACGATGACCTGACCGGTGCGGCCGGCGTGGGAACCCGCGTGCGACCCGGCGGCGGGCCCGGCGGTCGGCTTCGCGGCAGTCATTCGGAGCTCCAGTCGCCGCTCTTGCCGCCGGACTTCGCCAGGACCCGGGTGTCGGTGATCACCGCATGCTTGTCCACAGCCTTGATCATGTCGTACAGCGTGAGGGCGGCCACCGACACGGCGGTCAGCGCCTCCATTTCGACACCGGTCACCCCGGTGGTCTTCACCGTCGCGGTGAGGACGACCCGGTCTTCGCCCGGTGTGAAATCGATCGTGGCGCCGCTGAGCGGCAGGGGGTGGCAGAGCGGGATCAACGCGGAGGTCTGCTTGGCGCCCATGATGCCGGCCACCCTGGCCACGGCGAGGGCCTCACCCTTGGGCAGTTCGCCGGCGACGAGCAGGGCGATCACGTCCGGCCGGGTGATCAACGTGGCCGTTGCCGTTGCTCGCCGTTTCGTGACGGGCTTGTCGGTCACGTCCACCATGAGTGCGGCGCCGTCGGCGCGCACATGGCTGAGCCGGGGCGACTCCTGCGTGTTCTCGGACGGGATCTCAGTCATCGATACTCCAATAGTCCACGGGTTCGCCCGCGGCGACGCTGCCGACCCCGACGGGCAGGTGCACGAGCGCCGTCGCGGTGGCATAGGCGTGCAGGAGGTGCGAGCTCGCACCGCCCACCAGGTCGAGTGCGCCGTCGGGGCGCAGGATGCCGCGGCGCAGCTGGTGCTTACCGGCCGGGGAGTCCACGGGCTCGGCAAGAGGCGCGCGCCGCAGTTCCCGGTCGGGGCGGGGAATCCCGGCCAGACGCCGTAACACCGGGCGCAGGAATACCTCGAACGAGACCAGCGCGCTGACCGGGTTGCCGGGGAAGGTGATGACCGGGACTGTGCTGACGGGGACTGTGCCGACCGGGACTGTGCTGGCCGGGACTGTGCCGCCGCCGTGCGGGCGACGGATCTCGCCGAGCCCCTGCGGGCCGCCGGGTTGCATGGCGACGTGCTGGAAGGTCACCCCGAGTGGGCCGAGGGCGTCGCGCACCACCTCGCGGGCTCCGGCGCTGACCCCGCCGACGGTGACGATGAGATCCACCTCCGGCGCCTCGGCGAGGAGGGCGAGGAGGTCGGCGGCGTCGTCGGAGCGGCAGGGTGCGACGGTCACCGTGCAGCCGGCGTCCCGCAGGGCCTGGCCGAGGATGACGGTGTTGGAGTCGTAGATCTGACCCGCGGCGAGGCTCTCACCGGGCTCACGGATCTCGTGGCCGGTGGCCATCAGCAGCACCCGGATGCGCCGGAGCACGGTGGCCGACGTCAGGCCGGTACCCGCGAGCACGCCGTACTGGGCCGCGCCGAGCCGGGTTCCCGCGTCGAGGAGCCTGTCGCCTTGATGCACATCGCTGCCGGTGATCCGCACGAACGAGCCGACCGGAACGGGGGCGTGAAACGAGACGCTCGCGGCCGTGCCGTCGGATTCCGGCGGCTGGAAGCGCGGCGGATCGGCCTGCTCGATCGGCACGACGGCATCCGCGCCGGCCGGGATCGGGGCGCCCGTCATGATCGGCGCGGCGGTGCCGGGCCGCAGACGCCCGCCTGCGTCGCCCGCGGCGATCCGGCCCGCCACCGCGAGAGTCGTCGGCGAGAGCGCCGCGGCGGCCGCGAGGTCCTCGGCGCGCACGGCGTAGCCGTCCATCTGCGAGTTGTCGAAGGGAGGCAGCGCCACGGGGGAGTCGACGGCCTGCGCGAGGATCCGGCCCCGATAGCTGTCGGTCTCGGTCGTCAGGCTCGAGAGGGGGAGCTCCTCGGTGGCGCGGTTCCGGAACAGCGGCGCGAGAAGGCTCAGAACGGCCTCTCGGTGCTGGTCGATCGTGCGCGCGTTCATGCCACCATCTTGCCGCAGTTCGCGCCGGGGAAACCGAGCGCGGGCGGCCGGGGAAGAACACCGGGCCCGGCCGGCTGCTTGAAGGGGGCAACGGCGGGGCGTATCGTGCCTCGAAGACACGGTGCCGAGCGCGGAAGGGCGAATCATGGGACACCTCGTGGTGCAGCAGTTCGTGACTCTCGACGGTTTCGCGGCCAACCTCGACAACGAGTTCACGGCCTACGACCTGCTCGACGGCCGCACCGACGAGTTCGACCGCAACCAGGTGGCCTGGCTCGACGGCGTCGACGCGATGGTGCTCGGTGCCAACACCTATCGACTGTTCGTGGGCTACTGGCCCACCCCGGAGGCGGTGGACGAAGTGCTCACCGGCCCGCTCAATGCCCTGCGCCGGCACGTTTTCTCCCGCACCCTCAGCCAGGCGCCGTGGGGCGACCTGCCCGCGGCGACGTTGGAGTCCGGCGACGCCGTCGAGGCCATCCGCCGGATCAAGGCCGAGAACCAGGGCATCGTGGTGCTGTGGGGCAGCCTGAGTCTCAGCCGGGCCTTCTTCGCCGCCGGCGAGGTGGACGAGGTGCGCCTGGTGGTGATGCCCGTCGTGATCGGCGCCGGCCGCGGGGTGTTCCCTGCCGACACCGACCCGGCCGTGCTCGACCTGCGTGGCGCGCAGACCTTTGATGACGGCCTGGTCGAACTGCACTACGCCCTGCGGGCCGCCCCGGACTGGTGAGCGTCGTAGTCTGGACGGACCGGGTCGATGCATAGCCCGGCCACCGACGAAAGGGTTCTCGACCATGCAGGTGCAGGTGCGCTACTACGCCGCAGCCAAGGCGGCCACGGGGGTGGCGGAAGAGACCCGCGAACTGCCCGCGGGGGCCACCATCGGCGTGTTCCTCGACGAGCTCGGCAGCACGTCGGCCGCGGTCTTCGCCCGCTGCTCCTTCATCCTGAACGGCACGGCCACCACCGACAGGGCCCGGGTGCTCGACGAGGGTGACCGGCTCGACGTGCTGCCGCCGTTCGCCGGCGGCTGAACGGACCCGTGCGCTACGGGGTCACGACAGCGAAGGCCGGATCCGGGCTGTCCAGCAGCGCGAACAGCCTCGGCAGCACACCGGAGTCACCGGTCATGTCCACCCCGCTGAACGAACCGCCGGCCACGGCCTGGGCCAGCCGGGCGTGGGTGATGCGCACACTGAGGTCCGCCTGGCGCGGCTTCGCGATCGGGAAATGCACCAGCGCTCCGTGGCTGAGTTCCAGCCTGTACAACTCCCGCGTGTCGGTGATCACCCAGTTGATCGCGAAGCTCTCGTTCCAGGACCTGGGACCCACCAGCCGGATCGCCAGGGTGTCGAAGAGCTGGGTGACGGTGAGCGCGTCGAGCAAGCCGCCGGCGCTGATGTCGTTGCGGCCCACACCGTAACGGAGCTCGGTCGCCCCGGTGAGGAAGACGTTCCGCCAGGTGGCGTTCTCGGCGCCGAACCCGAGCCGCTCGAGGCCCGTGGCCAACAGGTCCCGCGCCGCGCCGTCGCCGGGGTCGGCGAAGACCGCGTGGCTGGCCAGCTCCACGGCGAACCGCAGGTCACCGGCATCCAGGTACCGCCGGGCGTGTTGGAGGGTCGCCGCGACCCCGCCCATCACGTCGACATAGCGGGTGGCCGCCGCGGTCGGCGGATGTTGCCACAGGTGCGCGGGATTGCCGTCGTACCAGCCGAGGTACCGCTGGTAGATCGCCTTGACGTTGTGACTGACCGAACCGTAGTAGCCCTGCGTGTGCCAGCGGTCGGACAGCGACGGCGGCATCTCGAAGTCCTCGGCGATCTCGCTGCCGGTCTGGCCCTGGTTCATCAGGCGCACGGTCTGGTCGTGCAGGTAGGCATAAGTGTCGCGCTGCTCGGTGAGGAAGGTGACGATGGCCGCGGTGCCCCAGGTCGGCCAGTGGTGTGAGGCGAATTCAACGTCGGACCGATACCCGAACATCTCGATCGCCTCACCCAGGTAGCGCGACCACATGCGCGCATCCCGCACCTGGGCGCCGCGCAGGGTGAGCAGGTTGTGCATGGTGTGGGTGGCGTTCTCGGCCATGCACAGCGCCCGCTGCTCCGGAAAGTACAGGTTCATCTCCGACGGGCACTCCGTGCCGGGGGTGAGCTGGAACACGATCCGCACGCCGTCGAGCACCTCCTCCTGGCCCGTCGCCGTGATGTCGAGGGTGGGCACGATCAGGCCGATGCTTCCGGTCGATGCGCCGGCACCCAGGCCGATACCGACCCGGCCTGCCGCGTTGCGGGCCAGCGGATGGCCGTCGTAGTAGTAGCCGCGGCGGAACATGGCCGTTCCGGCATAGACGTTTTCCGAGACGGCGTTGTCGAGGAAGTGCTCAGGGGCGACGACCGGGATGCCGGTGTCGGGATCGACCACGCCGAGCACACCGCCGAAGTGGTCGACGTGAGCGTGGGTGTAGACGATCGCGGTCACCGGGCGGTCGCCACGGTGGCTGCGATACAGCTCGAGTGCGGCCGCCGCGGTCTCCGCCGAGATGAGCGGGTCGATCACGATGACCCCTCGGGTGCCCTCGATGATGGTCATGTTCGAGAGGTCGAAACCGCGCACCTGATAGATGCCCTCGGCCACCCGGTAGAGGCCGTGTTTGGCGGTCAATGCGCTCTGGCGCCAGAGCCCGTCGTCGACGTTCTCCGATCCCGCACCGGCCAGGAAGGCGAGTGATTCCATCTCCCAGACCACACGGCCGTCCGTGGCCTTGATGATCAGGGGGTCGAGGGTGCCGAGGAAGCCCCGGTCGGCTGCCTCCACGTCCGTCGCCGCTCTGTCGCTCACACGTATGCCATCGCCCATGATGACCGCCTCTCTGTCGCCAGCGGACGTGGATCCCGCGCCCCCCGTTGGGCACACCATAACCGGGCCGCCGCCCGGCAGCCACCCCGCACCAGCCCGGGGCACCAGCCTTCGGCAGTCGCTGGTCAGTACCGGGGCTTGTCCGGTTCGATCCGGTGCACCCAGTCGTCGACGCCGCCCGCGAGGTGAGTCACATTGGACCAGCCGTTGTCGCGGAGCACCCCGCGGGCGTATTCGGACCGGGTGCCGTGGTGGCAGTACAGGATGACTCTGTCGTCCGGCTCCATCACGGTGCGGGCCTCGTCGGTGAGCAGCTGCGCCATCGGCACCGGGGCCGATCCGTCGATGGCGACGATGTCCCGCTCCCAGGGCTCCCGGATGTCGACGAGCACGAAGTCGGCGGCGCCCGCCCGGCGGTCGGCCAGCAGGGCGGCGAGCTCGGCCGAGCTGACCTCATCCGGCGCCGGCGCGTCGGGGCCCGGCGGCACCGGGGTGGGGTGGGCGTGCACCTGGCTGTGGCTGGTGTCGCGCGGCGGCACGGCCGTGGCGCCCGGCTCGCGGTGCCCGGCGGCCGCGGCGGTCGGTGCGGCAGCGGCAGTCTTCGAAGCGGCAGGAGCGGCCTTGCCGTAGTGGACGTCGCGCCAGGAGGCGTCGAGACCGTCGAGCACCAGCAGCCGGCCGAACAGCGGTTCGCCGAATCCCACGATGAGCTTCAGAGTCTCGGTGGCCATCATGGCGCCGACACCCGCGCACACCGAGCCGAGCACACCGGCCATGGCGCAGGTCTCGGCCTCGTCGGCGCCGGGCGTGGTCGGGAACAGGTCCTCCAGCCGGGTTCCACCGGCCGGCCCGTCCACCCAGAAGGTCGTGACCAGGCCGTCGAAGCGCAGCACGGAGCCCCAGATGTAGGGCTTGTGCAGCAGGGCCGCGGCGTCGTGGGCGAGGTGGCGGGTGGCGAAATTGTCGGTGCCGTCGACCACGATGTCGTAGTCGGCGATCAGGGCGAGCACGTTGGCGGCGGTGAGGCGGGTCTGGTGCGCCACGACCTCGATCAGCGGATTGCGGGCGCGCAGCGCGGCCGCGGCCGCGGCGGCCTTGGGCTGGGCCAGGTCGGCCATCGTGTAGATGGTCTGGCGGTGCAGGTTCGAGACCTCCACGCTGTCCGAGTCCACGATGCCGATCGTGCCGACGCCCGCGGCGGCCAGGGCAGTGAGCACCGGGGACCCGAGGCCACCGGCGCCGATCATCAGCACCCGGGCGGCCGCGAGACGGCGCTGGCCGACGTCGCCGACCTGCTCGAGGGCCACCTGACGGGAATACCGCTGGCGCTGGGCCGGGGTGAGCGGCGGGCCAGGGGAGACGAGGGGAACGTGCGGCATGGCGGCCCTTTCTTGCTGACTTCCAGCCTAGGCCTGATCTCTGGCGGGCCCGTGGCGGTACCCTGAAGTATGACGTTCGTTGCACCTCCTCCTGCCCCCGCGCGTGATCAGACCTCGCCGGACCAGACACTCAGCACCGATGAGGTGCTGCGCATCCGCAACGACTTCCCGGTGCTGCACCAACTGGTGAACGGGCATCCGCTGGCCTACCTCGACTCGGGCGCCACCTCGCAGAACCCGATCAGTGTGATGGAAGCCGAGCAGGAGTACTACGAGCAGCGGAACGCCGCCGTGCACCGCGGCGCGCATACCCTGGCGTTCGCCGCCACCGAGGTGTTCGAGGCCGCCCGCGCCACCGTGGCCGCGTTCGTCGGCGCAGACGAGGACGAGATCGTCTGGACCTCCAACGCCACCGAGGGTGTGAACCTGGTGTCGTACTCGTTCTCGAACGCGTCCCTCGGCCTCGGCGGCCCGGCCGCCGCCCGGTTCACGCTGGGCGCCGGCGACGAGATCGTCGTCACTGAGATGGAGCACCACTCCAACCTCATCCCGTGGCAGCAGCTGGCCGTCCGCACCGGCGCGACGCTGCGCTTCATTCCGGTGCTGGCGGACGGAACCCTCGACCTCGCCGCCGCCGCCGAGATCCTGAACCCGCGCACCCGGCTGTTGGCCGTCACGCACGCCTCCAACGTGGTCGGCACCATCAACCCCATCGACGACCTCGTGGCGATGGCGCACGCCGTTGACGCCCTGGTGTTCCTGGATGCCTGCCAGTCGGCGCCGCACCTCGCCCTGGATCTCGCGGCGCTCGACGTTGACTTCGCGGTGTTCTCCGGACACAAGATGCTCGGTCCGACCGGCATCGGCGTGCTTTACGGCAAGGCGGAGCTGCTGGCCGCGATGCCGCCGTTCCTCACCGGCGGGTCGATGATCACCACCGTCGACATGCAGAGTGCCGAATTCCTCGCCCCGCCGCAGCGGTTCGAAGCCGGCACCCAGCGGATCTCCCAGGCCATCGCGTTGGCCAGCGCGGTCGACTACCTCAGCCACACCGGCATGGGCCGCATCCGCACCCGCGAAGCCGAACTCGGCCGCCGGCTGGTCGAGGGCACCGCCGCGATCCCCGGCGTGCGGCTGCTCGGCCCCGGGCTCGGGGTCGAACGCATCGGCCTGGCCGCGGTGGATGTCGCCGGCGTGCACGCGCATGACGTCGGCCAGTTCCTCGACGAGGCCGGTATCGCCGTGCGGGTCGGCCATCACTGCGCCCAGCCGCTGCACAAGAAGCTCGGCGTCACGGCGTCCACCCGCGCGAGCACCTACCTGTACACGACCGATGACGAGGTCGACCGGTTCCTGGCGGTGCTCGCCGAGGTCGGCCCGTTCTTCGGAGTGTCCCGATGACCTCGTCCGCCATGCAGCAGCTGTACCAGCAGATCATCCTCGACCACGCGAAGTCGGCGCACGGCGCGGTCGCCGAGCTGTCGGCACTGGACGCCGACGCCGCATCCGTCGCCGCCGACGGGCTGCGCCAGGCCCAGTCCCACCAGGTGAACACCACCTGCGGCGACGAGATCACCGTGCGGGTGGGCCTGACCGGCACCGGAGCGGAGGCCCGAATCGACGGCTTCGGCTGGCGGGGCGCCGGCTGCTCGATCTCGATGGCCTCGGCCTCGGTGCTGAGCGACACCGTGCGGGGCACCAGCGTGGCCGAGTCCGACGTCATGCTCGACCTGTTCAGGGAGATGCTGCGCTCCCGCGGCACCATCGAACCTGACGAAGAGGTGCTCGGCGACGCCGCGGCCTTCGCCGGCGTCTCCAAGTACCCCGCGCGCGTCAAGTGCGCCATGCTGCCCTGGGTCGCCTTCGAGGCCGCCCTGCTTCAGCTGCGCTAGCCGCAGGCACCGCCTCGTCCCCGGCGCGCGGCGCCGGACGTGCGGCTAGACGACCGAACTGGCGATGCGGTCGCGTAGGGCGCTGGCGGGGGACAGCCGGGCCAGGTACTCGGCACCGTCGAGGGCGTTGGCGATGGCGGGGCGGATGTCCACGGCCGGCCACTGCTCGCGCAGGCGCCGCTCGAACCTGGCCGCGATCTCCGGCGCGCGGAGCACCCCGCCGATCCCACAGACCACGGGGGAGGCGCTGGTGTCTTCGCCCACCCGGCGAAGCCCGGTGGCGGCCGAGAGCACCAGTTCGGCGGCGGCGCCGTCACAAATCCTGCCGGCGACGGCATCCGTAGCGGCCAGTTCGGTGACCTGACGCGCGTACGCGGCGATGCGGCTGACCCGCATCGGGTCGGCCTGCAGGTCGAGATAGGCCATCTCAATGTCGGGGAAGTCCAGGCGCACCGCGGCGCTGAGCGCGGTCGCCGGCCCCCTGCCGTCGTAGGCGCGCATCACGGCGTCCAGTGCCGCCCGGCCGAGCCAGTAGCCGCTGCCGGCGTCGCCGAGCAGGTTGCCCCACCCGTCGACGCGGGCCACGTCGTGTGCGCCCACCGCGAGGGTGACCACGCCGGTGCCGGCGGCGACGACCACACCGAGCTCGTCGCCCAGCGCGCCGAGGTAGCTGGTGACGGAATCGTGCGCGAGGAACACCTCGCGTACCCCGTGGGCGGTGCCGGACACGAGCAGCTCGCGCGGGTCTGTTTCGGCCTTGGAGAAGCCGGAGATGCCGGCGCTGACGCTGACGATGGGCTGCCCGGTTCGCGACGCGATGGTGGCGACAATCTCGCCGAGCTGGGGAACCAACGCGCTGTCGGTGCGAATCCCACCGAATTCGAACGGTTCCGACTGCCCGACACCGGTGTGCAGACGCGCACGGATCCCGGTCTGTCCGGCATCGATGGTGAGGGAGTTGGATTCGACAGTCATGGGTGGTCCGTTCTTGCGGGCGAAGCGTTCGTGGGAACTGCGGTGGTGGGATGGGCGGTGGGGGGATGTGCGGTGGTGGGATCTCTGGTGAGTCTGGAGCCGAATTCCCGGCTCAGGAACTCGGCGGCCGGCTTGCCGAGGACACAGTAGTCGTCATTCTCGGCCGCATCGGCTGCCGGGTACAGCGTCGTCGGCCAGTCCCAGAGCATGAAGCCGCGCATCCATTCTCGCCGACCGGTGGCCGCGAACATGTCCTCGTAGTAGCGCAGTTGCTCAGCCCCGGAGGGCTCGCCTGGTAACGCCCAGTCATTGGGCGTGTCCGGCGACCCGGTCCGGCTCGGGCAGCCCGCCTCCATGAAGAAGAACGGCTTGCCGGCGGCGGACACCACTGTCTCGATCCGATCCAGCTGCGCGTCCCAGCTTCCGATCGGGTAGTAGCCGCTGGAGGTGATCACATCGACGGCGTCCCACCAGGTGACGTGATCCTCCTGGAACTTGTCGCAGTTGTAGGTCACCAGGCCGCCGTACACCTGGCGCACCGCCGCGATCAGGGTGCGCCAGCGGGCGTCCTGGCCGTCGGCGCGCACCATCTCGCAGCCGATGCAGAGCATCTCGGCGCCCTCCTCCTCGGCGAGCCGGGCCGCGTGCAGGATGAAGGCGGTATACGAGCGGAACCAGGCGGTCCACCCAGGTTCGCCGGGCACCTCCCAGTCGAAGAAGCCGATGTAGGCGCGCCAAGTGCCGTCCGCGCAGTTGACGACCGGCTTCAGGCACACCTTGAGCCCGTGGCTCCTGGCCTCGCGGATGGCCCAGCGCACCTCGTCGTCGGTGACGGTCGGTGCGTCACCGAAGGGGATCTCCTCCGACTGGGCGGTGGCCTGCAGCGCCGCGTAGGCCAGGGCGGTCCAGTTGACACCGAGGCCGGCCATCAGCCGCATCGACTCGGTCGCCGCCGGGGTGGCCCAGGTGCCGCGCACCCCGGTCCAGCCCCAGGTCATGCCGCAGACCGGTGCGGTGAGTGCGGATGCGGCATCCGGCCGGATCCCGGTGGTCACGGCTGCGCCAGCTGGTTGGTGCTGCGCAGCACGGTCGGCGCGGCGAAGGCGGCCGGGTCCACGTCCCGGGCCGAGGTGACCGTGAAGACCACACTCTCGCCGGGCAGCAGGGTCACCAGCATGTCATCGACCCTGGCGTCCGGATCGACCTTGTCGACCAATAGGGCCAGGTCACGGGTGAGCACCGGTACGGTGACCCGCACCGTGTAGCCGGCGGCGGTCCGCTCAGCTCTCACGTCGGCTTCGGCAGCGGTCAGGGTGGTGTCGCGGGCCTCGGCGAAGAACCAGTGCCCGCGCACCCCGGCCAGCTCGGCGCGGAGGAGCTCCGCCGCCGCATCCGTTGTCGCGGACACGGATGCGGGCAGCGGCACGGTCACGTTCGACCGCGCCGGCAGGGTGACCTGCTCGACGTGCTCGGCCAGAACGACTCCCGCGTCTGTGTACCGCCGCACCCGGAGCTCGCCGCTCCAGGGGTCGGCGGAGTCGTTGACCGCGATGACGGCCAGGCCGTCGCCGCGGGGCTGCACGGTGATCAGCCGGTCGGCGTAGGCGTGCTTGATCGCGTAGAGCAGTGGCTTCGGCCGGCCGTACCCGTCCACCGCGGCCCACGAGGTGACCGGCCAGCAGTCGTTGAGCTGCCAGACGATGCTGCCCATGCAGTGCGGGGCCAGCGAGCGGAAATGCTCGATGGCCGTGCTGATCGCGTTGGCCTGGTTCAGTGACATCGCCCAGTGCCAGTCACCGATCTCGTTCGGCAGCGGCAGGTGCGGCAGTAGCCCGTCGGTGAGCTTGACGTTGCCCTCCATGGCCTTCTGGTGCACCAGCATGCCGGGCGATTCCGGGGTCAAGGGCACGTCGTGGATCGACTCGGTGAGGGTCGACCAGGTGGGCGGACCCTGCCAGCCGAACTCCGCGACGAACCGGGGCTGGTACTCCCGGTAGGCGGGGTAGTCGCGCTGGTTCCACAGGTCCCAGATGTGCATGGTGCCGTGCTCGGGGTCGTTGGGGTGCAGGTCGTTCCGAATGCTGCCGGCAACGGGGGAGAACGGGCTGCCCGGGGTGTAGCCGATGTGCGGCGCCAGCTCGGCGACCAGGGCCGGGAACACGTCGTAATAGAAACCGCCGCCCCAGGTCTTGCCGTCCAGGCGCAGCTTCCAGTTCCATTCTTCGTAACCCCAGAGGTTCTCGTTGTTGCCGTTCAGCACCACCAGCGACGGGTGCGCGGCCAGCCGGATGACGTTCTCCCTGGCCTCGGCCTCGATCTCGTCGCCGAGCGGGGCCTCTTCGGCGTAGGCGGCGCAGGCGAGCAGGAAGTCCTGCCAGGTGAGCAGGCCCCGCTCGTCGCAGAGGTCGTAGAAGTCGTCGCTCTCGAAGATACCGCCGCCCCACACCCGGATCAGGTTGATATTCGCGAACTCGGCCTGTTCGAGACGGTCGAGGTACCGGGCCCTGGTGACCCGGTGCGGGAAGGCGTCGTCGGGGATCCAGTTGACGCCGCGGACGAACACCGGCCGGCCGTTGACGACCAGGGTGAACGGGGTGCCGTGCTCGTCGGGCGTGGTGTCGAATTCGACGGTGCGGAAGCCGATGCGGGTGCTGGAGCTGTCCAGCTCCACGGTGGTGTCTGCCGCTCGCAGGGAGACCTCCAGGTCGTAGAGCGGCTGCTCGCCGTAGCCCAGCGGCCACCACAGGTCCACATCGGGCACGCTCAGGCTCACGGTCGTGCCGGTCGCTCCGGCCGGCACCTCGACGGTACGGCTGATGCCGGCGACGGATGCCGTGACGCTGACCGGCGCAGCCGTCGCCCGGGCCACATCCACGTGTACCTCGACGAGCCCGGTGGATCCCTGTACCGTGGCGATCGGCCGCACGGTCGCCAACCGGGCTGTGGACCAGCTGATCAGGGTCACCGGCTTCCAGAGCCCGGAGGTGGACGTGTCGATGCCCCAGTCCCAGCCGAAACTGCAGGCCATCTTGCGGATCGCGTTGTACGGGTGGTGGTTCACGTGCGGGCGGTAACCGAGGTCGAGGCTCGCGGCATCCGCGGCCTTGATCGGAGAGCGGAACACCACCACGAGTTCGTTGAGGCCGGCCTTCAGCCTGGAGCCCACGTCGAAGCTGTAGCTGCGGTGCATATTGCGGGTGCTGCCCAGCGAGACCCCGTTCAGCTCGATCTCGGCGATGGTGTCCAGCCCGGCGAAGTGCAGGTCGGTCCGGTCGGCGCCGGCCGGGTTCCAGGAGAAGGTGGTGCTGTAACGCCAGTCGGTCAGTCCGATCCAGGAGAGCAGGTGCTCGTTGCCGTCCAGGTAGGGATCGGGAATGAGCTCGGCGGCGAGCAGGTCGGTGTGCACGGAGCCGGGCACGGTGGCCGGCACGACCAGGCGCCGAATGCGCTGTGGTGCCGGCCCGTCAAGTGCGGTGACGTTCCAGTCCGCGTCGAGCATCCGCCGAGTCGGCGACGGGGCCGCAGCGCTGGGAAGGGCTGTGACGGGGGTAGAAGTGGTGTTGACAGACATTACTTGGTAGCTCCAGCCGTGACGCCGTTGTAGATGAATCGTTGAAGGAAGAGGAAGATGACCAGCGTCGGCACGATCACGATCATGATGCCGGCCGCGATGACTTCCCACTGTGCACCGTACGGGCCCTGGAACCGGAACAGCGAGGTGCTGATCACGGCGAGATCCTGGGCGGGCATGTACAGATAGGGAATATAGAACTCGTTGTAGATTGCGATGCCCTTGATGATCACGACGGTGGCGATGGCCGGGCCGAGCAGGGGCAGGATGATCCGCCAGTAGATGCCCAGCCGGCTGGCGCCGTCGAGCATGGCGGCTTCGTCGAGGCTCTTGGGGATCGACTGCATGAACTGGATGAAGATGTAGATCGACAGGATGTCGGTCCCCATGAACAGGATGATCGCAGCGCCGTGCGTGTTGACCAGGTGGAAGAAGTTGACGACCTGATAGGTCGCCACCTGGGTGGTCACGGCGGGAACGAGGGTGGCGACGAGGAACAGGGCGAAGACCAGTTTCTTGAACCTGAATTCGAAGCGGTCCAGCACGTAGGCGGCCATCGTTCCGATGAGGATCGTGCCGGTGACCGAGATGACCGCGATGACGGTGGTGTTCGCGAAGCCGAGCAGCATCCGGCCGTTGACGAATGCCGTGACGAAGTTGGCGAAATTCAGCCAGTTCTCCGGCGGCACGAGTGGTCCGGTGGTGGCGTACTCGGTGTTGGACTTCAGCGAGGCGAACAGGATGACCACAATGGGCACGAGGGCTACGAGGGAGCCGATGACCAAGGAGGTGTACTTCCCAGTGACGGCGAGGTGTCGGATCATGATGCCAGGGATACTTTCTCGTCGGGAACGACCTTGCGCTGGATCCAGGTGACGATCAGCACGATGAGGAGCAGGATGACGGCCATCGCGGAGGCGAGGCCGACCTTGCGGTAGACGAACGCCGTCTGAATGGTCTGGATGACGAACGTCTCACTGCCGTTGGCGCCGCCGGTGATGATGTAGGGCAGCTCGAATGCCGACAGGCTGCCCGCGATCGCCAGAATAAAGGACAGGCTGATGATGCGCTGGATCCCGGGGGCGATGATGTAGCGGAACTGGTGCCACTTGTTGGCACCGTCGAGGTCGGCTGCTTCGTACAGCTCACCGGGAATGGACTGGATCGCGCCGAGGAAGAGCACGAAGTTGAGGCCGATGTAGCGCCAGATGGCGACGCCGGCCAGGGAATAGTTCACGACATCCGGATTGCCCAGCCACTGGGTGGAGACATCGCCGAGCCCGACGAAGCTGAGGACGGCATCCAGAGTTCCGCCGGGGCGGAAGAAGAACAGGAAGATGAAAGCGATCGCGACCGCGTTGATGAGGTAGGGGAAGAACAGGATGCCCTTGAACAGGCTGCGGAACCTGGTTCTGAAGCTGAGGATGGTGGCGAAGTACAGTGCCAGGGCCATTTGCAGGAACGACGCGGCGAAGTAGTAGAGGCTGACGGCGAAGACCTGCCAGTATTCGGGCTTGGTGAAGATCTTCACGAAGTTGTCGAAGCCGACGACCTCTTTGTTCTGGTCGAGGCCGTCCCACGACGTGAAGCTGTACCAGATCATGTTGCCCACGGGGATGTAGGTAAAGGTGATCAGCAGGGCCAGCGGGATGGCGAGGAATAGCCAGGGCATGACGATGGAGTCCTTCCGCTTGCCCCCAGCGGTGACCGTGGTGCGGATGAAGCGCTGGGAGAATCTGCTGAACAGTTCTCCCGTCTTCGTGGGGGCTAGTTGTTGAGACACCTAGCGTCCTTTCTCTCGTGAACTCCCGACAAACATGCGGGTGCGCAGCGCGGGCTGCACGGTTGACCTGGATACGGGGACGGCCGGCCGTTGAGGTGCACACGGCCGGCCGTCCTGCGTACTGCTGGTGGTGAGGCTTAGCCCTCGACGGAGGCTTTGGCTTCGGCCCAGGCAGTGTTCAGGGCCTCGAAGGTCGAGGCCTTGTCGCCGTCTGCGGCGCCGCGGGCGACGTCCACGATCTTCTGGCGATAGATCTGGCCCCAGAGGTCGATCTCGGACTCGCTGATGATGTCGTTCTCCCAGGTGGCCTTGTCGGTGGGCACCGGGGTGAGTTCGAGGTACTCCACGCCGCTGGCGGTGAACTCCGTCAGGGTGTCGGGGTCCGGTCCGTCGACGACCGGGGACAGACCGCCCTGGTCACCAGCGAAGCCGGACTCCTGGGCGAACCAGTCGATCCACGCGCGGGCCGTTGCCTTGTTCTTCGAGTTGAGGCTGACGGCGTTCTTGTAGTCGCCGCCGATGGTGGCGTAGGTCTGACCATCGACCGCCCTCGGGAAAGCCATGTACCCGATGTCGTCGGCGCTGCCGCCGGCGGTCACCGCTGCATCCTGCATCTGGGTGAGCGCCCAGGAGCCGAGCACCATCGAGGAGATCGCGCCGCTGCCGATGCCGGCCTTGGAGGACTCCCAGTCGGTGGTCGATGGGTCATCCTCGCTCAGGCCGTTTGCGACGATGTCATAGAGCAGCCCATCGGTGATCTCGTGGTACTCGCCTTTCGCCCAGGGGGCATCGGACTCGACCAGGCTGATCGAGGCGTCCGCGTCGCCGGTGGCTGCGCGGTTGCCTTCCCACTGACTCAGCGGCCAGCCGTCGTTGTAGTTGGTGTAATAGGGGGTGGCATCCGTTTTGTCCTTGACCAGCTGCAGGTCGGCCAGGAAGTCATCGGGTGTTGTGGGCAGTTCGGTGATCCCGGCGGCCTCCCAGACATTCTTGTTGTAGACGATGCCCTGGGCGTTGCCCGTGACGGCCACACCGTAGGCGTTGTCTTCATAGGCCATTTCGGTGACGAATCGGTAGGTTTTGCCGAGTTCGTCGATGGTGCCCAGGGGCTCGAAGAACTGGGGGAGCTGAGCCTTGGTGACGGTGTTCGGAATGAGCAGGACGTCCCCGTAGCTGCCGGACGAGAGCCGGGTCGAGACGTCGGTCTCATAGTCTGCGATGGCCTCGAACTTGACGGTGGTGCCCGGGTAGGCCTTTTCGAACTTGGCGGCGTAGTCCTTGAAGACCGTGTCGACGATGTCGGTGCGGTTGGTCAGGACCGTGATTTCGCCGGCAACCTTGCCATCGTCTGCGGGGGCTGATCCGGAACATCCCGCCAGTAGTGCGGTGGCTGCCAAGGCGGCCACTCCTATGATGAGCTTCTTTGCCATCTGTTTTCTCCTAATCGGTATCACCATTGACCCGTTGAGACACGACCGCGACTTCCCGCCCGTGGACCCCTGGTGTTGCTGTTGGGCCTCATGCTAGGCCCGGATTCGACGGCGCGTCAAACGCAAATGTCAACGTTGTCCGATGTTGTCCTCTGTCTGCTTTGTTGCTCGACATCCCTGTAATAGCGGCGAACTGGGCCGCACAGTGCACAGATTCTCATTGCAAATGTCTGCGAAATGTCTTACGTTGACATTGCTGCGATTCGACCGCGGTACGGGCATGCGGCCGTGCGGCATCCGGCGGCACGATTCACGAGGGGATCCCATGACGACACAATCACGCGCGACGCTGGCCGATGTGGCCAGGCTGGCCGGAGTGAGCTCGAAGACGGTCTCGAGGGTCTTCGCTTCGGCCGGCAACGTCTCCGCCGAGACGAGGGAACTGGTGCTCGGCGCGGCCAAGAGGTTGCGTTTCCGGCCCAACAATCTGGCCCGCAACCTGCGCCGCGGCGGGGTGACGAACACCGTGGCCTTCGTGATCGGCGACCTGAAGAACCCGTTCTACTTCCACGTCGCCGCGGGCATCGAACGGGAGCTCGCGCTCAGCGGCCTGACCATGGTGCTCGCCACGACGGATGACTCGCCCGACAGCGAGGAACGGGTGGTGGACGCCCTGATCTCTCAGCGGGTGCGCGCGCTGCTGCTCATCCCGATCGCCGACGACCAGTCCTACCTGGAGGGCGAGCGGCAACTGGGCACCCCGGTGGTCAGCGTCGACCGGCCGGCCCGCAACCTCCTGGCCGACTCCGTGGTGCTGCAGAACCGGCTCGGCATGGCGGAGGCGGTGCGATCGCTGACCGCCATCGGGCACCGCAAGATCGGCTTCATCAGCAACCCCTCGGCCATGTACACCCAACGCGAACGCCTGGCCGGGTACCGGGAAGCCTTGCGCGAGGTGGGTGTCAGCGAGACCGCCCAGTGGGAACGCCTGGACGACGACCCCGACATCTCCCCGGAGCTGGCCGTACAGAGCCTGTTGGACCTGCCGGACCCGCCGACGGCCATCGTGGCCGGCAACAACCGCGGCAGCGCCGGCGCCGTGCGGGTGCTGCGCAACCTCGAGCCGCCGGTGGCGTTCATCGGTTTCGACGACTTCGAGCTGGCGGATGCCCTGGACATCTCGGTCGTGTCCTACGACCCGATGGAACTCGGGCGCACCGCGGCCCGGCTCGCTCTCGAACACCTGGCCGACCCGGACTCGTTCACCAAGCAGGTCGAGCTGCCGACCCGGCTGATCCACCGCGGCTCCGGCGAGATCCCCCCGCAGCCCGAGCGCTGACCCGGTCGGCCTGCCCCGCCCGCCCGGCCCGCCCGGCGTGCAACTGTTCCCCGTGCGGACAAGTGGTCCCGGTACGCCGGGACCAGTTGTCCGCAGCGGCCACAGTTAGCGGCGGGCGGGCTCCGGGGCCAGCTGGCGGGCGAGCCAGGCGGCCTGGCGCACGAAGTGGTGGCCCTGGCCGCCCTCGTGTTCGTTGAACGGGTAGACCTCGATCTCGGCGTCGCCGGCGTAGTGGTTGCGGGCGGCGAAGACCGTGGACGGCGGACAGACCGGATCGAGTAGCCCCACCGAGAAGATCGCCGGGGCTGTGGCCCGTTTGGCGAGGTTGACGCCGTCGAAATAGGCGAGGGTGGCGAAGGTCTGCTCGACCTGATCTCGGTGCACCGAGAGGTAGCGCACGATCTCGTGGTACGGGTCGTTGTCGGTCATGCCCACGGCACGTTCGAAGTGGCAGAGGAACGGCACCTCCGGCATCGCGCCGACCAGTCCCTCGGCCAGTCCGGCTGCCGCCAGGGCGATACCGCCGCCCTGGCTGCCGCCGCAGACCGCGACCCGTTCCGGGTCGACCCTGACGAGGGTGCGCACCGCGTCAATCGCCCGGACCGCGTCGGTGAACACCCGGCGGTAGTAGTAGTCATCCGGCGACTGGATGCCGCGGGTCATGAAGCCGGGCGCGGACGGTCCGCTGCCGTGCGGGTCTGCGGTGTCGCCGCCGGAGCCCCAGCCGCTTCCCTGGCCACGGGTATCCATGAACAGGTAGGCGTAGCCGCTGGCGACCCAGCCGAGGCGCTCGTGCGGAAAGCCGCGGCCGCCGCCGTAGCCGTTGTATTCGACCACGGTGGGCAGCCGGTCGGGCAGCCGGCCGGTTCTCTCCGCCGGCACCAGGAACCAGGCCTTGACCGGGTCGCCGGCGAAGCCGTTGAAGGTGACGTCGTAGACCTCCACCTCGGTCAACGGCGAGTCCACCCTGGTAAGCCGTGGCTCGGCCGGATGCTGCCTGGCCTCAGCCAGGGTGCGCTGCCAGAAGTCGTCGAAGTCGGCCGGTTCGGCGATCTCGGGGCGGTACGACTGCAGCTCGGGCAGGGACATGTCTAAGCGGGGCACAGGTTGCCTTTCTTCAGTGCGAATGCGAGTGGTGGGGGCGTGGTCAGGGGTTCTGATGCGCAACGATGGCCGAGTACCGGCCACCGAGCGCCATCAGGTCGTCGTGGCTGCCGAGCTCCACGATACGGCCGGCCTCGATGTAGGCGATCCGGTCGGCCTCGCGAATGGTGGAAAGCCGATGCGCCGCGATGATCGTGGTGCGATCGCGGAACAGTGTGCTGAGCGCATCCTTGACCTTGGCCTCCGAGACCGCGTCGAGGGCGCTGGTGGGTTCGTCGAGCACCAGGATGCGAGGGTCCCGCACCAGGGCTCTGGCGATGGCCAGGCGTTGGCGCTGCCCGCCGGAGAGCCGGGCACCCCGGTCGCCGACCACGGCGTCAAGGCCGGTGTCCTGGCCCGCCAGGATGTCCAGCGCGTTGGCGCCGGCCAGGGCGGCGAGCACACTCTCGTCGCTGACTCCGGTGAGGCCGTAGGCGACATTGTCGCGGATGGTGCCCTCGAAGAGCACCGATTCCTGGGGTACCACCGAGACGAAGGAGCGGGCGCTGCGGAGGTCGAGGGTGGCGGCGTCGACCCCGTCCAGCAGGACCCGTCCCGTGCCGGGCCGCACGAAGCCGAGCACGAGGTTGAGCAGGGTGGACTTGCCCGACCCTGACGGGCCGACCAGGGCGATGGTCTCGCCGGGCCGGATCGAGAGGGAGATGTCCCGGAGCGCCGGCCGGTCATCCTCGTAGCTGAAGCCCACATTCTCGAGGTCGATCCGGCCGTCGATCGCGGTCACCAGCTGTTTCCCCTCGTTGACCTCGAGGTCCGGGTCTTCCATCACCTCGGCGATCGACCGGATCGAGTCGATGCCGCGTGCGAAGATCGGCGTGACGTTGAGCAGGGCCACGATACCGCCGGTGAGCACCGTGAAGTAGGTGCTCAGCAACACGACCTCGCCCGGGCTGATCGGCACGATCCGGGTGATCGAGGCGGCGGATGCGCCGATCAGGCAGATCACGCCGAGCGCCTGGTAGGAGATCCAGGACAGGGCGCCGAACCGGCCGTTCAGGGTGTCAAGCTCCTGACCGGCCGTGCGCACGTTATCGGCAGCTCCGGCGACGCGGCGGGTGGCGACCCGTTCGAGGCCGTGCCCGCGGGTGATCGAGATCAGTGCGGCCATCTCGCCGACACCGGCGGAGAACCGTTCAACCTCGTGCCGGAAGTTCTCGTTGCGATCGGCCGCGCGCGAGCGGATGTAGCCGACCAGGAGCACGGCCAGCGGAACCGTGACGGCGAAAACGCCGACGAAGGCGGGCACCGTGATGGCAGTGAGCACAACGGCGCCGGTGAGGGTGAACAGGGCGGAAAGGAAGGTGGGCAGCGCCTGCTGCATCATCAGTTCGATGCTCTCGACGTCACGCACCACCTTGGTGTGCACGATGGAGGCGCTCTGCCGGTTGTGGAAACCGATCGACAGCCGCTGCAACCGCTCGGCGAGGGCGTTGCGCACATCCACGGCCATCGACCGGATGGACCGGCTGGAGTGCCGCACGAAGATCATGTGGAAGGGATAGTTCAGGCTGAGCAGTGCGAGCGCGCAGGCCGCCCAGAACCACAGCTGCGGCAGCGGACCGCGGTCCACCACGATGTCGATCACGGCGGCCGTCATGGGCGGCAGCAGCCAGGCCGGGCTGTCCTTGATCAGGAACGCCAGGGTGGCCAGCGAGAACCGGCCCCGGTAGGGCCGCATCAGGCGCAGCAGCGAACGGACGGGGGCTGCCGCGACGAAGGCCCGTTCGATCGACCGCTCGGCCGATCGCTCGGCCGGGCGGGGGAGGGATTTGTCACCCATGGAACACCTCTGGAGCTTCTTTGCGCGGCGCGCAGGGCGCAGCGGCAACCTCGACAGGGTCGAGGGGGCTGGGGTGCGTCCTCAGCCGGGGCTGTCGGAGCCCGCGGCTGCCGCGGGGCGAGGTCGCCGGCGCCAACGCTGGCGCCAGCTCCGACTATACCGGCGCGGGGAGCCCCGCCGCACGTGGGGATTGCCGCCGATTCACAGGAGTCCGAGCGCGCCGAGGGCGTAGCGGATGGCTGGCGCCACGTGCTCGGCGTACGCCGGGGTCATGTGTACGGTGTCGTACTTGGTCGGCAGCGTTCCGGCGAAGGTCGGGCAGATGCCGTCGACGCAGCTGAACGGCAGGGAGCTGATGAAGTGGTCACCGGTCGCCGACGGAGCCGAGAGTGCGTCGGCGAACTGCCGCCAGACCCGGCAGTTTGGGGCCCGGCGGTGTGGAGCCGCGCGGCGTGGAGCCGGGCGTCGTGGGGCCGGGTGGCGTGGCTCGTGCCGGCGCGCCGGCATCCGGCGGTGTGGTCGTGCGGATCGTGACTGTGCGGATGGCATTGGGACGCGAGGCGCCCTGCCGGGACTGGCCGGGACGGGCGGGCGTCTGACCTGCCGGCGGGGTCAGCGATGCGCCGGGCGGTGGTGCCCCGATCTCAGATTGCACGCGCGCCCCCCAGCGTGCGAACCTCTGCCGGGACTATTCCTGGGCCGTGTGCTCGGCGGCGTGCTCGGCGGTGTGTTGGGCGGCGCTGTCCCGCGGCGCCTCGGCGCGCGGAGTCAGCTCGGCGCGCAGCGGCCAATCCTGGCCGTCCAGGATGATCTGGGCGCACCGGCCGGTGTCGGCGTTCACCACGATGGGAGCCATCAGGTTGACGGTGGTACCGGTCTTACCCGGGTTGGTGACCACGAGGACCATCGCCTGGTCCGGGCCGGCGAGGTCCAGCGCCCGGGCGTGCTCGTCGGAGATGACGGGCGCGTAGTCCGGCAGGTACACCGACGCGTCGAGCACGAACAGCCTGGTGTGCAGGTCCACGGCGGACTGCAGGGCGAACAGTCCGGCGGCACCGGTGATTTCGCGCAACTGGAAGTCGGTGAGCGGCGCGAGGCCGGGCGGCGGGGAGAGGAAACTCAGGGTGGCGGTCATGAAAGGAAGTCCATCAGGGTCGGTTGGATCACGCGGGCGGTCACCGCGAGGGCGGATTGGTAGGCGACTTCCTGCAGTTTGAGGTCGAGGATCACGGTCGCCAGATCGGCGTCCTCGAGCTGCACGCGCTGCGCCTCGAGGCTGCCCTTCTGGGTGACCAGGCCGGCGGAGGCGCTCTCGATGCGGGCCTGCCGGGCGCCGACGTCGGAGCTGGCGGCGATCACTGTATTCAGTGCGACTTCGACGGCGGCCAGGTGGTCGGACACCTTCACGGTCGGGTTGGTGCTGCGCAGGGCGAGCGTGATCGTGTCGAGCAGGGCGAAGACCGAGGTGGTGCCGTTGCCGAAGATGGCGGCACCGTCGGCATCCACCCGCACCGTGCTGTCGGCGCCCACGCGCCGCTCGACACCAGCCGCGGAGCCGCCGCTGTGAACGCCCTCTGGCGAAAAGGCCGCTCCGGCATCGGAGTTGCCTGCGAAAACAGTACGACCGAGGTAGGTCGCGTTGGCCTGGGTGAGCAGGTCCTTCTTGAGGCCGTCGATCTGCACGGCGATGGCTTCCCGGGCCGCCGGCGTCATGGTGCCGGCGTTGGAGCCCTGCACCGTGAGGTCGCGCACCTTGTTCAGGATGGTGGTGCTCGCACCGAGCGCGGTATCGAGCGTGGTCAGCCAGCCGTCGCCGTTGTCGGCGTTGCGGGTGTACTGGGCGGTGGCCCGCTGCTCGGCCCGCACGGCGATGGCGTTCGCGGCGCGGGCGGGGTCGTCGGAGGCCCGACTGATGGTCTTCAGCGTCGAGGACTGCTCCTGCAACTGGGCGAGACGCTGGGCGCTGGCCTGCAGATTGGCCTGCGCGGAGCGCATCTGGGTCTGGCTGGTTACGCGGGGGATCATGGGTTACCTTCCCACCAGTCCGGTGCGATTGATCAGGGTGTCGAGCATCTCGTCCACGGCCGTCATCACCCGGGCGGCACCCTGGTAGGCGTGCTGGAAGGTGAGCAGGTTGACGTTCTCCTCGTCGATGTCAACCGAGGAGTTGGATAGCTGCATGGTGACCGCGGCGCTGGCCGACAGGTTCGCAGAGGAGGCCTGGGTGAGTTCGATGCCGGTGTCGACGCCCAGCCTGGTGACGAAGGCCGACCAGATGACGTTGGGGGAGGTGACCGGTTGCCCGGTGGCATCCACGGCGCGTCCGGCGCCGAGCTGCGCGATCTTGTCCGCGTTGGCACCGTTGCTCGCGCCGGCGCCGACGGCGCCGGCCGCGATCTCGGTGCCGTCACTTGGTACGACGCTCAGCGTTGCGGCGGCGTTGCCCGCTACGTAGTCGAAGAACTTCCCGCCGGGGTTGCCATCGCTGGTGACTCCACCGAGGTGGATGCTGTTCACGGAATCGGCCAGGCGGGTGGCGAAGTCGTTGTACGACGCCGCTGCCTGGGCGAGGGCGCCGCCGGTGCCGGCAGTATCCGCCGGGCCCAGCAGAGACAGGGCGCCGGCGAGTTCGCCGCCGTCGATGCCGACGGTTTCGGGCCGGTGGGTCCAGACCACCCGCACCGCGTTCGCAGGGTCGGCCGCGTCGGTGCCGGTGGGCATCGTTGTCGGGCCGCTCACCTTGAGGGTCTGCACATCGGTGCCGGACACCAGGGTGTTGCCGCCGATCAGCACATCCACGGTGCCGTTGGCCTGGGGCCGCACACTCGCGCCGGTGATGGCGGCGATGGTGGCGGTGAGCGCGTCGCGCTTGTCGATGGCTTCGTTGGCCGACCCGCCGCTGGCCAGGGTCTGCCGGATGATGCCGTTGAGCTCGGCAACCTGGAGCGCAGCGCCGTTGACCTCGGTGACCAGCGAGTCGGCGCTGCCCCGCACGGCCGCCCACTCGTCGGTGACGGCGCGGTACCCGGTGGCGATCTGGGCGGTGAGCTGACCGGCCTCGCCGAGCAGCAGTCCGGCGCCCGCCCCGGCGTCGGTCCCGTTACTGAGTTCCCCCCAGGCGGCCCAGAACTCCTGCAGCTGGTGGGACAGGCCGTTCACGCCGGGTTCCTTCAGTGAGTTCTCGACCGAACCGAGGGCATTCGCCCGCACGGCGGTGTAGCCGGCGGTGGCCGCGGTCGCCCGCACCTTGGCGTCCAGGGTGGCACTGCCCAGGCGCGAGATGCCGTCGACGGATACTCCGGTGCCGGGGGTGGCACCCCAGGAGACGAGACCGGCCCGCGCCGCAGCGCTGGTGGAGGAGGTCGTCACCCGCTGGCGGGTGTACCCCTCGGTGTTGACGTTGGCGATGTTCTGCCCGACGACGTCGAGACCGGCGCGCGCCGCGATCAGTCCGGTGTATGCGGTATTGAGTCCGCCGAAGGTGCTCATGCGTGGGTCACAGGTCGGGTTCTCACAGGCTCTGGTCGAAGAGTCGGGCGCCGGTCGCGTGAGCGCCGGAGGTTCCGCGGGCATCGTAGGTGGTGGCTTGCGCGTCGACGCCGGCCAGGGATTCCTGGGTGTAGCGGGCGGCGGAACGCAGGAACTGTTCGTTCACGTCGCGCAGGCTGCGGATCTGCGCGATCAACTCGGTCATGGCCGTCAGGTGGGCGGTGAAGATGTCGCTCCACGGGCCGGCGGGCGCCTGCTGGACCAGTTCGCTCAGCGTGGCGTCCTGGGAGGTACCCCACTGGGTGGCGAGCGCCGCGACCTCGACCGAACGGCCCAGGCCAGCCTCGCGGACCAGTTCGAGAACCTGCTCCACCTCGCGAGTGGCGTGCTGCACCCACCGGGTGCGGCCGGCGCTGAGGAGCAGCTGTTCCTCGTCGAGCTTGAAGACGAGCAGTTCGAGCAGCTCACGCTCACGCCACAGCACGGCAGACAATTCGTTGGCGCCCACGTCGTCACTGCCCTTCCGCTGTTGAAACACGTCTCTCCATCGTACGAGCCGATGCTCGTTCGGGGGCACTGTCGGTCGGTTCTCCCGGTTGGTTAGCGGCCTTCTGGTCCCGGGACACTCCCCGGACCCGATTTCCGGAGGCTGCGTCCTCCAATAAACCCTGTCCTTCAAAGAGAGGACAGCGAATGCCCCGTTCTGGGGGCATTTCGGCGCCAGAATGAACCAGCGCAGTTGTTACCGTAATACCTAGGCGCACACGCACCGAAACGGGACCCGAACCCCGGTTCCGGTGGGCACTGCGCTCTTGATACGACGTCACCCCTCACGCGCGCTTACCCGGCAGTGAAACGCACGATCACTCATGCGATCACCGTCCGCGAGAACAACGCCGGCACCAACCAGGAGGGCAACCGTTGAACCGTTCGGAACGTAACCGGCTTGTCGTAGACAACCTACCCCTCGTTGGCTACCTTGTGTCCGACGTCTGGGCGAAGGCCCGCCACCTCTCCCGCGACGACCTGGCCTCCGCCGGCTCGCTGGCCCTGATCACCTCCGCCGATGCGTTCGACCCGGCCCTCGGCGTGCCGTTCGGTGCCTTCGCCCGCCGCCGCATCATCGGCGCCTTCGCCGACGAGATGCGCTCAAACGACTGGGCTACGCGGATGGCCCGCCGCCGGATCAAGGACACCCGCCAGGTGCAGGAGACCCTCGCCGTGGCCCTGGGCCGCAGCGCCACCGTCGACGAGGTCGCCGCGGCCCTCGGCGTCGACCGGGAGACCGCGCTGGCCGGACTGGCCGATTCCGAACGCACCCTCACTGCCCTCGACGACAACACCGCGGAATTCCTCGTCGCCGACACCGTGCTTCCCGAGGAGTCCCTGCTGTCTGCCGAACGTCTCGCCTACCTGAGGGCCGCCGTCGTCGCACTCCCGGAGCGGATGCGTCTGATCGTGGAGCAGGTGTATTTCGAGGACCGCTCGGTCAAGGAGATCGCCGCAGACCTGGGCATCACCCACTCCGCCGTGTCCCAGCAGCGTTCGGAGGCCATCCGTCTTCTCCGCGACGGCTTGGGCACCCACTACGCCGACGACGCCGAGATCGGGTACCTGCCGGAGTCCACCGTGGCACCGGCCCGGCGCAGTGCCTACCTGTCCAGGATGGCCGACCAGGCGATGCTCGGCATGGCGATCATGGCGCATGACAGGGTGCCGGATGCCGTTCCGGTCTTGTCCATCGCCCCCACGACGGACTCCGGAACTGCCGGCTCCTCGGCTCGTGCGACCGACAGGTTGGCCGGCGTCAGTGACATCACCGCGGTGCAGCCGAGCATTCGGGACACCCGCGAACTTTTCTCCAGCAACGGCTAACGCGCCGCCCGGCGGAGCCGATAGGTCTCAGTGTCAGCCCATGGATGGGCAGGCGATCACCACCCAATCACGGAGGAACACATCATGGGTATGCAGATCAACACCAACCTCGCGGCAAACAACACCTACCGCAACCTGGCTTCGACCCAGACCGACATGGCCAAGTCGCTCGAGCGCCTCTCCAGCGGCCTCCGCATCAACCGCGCAGCGGATGACGCAGCCGGCCTGGCCATCTCCGAGGGACTGAAGTCGCAGGTCGGTGGCCTCACGGTCGCCAGCCGCAACGCCCAGGACGCCGTCTCGGTCATCCAGACCGCTGAAGGTTCCTTGAGCGAGGTCCAGACCATCCTGCAGCGCGTTCGTGACCTCGCCGTTCAGGCCGGTAACGGCTCGAACAACGCCGATTCGCGTGCCGCCATCGCCACCGAGGTCACGGCGCTGGGCGAAGAACTGACTCGTATCAGTGCGTCGACCAACTTCAATGGCACCAAGCTTCTCGACGCGGCAGCGGGCACCACGCCGCTGACCTTCCAGGTCGGCGCCGGCGGAGTGGCAGTCGAAGACCAAATCTCGGTCACGCTGACCGACGTCGCGGCCATCGGCACCGCTGTCTCCGGACTCGCGGCCACCGGCTTCGCCGACTCCACGGCGGCACTTGCGACGATCAACACGATCGACGGCCACATCAAGGATGTGTCCACCTCGCGTGCCTCGCTCGGTGCCGACCAGAACCGGTTCGAGAGCGTCATCCGCAACCTGGCCGTCTCCAAGGAGAACCTCACCGCTGCCGGTTCGCGTATCCGCGACACCGACATGGCCGAGGAAATGGTCAAGTACACCCGCTCCAGCATCCTGTCGCAGGCCGGCACCGCCATGCTCGCGCAGGCGAACCAGTCCAACCAGGGCGTCCTGACGCTGCTGCGCTAAATCACGGACCGACCGACCGACCGGCTGAAAGGCGGGAACGTCGACTGACCGAGAATCGGCCGGCGGCACGCTCACTCTGACCTGGACCTCAGAACGCGCGGGCCGCCGGCCACTCGCACACCCGCAGACAACGGAACGGACACGGCGCCCATGGGACTCTCCATCGATGGCCTGATCAGTGGCCAGGACACCACGACCCTGATCAACAACCTGATCGCGGTCGAGGCGATCCCGCAGACGCTGCTCAAGGGCAAGGTCACAGCGGCCCAGGCCTACACCACCGCCGTGCAGGGGCTGAACGCCCAGGTGGCCGCCCTCTCCGACGCCGCCACCAAAGCGAGCAAGCCCGCCAGCTACGACCTCCACACAGCCACCAGCAGTTCCGGCCAAGTCACCGCGACCACCAGCCCCGGCGCCGCCGCCGGTGTGCTCGATGTCACGGTCGGCAGGCTCGCCCAGAACCAGGTCACCGTCACCGGACCCCTCACCGCCTGGCCGGATGCCACCCTCACGCTCACCGACGCCGCCGGAAAAGCCACCGTGCTCACGCCGGCATCCACATCGCTCGACGACGTCGTGACCGCCGTCAACGCCGCCGGGCTCGCCATCACCGCCACCAAGGTCGCCGTGGGCGCCGACGGCTTCCGGGTGCAGTTCAGCAGCAGCACCACCGGCTCCGCCGCGGCCTTCACCGTCACCGGCGGCACGGTTCCGACCACTCAGGTCAAGGGCGCCCAGGATGCCCAGGTCACGCTCTGGGCCGGCAGCTCCGCCGAACAGACCATCACATCGGGCAGCAACACCTTCACCAACCTGCTGCCCGGTCTGGACGTCACCGTCCAAGCGGTCTCCACCACGCCGGTAACCCTCACCGTGACCAGGGACGACGCCGCCATCAGCAAGATGGCCGGTGGCTTGGTCAGCGGGTTGAATGATATCTTCGCCGTCATCACCAACCGGTCGGCCGTCTCCACCACGACCGACGCCTCGGGCAAGAGCGTCACCACGGCCGGGCTCTTCGCCGGCGACAGCACCATCCGCACCGTCAAGCAGAACCTGCTCTCCGCCGCGTCGATGCCCGTCGACGGTCGCTCGCCGTCGGAGATCGGCATCAGCATCACCAAGAGCGGCACCCTGGAATTCGACGCCGAGAAATTCGCCGCCGCCCTGGCCAAGGACCCGGCCGGTGTGATGAAGACCGTGCAGGAGATCTCCGGCCGGGTCGCGACGGCAGCGGCGACGGCATCCGACAAGTACGACGGCACCCTCACCACCACCGTCACCAGCCAACAGTCCCAGGTGCGCACGATGGGCCTGGAGATCAGCGACTGGGACCTCAGGCTCACCGCCAAACGCAGCTCGCTCGAACGGGTGTACACGGCCATGGAATCCAGGCTGGGGGAGCTCAAGGCGCAGTCCTCCTGGCTCACCTCGCAGATCAATTCACTACCCGACACCTACACAGGGACCTCAAGCTGATGACAACCACACTGTTCCCGTCCCACCAGTTCCCGTCCCACCAGTTGCCGGCGCAGCGGTTGCCGGCACAGCAGCTGCCGGCACAGCAGTCAGCGCAGCCATCGGCAGCCCAGCTCGCCGGCGCGCAAGCCAAGCGTGCCCAGCTGGGCCGTGAGGCTGTGCTCTCGGCCACACCCGTGCGCCTGCTCACCATGCTCTACGACAGGCTGATGCTCGACCTGACCCGCGCCGAGGACGCCCAGGTCGGCGAGGACTGGCCGGTCGCATCCGAGAACCTGCTGCACGCCCAGGCGATCGTCGACGAACTCACCACTTCCCTGAACGTCACGGCCTGGGACGGCGCCGACGGCCTGCTGGCGATCTACACTTACGTGTCGAACGCACTGATCGGTGCGAACATCCACCGGGACGTGGCGCGCACCCGCGAGAGCATCGCCCTGCTCGAGCCGCTGCGCCAGGCCTGGCACGAAGCCGCCGGCGCCCTGCCCGCCCCGCAGACTGCTCCGAGTGCGGAGGGCTACCGTGGAGTCGCCTGACATTCACTCCAGCAGCGCCCGGCCGCACAGCAGCCGGCCGGACAGCGCCGCGCTGGCGGGGTACCGCACCAGCAACGCCGATTGGCTGCTGGTTCTCGACGACCTCGAGGCTAGCCTCGGCAGTGGCGCCAGGGACGCCGTGCTCTCCGCTCAGGGCGGAGCGCTCGTCACCGGCGTGCAGTGGCGGGCCCCCGAACACCTGGGCCAGCTGCCGCAGGAGCTCGAGGAGCGGGCCAGGATGCTGATATCCGGCCAGCTCGAGCTGATCCGGGAGATCGAGGATGCGCGCCGGTCGGCCGGCGCCCACCTGGCGGCCGTGCGCACAATTCTTTCGACCCACCGGTCCGACCAGCCGGTCTACCTCGACATCGCAGGCTGACCCCGCCGATACTTTTTTGCGACATTCCCTCCGAGAGCGCTAACGCATCGTCTCCGACGGCCGATAGCTGAGAATGAGCACGGATTGCTCACCCCAGGCCACGGATCGGCCGTCTGATTATTTGACGACGAAACGGGCTTGCCGTGATCGAATCCGTGACCACCGCGGCGCTGTCCAGCGCCCTGGATGGCCTGGCCCTGCGCCAGCGCACCATCGCCAACAACATCGCGAACGTGAACACCCCCGGCTACACGGCCCAGCGGGTGTCTTTCGAGGATGCCCTGGCGAGGTCGGTGCAGGCCGGCGACGGCCACATAGCGGCCAGCATGGCCCGGTCGCTTGAACCGACCCGGCTCGACGGCAACAACGTGAACCTCGACACCGAAACCGTCGCCAACATCGACACCGTGCTGCGCTACCAGTTCGCGTCGCAGGCCGTCGCCGGCGCCGACTCCAGCATGCGCGCCGCCCTGAGGACCAGCTGATGGGCCTCGACGCTCTCGGGATCGCCGGTACCGGCCTCACCCTGCACCGCAAATGGCTCGACGCCGTCGCCGACAACATCGCGAACGCGAACACCGCCACACCCACGTCGGGGGTCGCCTTCCAGGCCCGGTACGTCGTTGCGCAGGAGGGTGCCGGCGTCTCCGGCGCCTACGTCACCGGCATCGCGCAGGGCGACGCGGAGGGCCTGCTGGTCTACGAACCCGACAACCCGATCGCGGATGCCGACGGCTACGTGCGGCGCCCCGACATCGACATGGCCGAACAGATGGGTGAGCTGATCATGGCTCAGCGTGGCTACCAGGCCAACGCCGCCGTCATCGACCGGGCCAAGACCTCCTACGAAGCCGCACTGCAGATCGGACGCAACTGATGACCATCCCCGCCATCGGATCGGCGCCGGCCGTCAGTGCCACGTCCTATTTGCCCGCCAGTACCGCCGCCGATGCCTCCGATTCAGGTTCCGGCTTTGCGAGCGCCCTCACCGGGGCGGTGGACAATCTGCAGCAACTGCAGTCCACCTCGAACAGCTACGCCATCCAGGCCGTCACCGGCGACCTTGACGACATCCACACCGCCACCATCGCGTCGTCGCGGGCGCAGGTCACCCTCGAACTCGTTGCCGCCGTGCGTAACAAGGGCGTCGAAGCGTTCAACGACATCATGAGGATGCAGGCCTGATGCCCGCCCAGATCACCTCGGTGTTCCGTCGCCTGGGAAACGCCATCCGGGAATTCACCGTCGCCCAGCGCACCATGGCCATCATCGGCGTGGCCGTGCTGGCCCTCGGCACGGCCGCGCTCACGATGTGGGCCACCCAGCCGGCGTACACACCGCTGTACTCGGGCCTGAGCGGTTCAGACGCCAACACCATCGTGGAGCAGCTGCGCACCGACGGGGTCTCCTACGAGCTGAGCGACGGCGGCGCGACCATCCTGGTTCCGGAGGCCGATGTCTACGACCAACGGCTCAAGTCCGCCGCCGCCGGCCTGCCGTCGTCCAGCACCGGCGGGTACTCGCTGCTGGACACCATGGGGGTCACCGCCTCCGAATTCCAGCAGTCGGTCACCTACAAGCGCGCCCTGGAGGGCGAACTCGCCGCCACCATCGAAGCCATGAAGGGTGTGCAGACCGCCTCGGTTCGCCTGGCGATCCCCGAGGCCACGGTGTTCACGGAGGAGACCAACGACCCCACGGCATCCGTCTTCGTCGGCACCCGAAACGGCATCACGCTGAACGCCGACCAGGTGCAGGCCATCGTGCACCTCACCAGTGCGTCGATCGACGGGATGAAGCCCACGGATGTCGCGGTCATCGACGCCGCCGGTGTGGTGCTCTCCGCGGTGGGCGTCGGCGCCACGGGGTCGGCCGGTCAGCAGGCCAGCGACTACGAGGAGCGGGTGCGCGGCTCCGTGCAGGCGATGCTCGACAAGGTTGTCGGACCGGGCAACGCCACCGTCGTGGTGGCCGCCGACATGAGCTACCAGAGCGCCCAGGTCGTCGAGGAGTCGTTCACGGTTCCCGAGAACGCCCCGGCACTGAACGAGGCCGTCACGACGGAGTCCTACACGGGCGGCGGGGGAGCCGCGGCCGGAGTGCTCGGCCCCGACAACATCGCCGTTCCGGCCGAGGCCACCGGCGACGGTACCTTCACCTCCGAAGACACCACCCGGAACAACGCCATCAACAAGGTGACCGAAACCCGCACGGTGCCCGCGGGGGAGATCAACCGGCAGACGGTTTCGGTGGCGGTGAACGCGGCCGTTGCCGAGAACCTCAACGTGGCCAACGTCACGAGCCTGGTGTCCTCTGCTGCCGGCATCGACGTGGCCAGGGGCGACGCAGTCACCGTGGAGGTCGTCAGCTTCAATGCCGCCGGCGCCGACGCCGCGGCCGCAGCGTTGGCTGAGGCCGCCGCTGCCGAAGAGTCCGCCCGGAACGCCGGCATCCTGCAGGTGGGCTTGATCGTAGCCGGCTCCGTGATCGCGTTCGTGCTCGGTTTGATCCTCTACGCCAGGCGTTCACGCCGGCAGAGCCGGCAGGCCATCGAGCTGAACGACCTGGTTCAAGCGCGGTCGGCTCTGGACGCGCCGACGGTGCCGTTCTCGTTGCCGCCGCAGATGGCGCCGCTGTTCATCGACTCAGCGCCTACCCAGGCGTACCCGGTGGCCGGTGGCGGCGCCCTGCCAGGCGGCGGTGACCAGCGGGTGGCCGACATCGATGCCCTCGCCCTGCGTGATCCGCAGATGGCGGCCGAGATGCTGCGCGGCCTGATGGACGATCGGCAGCCGGCCTGATGGACACCAAAGTGGGCCTGACCGGAACCCAGAAGGTGGCCGTGGTTTTGATGACCATGGATCAGCAGCGTGCCTCTGAGGTGATGAAGCAGTTCTCCGAGGTCGAGGCTGCCGAGATCATCGCCGAGATCGTGCAGCTGCGCCGGGTCGACTCCTCCATCATGGACAGCGCCGTCGCCGAGTTCCACCAGCTCACCACCATCGGCGCCCGCAACCCCCGCGGCGGCCACGCCGTGGCGATCGGGCTGCTTGAGAAGTCATTCGGCGCCGAACGTGCGGCCGGGGTGATGAGCCGGGTGGCCACGTCCATGGCCGGCAAGGCCTTCGAATTCCTCGACAGCGTCGACCCGGTGCAGGTGCTGTCGCTGCTGGACGGCGAACTCCCGCAGACCATCGCCCTGGTGCTCGCACACCTCCGCCCCGAGCACGCCTCCGCGATCCTGTCCGGACTGGACGGCCCGGTGCGCACCGATGTTGCCCAGTGCATCGCTTCCACCGGACCCGCAACGCCGGAGGCCCTGCGGGTGGTCACCGAGATCCTCAAGAAGCGGATCGGCGCCGTCGCGGCGTCCAGGGACTCCGCCGAGGTCGTCGGCGGGGTGCAACCGCTGGTGGAGATCATCAACCGTGCGGACATCAGCACCGAACGCGCCCTGCTCGAGGCGCTGGATGAACGCGACCCGGTGCTGGCCGAAGAGGTCCGCTCCCGCATGCTCACCTTCCAGGACATCGTCAAGCTGGAAAACCGCGATGTGCAGCTGGTGCTGCGCGGCATCGACGGCGCCGTTCTGGCCGTTGCCATGAAGGGCTCCAGCGAACTGGTCGTCGACATCATCCAACGCAACCTGTCCGAGCGGAACCGGGAGATCCTCAACGACGAGGTTGTCAACCTCGGACCCGTTCGGGTCTCTCAGGTGGAAGAAGCCCGAGCCACCATCGTGCGGGCGATCCGAGACCTGGCCGCTCAGGGGGCCATCACCGTGCAGCGCGCCGACGAGGATGATTTCGTTGTTTAGCGCGGCCGGCCCCGGCCTGGTTGGCGCTGGCGCGACCGCCATGGAAGCGACGGACAACGACTTCTCAGCGCTGGTCTTTCCCACCCTCGCCGACGCCGGCGAGAGCCGCGGCCCGGGCGAGGACCGCGCCAGGATCGAACGTCAGTGGCAGGCCAGAGGTCACGCCGCCGGATACACCGAGGGCCTGCGCGCGGCAGCGGCGGCCGTCGACGCACGGGTCGCCGGGCTCGAGGCCGAACACGCCGAGCTGATGCGGGCGACTGACGAGCAACACGACCGCACGCTGGCCGGGCTGAACGCCGCGGTCCGGGCGCTCGAGGAGCGCACGGTCCCCGTGCTGCACGACGTGGAGGACACCCTGCTGGACGCCGCCATCGACCTGGCCGAGGCGATCATCGGTCACACCCTGGCCGACGAAACCGCCGCGGTGCGGGCCGCGCTGGGGCGCACCATCGCCGACGGCCCGGCGGGGGCACCGGCCGCCGGCCGCACTATCAGCCACACCACCGGCCGCACCGTCACCCACACCGTGCGACTGAACCCGCACGACCTGGCCGCGCTCGACGTCGCCGCCGTGGCCGAGGCGGGCGTCACCCTGGTGGCGGATGCGAGCCTGTCCCGCGGCGACGCCGTCAGCGAGTTCCCCGACGGCTACCTGGATGCCCGGATCGGCAGCGCGCTGCAGCGCGCCAGGGCGGCCCTGGCCGGGGGTACGGCATGACCCTCACCCGGCCGGACAGCACCGACCGCCTGGCACGCGCCCTGGCGGCGGCCCGCCCGGAGCGGGTCGGCGTGGTGTCGTCGATCGTGGGACTGAGCGTGGATGTGCGCGGGCTGAACGGCGCCATCGGCGATCTTGTCGTGATCGGCGGGCCCGGTATCGGCCAGACGTCCGCCGGTACCGCTCACACCGCAGGCGTGGACGCCGAAGTCGTCGCCACGACCCCTGACGGGATGCGCTGCATGCCGCTGGGCCGGCTGACCGGCATCCGGGTCGGCGACCCCGTGCGCGCCAGCGGCAGCGGTGTCGGCTTTCTCGTGCCCACCGGCTCAGGCCTGCTCGGCCGGGTGATCGACGGGCTGGGCCGCCCCATCGACGGCAAGGGGCCCCTCGTTGTTGAGCAACGGGTGCCGCTCGAGAACGCCAGCCCGTCTGCCATGGCCCGGTCGCGCATCCAATCGCCCCTGCAGTTGGGCGTGCGGGTGCTCGACACCCTCACCACCGTGGGCAAGGGGCAGCGGATGGGCTTGTTCGCCGGTTCCGGCGTGGGCAAGTCGTCGCTGCTGTCGATGATCGCGCGGGGCACGGATGCCGAAGTCTCCGTGATAGCCCTGGTGGGCGAGCGCGGCCGCGAGGTACGCGAATTCCTCGAGGACGACCTGGGGCCGGAGGGACTCGCCCGGTCGATCGTCGTGGTGTCGACCTCGGACGAGCCGGCCATGATGCGGCTGCGGGCCGCGTTCGTGGCCACCCGCATCGCCGAGTCGTTCCGGGACCGGGGCGCCGACGTGATGTTGATGATGGACTCGCTCACCCGGGTGGCGATGGCGCAGCGGGAGATCGGCCTGTCGGTGGGGGAACCGCCGGCTACCCGCGGCTACCCGCCGTCGACGTTCTCGCTGCTCGCCCGGCTGCTCGAACGCGCCGGCACCGACCAGGCCGGCTCGATCACCGGCATCTACACGGTGCTCGTGGACGGCGACGACCACAACGAACCCATCGCCGATGCCGCCCGTTCGATTCTGGACGGCCACGTGGTGCTCGATCGCAAACTCGCCGTCCTCGGCCACTTTCCCTCCGTCGACGCCCTCGCCTCCATCTCCCGGGTGGCGTCGCGGGTGACCACCCCGGAGCAGGCCGCCGTGGCTGGCACGCTGCGTGCGGTGCTCGCCGCCCGGCGCGCCGCCCAGGACCTCATCGATGTGGGCGCCTACCGCCGAGGCACCAACCCGCTGGTCGACGCCGCCGTTGATCACGACGCGGCGATCACGGCGTTCCTGCAACAGCGGATGGACGAACACACCCCGGCCGCCGAGGCGTGGGACCGACTGGCCACGCTGGCCCGACTGCTGGGCGTCACCCGATGAGCCGCGCCTTCTCGCTCGCAGGCCTGCTGCGCCTGCGGCACCTGCAACAGGACCAGGCCGCCGGCGACCTGGCCGTGGCCAACGCGCGGCTCCGGGCCGCGGCGACACGCATCGACGAGACCCGCGCCGCGCTCGAGCACCTGCCGATCAGTGCCACCGGCGCCGACACGCTCTACGCGATCGCCGCCGCCCGGGCGTCATCCCGCAGCATGCTGGCCGAACTCACGGCGCTCGATGCCATCGCCGAACAGGGAGTCGTCGACGCGCAGCGCGATTTCGAGTCGAAGAAATCCGCCGCGGTGAGCCTGGAAAAGCTCGAGGGGCGCCACGGCGACCTGGCCGCTGCTGAAGAACTGCACGCCGAACAGACCGTCATCGACGAGATCGCGTCGACGAGCTGGCACCGGCGGCTGGGCGAGACAACGACAGGGGAGAAGAAATGACGATGGTGGATGCGCTCGGCCGGATGGGCGAGATCCAGTCCAGGCTGGTTCAGCTCAATGACCTGGTCTCCGGCGGTACCGGACTCGCGACGACCAGCACGGCAAGCAGCACCGCTGCCTCGGCCGTCTCAGCGACCAGCTTCGCCGACGCTTTTGCCGCGGCCACCGGCACCGCGGCCACCGGCGCGGCCACTGGCGCTGCCACTGCCACCGGCGCCGCAGGCTCGGGCGCAACGGGCGCCGGTGTTGTTGCGGCCGCCGAGAAGTATCTCGGTGTGCCCTACGTGTTCGGCGGCGAGGACAGCTCCGGAATGGACTGTTCCGGTCTGGTGCAGCGCGTTTACGCCGACCTCGGCATCGAAGTTCCCCGACTGGTGTCCGGGCAGATGACCATCGGCACCGAGGTGGCGTCGCTGGCCGAGGCCAAGCCCGGCGACCTCATCGTCACCGGCGGCGGCGACCACATCCTGATCTACGCCGGCAACAATCAGGTGATCCATGCGCCCTACGAGGGACGAACGGTCTGCAAGGTGGACGCCTACATGGACGACTCCGAGATCACCACCATCCGCCGGGTGATCCCCGATCAGGCGGCGACGGCCGGCCAGGCCTCCAACTCCACCGACATGCTGACGGCTGCATTCGCGTCAATGTTCAACGGCACGTCCAAGTCAGGACTGTCCTCATGACGACCACAGCAGCCGCACAGTTCCCTCGTTCCACCGGAGCCGCGGGGTCCACCCTCGATCACGGCTCGCGGGGATCCCGGCAGGAGTCCACTGCCGGTGCCGACTCCTTTGCGGGAGCCATGCGCGGTGCCGTGACCGGGCAGGGCGCCAGGACCGGCTCGGCCGGAGCGCGGGCCAGTACGCCTACGGCTCTCGATTCCCCAAAGCCGCCGCTGCCCGCACGTGCCAAGCCCGCACCGAGCTCGCCCGCGCTGGCCAAGCCCGGGACCACGAGGCCCGCGCACACCAATCCTGCGCTCATCAATCCCGCGCAGCACGTCTCAGCCTCGGGCCCCGCAGCGAGGGATGCCGGGCTCGCCGACGACCCCGCAACCCAAGCCCGGCTCACTGCCCAACCCGCGGGCACAATGCCGGCTGCCTTCTTGGCCAATGGGGCCGGCCCCGACACACCAGTCCCGGGTGGACCGGGCCGGCCCGGATCCGCTGCGTCCGCCGACCCCCTCCCGACGGGTGCCCTCGCGAGCGCGGCCGACCTGGAAGCGGCCGCGCCGGCCGGAGGCCGTCCGCGTGCCGCCGGCGACGACGTGTCTTCGGGTGAATCCAGTGACGTCACCGTGGCCGGAACGCTTGATGCCGTGCTCGTATCCGGAGCCGTGCTGCCGACGATCCAGCCGGCGGCTCAAACATCGGCCCAGTCCGGCGCACCCGGCCCGACCGCGGTGTCCGGGAACCCGTCACCGGCCGCGACCGGAGTCGACGGGTCCAGTACCGCCGTGTCCAGTACCGCCGCGTCGAGTGCCGCCGCGAACGGCACCGCCGCGAACGGATTCGCCGCGAATGGCGCCGCCTCAAAACAGACCGGCGCAAACGGGCCGGCCGCGAACGGGGCGATGGCAAACGGACTTGCGGTGAGCGGCACTATCGCCGCCGCCGGTGCCGCGGCCGCCGGTGCCGCGGCCGCTGGTGCCGGTGCTGCTGCCGGTGCCGCTGCCGCTGCCGCCGGTATCGCGGCCGCAAGTACCTGGAACGCCGGGACCGGGGCTGCCTCACGCGGGGATGCAGCGACCGGGACAGCTTCTACCGGGACGGCATCGACCGGGGCAGCGTCGACCGGGACATCCGCGACAGGGACCTCCGCAACCGGGACCCCCGCAACCGGGACCCCCGCGACTGGGACCTCAGCGACTGGGACCCCCGCGACTGGGTCCCCCGCGACTGGGACCTCCGCGTCTGAAAACTCCGCGTCTGGGACCTCCGAGACCGGACCCGCCTCGACCGGGGCTGCCAACGGCGGTGCCACCGGCGCCGTCTGGTCTACCCGGTCTCCCGACATCGCCACGGGCGATCCTGCTGCTGCCGAGAGTCCGGCAGCCGGCCTCGTTCCACCCTCACTCTCCGGTCCGGTTGCCCCCGCGGCCGCTACCCCGGCCGGTGCCGCGGCATCGCCGCTGCCGACCGGTCCTGCCGTTCCCGTTCCGCTGGCCAGCCAGGTCGCGCGTCCGCTGTTCAGCCTCGCGGCCGCGGGACCCGGCGAACACACGATGTCGATAAGCGTCACTCCCGACAACCTCGGACCGGTCGTGGTGCGGGCGCAGATCAGCGCCGCCGGCATCCGTCTGGAGTTGTTCGCCCCCACCGACATGGCGCGGGAAGCACTGCGGCTCATCCTGCCCGACCTGCGCCGCGACCTCGCCGGTGGTGCACTATCGGCAAGCCTCGACGTGTCCGCACGCAACCAGCCCGGTGACGCCGGCTCTTCGGGCCGGCAGGACCGCTCAGGGGCCGACCAGCAGGGCCAGGGGAGTGCGACGCTCGGCGGGGATCCACGCGGGGCCCAGGACCGCCGCCGGGAGCCCGGTGCAACCGATCCCTGGCTCCGGTCCACCTCCATCGGCACCGACACCACGGCCGTCGACGCCGGGACAGACCCCGCACGATCCGACCAAGCGAGGGGACGAGTCGATGTTCTTGTCTGACCCGCCCCCATCCCACCCGCGTCCGTCCCCGCACCGCCCGCCGACTCCCAGAAACGAGACCCCATGACCATCGACGCCGTCGGCTCCGTGTCCACCGCCGCCGCAGACTCCACCACCGGAGCCAGCATGTACTCGAACACCCCGGTGCGCACGCCCAAACAGACCCTCGACTCCGAGACCTTCATGGCTCTTCTGGTGGCCCAGCTGCGCAACCAGGACCCGAGTTCACCCATGGACACCAACCAGATGATCGCCCAGACCACCCAGCTGGCCATGATGGAAAAACTCACCGCGCTGTCCACCACCGCGGACGAGAACTTCTCGCTGCAGATGCGCACGGCCGCTGCCGCCCTCGTCGGCCAGAACGTCACCTACACGGATGCCGCCGGCGCGAGCGTCACCGGCATCGCGACCGCGGTGTCCTTCGCCGGCCCGGTGCCCCAGGTCACCGTCGGCACCGCCAGCGTGGCGCTCGACGCGATCTCGGGGGTGACCGCCCCGAAGGGGTGAGCCCGCACCGCGTGAACAACGCGCGACCCTGCCCCTCGACGCCCGCCGTCGCCGGCCCGCCAGCCAGCCACCACCAGGTGAACAGCCCGCCCGGCACCAGAACGACATCACCGTATTGACCCATCCGCTGCAGTCACTCTCTCGAAAGGAAGCTCCCATGCTTCGCTCCCTGTACTCCGGTATCTCCGGCCTCCGCGCCCACCAGACCATGCTCGACGTGACCGGCAACAACATCGCCAACGTCAACACCACCGCGTTCAAGGCCTCGGCCACCCAGTTCCAGGACACCCTCTCCCAGCTCACCCAGGGCGCCGGCGGCCCGGGCGCCAGGACCGGTGGCACGAACCCGGCCCAGGTGGGACTCGGCGTGCAGGTGGCCGGCATCGCCACCAACTTCGCGCAGGGATCGTCGCAGGCCACCGGCAAGGCCTCCGACATGCTCATCTCGGGCGACGGATTCTTCATCACCCAGCAGGGCGGCGAGACGGTGTACAGCCGCGCCGGCTCCTTCGACTTCGACTCCGCGGGGCGCCTCGTCACCCCGTCCGGTGCGATCGTGCAGGGCTGGGGTGCGGTGAACGGCGTGGTCAACGAGGGTGGCGCCGTCGGGGACCTGGCGCTGCCGGTCAACGCCGTCATCCCCGGCACGGCAACGAATGCGGTTGCGGTGACAGGCACGCTGCCGTCCGACGCCGTCAAAGACACGCAGGTGCTCCGAGACGTCAAGGTCTATGACGCCTCGGGCGCGGCCCGCACACTCTCCCTGACCTTCACCAAGTCGGCCAGTGGATGGGACGTGTCCGGCATCGACAACGGCGGTACCCCGGTAACGACTTCGCTGGGCTTCACGGGAGATTCGGTGACGTCAGGTGGGACGCTCGTCATCGGTGACCCTGCCGCCGGCGGAGTGACGGTGGACCTCACCAGTCTCAAGGGACTGGCCGGGATCAGCACGGTCAAGGCCGCGGCGAACGGTAGCGCCCCAGGCTCGCTCGAGTCATACACCTTCGGCAAGGACGGCACCCTCGTGGGCCTGTTCAGCAACGGCGAGCAGAAGGCGCTCGGACGGATCGCCCTCGCCACCTTCACCAACCCGGGCGGCCTCGAGAAGACCGGCTCGAACGGCTACCGGGCCACCTTCAACTCCGGTACGGCCGAACTCGGCGCTCCGGGCTCCACTGGACTGGGTTCGCTCACCGGTGGCGCCCTGGAGATGTCGAACGTGGACCTGTCGCAGGAGTTCACCAACCTCATCGTCGCCCAGCGCGGCTTCCAGGCGAACGCCCGCATCATCACCACCTCGGACGAGGTGCTGCAGGAGCTCACCAACCTGAAGCGCTAACGGACGCAGTAAGCGGTCCCGTCGTCGGTCGAGCTTGGCGACGTCGTGCTGAGCCTGTCGAAGTAGACCCGGTGAGACGTGTCCCAAAAATCCCCCATCTCGCGGGATCTCGACAAGCTCGATCAGCGGGTGGTGGCGACCCTGCGTTGGTCGAGCTTGTCAGTGACCCGTTCGATCAGCGGGTGGTGGCGACCCTGCGCTGGTCGAGGTTGTCGACGTCGTGCTGAGCTTGCCGAAGTAGACCCGCTCGATCAGTGTGTGCGGGCTGAGGTGGGCCGTGGCCGGGTGCGGCTGGGCATCTCGATGAGTGCCTGGCCGGGGTCGATGGTCGCGGGTGGCCTGAGCCAGTACCGGCCGTCGTCTTCGAAGACTTGCCAGCGTTGGTTGTGCAGCAGCAAGTGGTGGGCGCGGCAGAGCAGGATGCCCTGGTTGATGTCGGTTCGGCCGTTATCTCGCTGCCAGTGTTGGATATGGTGGGCTTCGGTGAAGGCGGGTGGTCGGTCGCAGCCGGGCCAGCGGCAGCCGCCGTCGCGGGCGGCGAGGGCTCGGCGTTGGGCCCGGTTGAACAGTCGTTGCTCGTGCCCGACGTCGAGGGGCCGGTCAAGCTGGTCGAAGGTGATGTTGATGGTGCCGGAGTCGCAGATGAGGCGTTCGATGGTTTCGGGGGAGATGGGGGCGGTGTTGCCTTCGATGTAGCCGTGGCCGGGTTGGCCGGGTAGGCAGATCAGGATGTCGTCGGCGTCACTGAGGAACCCGGGCTGCAGCGGCTCGGCCATCGGGCAGGGGTCGCGTTCGGGAGGCCCGGATGTGGTGCCGGCGGTGCCGGTCGTGCTGGTAGCGCCGGTGGGGTGGCCGGTGACGCCTGTCGCGCCTGGTCCAGAGGATCCGGTGGGCCTGGTGGGTCCGGTCTGATCGGCGGGTCCGGTGCGATCGGCGGCCTGGGTCGGCTCGCCCGGCGGGGTGGGTTGGCCGGTGTGTCCGGTGTGTCCGGTGGGTCTGGTGTGTCTGGTCGGTCCGGTGTGTCTGGTCGGTCCGGTGGGTCCGTCGAGTTGGGTGGGTTTGCCGGGCTCGGCGGCCTCGGCGGGCCCACCCGGCTTGGTGGGCTGGGTGGGCTCGGCCGGCTGGGTGGGTTCGCCCGGCTGGGTGGGCTGGGTGGGCTCGGCCGGCTGGGTGGGTTCGCCCGGCTGGGTGGGCTGGGTGGGCTGGGTGGGCTGGGTGGGTTCGCCCGGCTGGGTGGGCTGGGTGGGCTCGGCCGGCTGGGTGGGCTTGGTGGGCTGGGTGGTTTCGCCCGGCTGGGTGGGCTGGGCGGGTTGGCCGGTAGCGCCGGCGGTGGTGGTGAGGATCTGCACGGCGGGCCGGCGGCCGCCGAGCATCTCGTTGGGTTGACGGTGGTGCCGGCGGTGAGCAGGTCGATGAAGCCGTCGCAGGTGATCTGGGTGGTGGTGCGGGGGTCGTCCTTGACTCGTTTGGCCCAGGCGGCCCGGTCGGTGTCGACGAAGCGCACGCCGCCGCGGCGGGGGCTGGTGAGGCTGTCGAAGGTGGACTTGATGAATTCGCCCTGTTCCGGCGGGAAGAGGCCGTCGATGCGGACTTGGCCGGTGTTCAGGGTCCAGATGTGCAGGTAGCGGTCGTCCCAGGCTTTCTGTTCGCGCACCCGGATGCCGGCCTCGTCGAGGCAGTCGCGCATCTGCCGGGCCTTTTTGAGCAGTTGGTCCACGTTCAGCGAGGCGGCGTCGGCGAGTAATTGGGTCAGGGCGTCGGCCAGGGCCGGGCCAGTGACGACGGTGTCGACGTCGCCCAGGCCGGTGCGCAGGGCGTGCGCGGCATCGATGGACAGGGTGCCGTCGTTCACGGCGTGCGAGATCGGTGTGTGCCACGGCAGCGGCAGAAGCGGAACCGAAGGGGCGGCCGGGCCGGACCCCTCGGCGGTGCCCGGGCCAAGCGCGTCCCAGTCACGCGCCCCCGGGTCACCCGCCGGATCCAGCGCTTCGTCGCGCAGCCGACGGGCGGCCGCCGCCTCGGCCTCCGCCTGCGCGGCGGCGGCCTGGGCTTCGGCCTCCTCGGCCTCGGCGAGTATCCGGCCCACCCCCACGAGCTTGCGCGACTCGACCTTGCTCGCCCCGGTGAGCTGTTGGATCAACGCCTCGGGGTTCAGAAAGCCCTGCTGCGCGGCCAGGCCGGACTGGCCCAGCTCCCACCGGGAGCGCTGCCCGAGGGTCTTCGCCATCCACGCCTTGCGGGTATCCAACTCGCGTTGCGCCTGCGCGAGGATCCGCTGACCGGCCAACACCTCCGCATCCGACAACGCGTCGTACTCAACACTGCACGAGCCCAGCCTGGCCACGTTCGCGGCGGCATCCACGAACGCGTCACCGCGGGAAGCGGCGAACGTGTCTACGATGGTCGACTGGTTGTTCATACTGCGAATCTAGCCCGATTCCGAAGCTTTGTGTGAGTAAACGTCAACTTGTGGATAACGTTCTCGGGTCAGAGCGAGCGCACGGTCACACGTCCCACCGGGCCATCTAACGTAACGCGGGGACCGGCCGACAGTGGCCGTTGACGACTGCTGGAGTCGTCCGGGAACCAGGGACGGGTCCATGATCGTTGTAACCAGGCTGAATGACAGTCAGTTCGCGATCAATCCTGACCTCATTGAGCGCATCCATGTGAACCCCGACACCACCCTGGTGATGGTCGACGGCGCCAAGTTCATCGTGACCGAGAGCCTGACCGAGGTCATCGAGAAGATCGCCGCCTACCGGGCACGCGTGATCGGACTGGCCTACAGCGGCACCGACGCTTCCACGGGGAGCACAGACAGCAATCCCTACACCCGCCCGGACGCCGTTGTCCCCTTGCGCCCCCGGAGGCTGTAAATGGACCCCGCAACCCTGATCGGCATCGTTCTCGCCTTCGGCGCTCTCTTTGCAATGATCACCATCGAGGGCTCGCACGTCACCGCGATCCTGCTACCCGCCCCGATGGTTCTGGTCTTCGGCGCCACCATCGCCGTCGGAATCGCCGGCGGCACCCTGCGCGACACCGTCAAGGCCGTCAAGGCCCTGCCCGGTGCGTTCCTGGGCAAGACCACCCCGCCCCAGAAGCTCATCGACCAGGTGGTGGGTCTGGCCGAGAAGGCCCGCAGCTCGGGGCTGCTCGCCCTCGAGCAAGAGGCCGACAAGATCAACGACCCGTTCCTGCGCGGCGCACTGCAGAACATCGCCGACGGCACCGACGGTGATGAGCTGCGCATCCTGCTGGAAGACGAGATCGCCACCCGCACCAAGGAGAGCCGCAACGCGGCCAAGTTCTTCACCACACTGGGCGGCTACGCCCCCACGGTGGGCATCATCGGCACCGTGATCTCGCTCACGCACGTCCTCGAGAACCTGGACACCCCATCCACCCTCGGGCCCATGATCGCCGCCGCGTTCGTCGCAACTCTCTGGGGGCTCCTGTCCGCGAACTTCCTCTGGCTCCCCATCGGCAGCCGGCTGAAGCGACTCTCCGACATCGAAGCCGAACGGATGACGCTGCTCATGGAGGGCGCTCTGGCCGTGCAGGCCGGCAGCCAGCCCCGGCTGCTCGGCGAGCGCCTGCAGGCCATGGTGCCGGCGGCATCCGGTAAATCGGCGAAGGGGTCAAAGGGCGGCAAGGCCCAGAAGCCCTCGTCCGAGAAGCCCCTCAAGAAGGCCGCGTGAGCGGACGCGGCCGGGGCCGGGGCCGGGGGCTCGAGGAGGAACACGAGGAGCACGTCGACGAGCGCTGGATGGCCTCGTACATGGACATGGTCACCGTGCTGATGTGCATGTTCATCGTGCTGTTCGCCATGTCCACCGTGGACCAGGCCAAGTTCGTACAGCTGAAGAACTCCTTGGCGACGGGCTTCGGCGCGGTGGACGTGGGCAAGATCGACACCGCCGAGGGCGTCGTGGTGCCGGCCGACCTGGTCGACACCCCGGCGGTGAACCAGGATGTCGGGCTGTCCGACCTCGACCTGGCCATCGCCGAGGTCGACGACCTCACCGCCGTGCAGGAGGCCATGCAGACGGCCCTCACCGCCGTGGGCCTCGACGCCCTCGTGGAGTACGCCATCGACGAGCGCGGCCTCTCGGTGGGCCTGGTCGGGTCCGAGACGTTTTTCGAACCCAATGTCGCCACCCTCAGCTCCCAGGCGGTCTCGGTGCTCGACATCATCGGCCCGGTGCTGGCGGGCAGCCAACGCGAGGTCTCGGTCGAGGGACACGCCGACAGGCACGGGGTGACCATCAACTACCCGACCGACTGGGAGCTCTCCAGCGCCAGGGCCACCCAGGTGCTGCGCCACCTGGTGGAACGCACCGGGGTGGCGCAGGAGCGGATCGGCGCGATCGGCTACGGCTCGGCCCGGCCGGTGGACACCGGCGATGACCTGGCCGCCATGGCTCGCAACCGCCGGGTCGACGTGGTCCTGCTCTCCAACCAGCCCGACAGCGTGCGGGCGCTGATCCCGTCCGTGCTCGATGGCACGGCCGTGCCCGACGAGTCGGCCCCCACGGACAGCACCGCCGTGCACACCAACCCCAAGGACAGCGAAGCCAAGGACAGCACCCCCGCCACCGGCGGCGACACCTCGGCGGTGACCTCCGGGCACTGAGGCCACGGGCAGGCCGGGCGGCCGGGCGGCACAAAACGGCACCGACGACTTTGCCGACGCCGCTAACATCCGTATTCAACCCGCCGATAGTGCCAGTCGTGACGGTCCAGGAACATATCAGCAGCGGCGTGCCCGGAAAACCCGCGCGCGCTGTAGAGGTCTACGACTTCAGCAGACCGACGACGCTGGCCCGTGACCACGCCCGGGTGCTCGAGCTGGCCTTTGAGACCTTTGCCCGCCAGTGGGGTACCCAGCTGACCGCCCAGGTGCGGATGATTTCCCAAGTCACCTGCGAACAGGTGGTGATGAGCGGCTACGACGAGTACGCCTCCTCGCTCCCCGCCACGACCGCCATGGTGCTGTGCACCGTCGAGGGCCTCGACGCCCAGGCCGTCATCCAGTTTCCGTCCGCCGCCGCGCTGTACTGGGTCGCCCACATGCTCGGCGGCACCGGGCTGCCCCTTCCGCCGGAGCGGCCGTTCACCCAGATCGAGCAGGCCCTCGTTCGCCGGCTGATGGACGACGCCCTCGAGGACTTGCGGTACTCCCTCGGCGCCCTGCTCACCCTGCCCATCGCGGTGGACGGCATCCAGTACAACTCCCAGTTCGCGCAGGCTGCGGCCACGTCCGACCTGATGATCGTGGCTTCCTTCACTATCAGGGTCGGCGACAAGACCACGGCGGCCACCCTCGCCCTCCCGGCCGAAGCCCTGCTACCCCAGCTCGGCGAACCCGGCCCTCCGGTCTCGGCCACCCCGCCGGTGGACCTGTTGCGCGCCCAGCTCGGCTGGGTGCCCGTGGACGTGTCCCTGCGGCTCGCGCACGCGCGGGTGCTGCCGAGCGCCATCCTGGCCCTCGCGATCGGCGACGTGCTGGCGATCCCGCATCCCACCCACCGACCGCTCGACCTGGTGGTGGATGGCCGCACTCTGGCCCGCGCTGCCGTCGGCTCCACCGGCTCCCGCCTGGCCTGCATCATCATCGACACCGAGGAAAAGACCCCATGACGCTTCAGCGCTCCGCCTCCGCCCAGTCACCGTCCGCCGCCGGCGGAGTCGGCGTCATCGGCTCAGGGCTCTCCGACGGAGTCGCGGACGCGGCCGTCGCCGCCCTGCTCACGGTGCTGCCCACGCCCACCATCCTCACCGCGACGGTCGGTTCCGGCGCCGGCGTCGTCGGCCGCGCCGGGGGAACCGTGCACGGTGCCGTCGTGGCCTCGTTCGTCGGCGCCACCTCAGCCGACCTGGCCGTGGTCCTCGCCGACCCCGGCTCCCTCGACGCCGCGGCCGGCGCCGAGAGCGGCCTCGTCTCGCGAGACGACATCATCCGCCCGGCCCTCGAGCGCGCTGCCGGCGTGCTCGGCCTCGGTGTGCTGGGCGACGCCCGGATCGACGACGCGACCACCCTGTTCCTCGATGCGGAGACCGTGGTCTTCGAGCTCACCGGCGGCGGCGTCACCGTCGGCTGGTTCGCGATCCGGCTGCGCCTGAACAGCGCGGCCGCCGCAACCGGCGACCGCACCGTGGTCGGCAACCTCGGCCGTATCAACAGCGTCGAAATGGCCCTCACGGTCGAGATCGGCCGCACCAGGATGACGGTGCGCGACGTGCTCGCCCTCGAACCGGGCGCCGTGGTCGAACTGGACCGCTCCGTCGGATCGCCCGCCGACATCCTCCTCAACGGCCGCCTGATCGCCCACGGTGAGATCGTCGTCGTCGACCAGGACTACGCCGTGCGGATCACCCAGATCCTCGATGTGGCCGAGAGCCTGACCTAGGTGGACACCGTCGTCGTCGCCCTGCGAGTGATCCTGTCCCTGGCCGTTGTGCTCGGGCTGCTCTGGGTGCTGCAACGACGCCTGACTAGGGGCGCCGGGTCGCGCGCAGCCAATGTGGTGACCGTCGTGGGCCGGCAGGGCCTCGGCCAGAAGGCCTCAGTGGTGGTGGTGGATGTCGACGGCCGCCGTTTTGTGCTCGGCGTCACCGAGCAGTCGATCAGCGTGCTGCACGACGGCGAGACCGACCCGGCCGCGGCTGTGGCCGGCGGCGCCGGCATCAGCGCCGTGCGCACCGAGGGCGGCAACGATCAGTCGGCTGTCGCTTTCGCCAGGTCGTTGCACGCCGCATCCGGGGGACCGACCCTGGTGCCGTCGGACACCGACACACCGGCAGAGCCGCCGCTGACCTTCCGTCCGCGACGGGATCGCAGCCAGGGCGGTCGGCTCGGCGGCTCCATCCTCTCGCCCTCGACGTGGCAACAGACCGCCGCTCTGCTTCGGCACGGCCGGTGAAAACCGCGAACCCTGCTCTCGGCCGGCCCGTCCTGGCCCCTCCCGTCCCCACCCGGCAGGTCCTGGCCCGATGGGTCGTCATGGCGGCTCTTGTGGCCGTCATCGTGGTGGCCCTGATCCTGCTCGTGGCCTCAACCAGCCACGCGGCGCCGCTCGCCCCTACCGAGCCGATAGTGCCGATCGTGCCCATCGACCCTGCCGTCCCCACCCCGGCCGCCACCCCGGGAACGGGCCTCACCGTGGAGATCAACGGGCCGAACGGCGCGCCGTCTTCGGCCATCGTGACCCTGATCGGCATCACCCTGCTGTCGGTGGCGCCGGCGCTGCTGCTGATGATGACGTCGTTCACCAAGATCTTCGTGGTGCTCGCCATGACCCGCAACGCCCTCGCGCTGCCGTCGATCCCGCCCAACCAGGTGCTCGCGGGCCTGGCCCTGTTCCTGTCGCTGTTCATCATGGCTCCAGTGCTCACCGACATCAACACCGAGGCGTTGCAGCCCTACCTCAACGGCTCGATGACCTTCGACGATGCGGTGACGACGGGCTCGGAGCCGTTGCGCACCTTCATGCTCGCGCACACCAGGCAGGAAGACCTGGCCCTGATGGTGCGGGCGTCCGACCAGCCCAACCCGGCCAACCCCGCCGCGGTGTCGCTCGTCACCCTCATCCCGGCGTTCATGATCTCCGAACTGCGGGCCGCGTTCATCATCGGCTTCGTGATCTTCATCCCGTTCCTGGTCATCGACCTGGTGGTGTCGGCGGCGCTGATGTCGATGGGCATGATGATGCTGCCGCCGGTGATGATCTCGCTGCCGTTCAAGATCCTGCTCTTCATCCTCGTCGACGGCTGGGGCCTGATCATCACCACCCTGGTCAACAGTTACCGGGGTGGCTGATGGACCCCAACGCCGTCCTGGACATCGGCCTGCAGGCCATCGTCGTGTCCGCCAAGCTCTCGGCACCCATCCTGATCACCGCCCTGGTGGTCGGCTTCGCCATCTCCCTGGTGCAGTCGATCACCCAGATCCAGGAGGTGACGCTCTCCTTCGTGCCCAAGGCCATCGCGGTCTGTATCGCCATGCTCATCTGCGGGCACTGGATGATCTCCGAGATCGTCTCGTTCACCACCAACCTGTTCGATAAGATTCCCGGCCTGATCGGCGGCGGCTAGGTGAACATCACCCTGGACTTCGCCTGGCTGGAGGCGGTGATGCTGGCCGGGGTGCGCATGATCGCGTTCCTCGTCGTGGCGCCGCCGTTCTCCTTCAACGCGTTCCCGCTGCGCATCAAGGGCATGCTCGCGCTCGGCCTGGCGCTGGCCGTGGCGCCCAGGGTGGTGCCCGGCTACGCCTCGCCGGACACCGGGGGGTTCATCGTGGCGCTGCTGTTGGAGATCGTGGTGGGCGGCGTGCTGGGTTTCCTGGTCCTCGTCGTGTTCTCCGCCATCCAATCGGCCGGCAACCTGATCGACCTGTTCGGCGGCTTCCAGCTCGCCCAGGGCTTCGACCCGCAGTCGATGGTCAACGGCGCCCAGTTCACCCGGCTCTACCAGATGACCGCGCTGGCCCTGCTGTTCGCCTCCGGCGGCTACCAGCTGATCCTGGGCGGCCTGACCCGCTCGTTCGCCGCGCTGCCGGTCGGCGGCGGCATCGACCTCGCCGTGCCGATGCAGACGGTCACCGCCGCGGTCGGCCAGATGTTGCTGGCCTCGGTGCAGATCGCCGGACCGCTGATCGTGGTGCTGTTCCTCGCCGACGCCGGCTTGGGCCTGCTCACCAGGGTGGCCCCGGCGCTGAACGCGTTCGCGCTCGGTTTCCCGCTCAAGATCCTGATCACCCTCACCCTCGGCGCCGCCGGGTTCATGGCCCTGCCCGGCATCGTCGCCTCGCTCACCGACGACGCGGTGTCGAGCATGTGGGGGGTGCGCTGATGAGCGACGCGGGTGAACGCACCGAACAAGCCACAGAGAAGCGGATGCGGGAGGTCCGGTCCAAGGGTCAGCTGGCCAGGTCGCAGGACCTCACCGCGTGGGTCGGCATCGGCGCCGCCGCGGTGATGATGCCGATGACCATCGAGGCCGGTGCGGCCGCCGGGCGGTCGCAGCTGTTGGACATCCGTAACGTGGCCGAGAACCCGAACCCGGAGCGGGCGCTGCAGCTGCTCGCCGAGGGGCTGGGCACCATGGGCGGCGTCCTCACTCCCATGCTCGTCGTGGTCTGCGTGGCGGTGCTGGCGGGATCGATCCTGCAGGGCGGCGTGCACATCAAGAAGGTCGCCGGCAAGTACGAGCAGTTCAACCCGGTCACCGGGCTCGCACGCACCTTCGGCACCCAGGCGCTCTGGCAGGGGGTAAAGGCTCTGCTGAAGACCATCGTTGTCGGCGTGGTGCTCACCTCGGTGATCCAGGGCCTGACGCCGGTGCTGATGACCGCGGGCGGTCTGCCGGTGATGGTCCTGATCGGCGCGGCCGGCGACGGCACCGCCGCGCTGGTGCAATCGGCCGTGATCGCCGGCCTGGTGCTGGCCGCCGCCGATGTGATGGTGGTGATGCGGCGGAACCGCAAGCGCACGAGGATGACCAAGAAGGAGGTCACCGACGAGCACAAGAGCTCAGAGGGTGACCCGCTGATCCGCTCCCAACGCCGGGCCCGCCAGCTGGCGATGAGCCGCAACCGCATGATCGCCGCCGTCGCCACCGCCGACGTGGTGCTGATCAACCCCACCCACTTCGCCATCGCCCTCCGGTACGAACCGGGCAAGTCAGCCCCGAGGGTCGTCGCCAAGGGGGCCGGGGTGATCGCCGCCCGCATCCGCGAGCAGGCCGAGACCGACACCGTGCCCATCGTCAAGGACATCCCGCTGACCCGGGCCCTGCACAGCGCCTGCGAGCTCGGCCAGGAGATCCCGGTGGAGCTCTACAACGCCGTTGCCCGGGTGCTGGCCTTTGTGCTCGCCCTGAAGACCCGCGGTTCACGCTCCGGCGTGCACACCATGACCCACACCACTCGCCCTCATTTCACCCACCCGGCGGAGGCCATCTAAGTGAACAGCACGCTCGCAAAACTCGCCGTTCCGATCGGAGTGGTCGGCATCATCCTGCTGCTGGTGGTGCCGATTCCCGCCGGGCTGCTCGATGTGCTCATCATCGTGAACATCCTGCTGGCCCTGGTGACCCTGCTCACTACGATGTTCGTCAAGAAGCCGCTGGACTTCTCGGTGTTCCCGTCGCTGTTGCTCGTGGCCACCCTGTTCAGGCTCGGCCTGAACGTCGCGTCCACCCGGCTGGTGCTCGGCGACGGGTACGCCGGCCAGGTGATCGCCTCGTTCGGCCACGTCGCCGTCGGCGGGTCGATCATCATCGGCGCCGTGATCTTCCTGATCCTGGTGGTCATCCAGTTCGTCGTCGTCACCAAGGGCGCCGAACGTGTTGCCGAGGTGGGCGCCAGATTCACCCTCGACGCCATGCCGGGCAAGCAGATGGCCATCGACGCCGACCTGAACGCCGGCCTGATCACCGACGTGCAGGCCAAGGACCGTCGTGCGGAAGTCTCCGCTGAGGCCGACTTCTACGGGGCCATGGACGGCGCCTCCAAATTCGTCAAGGGTGACGCCATCGCCGGCCTGATCATCATCATCATCAACCTGATCGGCGGCATCGCCATCGGCATGCTGCAGCGCGGCATGGAGGTCGGCGACGCGCTGAACACCTACGCCCTGCTCACGATCGGCGACGGCCTGGTCACCCAGATTCCCGCCCTGCTGATGGCCGTCTCCACCGGCATGATCGTCACCCGCTCCAACGCCGAGTCCGACATCGGCGCCACAGCGTCGGCCCAGCTCACCCAGTCCCGCACCGCGCTGATGATCGCCGGCGCCGCCGCGATCCTGATGGCGCTCATCCCCGGCATGCCGATCATCCCGTTCATCATCGTCGGCGCTGGACTGATCGTCATCTCCCAGCGGATCAAGGGCAACGAGGCCAAGGCCAAGGCCGGCGCCGCCGCGGCCGCGGCCGTGGAAGGGCTGGCGCCCCGGACGGACACGGCCGAGGACCTCATGGAGCAGATGCGCGTGCATGCCCTCGAGATCCAGCTCGCCCCCGACCTCGTGGACCTCGTGTCCGGGGCCTCCGACGACCTGCTCGCCCGGGTGCGGGCACTCCGCCGCAAAATCGCGATCGACCTGGGAATGGTCGTGCCGCCGGTGCGCACCAGGGACAACATCGACCTACCGCCGTCCACCTACGCCATCCGCATCGCCGGGGTCGAGGCCGGGCGCGGCATCGCCCCGGCCGGCAAGGTGCTCGCGCTCGGCGACAACCTGGAGTCGCTGCCGGGCACGGCGACCATCGAACCGGTCTTCGGTCTGGCCGGCAAATGGGTGCCGGGCGAGATGCGGCCACGGGCGGAGATGGCCGGCGCCACGGTGATCGACCGGGTCTCGGTGCTCGTGACGCACCTGTCGTCGATCATCACCGGCAACGCCGCGCGCCTGCTCAGCCGTGAAGACGTGCGGGTGCTCACGGATGGCGTCCGCCAGGTCAGCCCGTCGGCCGTGGACGACCTCATCCCCGGCCTGCTCTCCCTGGCCGAGGTTCAGCGGGTGCTGCAGGGGCTGCTCGCCGAGCAGATCCCGATCAACGACCTGCCGCGCATCTACGAGGCCCTGTCGGTGCGTGCGAAGGTGTCCGTCGATGCGGAAGGCCTCGTCGAGGCAGCCCGGCAGGCGCTCGGGCCCGCGCTCACAGCGTTATACCTGGACGGCGCGCTCCTTCGGGTCATCATGATCGAGCCCGGCCTCGAGCAGTCGATGCTCGAGGGCATGCGGCCGAGCGACGCGGGCAGCCAGATCCTGCTCGACCCTGTCCGGGTCGACGCCATCCTCGGCTCCCTGCGCAGCACCATCGCCGCCGTCGAGGCCAGCGGCCGCACGGCCGTGCTGGTCTGCGCTCCGGCGCTCCGGCCGGCCATCCACCGTCTGGTGTCGGCGCAGGCCGGTGGCCTGCCGGTGTTGTCCTACGAAGAGGTCACCTCCGCCAGGGTCGCCATCGAAACGGTGGGGGTGGTCCGTGCAAACGAAACGCTTGCGGCTTGAGGGTTCCACCCTGCCCGAACTGCAGGCCCGCGTGCTCGCCGAGCACGGCGACGGCGCCCGCATCGTCGCTGCCGAGCAGGTGACCGTCGGCGGTATCCGGGGCTTCTTCGCCAAACGGCACATCGAGGTGACCGTCGAGGTGCCCGACGCCCCGGTCCAGGTCCTGGTGGAGCGCGGCTCTCAGCGCCGCCGTGCCGCCCGCCCGAGGGATGAGGTCACCACCAGGCTCGGCATCGCGGCGCTGCTCGATGACGCGGATGCGGCCGAGACGCTTCTGCGCACCGACCCGGCGTCTCCTCGTCGAGCGGCCCGCGAGACCGCCGTCGCACCGGACGTGTCGACGGGCACCCCGGACTTCGCCCGGCTGATGGACGAGCTGACCTTCGCCACCTCGCCCGCCCTTCGGCCCGGCGGCGCGTCGGCGCCGGACGAGCCGGCGGAGCCGTTCGGTTCCTCGGTGCCGGTCGGTTCAGTGGTGCCGTTCCGTTCGGCGGAGCCGTTCCGTTCAGCGGAGCCGGACCGACACGAACCCGGCGACCGGCCGGCACTGTCGTCTGGGGCGCCGACGATGCTGGACGGCCCCGGCGATCTGATCCTGCTCCTCGGCCTGCCCGACGACGTGGCCGTGGCCGCCAGGCTGCTGTCGGCGGGCGCCACGGCAGTGCTCTACGACGAGCGGGACCAGATCGCCGACCGCCGTTCGGCCCTCGCCGCCCGGGCCAGGGGAGTGGAACAGGGCCGGAGCATCCTCGTGGCGCACGCGTCCGGTGACCCTGCCGCGCTGGGCGCCGACCAGGTCTGGGCCGTTGTGCACGCCGGCCGGAAGCCCGCAGACACGGCCCGCTGGGTGCGGGACGCGGGCATGTGGGTCTCGATCGACGCCGTCGCTGTGCTCGGCGTGGACTCCACGGCCACTCCCGGCACCGTGCTGGAGCTGGGTCTGCCGATCGGCTGGCTTGCCCCAGCCGGGCCGCCGCGGCCGTTCGCGATAGGCTGAGCGGATGCTGGTTCTCACGCGCAAACAGGGGGAAAAGATCCTCATCGGTGACGACATCGTCATCACGGTGCTCGAGGTCCGCGGCGACAGCATCCGCCTGGGTGTCGACGCCCCGCGGGGAATCTCCATCCAGCGTGCCGAGATCCTCAAGGCCGTCACCGAGGCCAACCTCGAGGCCAACCTCGCCGCGGACCGGGACGACCAGGTCGCGGCCGACCAGCTCAGATCGAGCCTAGGCCTCTAGGAGGCCGCTGAACAACTTTGGGTGCGGGTGTCGCTTATTTAAGGCGCGCCTGCGGCGGGTCGGCTCTTGGTCGTTAAGACTGGGGTGATGCAGGGTTGTGATGATGGTCAGCGTGAGATTTACGATGTCGATGCCGTAGCGGGGCACTTGCTTCCGCCTGGATCGGTGTTCGCTTTCCTCGCAGCGCACCGTCGGGAGCTGTTTCCCGACGATGCGTTTGCGGACTTGTTTTCCTCGCAGAACGGCCGCCCGTCAATACCGGCGGACGTGATCGCGTCGGTGATGGTGTTGCAAACACTGCACAACCTTTCCGACAGGGAAGCGGCCGAGGCGTTGACGTATGACCTGCGGTGGAAAGCCGCCTGCGGGTTCGCGCTGACTGAAACCTCTTTCCACCCGACCGTGCTGGTCTATTGGCGCAAACGCTTGGCTGCCAGTGACCGGCCGCACCGCATTTTTGAGGCCGTGACCGCGGTCATTGCCCAGTCCGGAGCATTGTCGGGGCGCAAACGCCGGGCGTTGGACTCAACAATTTTGGAGGATGCGGTTGCCCGGCAGGACACCGTCACGCAGCTGGTCGGACAGATCCGCCGTGTTGGCCGGGAGATCCCCGGCGCGGACGTGAGCGTCGCCGGCTTGACCGGCCATGATTACTCCCAGCCGGGCAAGCCCGACATTGCGTGGGACGACCGCGACGCCCGCGACGAGCTCGTCTCCCGCCTGGTCACCGATGCTCTCGCTCTGCTGGGCAGCATCAACGTCCATATCCTCAACAAGAAGCAGCAGGAAACCGTCGCGCTGCTTGCCTTGGTCGCCGGCCAAGACGTGGAACCCGCCGACGGGTCCGACGGGACCGACGGGCGGTGGCGGATCGCCCGCCGGGTCGCTCCCGACCGGGTGATTTCCACCGTCGATCCTGATGCCCGCCATGCGCACAAGAGCCGCCAGAAAAAGATCGACGGCTATAAAGCCCACGTCAACGCGGAGCCCGACACCGGGTTGGTGACGGCGGCAATGCTCACGAAAGCCTCTGGTTCGCAAAACAGCGACGCGGCTCGCGGCGGCGAGCTGCTCGCGGCCGACGTCAGCATCGGTGAGCAAAACATTGACGTGCTGGGTGATTCGGCCTATGGCAGCGGCGGGCTCCTGACCGAGATTCATGCCGCTGGGCACCGGCCGATCATCAAGCCGATGCCGCTGGGCCGAGCCGTTCCGGGCGGATTCACCATCGATGACTTCACCGTGGATGAAACCCTGCAGACCGTGACCTGCCCGGCCGGGAACGTCCGGTCGCTCAGCCCGAAACGACGGGCCAGTTTTGGTAGTTCGTGCCAGGCCTGCCCGCTGATGGCGCAGTGCACCACCGCGAAGTCCGGCAAGAAGATGCAGATTCATCCGCTGGATCAGGTTCGCCGGGAGCACCGCGTCACCGCTCAGGACCCGGACTTTCAAGCCCTTTATCGCCAGCACCGTCCAATGATTGAACGGACGCTGGCGTGGATGACGCGCGGGGCCCGGCGGGTCCGCTACCGCGGCGTTGCCAAGAACAATGCGGGGTGGGTGATCCGTGCTGCCGCGATCAATCTCAAACGGCTCCTCAACCTCGGTTTGACCAGCCAGAACGGGGTTTGGGCCCTTGGATAACACCCCGACGCACAAGGACCACCTCGGCGCACGGTCCCAGGCGGCAGAGCCGCCCACTACGGCCCCATCGATCAGCCCCGACGCGAGATCCCACCATCGTGGCCGATCGCTCAGTCGACCGCACAAAGCCCCACAGCGGAGCAAAAAACCACTCTAAGAACTCGCCGAGGCAACTGGACCCCTAATATTCAGCGCCCTCCTAGCCGGCCGCGGCAGCCCAGCCCTGCCGGCCCCGGCGGCCCCGCCCTGCACCCCCGCCGAGCCAACTGGTCCCCGAACGGACAATTGGGCCCGGCGTAACGGGTGCAATCGTCCGAACGGGCACCAGTTGTGGCCCCGGCTCCTACTCGGCGACGCGGCGATCCAGCCTGGCCACGCCGATCTTCGAGTCGGCCATGCCGTAGAACACGTAGAGCTGGCCCTCGATCTCCTCGATGGCGGTGGGGAACACCACGTTGGGCACGATGCCGCTGGTCTCATCGGCGGTCTCGGCCTTCAGCAGCGGCTCGCTGGTGCGGCTGAGCACGATCGTGGGGTCGTCGGCGTCCAGGATCATGCCGCCAGCGGCGTAGTTCACCTTCTGCTGCTGGTCGAACGCGCGGGCGAGGATGCCCGTGACGCCGTGGTGCAGCAGCAGCCAGCCCTCCGGAACCCGCAGGGGTGCCGGGCCGCCGCCGATCTTGAGTTCCTCGAACGCGTACTCGGGGCCGGCCAGAAACCGGTGCCCGCGCCAGAACGTGAGCGCGGAGACATCCGCCAGCGCGTCGGCGACGGGCACGTAGCTGATCCAGATGCTCTGCCGCTGGTCGGTGACACCGGCCGGCACCCGGATGCCCTCGCCGGGCTTGGTCTCCTCCAGATCCCACATCGGCCGGTGCAGTACAGCGAAGCTCTCCACCCCGTCCGGTGCGGTGACCGGCTCGGGGAAGAACACCGTGTCCTTGTTGTGGAACAGGTTGAGGTCCATGTCCAGGGATTCGTCGTAGGCGAACAGGGCCGGCCCCAGCCGACGCCACTCGCGCAGGTCATCGGAGACCGCCACGGCGGTGCGGGGGCCGAGCGGCCCGTAGGCGACATAGGTCATCACGTGCAGGCCGAGACGCGGGATGAAGGTCACCCGGGGGTCCTCGACGCCGGCGTTGTTCGCGCCGCGCTCCCAGCCCCGGTCCGGTGCGAGAACCACGCCCTCGCGCTCGACGCCGGTCGGCACCCCGTTCTCGATGATCACCCGGGCCAGCCCCACCCTGGAGACGTTGCCGGTGGCGACGAGCCGGGGGAGCAGGTACAGGGTGCCGTCCGGCGTGTGCCCGGTACCCGGGTTGAGCACCCCCTCGGCCTCGAGGGCGTTACCGTCCTCCGGCGACATGATGACGCCCATCCTGGTGAGGGTGTACGGGAATGTGGTCGTGGTGGTGGTAGAGCTCATGACTAACCTTTCACGCCCGAGCCGATGTCGCTCGAGACGAAGTGCCGTTGGAACAGGATGAAGAGCACGACCGCGGGGGCGGCCAGCACGCAGGCGCCGGCCAGGATCGCGCCGAACGGATTCGCCGCGGTGGCCGCGACGTTGGTGAGGTAGTTCGCCAGCGAGACCGCGAGCGGTTGCAGCGAGGCCTCCTTGGTGATCAGGAACGGCCAGAGGAACTCGTTCCACGGGCCGATGAAGGTGAGCAGCACAACGGTCAGCAGTGCCGGCCGCACGAGCGGCAACGCGATGCTCCAGAGAATCTTGAGCTCGCCCGCGCCGTCGATCCTGGCCGCGTCGAAGAGCGCCCGGGGAACCTGCAGGAAGTACTGCCGGAAGATGAGCACCGCCGTCGAGTTGATCGCGAACGGCAGGATCATGCCCAGGTAGTTGTCGGCCAGGCCGTAGTCCCTGGCGATCATCACGTAGAGCGGGATCATCAGCAGCTGGAACGGCACCACCTGAACGAGCAGCACCAGAGCGAAGGTGATGCCGCGTCCGCGCCACTGCAGCTGCGCCAGGGCGTAGCCCACCAGCACACCGAACACGACGGTGCAGAGGATGACACCGCCGGCGAAGATGCCGGAGTTGGCCAGGCCCTGCAACAGGTCGATGCGGCTGTTGATGGCGGTGTAGTTCTCGCCGGTGATGTTCGCCGGGTTCGGGAAGGCCCCGGCCACGGTCGAGTCCGGTTCGGTCTGCAGCGAGCCGATCACCATGTAATAGAACGGGAACAGGAACACCAGGGCGCCCGCGAACAGCACGGCGTAACGCAGGATGTTCTGGCCACGGCTCAGGCCGTCGACCTTGCGCGTCCTCGAGCGTGCGACGGTGCTCACGATTCGTCCCCTCCGGCCAGCTTGCGTTGAATGAACGCCAGGATGAGCACACCGATCACGAGGATGACCCCGATCGCGGCGGCGATGTCGGGCGCGCCCTGTTCGATGCCGCGCTGATACATCAGCAGCACGGGCGACGACGAGGCGCCGTTCGGGCCGCCACCGCCGGTGAGCAGGTACGGCTCGGTGAACAGGTTCGCCCCGGTCACCGTGGCCAGCAGGAGCACCAGCACTGTCGCGGGCCGCACGCCGGGCACGGTGATCGAGAAGAACATGCGGATCTTGCCGGCACCGTCAGTTGCCGCGGCCTCGTAGAGCTCCTCGGAGACGTTCTGCAGGGCGGCCAGGTAGAGCAGGATGAAGAAGCCCATGCCCTTCCAGGTGACGAAGATGGCAATCGTGGGCATCGCCCACTGTTCGTTGATCAGCCAGGCCGGGTCGGGGGCCAGCGGGCCGAGGATCTGATTGACCAGGCCGTTACCGCTGAACAGGAAGATCCAGACGCCGACCACGGCCACGCTGGCCGTGACGTACGGCACGTAGAAGGCCACCCGCAGGAAGGTGCGGGCATGGACGACCTTGTTCAGTGCAGTGGCGAGAACGAGCGAGAGCACCACGGTGAGCGGCACGTTGATCAACAGGAAGATGCCGACGTTGCCGAACGACCGGATGATCGCAGGATCGGAGAGCACCTCCTGGAAGTTCGCGAGTCCGACGAACGGCCGGTCGACCACGGCGCCGGGGGCGGCGAAGAAGTAGTCGTGGAACGACATGTAGAAGGCGAAGACCAGCGGATACGCGAAGACCAGCAGCACGAAGGCCAGGTACGGAGCGCTGAGCACGAGCCCGAGCGGGTTCTTGCCCAGCCACTGGCGCCTGCGGCCCCGGCGGGGGCCCCCGCCGCCAGGCCGTGCGGGCCTGGCGGCGGGGTTCGGGGTGACGCTCTCGGGTGAGACTGTCGTGGACATGAGGGTTACGGCTGCGCGATCAGTTCGTTGACCTTGTCGGCGGCTGCGTCGAAGGCGTCGGCGACGTCGCCCTCTCCGGTGATGACGTGCTTCGTCCACGCGTCCCTGAACGCCTGCCAAGCGGCGACGGAGTTGGCCACCTGGGGTACCTCGACCGTGCGCGACGCCTGGTCACCGAACTGCTCGTAGGCCGGGTTGGCCGCGAAGTACTCGGGGTAGGCGCTGGTCAGGTCGGCCCGCAGCGGCATCTGGCCGGTCAGCTCGAGGAGCTGTCCGTCCTGCTCCTGGCTGGTGGCGAACTTCAGCACGTCCCAGGCCGTGGCCTGGTTCTCGCAGGCCGTGAACATTCCCACGTTCTTCGCATCGCTGAAGGTGTACGCCTCCTCGGCCGGGCTGCCGGCGCTGGTGGGGAAGGTCACCGCTCCCCAGTTCACCGCATCCTTGTAGACCGAAACGGCCCAGGGCCCTGCGCTCGACATGGCGGCCTTGCCGTCGGCGAACGAGTCGCCCTGGTACTGCTCCTTGCCCGCAAGGCCCTCGGCGTACAGGGTCTTCCAGAACTCGCCGACCGCGACGCCCTCGTCCGAGTTGAACGTGGCTGCGCCGTCCTCGATGAGGAGGCTGCCATCGGTCTCGGCCGCGTAGGTGGGGTAGAAGTCGAACCAGCTCTGGAAGAACTGGCTCGTGGGCGAGGGGTAGATGGCGTACTCGGCCGCGCCGCTGGAGACCAGGGTGCGTGCGGTGGCCGTGAACTCCTCGTAGGTGCCCAGCGCGGGGTTCTCCGGGTCGAGCCCTGCCGCGGCGAAGAGGTCCTTGTTGTAGAACAGCATCACCGGGTTGGACTTCCACGGCATCTGGTAGAACTTGCCGTCGTCGCTCTGGTATTGGTCGGCAAGGTCGCCGGTGCGCTCTTGGATGTAGGCGTCGCCGTCCTCAAAACTGCTGAGGTCCACCAGCCCGCCCTGCTTCTGGAACTGTGGCACCGCCACCGGGGCGGTGTTGAAGACCAGGCAGGGGGCGTTGCCGGCGGTGATGGCGGCGCCGATGACCTCTTCGCTGCTCTTGCCGGCCGGGATCTCCTGGGCCTTGACCTGCTCATCGGGGTGGTCGGCGTTCCAGGCCTCGACCATCTGCTTACCCCAGAGCACCTCGTTCTCGTTGTTCGAATACCAGATGGTGATGTCACCCCTGGAGTCGGCGCCACCCGAGCTGCCGCCGCTGGAGCAGGCGCCGAGGGCGACGACCATGGCTGCGGACGTGACGGCGGCGGCCACGAGGCGCCTGCCGTTTCGGGGAGTGGTGCGTGGGCGGATGTTGCTGTGCATGTCGTTCTCCATTCATGATCCCGCAGCAGCTCTGCTGCGGCATTTCGTGCCGGCGGTACGTGTGAGTGAGGCGGCTCTCGGCGGGAACCGAATCAGTGGGATGTCGGAGCCGCCGCCGAACCCCGGATGATCAGACGGGCGGCGGGAAGCTCAATGTCATCGGCGGACCCGGTTCGGATGAGCCCCAGCAGGGTGGTCGCGGCCGCCCGGCCCCAGACCATCGGGGTCGCGCCCACCGTGGTGAGCGCGGGGTAGACGTACCGGGCGAATTCGATGTCGTCGAACCCGGTGATCGAGAGGTCGTCAGGCACGCTCACCCCGAGTTCCTGGGCGACGCCGATGCCGGCGATGGCCATCGGGTCGTTGGCGAAGACGATGGCAGTGGGCGGCTGGGCCTGACGGAGCAACCGGCGCGTGGCATCCGCCCCCGCCGAGATCGAGAAGTCGGTCTCGACGACCTGCCCGTCTCCCAAGCCGGCGTCGCGCATGGCGGCGGTGAAGGCGGCCCTGCGCCGGTTGCCGTGCAGCATCGCGGGGCTGCCGGCCACATGGGCGATCCGCCGGTGCCCGAGACCGGCCAGGTGCCGCACCGATTCGCTGATGCCGTTGGTGTCGTCGATCGACACCGACGGGAACGGGCTGGGCTGGTCGGGGCGACCGAGGGTCACGGCCGGCAGGCCGAGTTCGGACAGGTACGGGATGCGCGCGTCATCCTGCCGCAGGTCGCTGAGAAAAACGCCATCGACCCGGCCGTCGGCCACGAGGGTTCGATAGGTGGCCAGTTCGGTCGACACGTCCGGCACCACGCTGAGCACCAGGGCGAGGCCCTCCGGAGCGAGGATGGTCTCGACGCCGGCGATGAAGGAGGTGAAGAACGGGTCGGACCCGAGCACCTCGGGGTCCCTGGCGATGACGAGGCCGAGGGCGAATGACCGCTTGGACGACAGCGACCTGGCCCGCAGTGATGGGGTCCAGCCGAGGGTTCCGGCGACCTGCAGGATGCGCGCACGCGTCTCGGCGGACACGCCGGGACGGTCGTTGAGCGCGAACGAGACGAGGCCCTTGCTGACCCCGGCCTCCCTGGCCACGTCGGCGATCGTCACCTTGCTGGAATCCTGGGCGGGATCCATGGGCCTCCTCGTTGATGGCGGGTGCGGGTCGGCCGTGTGGCTACCTTAACCGGTTTAGGACAATCTATACCGGTTTAGTTCTCCCGTCAAGCAGTTTCTGTCCGTCAACGGGTGCCGGCCTTGAGACGGTGGCTCCACGGGCCTAGGGTGATCTGCACCATGGACTGGTTCGCTACGGGGGAGTACGACCTCGCGCGCGAGATCCTGCAGCGAGGCATCGCCGCGATGTTCCTGATCGCGTTCGTCTCCGCCCATAACCAGTTCCCGGCGTTGCTCGGCGACACCGGCTTGCTCCCGGTCCGGCAGTTCACGGCGGTGGTGCCGTTCCGACGGTCGCCCAGCCTGTTCCACTGGCGCTACTCCGACCGTATGCTGCGGGCGGTCGCCTGGTCCGGGATGGCCCTGGCCGCCACCGTGGTGCTGGGCCTGCCCCAGCTCGGCCCCGCCTGGCTGCCGATGCTCGTCTTCCTGCTGCTCTTCGCCGGCTACCTCTCGATAGTGAACGTGGGGCAGACCTTCTATTCGTTCGGGTGGGAGAGCCTGCTGGTGGAGGCCGGGTTCATCGTGGCGTTCCTGGGCTCCAGCGCCGTCGCCACCCCGCTGCCGATGCTGCTGTTCCTACGCTGGTTGGTGTTCCGGCTCGAATTCGGCGCCGGCCTGATCAAGCTGCGGGGCGGCCGCGAGTGGCGCGACCTCACCGCCCTGTTCTACCACCACGAGACCCAGCCGATGCCCAACCCGGTGAGCTGGTTCGTGCACCACCTGCCCCGCTGGTTCCACCGGGGCGAGGTGCTCGCCAACCACGCCGTGCAGCTTGGTCTGCCTTTCCTGCTTTTCGCCCCGCAGCCGGTGGCGTCGATCGCGGCGGGCCTGATCGTGCTCAGCCAACTGTGGCTGGTGGTCACCGGCAACTTCGCCTGGCTCAACTGGATCACCATCGTGCTGGCGTTCGCGGCCGTCGACGACGCCTCCTTCCGCTGGCTGGGCGGCCTGATGCTGCCCGGGCTGCCGGCGGCGGCGCCCGGCGGCAGCACGGCGCCGGGGGAGCAGCCGCTCTGGTTCGTGGTGGTGGTACTCGCCGTGGTCATTCTGCTACTGGTGCTCAGCTACTGGCCGGCCCGCAACCTGTTCCGACGCCGCCAGTTGATGAACGCGAGCTTCAATCCGTTCCACCTGGTCAACGCCTACGGTGCGTTCGGCACCGTCACCCAGGAGCGGTTCGAGGTGATCGTCGAGGGCAGCGCTTCCGCTGACCCGCAGGACGCCACGGCCTGGCGGGCATACGGATTCCGAGGCAAGCCCGGCGACCCGGCCCGGCTGCCCGGCCAGTTCGCCCCGTATCACCTGCGCCTGGACTGGCTGATGTGGTTCCTGGCGCTCGGCTCTCGCGACACGGCCTGGTTCGAGGCGTTCCTAGCCCGGTTGTTGCAGGCGGACCCGGCCACTCTGCGGCTGCTCGCGCACGATCCGTTCGCCGGGCAGCCGCCGCGGTTCGTGCGCGCCCGGATGTTCCGCTACAGGTTCAGCACGCCGGCCGAGCGCCGGGCCGAGCACGTGTGGTGGGTGCGCACCGAGGTGGGTACCCTGGTGCCAGCGGTGACGCTGCCGCCGGAGTAGTCCTGCATCCGATCGCTCAGCAGCCGATCGCTCAGCAGCCGGACGAGTGGCGGCCGGGCCGCTCAGCGTCCGCACCGCTCAGTGTCCGCACCGCTCAGTGTCCGCGCAACTCGTCGATCTCGCGCCGCTCGCGCTTGGTGGGCCGGCCGGCCCCGCGGTCGCGCATGGGCACCAGGGCCACCTCTTCGCGCGGTGGCGGTGGCGGGGTGTTGTCCACGAAGCACTCGGCGGCCACGCTCGGGCCCACCCGCTTCACGATGATTCGGGAGACCACCAGCACCCGGTCGAACCCGTTGGCCCTGATCCGCACCTCGTCGCCGGGCTTGATGGCCTGGGCCGACTTGGCTCGTTCGCCGTTCACCCGCACGTGCCCGGCCCGGCAGGCCGCCGTGGCCTGCGAACGGGTCTTGTACATCCGCACCGCCCACGCCCAGCTGTCCACCCGTGCGCTTCGCAATTCCATGCCTCGACTCTATACGCGGGCGCCGGCGGCTCCTCGGCGCAGCACGAGGTCAGCGCAGCACGACCCACAGGATGAGCAGCATGGTCACCAGGAACCCGGTGAAGAAGTTCAGGCGCAGGAATCGCTTCCAGCCGTTGTTGGCACGTTCGGACTCGGCGTCGCTGATCGACCGGTACGGCCACGCGGCAAGAATGTACGGGATCACCAGGACTGCGGCAAGCGGCCCGGGCCAGGTGGTGACGAGCATCAGCAGCCCGGCGAGAAGCCAGAAACCGATGGCCAGGCGCACGGTCTGAGCGGCGCCGAACGCCGTGGCGATGGAGCTGATGCCGCCCTGCCGGTCGGGTTCGACATCCTGCACGGCGCCGAAGGCATGACTGGCTATGCCCCAGAAGAAGAATGCCGCCAACAGCGCCACCAGGTCGGGTGTGACCACGGCGCCGGCCACCGCGAGGCCGTAGACCGCCGGGCTGACGAAGTGCACGCTCGAGGTGACCGAGTCCAGTACCGGCCGCTCCTTGAAGCGCAAGCCCGGCGCTGAGTAGGCGACCACGGCGAACAGACTGATCGACAGCACGACCCACGACCACGGGTTCGCGCCGGCCAGGACGAGCATCAGCAGCAGCACCGGCAGCGCCGTCGCCACGCCGGAGATCAGCACCGTGCGGTGCATGCCCGGATCGAGCATGGCGCCCTCGACGCCGCCCTTGCGCGGGTTGCGCAGGTCGGACTCGTAATCGAAGACGTCGTTGATGCCGTACATCAGCAGGTTGTACGGGATCAGGAAGAACAGGGTGCCCACCACGAGGAGCGCGTCGACCCGGCCCGTCGTCACGACGTAGGCGGCGGCGAACGGGAAGGCCGTGTTGATCCAGCTCAGCGGACGCGAGGACAGCAGCACCTGCCGCACGGAGTGGCCGAGTCCGGTGGGGCCGGTGGGGTGAATCGCCTCGGTCATGCGTCCTGTGCTTCTGCGGGTGGTGCTGCGGGTGATGCTGCGGGTGATGCCGTGGGTTGCTCGGCGCGTCCGGCCGTCGGACGCCGGGCATCGCCGCCGCGCAGCGACCAGACGGCCGGCAGCAGCAGGGCCGCGGCCACCGGATACGCGAAGTCCTCCACGGGCGCGATCCCCACGAACACTCCGGAGATCAGAGCCGGGTCGTACGCGACGAGCCCCACCCCGATCATGATGTTATCGAAGAGCGCGGTGAGCACGAGCACGGCGACCAGCGCGAGCCCGGATGCCGCGTAGAGCCGCCTCGACGCCGGCCGCCGCCACAGCGCCACGGCGGCCACCAGCGCCGCGAGGCCGAGGAACACGGCGTTCAGTCCGAGGTAGCTCACGAGGCGCGCCTCCGCTCCAGCAGCACCCGGGCGCCCTGCAGGGCATTCATGAACAGGTAGCAGAGGAAGGTGAGGAAGAAGACCTCTTCGATGGGCAGCTCCCGCGCCACCTGCAGCCCGGTCATGAACGCGGTCTCGCCGCGGTAGAAGATGCCGGCGGAGATGCCGATCAGGTCCCAGGCCAGGAAGAACAGCACCCCCGCCGCGAGCACGACGGCCGCGGCGCGGGGTGCCCGCCAGAAGAACAGGCCGAACCGGCGGTCGAGCACCACCATCCCGGTCAACGACACCAGCAGGGCGAGCAGATACGCGAAACTCAGCATCGCTCAGGTCACCATCCGCCGGGTCCGTCGGGTCAGCATCCGTCGGTCAACGCAAAACGGCGGGCCGGGGCTCGGGCAGTGGGCCCGTACTCACGTCCCCGCGAATCCGCTTGAGCAAGATCTCGGCGCTGATCAGGCACATCGGCAGGCCGATGCCGGGAATCGTTGTGCCGCCGGCGTAGTACAGGCCGTCGATGTGCTTGGACACATTGCTGCCGCGGAAGAAAGCGCTCTGCTTGAGCGTGTGCGCCGGTCCGAGCGCGCCGCCCTTCCAGGAGTTGAGGTCGTCGGCGAAGTCGGCCGGTCCGATGGTGCGCCGCACCAGGATGCGCTCGGCGAGGTCGGGGATTCCGGCCCACTGGGCGAGCTGGCCGATCGCGGCATCCGCGATGCCCTCCACGGAGGCCGAACCGGCTCCGTTGATGCCGCCGTGGCCGATGCCGGTGTCGGCAGGCACCGGGATGAGCAAGAACATGTTGCTGGCGCCGTCCGGGGCCACGCCCGGATCTGTCGCACTGGGCAGGCAGGCGTAGAACGATGCCGGGTTGGGCACCGAGGTCTCTTTCCCGAAGATGCGGTCGAAATTGTCGGCCCAGTCCTGGGTGAAGAACAGGGTATGGTGGGCGAGCTTGGGCAGCTCGCCGCTGACGCCCAGCAACACCAGCACGGCACCGGGTCCGGAGGTGCGCTTTCGCCACCAGCTTTCCGGGTAGGTCTGCTTGGCCGGCTCGACCAGTTCTGTTTCGGTGTGGTGCAGGTCGGCGGCCGAGACGACCAGGTCGGCATCCAACCGCACGGTCTCACCGGCCGCGTTGGTGTAGGTGACGCCCTCGACCGTGGCCTGGGCGCGCCGGCCGGCGGGCGTGGGTCCCGAGCGAATCGCCTGCACGGTGGCGCCGGTCTCGATGGTGACGCCGGCCGCGCGGGCCAGGTCGACGATGCTCTCGATCAGCCGGGTGAAGCCGCCCTGCGGGTAGAGCACGCCGTCGGCCAGGTCGAGGTGGCTCATCAGGTGGTACATCGACGGGGTGCGGTCGGGGGAGGAGCCGAGGAACACCGCGGGGTAGCCGAGGATCTGGCGGATGCGGGGGTCGCGGAAGTAGCCGGCCACGAACTTGTCCAGCGGCTGCAGCAGCAGCCGGCCAAGCCGGCCCATCCGGGAAAGCACGTCGCGCACCAGCAGCGGCTTGAACGAGGCGAAACTCGTGTAAAGGAACCTGGCCACGGCCATATCGTAGGTTTCTTTGGCGCTGGCCAGGTACTTCTCCAGTTTTTTACCGCCGCCGGGTTCGAGGGTGTCGAACAGACGGATGTTGTCGGCCCGTTCGGCGCGCACGTCGACGGGCTCGGAGTCCGATTCGAAGAACACCCGGTAGCCGGGGTCGAGCCTGGTCAGCTGCAGCTGCTCGGCCGCGCTGGTGCCCATCAGCCGGTAGAAGTGCTCGAACACCTCCGGCATGAGGTACCAGGACGGCCCGGTTTCGAAGCGGAAGCCGTCGGCCTCCCAGAAACCGGCGCGGCCGCCGAGGGTGTCGTGGGCCTCCAACAGGGTGACCTGGTGACCTTCCTTGGCCAGCAGTGCCGCGCTGGCCAGGCCGGCGATACCGCCGCCGATCACGACCGTGCGGGTGAGGGGGGCCGTGGTCGGGGTACGTCCGGTCGGGCTGCTCACCGTCGCCACGCCTGCGGGCCGAACGAGGACGAGAGGGCGATCATCAGTTTCTCCGGATCCGGCACCCGCACGCGGGTGCTCATCAAGGCGTGGGCGGGGGTCTCCCGCAGTTTCGCAGATAACCGGGCGAACAACCGGTGGGCGGCGGTGACGGCGCGTCGGCTGCTCGTCGGCAGCAGCGGCAGCACTCGTTCGGCGGCCTCGAGGTCGGCATCCATGTCATCGAGCAGCAGCTGCTTCTGCGGTTCGGTGAGCCGGGTGAGGTCGACGCCCGGGAAGTAGTTGCGGCCGAGCGAATCCCGGTCGGCGGCCAGATCGCGCAAGAAGTTGACCTTCTGGAACGCGGCGCCGAGGCTGCGTGCGCCGTGTTCAAGAATGGCGTGGTCCGAGGGTGACCGCGGGGAGTCCCGCAGGAAGCTGCGCAGGCACATCAGCCCGACGACCTCGGCCGAGCCGTAGATGTACTCGGCCACACTGGCCGCCGTGAACGGGGCCGGGTCGAGATCCCGCCGCATCGAGGCGTAGAACGGCCGGGTGAGAGCCGGTTCGATGCCCACTCGTCGTGCGGTGACGGCGAAGGCGTGCACCACGAGGTTGGTGCTGAAGCCGCGCGCCATCGCGCGCTCGGTTTCCTGCTCGAGGTCGTCGAGCAGCTCGCGCTGACCGGCCAGGTCGATGCCGGCACCGCTGGCGGCGCCGTCGACGATTTCGTCGGCGATGCGCACGAGCGCGTAGATGCTGCGTACTTCCTCGCGCACACCGGGGGCCAGCAGCCGCGCGGCCAGGCCGAATGATGTGGAGTACTGCCCGATGACCGTGGTGGCGCTGGCCAGGGCGGCCGCGTTGTAGTTGGCCAGACCGGTGGTCGGGGCTCCGACGGCCGGCCCGAGCGTATTGCGGCTCATTTCTGCCGCGTCACGGCGCTCAGCGCCAACTGGGTGAGGGTGGTGCGCAGGGTGTCGGGCATCAGCGGTCCCTGCAGGGCGTCCACCGCGCGGCTTGCGTACTCACGAGCGAGGGCATCCGCGGTCTCCGGGGCGCCGCAGTCGCGCAGATGGCCGCGTACCAGGTCCGCCTCGGCGTCGGTGAGGTCGCTCTTGCCCAGAAAGGGCGCGATCAGGGGCCACCGGTCCGTGGCGCCGGCGTGCGCGATGAGCGCGGTCTGCTTGCCCTCGCGGAGGTCAGCGATGACGCTCTTGCCGGTGCTGTCCGGGTCGCCGAAAACGCCCAGCAGGTCATCGGTGAGCTGGAAGGCGACGCCGATCAGGCGGCCGAACCGTCCGAGGGCGTCGATGGCCTCCTCTGGTGCCCCGGCGAGGACGGCACCGGCCTGCAGGGGAGCCTCGAAGGAGTAGATCGCCGTCTTGTGTTCGAGCGTCGTGACGACCTGGTCGATCGTGAGGGGGACCCGGCTGACCGTGTTGGTCACATCCGCCAGCTCGCCCGCGGCGGAGACGAACACGGCCCTGTCGAGCAGGTCGAGCAGCCGGCCGCGCAGTTCGGCGGGCACCGGCAGCAGGGCGAGCGCGCGATGGGCCTCGCTCAGCGCCAGATCGCCGGCCAGGATGGCGGCGGTCGAGGCCCAGGCCTCAGCCTGTGCGCTCTGGGCCCCGTGCGCAATGGCGCGTTCGGTGAACCGGCCGGCGATGTTGGCCATCCCGCGGCGTGACAGGTCGCGGTCGATCACGTCGTCGTGGATCAGGAACGCCGTGTGCAGCAGTTCGAAGCTCACCGCGACGGGGGTGGACAGGGTGTGGTCGGTGCCGCCGAAACCGTCATAGGCGGCCAGCACCAGGGCGGGCCGCACGCGCTTGCCGCCGCGGCTGGCCTGGTCGAGGGAATCCCAGAGTGCGACGTAGTGGTCGCCGTAGTCGCTGGCGCGCAGCCGGGCCGCGGCGAAGAATCGGTGCAACTCGGTTTCGACGCCGAGCGTCTGGATCTCATGCACGGAAGGTCTCCAGTTCCCGCATCTGCAGAACCATCCAGGGGCTGAAGGCGAATGGGCTGGCCAGCACGGAGCCCTGCAGGGTCTCCGGGTCGGTCCAGGTGAACTCCATCACCTCGTCGGGGTTGGGCACCGGGTCGCCAGTCGCCACTGCCAGGTACACCGGGCAGACCTCGTTCTCGACGATGCCGCTGCTGTCGGTCGCGCGGTAGCGAAACAGGGGCAGCGCCAGGTCGATATCGGTCACCGCCAGGCCAAGCTCGAAGTCCGCGCGGCGCCGCACGGCGTCGGGTAGGGTCTCGGCCGGGCCGGGTGGCCGCAGAACGAATTCGTCCACACGCCGGGCCAGGTCTTCTTGGTCAGGGCCCGTCGGGTGATCAGGACCTCGCCGCGGTCGTTGAACACGTAGCAGGAGAATGCCAAGTGCAGGGAGGTGTCGGCGCCGTGGACGCTGCTCTTGGGGGCGGTACCGATCTCGCGGCCGTTCTGGTCGAGAAGGACCACCAGGTCGTCGACAAACCCACTGCCGCCGGTCTGCTGATCACCGGCACGCTCGATGGTGGATTCTGCTGTGTGCATCACGGGACTCCCTCTCGTGCAGCCAAGATACTCCAAAAAGTACCTAACCGAGTTAGCGATAATCGAGGCTAGCATGGTCGCTATGCCCGCCGACGTCGAACCCGCCGCCGAGCTGAGACGACCCGGTTCACCGGGCTACTTCTACCCGAACGACGCCGCCGGGGACGCCGTGCCTGTCGTCACCGCATCGGTGAGTACCGCATCCGTGGGCACTGCATCTGCGAGCACTGCGTCTGTGAGCGCCGTGGATGTCCTGCGAGCGGTGCGCCGTTTCCGTGCGGCCGACGTGGCCATGCGCATCAGGGCGCGCTCCGACATGGAGATGAACGATTCCGACCTGGTCGCTCTGCGCCACCTGATCGCGGCTGAGGAACGTTCGGAGTCGATCGGCCCGAAAGACCTCAGCGTTTTCCTGGGCATCTCCTCCGCGGCCACCGCCAAGCTGCTCTCCCGTTTGGAGGCCGCCGGCCGGCTCCACCGCGAACCGCACCCGAGCGACCGGCGGGCGCAGGTGCTGCACGCCACCCGACGTGCCCACGACGAGATCCGGCGCGTATTAGGCGCGGCGCACCAGCGGATGTTGGCCGCTGCCGAAAGGCTCACAGCGCCGGAGCAGCGCGCCGTGGTGAGCTTCCTCGACGAGCTCAGCGGCGCAATGGACGAGCCGACCGAGCCGCACGAGCCGGCCGAGCCGCACGAGCCGGCCGAGCCGAGCCGGCCGGGCACGCCGGGCACGCCGGGCACGCCGAGTCGGCTGGACTCGTTGAGCCGGCCGGAGCCGTCTGAGGGCTCAGAGGCCGCGGGGTACCCTTGAGCACGTGATTGTTCCCGCCGCCCAGCACGTGCACACCCTCCTCGCCTCGTATTCGGACTTCCCTCTCCCTGGGATCCTGTTCCGTGACCTCAACCCGGTGTTCGCCGACGCCGTGGCGTTCCGGGCGATCATCGACGACCTGAGCGAGCGGTACCGCGGACAGTTCGATGCAGTGGCCGGCATCGAGGCTCGCGGATTCCTACTCGCGGCCGGTATCGGTTACGCCGCCGAGTGTGCGGTGCTCGCTGTGCGAAAGGGCGGGAAGCTGCCCGGTACCGTACTCACCGAGGAATACGACCTGGAGTACGGTTCCGCGCGCCTCGAGGTGGAGGTCGGGCAGCTGCCCGCCGGCACCCGGGTTCTCATCGTCGATGACGTGCTCGCCACCGGCGGCACGGTCGCGGCGACCGCCCGGCTCATAGAACGGGCCGGCTACGTGACGATCGGCGTGGGTGTGGTGCTCGAACTGGCCGATCTCGACGGGCGCAGCCGCCTCGGCGACGTTCCCGTGCACACCATCGTTTCGGTCTGACCCAAACTCAACTGGTCCCCGTGCGGACCAGTGCACCCGGTACGCCGGGTGCACATGTCCGATTCGGCACCAGAAACTCCCGCCCCGTCCGGCGGCTACTTACACGGTGAAGGGCTCTAGTAGGCGGCGGGGTTGGCCGAGGGCTCGACCGGTGCTCCGGAGAGCACGGCCCTGCTGCCCGACACGCCGAGGCGGCTGGCGCCGGCATCGATCATGGCGAGGGCGTCGGCGTGGCTGCGTACTCCGCCGGAGGCCTTGACGCGCGCCGCGCCGTTCACGGTTGCCGCCATGAGGCGGACGGCGTGCACGGTAGCGCCGCCGGCCGGGTGGAACCCGGTCGAGGTCTTGACGAAGTCGGCTCCGGCGGTCACGGCGGCACGGCAGGCACCCACGATCTCGTCGTCGGTGAGGGCGGCGGATTCGATGATCACCTTGAGGATCAGCGGAGCGGGGAGCTCGGCGCGCACGGCGCTGATGTCGGCCTCGACCAGATCGAACCGGCCGGCCTTGGCCGCTCCGATGTCGATGACCATGTCGACCTCATCAGTGCCCTGCGACACGGCCAGGGCGGCCTCAGCGGCCTTGATCGAGCTGGCGTGTTTGCCACTGGGGAAACCGCAGACGACGGCGACCTTGAGGTCGGCATCCACGGGGATGGTGAGGGGCAGCATCGACGGTGACACGCAGACCGAGTAGACGCCAAGCTCAACGGCCTCGGCGATGAGGGCAGCCACGTCGGCCTGGGTGGCCTCGGGCTTGAGCAGGGTGTGGTCGATGTAGCGGGCCAGGCCGGCGACGGTCAGTGCGGAGGCAGGTGTGGAAGTCGTCATGCTCGTACGTCCTTTGGGTGGGGCGATGGGGGGTCCGCCGGGCTTGATCTTACCCGGGGTGCTGCTGATGTTCCCTGGCGGGTGCGGCATGCTTAAGGAATGAGCGGCAGTGGTGATGCGTGGGTCTACGGGCCTGACGGTGCTAGGTTCTGGGGCGTCTACGGGGCGGCGGGTCTCCTGGTGCACCATCCCGACCGTGGAGTCCTCCTGCAACACCGCGCCATCTGGAGCCATCAGGGTGACACCTGGGGCGTGCCCGGCGGGGCCAGACACGAGAACGAGAGCGCGTTCGATGCCGCCGTCCGGGAGGCCGGCGAGGAGGCCGGTGTGCCCGCCCATCTACTCAGGCTGAACTTCAGCTCGGTGGTCGACCTGGGTTTCTGGTCGTACACCACGGTGGTTGTGCGGGCCCTCGAGGCCTTCGAGCCGGTGATCAGCGATACCGAGAGCATCGCGCTGCGCTGGGTTCCACCGGCGGAGGTGGAACTGCTGCCGCTGCATCCGGGCTTCGCCGCCAGTTGGCCGGCGCTCAGGGGCCGCCTCGCCTGACCGGATCGTCGCCAGCGGATGCGCCCGATGCGCCGGATGCCCCCACCGCGCCGGTCGCCGCTCGGCGCGGCGGCCACGGCACCAGCACAGAGACCTGGTGTTGAGACGCCGGATATCCGGTGTGGCGCGAGACCGAGATGCTCTCGGTGAAAGCGATCGACCCCACGAACAGCACGGTCAGCAGCACCGCGCCCAGCGACCCCACCTGCAGCCAGGTTCCCGCGGCGATGGCGCCGAAGCCGGCCATCACCCACCACTGGGCGATCTCGCAGAAGTGGTTGGGGTGCCGGGAGTACCCGAACAGGCCCGTCCGCAGGAAGCCGGGATCGGTGCCACCGCGTGCGCGGTGGACCCGGCGCGAACGCTGGAAGTCCCAGTGCTGCTGATCGGCCACTCTCTCCCCGACGAGGAAGCCCAGGAACAGGACGGCGGCGACCAGATCGGCGGCACCGAACGGTGTCCGCCGGTTCGCCAGGGCGACCCAGGCCGGCAGCGTGATGAGCAGCAGCAGATTCTGGTAGCCGGAAATGAAGACCGCGTTGAACAGCGCGAAGCGGCGACGACTCATCCGGCGGCGAAGCGCCGCCCACCGGTAGTCCTCACCGCCGGGCCGGTAGCCGCCCTTGCGGGCGAAGTTGACGGTCAGCTGCGCGCCCCAGAGTGTCCCGAGCACAGCCATCAGCACCAGCCGCGGGTCGGTCAACCCGCCGGCGCCGGCGAACACCCACAGGTACACCGGCGGCAACAGCGACCACGACCGGTCGACCCAGGGGTACTCCCTGGTACGCAGCGAGAGCAGCCAGGTCATGGCGATGGCGGCCGCACACAGCGTCAGGCACACCAGCAGGGCGGATGCGCCGGTGGCGGTCATCCGGGAGCCGTTCCCTCCCGCACCACATCGAGGGGCGTCTTGTCGGGACGCAGGCCCCGCCAGCTGGGGTGCCGCAGCCGGCCCGACGGCGTCCACTCGGCGAACTCCGCCTCGCCCACCAGCGCCGGCTGCACCCAGACCGCGTCGGCCGCATCCTCGGGAGGCACGTCGTCGAACGGGCTCGCCGCAGCCGGGAGTTCGTCGAGCCGTCGGCGCAGGGCCGTGAGATCCCGGTCACGAAAGCCCGTGCCGATCCGCCCGGCGTAGCGCAGCCGGCCGGCCGGGGCCTCGCCCGGGCTTCCCGGCTCGGGAATGCCCACCAGCAGCGAGCCGAAGGTGCTGCCGCGGTGCCCGTTCCCGGGGCGCCAGCCGCCGATCACCACCTCCTGCGCCTTGACGTGCTTGATCTTCACCCACTGGTCGGAGCGCCGTCCGCCGGAATAGGTGCTTCCGGTCGCCTTGGCGATCAGCCCTTCCAGGCCGAGCTGCACACTGGTGGCAAGCAGCGATTGGGCGTCGCCGCTGAACGACGGCGGTACCTGCACGGTGTTTGTGGGCACGGTGTCTGTGGGCACGGTGCTGGTGGGCGCGGTTCTGGTGGCCACGGCGCTCGATGCCGTCACGAGTTCCTCCAGCGCGATACGGCGGGCCGAGTATGGCTGGTCGGTAAGTGTGGTGCCGCCGTGCTCGAGCAGGTCGAAGACGAAGTAGTGCACGGGGGCCAGCCGCTGGGCCTCCTGCAGGGCTCGCGCATCGGTGACTCCGAGCCTGCTCTGCAGCCGCGAGAAGTCGGGCCGGTTCTTCGCGTCCAGGGCCACGACCTCGCCGTCCAGCACCGCCCCGCTTGTATCTGCCGCCGCGCGCAGGTCGTCGACGAGCTCGGGAAACGACCCCGTCACATCGTTGCCGTTGCGGGTGAGTAAGCGCACCCGCCCGGTGGCGCCGGGCTCGACGTAGGCCAGGGCGCGGATGCCGTCCCACTTCATCTCGTACGCCCACTCGATCTCCGCCGACAGGTCCTGCAGGCTGCCCGGCCGGGCGAGCATGGGGAGTAGGTGCCAGTGGAGGCGGGGAGCGGAGCGGGCGCCGGGGCCGGATCACGCCGCGCCAGCGTGGGCGCCCGGTCGCCGGCCGGACCCGGGCGTTTGGGTTTCATGAGGTGGATCAGCCAATTGCGTGACGTGTCCCCGCCGGTGCGGATGAGCGCGAACTCCCTGTGGGTGCCGGCCAGCCCGCCGTCCGGCCGCCCGTGCAGGATGACGATGACCTCGTCGTCCCGCCATTTCTGCAGCGAATAACTGCCGGAATCCCAGATCGACATGGAGCCGGCGCCGTACTCTCCAGCCGGAATGTCACCCTCGAACTCGAGATACTCCAGCGGGTGGTCCTCGGTCCGCACCGCCAGGTGATTGTGGGTGGGGTCCACAGGCACTCCCTTGGGCAGCGCCCACGAGGCCAGGACGCCGTCGTGCTCGAGGCGCAGGTCGAAGTGCAGGGCCCTGGCGTGGTGTTCCTGGATCACGAACGATGCCCCGCCGCCGCCGCCCGAGCCCGGCGCCGGCGTCGTGGCGGGGACCGGCTCAGGGGTTCGGCGGGCGTCACGTTTGCTGCGGTACTGGTGCAGACGGTCCGGTTCGGTTCGTGCGGCCGCCCCGGCGCCGCCGGCCTCGATGGCGTCCGCCACCGGGCCCAGCAGGTCCGGGCTCCGTTCCAGTCGTTTGAGCACCTGCCGGTAGTCGAGCTGCTCGAGCCCCGGCGACTCCAGCTCCCGCCAGGACCTGGGTGCCGCCACCAGGGGGCGCATCAGTCCGCGCAGGCTGTACGGGGCGATGGTGGTTTTGCTCGCATTGTTCTGGCTCCAGTCCACGAAGACCTTGCCGGCCCGCAGCGACCGGGTCATGGCGCTGAGCACCTCGCCGGGATGGTCGGCTTCAAGAGCCTTGGCCAGCTCGTGCGCCACCTGGCCCACCTGCTCGGAGGAGTGGCTGCCGTCCAACGCTGCATAGAGGTGGATGCCCTTGCTCCCGCTGGTCACCGGCAGGGTGTCCAGCCCCATGTCCAGCAGCAGTGCCCGTGCCCACCGGGCCACCTCCGCGCACTCGGCGAGGCCGACCCCCTCGCCGGGATCCAGGTCCAGCACCAGCCGGTCGGGTCGGGCTGGGGCGCCGGCCGTATCGAAGCGCCACTGCGGTACGTGAATCTCCAGAGTGCCGATCTGGGCGAGCCAGGTGAGGGTGGCCACGTCGTTGACCAGGGGATAGACGGTCACGCGTGCCGTGTGCGCCAGTTCCCGGCGCGCTACCCAGGCCGGCGTGCCGTCGCCCAGGTTCTTCTGGAAAAACACGTGCCCGGGCTCCTGGGGCGTGCCCACCCCGTGCACCCAGCGTTTGCGGGTCGCCGGGCGGTCCCGCGAATGCCGGATGAGGGCATCCGCGACCGCCGCGTAATAGCCGAGGATGTCGGCCTTGGTGGTCCCGGTTTCCGGGTACATGACCTTGTCCAGGTGGGTGAGCGTGACCCGGCGGCCGCCCACCAGCACGACCTCCCGGTGGGCGCCGTCGGTGCCCCCGGCAGACGTGCCTGCAGCCCTCGGGCCAGTTGCCATGTGCCCAGCTTGCTCCAGGCCGGGCCGTGGGTCTAGCCTCCCGCCCTCGGACGGGTGTGTACTGGGGGCGGGAGGACGAACGATGAGATCGATCTGGAAGGGCGCCATCACCTTCGGGCTGGTCAACGTGCCGGTCAAGGTCTACAGCGCCACCGAGGACCACGACGTCGAACTGCACCAGGTGCACGACGCGGATGGCGGCCGCATCCGCTACCAGCGCCGCTGCGAGGTCTGCGGCAAGATCGTCGACTACGCGCACATCGACAAGGCATTCACCGACGGTGACAAGACCGTGGTGATCACGGATGCCGACCTCAAGGCGCTGCCGGAGGAACGCAGCCGCGAGATCGACGTCGTCGAATTCGTGCCGAGCGGCCAGCTGGACCCCATCCTGTTCGACCGCAGTTATTTCCTGGAGCCCGACGGCTCCTCGCCCAAGGCCTACGTCCTGCTGCTACGCACCCTGGAGCAGACCGATCGCACCGCCATCGTGCACTTCGCGTTACGCCAGAAGACCAGGCTCGCCGCGCTCCGGGTGCGAGGCGGTGTTCTCATGCTGCAGACCCTGCTCTGGGACGACGAGGTGCGCGTGGCCGAGTTCCCTGCCCTGGAGCAGACCGTGAAGATCTCCGACCGGGAGCTGGACCTGTCAGCGGCGCTCGTTGACTCGTTCGCCGACGACTTCACCCCTGGCAACTACACCGACGAGTACCAGGCGCAATTGCGTCGACTCATCGAGGAGAAACTCGCCAAGGGTGACGCGATCGACACCGAGGCCACCTTCGGCCACTCCGAGGAGGAGGCCGGCGGAGGAGAGGTGCTCGACCTGATGGAGGCCCTGCGTCGCAGCGTCGACCGCAGCCGGTCCGGCCGCGACGAGGCGACGGCGGCCACCACAACCGCTGAGTCCGCGACCCGGGCCACAAAGAAGAAGAGCACGGCCAGAAAGCAAGCCTGAGCCGGTCGGCCGGCTCCTCGGTAGACTCGTCTCGTGACCGGGCCCGTTCCAACCGACCTCAGCTCTAGGGTGCTGACGGTGCCGAATCTGCTCAGTTTCCTTCGACTGGCGCTGGTTCCGGTCTTTCTCGGCCTGCTGGTCAACGGCGAGGACGCCTGGGCGCTCCTGGTCCTCGCTGTCGCCAGCCTCACCGACTTCCTGGACGGCGCGATCGCTCGCGCATTCAATCAGATCACCCGGCTGGGACAGCTGCTCGATCCCGCCGCGGACCGGCTGTACATCTTCGCCGCGCTGATCGGTCTGGCCTGGCGCGATCTGGTGCCGTGGTGGATCGTCGTCGTCGTCGTCGGCCGTGACGTGTTCCTGCTCGGGTTGGGCGTTGTGCTGGCCAACCACGGTTTCGGTCCGCTTCCTGTGCATCAGCTGGGCAAGGTGGCGACTTTTTGTCTTTTTTATGCACTGCCGATGATCATGCTCGGCCAGGCGTTCCCGGAGCTGTCCTGGTGGTCCCAGCCCGTCGGATGGGCCTTCGGCCTGTGGGGCGCGTACCTGTACTGGTGGGCCGGCGTGATCTACGCGATCGAAACCGTTCGGGTGATTCGCCTGCCGCGCGCTTGAAGGCCCCATCCATCCGATACGATTTACCCGTAGGAGGTGCACGGTGGTCGATTCCGACGAGAAGAAAGAACCCGAGCGTAGGGTGGCGCCCGAGAATGCCACGGGGAACGTCGATACGACGATGACGTTCAGCCAGGAGTTCGCGGCGTCGTTGGCCGCACTCGACGCCAATGTCACCGTCGAGGAACAGGAAGCCATTGCGGCCCTGCCCTCTGGATCCGCCCTCCTGGTGGTGCGCCGCGGCCCCAACTCCGGTGCCCGGTTCCTCCTGGACGCCGATCTCACCACGGTGGGACGACACCCCAACGCCGACATCTTCCTCGATGACGTCACGGTGTCCCGCCGGCACGCGGAATTTCTGCGCAACGGCCGGGCGTTCCGGGTGAAAGACCTTGGCTCGCTCAACGGCACGTACTTCGATGGCGAACGCATCGACCTGGCCGCCCTCACCGACGGTTCCGAAGTACAGGTCGGCAAGTTCCGTCTCACGTTCTACGCCTCGCGGCTCGACCTCGTTCACCTGGCGAGCGACTAGTGCCGGCGTCCTCCGCCCAGGCCAGACTGCCGGGCGCGACGTCACTCTTGAGTATCGGCCAGGTCCTGGCCCGGTTGACACCTGAATTCCCCGACCTGACCCCCTCCAAACTGCGTTTCCTCGAGGAACAGGGACTTGTCTCCCCAGCGCGCACCGAATCCGGCTACCGCAAGTTCGACAGCGGCGACCTGGATCGGCTGCGACTGATCCTGTCTATGCAGCGCGACCACTACCTGCCCCTGAAGGTCATTCGCGCCTACCTGGACGACCTCGATTCCGGTCTGTCACCCGTGCTCCCCGGCGGCGGCGCCCCGGGTCCGAGCATCCTCGTGATCGCCAGGCGTTACACCCGCGACGACCTGCTGCGCGAGTCGGGCGCCTCCTCCACGCTTTTGCACGACGCCGTCACAGCCTCGATCATCGTGCCCGCCGAACACTACGGCGACGACGCCCTCAAGGTGCTCCGTGCCCTGGTGGACCTGCAACGCAGCGGGATCGAGCCCCGGCATCTCCGCGGCTTCCGCGGGGCCGCTGAACGCGAGCTCGGCCTGATCGAGAGCGCCCTGGTTCCCCTGGCCCGTCGCAAGGACGCCTCCAGCCGCGCCAAGGCGGCCGAAATGGCCGTGGAGATCGCCGGCCAGCTCGAGGTGATCCGCGGCAGCCTCATCCGCTCGGCCCTGGGCCGCCTGACCAAATAAGTCGTAGACTGAAAGTTCAGCTCAGCGAATCTACCGGGTTCCTTCGACACGCCGAGACGTTCGGACGGATGTCATCGGTTGAGGCCCCCGGCCTCGCTAACGTTGAAGTGCGGCCTGAAGGTTCGCATCCACCCCCGAGAGGCGCGCATGAGTGAGCTCAATCCCCGAGACGATTCGTCTCGGTACGGTCAGGGACTGCTCTTCACCGACGGCATGCCTGAACTCGATGAGAACTCCGGCTACCGGGGCGCGGTCGCCGCCCGAGCCGCGGGCATCAGTTACCGCCAGCTCGACTACTGGGCCCGCACCGAACTCGTCGAACCCACCGTCCGCGGCGCCGCCGGCTCCGGCTCGCAGCGTCTGTACGGCTTCCGCGACATCCTGGTGCTCAAGCTTGTCAAGCGCCTGCTCGACACCGGCATCTCCCTGCAGCAGATCCGCACCGCGGTCAACCAACTGCGCGAGTCCGGCGTCAACGACCTGGCCCAGACCACCCTCATGAGCGACGGCGCCAGCGTCTACCTCTGCACCTCCAACGACGAGGTCATCGACCTGGTCAGCCGCGGCCAGGGTGTTTTCGGCATCGCCGTAGGCAAGGTCCTGCGCGAAGTGGAGACCACCCTCGTCGAACTCAACACCCAGTCCAGCGACCCCTCCGACGAGTTGGCCGCCCGACGGGTCTCCCGCAAAGTCTCCTAACCCCGCGAACTGAGAGAAAAGCCCCGAAAACGCACGCGTTTCGGGGCTTTTCTCACAGGTCGCGAGAGCGTACGGCGCTAGCTCGTGGGAACTTCCGCGTACTCGCCGATGCGCGCGGTGCGCAGCACCCGGTCCAGGAGCTGGTCGAAGTAGTGCGCCATCTCCTGGGCGCTGTCACCGGGCCAGGTGTGCAACGGCTTCGCCGCGCCCTGGGCCTGCTGCAGGCTGGTGCGCTCGGGCAGCTGGGGGCTGAGTACCAGCGGGCCGAACATGTCCCGTAGTTCCTTGATCCGGAACTGGTGCTCCAGCGACGCCGTGCGGGCACGGTTGACGATGATGCCCAGCGGCTGCAGGCGCGGGCTGAGGCCACGGCGGATCTCTTCGATCGCGCGCAGGGCCCGGTCAGCGGCGGCGACCGAGAACAGGCCGGGTTCGGTGACCACGGCAACCCGGTCGCTCGCGGCCCACGCGGTGCGGGTGAGGGCGTTCAGCGACGGGGCGCAATCGATCAGCACCAGGTCATAGTCCTTCTCCACGGTGGAGAGGGCCTCCTCGAGCTTCCAGATGTCCCGGATGCTGGGGTGCGGGCCGTCGAAATTGATGGCCGAGGGGCTGCCGATCATGACGTCGATCGTGCCGGGCCGGCCACGGGTCCAGCCGCTGGGCGCAATGGCTGCGCGCACGACTTTCTCCTTCGGCGAAGCCAGAACGTCGGCGACATTGAGGTGGCCGGCGAGCTGGATGTCGAGCCCGGTAGAGACATCTGATTGCGGATCGAGGTCGACCACGAGGGTCCGAACACCGCGGGCGAAGGCGGCAGAAGCCAGACCAAGGGTTACCGTGGTCTTGCCTACCCCTCCCTTGAGGGAGCTAACGCTAAGTACGTGCACAAGTAGATACGTTACCTTCACTAGTCTTAGAGAACCTAACCGTCAGCTGTGCGCCGCTCCCGGATCGAAAGGTCTCTATGTTCACTAAAATCCTCGTCGCCAACCGTGGAGAGATAGCAATCCGCGCATTCCGCGCCGCCTATGAACTGGGAGCGAAAACCGTCGCGGTCTTCCCGTTCGAAGACCGTAACTCGCTGCACCGGCTGAAGGCCGACGAGGCCTACGAGATCGGCGAACCGGGTCACCCGGTGCGCGCCTACCTGAATGTCGCCGAGATCATCCGGGTGGCCCGGGAGAGCGGCGCCGACGCCATCTACCCCGGCTACGGATTCCTCTCCGAGAACCCCGAGCTCGCCGAAGCGGCCAAGGCCGCCGGCATCACCTTCATCGGCCCTGGCTCGCACGTGCTCGAAATGGCCGGCAACAAGGTCACCGCCAAGGAACACGCCATCGCCGCCGGTGTTCCGGTCCTCAAGTCCAGCGCACCGTCGCGCGACGTCGAGGAGCTCATCGCGGCCGCCGAGGAGATCGGTTTCCCGATCTTCGCCAAGGCCGTCGCCGGCGGTGGCGGGCGCGGCATGCGCCGCGTCGCCACGATGGCCGACCTGCGCGGTTCGCTCGAAGAAGCCATGCGGGAGGCCAACAGCGCCTTCGGCGATCCCACCATGTTCCTCGAGCAGGCCGTGCTCCGCCCCCGCCACATCGAGGTGCAGATCCTCGCGGATGCCACCGGCGAGACCGTGCACCTGTTCGAGCGGGACTGCTCCGTGCAGCGGCGTCACCAGAAGGTCATCGAGATCGCGCCGGCCCCCAACCTGCCCGAAGAGATCCGCCAGCGCCTGCACAAGGATGCCGTCGCCTTCGCCAGGTCGATCGGCTACGTCAACGCCGGCACCGTCGAGTTCCTGCTCGACACCGTGGGCGAGCGCGCCGGCCAGCACGTGTTCATCGAGATGAACCCGCGCATCCAGGTTGAGCACACCGTCACCGAAGAGGTCACCGACGTCGACCTCGTGCAGTCCCAGATCCGCATCGCCGCGGGGGAGACCCTCGCCGACCTGGGCCTCAGCCAGGACTCGATCAAGCTGCGCGGTTTCGCCCTGCAGTGCCGGATCACCACCGAAGACCCCACCAGCGGGTTCCGCCCCGACACCGGCAAGATCACCACCTATCGCTCGCCCGGCGGCGCCGGCATCCGCCTGGACGGCGGCACTATCAACCCGGGCGCCCAGATCAGCCCGCACTTCGACTCGATGCTCGCCAAGCTCACCTGCCGCGGCCGCGACTATGCCTCGGCGGTCACCCGTTCCAAGCGTGCCCTGGCCGAGTTCCGCATCCGCGGCGTCTCCACGAACATCTCGTTCCTGCAGGCCGTGCTCGAAGACCCCGACTTCGCAGCCGGCGACCTGAGCACCTCGTTCATCGAAGAGCGCCCGCAGCTGCTGCGCGGACGAGCCTCCAAGGACCGCGGCACGAAGATCCTCAACTGGCTGGCCGATGTCACCGTCAACCAGCCCAACGGCGTGCCGATCACCCTGTTGAACCCGGCCGAGAAGCTGCCGAAGATCGACCTCACCGTGCCGGCACCCGAGGGCTCCCGGCAGAAGCTGCAGTTGCTCGGCCCTGTCGGCTTCGCCAGCGCCCTGCGCGCGCAGACCGCTCTGGCCGTCACCGACACCACTTTCCGTGACGCCCACCAGTCGCTCCTGGCCACCCGGGTGCGCACCAAGGACCTCGTCGCCGTCGCCCCGTACGTCGCCAGGCTGACCCCCGAGCTGCTCTCGGTCGAGGCCTGGGGAGGTGCCACCTACGACGTCGCACTGCGCTTCCTCGGCGAAGACCCGTGGGAGCGCCTCGGCGCCCTGCGGGAGGCCCTGCCCAACATCAACATCCAGATGCTGCTGCGCGGCCGCAACACGGTGGGCTACACCCCCTACCCCACCGAGGTAACGGATGCCTTCGTCCGCGAGGCCAGCGACTCCGGTGTCGACATCTTCCGCATCTTCGACGCCCTCAACGACGTCAACCAGATGCGCCCGGCCATCGACGCGGTGCTGAACACCGGCACCAGTGTTGCCGAGGTCGCGGTCTGCTACACCGGTGACCTGCTCGACCCGGCCGAGAACCTCTACACCCTGGACTACTACCTGCGCCTGGCCGACCAGATCGTGGCGTCGGGCGCGCACATCCTGGCCATCAAGGACATGGCCGGGTTGCTGCGTCCGGCCGCGGCCGAGAAGCTCGTCACGGCGTTCCGCGAACGCTTCGACCTGCCGGTGCACGTGCACACCCACGACACCCCCGGCGGCCAGCTGGCGACGCTGCTCGCGGCGTCCGGCGCCGGCGCCGACGCTGTGGACGTGGCCAGCGCCCCGATGGGCGGCACCACCAGCCAGCCCTCGGCCTCGTCGCTCGTGGCCGCGCTCGTGCACACCGAGCGCGACACGGGCATCTCGCTGCAGAACGTGTGCGACCTCGAGCCGTACTGGGAAGACGTGCGCCGGGTCTACCACCCGTTCGAATCGGGCCTGCGCGCCCCGACCGGCCGCGTGTACAAGCACGAAATCCCCGGCGGTCAGCTGTCCAACCTGCGCACCCAGGCCGTGGCGCTGGGCCTGGCCGACGACTTCGAGCTCATCGAGGACATGTACGCCGCGGCGAACAGCATCCTGGGCCGCGTGCCCAAGGTGACGCCGTCGTCCAAGGTCGTCGGTGACCTGGCCCTCTACCTCGCCGCTGTCAACGCCGACCCGGCCGACTTCGAGGCCAACCCGGCCAAGTACGACGTGCCCGACTCCGTGGTCGGGTTCATGGCCGGCGAACTGGGCGACTTGCCCGGAGGCTGGCCGGAGCCCTTCCGCACCAAGGTGCTCGAGGGACGCAACATCCGGGTCAGCACCACCGAGCTGACCGACGAGGAGCGAGGCGCGCTGGACGGCGACAGCCCCACCCGCCGCGGCATGCTCAACCAGTTGCTCTTCCCCGCCCCCACCCGGCACTTCCAGCAGATCCGCGAGCTCTTCGGCGACCTGTCCGTTGTGGACACCGTCGACTACCTCTACGGCCTGCGCCAGGGCACCGAGCACTCAGTCGAGATCGACAAGGGGGTCCGGCTCTACGTTGGCCTTGAGGCGATCGGCGAGGCCGACGACAAGGGCATGCGCACGGTCATGACCATCCTCAACGGCCAGCTGCGTCCGGTCTTCGTGCGGGACCGCAGCATCGCCGTGGTCACCAAGGCTGCGGAGAAGGCCGACGCCAACCAGCCCGGCCAGGTTGCCGCGCCGTTCTCCGGTGTGGTCACCCTGCAGGTCGCCGAGGGCGACGTCGTCGCGGCCGGCCAGAGCGTCGCCTCCATCGAGGCCATGAAGATGGAAGCGGCGATCACCTCGCCCATCGCCGGCGTCGTGGAACGGGTCGCGATCCCCGCGACGCAGCAGGTCGACGCTGGAGACCTGCTCGTGGTGGTGCGGCCGCGCTAGGCTGAGGCCTGATTTGGGCCCCATTCCCAGGCCCGTGGAAGAACGAGGAGTCTGCTGTGACAGATCGACGGACAGACGATGCCCAACCGCACGACGAGGGTGACGGCCAGCTGGCCCCGGCGGAGACCGGGGCCGGCGCCGCGACCACAGCGACGCGACCCGGCGACGAGTACCACAGCGAGCTGCCGCCGCACACCTTCGACAATCTGGCCGCGGCGCTGCCGGACAGCCTGGGCGCCCCTCTCGGGAGCCCCGGCCTGACCCGGTCCGCCGTGCTGCGCACCTCGGCGGCCGACGGTTCTGCCCGCGGGGCCACCCGGTCGGACGTCTCCGCACCGGGCACCACCCACCCGGGCACCCACACCATCGAGATCGTCACGCCGCAGCGCGCCCGCGAGGTCGCTGCTCCGCTCGGCGTGAGCGGCACCGCGGCGGCGGCCCTGTCGCTGAGTACCGGTCCGACGAACGCCGCCACGGCCAGCCGGCGCGACCGCAGCCGTGCGGATGCCCTTGCCCCGGAGTCCGCGTCGATGCTCACGTCCGACCGCCTGCTCGAGGTCAACCGCAAGACCAGGCGGCCGCCGAACGGCAGCTGGAACCGGTTCGTCTACAGGGCCTCGTTCCACCTCATCAACCTGGGCGACTCGGCCGCCGTACGCGCCCACCAGGCGATGGACGAGCGCATCCGGAAGCAGTTCGAGGGTGGGGCGAGATTCGTGCCGATCCTCACCCGTAAGGGCGGTGTGGGCAAGACCACCGTCACCGCCCTGCTCGGCATGGCCATGGCCGACGCCAGGGAAGACCGGATCATCGCCGTCGACGCCAACCCCGACCGGGGCACCCTCTCCGAACGGGTCTCCAAGCAGACCAGGTCAACGGTGCGCGATGTCGTCACGAAGGCCGCCTCCATCGGCGGCTTCACCGACTTCTCCGTGCTGGTGTCCAGGGACGAGACCCGGCTGGACATCCTGGCCAGCGACACCGACCCGCTCCTGAGCGAGGCATTCGACGAGAACGACTACAACGTCGTCGCCGACCTCGCCGCGCGGTTCTACTCGATCGTTCTGACCGACTGCGGCACCGGCATCGTGCACTCGGTCATGCGGGCCACCCTGCAGCGCGCCGACTCCATCGTGATCGTGTCCGGCGGCAGCGTGGACGAGGCCCGGCTGGCCTCCGAAACCCTCACCTGGCTCGAGGCCAACGGCTATGGCGAACTCGTGCGCAACGCGATCGTCGCTCTCAACACGGCGACCCAGGGCACCAACCTTGTCAAGCTCGAGGAGATCGAATCGCACTTCCGCTCCAGGGTTCGCGAGATCGTGCGGATCCCGTACGACCCACAACTGGCCGCCGGCAGTGTGGTCTCCTTCAAGGACCTCAAGCCGATCACTCGACTGGCCGCGCGCACCCTTGCCGCCCTCGTCGTCGAAGGACTGCCGGCCGAACGCCGCGTCTGAGTCTCGCCCCGCACGACCTGTCCTACCCCTCCCACCAACGCCGCACCATCGCCGAACCCGCCGTTCCATCCGAAGAGAGTCTCCCGTGCCCGAACGTCAGATCCGCCTACTGGGCGACCCCGTCCTCAAAACCCGCTCGGAGCCGATCGGTGCCATCGACGCCCGGGTGCGGAGCCTCGTCGAAGACCTTGTCGACAGCGTGAAGCTGCCCGGCCGGGCCGGGGTGGCCGCCGCCCAGATCGGCGTCAACCTGCGCGCGTTCAGCTACAACATCGACGGCCACATCGGCTACATCCTGAACCCGGTCCTGGTGGAACTGGCGGGGGAGCCCGAGCTGGTCGACGAGGGTTGCCTGTCCGTACCCGGCCTGTGGTACCCGACCAAGCGGTATCCGTTCGCCAGGGTCACCGGCATGGACCTCGACGGCAATCCGGTCGCTGTCGCCGGCGAGGGACTGATGGCCCAGGCGTTGCAGCACGAGACTGACCACCTGGACGGGTTACTCTACCTGGACCGGCTGGACAAGGAGAACCGTCGGGCCGCGATGAAGGAAGTCCGCGAGTCCGACTGGTTCTGAACCCCGGATGCGAAAACGAGCTGCCCCGCCTCGGCGGGGCAGCTCGTTTTCGGAACAGCTCGTTGTCGGAACAGCCGGCGCTGTCTAGTCCTGCACCCGATCGCGCACCGGTACGGCCGCCGTCGTCGGGTTGGCGCCGTAAAGGTTCTGGATCTCGGCCGCGAAGTCGCGCAGGATCAGGTCGCGCTTGATGCTCATCTTCGGGGTGAGGTAGCCCGCCGCCTCGGTGAGCTCGATCGGAAGCACCACGAACTTCCGGATGGACTCCGCCCGTGACACCGACTCGTTGGCGTGGTCGATGGCCCGCTGCACCTCGGCGAGGACCTTCGGATGCACGGACGCGTCGATGAGCGACATTGTGGCGTCTTCGTGGTTGTTGTTCAGCCAGACCGGGAGCATCTCAGGGTCGAGGGTGACCAGTGCGGCGATGAACGGCTTCTGGTCGCCGACAACGACGACCTGGCCGACCAGCGGGTTGGACCGGATCGGGTCCTCGAGGGCCGCCGGGGCGACGTTCTTGCCGCCGGCGGTGACGATGATCTCCTTCTTGCGCCCCGTGATGGAAAGGAAACCGTCGTCGTCCAGCGCGCCGATGTCACCGGTCTTCAACCAGCCGTCGTCGAAAACGGCCGCGGTGGCTTCGGGGTTCTTCCAGTACTCGGTGAAGACGTTGACCCCCTTCACCTCGATCTCCCCGTCATCCATGACGCGCACTGAGACGCCGGGCAGGGCCGGGCCGACACTGCCGATCTTCGACTTGGTGGCCAGGTTCACCGTCGCGGGGGCTGTGGTCTCGGTCAGGCCGTAACCCTCGAGGATCACGATGCCCAGGCTGTGGAAGAAGTGACCAAGGTGAGCGCCGAGCGGGGCGGAGCCGGACACGGCGAACTTGACGTTGCCGCCCATCGCCGTGCGCAGCTTGCTGTAGACGAGCCTGTCGAACAGGGCGAACTTGATCTTCATGCCCAGCGGGATCCGTTCGCCGGCCTCGACCAGCTTCGAGTGTGCCACGGCGACGTCAGAGGCGGCCAGGAAGATCTTGCCCTTGCCGCCGGCCTCGGCCTTCTGCTCGGCGGAGTTGTAGACCTTCTCGAAGACCCGGGGGACCGCAAGCAGGAACGTCGGCTTGAAACTGCCCAGCGACGGGAGCAACTGCCGGGTGTCCGGCTGGTGGCCCACCCTGACGCCGCCGTGCACGCACAGCACCGCGATGAAGCGAGCGAAGACGTGGGCGGTCGTGATGAACAGCAGGGTGGATGCGCCGTTCTCGTCGGTGAGGACGGGCTTGAGCGCGATCCCGGCGTTCCGGCTGGTCTCGACGAAGTTGCCGTGGCTGAGCACACAGCCCTTGGGTCGGCCGGTGGAGCCCGACGTGTAGATCAGGGTGGCGATGTCCGAGGCCACGGCCAGGCGACGGCGGCGATCGATCTCGGCATCCGGAACATCGACGCCCCTGGCGGCGAGCTTGTCCAGGTCGCCCAGATCGATCTGCCAGACCGTCTCGACGTTCGGCAGCTCCGGATGCACCTCGTCGAAGCGGGCGAAGTGGTCCGCAGTCTCCACGATCAGCGCCGTGGCGCCGGAGTCGCTGAGAATCCACTGCACCTGGCTGGGCGAGCTCGTCTCGTAGACGGGCACGAGCACGGCGCCGGCGAACCAGACGGCGAAGTCGATCAGGGTCCACTCGTAGCGGGTCTTGCAGGTCAAGCCGATCTTGTCGCCGGGCTGTACGCCGGCAGCGACCAATCCCTTGGCCAAGGCGACGACCTCCGCGTGGAACTCGGCGGTGGTGACCGGTAGCCAGCCTCCGTTGTCCGGGCGGGAGAACAACACCAGGTTGGGGGTCAGCGCAAGACGGTCGACCAGAAGGTCGGTGACGTTCGCGTTCGGGTCGGCGGGGACGACGGCGGGCTCATCGAACTGTTTCACGGTAACTCCTTTGGCACCGGACGGGTAAGTGCGTTCACTCTAGCCGCTGATTCGGGGTGAACCTGCGATTCTCCCGGCGGCGTGGTCATTTACTACACTCTAGGGGGTGCCTTGCGTGGTCGATCAGGTTGCTGCGTGCCCCGTGCCGTTTGAGAGCCGACCTGAAGAACACACTGTTGCCCTACCTACGAAAGGTGCGCTCGTGCACGCCATTGGGATTGACATCGGCGGGACCAAGATCGCCGGTGCCCTCGTCGACGAATTCGGATCCATTATCAGGTCGGACCGCCGGCCCACCAACGCCGGGGACCCCGGCGAGATCGAGAACGCGGTCGTCGAGATGATCCAGGGGCTGTCAGAGGGCGAGGACGTCGTGGCCGCCGGAGTGGCCGCCGCTGGGTTCATCGACGCGGCCCAGTCCACGGTCTACTACGCGCCCAACATCAACTGGCGAAACGAGCCGTTGCGCGAAAAACTTGAGTCGCGCCTGTCCATCCCCATCATCATCGAGAACGACGCCAACGCGGCCGGATGGGCCGAGTTCTGCTTCGGGGCCGGCCGGTTGTACAGCGACATGGTCACGCTCACCATCGGTACCGGCGTCGGCGGGGCCATCGTGTCCAACGACAAGCTGTTCCGCGGCGGCTTCGGCGTGGGAGCCGAGCTCGGCCACATGCGAGTGGTGCCCGACGGGTTGCCCTGCGGCTGCGGCGCGCACGGCTGCATCGAACAGTACGGGTCCGGCCGGGCGCTGCTGCGCATAGCGAACGAGTTCGCGGATGCCGGCGGTATCGGCCTGGGGCTGGCGACAGCGCGCTCCAAGCGGGGCAAGCTGACCGGCAAGGATGTCGGCCGGTTCATCCAGGATGGCGACCCGGGGGCCCTCGCGGCGCTCCGTCAGCTGGGCGCGTCGCTCGGCCAGGCCTGCTCGAGCCTCGCGGCAGTGCTGGACCCCCAGGTGTTCGTGTTCGGTGGCGGGGTCGCCGCGGCCGGCGAACTCCTCCTCGAGCCGATCCGCACGGCATATCTCGACAACCTCCCGGCCCGCGGCTACCACCCCGAGGCCGAGTTCGCGATCGCCGAGCTGGTCAACGACGCCGGCGTCGTCGGCGCTGCCGACCTTGCCCGCCGACACGTCACCGGTGAGTAGGCTGTTCGTGCCGCGTATGACCGTGCCGAGTGTGACGGTGCGCCACGCCGTTGACCGGCCCTCGCTCACTTAAGGACACCGATGTTCTACTGGTTCATGAAGAATATTGTGGCCGGCCCCATCCTGCTGGGCCTCTTCCGGCCCTGGGTGATCGGGCTCGACAACATCCCCAAGGAGGGCGGCGTGGTTCTCGCGAGCAACCACCTGTCGTTCATCGACTCGGTGTTCCTTCCGCTGGTCGTGCCACGTCGGGTGGTGTTCCTGGCCAAGAGCGAGTATTTCACCGGCACCGGCCTCAAAGGCTGGGCGACCCGGCAATTCTTCAAGGCCACCGGCCAGTTGCCCATCGACCGCTCCGGCGGCAAGGCGTCGGAAGACTCCCTGAACACCGGCCTGGCCGTGCTGAACGGCGGGGGAGCGCTCGGCATCTATCCCGAGGGCACCCGCAGCCCGGATGCCCGCATGTACCGGGGCCGCACCGGCGTGGCCCGGATGGTGCTGGAGGCTGGCGTTCCCGTCGTTCCCGTGGCCATGATCGACACCGAGAAGGCCATGCCGACCGGCACCCGCATCCCCAAGGTGCGACGGATCGGCATCGTCATCGGTGAGCCGCTCGACTTCAGCCGCTTCGAGGGAATGGAGGGTGACAGGTTCGTGTTGCGCTCCGTGACGGACGAGTTGATGTACGAACTGCGCCGCCTCAGCACTCAGGAGTACGTCGACGTCTACGCCACCAGTGTCAAAGAGAAGCGCGCCAGCCTTTCACGCTAGGCTCGAATATCGATCACCCCAGGCCCGCGCATGCGCGGGCCGAAGAAGAGAAAAACAGGCTCAGTCCCGTGGTAGACCCCACCGAACCGGTTGTAATGGCAGACAAATCTGTGATCGCCGGACTGGACTATTGGCGCACGCTTCCCATCAAGCAGCAGCCGGCCTGGCCGGATGCGGATGCCGTCGCGGCCGCATCCGCCGAGCTGGCCACGCAGCCGCCCTTGGTCTTCGCCGGCGAGGTCGACATCCTGCGCGACCGCCTGGCCCAGGCCGCCCGCGGTGAGGCCTTCCTGCTGCAGGGCGGTGACTGCGCCGAGACCTTCAGTGGTGCCACCGCCGAGCAGATCCGTAACCGGGTCAAGACCGTGCTGCAGATGGCCGTTGTGCTCACCTACGGCGCGTCCATGCCCGTTGTGAAGATGGGCCGGATGGCCGGCCAGTTCGCCAAGCCGCGCTCCAGCGACTTCGAGACCCGTGGCGACGTCACCCTGCCCGCCTACCGTGGCGACATCGTCAACGGGTACGACTTCACCCCGGAGTCCCGCGAAGCGGACCCCGACCGGCTGGTCAAGGCGTACCACACGAGTGCATCCACCCTCAATCTCATTCGCGCCTTCACCCAGGGCGGCTTCGCCGACCTCCGCCAGGTGCACAGCTGGAACCAGGGCTTCGCGAAGAACCCGGCCAACCAGCGCTACGAGGGCCTGGCCAAGGACATCGACCGCGCCATCAAGTTCATGATCGCCTGCGGCGCCGACTTCGAGGCCATGCGCCGCACGGAGTTCTACACCAGCCACGAGGGCCTGCTGATGGATTACGAGCGCCCCATGACGCGCATCGACTCCCGCACCGGCACGCCGTACAACACCTCGGCGCACTTCGTCTGGATCGGCGAACGCACCCGCGAGATCGACGGCGCCCACGTGGACTTCCTCTCCAGGGTGCGCAACCCCATCGGTGTCAAGCTCGGCCCGAGCACCTCGATCGACGACATGCTGCGCCTGATCGACAAGCTCGACCCCAACCGCGAGCCCGGCCGGCTGACCTTCATCACCCGGATGGGCGCCGGCAAGGTCCGCGACGCCCTGCCGCCGCTGCTCGAGGCCATCAAGGCCAGCGACGCGACGCCGCTCTGGGTCACCGATCCGATGCACGGCAACGGCGTCACGACGCCCACCGGCTACAAGACGCGTCGTTTCGACGACGTCGTCGACGAGGTCAAGGGCTTCTTCGAGGCGCACCGCTCCGTGGGGACCCACCCCGGCGGCATCCACGTCGAGCTCACCGGCGACGATGTCACGGAGTGCCTCGGCGGCTCGGAGCACATCGACGAGGCCGCCCTGGCGACCCGCTACGAGTCGCTCTGCGACCCGCGCCTGAACCACATGCAGTCCCTCGAACTCGCCTTCCTGGTGGCCGAGGAACTGGCCGCGCGCTAACCGCCCGCCCGCGCAGTCCCGCCCGCGCAGTCCCGCCCGCGCAGTCCCGCTCCACCCGGTTGCCCCGTTCCGGACCAGCTGCTCCCCTACGCCGGAGCAACTCGTCCGCAGCGGGGCATCTCGCGTCTGGGCCCCGCTCGTCTGCGACCTCGTGTCACGCGGGCTCGTCGGCACGCGGTGCTTGCACGCTGTGCCTGTCGGGACCGGTACGTTGGTCGAGCCCGTCGAGACCCGGTGACGTACCCGCTAACCGAACGGGTTGGTGGGCGTGAGCGTGATCGAGCTGCCCTTGGCCGCGAGGGTGCCCGCTGCCGGATCCGTCGACTTGATGCTGATGATCGCCGCGATGGCGTCTGCGGCCAGGTTGTAGTTCAGTTCGAAGCCGAGGTCGGTGAGCACCTGCTTGCCCTCGTTCCAGGACATACCCACGACATTGGGGATCTCCACCGGCTCCGGGCCGCGCGAGACCGTGAGGATGAGGGTGGATCCGGCCCGGATCTGGCCTTCCTCCGTGGCGGCGACCGAGATGACGTCGCCTTCGGCGATGGCGTCGCTGTAGGTCTCCTCGCCCGAGGTGGCGACGAGGTTCTTGTCTTCGAGGATGCTGATGGCGTCGTCGACCGACTCGCCGGTGACATCGGGGATACCGCCGAGCGACACCGTGAGGTTGACGTTGAGTCCCTCGAAGTAGTCACCGCCCTGGGAGACGTCGCCGCCGTCGCTCTCCCGGCTGGCCGAGATCACCAGGCCCTCCTCGACATCACCGTTGAACACCTCGTCGATGGTTCCCGGAACTGCCTTGGCTTCGGCGATCGCCAGCGACGCGGCATCCGTGCTGAGGCCGGCCAGCACCGGAAGCGTGATGGGTGCGGGGCCCTGCGACACGTTCAGTGTCACCGTGCTGCCCTTGGGCACTCTGGAGCCGTCGCCCGGATCGGTGCTGACGATCAGTCCGGCCGCGATATCGGTGCTGTACTCGGTGCCCTGCGCGGCGACGAAACCGAGCTCCTCGAGCTGGGCCGTGGCGTCCTCGGGGGTCGCCGACACCAGCGAAGGTACCTGGATCTCCGATCCGGGGCCGACACCGAAGTACCAGCCCGCTCCGCCGGCCAGCGCCGCGAGGAGCACGATCAGGGCGAACAACCAGTAACCCCGCCGGCGGCGCTTGGTGGCCGTCCCCGCGAGTCGGGCGGTGTTGTCGGGTTCGTCGTCGTCGCGAGCGGATGCGTCCGTGGCGATGGCGGCCGTGGTCAGCGGCCCCCGGCCGAGAATCTGGGTTTCGGCGTCGGCGGATGCGGCGGCAACGCCCCGGGGCAGCACCATCGTTGCCTGCATGGCGGTGTCCTCGCGGGGCCGCACCAGCTTCTCCACGTCGAGCAGCTGGTCGAGCATCACCCTGGCGTCGCGCGGGCGCTCCTCGGGGTCACGCGCGGTGGCCCAGAGCACGAGCTCGTCAAGCTCACCGGGCACGCCCGGCGCGACCAGGCTGGGCATCGGCACGGTGTCGTTGGCGTGCTGGTAGGCCACCTGCATGGGCGCCTCGCCCACGTACGGCTGTTCGCCGGTGAGCATCTCGTAGGTCATGATGCCCAGCGCATAGATGTCGCTGCGGGCGTCGGCGACGCCGCGGGTGACGAGTTCGGGGGAGAGATATGCAACGGTGCCGAGCAGCGCCTGGCCGGTGGCCGTGTTGTTGTTCACGGCGCGCGCCAAACCGAAGTCGCCGATCTTGATGCGGCCGTCGTCGGCGAGCAGGACGTTCTCCGGCTTCACGTCGCGGTGCACGATCCCGGCTTTGTGCGCGGCGGCGAGACCGGAGAGCACGGCCTCGAGGATGTCCATGGTCTGCTCCGGGGTGAGCCGGCCGTAGTCCTTGAGCAGGTCGCGCAGCGTGATGCCGGGCAGGTGTTCCATCACCAGGTAGGCGATGTCGGCATCCTGGCCCTGGTCGAATACGTTCACCACGTTGGGGTGGGCGAGCCGGGCCGCGGAACGGGCCTCCTGGATGAAGCGGCTGCGGAAGGCGTTGTCGTCGGCCAGGTGGCCGTGCATGATCTTGATCGCCACTCGGCGTTCGAGGCGCAGGTCGGTGGCGAGGTACACGGTGGCCATACCGCCGCGGGCGATCCGGGAGCGCACCTGATAGCGGCCGTCGATGAGACGGCCGATCATGGGGTCTGAGGGGCTTTCGGTCACCCGTCGAGTCTACGGAAAACTCGGGCGTTCCTCTGGACGGCCCGCAGCGCGGCGGGACACGATTCGGTCACTGAGACCTCAATTGCGAGATTCAGCCGAGGTCGGCGAGCCAACTGCGGGCGGATGTCTCCCATTTGGCGTACAGATCGGGGTGTCCGGAGATCTGCACGGCCTGGGCGGCCTGGGTGAGAGTCATGGCCTCCCAGCCCTCGATGTCCAGCAGGCCACGGGTGACGCCGGGGTTCGGGTTCACCGCTCCGCCGAAGAACGCCCTGGTGGACCGTTCGGCGTCCATGACCTGAGCCTCGTTGCCCCAGCCGGAGCTGGGACGCTGCTGAAAGAGTCCGAGCGAATCCCGGTCGCCGTAGTCGACATTGCGCAAACCCGACTCCTGCGCGGCGGCGGCGAGGGCCACCACCAGCGCGGCGTCGTTGGCCCCGGCCTGCCGGCCGACGGCGATGATGAGTTTGGCGTTCGCGGTCATCTCAGCGGTGAGCGGTGTCACCGCTCCCTGTGCCGGGGTGGGCGTCGGGGTGATCACGACGGCCGGGGCGGCATCCAGAACCGGTGCCGAACCGGCGGACGCGGTGCCGGCGGACGCGGCACTGGGAAGGGCGAGGACTTGGCCGGGGTAGATGATGCTCGAGTAGCCCAGGCCGTTGGCTTCGAGTACGGCCTGCACCGAGACGCCGGCGCCGGTGGCGACCTTGTCCAGGGTGTCGCCGGCCACCACGGTGTGGCTGCCGGGCGTCGACGTCGTGGTGGCCGTCGCCGCGACAGTCGCAACGGTGGTCGATGCGGTGGCCGTTGCGGTGGCGGAGCCGGCGGCGGGCAGCACGATGACCTGGCCGGGGAAGATGATGCTGTTGCTGCCGAGGCCGTTCACGCTGAACAGGGCGTCGGTGGGCACCCCGTGTGCGGCGGCGACGCCGCTGAGGGTGTCGCCGGACTGGATGGTGTACCTGGTGAGTTCGGTTGCGACAGAGGCCGGGGTGGCGGCGACGGCGAGCGGGGTCGTCGACAGGGTGAGCACCTGGCCGGGGAAGATCACGGCGGACCAGCCGAGACCGTTCAGGGCCAGGACCGACGCCGTCGACAGGCCGAACTTTCCGGCGATTGCGCTGATGGTGTCGCCGTCGACAACGGTGTACTGGCTGGGCGCGGGTGTCGACGTGGCCGGCTGTACGACCTGCACCGGCTTGGGCATAGCCTGCGGCAGTGTGGTGCGGCTCTTCAGCGGCTTTTTCAGGGCGGTGGCGGCCTGAGCCGGTGACGCCAGGTTCAGCACGATCGCGATGGTGCTCACCACAACAAGGGGAATGCTGGCGAAGGCGCCGATGGAACGCCGCACTCCGGTCGTGGCCGGGCGGTGCCTGGCCGAGCTTGGTGTGGAGGCGCTCGAGGTGGCGGGCGAGCCTGTCGTCTCGACGGGGGAGTCCTGTCGGACCGTACCCGTTTCGATCTTGCTGGCTCTAACCGACATAACGCTCCGCTCGTTGACCGCTGGCGCCAACCACCTGAGTGATAGCTGACGTGTCCTCAACGCTGACACAGATGGTATGCCGAGTCAATTAACCACGCGGGTACGAGGCAGGATGTCTGGCGAAAAGGCACGGATCCGCCAAAATGGCCGCTCAGGGCGGGCAGTCTGCTGGGTGGAGCGGTCTCGTCGGGGGTTTGTCGGCAATGCCGAATCGTGGGAGGCTTGATGCGTGACCGATTCGTCTTCAGTTCAACCGCACTCCGTCCCCTCGACCGAAACAGCGTGGCTCGACATTCCCGACCTCGTTGAGGTTCTGGGCCTCAGCCACAGCCGGGTTCGGCAGCTCATTGAGGACAAGCACCTGCTCGCCGTTCGTCGCGACGGCAAGGTCAGCGTGCCGGCGTCCTTCATCCGCGATGGCGCGCCTCTCGGCGAGCTTCGCGGCACACTGATCGTGCTCGCCGACGACGGGTTCACCGACGAGCAGGCCATGGAGTGGCTGATCCAGGTGGATGACAGCCTCGGTGTTCCGCCGATCGACGCGCTCCTGGCCGGTCGCAAGGCCGAGGTGCGCCGCGTCGCCCAGGCGCTGGCCTAGCCGCAATCTGGCCTAGCCGCAGTCTGGCCTAGCCGCAGTCTGGCCTAGCCGCAGTCTGGCCTAGCCGCAGTCTGGCCCAGCCGCAGCTCGGCCTGGCGCGTCGCTAGAAGACGCGTCGTGTGACGGTGCCGGCGAATTCGATCAATTCCTCCCCGACCCCGTCGGCCACATCCGACCCGTCCAGCACCGCGAGGGCCTGGGCGACGTTCTGTTGGATGAGCGTCTCCACCCGGTCGACGGCTCCGCTGTCCACGATGATCTGCTGCAGCGAGGAGATCTCGTCCGCGCTCAGATCGGCACGGCCGAGCAGGCTGTCCACGGTCTGCCGCGCGGACCGGTCCAGGCGTTCCCGGGTCAGGGCGATCAGGACCGTACGCTTGCCCTCCCGCAGGTCGTCTCCGCTGGGCTTGCCGGTCACTGCCGCGTCCCCGAATACGCCGAGTAGGTCGTCCCTGAGCTGGTAGGCGATACCGAGCGGCAGGCCGAAGGCGCGCAGGGTGTCGAGCTGGTCGTCGGTTGCGCCGGCGAGGGCCGCGCCGATCACCAGCGGCGCCTGAACGCTGTACTTGGCCGACTTGTACACTATGACCCGAACAGCCCGATCGAGCAGCTCGGCCTCCGGCTGCACGAGCCAGGCACGTTCCTCGAGGATGTCGAGGTACTGGCCGGCCGTGACCTCGGTGCGCATGAGGTTGAATTCCCTGCGTGCCCGGCGGGCGCTGGCTCGGTCCGCGGCGTCATCGAGTCCGTCATCCAACAGCTCATCGCTCCAGCCCAACAGAAGATCGCCGAGTAGGATCGCCGAGGCCCGGCCGAAGTCGGCCGGGCTTCCGGCCCAGCCCTGGGCAGCGTGCAGGCTCTCGAAACGGCGGTGCGCGGATGGGGCGCCCCTGCGGGTGTCGGAGTTGTCGATGATGTCATCGTGAACGAGCGCGGCGGCGTGGAAGACCTCCAGCGCCGAGGCGACGGACACGATGCCGGTCGGGGTGCCGAGACTCCTGCCGAGGGTGCTGCCCGGCGGGGTCGCGAGCGGACCCGCTGCGCCTGGTTCGGCATGGGCCGGAACGCTCTGCCAACCGAGGTGCGCGAACTGTGCGCGGAACCGCTTGCCGCCGCTGAGAAACTGCCGTGAGAAGTCCACCAGGACAGCAAGGTCCGGACTTATGGTCGTCACAATTGACTCACGCGTATTGATGAATTCGTCGATACGAGAATGAACCAGATCGACCAGTCGAGTGCTTTCGGTCACCCGCCTAGCCTAGCCATCTCGGCGGGACTAGAATTAGGGTCTAATCCGCTCGATCCCCAATTGGAGGAATGAGATGCCGCTTTCAGAACAAGAGCAGCGACTCCTCGAAGAGATGGAGCGCAGTCTCTATCACAACGATGCCGAATTCGTGGCGAGCGTCGGAGGTACCCGCCTCCGCCCCAATTACCGTTCCATCGTGCTGGGGGTACTCGCCGGCGTCGTCGGGATAGCGACTCTTGTCGCCGGTGTTGCGGTGCAGCAGCTCTGGCTGGGCATCGTCGGATTCATCATCATGTTCGGGGGGGTGTTGTTGGCCGTCACTCCCGGCCGCACCGCCCGGGCGACGAGGCCGTCGGCCAACCAGTCCCGCCGCCCCGCGCAGGCGCGCAGCCAGCAGGGTTTCATGGACAAGCTCAATGATCGCTGGGACCGTCGCCAGGACGGCCAGCAGTAACGAAGTGCACACCACGCAGCAGTAACGCTCAGCAGCAGTCAACAACGCCCGCCGTCACCCAGACGGCGGGCGTTCTGCATTCACCTCGCCCGCCACCCCCGCACCCCTCCCTTTTCGCCCACTTCGTCGCAGCCCGCAGGACCGGCCATCATGCCGGTCCTTTTTTGTGCCCAAATCCGCCCCAAAAGTATCCAAAACGTGGGATTTTCCTCCACCCGGTGATTCACAGTGTTCCTGGGGAATATTTGGGCACTTTCGCAGCAATATCGCGCGTTTTTCGGACATCGTGGTTGATAGTGGAGTAAAGTGGAGCAACACCTGACCTTGGCCGGAAGAGAGGGGTGATGAATGTTCCTCGGGACCTATGCCCCCAGGCTCGACGAAAAAGGACGCGTCATCCTGCCGGCCAAGTTCCGCGAGGACCTCTCGACCGGCATCGTGATGACGCGCGGCCAGGAACGTTGCCTCTACGTCTTCACCTCGCGTGATTTCGACGACGTGCACGAGAAGATCCGCCAGGCGCCCATCACCAGCAAGGAGGGACGCGACTTCTTCCGCGTCTTCCTGTCCGGCGCCAGCGCCGAGACTCCCGACAAACAGAACCGGGTGACCATCCCCGCCAACCTGAGGGCCTATGCGGGCCTGGGTCGCGACCTCACGGTGATCGGCGTGGGCAACCGCGTGGAGATCTGGGACACCGAGGTCTGGGATGCCTATCTCATCGAGCAGGAAGCCTCGTTCGCCAACATCACGGAGGAGGTGATTCCGGGACTCTTCTAGCTCCTGGTGCCCGACTCCCAGCCGTTGCCCTCCTGACACACTTCCCCGGTGCCAGGCGGAACGGATGGGGATCCGGCCCCAGGATCCAGCCCCGGTAGCTATGAACACCAGCGCAGACAACAACACAGACGACAACACGAGCAACGAGATGAACAGCGACAACACCCCCGAACGTCCGGTCGAGAAACCGCAGCTCAACGAGATCCACACCCCGGTGCTGCTCGAGCGCAGCATCGAACTCCTCGGCCCGGTGCTGGACAAGCCCGGCGCGGTCCTCGTCGACGCCACGCTGGGCATGGGCGGCCACGCCGAAGCCATGCTCACCCGGTTCCCGGATCTGACCCTGGTGGGGCTGGACCGCGACCTCGACGCCCTGGCCGTGGCCGAGGAGCGCCTCAAGCCATTCCGGGACCGCATCCACCTCGTGCACACCGTGTACGACGGCATCCTCGACGCCCTCGCCGGCCTCGGCATCAGCGAGGTCCAGGGCATCCTCTTCGACCTCGGAGTCTCCAGCATGCAACTCGACCAGGTCGAGCGAGGCTTCTCCTACTCCAAGGACGCCCCGCTGGACATGCGCATGGACAGCACCTCTCCGCTCACTGCCGAGCGGATCCTCGCCGATTACAGCGAGGCCGACCTTCGCCGCATCTTCCAGGAGTATGGCGAAGAGAAGCTCGCCGGCCGCTACGCCAAGGCGATCGTTGAGGCGCGCACAACGACTCCCTTCGTCAGGTCCGCCCAACTCGTCGAGGTCATCACCAAGGTCACCCCGGTCGCCGTTCAGCGAATGGGCCACCCCGCCAAGCGGGTCTTCCAGGCGCTGCGCATCGAGGTCAACCAGGAGCTGGCCGTCCTCGAACGTGCTATCCCGGCCGCGATGGAAGCCGTCGCCGTCGGCGGCCGAATCGTCTCGATGGCCTACCAGTCGCTCGAAGACCGCATCGTCAAGCGGATGTTCGCCGCCGCGTCGACCTCCAGCGCCCCGGCGGGACTGCCTGTGGAGCTTCCGGAACACCAGCCGCTGTTCACCCTGCTGATCCGGGGCGCCGAACTGGCATCCGACGAAGAAAAAGCCATCAACCCCCGTGCAACATCGGTTCGCCTGCGTGCCGCCGAACGACTGAGGAGAGCCGAATGAGCGACAACCTGGCCCGGGTGCTGACAGCTGACGCGCGGCCCCAATTCACCGAACGCCCAGGCGCCGACGAACGCCGTCACATCGAGATCGTCAGCCCGAGCACGCACAAGCGTCCCCGGATCGTCTACGCACTGTCGGCCGTAGCCTGTGTGGGCGCCATCGTCATCGCCCAGCTGCTGCTGAGCGTTGGGATCTCGCAGGGGGCCTACGAGATCTCGGCCCTGCGCGCCAGCCAGGTGGAACTGGGCCGCACAGCCGACAGCGTGAGCGAAGACCTGATCCGGGTGTCCTCGCCGCAGAGCCTCGCGGCCAACGCCGAAGCACTCGGCATGGTCAGCAACTCCACACCGGCCTACCTGCGGCTCTCCGACGGCGCGGTCCTCGGCGCTCCCACCTCCGCCAGCGGCGGCCAGGCCGGTGCCGTCAGCCTGGTCCCGAACTCCCTGCTCACCGGCGTGCCGCTGGTCACCCAGGTACCCGCCGGCGGCCAGGGGGCCAGCGTCGCCTCCGGCGCGCCTGCGGCCGGAACAACCCCTGTAGCAGTTACGGTAGCCGACGGCCTGCCGTCGCCGACCACTCGATAGACGCCGGTACAGTCCGATACAGGAGGACCACCACGTGGCCAAAACCAACATGTCCAGCAAACGCAGGGTCGCGGCCACGGTCGTCGTGCTCTTCGCCATCATCGGCCTGTTCGTGGTGCGCCTTGTCGACATCCAGCTCGTGCGGGCCGAGACCCTCAGTGCCGACTCGCTCGGCAACCGATCGGTCGAGCGCACCGTGTACGGCTCGCGGGGCGAGATCCTCGACGCCAACGGCGTCGTTCTGGCCGGAACCGTGATGCGGTACGACGTGGCCCTCTCGCCCAAAAACGCCTCACCGTTCACCCGCACCGTCGACGGGGTCGAGACGTCAGTTCCCCTGGCCCAGTCCGTCGCGGAAATCGGCGCTGTCGTCGGCCTGTCCGCCGATCAGGTCCAGGCCCTGATCACCGACTCCCTCGCCGACAACCCCAAGTCCGACTACGCGCTCGTCGCCAAGAAGGTCGGCGTTGACGCGTTCAGAGCGCTGTACGCGCTCGAGATCCCCTGGCTCACCTTCACCCAGAACCCCGGCCGGGTCTACCCCAACGGTGCCGTCGCAGGCAATATCGTCGGCTTCGTCTCGTCGGAGGGTGAGGCGCAGGCCGGTCTTGAGGCCGGCGAAGACTCCTGCCTCGCCAGCAACAACGGCATCGAAACCTACGAGCGCGGCGCCGACGGCGTGCGTTTGCCGGAAAGCACTGTTGCCACCGAGTCCGCCGTCAACGGCAGCGACGTGATCACCACCATCGACTCTGACCTGCAATTCTTCGTGCAGCAGGTGCTCGCCGAACAGGCCCAGAAGACCGGTGCGGCGTGGGGCAACGTCGTCGTGCAAGAGGTCAAGACCGGCAAGCTCGTCGCTGTGGCCGACTATCCCAGTGTCGACCCGAACGACGTCAACGCCACGACCAACCCCGAAGATCGCGGCTCACGCGCCTTCACAGCCTCTTATGAGCCTGGTTCGACATTCAAGGCCCTCACCGCAGCCTCGGTCCTCGACGCGGGCCTGGCGACGCCGGAGTCGCAGGTTGTGGCCCCGTACCGCTACCTGCCCGAGAACGGCGCCAACATCAACGACAGCTCGGCGCATGGCGACCTGCGCCTCACCCTCGCCGGGGTGCTGATCGAGTCGTCCAACACGGGCACGTCGCAGTTCGGCGAGCGTCTGAACGACCAGCAGCGCTACGACTACATGACCAAGTTCGGTGTCGGCACCGAAACCGAGAGCGGCTTCCCGGGCGAGGATCCCGGCATCCTGCACCCGGCCGACGAGTGGGACAACCAGACCGGATACGCGACCATGTTCGGCCAGGGTCTGACCACAACGGCGCTGCAGGTGTCGAGTATCTACCAGACCATCGCCAATGGCGGCGTCCGGATGCCCGTGCAGCTGGTATCCGGCTGCCGCGCGGCAGACGGCACCCTCACCGAGGTTCCCGCAGCCGAGGGCACCCAGGTCGTCTCGGCCTCAGCGGCGCGCGACACGGCGGACATCCTCGAAATGGTGTACCAGAAGGCCTGGCTGGCCGACACGTGGAAGATCCCGGGATACCGGGCGGCCGCCAAGACCGGCACGGCGCAGATGCCCGACGGCAACGGCGGCTACTCCACGGGCTACCTGGTGTCGGTGTCCGGCTTCGCCCCGGCCGACGATCCGCAGTACGTCGTTTCGGTGAGTCTGGCCGATCCTGTTAACATGAATTCGTCAGCAGCACCCGCTCCGGTCTTTCAAGAGGTCATGAGTCAGGTGCTGAAAAAGTACCGGGCAGTTCCCTCGGGCGCCGCCGCGCCTGATCTCCCCGGTACCTGGTAAGAAAGTGAGCCTCGTGACCGATTCGGCACCGTCGGCTCTCCGTCCTCAGCATCCGGTCCCGCGATCGTTGTCCGGACTGGTCGATGAATTTGAGCTAGACACCCGCGGCGATACCGCGACCCGGGAACTGACCGGCGTGAGCCTCAGCTCGCGCACCGTGCAACCCGGCGACCTGTTCGTCGGGGTGCCCGGCCGGATGAGCCATGGTGCCGCGTATGCCCAGGCCGCCCGCGAAGCCGGTGCCGTCGCTGTGCTGACCGACGAGGCCGGCGCGCTGCTGGCCGCGGGCTGCGGCCTGCCGATCCTGGTCACCGTCGACGTCCGTACCGCGCTGGGCCACGTCGCCGGTTGGATCCATCGCACTGCCGAGAACCCGGCGGACCTCTTCGCCGTCACCGGCACCAATGGCAAGACCAGTGTCGTCTACCTGGTTTTCGCCATCCTCACCCAGCTCGGCGTCGTCGCGGGGCTCACCTCAACGGCCGAGCGCCGGATCGGCGACGTCGCCGTGACGAGTTCCCTGACCACCCCGGAGGCCAGCGAACTGCACGCCCTCCTGGCCCGGATGCGCGAAGCCGAGGTGCGTGCCGTGGGTATCGAGGTGTCAGCCCAGGCGATCACCCGCCACCGGGTCGACGGCCTGGTCTTCGACGTCGCGGGCTTCACGAACCTCTCCCACGACCACCTCGACGACTACGCGTCCATGGAGGAGTACTTCCAGTCCAAGCTGGAGCTCTTCCAGCCCGGCCGTTCCCGCCGCGGAGTGGTCACGGTGGACTCCGCGTGGGGCCGCCGCATCGCTGCGGAGAGCCGGATCCCGGTCACCACCCTCGCCAACAACCCCGTGGTCGGCTCGGCCGACGCCGACCGCCGGCCGGCCGAAGCGGACTGGCGCATGAACGTCGTGCAGGCCGGTGCCCGCTTCACCGAATTCACCCTCGACGGACCCGACGGCCGACGGCTGCAGACGCGGGTGCCGCTGCTCGGCTGGTACATGGCCGCCAACGCGGCCCTGGCCATCGTGATGCTGGTGGAGAGCGGCTTCGACCTGGCCGCCATCGAACATGCCCTCACCCGCGACGGCGGCATCGACGCATACATCCCTGGGCGCGCCGAACTGATCTCCGGAGACCGGGGCCCATTGGTCTACATCGACTACGGCCACAGCCCGGACGCCTTCCTCAACACCCTGGGTGCGATCCGCGACTCCACCGCCGGGCGCATCATCATGGTCTTCGGCGCCGACGGCGACCGGGATAAGACCAAGCGCGCCGCCATGGGCGCCATAGCCGCCCGCGGTGCGGATGCCGTCGTCATCACGGACTTCCATCCGCGGTTCGAAGACCCGGCCACCATCAGGGCCACCCTGCTCGCCGCGGCACGCGAGGCCGTGCCTGCGGGGGAACTCTACGAGGTCCCCGACCCCGCCACAGCCTTCCGCCGCGCGCTATCGTTGGCCGCGGAGGGCGATGTCGTGCTCTACTCAGGGCCCGGCCACGAGAACTACCAGGAGGTAGCCGGAGTGAAACTCCCGTATTCAGCCAGGGATGACGCCCGACTCGCCCTGCGGGAAGCCGGGTGGCTGTAATGATCGCCCTGACCCTGGCAGAGATCGCCGCCGCCACGAACGGCACACTGCACCTGTACACGGGGCACCTCGTCGACCCGTCGGCCCCTGACGCCCTGACCATCGAGTCGCTCGTCGGCGGAGCCGTGCATACGGACTCCCGTGAGGTGACCGCCGGCGACATCTTCGTCGCCAAGCCGGGGGAGGAGACCGACGGTCACCTCTTCGCGCCGGCCGCCGTCACCGGCGGCGCCGTCGTGATCATCGTCGAACGGGTACTGGATCTGCCTGTGGCCCAGGTGCTGGTGCCCGACGCCGTCGTCGCCCTGGGCGACCTCGCCACGGCAGTGATCACCCGGGTCCGTGCCGCGGGCCGCCTCCAGGTCGTCGGTATCACCGGATCCAACGGCAAGACCACCACCAAGAACCTCCTGCGTGCCATCCTCGAACGCGTCGGCCCCACCGTCGCCGCGCGCGCCTCGTTCAACAACGAGGTCGGCGCCCCACTGACCATGCTCGAAGTCACGAAGGACACCCGATTCCTCGTCGCCGAGATGGGCGCAAGCGCCGAGGGCGAGATCCGCCGCCTGGTGCGGATGGCCCGACCCGACATCGGCATCGTGCTCAAGGTGGGATTGGCCCACGCCGGCGGGTTCGGCGGTATCGAAGCCACCGTTCGCGCCAAATCCGAGATGGTCACCGACCTCGGCTCCACCGACATCGCGATCCTGAACATCGACGACGACCGGGTGGCCGGTATGGCCGCCGTCACCGCCGCCCGCGTGCTGTGGTTCGGTGAGAGCGACGGCGCAACCGTGCGGGCCTCCGCGATCCACGGCAGCCGCACCGGCACCAGCTTCACCCTGCACCTGCCGGACGGCGCCAGCCGTCCCGTGTCCTTCAGGGTCCTCGGCGAGCACCACGTGATGAACGCCTTGGCGGCGGCCGCCGCCGCCGACGCCCTCGGGGTCCCTATCGACGACATCGTCAGCGCCCTCGAATCAGTTAGCGTCGCCGAACGCTGGCGCATGGAGGTCCTCGGTGGTCGGGACGACGTCACCGTCATCAACGACGCCTACAACGCCAGTCCCGATTCGATGACCGCGGCGCTCAAGACCCTGGCCCAGATTCGGAAGCCCGGCGGGCGCAGCATCGCGGTGCTCGGTGAGATGAGCGAGCTGGGGGAGCTGTCCGGCGAGGAACACGACAGGATCGGGCTCCTCGCGGTGCGCCTGAACATCTCCCAGCTCATCGTGGTCGGCCGTGCCGCCCGTCGCATGCACATCAGCACCATCAACGAGGGCTCCTGGGACGGGGAATCGGCGTACGTTGACACCGCGGACGAGGCCTTCGACCTGCTTCGCGACACCATCAAGCCTGGCGACACCGTGCTCGTCAAATCATCAAATTCAGCTGGACTCCGATTCCTCGGCGACCGACTGGGAAAGTTGTACTCGTGATTGCCCTCCTGCTGGCCGGAGCGATGTCCCTCGTCTTCACCCTGACGCTGACCCCGCTGTTCATCCGGCTGTTCCACAAGCTGGGCTGGGGCCAGTTCATCCGCGACGACGGACCCAAGAGCCACCACGCCAAGCGGGGCACCGCCACCATGGGTGGCATCATCATCATCGTGGGCGTCCTGATCAGCTACTTCCTGGCGATGTGGGTGCAACAGCGACCGCTCACGGCGTCACCGCTGCTGGTGCTGTTCATGATGGTTGGGCTGGGCTTGGTCGGGTTCCTCGACGACTTCCTCAAGACCCGCAACCAACGCAGCCTCGGCCTCGGCGGCTGGCAGAAGATCGCCGGGCAGGTCGTCGTCGCCGGCGCCTTCGGGTGGATGGCGCTGCAGTTCCCGGACAAGTACGGCCAGACTCCGGCGTCCACGCACATCTCGTTCATCAGGGACCTGCCACTGGACTTCATGAAGCTCGGCACGTTCATCGGGATCGCCGCGTTCATCATCTGGATCTGCTTGATCGTGGCCGCCGCATCCAACGGGGTCAACGTCACCGACGGCCTCGACGGCCTCGCCACCGGTTCCCTGGTGTTCGCGATCGGCTCGTACATCATCATCGGGTTCTGGCAGTCCAACCAGTCCTGCAACCCCGGCGGATCCGATATCGCGGACATGTACAAGTGCTATGCAGGGCCCGAAGCCTTCGACCTGGCCATCGTGGCCGCGGCTATCGTCGGCGGCCTCATCGGCTTCCTCTGGTGGAACACATCGCCGGCCAAGATCTTCCTCGGCGACACCGGCTCGCTCGGCCTGGGCGGCGCGCTGGCCGCGCTGGCGATCCTCAGCCGCACCGAACTGCTGCTGGTACTCATCGGCGGCCTCTTCGTGATCGAGGCAGGTTCGGTCATCGTGCAGCGCGCGTACTTCAAGGTCACCCGGGGCAAGCGGATCTTCCTGATGAGCCCGATCCATCACCATTTCGAACTCAAGGGCTGGGCAGAGGTCACCGTCGTGGTGCGATTCTGGATCATCGGCGGGCTGCTCGTGGCTGCCGGCGTCGGAACGTTCTACCTCGAGTGGCTGGCCCGGGTGGCCCGCTGATGGGCGCCCATTCCTTCGACCCACCCCGCCAAGCCCCGGACCGGCACCGCCGGTTAGACACCCTGACCAGCTGGCACTCGGACTGGAGGGGCCTCAGCGTGGCCGTCCTCGGTCTGGGCATGACGGGTTTCGCCGCGGCGGACACCCTGGCCGAACTCGGTGCCGACGTCCTCGTCGTGGCCGGCCGGGCCCCCGACGACAGGGCCCGCCTGCTCCAGGTGCTCGGTGTGCCCCTGGTCACCGCCGATCTGGACGCGGCGCCTGACGCGCTGGTCTCCCACGACCCCGAGCTGATCATCGTCTCCCCTGGCTTCCACCCCGACCATCCGCTGCTCCAGTGGGCCGCCAGTCACGCCATCCCGGTCTGGGGCGACATCGAGCTGGCCTGGCGGTTACGCGACAAGGTCGGACCCGCGGCACCCTGGATCCTGGTGACCGGCACCAACGGCAAGACCACGACAGTGCAGCTCGCCGCGACGATGATCGCCGCCGGCGGGCACCGCGTCGCACCGTGCGGGAACATCGGTGTTCCCGTGCTCGACGCGATCCGCGACCCGCAGGGCTGGGATGTTCTCGTCGTCGAACTCTCCAGCTACCAGCTGCACCACCTGCCGCTGAGCGGCCCCGGCGCCCTCGTGCCGGTCTCCACCGTCTGCCTCAACATCGCCGACGACCACATCGACTGGCATGGTTCAGCGCTCGCGTACCGCGACGCGAAGGCGAAGGTCTACGCCAACACCACTGTGGCCTGCGTCTACAACAAGGCCGACCTCGCCACCATGCGCATGGTCGAGGACGCCGACGTCAGTGACGGTGCCCGGGCGATCGGCTTCGGCCTTGGCGTGCCAGGGCCCAGCGACCTGGGCATCGTCGACGGGATCCTCTGCGATCGTGCGTTCCTCGAGGACCGCTTCGACAGTGCCATCGAACTCACCACGGTCGCCGACCTCGTCGCCGTCGGCCTCGCCGCACCGCACGTGGTCGCCAACATCCTGGCCGCCGCCGCATTGGCCAGGTCCTTCGACGTGCCGCCGGACGCGATCCGCGCGGCCCTGGCCACCTTCAGGCTGGACGCGCACCGGATCGAGGTCATCGCGACCCACGACGGCATCAGCTGGATCGACGATTCGAAGGCCACCAACCCGCATGCGGCTGACGCGTCGCTCGCGGCGTTCGACTCCGTCGTCTGGTTGGTGGGTGGTCTGCTCAAGGGAGTCGACATCGGCGACCTCGTCGCCCGGCACGCCGGTCGGCTGCGCGGTGCCGTGGTGATCGGGGTCGAGCGGGCGGAAGTCCTTGCCGCATTCCGGCGACACGCCCCGGCCCTGCGCGTATTCGAGATCGACTCAGATGACACTGGACAGGTCATGCCGTCCGCCGTCGATATGGCCGCGTCCCTGGCCGAGGCCGGTGACGTGGTCCTGCTGGCGCCGGCCGCGGCATCCATGGACCAGTTCGCGAGTTATGCGGAACGCGGGGCGATGTTCGCCCAGGCCGTACACGATTATTTGGGAGGTGGGTCGCATGAAGATCCGTCCTCGTACCCGGGTGCCTGAGCACGGCGACAACCAGCGCGGCAGCAACCTGACCCGGATCAACCTCGGCAAGGTCTTCCGCGCCGAATCGACGAACTACCTGCTCCTTTTGGGCACGACGCTCTTCCTGGTGCTCTTCGGCCTGGTCATGGTGTTGTCCTCCTCGTCGGTGGACTCCTACCTGGAGGACGCCGGTTTCTACGGCGGCTTGTTCCGGCAGGGCATCTTCGCGGTCCTGGGTATCCCGCTGATGCTGGTGATCAGCCGGTTGCCCGTGACCTTCTGGAAGCGCGTCGCCTGGCCGGCCCTGGCCGTGTCCTGCTTCTTCCAATGTCTGGTGATCTTCACCCCGCTGGGCGTCACCGTCGCTGGAAACACCAACTGGCTCTCCATCGGCGGGGTGCAGTTCCAGCCCTCAGAGGCCATCAAGGTCGCCCTGGTGATCTGGCTCGGCGTGATCCTGGCGCAAAAGCAGGACAAGCTCGACGACTGGCGCCACGTCTACATCCCGGTGTTCGGCGTGGGCGGCGGCTCGGTCATGCTGGTGATGATCGGCGGTGACCTCGGAACCGTGATCATCATGGCCGGGATCCTGTTCGGAGCGCTGTTCTTCGCCGGTGTGCGGCTGCGGATGCTCGCCCTGCCGCTGGGCATCGGCGTGGTCGCCGGCGGCCTGCTCGCGATCAGCAGCGAAAACCGGATGACCCGCATCCTGAGCTTCGCCGTCGACGGCTGCGACGAGCTGAACGGCACGATCTCGGCTGCCTGCTGGCAACCCCTGCACGGCACGTGGGCCTTGGCCAACGGGGGAGTGTTCGGCGCGGGCCTGGGCAACTCCAAGGCCAAGTGGTCATGGTTGCCGGCCGCGGACAACGACTACATCTTCGCCATCATCGGTGAAGAGCTCGGCCTGATCGGCGCCGTCGTTGTGCTGCTGATGTTCGTCCTTCTCGCCTTCGCGTTCATCCGCATCATGCGCGGTACCGCCAACATGCAGATCAAGGTGACCACCTCGGCCGTCATGGTCTGGATCATCGGCCAGGCCCTGGTCAACATCGGTGTGGTGCTCGGCGTGCTCCCGGTGCTCGGCGTGCCGCTCCCGTTGATCTCCGCCGGTGGCACGGCTCTGCTGACCACCCTCGCGGCGATCGGTGTCGTGCTGTCCTTCGCCCGAAGCGACCATAACCTGGCCGAAGAGCCCACGAGCCGCGCGGCTGCGCCCGCACGTCCGGCTCCGGCCGTCCCCACCCGCCTGGCTCCGGCGCCGGGCGCCCCGAAACGAGGAAGCACCAGATGACGACATACCTGCTGGCCGGAGGCGGCACCGCCGGCCATGTCAATCCATTGCTCGCCGTCGCCGACGCGCTCAGACTCCGCGACCCCGCCGCGACCGTGCTCGTGCTCGGCACCGCGGAGGGACTGGAGTCCAGGCTGGTTCCCGAGCGCGGCTACGAACTCCTGATAGTCCCGCGGCTGCCCTTCCCCCGGCGGCCGAACCGGGCCGCCCTCGGCTTCCTGCCGAAGTTCAATCGTGCCATCAACGACGTCGCCGCCATTCTGCGCCAACGCCGGGTTGACGTCGTCGTCGGCTTCGGCGGCTACGTCGCCACCCCGGCGTACCTGGCCGCGCGCCGGGCCGGCGTGCCGATCGCGATCCACGAAGCCAACGCCAAGCCCGGGCTGGCCAACCGGGTCGGCGCCGCACTGACCCGGTCGGTCGGGGTGGCCTTCCCCGGCACGCGCCTCCGCCATGCCCGCGTGGTCGGCATGCCGCTGCGCCGGGAAATTGAAACGCTCGACCGGGCCGGCTCCAGGCCGGCCGGCCTGGAGTTCTTCGGCCTCGACTCCGACCGACCGGTCCTGCTCGTCACCGGCGGCTCCCTTGGCGCCCGTCGCATCAACCGCACCATTGTGGATTCCGCCACTGTCCTCTCCGAGTCCGGCTGGCAGGTCCTGCACATCACCGGCAACGCCGCGGAGGTCGATGACCCCCGTCTGCCCGGTTACCGGATGATCGCCTATTGCGACCGAATGGACCTGGCGCTCTCCGTCGCCGACTTCGCCGTCTCCCGCGCCGGAGCAGCAACGGTCAGCGAACTCAGCGCCCTCGGGATCCCCGCGGCGTTCGTGCCATACCCGGTCGGCAACGGCGAACAGCGGTTCAACGCCGCCGACGTCGTGGCCGGCGGCGGCGGCATCCTCGTCGACGACGCCGACTTCCTGCCCGGCTGGATCCGAGCCGAGCTGCTGCCGGTGCTGGCCGAACCCCGGCGCATTCACGACATGAGCGCCGCCGCCCTCTCCGCCGGGGTGCTTGACGGCACCGCGCGCACACTCGAGCTCGTCGATGAGGCGTCCGGTGCGGCGCCCGGTGCTGAGCCGGGTGCTGCGCCGGGTGCAACGGCACCGCACTCCGCGTAACGTTGACGCCAGACCCGAACCGCTCGCAGCACCCGCAGCACCGCCCTAACAGCTTCACCCGCGCACCGCCAGCCAGAAAGACGCACACGTGATCAAGCCAGACCTGACCCTGATAGTTCCCGAAGACCTCGGCACTGTGCACTTCGTGGGTATCGGCGGCTCGGGGATGAGCGGTATCGCCCGTCTGTTCCTCGCCGCCGGCCACACCGTGACCGGCTCCGACTCGCGCGACTCCGACAACGTGCAGGCCCTACGCGCGCTGGGGGCGACCATCACTATCGGCCACGACGCGGCCAACGTGGGCGACGCCGACAGTCTGGTCGTCACCGGCGCCCTCTGGCAGGACAACCCCGAATACGTGCTCGCCACCGAACGCGGTCTGCCGGTGCTGCACAGGTCCCAGGCCCTCGCCTGGCTGATCCGCTCGCACCGGCTCGTCTCAGTGGCCGGTGCGCACGGCAAGACCACCTCCACGGGCATGATCGTCACCGGGCTCCTCGGCCTCGGCCAGGACCCCAGCTTCGTCAACGGCGGCGTGATCGAATCCCTCGGCGTCAGCGCCGGCAGCGGAGCCGACGATCTCTTCGTGGTTGAGGCCGACGAGTCCGACGGCTCCTTCCTGCTCTACAACACCGGTATCGCGCTGATCACCAACGTCGACCCGGACCACCTCGACCACTACGGCTCGCTCGAGGCCTTCGAGGCGGCATTCGTCGAATTCGCGCAGAACGCCGACGAATTCGTGGTGGTCTCCTCCGACGACCCCGGAGCTGTCCACGTCACCGAACGGCTCTCCGACAAGCGCATCATCACCTTCGGCGAAGCAGAAGGTGCCACAGCCCGGGTGCACTCCATCGGCACCGCAGGCCCCGTGAGCTTCACCGTGAACTGGGACGGGGTCGACTACTCGGCCACCCTGCGCATCCCCGGCCGGCACAATGCGATCAATGCCGCCGGCGCCTTCGCCGTGCTCGTGGGCCTGGGCTTCGACCCGGCCTCCTCCCTCGAGGCGATCGCGGCGTTCGGCGGAACCGAGCGCCGGTTCGAATTGCACGGCACCGTGCGCGGCGTGAGCGTCTACGACGACTACGCCCACCACCCCACCGAAGTGGCGGCAGCGCTCTCCGCCGCCCGCACAGTGGTCGGCTCAGGCCGGATCATCGCCGTGCACCAGCCGCACCTCTACAGCCGCACCCGGCTGTTCGCTCAGGAATTCGCTGACACCCTGGAGAAGTACGCCGACGAGACCATCGTGCTCGCGGTCTACGGAGCCCGCGAAGACCCCGAACCCGGGGTGACCGGTGCGCTGGTCTCCGAGCGTTTCCAGGACCCGACCCACGTCGCCTACATCCCCGAATGGCAGGATGCCGCTGACTACCTCGGCACCATAGCCAGGGACGGCGACTTCGTCGTGACGCTCGGCTGTGGAGACGTTTACCGCATCGTGCCGCAGCTGCTCGAATCCCTCGCCGAAGAGTCCTCGGCGAGGACGCGCGGATGACGGACCTCCCCGGCGTTCGGGCATGAAACGTCCCGCAGGGCCCCCGGCGCCTTCGGCGGCAGCACAGCCCTCCGGGCCGCCGCCGCCCGCACCGGCGCCGCGCCAGAAACCCGTGCGCGGTTCAAACCGGCTTGCAGCGGCAAACGCTTCCGCCCGCACGGCCGCGCCCTCCCGTGCCGAGCCTGAGGCCGTGACCGAGCCGATAGTGCTGCCGACCGCCGCCGGCACCTCTGCCTCCGCCCCCGCAGCAGGAGACCGGCCACAGGCCCGGAAGGCGACGAAGACCCCACAGCAGACCACGCCCACGAATGCCCCGCCGACGAATGCCACGCCGACGAATGCCCCGCCGACGAATGCCCCGAACACGAAGGCCCGGAAACCGAGGGCCCGAAAAACCACGGCCCGGCAGTCAGATGCCCAGGAGACGGCGGAGGCGCCGGACGCTCCGCTGACCGCGCGTGCGGCTCGCGGTCGGCTGCGCGCCGCGCGGCGCGCCCGCAAGCAGTACGAACGCAGCGAGGTGCGACGCTTCACGTCCAGGTCCCGGCATCGCCGCAACCTGTGGATCGCCGCGGCCGGTGCAGTAGTCGCCCTCGTGGCCTTCGTCCTCGTCGGCGTCTTCTCGCCGCTGATGGCGTTGCGCACGATCGAGATCACCGGCACCAACCGGATCCCTGCGGCCGACGTGGCCCAGGCCCTCGACGGACAATTGGGCACCCCGTTGCCCTTGCTGGACCTGACCGAGGTGAAGAAACAGCTCAGCGAATTCAGCCTGATTCGGAGTTATGTCACCGAGAGCAGGCCCCCGGACACCCTCGTAGTGCGCATCGTCGAACGCGAACCCGTTGGCGCGATAACCTCCACCGCCGGCTTCGACCTTGTCGACGCCGCCGGTGTGGTCATCCAGAGCGGGCCAGACCGCCCGGAGGGCTATCCTCGGATCGACTCCGCCGGCGGCGCCAGCGGTGCAGGCTTCCAGGCCGCCATCGCCGTCGTTGGGGCGTTGCCGGAAGGCATCCGCGGCCAGCTGGACACCGTCACCGCCGCCACCAAGGACGACGTCGCGCTCACCCTGGGCGGGGGAGCCCGCGTGGTCTGGGGCAACGCGGAACGAAGCGAGTACAAGGCCGTCGTGCTGGCCGCGTTGCTCGTGAGCCACCCCGTCGGAAGCGTGACCGAATACGATGTCTCCTCGCCGGACAGCGCCGTCGTTCGCTGAGATCCGACTGGGTATTTCCGACACGCGGGCGCGCCTCCCCAAGGCGCTCCCGGTGGCACCTAACTTCGAGTTTAGGAATTGCATACTCAGCATAACTTTAAGCCTCGACTAGAGGTTTAGGGTTCCACCGGAGGCCGGACGTGTCAACTAATCAGAACTACCTAGCAGTCATCAAGGTTGTTGGAATTGGCGGCGGCGGCGTGAACGCCGTCAACCGCATGATCGAGCTCGGCCTCCGAGGGGTCGAATTCATCGCCATCAATACGGATGCCCAGGCACTCCTGATGAGCGATGCAGACGTCAAGCTCGACGTCGGCCGCGACCTCACCCGAGGTCTCGGCGCCGGAGCAGACCCCGAGGTCGGCCGTCGTGCCGCCGAGGACCACGCCGAGGAAATCGAAGAGGCGCTGGCCGGAGCCGACATGGTCTTCGTCACCGCAGGCGAGGGTGGTGGAACCGGCACCGGCGGGGCTCCCGTCGTGGCCAGGATCGCCAAGTCCATCGGCGCCCTGACCATCGGTGTTGTCACCAAGCCGTTCGGCTTCGAGGGCAAGCGTCGCCAGGCCCAGGCCGAGACAGGGGTCGCCTCGCTCAAGAACGAGGTCGACACCCTCATCGTTGTGCCGAACGACCGCCTGCTGGAGATCAGTGATCGTGGTATCAGCATGCTCGAGGCGTTCGCCACCGCAGACCAGGTGCTCCTCGCCGGTGTGCAGGGCATCACCGACCTGATCACCACCCCCGGCCTGATCAACCTCGACTTCGCCGACGTCAAGTCGGTCATGCAGGGCGCCGGTTCCGCCCTGATGGGCATCGGTTCCTCCCGGGGAGCTGACCGTGCCATCAAGGCCGCCGAACTCGCCGTGGCGTCCCCGCTGCTCGAAGCGTCCATCGACGGCGCCCACGGTGTGCTGCTCTCGATCCAAGGTGGCTCCAACCTCGGCATCTTCGAGATCAACGACGCGGCCCGCCTGGTGCAGGAAGCCGTTCACCCCGAAGCCAACATCATCTTCGGTGCCGTCATCGACGACACCCTGGGTGACGAGGTGCGCGTCACCGTCATCGCCGCAGGATTCGACGGCGGTGAGCCCGGCGCCAAGGTGGCCGAGGTTCGTCGCTCCGACCTCGTCGCCGCCGGTGTGGCCGCCGGGGTCTCCGGTGGAGCCACGGGCGCCATCGCAGGCGCCGCAGCCGCATCCGACAGTTCCCCGATCGCCGAGCCCACCGGTTCGGTCTGGTCGAGCGACCCCGCGGCAAGCACTCCGGTAGCCGACCCGGCCTTCGAGGACGATTCGGACGACCTGGACATCCCCGATTTCCTGAAGTAATGACCGATCCGGATCTCTCGCAACGGCTGGCGGACGTGCGCGGCGGCATCGCCGACGCCGCACGGCTCGCCGGCCGGTCGGTGGACGACATCACCACAGTGGTGGTGACAAAATTCCAGCCGATCGAGCTGGTGCGTGAGCTCCTCGAGCTCGGCGTGCGCGACTTCGGTGAGAGCCGGCACCAGGAGGCGCAGGCCAAGGCCACAGATCTGGCCGGATCCGGCATCCGATGGCATTTCGTCGGCCAGGTGCAGGGCAAGAAGGCCCGGCAGATTCGTTCGTACGCCTCGGTCATCCACTCCGTGGACCGGGCCTCGCTTGTGACCGGCCTGGCCAGTTCGGCGCTGGATGGCTCGGTGCCGGATGGGTCGGTGCCGGATAATTCAGTGCCGGATGGTTCGGTGCCGGAAATTTCAGCGCTGGACTGTTTCGTGCAGGTAAACCTCACCGAGGACCCGGCCAGGGGTGGGGTGTCGATTCCCGACCTCGCGCCGCTGGTGGAACGCGTCCTCGCGGCCCCGGGTCTCCGGCTGCTCGGGCTGATGGCTGTCGCACCGCTCGGCGCGGATCCGAAGCGCTCATTCGCCCTGGTCAGCGAGCTGGGGTCCCAAATGCGCGCCATTGCCCCCGACGCCCATTATCTGTCGATGGGCATGTCCCAGGACTACGCGGCCGCCATCGCCGAAGGCGCGACACACCTGCGAATTGGCACCGCAATCACCGGGAATCGCCCGGCAGCGGTTAATCTGAAAACGTCGTAATACCAACACGGAGGTCGAGATGTCCAACCCGCTCAAGAAAACCATGGTCTACCTGGGTCTGGCAGACGAAGAGCTGGAATATGAGGCGCCCGCAGCGGCTCCCGTCTCCACTCTCCCCACCCAGTCAGCCCATGCCGCGTCGTCCCACGCCACCCCGGCGAACGGATCGCACACGTCTGGCCGCGCACCGGTCACGCCGTTGCACAAGACCTCCACCCCCAAGAATGTTGTCGTGTCTGAAATGAACGAGATCCTCACCGTCCACCCGCGTCAGTACCGCGACGCCCAGGTGATCGCCGAGTCCTTCCGTGAGGGCATCCCGGTCATCATCAACCTGTCCCAGATGAGTGATGCAGACGCTCGCCGTCTCATCGACTTCGCCAGCGGCCTGTCCCAGGGCCTCTACGGCAAGATCGAGCGCGTCACGGCCAAGGTGTTCCTGCTGTCGCCGTCGCACGTCGTGATCTCCGGCGACAACGCCGCTGAGGAGGGGGACACCGATTCCTCCTTCTTCGCCCAGTCCTAACCCGACGTGTCCGTAGTCAACCTGGTCCTCGGGATCGCCTACTACTGCCTGCTTCTCTACTTCTTCGTGATGTGGGGTCGATTCATCGTCGACCTCGTGCGGGGGATCAACAGGTCATGGCGACCGCACGGGTTCGTCCTCGTGCTCATCGAAGTCGTCTACACGCTCACCGACCCACCGATCAACTTCTTTCGTCGCATCTTCCCGCCGCTCCGCGTCGGCCCGATCGCGTTCGACTTCGGCTGGAGCCTGACGATGCTCTGCTGCATCATCGGCATGTGGATTACGGCGATTCGGTTCTGACCCGCAGCCTCATCAGGGCCTCGGCATGTATTCTTGATCGATGACGGCCAACCGGCCCGGTACAACACCGCGGGCCAGTTGGTCGCACGCACGTGTTCGCTCAATCGTTTATACAACTGTTCGCAATTAAGTTTTGAGGTGGAAAGCCATGGCGCTAACTCCGGAAGATGTAGTCAACAAGAGGTTCCAGTCGACCAAGTTCCGCGAGGGATATGACCAGGACGAGGTTGACGACTTCCTCGACGAGGTCGTTGTCGAGCTGCGACGCCTGACCCAGGAGAACGAGGAGCTCAAGGCTCGTCTCTCCGGTGGCGAGGGCGCGGCTGCCGGTGCTGCTGGGGCCAGTGCGGCTCCTGCCAAGGTCGCGGAGCCCGTCAACACTCCCGAGCCCGTCGCTGAGCCCGTCGCCGTTGTGCCCGAGCCCGTTGCCGCAGCGCCCGTCGCCGCAGCCCCGGCCGCCGAGCCGCTCGACGAGACCGCCGGCACGACCAACCTGCTGCAGCTGGCTCGCCGCCTGCACGAGGAGCACGTCAAGGAAGGCGCCGAGAAGCGCGACGCCCTGATCGCCGAGGGCCACGCCACGGCAGCCCGCGTGATCGCGGAGTCCGAAGCCAAGCAGCGCGCTCAGATCAACATTCTCGACAAGGAGCGTTCGGTCCTCGAGAACAAGATCGAGGAACTGCGCACGTTCGAGCGCGAGTACCGCCAGAAGCTGAAGAGCTACATCGAGGGTCAGCTTCGCGACCTCGACTCCGCGTCGCCCGTCGGCGCCGGTGCGGGCAAGGACTCGGGCAACTCGCCGAAGGCGAGCTTCCAGGGCTTTGGCGCGTAACAACCCGACGAAGGTCAGTTACCGCGCCCTGCTCGTCCTGGCCCTTGTGGCCGTGGCCGGGTATGCGCTCGATCAGATCAGCAAGGCCCTCGTCGTCTCTACGATGACCGAGGGCGAGACCGCCCGGGTTCTGGGTGACGTGCTTCAACTGCACTTCATCCGGAACCCCGGCGCGGCATTCTCCTTCGCCACCGGCCTCACCTGGGTGTTCTCACTCATAGCGGCCGGTGTCGTCGTGTTCGTCGTGTGGTTCGCCCCGCGCATCCGCTCAAGCCCCTGGGCGATCGTTTTCGGTCTCCTGCTCGGCGGCGTGCTCGGCAACCTGACCGACCGACTGTTCCGCGAGCCAAGCTTCGGCCTCGGACACGTCGTCGACTTCATCTACACCCCCTGGATGATGCCGGCCATCTACAACATTGCAGACTCCTGCATCGTAGTGAGCATGCTTCTGTTCATGTTCCTCACGCTGCGCGGTATCGGCCTCGATGGCCGTCGCACCACGGCACCTGCACGGGATGCCCCCGAGCCCGCCGCTGGGATCGACGTCGCTGACGGCCCCGCTCCTCTCGTCACCCCCAACTGAACGGCAACATGGAAAACCGAGCCCTTCCCCTGCCCGACGGCCTGGACGGTGTCCGCGTCGACGCGGGCATCGCCAAGCTGTTCGGCTTTTCGCGCAGCTTCGCAGCCGAGATCGCCGAGTCCGACGGCGTCACCCAGGACGGCGTTGTCGTCGGCAAATCGGACAAGCTGCGCGCTGGGGCCTGGCTCGACGTGAGCTGGGCGCCGAAGCAGGACCTCGTGATCGTGCCCATCGCGGTACCCGACCTCACCATCGTGCATGATGATGACGACATCGTCGTGGTGAACAAGCCCTCCGGCGTCGCCGCCCACCCCAGCGTCGGCTGGACCGGTCCGACGGTACTCGGCGCCCTCGCCGCCGCCGGCTACCGAATCGCCACTTCCGGGGCCTCTGAGCGCGCGGGCATCGTGCACCGCCTCGACGTGGGCACCAGCGGCCTGATGGTCGTCGCGAAGTCCGAGAACGCCTACACGTACCTCAAGCGGGCATTCCACGACCGGGAGGTCGACAAGATCTACCACGCCGTCGTGCAGGGCCACCCAGACCCGTCCAGTGGCACCATCGACGCACCGATCGGACGCCACCCGCGCTCTGACTGGAAGTTCGCCGTGATCGCAGGAGGCAAGGACTCCGTCACGCATTACGAGACGCTCGAAGCATTCCCGTCGGCGTCACTCCTCGAGGTTCACCTCGAAACCGGCCGAACCCACCAGATCCGGGTTCACATGGCCGCCCAGCGGCATCCGTGCGTGGGTGACGCCATGTACGGCGCCGATGCAAAGATCACCGCCCGGCTGGGACTGACCCGCCAATGGCTGGTCGCCAAGCAGCTCTCGTTCGAGCACCCATCCAGCCGCGAGTGGGTCACCTTCAACGCCGAGTACCCGGACGACCTGGCCAACGCCCTGCGCATCCTGCGTGGCGATTAGGCCGCGTTGATCGATGAGGCCGCGTTGATCGATTGGGCCGCGTTGATCAGAGCAGGGTCGCCTCCTGGCGCTTAGGCTGGAATACCAGCACCCCTCCTTCTTCATCAGACAAACCCCAGAGCAGCTGGAGCAGTAGTGTCGTCGCAGAATGATTCGTTCGTCCACCTTCACGTGCACAGCGAGTACTCCATGCTCGACGGTGCCGCACGGGTGAAACCCTTGATCGCCGCCGCCGCCGAACAGAAGATGCCGGCCATCGCCGTCACCGACCACGGCAACGTGTTCGGGGCATTCGACTTCTGGAAGACGGCCACCGACGCCGGCATCAAGCCGATCATCGGCACCGAGGCGTACATCACGCCGGGCACCGACCGTCGGGACAAGACCCGGGTCAAGTGGGGTACCAACGCCCAGAACCGCGACGACGTCGGTGGCAGCGGCGCGTACACCCACATGACCCTGCTCTCGGAGAACACCGAGGGCATGCACAACCTGTTCAGGCTGTCCTCCCTCGCCTCCCTCGAGGGCTACTACTTCAAGCCCCGCATGGACCGTGAACTGCTCAGCACCTACTCCAAGGGCCTGATCGGCACGACCGGATGCGTCGGCGGCGAGGTGCAGACCCGGCTGCGGCTCGGCCAGTACGACGAGGCCAGGCAGGCCGCGGGGGAGCTGCGCGACATCTTCGGCAAAGACAACTTCTACTGCGAGATCATGGACCACGGCATCGACATCGAGCGCCGCACCATGACCGACCTGCTCAAGCTGGCCAAAGAACTCGACCTGCCCCTGGTGGCCACCAACGACCTGCACTACACCCACGCGCACGATGCCACGGCGCACGCCGCCCTGCTCTGCGTGCAGTCGGCCTCCACCCTCGACGACCCGAACCGGTTCAAGTTCGACTCGAACGAGTTCTACCTCAAGACCGCCGCCGAAATGCGCCACCTGTTCAGGGACAACCCCGAGGCCTGCGACAACACGCTGCTCATCGCCGAGCGCTGCGACGTCAAGTTCAACACCCAGGCCAACTACATGCCCCGCTTCCCCACCCCGGAGGGGGAGAACGAGGAAAGCTGGTTCATCAAGGAGACCGAGCTCGGCCTGATCCGCCGGTACCCGAACGGCGTCACAGCGGCCGTGCGGAAACAAGCCGACTACGAGGTCGGCGTCATCACCCAAATGGGCTTCCCCGGCTACTTCCTGGTCGTCGCCGACTTCATCAGCTGGTCCAAGGACAACGGCATCCGGGTCGGCCCCGGCCGTGGTTCTGGCGCCGGTTCGATGGTCGCATACGCGATGGGCATCACCGACCTCGACCCGCTGGTGCACGGGCTGATCTTCGAGCGGTTCCTGAACCCCGACCGGGTCTCCATGCCCGACTTCGACGTCGACTTCGACGATCGTCGCCGCGGCGAGGTCATTCACTACGTCACCGAGAAATACGGCTCGGAGCGCGTTGCGCAGATCGTCACCTACGGCACCATCAAGGCCAAGCAAGCCCTGAAGGACTCCAGCCGGGTGCTCGGCTTCCCGTTCGGCATGGGCGACAAGCTCACCAAGGCCATGCCGCAGCCCATCATGGGCAAGGACATGCCGCTGACCGGAATGTTCGACAAGGACCACCCGCGGTACCGTGAGGCCGGTGACTTCCGGGCCGTCATCGAAACGGATGCCGAGGCTCGCACGGTCTTCGACACCGCGCTGGGCATCGAGAACCTCAAGCGCCAGTGGGGTGTGCACGCGGCCGGTGTCATCATGTCGTCCGACCCGCTGATCGACATCATCCCGATCATGCGCCGTGAGGCCGACGGCCAGATCGTCACGCAATTCGACTACCCGGCCTGCGAGAGCCTGGGCCTGATCAAGATGGACTTCCTGGGGCTGCGCAACCTCACCATCATCGACGACACCCTCGACAACATCGATGCCAACCGTGGGCATCGCCCGGTGCTCGAAGACCTCGGCCTGGACGACCCACTCGCCTACGAACTGCTCGCCCGCGGTGACACCCTCGGCGTGTTCCAACTCGACGGCGGCCCGATGCGCGCGCTGCTGCGCAGCATGAAGCCCGACAACTTCGAAGACATCTCGGCCGTCATCGCGCTGTACCGACCCGGCCCCATGGGGGCGAACTCGCACACCAACTACGCCCTGCGCAAGACCGGCCAGCAGGAGATCATCCCGATCCACAAGGAGCTCGAAGAGCCGCTCGAGGACATCATCGGCGGCACCTACGGACTCATCGTCTACCAGGAGCAGGTGATGTCGATCGCGCAGAAGCTGGCCGGCTTCAGCCTCGGCCAGGCCGACCTCCTGCGCCGCGCGATGGGCAAGAAGAAGAAGTCCGAACTGGACAAGCAGTTCGAGGGCTTCTCCGGCGGAATGATGGCCAACGGCTACTCGATGGAAGCCGTTACCACCGTGTGGAACATCCTTCTACCGTTCTCGGATTACGCCTTCAACAAGGCGCACTCGGCCGCGTACGGCGTGCTGAGCTACTGGACCGCGTATCTCAAGGCGCACTACCCGGCCGAGTACATGGCGGCGCTGCTGACCAGCGTCGGTGACGCCAGGGACAAGCTCGCGCTCTACCTCAACGAGTGCCGTCGCATGGGCATCCAGGTACTTCCGCCGGACGTCAACGAGTCGATCGGCTTCTTCGCCGCCGTCGGCACCGACATCCGGTTCGGCCTGGGCGCCGTGCGCAACGTCGGCTTCAACGTGGTCGAGTCGATCCGGGCCGCTCGCACCGAGAAGGGTGACTTCGAGTCCTTCCACGACTTCCTGCGCAAGGTTCCGCTGCAGGTCACCAACAAGCGCACGGTGGAATCGCTGATCAAATCCGGCGCCTTCGACTCTCTGGGTGCCACCCGCCGGGCCATGTTCGAAATCCATGAAGGCGCTGTCGACTCCGCCGTCAAGATCAAGCGCGACGAGTCGCACGGCATGGTCGGCTTCGACTTCGACAGCCTGTTCGACGATCCTCAGGAGACCGAGCAAGTACCCGAGCGGCCGGAGTGGAGCAAGAAGGAGAAGCTGGCGCTCGAGCGCGACATGCTCGGACTCTACGTCTCCGACCATCCTCTGGCCGGCCTGGAGATCCCGCTGGCCAAGCACGCCAGCACCACCATCACCGACCTGATCAGCTCAGAGCACACCCAGGATGCCGACACCGTCACCGTGGCCGGGCTCATCACCAATGTGCAGCACCGGATCGCCAAGAAGTCCGGCAACCAGTACGGCATCATCTCGGTCGAGGACTTCGGCGGCGAAATCGATGTCATGTTCATGGGCAAGGCGTACCAGGAGTTCTCCCTGGACCTCGTCAGCGACTCCGTCGTGGTGGTTCGCGGTCGGGTGAGCCTCCGCGACGACGGCATGAACCTGCACGCGTACAGCATCTTCGCGCCCGAACTCGGGCAGGCATCCGACCACGGAACCCTCTCGATCACGCTTTTCGAGGCCCGCGCCACCACGGAGACGGTCACCCAACTGGGCGAGGTGCTCAAACGGCACGGCGGAACCTCGGAGGTGCGCCTCAAGTTGATCAAGGGCGACACCGCTCGCGTCTTCGAGCTGCCAAGCCGGGTAACGGTGACCGCCGACCTCTTCGGCGAACTGAAAAGCCTCCTGGGGCCCTACTGCCTCACCTAGGCTGCCTCATCGGGTCTGCCTCATCGGGTCTGCCCCACCGAGTCCGCCCCGCTGGGTCACCGGCCTCGGTCGACCGTGTCGTCTTGTGCTCAGCCCGTCGCAGTGGACATCGTGAGCCGACGGGTCGGGGCGGGTCAGAACGGCGGGTTGTCGGGGACCGGTGGTGTGGGTGTCCGGGTTGGCCGGTGCCGGGGAGGCATCAGGTAGCTATCCTCCGGGGGTCGTTTCCGGGTTTTCGGGCCCACGACCGGTGGTTGGGGTCGGGGTGGTCCCATGGGGTTGGCGGGGTCGGTGCGGTAGCTGCGTTTGCCTGGGGAGGTCCAGAGCAGGATCCCGCCGGGTTGTTGAGTGACGCGCCAGTGGGTGAGGTGTTTGAGTCGGTGGTGGGGTTCGCAGAGATGGGCGAGGTTGTCGCAGTCGGTCGTGCCGCCGTCGGCCCAGTCGTGGGTGTGGTCGATGTCGCTGGTGACCGCGGGCCGGGAGCAGCCGGGGAATCGGCAGGTTTCGTCGCGCACCCTCAGCCACTTCTTCATGGCTGTGGTGTTCTTGTGTTGGGTTTTGCCCAGGGAGAGCACGACTCCGGTTTCGGGGTGGGTGAGTAGTCGGGTGAAGCTGGGGGCGTGTCCGGCGATCTGTCGGGCCATCTCGGGGGAGATGGGGCCGTAGCCTTCGAGGGTGGCGGGTTCCTCGTCCAGGCCGAGCAGGGTGAGCACGGGCACGGTGATCATGACCGTGCCGCGGATCCCGGCGCCCATCCCGTCGGGGGTGATGCCGTCCAGCAGGAGGGCCCGGGTGATGTCGGCGCGGAGTTGATCGAGGGTGCGTTTCGTCTCCTCCTCGTCAGCTGCCGCATCTGCCGTCGCGCCGGTCCCCGCGTTCGCCGCCGTGCCGTTCCCTGCGCTCGCGTCCGCCGCCGCGTTCACGTCGGCGCCAGCGTCGGCGCCGGCTTTCCCGGCCGCGTCGCCGGCCCGGGTGGGGTCGCCGAGTTTATTCAGTTTCACGGCCATGGTGTTGATCCGGGTGTAGGCGGCTTTGGTGTCGTGGGCGGTGCCGTACCAGTGCAACCAGCCCATCCCGTCCGGGGCTGCCTCCCACCGGGTGCGCCTCTCGGCCAGGGCGTTGGTGGTGCGGGTCACGATGGACTCCGGGTGCAACCGCTCCCGGAGTCGGCGGGCCCTGTCCGTGAACCGGGCCACCGGGAGTCGTTTCGCGTCCGGCAGGACCTTGTCCTCGAAGGCTTCCTGGTCGTCGATGGGCAGGGTGCGCATCTGGTCGATGAGCACGGTGGCGTGCCGGTAGCTGATCTCGCCGTTGGAGAGGGCGTGGAAGGTTGCCGGGGCCGACAGCAGCCAGAGTGACTGCTCCATCAGGTGTTCCACCGTGCGTTCGGCCATCCGCAGCAGGCAGGCGGTCTCACTCACGATCGTGCGCCGGGCCACGTCCCGGTCCTCCCACCGGCCATAGAAGGCCGCGCGGGCCTGATCCTCGGTCATGCTGGCCGCGTTCACGTCGGCCAACCGGATGCTCTCCGGGTTGCCGTGCAGCCGGGAGGACACCTGCGGGTCCTCGCTCCAGCTCTGCAGCTCGACGAGGAACTCGGCCTGCCGGGCCTGAGCGTGGGCGATGGCCCGGGCCTCGGCCGCGATCAGCTCGGTGCGGCGAGCCAGCTCCGAACAGACCCGCTCATCCAAGGTCGGATTGGGGACATAAGCCTCACGCCCTGCCGGTTCGGGCCCCGCCGGTGCGGGCCCCGCCGGTGCGGGCCCCGCCGGTGTAGGCCCGGCCGCGGTGGACTCGAGTCCGGCCGGCTCGAGTGCCGGTTCAGCTGCGGGGGACTCCGCCGACCCAGCTTGCGTCGGGTCGGCGGGGGCGGGGGTGTTGCCAGGTGGAGCGGACCCCGGAGAGTAGTGGTCATCATCCGGAGCGGGCGGTAGTGCCTGGTCGGGGTTACTCATAATGAGATCGTCTCACCTACCACCGACACTGCCCCCGCACGCCCCCACACCCCACCCGACCCATCCGCGAACCGTGAGAAAAGCACCCAAAATCGCGAAAGTGCGGTGCTTAACTCACGGTTCGCGAGGTGGGAGCGAGGGGGAGGGGCAGGCTAACGGAGGATCTCCACCATGAGGACCCAGGCGTCGAGCATCGAGCCGATCACGGTCAGCACCACGCCGGCCGCCAGGCAGTACATACCCGCGCTGGAGAGACCCGCGCTGGAGAGACCCGCACTGGAGAGAACCGCACTATAGAGTCCCGCACCGACGCCGGCGAGGACCAGGAGCAGAGCACCCACCATCACGGGGAGCAACTGCAGGGCCGCCAGCGCCACGGAGAGTGCCAAGGGATGCCCCTGGCCCTCGCTGTCACGCCTCCGAAGACGCAGGGAGACAGCGTGCAGCACGATCACGGGCACGCCGGCGACGAGCACCTCGGCGCCGAGCAGCGCCGCGGGCTGCCCCGGCACCAGGATCAAGGCTGCCGTCACCACGACCAGTACGAGGGACCCGATCGCCGCGGCCGCCCGGGCCGTGAGCCCGGGAAAAGCGAGGATCTCCTTGATGTTGACCGAGATCGCCACCATCACGAGACCCGCCAGCGCCGCCGCCGCACCCGCCATCGCCACGGCGAAGTCACCCCAGCCCGTCGTCACCGTGCCGTCCATAAGTCCCTCGCCCACAGCCACCTTCGCTCCGCTGCCCACACGATAGCGCGACGGCCACACGGGCCAGCCACCAGCACGTTGACAGCGTGTGGTCCTACGCTGGTCTTATGAGAACGCGCACCGGGGAACCCATCTACAGCACGGCGATTACGGCGGGGCGCACAATCTTCGGAGCCTTCAGATTGAGGCCGTCGGTTATCGGCCTCACCAATCTGCCGGATGCCGGCGGAGCGGTACTCGCCATCACCCACTTCGGCTACGCCGATTTCGCCCTGGTCGAATGGATGACCTGGCGAAAGAACCGTCGGCACATCCGCTTCATGGCGAAAAAGGGCGCGTTCGACAAGCCCGTCGTCGGATGGCTCCTCCGCGGAATGCGGCACATCAACGTCGACATGACGGCGGGGGCCCAGGCCTACGCCGATGCCGTGCGGGCTCTGGGCCTGGGCGAACTCGTGGGGGTGTTCCCCGAGGGCGGCGTGAACGCCTCGTTCACTGTGCGCGACCTCAAGACCGGCGCAGCACGGATGGCCAAGGAAGCCAGGGTGCCCATCGTTCCGATCGCCGTCTGGGGTGGCCACCGGCTGCTGACGAAGAACCACAAGCCGTCACTAGGGGAGGCCTATCGCACACCGGTCTCCTTCGCGGTCGGCACCCCGATCGCCGTGGGCGCCGACGACGACCCGCAACAGGTCACCGATCGGCTGCACGGCGTTCTGCAGAGGCTCGTCGACGGACTGCAGGCCCGGTACCCGGACCCGGGAGCCGGACGCTGGTGGCAACCTGCCCACCTCGGCGGAACAGCGCCCACACCGGCTGAGGCCGCCGCAACGGAAGCCGAACGGCAACGGCGCAAAGCCGCTGCCCGGGCGGCCGCGACGCCGACGGCCTAGGCCCGCCTGCCGGCAGAGCCGACAGGGGTGTCCCAGCGGCCGAGCGACTAGACGGTATCGCCCAGAGCCCGGTAGCGGCGCTCATGATAGATCAGCGCTTCGTCGTCCTCGCCCAGGCCGCCGCCCTCGATCTGGACCACGACGACAGCGGCGTTGTGCACGCTCACGCGCTCCACGATACGACCGACCATCCATGACGTCACGTCGTTGAGCAGCGGCAGCCCATACGGCCCTACCCGCCAGTGATCACCGACGAAGCGCTCGGTGTTGGGACCGGCTAGGCGCTCGGCCAGCGAGCGGTTGCGCAACCCGAGCAGGTGAATGACCAGGCGTTCGGTCTCCGCGACGGCCGGCCAGGAACTGGCCGACTTCGCCATGTTGAAGGTCGCCAGGGGAGGTACCGCCGACATCGAGGCCAGGGAGGTCGCGGTGAATCCGACCGGGTGCCCCAGGGCATCCAGTGCCGTCACGACCGCGACTCCGGCCGCGTGACGGCGGAACGCGTTCTTGAACGCGGCCAGGTCGCCGGGGGCGTTCGGGTCGGTGCCGAGGGCCGGGGCGCGGGGGAACCCGGCCGGTTGCGCGGTGCGATCGCTCATAGTGGGTGCCAATCGTTTCACCAACCAGCCTATTCCCGTGCGCCGGGCGTTCTTGGATAAGCTGGAGGAACATGATCCAGACGATTGACCTTCGAGGAACGCGGCCTGCTCCGGCCGAACTTTTGGCCTCGGTGCCCCGGGCCCTCACCAGCGTCACCGTCGCCAGTGACGTCGCAGCCGAACTGATCGACGACGTGCGCGCCCGAGGTCTTGAGGCACTGCTCGACCAGGCCGAACGCCTCGACCGGGTGCGCCCCGGGCACGTGCGCGTGCCGGCCTCCCACGTCGAAGAGGCCCTCGCCGCCCTCGACCCGGATGTCCGCATCGCGATCGAGGAGACCATCCGTCGGGTGCGACTCGCCAGCGCCGCGCAGGTGCCGCCGCTGGTGACCACCACCATCGCCGATGGTGCCGAAATCGTGCAGCGCTGGCGTCCCGTCCAGCGGGTCGGGCTCTACGTGCCCGGCGGCAAGGCCGTATACCCGTCCAGCGTTGTGATGAACGTGGTCCCCGCCCAGGTGGCCGGTGTCACCTCCATCGCCCTCGCCTCCCCGCCGCAAAGCCACTTCGGTGGGCGGGTGCACCCCACCATCCTCGCCGTGGCCGGCCTGCTCGGCGTCGACGAGATCTATGCCATGGGCGGCGCCGGCGCTGTCGGTGCCTTCGCTTACGGCGTTCCCGGCCTGGGCCTCGATCCCGTGCAGCTCGTCACCGGCCCCGGCAACGTCTACGTGGCCGCCGCAAAACGTCTGGTGCGCGGCGTCACCGGCATCGACTCCGAAGCCGGTCCGACCGACATCCTGGTGATCGCCGACGCCGAAGCCGACCCCGCCTTCGTCGCCGCTGACCTGGTCAGCCAGGCCGAGCACGATGAGCTCGCGGCCGCCGTGCTGGTCACGGACTCCGCCCAGCTCGCCACCGCCGTCGAGGTACTCCTGACCGATCTGGCCGGCAGCACGACGCACACCGAACGGGTGACGGCGTCGCTGGGCGGCAGCCAGTCGGCGATCGTGCTGGTCGACGACCTCGAGCAGGCCGCCGCGTTCAGCAACGCGTTCGGCCCGGAGCACCTCGAGATTCAGACCGTCGACCCCGATGCCGTGCTCGCACTGATCGACAACGCCGGCGCCATCTTCCTCGGCCCGTACGCACCGGTCAGCCTCGGCGACTACGCGGCCGGGTCCAACCACGTACTCCCCACCGGGGGACAAGCGCGGTTCTCCGCGGCCCTCGGCGCGTACACCTTCCTGCGCCCGCAGCAAGTGGTGCGGTACACCCGCGAGGGCCTCGCCGGTGTCGCCGAGCACATCCTGGCCCTGTCCGCTGCCGAGGCATTGCCCGCCCACGGCGACGCCGTCAGCGCGCGATTCACCGATCCCTCGGAACGGTAGGCTCGTAAGCACGATGTATTGCCCGTTCTGTCGCCACCCCGATTCCCGCGTCATCGACTCGCGCACCAGCGATGACGGGCTCTCGATCCGCCGTCGCCGGCAGTGCCCGGAGTGCGGTCGGCGGTTCAGCACCACCGAAACCGCCAGCCTCAACATCATCAAGCGCAGCGGCGTCGTCGAACCGTTCAGCCGCGAGAAGATCGTCGCTGGCGTGCGCAAGGCCTGCCAGGGCCGTCCGGTCACCGACTCGGACCTGGCCATGCTCGCGCAGAAGGTCGAGGAGACCATCCGCCAGACCGGAGCGTCCCAGATCGAAGCCAACGACATCGGCCTGGCCATCCTCGCCCCTCTGCGAGACCTCGATGAAGTGGCCTACCTGCGCTTCGCCAGCGTCTACCAGGCGTTCGACTCGCTCGACGACTTCGAGAGCGCGATCGGTCAGCTGCGCACCGAACACGCCGCCACGACGGACTCCGACCCCGAACCGGAACGGTAGACGTGTACCGGACTTTCTTCACACTGGTGCTCACCCGGATCGACCCCGAACAGGCGCATCACCTGGCTGTCGAGGTGATCCGGTGGCTCCCGCGACTTGGCCTTGGCCCGCTCGTGCACAGATTCACCCGCCCGCGCACCGACATCGGCGTGGACACGCTCGGTCTGCACTTCGACTCGCCCTTCGGCGTTGCCGCCGGTTTCGACAAGGACGGTCACGCCGTCATCGGCCTCGGCAGTCTGGGCTTCGGGCACGTCGAGGTCGGCACGCTCACGGCCATCGCCCAGCCCGGCAACCCCAAACCCCGGCTGTTCCGGCTGATCGCCGACCGCGCCGTGATCAACCGGATGGGCTTCAACAACGGCGGAGCAGAGGCGGCCGTCGCACGCCTGTGCGAGGTGCGAGCCACCCGCAGCCGCCCGGTCCTTGGCATCAACATCGGCAAGAGCCGGGTCACCGCGGTCGAGGACGCCACGGCCGACTACCTGGTCAGCACGGTGGCCCTGGCCCCGATCGCGGACTACCTGGTGGTCAACGTCAGCTCACCGAACACACCGGGGCTGCGCGGCCTGCAGGAGCTCGACCAGTTGGCCCCGCTGCTGAGGGCAGTTCAGGACCGGGCCGGCGACACCCCACTGCTGGTCAAGATCGCCCCCGACCTGACCGACGACGATGTCACCCGCATCGCCGGCCTGACCGTGGAGCTCGGCCTGGCCGGCATCATCGCCACCAACACCACCATCAGCCGGGAGAACCTGCTGACCGACCCGGCCGTTGTGGCCGCCGCCGGCGCGGGCGGGCTCTCCGGAGCGCCCCTGAACGACCGGTCCCTCGCGGTGCTGCGCCTGATCCGGGCCAGTGTGCCGGCGGACCTGTGCGTCATCTCGGTCGGTGGCGTCGAGACCGCTGAGCAGGTCGTCGAACGCCTCGACGCCGGGGCGACCCTGGTGCAGGGGTACACGGGGTTCCTCTACCGCGGCCCGCTTTGGGCCCGGCAGATCAACCGCGGACTCGACCGGTTGCTCGCCGGGCGCCGCGCCGCGCCGGTCCTCTCCTAATCGGCCTCTCCTAACCGGTCGGCCGGCAGGTGCTCCAGCAGTGCCCGCCGCGAACCGTTTCAGTCGGTCGGGCCGGGCGCCCCCGGATTTTGGATCAGTCCGAGGTCCGCCAGTTGCTCCGCCAGGCTCGCGCCGTCAGGCCCGTAGACCCAGCGTGGGTCAGGCTTGGCTCCAACCGCATCCTTGGCCCGGCGACCGGCCAGTACGGCCTCGCTCGGCGACAGCCGGCGGATGGCGACCGCGGCGACACTCTGCGGGAAGTCCTGTTGGAATTCGCCGTAAATAGCCTCGTCGTGCTGCCCGTCGTCGCCGATCAGGATCCACTTCATCTCGGGGAACTCCTGCGCCAGACGACGCAGGTTGTCCCGCTTGTGCTCCCGACCGCTGCGGAACAACCTGTCGTGGGTCGGGCCCCAGTCGGTCAGCAACAACGCGCCGGCCGGGTACAGGTTGCGGGAGAGAAAGCGGCTCAGGGTCGGCGCGACATTCCAGGCGCCGGTGGAGAGATAGATCACGGGAGCGCCCGGTGTCGCGTCGGCGAGACGGTCGAGCAGAACGGCCATGCCCGGCGTGGGAACGCGGGCGTGCTCGTCCAGCACGAAGGTGTTCCACGCCGCCAGCAACGGCCGGGGCAGGGTGGTGACCATGACGGTGTCGTCGACGTCGGAGATGACCCCGGTTCGCACGTGGGGGGCGACCACGAAGACCGGCGCCTCGACGCTCACCGAGGCGTGGGTGTGCAGCGTGGCGGTGTGCCAGCCCGGCTCCAGGTTGACCTCCATCACAGTGTCGACGACACCACCGCGGTCGGCCTGCACCCGATGGGCCTTGCCGCCGATGTCGATGGTGACCGTGACGTCGTTGACCGGCACGCTCGTGAAGCTGCGCCAGCCCCGGATGCTCGCATCGCGTCCGTCATTCCGCCGCCGCCTTCGCGCGGTGCCGCCAGCCTTCACCGGCTTGGACAGAAGGACGCGGCACAGGATCCGCACCCGCTCCGTGGTGCCATAGCCGGAGTAGGGGATGACGATCGGCAGGTGTCCGCGCCGGCGGGCGAACTTCTCGCGCTTGTCATGCAGCCAATCCTCGATCCGCGCCGCTCGGTGCATGAGGCGCGCAGGGTCCAGGGGCATGGCGGGCGTGGCGGGGGACTTGGACACACCTCAGTCTCTCATGCGCCGCAGCGTCCCTCTCGCCCGCCAGCGCTGCCGGCCAGGCGCACGCCCGGCCGCTGACGACAAGCCTGGGCACCGCGCTCCCGCTCCGTTCGGGGGGTATGTCATGTGCCTCGCGCTCAACCGCTGGCCCTAAGATTGTGTCGTATATTCAAGGAGGCCACGTGGCGCTGATCGACCTATTCGGTGAAGACTCTGTCGCACAAGGGCGGCAGATTCGTACCGAGCCCATCCAACAGCGCAGTGCCGCCAGGTTGACCGCACTCCTCGATGCCGCCGCAGAGGTCGTCGACGAGGTGGGTTTCGACCGCATCACCACAGCCATGGTCGCGGAGCGCGCCGGTGCCTCCATCGGCACCGTGTACCGCTACTATCCCGACCGCGTCGCAGTCCTCGAAGGCCTCCGCGAGCGCGCGGTGCAACGATTCAGGCAGCGCGTCGCCGACACCCTCAAGGAGACCCAGCCGAGCACTTGGTGGGAAGCCGTGGACTGCGGGATCTCGGCGTTCGTCGACCTCTATCGTGCCGAACCCGGATTCCGGATCTTGCACTTCGCCGACCGAGAACGCGCACAGTCCAGCGTGCCGGACGAGCTGGACTCCGGCTTCTTCGCCAACCAGATCGCCGGCGTTCTGTCGGATGAATTCGGCCTGTCCGGCGGACCCGACCTGATCTTCAGGCTCGAGGTCGCCGTGGAGATGGCCGATTCCCTCCTGTCCCGTGCCTTCACCTGGAACAGCCAGGGCGATGAGCGCTTCATCGCCGAGTGCCGCCGCATCATGCACGACTACCTCGTCGGCTACTACGGCCCGGACGCCTGATTCGGGACCTTCGCCCTGGCGATTGTGACGTAAACGGCAATCCGCTTTGGATCTTGCTCCGAAGAATGATTGGCTAGTCTTTCCGTACTTGCCCGTTCATCGTCCCAGAAACCCGGGGCCGACGAGTGTCAGGTCCGCTTCGAGGATTGAGCCCAGCCATGATCGAGTTCCGTTCCGTGAGCAAGCGCTTCCCCGACGGCACCCTTGCCGTCGAGGGCTTCAGCCTGGTCCTGCCCTCCCACAAGACGACGGTGCTGGTCGGATCCTCAGGGTCGGGCAAGACCACGCTGCTGCGGATGATCAACCGGATGGTCGACCCGACCAGCGGGTCGGTCGAGATCGACGGCGAGGACATCGCCACCCTGCCCCCGGTGAAGCTGCGCCGCGGAATCGGCTACGTCATGCAGAACTCCGGGCTGCTGCCGCACCGCACCGTTATCGACAACGTCGCGACCGTGCCGCTGCTGCGCGGCACACCCAAACGCCAGGCCAGAGCGGATGCCCTGGCGATGCTCGACACCGTCGGCCTGGACCGCTCGCTGGCCGACCGGTATCCGAGCCAGCTCTCCGGTGGCCAGCAGCAACGTGTCGGTGTGGCCAGGGGGCTGGCGGTCAACCCGAACATCCTGCTGATGGACGAGCCGTTCGGCGCGGTGGATCCGATCGTGCGCGCGGAGCTGCAGCAGGAGCTGGTGCGCCTTCAGAAGGAACTGGACAAGACCGTGGTCTTCGTCACCCATGACATCGAGGAAGCCTTCCTGCTCGGCGACCAGATCGTGATCCTGAGCGAGGGCGGCCGGATCGCCCAGGTGGGCTCGCCCGCTGAGCTGCTCGCCAACCCCGCCGATGACTTCGTGGCCAGCTTCGTCGGCGCCGATCGGGGCCGGCGTGCATTGCACGTGGAACGGCACGGGAACGAGGACGTCCTCGTGGACAGCGACGGGCGCCTCGCCGGTGTGCTGAAACGCGAAGGCGCGCGATGACCTGGGTCCTGGCCAACCTGGGCCTGATCTGGGCACGCACGCTCGACCACGTGGTGCTGAGCCTGCCGCCGATCCTGCTGTGCTTCGTGATCGCCGTCCCGCTCGGCTGGCTGGCACGCCGCTACCGGGTCAGCCGGGGGATCATCCTCACCGGAGCGGGCTTGCTCTACGCCGTGCCGTCGCTGCCCTTGATCTTTGTGCTCCCTGCCGTGATCGGCACCAGTCTGCTCTCCCCGGTGAATGTGATCATCGCCCTCACCCTCTACGGCATCGCCCTTATGGTGCGAGTGGTGTCCGACGGTCTGGACTCGGTGGATGTCGACGTGAGACAGTCCGCTTCGGCCGTGGGCTATTCGACCTGGTCACGGTTCTGGCAGGTGGAACTTCCGCTGGCCGGACCGGTGCTTCTGGCCGGCATGCGAGTGGTCGCCGTCAGCACCGTCAGCCTCGTCACCGTCGGAGCAGTGATCGGCGTGCAGAGCCTGGGCAGCCTCTTCACCGACGGGTTCCAGCGTGGAATCCAGGCCGAGATCATCGCCGGGCTCATCGCCACGGTCAGCCTGGCTCTGCTCTTCGACGGTGCTCTCGTGCTCGCCGGGCGGGTACTGATGCCGTGGACGCGGCGGATCACTCCGGCCAAGCCGAGTACGCCTGTCGAGGTGAGCGCCGCATGAACCTCTTCGCCAGCGCCATCGACTGGATCCTCGACCCGGCCAACTATGTCGGACTGAACGCGATCCCGCTGCGGATCGGCCAGCATCTCGTCTTCTCCCTCGTCACCGTGCTGATCGCGTCGGCGATCGCGATCCCACTCGGCTACCTCATCGGCCACACCGGTCGGGGCCGCGAACTCGCGGTTTCGACGTCTGGAGGCCTGCGGGCCATCCCGACCCTTGGCCTGCTCACCCTGGTGGCTCTCTGGGTGGGCATCGGCGTCGTGGCCCCGTATGTGGCACTGACGGTGCTGGCGATTCCGCCCATCCTGGCCGGTGCCTACACCGGCTTCGAGGCGATCGACCGGCGCACCGTCGATGCTGCCCGAGCCGTTGGCATGTCGGAGCTGCAGATCGTTCGCAAGGTGGAGGTGCCCCTCGGCCTGCCCCTCCTGATCGGCGGCGTGCGCTCTGCCACGCTCCAGGTCATCGCCACCGCAACGCTCGCGGCCTACGTGGCCGATCTCGGTCTGGGCCGGTATCTCTTCTCGGGCTTGAAAACCCGCGACTATCCCGAGATGCTGGGCGGGTCGATACTCGTCATTGTTCTGGCTTTGGCTCTGGAGGGAATCTTCGCGCTGATCCAACGGTTCGTTGTACCAAGGGGTGTCTCCGGGCGCCTCGCCACAACTCCAACGCTTCGCACCGGCAGCCCCACAGCCGCACGGTGACACATCTACCGAAACATCGGTACCTGAGGAAGGACAACAGCATGTTCACAATCACACGAGGCCGGCTCGCGCTTGTCAGCGCGGTCGCGGTTGGGGCTGTCGTAGCCCTTGCAGGGTGCGCGTCCGGGGACCCGCTGGACGAGGGGAACAGTTCCGCCGACTCCGAGACACTCGTTGTCGGATCGCAGGATTACTACTCCAACGAGATCATCGCGGAGATCTACGCCCAAGCGCTGGAGAACGGTGGTTTCACGGTCGACCGCCAGTTCCGCATCGGACAGCGCGAGGCCTACCTCCCCGAGATCGAGGCAGGCTCGATCGACGTCTTCCCCGAGTACTCCGGCAGCCTGCTGCAGGCCCTCGAGGCCGACGCCGCCGGCGGCAGCCCCGACGAGGTCTACACGGCCCTCGAAGCCGCCCTACCCGACGGCTTGAGTGTGCTCGACCGGGCAGATGCGGCCGACCAGAACTCCTGGACCGTCACCCAGGCGTTCGCGGATGCCTACGGCCTCACGGATATCGCCTCGCTCACCGAGGTGACCGAACCGATCACCGTGGGCGGCAACTCCGAGCTGGAAACCCGGCCGTACGGGCCGACAGCGCTCAAGGAGAAGTACGGCATCGAGATCGCCGGTTTCACCCCGGTGGAGGACAGCGGCGGACCCCTGACCGTCAAGGCCCTCGTCGACAACAAGATCCAGCTGGCCAACATCTACACGGCGGATCCCAACATCGAGTCGAACAGCCTCGTCGCCCTCGATGATCCCGACAGCCTGTTCTTTCCTGACAACGTCGTGCCGCTCGTCTCCGACAAGGTCGACGGCTCGGCCGCTGACATCCTCAACGCGGTCAGTGCGGCCCTGGCCACCGACACCCTCGTGGGCCTGAACGCCCAGAGCGTGAACGACCAGGCCGCCGCCGACACCATCGCGACCGAGTGGCTGACCAATGAAGGCCTGATCTAGGCGCATCGCGCAAGCAGCGTCGCGTCAATATCGCCGCGCAACCCTAACGGCCCCGCCCTGTGGCGGGGCCGTTAGTCTGCCACGGATCAGGTCGTGACCAGCAGCACGGTGGGCAGCACCAGCAGACCGACCGTGGCCGCGATCACCCCGATCCGACCGACCGGGCCCAGCACCGTCCCCGCACCGATGAGCCGGTGTACGCGCGGTCCGACCATCTCGGCGGACCCATCGACCGGATGGTCCGGCCGGGGAAGTGTGCCGGGGCGGTTCGCGCCGAAGCCGGCATCCGCAAACCCGGCCGTCGCGAACGCCGTGCCCGGATCTTCGGTCAGGTGGGCGGTGCCGACAAGGGCGATCGCCGTAGCCAGCGTGCGGTCATCGACCTCCTGCCTAGCCCGGTCGTCGGCCAGCATCTCCACCAGCAAGGCCACAGCGTTCTCGGCACGATTGGCGATCGGGAACCAAGGCAGGGCGCTGTGCCAGGACTTGAAGGCGAGCAGCACCAGATGGTGTTGCTGGCGCAGATGCGCCCGCTCGTGAGCGACGACGCCGCGCAGCTGGTCGGGATCCAGAAGTTTCAGCAGCCCCCGCGACAATACCGTCGCCGAACGAGTGGCGCCGGGCAGGCAGTAGGCCACCGGCGCCGCATGATCGATCACCCTGGTGCCCGTGCTGTCGAACGGCAACGGGTCGCTGAGCAGGCCGATCAGAGTGTGGTGGCGTCGGCGCTCCCGCTCAGCGCGGATGAACGTGGCACTGAGGTTGAGTAGAAGATGGGTGGCCAGGATCACCGCCAGGCAGAGCGCCATCACGCCCGCCAGTGTGGCCCCGGCGGGCAGGGTGCCCGCCATGACGTACCCGGCGACCGCGCCGAGGGCGGACACGGGGGTGGCTCCGAACGGGATCAGGCCGAAGACCAGCAACGAGCCGATCATCGAGACACCGCCGGCCAGGGCGATCGACTGCCACAGGGCTAGGGCCAGGCCCGGCGCACGCGGCGGCCAGTCGGCCCCGGCGAGGAGGATCGGGACAGGCCAGGCCAGGACGACGGCGAGCACCATCAGGGTCAGTGCGGTGGTGAGCACCTGACCTACCGGTCCAGGGTGTGTGCGGGGGGCAGGGCTCTGGGAGCTCCTGCGCGTGGTCGCGTCACTCCGACGACGGACTGACGCTCTCGAGCAGGGCGCGCAGAGTTTGGGCCTCCTGCGGGCTGACGTTGCCGATGAAGCGGGCCAGAGTGGCGGTGCGATCGGTGGTGGTGCCCAGGACCTCATGCATCAGTTCGGCTGTGTGCTGCGCCCGCGAGCTCACAGCCGTGTATCCGTGCGGTCGACTGTCGCGGTCGCGGGTGACGAAACCCTTGTTCTCCAGGCGGGACAACACCGTGAGCACCGTCGTCGTCGCGAGCGGCTTCGCCCCGGTGGCCTCGGGGTTCAGCAGGGCGTCGCGCAACTCGTTGGCGGTCAGGGGAGTGCCGGCCGACCACAGCAGGTCCATCAACATTCTCTCGAGCACACCCAAACTTCCCATGCGCACCAGTTTATCAACGAAAGAGGTGTTTTCTACTGGCCGTAGAATAGTAGTCTTCTACGACACGTAGAAAACTCACGTCCCGGAGGACAAATGAACGAGTGGCTTGATCCGTTACTCCTGTCGAGGTGGCAGTTCGGTCTCACGACGATCTACCACTTCCTGTTCGTGCCACTCACCATCGGCCTGGTCACGACCGTGGCGATCTTCCAGACCGCCTGGTACCGCACCAACAAGGCCAAGTACCTGCAGCTCACCCACTTCTTCGGCAAGATCTTCCTGATCAACTTCGCCATGGGAGTCGTGACGGGCATCGTGCAAGAATTCCAGTTCGGCATGAACTGGTCGGACTACTCCAGGTTCGTCGGTGACGTCTTCGGCGCCCCTCTGGCCTTCGAGGGCATCACGGCGTTCTTCCTCGAGGCCACCTTCATCGGTCTGTGGATCTTCGGCTGGGACAAGCTGCCCAAGGGGCTGCACCTGGCCACCATCTGGCTCACCACCGTGGGAAGCATCGCGTCGGCCTACTTCATCATCGCCGCCAACGCGTTCATGCAGAACCCGGTCGCCTACCAGATCAACGAGGTCAAGGGCCGGGCAGAGCTGACCAGCATCGGCGAGCTGCTCACCAACCCGATCGCCCTCGCGGCGTTCCCGCACACGATTTTCGCCTGCTTCATGGTCTCCGCCGGCCTGATCATCTCGGTGGCGGCCTGGCATCTCTCCCGCAACCAGCACCTCGAGACCATGCGGCCCGCGCTCAAGTTCGGGCTGTGGATGATGGTCATCGCCGGGGCGCTCACCACCCTGATGGGCGACCAGCTGAGCCTGGCCATGGTTCAGGCCCAGCCGATGAAGATGGCTGCGGCCGAGGCCATGTACAACACGGCCACCGGCGCCAATGCGTCCTTCTCGATCTTCACCCTCGGCACCCCGGACGGCGTCAGCGAACTGTTCTCGATTCGCATCCCCTACCTGCTGTCGTTCCTGTCCACGCACACCTTCGACGGCACCGTGGAGGGCATCAACAACCTGCAGGAGCAGTACGTGCAGCTGTACGGGCCCGGCGACTACGCACCGATCATCTGGGTGACCTACTGGTCGTTCCGCTGGATGATCGGACTCGGCATCGCGCACATCCTCGTCGCCGTCGCCGGCCTCTGGTTCACCCGCAAGGGCAAGAGCCCCCAGACCTGGATGTGGAAGATCGCGATCTGGTCGTTCCCGATGTCGCTGCTGGCCATGAGCGTCGGCTGGGTCTTCACCGAGATGGGCCGCCAACCCTGGCTGGTCTTCGGGTTGCTCAAGACCGCAGACGGGGTCTCGCCGAACGTCAGCGGGCTCGAGATCCTCATTTCCCTTATCGCCTTCACCCTGCTCTACGGCGCTCTGGCCGTGGTGGAGTTCCGCCTGATCCTCAAGGCTGTGCAGAAGGGACCGGACCCTGAGACGGTACCCGACCCGGTGTCCGGCGAAATCAAGCAAACGACCACGGTCTACTAGGAGCTCACGATGGAACTCAATATCCTGTGGTTCTGGATCATCGCCGCGATGTTCATCGGCTATTTCGTCCTGGACGGATTCGACTTCGGTGTGGGCATGTCCCTCCCGTTCCTCGGAAAGGACGACACGGACCGGCGCGTCCTGATCAACACCATCGGCCCGGTCTGGGACCTCAACGAGACCTGGGTCATCGTGGCGGGAGCGTCGCTGTTCGCGGCGTTCCCGGAGTGGTACGCCACCATGTTCAGCGGGTTCTACCTGGCGCTGCTGCTGATCCTGCTGGCCTTGATCGCCCGCGGTGTTTCCTTCGAGTACCGGCACCAGCGCCCGGAACTGAAGTGGAAGAAGTCCTTCGACGCCATGATCGTCGTCGGGTCCGCCGTTCCGGCCCTGCTCTGGGGAGTCGCGTTCGGCAACGTCGTGCGCGGCGTGCCGTTGGACGCTGACTTCAACTACATCGGCAGCTTCTTCGACTTGCTGAACCCTTACGCGCTGCTGGCCGGCCTCACCACGATGCTGCTCTTCTTCACCCACGGCGTGATCTTCGTCTCCACCAAGACCGAGGGCGACATCCGGGTGCGTGCCCGCTCGCTCGCGATCAAGTCGGGACTGGTGACCATCGTCGTCGCGGCGTCGTTCCTGGTGTGGACGACGCTGGCCTACGGCACTCTCGCCTCCGGCATCCTCGCCGCGGTCGCGGCCGTGACCCTGATCGCCGGCTACCTGGCGAACCTGCGCGGAAACGAGCGCACGGCGTTCTCTCTGATGGCCGTGACCATCGGGTTCGCTGTGCTCACCCTGTTCGCGTCGCTGTTCCCCGACGTGATGCCGGCCAGCAACGATGTGGCCAACAGCCTCACCATCGAGAACGCCTCGTCGACGCCGTACACACTGCAGGTGATGAGTTGGACCGCTCTGATCGCGGCTCCGGTGATCATCGGCTACCAGGGCTGGACGTACTGGGTGTTCCGCAAGCGAATCAGCCGGTCCCACATCGAAGCCGCAACACACTAGGCCGCCGTACACTACAACGGATGCGTCCCCTCGATCCGCGACTTCTCACCCACGCCTCCGCAGCGCGGTGGTTCCTTCTCGTCGGTGCGGTTCTGGGCCTGGCCCAGACCCTCACGGTCGTGGCCTTCGCCTGGTTCCTCAGCCAGAGCATCACCCTGGCGGTCGGAGGCTCCGCGCTGGAATCGATCGCCGGCACCGTGGCCGCACTGGCCGCGGTGGTGATCCTGCGTGCCGTCCTGGTCTGGTTGGTGGAAGTCGCCGCCACTCGCGGGGCAGCGGCCGTGAAGAGCCAGCTCCGCACCGCGGTGCTCGCCCGGCTGGCCGAGCGTGGCCCCGACTGGCTGGCCGGTCAGCAGTCCGCCCGGGTGGCGACAGTGGTCACGAGTGGGCTGGACGCGCTCGACAACTACTTCGCGAGGTACCTGCCGCAGCTGCTGCTGACGGCGATCGCCACCCCGATCCTGGTGCTCGTGATGCTCTGGCAGGACCCCGCCAGCGGCATCACGGTCATCATCGTGCTGCCGCTGATCCCCGTGTTCATGATTCTGATCGGGCAGGCCACGCAGGTCGTGCAACGCCAGCAGTGGGATGCCCTGCAGCGTCTGTCGGCCGGTTTTCTCGACGTCGTCGGTGGCCTGGCCACCCTTAAGATCTTCGGTAGGGACCGCCGCCAGACGGCACGCCTGGCCAGCCTCACCGACGAGTACCGGGGCCGCACCATGAAGGTGTTGCGGGTGTCGTTCCTCAGCGGGTTCGCGCTGGAGCTCGCCGGGAGCCTCTCGGTGGCCCTGATCGCCGTTTCCATCGGGTTGAGGCTCGTCGACGGCTCGCTGCTGCTCGGCGTCGGACTGTTCGTCTTACTCCTGGCACCTGAGGCGTTCCTGCCGATACGCCAGGTCGGCGCGCAATTCCATGCCGCGGCCGATGGCCTCGCCGCGGCCGAGGAGGTGTTCGCCATCCTCGACGATGACGAACAGCCCGACCGAAACAATCAGCCGGGACACAACGAACTGCCGGGCCAGCACGTGCCGGCCGGTCGTGGTGACCGGATACAGGCCGCGGCTCCTACCGGGCCTCCGACCACACTCAGTCTGGACGCGGTCACCGTCAGGCGCGGCGACGCCGCAATCATCGACCGCCTCAGTGCCGATTTCGCGGCCGGCCAGCTCAGCGTGCTGCGCGGACCCAGCGGAGCGGGAAAATCCACCCTGATCGGCGCCATCCAGGGTTTCGTCCCGTACGACGGCAAGGTTCTGCTCGGGCCCGTGACCGTGATGCCGGACGACGACCGGGATTGGCTCGCCTGGGCCGGTCAGCGCCCCGGCCTGTTCTCTGGCACTGTCTCCAGCAACGTCGCCCTGGGCGCAAGCGTCACCGACGACGCCCTGGTCAGAACCGCACTCGGCTGGGCCGGTGCCGGAGACCTGGATCCCGAGCTTCGCCTGGGCGTGAACGGGGCCGGGCTGTCCGGCGGTCAATCCCAGAGGGTCGCCGCGGCCAGGGCGATCTACCGCTCGGTCGCCCTGAACTGTGCGGTCCTGGTGCTCGACGAGCCGAGTTCCGCCCTCGACGCGGATGCGGAGAATGCCCTCATCGACGGTCTCCGCACGCTGGCCGGCCAGGGCCGCGTCGTGATCGTCGTCAGTCATCGACCGGCCTTCGTCGTCGCCGCGGACCACGTCGTCCATCTGAACGAGGTCGCCCATGTCTGATCGTCGTTCTCCCGTCACGCTCGGTGTCTCCCCGGCCACCCGGTCGGTGCTCAGGCTCGCCCAACCACCGGCGCGCCGCAGCCTGCCCGGCCTCGCGGCGGGAGTGGCCAGCGCCGCCAGCGCCGTGGCCCTCCTCGCCTGCTCGGCCTGGCTGATCACCCGCGCCGCCGAGATGCCGCCGATCCTGTTCCTCGGCCTGGCCGTCGTGGGCGTGCGCGCCTTCGCCCTCTCCCGTGCGGCGTTCCGCTACCTGGAGCGACTGCTCAGCCACGATGCGGCATTCCGCCAACTCGGCGCCCTTCGGCTGGGCATCTTCGCCCGACTGCTGCCCCTGGCCCCCGCCGGGCTCTCCGGCACCCGCAGGGGCGACCTGCTCACCCGACTGGTGAGGGATGTCGACGACCTGCAGGACCTGCCGCTGCGTGTCGTCCAACCCCTGGCAACCTCCGGCCTGGTGGCCGTGCTCAGCGTGATCGGGGTCTGGTGGGTCCTTCCGGCGGCTGGGCTGACCCTGGCACTCTGCCTGATCGTCGCCGGTGTCGTCGGCACCCTCGCGACGGCCGCGCTGTCGGCCCGCTCTGAGCGCGCCCTGGCGCCGCTTCGGGGCGCCCTCGCCGACGAGGTCCTCGAGGTGGTCGAGAACCTCGACGTGCTCACCGCCTTCGGCGCCCTCGAGGCGAGGTTGACTGCCCTCTCCGTGGTGGAGGACAGACTCCGCAGGGCTTCGCTCCGCAGTTCCACGGGAGCCGGAGTGCAGGCCGCCGTGATCTCACTGTGCGCCGGCGCCGCGACCGTCCTCGCGCTCATCGCGGCAATCCCGACCCTGGGCACCGGCGGCTTCTCCGGCCCCGCTCTTGCCGTGGTCGTGCTGGTTCCGATGGCCGTGTTCGAAGTCTTCGCCATGATCCCGCCGGCCATCAGCGCCTGGCGCCAGGTCCGCTCCAGCGCCGAACGGGTCGCGACGGCAGTGCCCGAGCAGATTCCCGCGGAGATCCCGGCGGCGGGTGTCGTGCTCCGCGAGGATTCGAAGTCGGCTGCGGTCGGGGACCAGGGGGCGCTCCAGCCGGGCCGAGCGCTGATCGAATTGACCGGGTTGGGCGCCAGCTGGCCGGGCGCGGATCGGCCCGCGCTGGCCGGGGTGACCCTGCGGCTGGACGCGGGGGACCGCGTGCACCTGGCCGGGGCCAGCGGCGCCGGCAAGACCACCCTCGCGCAGACACTGGTGCGCTTCCTCGACTACACGGGGTCGTACCGGATCAACGGTGTGGAAGCCCGGGAGCTGGCACCGTCCGATCTCCGGCGGGTCGTGGGCCTGTGCGAGCAGCGGCCGTGGCTGTTCGACGACACCGTGCGGCAGAACCTGCTGTTCGCGCGGGACACCGCCACCGACGCTGACCTGCTCGAGGTGCTCGCGCGCGTCGGGCTGGCCGACTGGGTCCGCCGGCGCGGCGGTTTGGATGCCAGGGTGGGTGAACGTGGGGCACTCGTCTCCGGCGGTCAGGCCCAGCGGATAGCACTGGCCAGGGCGCTGCTCGCCGACTTCCCGGTTCTCATCGTCGATGAGCCGACGGCCAACGTGGATACCGGTCTGGGCGACACGCTCGTTCGCGACATCCTGTCGGCCTCGGCCGACGCGGGACGTGCCGTGCTTCTCATCTCGCACACCCCGGTTCCGGCCGGGCTGATCACCAGCACGTACACCCTCTCCGCCGGGTCAGGACTGCAGCGCGACGCTACTCCGGGGGGAGCTCTCGTTCCATGAACCTGGCCTCGCGACGCTTGAGCCACCGTTTGACCAGGACCACGACCACGCCGAACGCCGCGATCGCGCCGACGAAGAGATAGCCGGCAAAGTGCAGCTGGTCTGAAATGCTGCGATACCCCTCGGCCGCGGCGGCGCCGACACTCACGTAGGCCAGGGTCCACAGAACGCAGGCGGGCACCGTCCAGGTCAGGAAGGTGCGATAGCGCATGGTGCTCATACCGACGGTGAGCGGGATGACCGAGTGCAACACCGGCAGGAACCGCGACAGGAACACGGCGATACCGCCGCGTCTGGCGAGGTAGCGCTCCGCCGCTGCCCAGTTCTTCTCACCGATCCGCCGGCCCAACCAGCTCCGGCGTATCCACGGGCCGAACCGGCGGCCCAGGTAGAAGCCGATGCTCTCACCGGCCAGGGCGCCCAGGATGACCGTCAGCACCAGGGCGACGTATTCGACGGGGTCCTCTACCGCGGTGCTGGCGACGATCACGATGGTGTCGCCGGGGACGACCAAACCGATCAGCACCGACGTCTCCAGGAGCATGCCCAATCCAGCCAGCAGGGTGCGCACGACGGGGTCGACGGCGCTCACGGCGTCCAGGATCCAGTTGAGTACGTCGTTCACCTCGCCAGCCTAAAGCGTGTTTGCGGCCCCGTGTTGTGCGCCGCGTCGGCGGTCCTGGCCCGTGTTCTGGGCACTGGCGGCGACCGGCCGCGCCGCAGGACACTGAACGGTGACCGACTTTGGCAACCCCGGCACGTCCCGGCACGTGACCAACGGGCTCCAACCGCGCCAGGTCCTGCACCTGTTGTGGGCCGTTCCCGTCGCCATTCTCCTGTGCCTGCCGGCAGCCGTCCTCGCTGGGATATCGTGGTGCGGGATCAGCGGCTGCAGCGGCGGCGGCTACGGGCTCGACACGAGCGATGCGGGCCTGGCCGTCCAAGCCTGTGTCTTCGCCGCCGTGGTCATGGGCCTCCCATTCGCCCTCATCCCGTGGCTGAAGCCGCGCACTGTGAGGATTGTTCTCGCCCTCCCGATCGGCGCCGTCTGGGGACTCCTTATGGCTGTTGTCACCCACGGCATCTTCCCGTGGCAGATCGGTTGACTCGCCCATCCCGCGGGCCAGCGCCGCACGCGCCCTAGGAGGGCGCTGAATATTAGGGGTCCAGTTGCCTCGGCGAGTTCTTAGAGTGTTTTTTTGCTCCGCTGTGGGGCTTTGTGCGGTCGACTGAGCGATCGGCCACGATGGTGGGATCTCGCGTCGGGGCTGATCGATGGGGCCGTAGTGGGCGGCTCTGCCGCCTGGGACCGTGCGCCGAGGTGGTCCTTGTGCGTCGGGGTGTTATCCAAGGGCCCAAACCCCGTTCTGGCTGGTCAAACCGAGGTTGAGGAGCCGTTTGAGATTGATCGCGGCAGCACGGATCACCCACCCCGCATTGTTCTTGGCAACGCCGCGGTAGCGGACCCGCCGGGCCCCGCGCGTCATCCACGCCAGCGTCCGTTCAATCATTGGACGGTGCTGGCGATAAAGGGCTTGAAAGTCCGGGTCCTGAGCGGTGACGCGGTGCTCCCGGCGAACCTGATCCAGCGGATGAATCTGCATCTTCTTGCCGGACTTCGCGGTGGTGCACTGCGCCATCAGCGGGCAGGCCTGGCACGAACTACCAAAACTGGCCCGTCGTTTCGGGCTGAGCGACCGGACGTTCCCGGCCGGGCAGGTCACGGTCTGCAGGGTTTCATCCACGGTGAAGTCATCGATGGTGAATCCGCCCGGAACGGCTCGGCCCAGCGGCATCGGCTTGATGATCGGCCGGTGCCCAGCGGCATGAATCTCGGTCAGGAGCCCGCCGCTGCCATAGGCCGAATCACCCAGCACGTCAATGTTTTGCTCACCGATGCTGACGTCGGCCGCGAGCAGCTCGCCGCCGCGAGCCGCGTCGCTGTTTTGCGAACCAGAGGCTTTCGTGAGCATTGCCGCCGTCACCAACCCGGTGTCGGGCTCCGCGTTGACGTGGGCTTTATAGCCGTCGATCTTTTTCTGGCGGCTCTTGTGCGCATGGCGGGCATCAGGATCGACGGTGGAAATCACCCGGTCGGGAGCGACCCGGCGGGCGATCCGCCACCGCCCGTCGGTCCCGTCGGACCCGTCGGCGGGTTCCACGTCTTGGCCGGCGACCAAGGCAAGCAGCGCGACGGTTTCCTGCTGCTTCTTGTTGAGGATATGGACGTTGATGCTGCCCAGCAGAGCGAGAGCATCGGTGACCAGGCGGGAGACGAGCTCGTCGCGGGCGTCGCGGTCGTCCCACGCAATGTCGGGCTTGCCCGGCTGGGAGTAATCATGGCCGGTCAAGCCGGCGACGCTCACGTCCGCGCCGGGGATCTCCCGGCCAACACGGCGGATCTGTCCGACCAGCTGCGTGACGGTGTCCTGCCGGGCAACCGCATCCTCCAAAATTGTTGAGTCCAACGCCCGGCGTTTGCGCCCCGACAATGCTCCGGACTGGGCAATGACCGCGGTCACGGCCTCAAAAATGCGGTGCGGCCGGTCACTGGCAGCCAAGCGTTTGCGCCAATAGACCAGCACGGTCGGGTGGAAAGAGGTTTCAGTCAGCGCGAACCCGCAGGCGGCTTTCCACCGCAGGTCATACGTCAACGCCTCGGCCGCTTCCCTGTCGGAAAGGTTGTGCAGTGTTTGCAACACCATCACCGACGCGATCACGTCCGCCGGTATTGACGGGCGGCCGTTCTGCGAGGAAAACAAGTCCGCAAACGCATCATCGGGAAACAGCTCCCGACGGTGCGCTGCGAGGAAAGCGAACACCGATCCAGGCGGAAGCAAGTGCCCCGCTACGGCATCGACATCGTAAATCTCACGCTGACCATCATCACAACCCTGCATCACCCCAGTCTTAACGACCAAGAGCCGACCCGCCGCAGGCGCGCCTTAAATAAGCGACACCCGCACCCAAAGTTGTTCAGCGGCCTCCTAGGCTGGAGCGGTGCCGACCACCCCCAGCCACCCCGACCGGGGCCTCCCTGTGCGCTCGGAGGCGCTGCAGGATCTGCGCTCGGTTCCACTGCGTTCGGTACCACTGCGCTCGGTGCCACTGTGCTCGGTACCACTGCGCTCGGTGGCACTGCCGCACTGGCTCGACCCGGCCGAGGCCTTCGACCGGCTGTTCGCGGAGTCACCGTACGCAATCTGGCTCGATGCCGGCGCCGACGCCCGGAGCGGGGTGAGCTACCTCGCTGGCGCGCACCACGGCTCGCGGCTCGTCACAGTGTCGGCCCGCGCCGGCACCGTGACCTGCTCACGGCCGATGGACCCCGCCACGGCGCCCGTCACGTCGGTCGGCACCATCTTCGACTTCCTTCGTTCGGAACAGGGCAGCACCACCCAAGCAGCCGACGCCCCGGACGACGTCGGCTTTCGGCTCGGCTGGGTGGGCTGGTTCGGCTACGGGCTGGCCCGGCCGGGGCGGGCATCCGACGGCCTGCCGGACGGCGCTCCGCCCGATGCGGCGCTGCTTTTCGTGGACCGCGCCATAGCCTTCGACCATGCCGCCCACACGGTCACCCTGCTGGCCGGGTCGACGACGGGGGAGGCCGGGAACGACGTTGAGGACTGGCTGCTCAGCACCGCCCGACGCCTCGGTGAGCAGGCCGCAGCACCCACGCCGGCCCGGCCACAGGCATCCGCCGAGCCGCTCGAGGTGCGCTGGCGGCACGACGAGACGCAGTACGCCCGACTGATCGACGCCTGCCAGCGCCGCATCGCAGCCGGTGACGCTTACCAGCTCTGCCTCACCAACGAGGTCACCGTCGCCGGCAGCTTCGACCCCCTCACGGTGTACCGGCAGCTGCGCGCGGGCAGCCCGAGCCACCATGGCGGCCTGCTCAGGTTCGGCGCGCACGCGCTGCTGAGCGCCTCGCCGGAGGAATTCCTCTCCGTGAGCCCACGGGGGCGATTGCGCACCCGTCCCATCAAGGGCACCAGACCCAGGTCCGCCGACTCGGCGACCGACCGGATGCTCGCCGAGGAACTGCTCGCCAGCGACAAGGAGCGCGCCGAGAACCTGATGATCGTCGACCTGATGCGCAACGACCTGGGCCGCGTCGCCGCCCTCGGCTCCGTCGCGGTGACGTCCCTGCTGCAGGTCGAGAGCTACCCGCATGTGCACCAGCTGGTCAGCACCGTCGAGGCACGTCTCGCGCCGGGCCTGACCGGTATCGACGCCATCGAGGCCGCCTTCCCGGCCGGGTCGATGACCGGCGCGCCCAAGGCCAGCGCCATGGCGATCCTGGCCGCGCTCGAAGGCGGCGACCGCGGCATCTACGCGGGGGCGTTCGGCTATCTCGGCAGCGACGGCACCGTCGACCTGGCCATGGTCATCCGCAGCATCGTGCTGGGGCCGGCGGGCGCCTCGATCGGCACCGGCGGAGGCATCACCGCGCTCTCGGTGCCCGCCGAGGAAATCGAGGAGACCCGGATCAAGGCCAGGGCCCTGATCAGCGCCATTCGGGCGTCCGGCGGGGGACCGGCCCCGGCACGTGGCCGAGGTTTAGTAACCTAGGAGCTTGGGCGTCGCCAACGGGACCACTTTGTTGCGCGTAAACGCCACCTCACCACAATGAATGAGAGTCACGTGGCACACGAGCACGACACCATGTCCAACGGCCCCGAGGACGAAGACGGCTACGACTTCGCCGCCATCCAGGCGAAATGGGCGCCGATCTGGGACGAGCTCGAGCCCTTCCGCACCAGCGACCCCGACGACACCCGTCCGCGGAAGTACGTGCTGGACATGTTCCCGTACCCGTCCGGTGACCTGCACATGGGCCACGCCGAGGTGTACGCCCTCGGCGACATCGTTGCCCGATACTGGCGTCAGCAAGGCTTCAACGTTCTGCACCCGATCGGCTGGGACTCCTTCGGCCTGCCCGCCGAGAACGCCGCCATCAAGCGCGGCATCGACCCGCGCGGCTGGACCTACGACAACATCGCGCAGCAGAAGAAGAGCATGAAGCTCTACGCGGCCTCCTTCGACTGGTCTCGCGAACTGCACACCAGTGACCCTGAATATTACAAGTGGAACCAGTGGCTGTTCCTGCAGCTCTACAAGAAGGGCCTGGCGTACCGCAAGGACAGCTGGGTCAACTGGGACCCGGTGGACCAGACCGTGCTCGCGAACGAGCAGGTCCTCGCCGACGGCACCAGCGAGCGCAGCGGCGCCGTCGTGGTGAAGAAGAAGCTCACCCAGTGGTATTTCAGAATCACCGACTACGCCGACCGGCTGCTCGACGACCTCAACCAGCTCGAGGGCACTTGGCCGGCCAAGGTGCTCAACATGCAGCGCAACTGGATCGGCCGCTCCATCGGCGCCGACGTCGACTTCGCCATCGAGGGCCGCGAGGAGCGGGTTAGCGTCTTCACGACCCGCCCCGACACCCTCTTCGGCGCCACGTTCATGGTTGTCGCCCCGGATGCCGACCTGGCCGCCGAGCTCGTCGCCGACGCCTCCGCCGAGGTGCGGGAGCGCTTCGCGGCGTACCTGGTGCAGGTGCAGAACAGCACCGAGATCGAACGCCAGGCCACCGACCGGGAGAAGACCGGTGTCTTCCTCGAGCGCTACGCCATCAACCCGGCCAACGGCGAACGCCTGCCGATCTGGGCCGCGGACTACGTGCTGGCCGACTACGGCCACGGCGCCGTGATGGCCGTGCCGGCCCACGACCAGCGCGACCTGGACTTCGCCCTGCGCTTCGACCTGCCCGTGCGCGTCGTCGTCGACACCACCGCACCGGTCACCGGGGTCATCCCGGTGATCACCCCCGGCATGCTGGACGGCTCCGAGGAGCTGCCGTCCCTCGACTCCGACGCGCTCGACCCCGCCCAGAGCGGCGTCGCCCTCACCGGCGCGGGCCGTCTGGTCAACTCCGGCACGCTGAACGGCCTCACCAAGGCCCACGCCATTAAACGGATGATCGACCAGCTCGCCGCCGACGGCACCGGGCGCGCGGCCAAGAACTACCGGCTGCGCGACTGGCTGATCTCCCGCCAGCGCTACTGGGGCACCCCGATCCCGATCATCCACGGCGCAGACGGCACCGAGATCCCGGTGCCTGAGGACCAGCTGCCGGTGCTGCTGCCGCCGACCGACGGCCTGGACCTCAAGCCCAAGGGAACCTCGCCGCTCGGCGGGGCCACCGACTGGGTGAACGTGGTCAACCCGATCGACGGCACCCCGGCCAAGCGCGATGCCGACACCATGGACACCTTCGTGGACAGCTCCTGGTACTTCCTGCGCTTCCTCAACCCCACCGACGACACCAAGGCCTTCGACCCGAAGGAAGCCGACAAGTGGGCTCCCGTCGACCAGTACGTCGGCGGTGTCGAGCACGCCATCCTGCACTTGCTCTACGCCCGCTTCATCACCAAGGTGCTCTTCGACCTCGGCTACGTCACTTTCACCGAACCGTTCACGGCACTGCTCAACCAGGGCATGGTCATCCTGGACGGCGCCAAGATGAGCAAGAGCAAGGGCAACCTGGTCTACTTCACCGAGGAGGTCGACAAATTCGGCGTCGACGCCGTGCGCCTGACCATGGCGTTCGCCGGCCCGCCCGAAGACGACATCGACTGGGCCGACGTGTCCCCGGTCGGCTCGGCGAAGTTCCTGGCCCGCGCCTGGCGCGTCGCCCGCGACGTCACCAGCGCCCTCGACGTGGACTGGAAGACCGGCGACGTGGCGCTTCGCCGGGTCACCCACCGGTTCCTCGCCGACGCCCCGTCGCTCATCGAGGCGTTCAAGTTCAACGTCGTCGTGGCGCGCATGATGGAGCTCGTCAACGCCACCCGCAAGGTCATCGACACCGGCGCGGGTGCCGGCGATGCCGCCGTGCGTGAGGCGGCGGAGGTGACCGCCATGGCCCTGAACCTGTTCGCCCCGTACACGGCAGAGGACATGTGGGAACGCCTGGGCTACGAGCCCTGCGTCGCGCTCGCCCAGTGGCGCAAGGCCGACCGCAGCCTGCTGGTGGCCGAGTCCGTGACCGCGGTGGTGCAGGTCGACGGCAAGGTGCGGGACCGCCTCGAGGTCTCCCCGAAGATCACGACCGCCGCCCTCGAGACCCTTGCCCGCGCGTCGGCCGCGGCGATTCGGTCCATCGGCGACCGCGAGATCGTCAAGGTGATCGTGCGCGCACCCCGGATGGTCAGCATCGTCACGCAACCCGCCCGGTAACGGTTCCGGGCCCGTAACGGCTCCCGCCCGGGCCCTCCTCCACAGGCGGGCCCGGCGCCGTTTCGGCACAGGTTCCCGCGTGAGGTCGATGCGGGCAACGGTGCGCCGTAGCGTGCCGGCATGGCCTTCGACCCGTTCAACAGCCTCGCTCCCACGGCCCGCGCGCCCTCCCGCGCGGCATCCGGTGGCGCCTCCGGCGTCACCGGCCGCAGCCGGCTCCGCATCGGCGTGGGGGCCGCGATGGTGCTGTTGCTCGCGGCGCTGGGCGTGTCCGTCGCCGTGACCGCCATCGGGCAGGTCGGCCACAGTGTCGAGGTGGCGGCGAACTCGACGTCGGTCGTGCCCACGGATGCTTCTGCGGGTCCTGCGGGCGACCCGACCGGTGCGTCCGGCTCGCCGGCACCGGCCGGCGCGACCCCGGCTCCGGGAGTGTTCGTGCACGTGCTAGGCGCGGTGGCCCGGCCCGGCCTGTTCGAGGTACACCAGGGAGCGCGGGTGGTGGACGTCGTTGCCGCCGCCGGCGGCCTGCTGCCCACCGCCGACGAGGCCGGCCTCAACCTGGCCAGGCTCGTCACCGACGGCGAACAACTCTACGTCCCGGCTCAGGGCGAGACCGGGCCCGGACCACCCGCCGGCGCGCAGGCCGGGTCCGGCCAGGCCAACGGTGCGGCCGTGGGCGGAATCGGCGGTGCCGCGCCGAAGGTGAACCTCAACACCGCGACCCTGGCAGACCTGGACACCTTGCCGCGAATCGGACCGGCGATGGCGCAGCGGATCCTCGACTATCGCGACGCGGAGGGACGGTTCGCCAGTGTCGAGGACCTGCGCAACGTGACCGGTATCGGTGACAAGACCTTCGCCGCGTTGAAGGACTTGATCACCGTATGAGGCTGGACCTGCGTCTGGCCCCGCCGGCGGCCGCGGGTTGGGCCTCGGCCGGCCTGCTCGTGGCGATGCCGACGGCGGCGGCGATCCTTGCCGCCCTGCTCGCGGGCGCCGCCGTGACCCTGGTGGTCTGGGCAGCGCTGCTGGGCAGATCGGGCCGGACCGGTCGACGGCTCCACGAGCCGCGACGCCGCCCCTTCGACGGCCCGCGATTCCGCCGAGTCGACCGCACGCTCTTCGCCCAGGTGCTTGGCACCATTGCCGTCTGTGCCGCGGCCGCCGCGCTGGCCGCGGTGGCCGTGGCCGTGCAGGCTCCCGCACGGTCGCCGGAGGTGCTGCGCATCGTGCTGGACGACCACACCGAGGTCACCGCCACCCTCACGGTCTGGTCCCCGCCGGTGCCGAGCGCCGGAGTGACCATCGGCGGCAACCCACAGCTCCGGTTCAGGGCCACGCTCACCGCACTCGGGCACGCGGACCTGGGCCCACAGGCGGGTGGCGTGCCCACGACCGGACTGGAAGTCCCCGTCGTCGTCTTCGCCGACGCTGCCGCCGGAATCCCATCCATCGGCGACGAGATCCGGCTGTCCGGAACGGTGGCGCCGACCGATCCTGGCGATGCCGCGGCCGCGCTGTTCTTCGGCCGCGGCAGCCCGGAGACCGTGCGCACCGCACCGTGGTGGCTGGACTGGGCTAACACCCTGCGCCATGGCTTCGCCGACGCGGCCGGGGAGCTGCCGGGGGAGGGCGCCGGCCTGCTGCCGGGCCTGGCGATCGGCGATACCACCGGCGTCAGCGATGACCTGGACCAGGCGATGACCACAAGCTCGCTCAGCCATCTCACCGCGGTGTCCGGAGCCAATTGCGCGATCGTGCTGGCCCTGGTGCTGCTGAGCACGGCCTCGTTGGGGTTGGGGCGCGGAGCGCGAGTCGCAATCGGACTGGGGGTGCTGGCGGGATTCGTGGTGCTGGTGACGCCGGAGCCCAGCGTGGTGCGCGCCGCGACCATGGCGACCATCGTGCTGCTATCCGGCGCGCTCGGCCGCCCGGGCCGGGGTGTCGCGTCACTGGCGCTGGCCTCGTTGTGTCTCCTGGTCGCCGACCCGTGGCTGTCCCGCAACTACGGCTTCGCGCTGTCGGTGCTCGCGACCCTCGGCCTGCTGGTGCTCGCCGGGCCGCTCAGCCGGCGGCTCACGCGCTGGATGCCCCGACCGCTGGCCGTGCTGCTCGCGATACCGTTGGCCGCCCAGCTGGCCTGTCAGCCCGTCCTGGTGCTGCTGAGCCCGACCCTGCCCGCATACGGCGTGCCGGCGAATCTGCTGGCGGCCCCCGCAGCCCCGGTGGCCACCATCGTGGGCTTGGCCGCTTGCCTGCTGCTGCCCTGGCTGCCGTGGCTGTCGACGGCGCTGATCTGGCTGGCCTGGCTGCCCGCGACCTGGATCGCCGCGGTGGCGCAGGCGTCGACGACGCTGCCCGGCAGCACCCTGCCCTGGCTGGGCGGTCCGACGGGGGTGCTGCTCACGCTGGCCTGCACTGCGGCGGTCCTGGTCCTACTGGTCGGTCGCAGCCCCGGCCGGTCGGCGACCCTGCTGCGGGTGGCCAGCGGTGCACTGGTCTGCGTCGCGGCTGGAGCCACCGTGGGCACGGTTGCAGGCACCGGGCTGGGCCGGGCCGCGGTCTTCCCGGCCACCTGGCAGATCGCCGCCTGCGACATCGGGCAGGGCGATGCCGTGCTCGTGCGGGACGGCGAGCGGGTCGCCCTGGTCGACGTCGGGCCGGATCCGGCGCTGCTCTCCGCCTGCCTGGACGCCCTGCAGATCGACCGGGTGGACCTGCTGGTGCTCACCCACTACGACCTGGATCACGTCGGCGGGCTGGACGCGGTCCTCGGCCGGGTCGGCACGGCCCTCGTCGGTCCGCCGGAGAACGCCGAGGACGCCCGGCTGCACGCCGAGTTGGCCGCAGGCGGGGCCACCGTGACGGAGGCCGGCCGGGGAGATAGCGGTACCCTCGGCTCTCTGTCCTGGCAGGTGCTCTGGCCGATCCGCGGCTCCGCACTCTTCCAGACGGGGAACCCCGGTAGCGTCACGATCCAGTTCGAGGGCGGCGGCATCCGTTCCCTGTTTCTCGGCGACCTCGGCGAGGAATCGCAGGAGGCATTGCGCGCGGCCGGCCCGATCGGAGCCGTGGATGTGGTCAAGGTCGCCCACCACGGTTCCCGCGACCAGAGCGGCGCCCTCTATGCCGAGATCCGGGCATCCGTGGGCTTGGTGTCCGTCGGTGCGGACAACGGCTACGGCCACCCCACCCAGTCGATATTGGACATCCTCGGGTCGTCGGGCACCGCCGCGTTCCGGACCGATCAGGACGGACTGGTCGTCGTCGCGCCGGCCGGCAGGGGACTCCGGGTCTGGACGGAGAAGGTCACAGGCGCCGGTTAGGCTGGTGGTAGCGAAGGGAGCCGCGTGGCCGCACGAACAACCGCACAGGCACGAACCGGCAAACCGGCCGCCAAGGCCGGTACCGCGAAGATTCCGCAGCTCGCCTGGCACCAGGTGCGCCCGGCCCCCGTCGTCCTCGTCTCCGGTACCGAGACCTTCCTCGCCGAACGAGCCATCCGGTCGCTGCGGGACTTCCTCAAACTCGAAGATCCCAGCCTCGAGGTCAGCGACATCCAGGCCGACAGTTACGCGCCGGGTGAGCTGCTCACCCTGGCCAGCCCATCGCTGTTCGGCGAACCCCGGCTGATCCGGGTCAGCAACGTGGAGAAGTGCAGCGACACCTTCCTCAGCGAGGCCATCGACTACCTGCAGAACCCCGCCGACGAGACCTATGTCGTGCTGCGCCACGGCGGGGGAGTGCGCGGCAAGAAACTGCTTGACACCATCCGCAGCGGCGTCGGCGGTGCCGTCGAGGTGGTCTGCGCCGAACTCAAGAAGGACTCGGACAAACACGACTTCGCCACCGCCGAATTCCGCGCAGCCGGCAAGCGGGTCACTCCGAGCGCGCTTCGCTCATTGGTGGCCGCGTTCTCCGACGACCTCGCCGAGCTTTCGGCAGCCTGCCAGCAGCTCATCGCCGACACCGGCGCCGAGGTCACCGAGACCACCGTGGACCGCTACTACGGTGGCCGGGTCGAGACCAACGCGTTCAAGGTGGCCGATTCCGCCATCGCCGGCCGGCTCGGCGAGGCTCTCGTCACCCTGCGGCACGCCCTGTCCTCAGGTGCCGACCCGGTGCCGATCGTCGCCGCATTCGCCAGCAAAATCCGCACCATGGCGAAGGTGTTCGGCGTGCGCGGCGGCTCCGCCCAGCTGGCGGCCACCTTCAGCCTCGCCCCGTGGCAGGTCGAGCGCGCCCAACGCGATCTGCGCGGCTGGACCGATGAGGGCCTGGCGCGGTGCATCGTGATGCTCGCAGAGACCGATGCGGCCGTGAAGGGTGCCGGTCGTGACCCGGTCTTCGCTCTCGAGCGCGTCGTCACCGTCATCGCCAAACGCGGCGAATGAATCGCGGATCAATCTCCGAGCCCGACGAATCTCAGAGCCGGGTGAATCTCAGAGCCGGTTGAATCTCAGAGCCGGTCGGACACCGTGACCGAAGCTCGGTTCAGGTAGATCCACACCCCGTCGGTGTACTCGGGGTTCCCGCAGGTCTCGCCACTCACCTTCACCGGCAGGATGGTCGAGGAACCGGCCAGATCGGCCTGCGAGGCCGTCGCGGCGAACGCCCCGGGCAGGCTCGGGCAATACTCCAGCTGCACCCGGCCGTACAGGTCGGTGAACTGCACCTCGATTCGCGCGGTCGGCGCGGGCAGCAGCACGGTGAGCACTACCGCCAGAGCAGCCAGCGCCAGACCGACAACGCCCAAGACCGATCCCAGGATGGTCAGCCCGCGTCCGGGCGCGGCCGGATGCGCCGGAGTCACGGCTGAGTCAGCCACGGCAGGGCCAGGCGCGGCAGAGCCAGCCGTTGCGGAGACAGCGTCAGCGGGCCCAGCGGTGTTCCACGGCGGCGGCGGGCCGGCTGCTGGGCCGGGCGGCGGCTGCACCTGGGGCCGCACGGCCGGCGGTGTGGCGGGCAGCGACGCGGCGAACAGCACGCAGGCGCCGGCCAAGACCAGGATGAAGCCGAGCAGGCCCGCGAACACCCAGGGGCTCAGGCCCGCGTAGGCCGTCACCGGGGGAGCGAACCTCAGCCCGACCGCGATCACGGCGGCCGCCACGGCGAACGCGGCACCGAGGAACCTGGCCTGACGGCGCCAGGCCGACGGTTTGTCGGCGCCGGTGTGGCCTGGCTGCTGGGGGCCCGTCCGTTCGCTCATCACGCCGACACCATAGCGTCGGCCGGTCAGCACGGAAAGGCCCGGCCGGGCCGCCGGTCAACGCAGAACACCCCCGCCCAGGAGGGCGGGGGTGTGTCCGTCGTATCTACTGCACCGAGCTTGTCTACCGCACCGAGCGTGCCGGCCGCACCGACGTGCGCGCAGCGGGCTGGCTCGAGCGCGTGTGCTTAGAGCGCGTTGACAGCCTTGGCGATAGCGGACTTCTTGTTCGCTGCCTGGTTCTGGTGGATGACGCCCTTGCTGACGGCCTTGTCGAGCTTCTTGGAAGCAACGGCGAGGCTGGCGACAGCCTTGTCCTTGTCACCGGCGGCGACGGCGAGGCGGGTCGACCGGATGGCGGTCTTGAACTCGCTCTTGACCGCCTTGTTGCGCTCCTGCGACTTCTTGTTCGTGAGGATCCGCTTGATCTGCGACTTGATATTTGCCACGTTTTTTACGCTTTCGTTAGGTTCTTGTTCGGATGGGCCGCCCGGTGATAGAGGGCACCGTGCGGCGAAAATCGTGTGGGGTGGGACCCAACACGCAAGCCAACAGGCAACGATACCAGCTATCGGCCCGGATGGTTGACCGGATCGGGGGAGTCGGGGGCGAGATCCGCCTCGATGCCGGCGATGATGCGCCTGAGCACAGTATCAAACCGGTGCGGCCGGTGCAGGCTCACCAGGTGACCGGCGCCGGGGACCGTCACCAGGGTGCCGTGCCTGGCCGCTGTGAGGAACCGTCGCTGGTGCAGACGGAAGTGGTCGTACGCACCGTTGACCAGCCACACCCGGCCGGGAAAGGCCCGCAGATCCGCCAGCGGCGACAACCTTCCGGTCGCCGCGAGGCCCGCGTCCATGACGTCAAGGGCCACACCGCCGGCGAGCACATCCTGCACGGCGTCCGAAGGGAGCATCCGCCGCACCATGAAGGTGTGCAACCGGAGGCCGCGGTCGGGTAGGCGATGGATGAGCCCGGCGAGCCGGCGGTAGGCGGCCAGGCCCGGCCCGCCCGGTTCGAACGAGGACCCGGCGGCCACCAGGCCGAGCACCCGGTCCGGGTTCCTGGCCGCATACGCGATGGAATAGTACCCGCCGAGAGACAGGCCGATCAGGAGCACCGGTCCGCCCAGCCGGTCGACGCCGGCATCGATGGCGGCGAGGGCGCCCTCGAGGGTGAACGGCTCGTCCAGGCGCGAACCGTGGCCGGGCAGGTCAATCGCGAGCACCGGATGCCCCGCCGCCGCCAGCCACTCCAGCTGGTGCCGCCACATGCTGGCCGACGTGCGGATCCCGTGCACCAGCAGCACCGGGATTCGCGGCCCACCGGCACTCATCAGACGCCCCGGATGGTGCCGGACGCGCGGGCGCTGGCGACGGCGGAGGTGCGGGAGCCGACGCCGAGCTTGCCGAAGATGTGCACCAGGTGCGACTTCACCGTGGCCTCGCTGAGGAACAGGTCCTGACCGATCTGCCGGTTGGAACGGCCGGCCGCCACCAGGCCGAGCACCTCGACCTCCCGGGGGGAGAGCCGGCCCTCCGGGATCCGCGAACGGTCGGCCAGCCGGGTCACGATGGCCGGCGCCAGGGCGCTCTGGCCCGCCGCGGCGGCCCGGACGGCGGCGACGAGTTCGCTCGGCGGAGCGTCCTTGAGCAGGTACCCGCTCGCGCCGGCCTCGATGGCCCCGAGGATGTCGGCATCCGTGTCGTAATTGGTCAGGATCAGGACGTGCGGTGCGCCCGGTGCCGCCCGAACCTGGCGGGTGGCCTCGGCGCCCTGCAGGCCGGAGCCGGGCTGCGCGCCGCCGAACTGCAGGTCCATCAGCACCACATCGACCCGGCCGGACGCGGCAAGGGCCACGGCGTCCTCCGCGGTGGCCGCCTCCAGCTCCACCACCAGGTCCGGCTCGGCGCCGAGCACGGCGCGCAGGCCCGCCCGCACCACCGGGTGGTCGTCGGCGAGCAGCAGCCGGATCATGCCAGCCCCTCCCGGATCGGGAATCGCACCGCAACGGCGGTGCCGTGGCCCGGCGCCGACTCCAGAACGAAACTGCCGCCGAGCGCTTCGACGCGCTGCCGGATGGCGACCAGCCCGAACGAGTCCGGGCTTTGGGCCGTCGCGGCGGTGAGGGTGAAGCCCCGGCCGTCGTCGACGATGTCCAGGGCCACCTCATCGGTCATGTAGCTCAGGGTGACCTCGGCCCGGTTCGCGCGGGCGTGCTGGGCGACGTTGGCCAGCGAGCCCTGCGCGATCCGCAGCAGGGTCGTTTCCAGCGGCATCGGCAGGGCTATCGGGTCGCCCGTCACGTGCAGGCTGACCCGGGTGGCCCGTTCGCTGCCCAGCGCACTGCCAACCGCACTGCCCGCCGAGGTGCGTTCGGCCGACGCGGCGAGCCTGGTGAGGGCGCCGGGCAGGGTCTGGGTGTCGAGGGCGGGCGGGGTGAGTTCCCGGATGAATCGGCGGGTCTCCTGCAGGTTGGCCGCCGCGGTGTCCCTGGCCAGGCGCAGGTGCTCCAGTGCCGCCGGGTCGGATGTCCGGCTCTCCGCGGCGTGCAGGAGCATCTGGATGCTGGACAGGCCCTGCGCCACGGTGTCGTGGATCTCCCTGGCTAGGCGTTCCCGCTCGGCGAGGGTGCCGGCGTCCCTGGCGGCGGCGGCCAGCTGGGTGCGGGTGGCGAGCAGGTCCTCGATCAGGTGCTGCCGTTCGGCTGCCTCACGCAGGAGCGCCCGGTAGCCCAGCCCTACCGCCACCGCGACCGCGGCCCCCACCAGCGGGCCGATGGTGGCGCCCAGGCTCAGGCCCACGTGGTAGCTCATCGCCCAGATCGTCAGCACCACGCTCAGCAACACCAGCGGGATTCCCGCCCGGAGGGGCAAGACATGCAATTGCAGGAAGAACAGCGGGAAGACGATGAACGCGGCATCCGGTTCCAACACTGTCAACGCCAGCCATTCCACCAGCAGCAGAGTCATCCACACGGGCACCAACCAGGCCGACGGCCGGCGTCTGGCCAGCTCGCTGCCACCGATGTAGGTGCCGAGGAACACGGCCGCCAGCACCAGGGTGACACCCGTGCCGGCGGCGGGACCCATCAGGGTGCGAACGACCACGAGGCCGGTCAACAGCACGATCAGCAGGTGCAGGCCGATACGCAGGCCGGAGAACACCGGGGTGAGGGCCGAATGCGGCAGCCCGTCACCGATGCTGGCCGGCGGCATGGGATCCCGGCGGGCGGGGTGGGGGCGCAGGGCAATGGTGGACATGGTCCGCTCAGCATAATCAGGCCGGCAGAAGGCGTCATCCGTCGAACGGTTGACCGGTAGGTCGGCAGGGCGGGTCACACCGGCACGGCGGGGCATGGGAGAATTGGGCCCATCATGTCACCGAGAGCTCTCAAGGCGCTGGAACCGGCCGCCACCGCCCCCGCGTTCATCCGTAACTTCTGCATCATCGCGCACATCGACCACGGCAAGTCCACGCTGGCCGACCGGATGCTGCAGATCACCGGCGTCGTCGATGACCGGTCCATGCGCGCCCAATACCTGGACCGGATGGACATCGAGCGCGAACGCGGCATCACCATCAAGAGCCAGGCCGTGCGGATGCCGTGGGAGATGGACGGTCAGACGTATGCACTGAACATGATCGACACCCCCGGCCACGTCGACTTCACCTACGAGGTCTCCCGCAGCCTCGCCGCCTGCGAGGGCGCCATTCTGCTCGTCGACGCCGCTCAGGGCATCGAAGCCCAGACGCTGGCAAACCTGTACCTGGCGTTGGAGAACGACCTCACCATCATCCCGGTGCTCAACAAGATCGACCTGCCGGCCGCCGACCCCGACAAGTACGCCAAGGAGCTCGCCAGCCTCATCGGCGGCAGCCCCGACGACGTGCTGCGGGTCTCCGGCAAGACCGGCGTGGGCGTGTCCGAGCTGCTCGACCGGGCCACCTCGCTGATCCCGGCCCCGGTCGGCGACGCGAACGCGCCGGCCCGCGCGATGATCTTCGACTCCGTCTACGACAGCTACCGCGGCGTCGTCACGTACGTGCGCATGATCGACGGGCACCTCAGCCCGCGCGAGAAGATCCAGATGATGTCGACGCGCGCCACCCACGACATCCTCGAGATCGGCGTCACCAGTCCCGAGCCCACGCCCAGCAAGGGCCTCGGCGTCGGCGAGGTGGGCTATCTGATCACCGGGGTGAAAGACGTCCGCCAGTCCAAGGTGGGCGACACCGTCACGACCGCGGCCAAGCCCGCCACCGAGGCGCTGCCCGGCTACACCGAGCCCAAGCCCATGGTGTTCTCGGGCCTGTACCCGATCGACGGCAGCGACTACCCGGCGCTCCGCGAAGCGCTCGACAAGCTCAAGCTCTCGGATGCGTCCCTGGTCTACGAACCCGAAACCTCCGTGGCCCTCGGCTTCGGCTTCCGCTGCGGCTTCCTGGGCCTCTTGCACTTGGAGATCATCACCGAACGCATCGACCGCGAATTCAACCTCGACCTGATCACCACCGCGCCCAGCGTGATCTACGAGGTCACCACCGACGACAAGAAGACCGTCACGGTCACCAACCCGAGTGAGTTCCCCAACGGCAAGATCGCCGCCGTCGAGGAGCCCATCGTCAAGGCCGCTATCCTCGCGCCCAAGGACTACGTCGGCGTGATCATGGAACTCTGCCAGGGCCGCCGCGGCACCCTGCTCGGCATGGAATACCTCGGTGAGGACCGGGTCGAGATCCGCTACACGATGCCGCTGGGCGAGATCGTGTTCGACTTCTTCGACCAGCTCAAGAGCAAGACCGCCGGTTACGCGTCGCTGGACTACGAGCCGATCGGCTCGCAGGAGGCCGACCTGGTCAAGGTCGACATCCTGCTGCAGGGCGAACAGGTCGACGCGTTCAGCGCCATCGTGCACCGCGACAAGGCCTACGACTACGGCGTCCTGATGACCGGGCGGTTGCGGAAGCTCATCCCGCGCCAGCAGTTCGACGTGCCCATCCAGGCCGCCATCGGCGCCCGCATCATCGCCCGCGAATCGATCAGCGCCATCCGCAAGGACGTTCTGGCCAAATGCTACGGCGGTGACATCTCCCGCAAGCGCAAGCTGCTCGAAAAGCAGAAAGAGGGCAAGAAGCGCATGAAGATGGTCGGCCGGGTCGAGGTCCCGCAGGAGGCGTTCATCGCCGCACTCTCCGGCGACGAGCCGCCCAAGAAGGAAAAGAAGTAACGATCATGCGCCGCTCGACCTTCACCGACGCCGCCGTGACCTACGCGGCCATCGGCGGCACGCTCGCCCCCGACCTGATGCGCTACCCGCCCAAGGGGCACCGCCCGCTCGAGCGCACCGTGCGCCTGGGCAGCGGCGAGGACCGGTTCCGGGTGGCGACGACGGCACTGATGACCTGGGGAGTGCAGCGCGGCAGCGGCATCGAGGTCACCGACCTCGACGCCGGAACCGGCGTGCAGTACACCGGGATCGTCTTCACCGATGAAGGCACCCCGGCACCCGACCAGGAACACCCGGTGAACGAGGCCACCTTCGCCCAGGACGGCACCCCGTTCATCAGCAACGGCATGACCGTCGTGCTGAAGATCCCCAACGGCCCGTTCACCGTCGCCGCGCCGGTGCGGGTGGTCTACGTCATCGATGAGGTCGACAAGATCGGTTTCGGCTACGGCACCATGCGCGGTCACCCGCAGAACGGCGAGGAGTGCTTCATCGTCGACCGGCGCGCCGACGATTCGGTCTGGCTCACCATCCGCTCGTTCTCCCGTCCAAGCACCTGGTACTACCGGCTGGCCTGGCCGGTGCTGCGGTTCCAACAGGAGCGCTACACCCGCCGGTACCTGCTCGCCCTCCACCCCGTCGGAATGGGCTGATGGCCGGACCGCACCCGGTCGGCGACCCCGCGCCCCTGGACGGGCTGATCCCGGCCTCGGCCGCGGTCGGCGCCGCGGAACGCGACTTCGGCGTCTACCTGCACGTGCCGTTCTGCAAGGTGCGCTGCGGCTACTGCGACTTCAACACCTACACCGCCACGGAACTCCGCGGTGTGAAGCAGAGCGACTACGCCAGCCAGGCGGTTCTCGAGGTCGAGTCTGCCGCGCGCATCCTCGCCGATTCCGGCGTGCCGGCGCGCCCCGCCGCCACCGTCTTCTTCGGCGGCGGCACCCCCACTCTGCTGCCCGCCGACCACCTGGTGCGCATGCTGCGCTCGGTGCGCGATACCTTCGGCATCGTGCCAGGGGCCGAGATCACCACGGAGGCCAACCCCGACTCCGTGGATGCGGCATACCTGCGCCAGCTGGCCGACGCCGGATTCACCCGGGTGTCCTTCGGCATGCAGTCCGCGGTTCCCCGCGTCCTGGCCACTCTCGAGCGCACTCATGATCCCGAGCGCGTGCCGCTCGTGGTGCAGTGGGCACGCGAGGCGGGCCTGGACGTGAGCCTCGACCTGATCTACGGCACGCCGGGGGAGACCATCGAGGACTGGCAGGCCAGCCTCGAGCAGGCGATCGGTCAGAAGCCCGACCACATCAGCGCCTACTCGCTCATCGTCGAGGACGGCACCAAGCTCGCTCGGCAGATCCGTCGCGGCGAGCTCGTGCAGCCCGACGAAGACCTGCAGGCCGACTTCTACGAGCTGGCCGACAGGCGGCTGGAAGAGGCAGGGTACAGCTGGTATGAGGTGAGCAACTGGTCCACGGACGAGGCGCACCGCTCCCGCCACAATCTCTCCTACTGGCGCAGCACCGACTGGTGGGGCGTCGGCCCCGGGGCGCACAGCCACGTCGGCGGTGTCCGCTGGTGGAACGTCAAGCATCCGGCAGCGTACGCCGACCGGATCCTGGCCGGCCAGTCGCCGGCCGCCGGACGCGAGACCCTGGACGACGCCACCCGCGAAACCGAACGAGTGCTGCTGCTGACCAGGATCCGGGAAGGCATCCCGGTCGCGACGCTCTCAGCGCTCGGCCGCCGTGAGGTGGCCAGTCTGATCCACGATCGGCTGATCGACGGCCGGGCGGCCATCGGCGGGAACATCGAACTCACCCTCACGGGCCGGCTGCTCGCCGACGCCGTGGTGCGCCGGCTCCTCACGGACTGAACCCCCGCGAACTGTGAGATAAGCCCCAAAACGCGCGCGCTTGAGGGGCTTAACTCACAGTTCGCGTGGGCTTTTGGGCTAGTTGAGGAACTTGATGGTCAGCGGGTAGCTGTACCACTCGCCCTTGTTGGCCGCGACGGCGGCGATGATGCTGAACACGATGTTGAGGATGCCGGCGGCGGCGAGGATGAGCACGCCGATGCCGATGACGGTGAGGATCCCGCCGACAAGGTAGGCGATGGCCAGGGTGATCTGGAAGTTCAGGGCTGTCGCTGTGTGCGCACGGATGAACGGGCCACGGTCCTTGAGCACGATGTAGCCGATCAGCGCGGGCAGGAAGCTGAAGATGATTCCGCCGATGTGAATCAGGGTGGCCCACAGCTTCTCGTCGGCCGGGCTCAGCTGGCTCGGTGCCTGGTACGGGGTGGCGGGGGGAGGTGTTGCCTCTGACATTGGATCTCCTTTGGGGACTCCGGTGGAAAGGCCGGGTGCGCACGGGTGTCGCTTCACCAGAATAGCGCCGCTTGGCGTTCACCGAGTGGGAAAACTAGCTGATCAGGCGGAGAGAGAACGGATAGCGGTAGCCGCGGCCCTCCCGGGCGCTGAAGAAAGCGACGACCGAGAAGATCGAGCCGAGCAGCCAGAGCACCCAGCCCAGGGACGAGAGCACCGACAACAGGCCGAAGGTGACAAGGCCCAGAACGGTGGCGGCAAGGTTGATGGTGACGTAGCCGATCAGGAGCGTGATCTGGAAGTTCAGCGCTTCCTTGCCCTCAGTGTCGGTGAACGGCCCGCGGTCCTTGAAGACCAGCCAGATGATCAGGGCCGGGGGAAAGAAGAGGATGCCGCCCAGGTGGGCCAGAGAGGCCCACTGCCGGTCCTGCTCCGGGGTGAGCGGCGCCCCGGCTGCCGGCGGTTGTGCTGGTCCCTGTCCCGTGGGATAGCTCATGACAATGTCCTTCGGTGAGCGGTGCGTGGGTGGAGTTGGTTCAACGCTACTGCCCGAAATCCTCCGGGAGCAATGGGTATCCCCGCCACCCGCGATATGATTGGCAGTCAAACAATGAGAGTGCCAATCCAGATCAGGCACACCGGGTACGAGGGAGGCGAATGATCATGGTGTCAGATCGCAGCCTTGAGGTGCTTCGGGTCATCGTCCAGGACTACGTCGCGTCCCGCGAACCCGTCGGTTCCAAGTCCATCGTAGACAGGCACGCCTTCGGTGTGTCGGCCGCCACGATCCGCAACGACATGGCGCTCCTCGAAGAAGAGGAATTGATCGTCGCCCCGCACACCTCGTCCGGGCGCATCCCGACCGACAAGGGCTATCGGTTGTTCGTGGACCACCTCGCCGACCTCCGCCCGCTCACCGGCGCCCAGCGTCAGGCCATTGAGGTGTTCCTCGGGCAGTCAGCCGATCTCGACGAAGTCCTCGCCCGTAGCGTGCGACTGCTGTCCCAGCTCACCCACCAGGTCGCCCTCGTGCAGTACCCGTCGCTGTCCCGCGCCACCGTGCGCCACATCGAACTGGTGCCGCTGAGCGACACCCGGGTGCTGTCGGTCCTGATCACCGACTCGGGGCGGGTCGAACAGCGCGTCGTCGAACTGCCCAGGGTACTGGAGGAAGCCGCACTGGCCGAACTCCGCTCCCGGCTCAACGCCGTGGTGGGCGGCCTCAGGATGAGCGAGGCCGCTACAGCACTCAACGGGTCCACCGGTCTGGGCGCGCCGGAGGTGCAGGACCTGATCGACCTGATCACCTCCACCCTGCGCGACCAGGTCGGCGCCAACCGGCAGGACCGTCTGGTCATGGCGGGCGCCGCGAACCTGGTGCGCACCGAAGAGGACTTCACCGGCAGCATCTATCCGGTGCTGGAGGCGATCGAGGAGCAGGTGGTGCTGCTGCGGCTGTTCGGCGAGATGGCCACAGACCAGCACGGCGTGTCAGTGAGCATCGGCCGCGAGAACGCACCATTCGGGCTCGGCGAGACGTCGGTCCTCACCAGTGGATACACCTCCCGCGGTGACGCGGCCCGGCTGGGTGTCCTCGGCCCGACCCGGATGGATTACTCCAACAACATGGCCGCCGTGCGCGCCGTCGCCAGGTACCTCTCGCGCCTGCTCGGCGAGAACTGACCCCACCTATTTTCCTGCACGACTTCCCACCCAATACCGCACGCACAACCGCAAGGAGAGCCAGCTTTGGCTGACCATTACGAAGCACTCGGCGTCACCCGCGATGCCAGCACCGACGACATCAAGAAGGCCTACCGCAAGCTCGCCCGCCAGCTGCACCCCGACGTGAACCCCGGCGCCGAGGCGTCCGAACGGTTCAAGACCGTCACGCACGCCTACGATGTTCTGAGTGACCCCAAGCAGCGCCAGAACTACGACCGCGGCGGCGACGGGCGCTCCGGCCAGGGCGGCGGCGGCTTCGACGCCGGCAACTTCGGCGACATCTTCGAGACGTTCTTCGGCGGTGGCGGTGGCGGCAGCCGCGGGCCCCGGTCCCGGCGCGAGCGCGGCCAGGATGCCCTCATCCGGGTCGAACTCGACCTCGACGAGGTCATCTTCGGCACCCACCGCGACATCGAGGTGGACACGGCGATCGTCTGCGCCACCTGTTCGGGCACCTGCTGCCAGCCCGGCACGTCGCCGGTCACCTGCGACATCTGCCACGGTACCGGCAGCATCCAGCGTGCCGTGCGCTCGCTGCTCGGCAACGTCATGACCTCGAGCCCCTGTGGGTCGTGCCGCGGCTACGGCACCATCATCGCGACCCCCTGCGTGACCTGCCAGGGCCAGGGCCGCGTGCGTGCCCGCCGCACCGTGCCGGTGGACATCCCCGCCGGCGTCGACACGGGCCTCCGCCTCCAGATGCCCGGCAGCGGCGAAGCCGGACCGGCCGGCGGGCCGAACGGTGACCTGTACCTCGAGATGAAGGTGCGTCACCACGACGTCTTCAGCCGCGACGGCGACGACCTGCTCTGCACCCTCGAGGTGCCGATGACCGACGCCATCCTCGGTGCGACAGCCACGGTCAAGGCTCTCGACGGTGACATCGAGGTGGAGCTGCGCCCCGGAGTGCAGGGCGGCGAGATCCTCACGGTCAAAGACCGCGGTGTCACGAGACTGCGCGGCAACGGCCGCGGCGACCTGCGGGTCGGCGTGCAGGTGCTCACCCCCACCAAGCTCGACCACAAGGAGCGAGAACTGATCGAGGCCTTCGCCGCCAGGCACAAGGTTCCCGCGCCCGCCCTCAGCCAGTTCCAGCAGGGCCTGTTCGCGAAGCTCCGCGACAGGTTCCTCGGCTAGGAGCCGCGGCGTAGATGGCGCATTTCTTCCTGTCCGACACTCTCGTCACGTCCGCCGACGGCGCCCGCGCCGCCGACCCCGTGCCCGGGGCCGGGGCCACGGTGAGCCTCACCGGGGCCGAGGCCAAGCACGCCGTCACGGTCAGCCGGGTTCGGCCCGGCGAGACGCTACTGCTGGGCGACGGCGCCGGCCTGATGCTGGGCGTCACGGTCCTGACGGCCGCGCCGGCGGAACTCACGGCCAGGGTGGACACGGTCTCCCGGACGCCGGCGGCCAAACCGCGGATCCTGCTCGTGCAGGCACTGGCCAAGGGCGACCGCGACGAACTCGCCGTGCAGGCCGCCACCGAGCTCGGAATCGACGGGGTCATCCCGTGGGCCGCCGCCCGGTCGGTGGCCCGCTGGGAAGGTCCCAAGATCGCCAAGGGGCAGGCGCGGTGGTCCGCCATCGTTCGCGAAGCCAGCAAGCAGTCCATCAGGGGCTGGTTGCCGGAGGTGCTGCCGCTGTCCAGCACCAAGCAGCTGGCCGTGCTGGCCACGACCAGCCGGATGCTGCTGCTCGAGCCGACGGCCGAACTCAGGCTGACCGCCGTCGCCGTACCCACCGACGACAGGGACATCGTGCTCGTCGTGGGGCCCGAGGGCGGTATCGCCCCCCGCGAACTGGACATCCTCGAACAGGCCGGCGCCAGCCGGGTGCGCCTGGGTGACACCGTGCTGCGCACGTCGACGGCCGGCCCGGCCGCGGTCGCCATCCTGAACGCAACCCTCGGCCGCTGGTAGGAGCGCTTAAGATAGGACTATGGCTTCCTCCGGTGCAGAACCCACGATCTTCAGCCGCATTGTCGCGCGCGAAATTCCGGCGACCATCGTCGCGGAGACCGATCACATCATCGCATTCAACGACATCGCCCCACAGGCGCCCGTGCACGTCGTGGTGACCACCAAATCCCAGCACTACCGCAACGTCGGCGAACTGGCGGCGGGGGACCCGGCGCTCCTGGCCGAGCTGATCGCCGTGGCCGGCCGGGTGGCCGACGAGCACTGCGGCAGCGAGTACCGGCTGATCTTCAACACCGGAGCCTCCGCAGGCCAGACCGTCTTCCACGTGCACGCGCACGTCCTCGGCGGCGTCCTTGAGGAGGGCACGCTTGCTACCCTCTGACGCTGAGACGTCCGGCACCGGCGCCGTGGGCGTGGTGCGGAAACTCCTCGTCGACGGCGTCGCCATGGTGCGCCTGCTCGGGCCTCAGGACCGGTTCCTCGGCACAATCGAGAAGGAATACCCCAACGTCTCCGTGCACGTGCGCGGCAACGAGGTCACCCTCACCGGCCCCACCGCCTCGGTTGACGCGGTGGTCCGGTTGATCGAGGAGCTCGAGGCGCTGCTCCGCACCGGCGCCGACCTCGGTGACACCGAGGTGAGCACCTCCGCCAGGATGCTCGGGGCCGACTCGAGCTCCAGCCCCTCGACCGTGCTCGGGCAGGCCATCCTCACCTCCCGTGGCCTCACCGTGCGGCCCAAGACCCTCGGCCAAAGTGACTACGTCAACGCGATCGACGAGAACGCCATCGTCTTCGGCATCGGACCGGCCGGAACCGGCAAGACCTACCTCGCCATGGCCAAGGCCGTGCAAGCCCTGCAGCGCAAGGAAGTCGACCGGATCATCCTCACCCGGCCCGCCGTCGAAGCCGGCGAGCGGCTGGGCTTCCTGCCCGGCAGCCTGACCGACAAGATCGACCCCTACCTGAGGCCCCTGTACGACGCGCTGTTCGAGATGATGGACCCCGAGCTGGTGCCCAAACTCCTCGCGGCCGGCACCATCGAGGTGGCCCCACTCGCCTACATGCGCGGTCGCACCCTCAACTCCGCGTTCATCGTGCTCGACGAGGCGCAGAACACCACGCCGGAGCAGATGAAGATGTTCCTCACCCGCCTCGGCTTCGGCTCCCAGATGGTGGTCACCGGCGACATCACCCAGGTGGACCTGCCCGCGGGCGCCAGCGGACTCCGGCTGGTCACCAAGGTTCTCGATGGCATCGACGACATCGCCTTCGTGCGGTTGACCAGTGCCGACGTCGTGCGCCACAGCCTCGTGGGCCGCATCGTCGACGCCTACACCGAATACGACGCGCAGAAGCAGGCCCAACGCTACGAAAGCGAGCAGGCCCGCGACTTCGCCTCCCGCGCTCCGCACCAGGGGAATCCGCGCGATCGCACCCCGAAACGGAGATCCAGTTGAGCATCGAAATCAACAACGAGTCGGCCATCCCGGTCGACGAAGCCGCCATCCAACGCCTCGCCGCCTTCGCCCTCGACACCATGCACGTACACGCCGACGCCGAGCTGGCCATCGTCCTGGTCGACGAGGGCGCCATGGAGGCGCTGCACGTGCAGTGGATGGACGAACCCGGTCCCACCGACGTCCTGAGTTTCCCCATGGACGAGCTGCGCCCGGGAACCGAAGACGCCCAGACCCCGGCCGGGCTGCTCGGCGACATCGTGCTGTGCCCGCAGGTGGCCCAGGGCCAGGCCGAGACCGCCGGCCACAGCACCCTCGACGAACTGCTCCTGCTCACCGCGCACGGCGTGCTGCACCTGCTCGGCTTCGACCACGCCGAGCCCGACGAAGAGAAGGAAATGTTCGCCATCCAGCGCGACATCCTGATCGGCTTCACCATGCAGGAACGACGCCGGCCCCGATGATCGTCGGGTGGTTCCTGACCGCCGCCATCCTGCTCGTCGCCTTCGGCGGGCTGATGGCCGCCGTCGACGCGGCGATCGTGTCCCAATCCAGGGCGGACATCGCCGAGCTCGCGGCCACTGCACGATCCAAACGCTCGTTGCGGGCGATAGCCGCCGATACCGGCGCCCACCTGAACGCCGTGAACTTCGTGCGCATCATCGCGGAAACCACGGCCGCGGTGCTGGTGACCCTGGTCTTCGCCACGACCATCGAACAGCTGTGGCTGGCCCTGCTGCTCTCGGCCCTGCTGATGACAGCGGTGTCCTTCGTCCTCGTCGGAGCCAGCCCGCGCAGCGTCGGCCGGGCGCATCCGAAGACCCTGCTGACTCTCACGGCGGTTCTGGTGCATTTCCTCCGGATGCTGCTCGGCCCCGTCGCCAATGCGCTCGTGGCCCTCGGCAACCGGGTGACCCCCGGCCGCACCCGGCTGGCAACGTTCACGTCTGAGGACCAGCTGCTGAGCATGGTCGACGAGGCCACCGAACTCGACGTGATCGAGGAGGACGACCGCGAGTTGATCCACTCCATCTTCGAGTTCAGTGAGACCGTCGTGCGGGAGGTGATGATCCCGCGCACCGACATGGTCACCATCGACGCCGACGCCACCGTGGGTGCGGCGATGGGACTGTTCCTCAGCAAGGGGTTCTCCAGGGTCCCCGTCGTCGACGGTGAAGTCGACGACGTGACCGGGATCCTCTACCTGCGGGACGTCGCCAGGCTGGTCTACGAACGTCCCCGCAACCTGGAGGCGCTGCGCGTGGGCGAACTCGCCAAGCCCGCCCAGTTCGTGCCCGAATCCAAGAAGGCCGACGCGTTGCTCCGCCAGATGCAACTCGAATCCAACCACCTCGCCATTCTGGTGGACGAGTACGGCGGTATCGCCGGGCTGGTCACGCTCGAGGACCTGATCGAGGAACTCGTCGGCGACATCTCCGACGAGTACGACCGCGACGTCGTCGAGATCGAAGACCTCGGGTCGGGCCGCTTCCGGGTCAGTGCCCGGCTACCCGTCGACGAACTCGGCGAACTCTTCGACCTCGACCTCGACGATGACGAAGTCGACTCGGTCGGCGGCTTGCTGGCCAAGGTGCTCGGCAGGTTGCCGGTCGCCGGGTCCGAAGCCAGAACCAGCGGGCTGATCCTCACCGCGGAACGCACAGAGGGTCGACGAAAACGAATCAGCACAGTGCTGGTTGAACCAGACAAGGCGTTGAGAGACGCACAGTCCGCATTCCTCGGAATGCCGGACACCGAAGGAGCACACGGCAATGACACAAGAACCTGATTTCCGCGCGGGGTTCGTCTCCTTCGTCGGACGCCCCAACGTGGGCAAGTCCACCCTGACCAACGCCCTGGTGGGAGAGAAGGTGGCGATCACCTCGTCGAAGCCGCAGACCACCCGCCGCGCGATCCGCGGCATCGTGCATCAGAAGAACGGCCAGCTGATCCTGGTCGACACCCCCGGCATCCACCGCCCCCGCACCCTACTCGGCGAGCGGTTGAACAGCCTGGTGCAGTCCACCCTCAGCGGTGTGGACGTGGTGGGCCTCTGCATCCCGGCCAACGAACCGATCGGCCCTGGCGACAAGTTCATCAACGAGCAGCTGGACAATTTCCCGCGCGCCAAGAAGGTGGCCATCGTCACCAAGATCGACATGTCTTCCAAGACCAGTGTCGCCAACCAGCTCCTCGCGGTGTCGCAGTTGCGCGACTGGGAGGCCATCGTGCCGATCTCGGCGACCAGCCGCATCCAGCTCGATGTGCTCAGCAGCGAACTGCTGCGGCTGCTCCCACTCAGCGACGCCCCGCTCTATCCTGCGGATGCCGTGACCGACGAAAGCCTGGAGTCGCGGATCTCCGAGTACATCCGGGAGGCGGCCCTCGAGGGAGTCACCGACGAGCTGCCGCACTCGATCGCCGTGACGATCGACGACATCATCGAGCGCGACGACCAGGAACTGGTGGAGATCTACGCCAACCTCTTCGTGGAACGCGACAGCCAGAAGGGCATCATCATCGGTAAGTCGGGCAGCCGGCTGAAAGACGTCGGCATGCGCGCCCGCAAGCAGATCGAGCCCCTCGTCGGCAAGCGGGTGTTCCTCTCGCTGCGGGTGAAGGTCGCCAAGGAATGGCAGCGTGACCCGAAGCAGCTAGGCCGCCTGGGTTTCTAGCGCCGGCACGTTTCACCCTGCCCACCCGGCCGCTCCTCACCGAGTGGCCGGGTGGGCGTTGTCGTCATACCGCACACACCTCGTAGGGCAACCCTGTCTGGCACGTTATGCCCGACACCGCCCCCACCTCACCGGTCGAGTCTTCCGAGACCCCGCAAGCCGCCCTCAAACAACGCGCCCACCGTCGCTGGTCGAGCTTGTCGACCCCGCGGGCCGTCCCCAGGAGGCGGGAAGAAAATTGCGAAATTGCCTTGTGGACTATCTGACTTTTCCTCACATTTATCTTCGATTCGTGAGAGAATGGGGGTATGGACGACGAGCTGGTGTCAGGCTCCACCGCACCGACGGGAATTCCTCCCGCCGGTTCGAATCTCTGTGACTGGAACACGGCCCTGGCCGCGCCGGCGCCGGATGCTTCCGACTTTGCTGCGCCTGGCTCTGTTGTTTCCGGCTCTGTTGCTTCTGGCTTGGATGCGGCTGGGTCGGATGCCCACAGGCTAAGGGGCGCCACCGACACGGCGTCCGGCTCCGCCAACCGCCGCCTGGCTACGCCGCGTCGCCCTGCGGGTGAGGGGCGGCCGGCGTGGCGGGATCCGGCGGAGATGGCCGGGGTGCAGCGTGCTCACACGGGGGTGTTCGGTGAGAAGTTGCAGGCTTTGGAGGGTGCCGCTGACACGGTGCGGGCGGTGATGGATTCGCTGGACGTGAATGCGTTGAGTGACGCCGAGGTGGTGGCGTTGACGCAGATGGTGGAGCGCACCGGCCGGCCGGTGGATGCGGCCCGGGTCAGTACCGCGACGGTGGTGGGCTACCGGTCTAGGTCCGGGTTGGGCCGGGACTCGATGGCCTGGCGCCTGGGCGCGACGCACTCGAATGACCTGTTGATCCGGTTGACCGGCGCATCGGTGCCGGAGATGAAACGTCGGGTGCTGTTGGGGGAGAAGGTGGCTCCGCGGGTGTTGGGCGGGGTGGTGTTGGAGCCGGTGTTCCCGTTCGTGGCCGCGGCGCTGGCCGCGGGCGAGCTCGGCATTGACGCGGCCGAGAATATCGTCAAGGGCTTGTCCGATTACAAGGTGCACGGCCGTTTCGACGCGAATCAGGCGGATGTGGATGCCGGGGAGGCCGGTTTGGTCGAAAGCGCCACCGGGTCGGTCTTTGGTCGCACCCCCGGCCCGGCAGAAACCGGCACGGACGGCGACAGCAACACCGACACCGGCGCCGACAGCGACAGCGACAGCGGCGCCGACACCGACAGCGACTCCGACACCGCGTCCGGCACTGCCACCTGCACGGGTCCGGTCGCCCGCCTGGGTGACTCGGCCGGGTTCACCTTCCCCGCCGACCGGATCCGGGAAATGACCCTGACCTGGCAGGCCGCGCTGAACCCCGACGGCGCCGCACCCACCGAAGCTGTCCTCGAGGCGAAATCGACGCTCTCTTTCGGCAAGCTGACCCGGGGGTTGCACCCGCTGCGCGGCGGAGTGACCCCGGAACTCAAGGGCATCATCCACACCCTCTTCGACAGTTTCCAATCCGCCCGCAGTGCACCCGCGTTCCCCTCCGCGGAGGACCAGCAGCGCATCGAGGCCGGCGAACTCGTGCCCGGCCAGATCCTGGACGAACGCACCGGCGGCCAAAAACGCGCCGACATCCTCCGCGGCATCCTGGTCCAGGTCGCCCAAGACCCCCGCACCCCCACCATGGGCGGCATGCCACCCACGGTGATGGTGCACGTGAGCGCGACCGACCTGCTCGCCGGCACCGGTGTCGGCTGGATCGACGGCATCGAGGGGCCGATCTCGATGACAACCATCAACCAAATGATCGACAACGGCGGCTTCCAACCGATCTTCTTCGGCGGCACCGGCGCCGTGCTGGCCCTGGGCAACAAAGCCCGCTGCTTCACCCCGATGCAACGCAAAGCCATCACCGCCCGCGACGGCGGCTGCATCATCCCCGGCTGCACCTGCCCACCCCAATGGACCGAGGTCCACCACGTCGTGCCCTGGCAGAACGGCGGCCCCACCAACGTCACCAACGGGGTCCTGCTCTGCTGGCGCCACCACCACGGCATCACCCACACCGACGGCTGGAAAATCCGCATGATCCTCGGCATGCCCGAAGTCAAAGCACCACACTGGATCGACCCCACCGGCACCTGGCGCACACCACCCCAACACCGCGCCCACAACCCCACAACCCGAAAACCACCCCACACCGAATGAGCGGGGCGCGGTGGGTGACCAGGAACGATAGCGGTCAGTCCGCCAGGCCGTTACCCCGGCGGCGTGTCCCCGGCGTTGATCCGCAGCAGGACATGCTGCTTCGCGCCGGTCTTGCCCAGCCGTTCGATGAACATGAACACCCGGTATTGCGTGCGGTACTTGCCGCTGAACACCCTGGTGAGCAGCGCCCGGCTGCGGTCGTCATCGTCGATCACCGCACGGGCGTCCACCGCGACGGAGCCATCCTTGACCGCCCCAGTACGCGAGCAGGCTCGCAGCTGGACCCGGCTGTCATTGCGCAGCCGCTTGACCTTGCCGCTCTGCTTGGGGGTCGTGACGATGAGGTCATCGCCATCCCTCGCGATCCAGACCGGAGTCGACACCGCGTCGCCGGACCGGCGGTACGTGGTGAGCGAAACGAAGCGCTCGTCGGCGAGCGCGGCGAGCGCAGCAGCGTTGTGTGGCATTTCAACACCCTAGGCCGCCGGCAGTCTTTGCCACAATGGGACCTAGCCACGGCCATCCGGACCGCGGCGGCCGAGCCCGAGTACCAGGGAGCCACACCATGTCGACGGAATCCAATGTCTGAGCCGGTCATCGCCGTTGTGGGTGCGGGGGCTGTCGGCGGTCTGCTCGCCGCCCTGATGGAACGTGCGGGCATCGAGGTCGTGGCCGTCGCCAGGCCCGAAACCGCTCGAGCGATCAGCTCGGCGGGGCTCGCGATCCACAGCCGGAACTTCGGCGACGGTGTCTCGAGAATCACGGCGGTCACCGAGATCCCCGACGGCGCCCGCGTCATCATCGCCACCAAGGCCTTCGCCCTCCCCACCCTGACCGGCACGCTCGCAGAGGCTCGACCCGCAGAAGTGGTCTCCCTGCTCAACGGCATCGAACACCTGGCGCTCCTTCAGGATTCCGCGCCCGGAGCCCTGGTGGCCGGCGCCTCCGTCGCCGTGGAATCGACCAGGCTCGGCCCGACCGAGATCGAAAACCGCAGCCCCTTCCTCCGCCTCACCGTGCCGGGCCACGCCGCCAATGCCGGCATCACCGCCGCCTGGCAGCTCGCCGGACTCGACGTCACGGTGGGCGGCACCGACCGGGAGGTGCTCTGGTCCAAACTCCGTTTCCTCGCCCCGATGGCCCTGCTCACCTCGTACTGGCGGCTACCGATCGGTGCTGCCTTGCTGCGCGACACGGCGCTCACGACTGCACTCCTGGTCGAGGTGGCCCGGATCGCGAGCCTCGACGGAGTCCCCACCGACCCGGAGCAGCTGGCCGGCGCACTCTCCGCACTGCCACCCGCGATGCGCTCGTCGCTGCAGAACGACCTCGAGGCCGGGCAGCCAAACGAGCTGGATGCCATCGGGGGAGCCCTCGTCCGACGGGGCCGCTCGCTCGGTACGGACGCCTCCGCGGTCGAGGGGCTGGTGGCGGACCTCACCGACAGATGACGGCAGACCGCGCTACATCTCTGGGATGACATCCTCGGACGCCCGGATGATGTGACGCCCGGAACACGGAGGGTGCACCGAGAGAGCCCTACGCTGTATCCATGCCGGTTCCAGGGTTCTTCACGCGTACCGCCCCCCTCCGCTGGGCGCTGGAACCCGCGCTCGGCGTGATCTTCGCCCTGGCGTGGGGGACCCCCGCACTGTGGATGGGCCAGACGGCTGTGCTGTTGACGGTTTGGATGTTCGCGATCGCGGTGGGCCTGTCTCGCTTCGCCCCGCTGCTGGGCCTGGCCATCGGCGCCGTCGCGACAACGGCCGTGGTCACCGCCGGAACCGGCTATGTGTCATGGCCGGGCGCCGTACCGTTGCTTCTCACCTCCGGCTGCCTGGCGGTCTGGGGTGCCGGGCTTTACGGGCGGCGTGGGGTCAGGTTCGTCGGTCTGTCCGCAGCGCTTCTCCTCGGCATGCTCGTCACCGTCTTCCAGCTGCTGCCCCTCACCATGCCAAACCCCCAGGACCTGCCGACCACACTGAGGTTCCTCGGCGACCTGGGGTTCGGGCTCGCCGGAGGCTTCCTGGCCGCCCTCGCCCTGGTGGGCGGCTGGGCGCTGGCGCTGGTCGTGCGGGGCAGGGCCGATCGCCGGATGACCGCTGGGCCGGTTGATCCCGACGCCCTGACCCTGGAGACCTGGCTGATGCTCCCGCAGGGCGCACCGACGAGCACGGTGTCGTTCGGTATTCCTTTCCGAGGCCCCCTGGTCGCTCTGGTGGGTGACCTGTTCGGTGGCCGCACCGGCGGCCGGTTCGTTCTCCGGGCCGTCTCTCGGCGCACCCTCGCCGTCGATGTCGGAATCTCGGTCGCCTTCTTCCTCTTCTGCCTCATCCTCGACGCCGGCACTGGCGTCATGTCGTTCCTCGTACTGGTCGGCTTCACCACCGCCCTGGCCGTGCGCCGGCTGTCACCTGGCCTGGCGCTTACGCTCGCCTGGGTCAGCGCTCTCGCCCAGATGTTGGCGGGGCTGCCGGTGCTCATGGGCAACTTCGCGGTGCTCGCCGTGTTGTATGCCACGACGGCGTATGGCGGCAAGGTGCTGCGCTGGGCCGGCCTGGTCTGCGTCGGGGTCGGCGCCATACTCGCTGCGGCGTACATCGCCGTCGGACAGCGAGGCGTCCTGTCCGTCGGCGACGCCCTCGCGCAGGGCAACGCAGCCGACCTGGTGTGGTCCTTCGTCGTCACCCTGATCGCGAGCGTCGCGGTTCTGGGCCTCTCCTGGACCCTCGGACTACTCATGCGCACCTGGCAGACCGCCAGGGAGGGCCGACTCAGCCAGCACCGAGCCGTGGAGGAACAGCGCGTCGCCCAGCGCAGCGTGGTCGTTGAACAGGAACGCAACCGGATCGCCCGCGACATGCACGACGTCGTCGCCCACTCCCTGGCCGTGGTGATCGCCCAGGCCGACGGCGCCCGCTACGCCCGCGCTGCCAATCCCGAAGCCGTCGACGAGGCGCTCACAACGATCTCGAGCACGGCCAGGGAAGCTCTCGGCGACGTACGCATCCTGCTCACCCGGCTGCGCCAGGACGACGCCGCCGGACCGCAGCCGGTGCTGGCCGACCTCGACCGCCTGGTGACGCAGATGCAGAGCACCGGGCTCGACATCGAGTGGACGACGACCGGAACCCCCACCACCCTCGGGTCCGGTGCACAACTGGCGGTGTACCGGATCGTGCAGGAGGCCCTCACCAATGCCCTCCGCCACGGAGATGCGGATCGTTCGGTATATTTGACGCTCGCCTGGACGGAGGGATGGGTCGCGGTGACGATTGACAATGCGGTGGGCGTTGACTCCTCCACCGACCACTCGGGGGAGATCGGCCACGGCCTCCCTGGGATGCGGGAGCGGGCGCTCCTGGCCGGCGGATCCCTCGCCGCGGAGTCTATCGGCGACCGGTTCATCGTGGCCGCGCGACTCCCGGCCATCACCACCAACGCCCTGGCCCAGCCGGCGGCCACTCTCCCGGCAGACCAGGCCGCGGCCCTGGCCGCACCCGGAGCCGTGCAGTGAGCGAGGCGGCGGCGGCTCCCGCGCGCATCCGGGTGGGCCTGGTCGACGACCAGGCCCTCTTCCGGGCAGGCATCCGCATGCTGGTGTCCTCGCAGGCCGACCTCGAGTTCGTCGGCGAAGCCGGCAACGGCGCCGCCGGAGTCGCCATGGCCGCAGCGGTCAGCCCAGACGTGATCCTGATGGACATCCGGATGCCCGTGATGGACGGCATCGACGCCACCGCGGCGATCCTCGCGGCAGCCGACTCGGCCGGGACCATACCGCCTCGCATCGTGGTCCTCACCACCTTCGAACTCGACGAAAGCGCCGGCCGCGCCATCCGCGGCGGCGCCAGCGGCTTTCTGCTGAAAGACGCCGACCCGGAGTTCCTGCTGGCGGCGATCCGCACCGTGCACGCCGGCAGCGCCGTCATCGCCGCGTCGGCCACCCGGGAACTGTTCGCCCACTTCGACGCTCCCGAACCCGAGCGCGAGGAGCCGGAGGCCTTCGGCACCCTCACCAGCCGGGAACGCGAGATCTTCGCCCTCGCCGCACTGGGCCTGAGCAACGCCGAGATCGCGGCGGGGGAGTTCCTCAGCGAGGCCACGGTCAAGACCCACATCAGCCGGATCCTGGGCAAGCTCTCCCTGCGCGACCGTGTGCAGCTGGTGGTCTTCGCCTTCCAGCACCGCCTGACCTCCTAGCCGCCAAACACTCCCAGAGGATGACCCGGCGCGACCAGGGATCATCCGTGCGGCGGCCGCGATACCTCCACAGCCCGACGCGGTCGGACCCTGCGAATTCCTAGCCTGAAAGCATGGAAAACACACCCTCAGACCTCGGCCTCGCGGCCAGAGTGACCCACCTCGGAAAGACCTATGGCTCGTCGTCCACGGCGGTGACAGCCCTCGACGACGTCTCGATCGGCATCCGCCGTGGCCAGTTCACGGCCATCATGGGCCCGAGCGGCTCCGGAAAGTCGACGCTCATGCACATCATGGCCGGCCTGGACACCGCCACCTCCGGGCGCGCCTGGCTCGGCGACACCGAGATCAGCGGCCTCGCCGACGCCGCGCTCACCGTGCTCCGCCGGCGCCGGATCGGTTTCATCTTCCAGGCGTTCAACCTCGTGCCCACGCTCGACGTGCGCGGCAACATCCTGCTGCCGTTCGCGCTGGACGGCCGGAAGCCGAGCACCACCGAGAGCACCTGGATCGAACAGCTCATCGAGTCCCTCGGCCTGACCGACAGGCTCACCCACCGGCCGCACGAGCTCTCCGGCGGCCAGCAGCAGCGCGTCGCGATCGCCCGGGCCCTCGCGACCCGCCCGGAGCTGGTCTTCGCCGACGAGCCCACGGGCAACCTGGACTCCCGCACCGGTCGGGAGGTGCTCACTCTGCTCAAGGCAGCCAGCATCGGGTACGGCCAGAGCATAGCCATGGTCACCCACGATCCCGTCGCGGCTGCTTACGCCGACCGCATCCTCTTCCTGGCCGACGGCCGGGTGGTTGAGGATCGGGAGAAGTCCTCGGCCGAAGAGATCTCCCGCATCATGCTCGGCATGGAGCAGCGCGCATGAGCGCCGGTACCCGCTCACGCCGGAATGACCACGCCGGCCGCGGTGCGAGCGTGCTCGTGGCCGCCCTGGCCTCGGCCTTCGGCGTGGTCCTGCTCGAGGTCACGAGCGTCATCACCACAGTCCTGAACGCCTGGGGCGTGACGGAGATGGGATCGGTACGGATCACACTGACGATTGTTGCCGCCCTGTTCATCGCGATCGCCGTGTACGTCTCGGCGATCGTCACCACGAACACCGTGGCGACCATCATCGCCGGCCGCACCCGCACCATCGCCCTGATGCGCCTGATCGGGTCCAGCGCGGGCGCACAACGCCGGGCCGTGGCCACCGACGGCCTCGCCGTGGGGGCGATCGGCGCCGTCGCCGGCGCCGTGGCGGGCATCCTGCTCGGCTTCGTGGCACTGCGGATCCTGGTCGCCACCGACGTGCTGCCCGACGTCGCCTATTCCCTCATCCAGCCGGTGCTCGCCGTCCCGGTGATCGTGGTCGTCGTCTCCACCTGGGCCGCGGCCTGGGCGGGCTCACGCCGGGTGCTCAGCGTCAGTCCGATGCAGGCCGTCGGCGCGGCCGAGGAACGCTCAGTGGAGGAGGTGACCCGCCGGCCCAGGCGCGCGCGCATCGCGATACTCATGATGGGTTCGGGGGTGCTCCTCTTGCTCGCGGGGGTCGCCGTGGGACAGGAGTCACCACTGGGCGTGCTGATCGGCCTGGTCGGTGGCATCATCTCCTTCAGCGGGCTTGTTCTCGGGTCGCACCTGATCATGCCGCCGGTGCTGGCCCTGGTCGGCCGGGTCCTCGGTTCCAGCGCCCCGGCACGACTCGCAGCGGCCAACGCGCAACGCCACCCCGAGCGCAGCGCCAGGGCCACCATCGGCCTGGTGATCGGTGTGACGCTCATCACGATGTTCGCCGTGGCCGGCTCGACCATGGAAGTCATGATGCAGCGGACCATGGAGGACCCGGAAGCCCGGGCGGCGATCAGTGAGTCGGTATCGGTCACGCTGGCGGTGATCTCGGTTCTGGTCGGGTTCAGCGCCCTCATCGCCGCGGTGGGCATGGTCAACAACCTGGCGCAGAGCGTGCTGCAACGCTCCCGCGAGATCGGACTGTTGCGCGCTCTGGGATTCACCGCCGTCCAGGTGCGTTGGATGATCCTGGCCGAGAGCCTGCAGATGGCCGCGGCCGCCGTCGCCTTCGGCCTGGTCCTCGGTGTGTTCTACGGCTGGGCCGCCGCCCAGGCCCTGTTCGGCTGGTCCTCCGAGGGCGGCATCATCGCGCCCGCCGTGCCCTGGCTGCTGGTCGTGCTCAGCGTGGTCGGCACCGTGCTGCTCGCCGTCGTGGCGAGCCTCGTGCCGGCCCGCCGGGCCGTCTCCGTGGCTCCCGTGACGGCCCTGGCTGCCGCGTGAGCCAGGTGACCGCACGGCAAAACGGTGTTAGCCTCGGTGTGTGCTGTTCGGTCTGCTCCTCCTTAGCTGCCGCGACGAGTCCTAATCTGAGGCCTCACTCGTCGCGGAGTTCGTCGTCGGCTGACCACCACTCGCGAGGAGACACCAGACCATGAAGAACAATCAAGCCGCATCGGGCATGCCGGTGCACAAGTACCGCCCGTACCAGGACACGTTCCGGGTCGACCTAAGCGATCGCACCTGGCCGGCGAACCGCATCACCGAGGCCCCGCGGTGGTGCGCCGTGGACCTGCGCGACGGCAACCAGGCGCTCATCGACCCGATGAGCCCCGAGCGCAAGCGGATCATGTTCGACCTGCTGGTGCGGATGGGCTACAAGGAAATCGAGGTCGGCTTCCCGTCGGCGAGCCAGACCGACTTCGACTTCGTGCGCAGCCTCATCGAGGACGGCGCCATCCCGGACGACGTCACCATCCAGGTGCTGACCCAGGCACGTGAGCACCTGATCCGCCGCACCTACGAGTCCATCATCGGTGCGAAGCAGGCCATCGTGCACCTGTACAACTCCACCAGCGTGCTGCAGCGTGAGGTGGTGTTCCGCGAGGACAAGCAGGGCATCATCGACCTGGCCCTGTTCGGCGCCCGCACCTGCCGGGCGCTCGAGGCGACCGTGCCCGGCACCACGGTCTACTACGAGTACTCGCCGGAGAGCTTCACCGGTACCGAACTCGAATTCGCCGTTGACATCACCAATCAGGTCATCGAGATCTTCGAACCGACGCCGGAGCGGAAGGTCATTGTCAACCTGCCGGCAACGGTCGAGATGGCCACGCCCAACGTCTACGCCGACTCGATCGAATGGATGAGCCGGCACCTGGCGCACCGCGAGAACGTGATCCTGTCCCTGCACCCGCACAACGACCGCGGTACCGCGATCGCGGCCGCGGAGCTGGGCTACCTGGCCGGCGCCGACCGTATCGAGGGCTGCCTGTTCGGCAACGGCGAGCGCACCGGAAACGTCGACCTGGTGGCGCTGGGCATCAACCTGTTCACCCAGGGCATCGACCCCCAGATCGACTTCGGCAACATCGACGAGGTCAAGCGCACCGCGGAGTATTGCAACCAGCTTCCCGTTCCCGAACGCAGCCCCTGGGCCGGCGACCTGGTCTTCACGGCCTTCAGCGGCTCCCACCAGGACGCGATCAAGAAGGGCTTCGAGGCCATGGCCGCCGAAGCCGCCACGACCGGACGGAGCGTGGACGACCTGGTCTGGGCGGTGCCGTACCTGCCCATAGACCCCAAGGACCTGGGCCGCAGCTACGAGGCCGTCATCCGGGTCAACTCGCAGTCGGGCAAGGGCGGCGTGGCGTACCTGCTCAAGACCGACCACCACCTCGACCTGCCGCGCAAGCTGCAGATCGAGTTCTCCGGCGTGGTGCAGGCCAAGACCGACGCCGACGGCGGTGAGGTCACCAGCGAGCAGATCTGGGACATCTTCAACGACGAGTACCTGCCCGCCCTCCACACCAACCCGGATGCGAAGTGGGGCCGGTTCGAGTTGTTCTCCACCCGCACCTCCAGCGACCTGGCCGGCGCCGTCGACCTCACGGTGGACCTGCGCGACTCCGACACCGTCGCGCCCGCCACGGCCACCGGAAACGGTCCGATCGCGGCATTCCTGGGCGTGATGGCCGACCGGGGCATCGCCATCACCCTGTACGACTACGTTGAGCACGCCATGTCGGCCGGCGGGGATGCCACCGCGGCGGCCTACGTCGAGCTCGACGTGAATGGCAAGCGGTTCTGGGGTGTCGGCATCGACCCCGACATTTCCACGGCATCCCTGAAGGCCGTGGTCTCGGCGGTCAACCGCGGGATCCGGGCCGAATCCGGCGACCGGGAGATGGCAGCCGTCTAGGGCCTGGCCCAGTCAGAAACGACACCGGTCAGACTGAGTCTGACCGGTGTCGATGTGTCTGCACCGTTGTGTTTGCGCTGCTCAGACCCGCATGGCCCGCCGCGCCTCGGCCGGCGTCAGCGGCTGCGGTGCGGGCACGGGCTCGCCGGCCGGCTTGCCCAGCACCGCCGTGCAGTCGTCGATCGCCTGCGCCAACAGGTCGTGAAGCCGCTCGTCGGTGTCGGGAATGCACGCCTCGGCGATGCCCTGCACCGTGATGCGGATGATCGACTCCGCGGTGCGGTCGGTGAACCGGGTCCGCGACCACGATCCGACCGAGCCCATGAACTCCCGCGCCCAACGTTCGGTCTGCGGTGCCTTGTCAAACGCCGCCCGCACCTGGTCGGACACATCGATCGGGGGTCCTTCTGAGGCCCGCGCCAGGTGGCGCTGACAGTTGAGGATGCCCACGGCCAGGGCCCGCTGGTGATCGGCGCTGACCACCGGCAGACCGGCCGTCGCGGCACGGAGTGCCACGACGAGACGAATGCGCTGGTCGTCGCCGCGCAGCCCGATCACGGAGGGGATCAACACCATCAGACGGCTTCTGGCGTCATCGGACGTGCAGTCGTTGACCATACGTGCCAGCGAGGCCAAAACCGGGTGGGTGCAGGCCGGATGATCGCTCCACGCCTCACCGGAGAGATGCGACGCGAACTCCATGAAGCACGCTCCACTGCGTGGGGACTTGTGTTTGCCCCGGGAAAGGACAGGCAACAGTTCGGGCGCAGTGCCCTCGAATCGTTTCATGGAGTACCTCCCTGCGACGTGGTTGTGCCTCAATACTGACCCCAGATGCGGGTTAAGGCGAGGCCAAAACCGCTCGGAATGATAAATCCTCAGAAAACGGTGAGGGTTCGGTCAGCGGTCCCCGGTGAGGGTCGGTTCCTCGGCAGGTTCCGGGGCGGGTTCCGGGGCGGTCCGGACCCGTCGCAGGGGCCAGACCCGCAGCGGCGGGATGGGACCCCGCCGACGCCAGTGCGGCCAGCTGCCGATGGCCCGCTGCTGCGGCAGGCTCCAGCCGAACCGGGCCGCGAGGACCCTGATGACCGTCGTCGCGACCACGCAGATCATCGCCGCCACGGTGATCTGCATCTCGAACGCCACCAGGACGACCAGAAGCCCGCACCCAGCAAGCGCGGCGGCCGCGTACAACGACCCGACGTGCATCACGGCTATCGGCACGTTGAGCATCATGTCCCGCAGCACCGACCCGCCCACGGCGGAGACCACCCCGACGAACAGCGCCGGGATCTCCGGCAGGCCGGCCGCGAGGGCCTTGGTCGTGCCGATCACGCCGAACAGGCCGATCGTCACGGCATCCAGGGTGATGATCAGGGCGCCGAGCCGGTTGAACAGGCTCTGCAGCAGCATCCCCAGCAGCGCGAACACCGCGGCGACGGGTAGGTACCAGTTGCTCAGCAGCGCGGCCGGAACCCCGCCGAGCAGGATGTCGCGGAGCAGACCGCCTCCCAGCCCCACCGTGATGCCGATGATCGAGATGCCCAGGAGGTCCATCCGGCGGTCGGTGAACCGGCCGGCGAACATCGCCCCCTGGATCGCGCCGATGGCGACGGCGACGAGGTCGATCCAGAGCGGAATGGCGAAAAGCGGAGTGGGCACCGTCAATACCTACCACGGTGAACAACTCCTCCGGCGCGGGCGTCGGCATCCCGCCGCCGGGGTGGGAGAATTGACCGTGCCCGTTTATCGTGATGAAGCCGTCGTGCTGCGCACCCACAAGCTGGGTGAAGCCGACCGGATCATCACGCTGCTCACCCGCCAGCACGGCAAGGTGCGCGCGGTGGCCAAGGGCGTGCGCCGCACGGCGTCGAAATTCGGCGCCAGGCTGGAACCCTTCATGGTCGTCGACGTGCAGCTCTACATCGGCCGCAGCCTCGACATCGTCAACCAGGCCGAGTCGATCGGCTCCTACGGGGCCGTGATCACCGCCGACTACGGCAGTTACACCGCCGCCAGCGCCATGGTCGAGACCGCGGACAAACTCACCGAATCGGAAGGGTCCCTGCAGCAGTACCTGCTGCTTGTCGGGGCGCTGCGCTCACTGTCCAGGCATGAGCACGGCTCCGGCGCCACCCTGAACTCCTACCTGCTGCGGTCCCTCTCAATGGCCGGCTGGGCGCCCAGCTTCCAGGCCTGCGCCCGCTGCGGCGCGCCGGGGCCGCACTCGGCGTTCGTGGCCCAGGTCGGTGGCATCGTCTGCGACAACTGCGCCGCCCCGGGCTCACCCCGCCTCGCCCCCGACACCATCGCCCTGCTCAGCGCCCTGCTCACCGGGGACTGGGCGTACACGGCCGAGGCCTCAGACACCACCCACGCCCAGGCCACCGGGGTCGTCGCCGCATACACGCAGTGGCACCTCGGACGCGGCCTACGATCACTGGAGCACGTGCGCCCATGACGCCCAACCCCTTCCGTTCCGCCGCGAACAGCTCAGGCACTCCGTTCACCCACAAAGACGCCGTGCCGTTCAAACCGGTGGACTGGACCGGACTCTACCCGCCGGCGCTGCCCACCAGGGTGGTGCCAGAGCACGTCGCCGTGGTGATGGACGGCAACGGCCGCTGGGCCAACGCCAGGGGACTCTCCAGGGTCGAGGGCCACAAGGCCGGCGAGGCCGCGCTGCTCGACGTGGTCGCCGGGGCGATCCAGATCGGCGTCAAGCACATCAGCGTGTATGCGTTCTCCACCGAGAACTGGAAGCGCTCACCCGACGAGGTGCGGTTCCTGATGGGCTTCAACCGGGACGTGCTGCACCGCCGCCGCGACCAGCTCAACGACTGGGGTGTGCGGGTGCGCTGGGCGGGCCGGAAACCCAAGCTGTGGGCATCCGTGATCAACGAGCTGCAGTTCGCGGAGAAGCTCACCGCAGGCAACGATGTGCTCACTTTGACCATGTGCGTCAACTACGGCGGCCGCACCGAGATTGCGGATGCCGTGCGGGCGCTGGCCGAAGACGTCGCCGCCGGCCGGCTCAAGCCCTCCGGCATCACCGAGAAGTCCATCCAACGGCACCTGTACACCTCCACGCGGCCTGACGTCGACCTGTTCGTGCGCAGCTCGGGGGAGCAGCGCACCAGCAACTTCCTGCTCTGGCAGAGCGCCTACGCCGAGATGGTGTTCCTGGACACCCTCTGGCCTGACTTCTCCCGGGTGGACCTCTGGCACGCGATCGAGCTCTACGCCGCCAGGAACCGCCGCTACGGCGGCGCCGTGGACACGCCCACCGCCTGAGCGGGAATAACTGGAGGGCCAGCTCGGGTTAGCCTCCTCGTGAGCGAAACCATCAAAGTAGACATCTGGTCCGACGTACAGTGCCCCTGGTGCTATATCGGCAAACGCAAGTTCGAGGCCGGCGTCGCCGCCTTCGGCGACGAGGTCGAGGTGGAGTACCACTCCTTCGAACTCGCCCCGGACACCCCCGTCGATTTTTCGGGCAGCCCGATCGACTACCTCAGTGAGCGTAAGGGCATCCCCGTGCCGCAGGTGCTGGAGATGCTGGAGCGCGTCACCGGCATCGCCGAGAGCGTCGGCCTGCACTACGACTACGACTCCGTGCACCAGACCAACACCATCAAGGCACACGAGCTGCTGCACTATGCCAAGGCGCACGGGCTGCAGCTGCAGATGAAGGAGAGCCTGCTCAAGACCTACTTCGTCGACGGCGGCCACGTCGGCCGCATCGAGGACCTCGCCGACCTCGCCGCAACGGTGGGCCTGGACCGCTCCGACGTGCTGCGCTCCCTGACCGACAACGAGTACCTCGCCGCGGTCAAGGCCGACGTCGACCAAGCCGCCCAGTACGGCATCCAGGGGGTGCCCTTTTTCGTGATCGACGGAAAGTACGGCATCTCCGGCGCCCAGGACCCTGATACCTTTGCGCAAGCCCTCCGCCAGGTGCGGGGCGAAAAAGCAGCAGCAGCGACCAGCACGTCCATGAGCACAGAGTCCATGAGTACAGAGTCCATGACCACAGAGGAGACCCACGCATGAGCGAGAACACCACCGGCACTGTCGCCTCAACGCCCACCGCGCCCCGCCCGATCATCCAGCTGCTCGAGCAGGACGACACTGCCGGCGGATGCTGCGGCGGCGGTTCCTGCGGTATCTAGCCGTCACTCCGCCTGAGCCATGCCCGGTCGTCGGTTTTCCACCGATGGCCGGGCGTGGCGTCCGGACACAGCCGGGTCTGGGAGAATTGCACAAGATGAACACTTCGACTCCCACGCAGAATCTGCTGTCCCCGCTTCAAATCGGCGACATCGAGCTTGACGTGCCGGTGGTGCTCGCCCCCATGGCCGGCATCACCAACACCGCCTTCCGCCGGCTCTGCCGCGAATACGGCGCTGGCCTCTACGTCAGTGAAATGATCACCTCCAGGGCGCTCGTCGAGCGCACCCCGGAGTCGATGCGCCTGATCACGCACCACGAGAGCGAGACGACCCGCTCCATCCAGCTGTACGGCGTCGACCCGAAGACGGTGTCAGAGGCCGTCACCATGCTCGTTGCGGAGGACCGCGCCGACCACATCGACCTGAACTTCGGCTGCCCGGTGCCCAAGGTCACCCGCAAGGGCGGCGGCGCGGCCCTGCCGTGGAAGATCACCCTGTTCCGCGAAATCGTCGAAGCCGCCGTCGCCGCAGCCGGACACATCCCGCTCACCGTCAAGATGCGCAAGGGCATCGATTCCGACCACCTCACCTACCTCGAGGCCGGACGGGTCGCTGAGGGAGCCGGTGTCGCCGCGATCGCGTTGCACGCCCGAACCGCCGCTGATTACTACTCCGGCCACGCCGACTGGTCGGCCATCGCCACCCTGAAGAACGCCATCACCAGCGTGCCGGTTCTCGGGAACGGCGACATCTGGTCTGCCGCCGATGCCCTGCGCATGGTCGATGAGACCGGCTGCGACGGCGTCGTGGTCGGCCGCGGCTGCCTCGGCCGCCCGTGGCTGTTCGGCGATCTCGCCGCCGCGTTCCGCGGCGACGTGCTCAAAGCCGAACCCACCCTCGGTCAGGTCGCGGATGCGTTCCACCGGCACGCCGAACTGCTCACCGAGTTCTTCGACAGTGAAGAACGCGCCTGCCGCGACGTGCGCAAGCACGTGGCCTGGTACTTCAAGGGGTACCCCGTCGGCGGTGACCTGCGCGCCAGCCTCGCCTCCGTCGTCTCACTCGAGCAGCTCGACGAACTGCTCGCGACGATGGACCCTGACCAGCCCTACCCGGGCATCGGCGCCGAAGGCCAACGCGGCCGCGCCGGCAGCCCCAAGAAGACCTCGCTGCCCGAACGCTGGCTCGACTCGCGCGATATCGCCGGGGCCGAGCGCAGTAACCTCACCGAGGGCGAAGGGGACACCAGCGGTGGTTAATCAGACCGGCTACAGCATCCACGACGAAGCACGATTCCGTCCGGAAGAGCACGACTCGAGCCGCAGCGATTTCGCCCGCGACCGGGCCAGGCTGCTGCATTCCAGCGCGTTGCGCCGCCTGGCCGCGAAGACCCAGGTGCTCAGTCCCGCCGCCGGCCTGGACTTCGCCCGAAACCGGCTCACCCACTCGCTCGAGGTCGCCCAGATCGGTCGGGAGCTGGCGCTCCGCCTGGCGCTGGACCCGGACATCGTCGATACCGCCTGCCTCGCCCACGACATCGGCCATCCGCCCTTCGGCCACAACGGCGAAAAAGCCCTGAACACCTGGGCGGCCGATATCGGCGGCTTCGAGGGCAACGCGCAGACCCTGCGCCTGCTCAGCCGGCTCGAACCCAAGGTCTTCGGTGACAACGGTGAAAGCTTCGGGCTCAACCTCACCCGCGCCAGCCTGGACGCCAGCTGCAAGTACCCGTGGGCGGCAGACTCCTCCGTGTCCGACCCGAGCGGCCGGGCCAAGTTCGGGTTCTACGAGGACGACCGGGCCGCCTTCGAGTGGTTGCGGGACGGTGCGCCTGCCCGGCAGCTCTGCGTCGAAGCGCAGGTGATGGACCTCTCCGACGACATCGCCTATTCGGTGCACGACTTCGAGGATGCCGTCGTCGGCGGCTACCTGGACGTGGAACTTCTGGGCAGCCGCAGCGAGCACGCCGCCCTGGTCACCTCGATGTACGAGTGGACCGGCGGGCAGTTCAGCCACGACGAGCTCATGGCCGCGTACGACAGGCTTGACGCCCTGGACGTCTGGGTGCGCGGCTGGGACGCCGGCCGGCGAGACCAGGGTCGGCTGAAGAACCTGACCAGCCAGCTGATCGGCCGGTTCAGCGGTACGGCGGTCTCGGCCACCCGGGCCGCATACCCCGACAGGCACCTGATCCGCTTCTCAGCCCACGTCGTCGTTCCGCGCGAGGTTCAGGCCGAGATCGGTGTGCTCAAGGGCATCGTGGCCGCGTTCGTGATGTCCACCCATGTGCGCCAGCCGCTCTACGTCGAGCAGCGTGAAACCCTTACCTACCTGGCCGACACCCTGCTGGACACCGGCGACGAGCACCTGGATCCCGGCTTCAGGGAAGACTGGGCAGCGGCCCCTGACGACTCCGCGCGGAAACGCGTGATCGTCGACCAGGTAGCCAGTCTCACCGACCAGAGCGCGATCGCGCTGCACCGCCGCCTGCACCTCACCCGGGAGGTGAGGATGGAGCCATGGCAGGTCTGATCCGTCAGGGCGATATCGAAGAGGTCAAGGCGCGCACGAATATCGCCGATATCATCAGCGATTACGTAACCCTCAAGTCCGCGGGTGTCGGCTCGATGAAGGGACTGTGCCCGTTTCACGATGAGCGCAGCCCGAGCTTCCATGTGCGACCGCAGGTCGGTTTCTACCACTGCTTCGGGTGCGGAGAGAGCGGCGACGTCTACTCCTTCTTGCAGAAGATGGACCACGTCAGCTTCAGCGAGGCCGTCGAACGGCTCGCCGGTCGGGCCGGCATGGAACTGCACTACGAGGGCGGTGACGGTGGCGCCCCCGACCACACCAACCGGGCCCGCCTGTACGCGGCCAATCAGGCCGCCGCGGACTTCTTCGTCGACAAGCTCGGCAGTCCAGGAGCGCAGGTGGGGCGCACCTTCCTCGGAGAACGGGGCTTCGACGCCCAGGCCGCCGCCCGCTTCGGGGTCGGATTCGCGCCGAAGAGCTGGGACGAACTGACCACGCACCTCCGCGGCAAGGGCTTCTCCACCGAGGAACTCACCCTCGCCGGCCTCGTTTCGAGCCGGGAGGGGTCCAGTGGCGTCTACGACAGGTTCCGCGGCCGGCTGGTCTGGCCCATCCGCGACATCACCGGGCAGACCATCGGCTTCGGCGCGCGCAAGCTGCTCGACGACGACAAGGGCCCCAAGTACCTGAACACCCCCGAAACCCCGATCTACCACAAGGCCCAGGTGCTCTACGGGCTCGACCTGGCCAAACGGGACATCTCACGCGGCCACCAGGTCGTGGTCGTCGAGGGATACACCGACGTGATGGCCTGCCACCTCGCCGGGGTGACCACGGCCGTCGCCACCTGCGGCACGTCCTTCGGTGTCGACCACATCAAGGTGCTGCGCCGAGTGCTCGGCGACGACAGCGGCGTCGGCGAGGTCGTCTTCACCTTCGACCCCGACGCGGCCGGTCAGAAGGCCGCCGTGCGCGCTTTCGCCGAGGAACAACGATTCAGCGCGCAGACCTTCGTGGCCGTCGCCCCCGAGGGGCTGGACCCCTGCGACCTGCGCCTGCACCGCGGCGACGACGCGGTGCGCCGTCTGGTCGAGTCCAAGAAGCCGATGTTCGAGTTCATGATCCGTCAGCTGCTGGCCCAGTACAACCTGGACACCGTCGAAGGACGGGTCTCCGCCCTGCGTGCGGCAGCCCCGGTCGTCAGCGACATCCGGGACCCGTCACTCCGGCCCGGCTACACCCATGAGCTCTCCAGGATGCTCGGCATGGACCTCGGCGAAGTGTCCCGGGCCGTTGGCCAGGCCCAGGCGAGGTCCCGCACCGCGCCCGCCCAGGAACCTCGCCGGGCCGGGGAGCCGGCAGCCGCGCCGCGCGAGCGCCTCTTCGCTCTGGCGGACCTGCCCGCGGACCCGGTCACCCGGATCGAACGCGACGCGCTGATGGCGATGCTGCAGCACCCGACCCTGGTGGGCCTGGACCTTGTGCAACGCGCCGTGTCCACCGTGATGACCAACTCCACCCTCGCCGTGGTCAGGGACGCCCTCGCGACGGCCCTCTCGCACGCCGCCGCGCCGGACTGGCTCGAACGGGTCGTCGCGGAGACCCCGGCGCCCCTGGCGAACCTGGTGACCGAACTAGCCATGGCGCCCCTGCCCGAGCGCACCGAGCGCGAGGTGACGCGGTACGTCCGAGACATCACCATTGTGCTGATCGAGAAGGACCTGCTGCGCCAGAAAGCCGAACTGCTCGGCCGCCTGCAACGGGCGGATTCGACCAACCGTGAGGTCTACGTCGCCATCCAGCGCGAACTCGTGCGGGTCGAAGCCGAACGGCGCAACCTCCGCGTTGAGTGAGCGGCTTCGTATATTGCGGGTCTATTAAGATGCATCGCGGAATGGCCGTTTGGCGCGCATAGTGTGCTAATTCTTGGTTTACAGCAACGCATATCTGCGATCGACTTCAGATACGCGAAATTCGCCAAGACCCACACACCTTGAGGAAGAGGCATTCGACTATGGCTTTTGAACCCACCAGGCGTGGCCGCGCGGTCGGCGTCGCCGCCGGTCTCGCCGCCGCGGCACTCGTTCTCGCCGGCTGCTCAGGCACCCCGGCCGAGGATGCCGGCAGCGCTCCGCTCACCATCGGCACCACCGACAAGGTCACCACGCTCGACCCCGCCGGCTCGTATGACAACGGATCCTTCGCCGTACAGAACCAGGTCTTCCCGTTCCTCATGAACACCCCATACGGCAGCCCCGACGTGGAGCCTGACATCGCGGAGTCCGCCGAGTTCACCGCGCAGACGCAGTACACGGTCACCCTCAAGCCCGACCTGGTCTGGGCCAACGGCAACGAGCTGACCTCCTCAGACGTCAAGTTCTCCTTCGACCGCCAGTTGGCCATCGCCGCCGACAACGGTCCCTCCTCGCTGCTCTACAACCTGGAGAGCGTCGACACCCCCGACGACACCACCGTCGTGTTCAACCTGATCGCCCCCGACGACCAGATCTTCCCGCAGATCCTGTCCAGCCCCGCCGGTCCGATCGTCGACGAGGAATCCTTCTCGGCAACCGAACTCACCAGCGACGACGACATCGTCGAGGCCAACGCCTTCGCCGGTCAGTACGTGATCACCAGCTACGACTTCAACAACCTCATCGGCTACAAGGCCAACCCGGACTACGCCGGGCTGCTCGGACCGGCCAAGACCGACGTCGTGAACGTGAAGTACTTCGCCGATTCCTCCAACCTCAAGCTCGAGGTGCAGGAGGGCGGCATCGATGTGGCCTTCCGGAGCCTGTCTGCGACAGACATCGAAGATCTCCGTGGCAACGACAACGTCAAGGTCGTCGACGGACCCGGCGGCGAGATCCGCTACATCACGTTCAACTTCGACACCCAGCCGTTCGGCGCAACGACGGCCGACGCCGACCCGGCCAAGTCCCTCGCCGTGCGCCAGGCTGTTGCCGACCTCGTCGACCGCGAAGAGCTCGCCGACCAGGTGTACAAGGGCACCTACACGCCGCTGTACTCCTACGTCCCGGCCGGTCTGACCGGTGCGACCGAGTCCCTCATGGGCCTCTACGGCGACGGCAACGGCGCTCCGGATGTCGACAAGGCCACGGCCACCCTCACCGCAGCCGGCATCACCGAGCCCGTTGAGCTGAACCTGCAGTACAGCAACGACCACTACGGTCCCTCTTCGGGCGACGAGTACGCGCTGATCAAGGACCAGCTGGAGTCGAGCGGACTGTTCACGGTGAACCTGCAGACCACCGAGTGGGTGCAGTACTCCAAGGACCGTTCAAGCGACGTGTACCCCGCCTACCAGCTCGGCTGGTTCCCGGACTACTCCGACGCGGACAACTACTTGACCCCGTTCTTCCTCACGGAGAACTTCCTCAAGAACCACTACGTCGACCAGGAGGTCAACGACCTGATCCTCCAGCAGGCTGTGACCGTCGATCCCGACGCCCGCACCGCGCTTCTCGAAGAGATCCAGGACAAGGTCGCAGCCCAGCTGTCGACCGTGCCCCTGCTGCAGGGTGCCCAGGTCGCCGTGACCGGTACAACGGTCACCGGTGCCAGCGACACGCTCGACGCGTCGTTCAAGTTCCGGTACGCGGCCCTCGCCAAGGGCTAGGCTCACAGGTTTCACCTAGCTAGTCGACGGGAGCGTTCAGGCGAGACTCGCTGAGCGCTCCCGTCTTTCGTTTTGCACGAGTGAGGTAGGAATGACGACTGTAGTGACTACACCAGCGGCACCGGCGGCCGGGCGGCCACCCGCCACGACGGCACCGAAGAAAAAGCAGCCCGGCGGCGGAATCGTCCGCTACATCGTGATCCGGTTCCTGCTGATCTTTCCCACCATCTTCATCCTGGTCTCCATGGTGTTCTGGTTGATGCGCACCACGGGTGACCCGATCACGGCCGCCCTCGGCGGCCGGCTGAGCGCCGACCAGCTCGCCGAGCGGGTGGCCGCGGCCGGCTACGACCGGCCCATCCTGGTGCAGTACGTCGAGTACCTCGGCCAGATCTTCACCGGCAATTTCGGCACCACCATCAGCACCAACCGGCCGGTGTCCGAGGTGCTCATCACCTACGGCGCCGCGACCGCCGAACTGGCCTTCTACTCCCTGCTGGTGGCGTTCATCGTCGGGATCCCGCTGGGCATGGTCGCCGCCTACTGGCGGGACAAGTCGCCGGACGCATCGCTGCGCATCTTCGCCATCCTCTGCTACGCCACCCCGGTGTTCTTCTCCGGCCTGCTGTTCAAGCTCATCTTCGCCGTCTGGCTGAAGGTCCTGCCGGTCGCCGGCCGGGCCTCAACGAGCTCGGAGCTGCAGATGCAACTCCTGCCGGGCAAGACCGGTTTTTACACGATCGACGCCATCCAGACCGGCAATCCGGCTGTCCTGGCCGACGTGCTCACCCACGCCGTGCTGCCCGCCGTGGCCCTGGGACTGCTGACCGCCGGCGTCTTCCTGCGCCTGGTGCGCACCAACGTGATCGGCACCCTGGGAACCGATTACGTCGACGCGGCCAGGTCCCGTGGCGTCAGCGAGTTCCGGCTCGTACGGAAACACGCCTACCGGCCGGCGCTGATCCCGATCATCACGGTGATCGGTCTGCAGATCGCCCTGCTCCTGGGCGGCGCGGTCCTGACCGAGACCACCTTCGAGTGGAAGGGATTGGGCTTCATGCTCTCCCAATTCCTGCAGGCCCGTGACTTCGCGGCCGTGCAGGGCATCGTCGCCCTGCTGGCGGTCATCGTCGCCGTGTCCAACTTCATCGTGGATATCATCGCCGCGCTGATCGACCCGAGAGTGCGGTACTGACATGTCCCGGATCGATTCCCGCGGGCCCAGCCGCCTCGCCCGCCTGCCCATCGTCCACCAGCTGCACCAGAGCGTCGGCCTGCAACGCGTCATGCTCGTGGCTGGCCTGGTCATCACCACCCTGTTTGTGCTCACCGCCGTCCTGGCGCCCCTGGTCGCTCCGTACGGCTACAGCCAGCTGCGCGGCACCGACGGGGTCTTCGGCGCCCAGCAGCCGCCAAGCGGCACGCACCTGTTCGGTACCACTGTGGGCGGCTACGACGTGCTCTCCCGCGTGCTCTGGGGCGCCCAGACGGCGCTGTTCGTGATCGTGGTCGCCGTGCTGCTGTCGATCTTCGCCGGTGTGTTCCTCGGCCTGGTGTCCGGATACTTCGGCGGCTGGCTCGACAGGGTCCTGGTGGTTGTCTGCGACGCGGTGTACGCGTTCCCGTCGCTGCTGCTGGCCATCGTGATGTCCATCGTGATCTCCGGCGGCAAGTCCGACCTTGTCGGCGGCGTTATGGCGGCGGCCATCTCCATCACCGTGGTGTTCATCCCGCAGTACTTCCGGGTCATCCGTGCCGAGACTGTGCGGATCAAGTCCGAGGCCTTCGTCGAATCCGCGCGGGTGCTCGGTGCCGGCAACATCCGGATCATGCTCAGGCACGTTCTGCGCAACGCCACCCGCACGCTGCCGCTGATCTTCACCCTCAACGCCTCGGAGGCCATCCTCACCCTGGCCGGCCTCGGCTTCCTCGGATTCGGCATCGAACCGACCGCCGCTTCCGAGTGGGGCTTCGACCTCAACAAGGCCATCTCCGATGTGTCCAGCGGAATCTGGTGGACCTCGCTGTACCCCGGCCTGGCGATCGTGCTGGTCGTGATGGGCATCACCCTGGTCGGGGAGAGCCTGAACGACCTCGCCGACCCCCGTTTGCGCGGCCGCCGCGCGGTCGGCGCCTCCGCCGGCCTGGTCGCCGAGACCTCCGTGGTGCCCGGCGGCACCCTGACCGCCGGCCCCGGCGGTCTGGACGGGCTCGAGAGTGCCCCCATCAACCCGAACGACGGCGAGGCCACCTCATGAGCGATTCCCGCACCGCACGCTCGGAGCAGACCGTGCTCCGGATCAACGACCTCGGCGTGTCATTCTCGACCGACGACGGCGCTGTGCGTGCCGTCGATGGGGTGAGCCTCAGTGTACGCCGCGGCGAGGTGCTCGCCATCGTCGGCGAGAGCGGAAGCGGCAAGACCGTCACCGCCAAGACCATCCTCGGCCTGCTGCCCGAGACGGCGATGTCCGAGGGGGCGGTGATCCTGACCAGCCGGGACGGGGCCGGCGAGAACAACGTCATAGCGCTCAGCCGCCAGCGCCTGCGCCAGGTGCGCGGCACCGACGTGTCGATGGTGTTCCAGGAGCCGTCCACGGCGCTGAACCCTGTCTACACCGTGGGCTGGCAGATCATGGAGGGCATCAGGGCGCACGGCGCCGTGAGCCGGGCCGACGCCAAGAAGATGGCCATCGAGGTGCTCGGCCGGGTCGGCATTCCCGACCCGGAGGTCCGGGTGAACTACTATCCGCACCAGTTCTCCGGCGGCCAGAAGCAGCGGGTCGTGATCGCGATGGCCCTGGTTCTCGAACCCGGTCTCATCGTCGCTGACGAGCCCACCACGGCTCTCGACGTCACGGTGCAGGCGGAGATCCTCGACCTGCTCCGCCGCTGCCGGGACGAGTTCGGCACCGCGATCGTCCTGATCACCCACAACATGGGTGTCGTGGCCGACCTCGCCGACAGGGTCGCGGTGATGTACCAGGGCAAGGTCGTCGAGGAAGCCGACGCGCAGACCCTGTTCACCTCGCCCCAGGATCCCTACACCCAGAGGTTGCTCGCCGCGGTGCCGTACGTCGGCCAGGGCGTCATCCGCGCCGCCGAGCGCGCGGAGGCCCGCGCCCCCGAGTGGGCCGCGCAGACCCCCGTTGTCGTCGCGGACAACCTGCGCATCCAGTACCCCGGCCGGCTCGGCCGGCCGGGCTTCGTGGCCGTGGACGGTGTGAGCTTCTCGATCCGCCCCGGCGAGGTGCTCGGGCTGGTGGGAGAGAGCGGCTCGGGCAAGACCACCATCGGCCGGGCCATCGCCGGTCTCACCCGGGTCACCGACGGCTCGCTGAGCGTGCTGGGCCACGAGATGAACGGGTTCAAGGAACGCCGGTTCAAGCACCTGCGCAGCGACATCGGCTTCGTCTTCCAAGATCCGGCCTCCAGCTTCAACCCGCTGCTCACCATCGCTGACTGTGTGGCGGAACCCCTCGTGGTGCACGGGCGCGCCTCCAGCCCCAGGGCCGCGCGGGCGCGGGTCGACGAGCTGCTCGAGGCCGTTCAACTGCCGCGGGCCTTCGGCGACAGATTCCCGCACGAGCTCAGCGGTGGCCAACGGCAGCGAGCCAGCCTGGCCAGGGCCCTTGCTCTTGAGCCGGCGCTGCTGATCGCTGACGAACCCACCTCAGCCCTTGACGTGTCTGTGCAGGCCAGGGTGCTGGAACTCTTCGCCGAACTGCAATCCGAATTCGGCTTCGCCGCCCTGTTCATCAGCCACGACCTCGCCGTCGTCGACATCCTCGCCGACCGGATCGCCGTGCTCTACCACGGCCACCTGGTGGAGGAGGGAACCGGCGCCGAAGTGCTCGGCGCCCCGCGCGATCCGTATACCCAACGCCTCCTCGCGTCCCTGCCTGTGCCCGATCCGGCCGCTCAGGCCAAGCGCAGGGAGGAACTCCGGCGGTTGCGTGCGGCGGATTGACCGAAGAGGACTCTGAGGGCTGCGTGCGGCAGTATTGAGAGCATGAGACGCGTCGAAGCAGATCCGTATCCGATCGTTGCCAGCGACCTGACCGTCGAATACGCGGCCCACGGCGCCAGTTCCGCCTTCGTGGCGCTGCGCGGATTGACGCTGACCCTGCGCAGGGGAGAGGTTCTCGGGCTGTTGGGCGAGAGCGGGTCGGGAAAGAGCACGATCGCCCGGGTGCTGTCCGGTGCAGACTCCGGACCCGGCCGCGGCGAGGTGCACGCGCAGATCACGGGTGGCGAGGCAACCGTGCTGGGCTACCGGCTGCGGCGCATCGGTCGCCGCAAGCTGGCCAGGCTCACGTTCGGGGTCGGGATGCTCGCCCAGGATGCCGCCAGCACGCTCCCCGCCAGCCTGACCGTGGCCGACATCGTTGCCGAACCCGTTCTCGAACGCGACCGGTACTATGACACGGCCGAACTCGAGACCCTCGTCGCGACCATGATCGACGCCGTCCGCCTACCGCTCTCGGTGCTCGGCTCGTATCCGTACGAACTCAGCAGCGGACAACGCCAGCGGGTTGCGCTGGCCAAGGCGCTGGTCTTCGGGCCGTCGCTGCTCATCGCCGACGAACCCACCGCGGGCGTGGATGCCCTGGTGCGCGACGACGTCATCGACCTGATCGGCGCACTCCAACGTGAACGCGCATTCTCTGCGCTGCTGATCAGCAACGATCTCAGCGTGCTCCGGCGGGTCGCCGACCGCATCGGGGTCATGCATCAGGGTGTCCTGGTCGGCTTGGGCACGATCGACGAGGTATTCGACAACCCGTGGCACCCGTATGTCGTCGAACTCGCCTCCGCGCTCACCTTCGGCACTCAGACGACGGATGCCCCGGCCGGCATCACCCTTCCGGAGCCATCCGGCCCGCAGACGAGCCAGGGCGACGACCGGAGTGCACAGGCATGACCGGCCAGCACCGCGCTGTGGTCCAGGACGAACCGGTGCGAACCGGCGCCTGGCGACCGGAGCCAGGCGCCGTAGCCATCCTGCCCACCGAGAACGCCCTCTTTGCCGAGGCCGTCGGAGCCGGCGGGGGAGTCGTCGCACCGCTGTCAGCGCAGACCAAGGGGCTGATCTGGCTCTCCTATGCCCGGGCGGCCGAACTTGAGAACATCCTGGCGGAGAACCCCCAACTCGGTTGGGTGCAGTTGCCCTGGGCCGGCGTGGATGCTTTCGCGTCGATTCTGGCGCGGCATCGGCGGGACGACCTGCTTGTGACCAGCGCCAAAGGGGCCTACGCCCAGCCGGTGGCCGAACACGCGCTGGCTTTGATCCTCGCGTCGCTGCGGGTGCTGCCGCAGCGGGCCAGGGCGCGGTCCTGGAATGCGGAGCCGGCCGGTGTGTCCCTCTACGGCCGCACGGTGCTGGTGATCGGGGCCGGCGGCATTGCCCGCGAGCTGATCCGGCTGCTCGAGCCGTTCGGCACCGACATCGTGGTGGTGCGTCGCAGCTCCGAGCCGGTGCCGGGCGCCGCCCGGACGGTGCCGGTGGCGCAGTTGGACGCCGAACTGGGGAAGGCCGACGTGGTGGTGGTCGCCGCCGCCCTGACCGGGGAGACCCGGCACCTGATCGGTGCCGCCCAGATCGCCTTGATGGCTCCGACGGCCCACCTGGTCAACATCGCCAGGGGCCCGCTGATCGACACTGACGCGCTCGTGAACGCCCTGGCCGCCGGAAGGATCGCGGGAGCGGCGATCGACGTCACCGACCCTGAGCCGTTGCCGGACGGCCATGCCCTGTGGAGCGAGCCTCGGTGCCTGATCACCCCGCATATGGCCGACACGCCCGAGATGACCGCGCCGCTACTGGCCGAGCGAATTCGGCTCAATGTGGCGGCTTTACTGGGCAGCAGGCCCTTCGTCGGGGTGGTCGACCCCGTTGCGGGGTACTGAGGCTGCCCCCGGATTTGGTGCACGGCGAACTTTTGGTAAAGTGGCTACGCTGTTCAAGCGAAAGAAACTCTCGCTGAGCACGCTTTCCTCGATAGCTCAATTGGCAGAGCAGCGCACTGTTAATGCGCAGGTTCTTGGTTCGAGTCCAAGTCGGGGAGCGAAAAGGTCACTAGGGGCTCCACCCCCGGTGGCCTTTTTTGTGCCCGGGACCGGTGGACCGCTCTGGCCGCCGGGTCGGGCCGCTAGTCTGATCCCGAATGATGCGAAAGGTGGCGGTTGTGGTTCCCTGGCAGGTTCTCAGCGTCGTACTGGCCGTGCTGTCCGCGGCACTGCTCCTCCTCTGGTTGCTGGCCGCCCTGCGGCAGCGTCGACACCGCTTCGACAGGTCTGCCGCCGAACGCGTGCGCATCGACCTCGAACTCTCCCTCGCCGAGCAGCACGGCCGCCTCGCGATCATCCGCGAGCTGCAGGACATTGCCGTGTTGTCGCTGGCCCGCCTGATCACCAGGGCGGAGGGGGCTCGGTACACGGCCCAGAGCGACCCGTCCACAGCCGTCCGAGCGGCGACGGCACTGGTCGAGGACGGCCGGGTCACGCTGGCCGACCTGCGCCGGGTGTTGACCATCGCCAGGGAGGGCGAGTCGATCGCCACCGTGGCGCCGGGCCTGCAGTCGGCCCGCAATCTTTTCGGTGTGATGCGCGATGCCGGCCTGGCCGTCGGTTTCACCGAATCCGGCGACCGCTTCCCGCTCAAGCCCGGGGCCGAACTGGCCATCTATCGCATTCTGCAGAGCGCGCTCGCGAATGCGCTCAAGCACGGCGGCGCCGGCACCGAGGCGCGGGTGTCGTTCACCTGGACCCAGGACGGCCTGCAGCTGCTGATCGACGACGACGGCATCAGAGCCGCGGCCCAGAGGGAGAGCGCCTCGGCCACGGATTTCGCCGCCAAGACCGCTTACACGATCGACGATGACCTCCGGGCGCTGAGCGAGAGCATCTCCGGCGCCGGGATCACTCAGATGCGCGAACGTGCCCAGCTCTTCGGCGGCATCTTCAACGCGGGAACGGTGCCGGGGGTCGGGTTCTCGGTCTCGGCCGTGTTCCCGTCCCTGCGCTTCCATAACGGGGTGCACGGCGTCGATCTGTCCCGCTGAACGCCGGCTTCAGCCGTCGAGGTCGTCCACGCCGGGCAGCCAGCTCAGGCCGGGTACGCCCCAGCCGCGCTTGCGGCTCACCTTGGCGGCGATCTTGGCGTAGAAGTGTTCGAGCCGGTCCACGTACAGGGTGCCGTCCAGGTGGTCGAACTCGTGCTGGAAGATGCGTGCCAGCCAGCCCTCCGCCGGGATCTCGAAGGGCGTCTGGTCGAGGTCGACGGCGCGCAGCACGGCAGAGCCGGCGCGCAGCAGGGGGAACCGTTCGCCGGGGAACGACAGGCACCCCTCGACGTCCTCGTCCTCGTCGGCCTCGCCCGCGGGAACCGGCGTGATCCACAGCTCGGGATTGATCGCGACGCCCCTGGTCTCGATTTCGTCGTCATCGAGGTAACTGAACGTGAAGAGCCGCAGCCCGACACCCACCTGGGGTCCGGCGAGACCCACGCCGGGAGCGGCGTCCATGGTCTCGAACATGTCCTGCACCAGTGTGCGCAAATCGTCGTCGAAGTCGACGACGGGAGCTGCGGGGGAGTGCAGGAGGGGATCTCCTGAAATTACAATCGGTCGGACGGCCATTCAGCAAGGATATCGGCATGGATCTCGATAGTCTCGTTGAGTGACTCCCGACCTGACAGACCTGGCTGGCGAGATAACGATCGATCCACGTCAGGCAATCGGCATTCCGCTCGCCTTGATCGGCGCGGTGTTCCTCTCGCTGGGCGCCCAGTTCCAGCATCGCGGCGTGACCAAAGTGGAAGCGCACACCCGGGAGGTCACCGGCGGGCTGAACACCCGGCAGCTGATGCTGTTGCTCTCCAGGCCGTCGTGGGTCTTCGGCACCCTGATGCTCGGTCTGGCCATCGCCTTTCAGCTGACCAGCCTTGCGTTCGCGCCCCTCATCGTCGTGCAGCCGCTGGGCGCCGTGGCACTGGTGATCACGGCGATCCTGAACGCCAGGGTGAGCCACGTGAGGCTCAACCGGGCCTCGGTCATCGCGATTGCCATGTGCGTCGGCGGCGTGGGACTCTTCGTCACCGTCGCCGCGTTCACGGCCGTCGACAAGCCGGTGACGGATGCGAACCTCATCAGCATCCTGGTCGTCCTCACGGTGGTCCTGGCCGCATTCGGCGTCGCATTCGCCCTGCTCCGCACCCGGTTCAAGGCCATTTTCTACATCATCGGCGCCGGGGTTCTGTACGGATTCGTGGCCACGCTCGCCAAGGTGATCATCAACCGAATCCAGAACGGTAATTTTGAGTGGCTCACCCTCGTCTGCGTGGCCGGCCTGCTGCTGGCCGCCGGCGCTGGAGCCTACTTCGTGCAGAACGCCTACTCGTCCGGGCCGCCGGACCTGGTCATCGCGGGGTTGACCGTGATCGATCCGATGATCGCGGTGGGCATCGGAGTCATCGTGTTGGGGGAGGCGTCCCAGGCACCGGCCTGGGCCGCCGCGCTTTTTGCCGTCGCCGGGGCCGTGGCCGTGTGGGGTGTCTTCAGGCTGGCCAAGCACCACCCGCAAACCCAGGCGTGACCTGTGGTTCTCGTCAACTCGCCGCGCCTGGGGGCTGCCAGGGGCCATCCGGTTTAGAATAGGGTCCTATCAGACCTCGACGGCTCAGTTTCGTTGACACCCAGACTTCCCGCCGGACGCTGATCCCCGGCCCACCTACGTAGGGACTATCCCACTTGAGCGCTTCATCTGACGTACCGGCCAAAACGTCCGACCCGGCAATGCCGGCAGAGACACGACCCATCCGGGTCCTCATCGCCGCCGATACGTTCGCCCCCGATGTGAACGGTGCTGCCCGGTTCGCCGAGCGGCTCGCCGCCGGCCTGGTCAGTCGCGGTCACGTGGTGCAGATCATGGCGCCGGCCCCGACACGCAAGTACGGCACCTGGACCGAGGTGCACGAGGGTGAATCCATGACCGTGCACCGCCTGCACAGCTGGCGCTGGCGACCGCACGACTGGCTGCGTTTCGCCTTGCCGTGGATCGTGCGCGCCAAGAGCCGTGCCATTCTCGACTCCTTCCAGCCCGACGTGGTGCACTTCCAGTCCCACATCGTGGTCGGCCGGGGGGTGTCCATCGAAGCGGAGAAGCGCGGCATCCGCATCATCGGAACCAATCACTTCATGCCTGAGAACATGCTGCAGTTCTCGCTGGTCCCCAAGGGCTTCCAGGACCAACTCGTCCGGGCGCTGTGGAAAGACGCCGAGCACACCTTCAAACGTGCGGAGGCCGTCACCACGCCAACCCGCCGGGCGGCCGAGTTCCTGGAGAAGTACACCGGCCTGTCCGGAGTGCAGGCCATCTCCTGCGGCATCAACGCTGACAACTATTCGCCCAGGTTTGCTCCGCGGACCGAGAACCGGATACTCTTCGTCGGCCGGGTCACCGGGGAGAAACAGATCGACGTCCTGGTGCAGGCCGTCGCCCTGCTCGACACAAGCCTCGAGGTCCAGGTGGAGATCGTCGGCGGCGGCGACCAGCGACGTAACCTCGAGCACCTCGTGGAGTCGCTTGGCTTGAGCCGCCAGTTCACCTTCACCGGGTACGTCACCGACGAGGAACTCCGCGAGGCGTACTCGCGGGCCACGGTGTTCGCGATGCCGTCCATCGCGGAGCTGCAGAGCATCGCGACCATGGAGGCGATGGCCTCCGGGCTCCCGGTCGTCGCCGCCAACGCGATGGCGTTGCCGCACCTGGTGCACGACGGGCAGAACGGGTATCTGTTCGAACCGGGCAGCGCCCAGGACCTGGCCGACAAGCTCAGCCTGGTGTTCTCCCGGTCGCCGGAGGAGCTGGACGCCCTCAAGCATGAGTCGTTGAAGCTCATCGAGGCCCACGACATCAAGCGCACCCTGAACACTTTCGAACGCCTCTACCGTGGCGAATCGACGGTGGACCCGAACCTTGCAACGCTGGGGAGTCCGTCCGCGACCCACCCGGAGGTGCTGGACGCGGCGCCGTCCCGCGACTGAACGGTCGGTACCGCGTTGGGCCGATACTATGGTCAGGCACGGGGTGGTAGCTCAGCTGGTTAGAGCACGCGGCTCATAACCGCACGGTCACGGGTTCAAGTCCCGTCCACCCTACGAGAATCGTGTCCCGTCGTTCCCTAGTCTCCTTCTCGAAAGTAGTCGACATGCCCGGACGGTTCACCCCCAGTGCTCGCACCACTGGCACCCTCGTCGCGGGAGCGCTGACGGTCCTCGCTCTCGGCCTGACCGGATGCAGCTCGTTCATGCCGCTGATCGGCGCCCAGCCGGTGCAGCAGAACGTCGCGGTGACCACGCCGACCCCCACGGCGACACCCGAGCTCGTCTTCGATTCGGTGTTCACCGACATGGGCTCAATCCACCCGACGCTGGTGATCGGTACCGACCTCGAGCTGCAGCTGGACATGTGGACGGAACAGAAAACCCACGAGTGGTATACGGACAGCGACAAGCTGTTCTCGTTCGTGATCAGCGTCTTCGACAAGGCAGTTCCGGCCGAGGCTCCGTTCGCCACCAAGCGGCGGGTCTTCATGTCCAACATTTCGGTGACCGCCACGACGTCGACCACCAACGGAGCCAGCGTGTCGCCGTTCGTGCTCGACACCGACCCGACACTGGTGACCCTCGACCCCGAGGTCCTTCGGTCCGACAAAGGTCTGCTGATCACCTCACCCAAGGGCGGGTTCCAGCTGGAATCCAACCAGATCGGCCAGCTCAGCGCCGACACCTACGGCGTGATCCTGGACTTCGCGATGACCATCTCCAGCGAATCCGTTGCGGGCACCGGCGGGTACAGCACCCAGGTCGTCCACCTTCCGGTGCCCGTCGCCATCTTCCCGCGCGCGTAGGGCAGCAGGGGCACCGCGTCGGCGCGCGTCGGTGACCGACGCGGGCGGGACAATGACAGGCGGGACAATGAACTGTGTACATTCTGGTGACCGGGTCTCCCTCGGAGCGGATCAGGGTCCAGGAACTGGACTCCGCCGGTGCAGCCGCCGGGTTGGACCGGCGACTGACGACTCCTGAGTTCCTCGCCCTGCTCCGCGAGCGTGAACACGACGTCGTCCGCTGGGTCTGGGCGGACACCGCGCGGATCTACCCGGTTGTCCTGCGGGGGAACGTCAGGGTGGCGCGCTGCCACGATCTGCGGCTCTGCCACGTCATCCTGCGGAATTCCGCACTGACAGGCGGCAGCGTCCTGGCGAACGCGCCGGCGAGCCGGTGGGACACGCCGGCCGCGCCCGCAGCGGAGCCGGCGGCTGTCGGGGCCACCCTGTTCGAGATGGACCTCGGTGCGGCCCAGTACGACGGGACTGGGCACGACGGGGCTGGGTCGCTCCCGGATGACGCGCTGGCGGAGTTCCAGGCTCAGCTGACGGCCATCCGCACCTGTGTCGAGCCGGGCCGGCTGCGCCTGCTTCTGGCCGCGGAATCCGTCGGCGCCCTGATCGCCGCCGAGATGCAGTTCGCCGGGCTGCCCTGGCGCAGCGCGATCCACGACAGGCTGCTCACCGCCGAGCTCGGTCCGCGGGTTGCCGCGGGAATCCGTCCGGCGCGCTTGGAGGAACTGGCGGCCGGCATCCGCGCCGAACTGGGCGACCAGACCGTCAACCCCGATTCGCCGCCGGAACTGCTCAAGGCGCTCAACCGCGCCGGGCTGCGCGTGGCGAGCACGCGCGCGTGGGAGCTTGAGAAACTCGACCATCCCGTCATCGAGCCCCTGCTGCGCTACAAGAAGCTCTCCAGACTCCTGGCCGCCAACGGGTGGCACTGGATGGAGAGCTGGATCATCGACGACCGTTTCCACCCCGAATACCTGCCCGGCGGTGTGGTCACCGGACGATGGGCGACTCGTGGCGGCGGCGCGCTGCAACTGCCCCGGCAGATTCGCGGCGCCGTCGTCGCCGACCCGGGCTGGAGCTTCGTGGTGGCGGATGCCGCCCAATTGGAGCCCCGGATCCTGGCGGCGCTGTCGAGCGACGCCGCGATGGCCGCGGCGGGCCGTGGAACAGACCTCTACGCGGGCATCGTGGCCAGCGGAGTGGTGGAGACCAGGGCACACGCCAAGGTCGCCATGCTCGGCGCCATGTACGGCGCCACCTCTGGGGAGAGCGGGCGGCTGCTCCCGCGCCTGGCACGCGTGTACCCGCGGGCGCTTGCCTTTACCGAGACGGCGGCCAGGGCGGGGGAGCGCGGCGACGTGGTCAGTACCCGGCTGGGCCGGTCCTCGCCGCGCCCGGGGCTCGGCTGGCAGGACGACCAGGCGCGCGCGTCTGAGGCCGGGGCTACCGCGGCCGATGAGCGCAGGGCCAGGAGCCAGGCCAGGGACTGGGGCCGGTTCACCCGCAACTTCATCGTGCAGGGAAGCGCCGCCGAGTGGGCCCTGTGTTGGATGGCCGAGATCCGGAAGGGCCTGACCGCGCTGTCGGCATCGGTCCCGGCCACCGGGACCGCTGTGCAGGGGCTGACCACACGCGGCGAGTTCGAGGTCGCCCCGCATCTGGTCTTTTTCCTGCACGACGAAGTCATCGTGCACACTCCGGCCGCGCTGGCCGACGACGTCGCACGGATAGTCACCGAGGCTGCCGGGGCAGCGGGACGACTGCTGTTCGGGGACTTCCCGGTCGATTTTCCGCTCACCTGCGTGGTGGTGGACAGTTACGCGGACGCGAAATAGTTCAGGCCGGTGTGGCGGGCCTGCGGCCCCGCTTGGGTCGCAGCTGGCTGAGTCCGCGATGCAGTTGAACCGGCGTGTCTGGGGCCACTGTGTCGGCCACCGTGTCGGCTACGGCGTCGGCCACGGTGTCCAGCCAGGCCAGCGCGGCCCGGGCCTGCAGGTCCTGGGCGGATCGGCCCAACCGTTCCTGGCCGGTTTCCACGATTGACCGGCGGGAGTCTCCGCCACGGTCCGGGCGCACCAGCCAGGCAGTCCGGTAACCCGCCAGCACCGGTGCGAGATCGACGTGGGGAAGGGAGGAGGCGATCAGCACCCGGTCCAGCATGTCGTTCCACTCGGCGCCGGAGCCGCTGTCGGTGTCCTGCAGCCAGGCCAGTGCCTCCACACGGCCGGGAGCGGTGAGCCTGTAGAGCGGCAACCCGTCGGGGGTGCTGCCCGCGTCCTCTACGGCGCCCTGGCGCGTCAGGCGCTCCAGGGTGCTGTAGATCTGACCCACGTTGACCGAGCGCCGGCCCGCGGTCCTGGTCGCCAGCTCACCGTGCAGTTGGAAGCCGTAGGCGGGGCCCATCGTGAGGATCGCCAGCAGCGAGTTTCGAACCGACACCATGCCTCCAACTTTGGGCTGCTTGCGGTCGCTGTCGACCTCTAAAGCCATACCGAATATACATTAGGAAGCGAGGGTCTGTTGCGATTCTCCTGCGGGGTGGGGCATAATTCAGCTAATACCGCACCGCCGAATTCTGTTCAGCGTGTCCTGGTTGGCCCTCGTTCGAGATCGTTGGGGAAGACGCACCTCGAACACCAACCTGGGAACGGAGAACACCATGACGGCACCCCGTACTCGTCAGTCACCGGCTGCACGGGGAGTTTTGTATGTGCATTCGTCGCCTGCCGCGCTGTGCCCGCACGTGGAGTGGGCCGCCAGTCGCGCGCTGGATGTGGCGGTCAGCTTCGACTGGACTGAGCAACCGGCCCTCACCGGTTCCCACCGGGCGGAGTTCTTCTGGGAAGGCGCCGCGGGATCGGGAGCGACGATCGCGTCGGCCCTACTGGGCTGGGATCAGCTGCGATTCGAAGTGACCGAGGACCCCGGGCCCGGCCGGGACGGCGGCCGGTGGCTACACACGCCGGCGCTGGGCATCCACTTCGCCCAGACTGACACGGCGGGAAACGTCGTCCTGCCTGAGGACAGGCTGCGCGCGGCGATCCGTGCCGCCGGCACCGACACCGTGCACCTTCATCGGGAGCTGCGGCGGGCGCTGGGCCAGGCGTGGGATGACGAGCTTGAGCCGTACCGGCACGCCAGCGATTTCTCCAGCGTCGTCTGGCTGCACAACGTCGGCTGAACGGCTGCGTCACTGCCCGCGGTGACCACGTTGCGGGCCGGGCTCAGTGTCTGGTCTGAGGAGGACGACCGCTGACACTCGGGGGCTATGGGGCCTTTCAGAAGGTGATCACAAGGCGTCCCCTCAGCCCGCCGCCCTCCATCCGGATGTAGGCGTCGGCCGCTGCTTCTGGCGGGTAGGTGTCGAGCACGCGCAGCCGGATGTGCCCGGTGGCGGTTTGGGCTGCGAGTAGTTCCAGTGAGGCGGTGTCGGCCATGGCGTTGCCGACGTCGACGGCGTGCACCGCTACGCGTCGGTCGGGTGCGCCCTGATCGTCCCATCCGCGGATGACGGCGATCGCGCCACCCTCGCGGATCGCGGGGAGGACGGCCCTGGTGAGATTTGCGGTGTCGAAGATGGCGTCGACGCCGCCGGGGGCAAGGGCTAGCACGGCGTCGACAAAACTCTCCCCTCGAGGTACGACGTCATCCGCCCCGAAACCTCGGACGAGCTCGGCGTCTTCCGCCCTCGCATCGGCGATGATGTGGATTCCGACCCGCTTGGCGAGGGGTATGAGGAATGATGCCAGCTGGCCTGCTCCGCCGGTGACGGCGAGCGTGGAGCCGGGTGGGAGGTCGAGCATGCGCAGTCCTTCGATGGCGGTGAGGCCAGTCATGGGCAGCGTGGAGGCCTCGATGAGGTCGACGTCGTCGGGGAGCGGGGCAACCGAAACGGACGGCACAACGACCAGTTCGGCTTGCGCGCCTCCTTCGTGCCTGCGCGCGTCGACGACGGCCATGACTCGTTGCCCGACGGAGAGGCGCGTCTCGTTCGGGCCGACGACGTCGATGATGCCAGCCGCGTCGAGCCCGGGAATGAGCCCCGGCTGAATCGATCCTGAGCCGATCAAGCGCCACAGGAACGGGTCGGACGGATTCACAGCGGCCCCGACGACGCGGATCCTGACTTCCCCCGTCTCCGGGGCTCGTGGTGTGCGGTCTTCGACCGCGATGCAGGTGGAACTGTGGATTATGACTGCTCGCACGGTGGCTGTCCTTCTCAGATCTCATAGACTATTCGGAGTCGGCTCCGATTGGGCCGACACTACACCTAAACGGAGCCGACTCCACTTTCATGACTTTCGATCTCTCGCGACCTGCGCCACGAGCCGACGCTCAACGAAGCCGCAAACGCCTTATCGAAGCGGCGACGTCCGCGTTTGCTCGAGAGGAAGCCCCGACCCTGAAAGACATCGCACAAGACGCGGGCGTGGGGATCGGGACTCTCTTCCGTCACTTCCCGACCCGCGAGGCGCTCGTCGAGGAGGTCTACCGCGGCGAGCTGGTACGTCTGTGCGGTCGTGCACCCGTTCTGATCCGGGACATGCCGGCGGATCGGGCGCTCCGCGAGTGGATGAGGCAGTGGAGCGTGTTCGTTATGACCAAACGCGGTATGGCCGACAGCCTGGAAGCCCTCGTGAGATCCGGTGCGCTGACGAAGTCGGAAACCGTAGTTCTCTTGACGGAGGCGGTGGACGTCATTCTCGACGCCGGACGTGCATCGGAAACCCTCCGAAGAGATGCGCGAGCCGACGACGTGGTGGCGGCTCTGATGGGGACTCTGATCGTCGCATGTTCGCCCGCAAGCTCAGACCAGGCGGCACGGCTCCTCGATCTCCTCTTGGCTGGATTGAGGGTTGCCGAGCATCGCTAACGTAGCGCGGACTGTCACCATTCGGGACTCCGGAGAGTGTGGTGGTGGTCGAACGGCTCGTTTGGCTAGAGCACGATCGGTTGCATCGCAGGATGACGACGTCGCGCATCTTCGCGACTTCCGGCGGCTTCGAGGTCGGTCGGTGGCAGAGTCGCGAGCCGGCGGGGGCGGGTCAGACCGAGCGGAACGCGACGACGGCGTTGTGGCCGCCGAAGCCGAACGAGTTGCTGATCGCCAGGAGGTCCCCGGTGCCCAGCGCACGTGGTGCGGTGACCACGTCGAGCGGAATGGCGGGATCCTGTTCGGTCAGGTTGATGGTCGGCGGCAGAATCCGCTCGGCCAGGGCCTTGACCGTGAACAGGGCTTCGATCGCGCCGGCGCCGCCGAGCAGGTGGCCGGTGGACGCCTTTGTCGCCGAGACCGGGATGCCGTCGAGGAGGTCGCCGAACACGCGGCGGAGCGCGTTGTACTCGGCGATGTCACCGACCGGGGTGCTCGTGGCGTGGGCGTTGATGTGCATCACGTCAGACAGGTCCGCACCGGCGTTCTGGATGGTCGCGATCATGGCGCGGGCCGCGGCGGACCCCTCAGGATCCGGAGCCGTGATGTGATAGGCGTCGCTTGTGATGGAGCCACCAAGCAGTTCGGCGTAGATGTGCGCCCCGCGGGCGAGCGCGTGTTCTTCGGTTTCGATGACCAGCGCGGCGGCACCCTCGCCCAGGACGAAGCCGTCCCGGCTGATGTCGTAGGGGCGAGACGCGGTGGCGGGGGAGTCGTTCCGCTTGGAGAGTGCCTGCATGGCCGCGAACGACGCGATCGGCAGCGGGTGGATGGCCGCTTCCGAGCCGCCGGCGATGACGACATCGGCCAGGCCGGCCTGCAGACGGTTGTAGGCGTTCACGAGCGACTCGGTGCTCGAGGCGCACGCTGAGACCACGGTGGTGATGCCGGCGCGCGCGTGCAGGTCCATGCCGATTGCGGCTCCGGGACCGTTCGGCATCAGCATGGGTACGGTCATGGGCAGAACCCGGCGGGGTCCACGCTCGCGCAGGGTGTCCCAGGCGTCGAGCAGGGTCCAGACGCCGCCGATACCCGTGGCCCAGTCCACGGCGAGTCGTTCGGGTTCAACGGCGGGCATGCCGGCGTCGGCCCAAGCTTCACGGCCCGCAATCAGTGCGAACTGGCTGGAGGGGTCGAGGCGCTTGGTCTCCTGGCGGGCGAGAACGTCCACGGGGCGGACCCTGGCCTGGGCGGCGAAGGTGATGGGGAGCGACGTGCGCTCGACCCATTCGTAGTCGAGGTTTGATGCGCCGGACTCGCCGGCGAGGAGTGCGTTCCAGGTGTCAGTGGCGTTCCCGCCCAGGGGCGAGGTGGCACCGAGACCGGTGACAACAATTTTTTTGGTCATAACAACGACTCTCCGTCAGAACGTGGGCGAGCGGGAACGTGCGCGAAGCGAGGTGGAAACCCCGGGTGGAGCGTCCCTGGAGAACGGGCCGGCCGGCAGATGCCAACCGGCCCGTTCGGGCGTGGACCTAGTCCTGGGCCTTGACGATGAACTCGACGGCGTCGCCGACGGTCTTGAGGTTCTTGACCTCTTCGTCGGGGATCTTGACGTCGAACTTTTCTTCAGCGTTGACGACGATGGTCATCATCGAGATGGAATCGATGTCCAGGTCGTCGGTGAACGACTTGTCCAGCTCAACCGTGTCGGTTGCGATGCCCGTCTCGTCGTTGATGAGCTCGGCCAGGCCGGCAAGAACTTCTTCGGTGGACAATGCCATGTTGTTTTCTCCTAGGGGGGTGTCTCGTTTGACCGAGACTCAGTTTAGATGGACAGAGGGTACCTACGGCAGCACAACCACCTGCGCGCCGTAAACCAGACCGGCTCCGAAGCCGATCTGCAGGGCAAGACCTCCGCTGAGTTCGGGGTGTTCCTCGAGCAGGCGGTGGGTGGCAAGGGGGATCGACGCGGCCGAGGTGTTCCCGGTCGTGGCGATGTCGCGGGCGATGACGACGGACTCCGGAAGCTTGAGTTGCTTGGCGAACTCGTCGACGATGCGCATGTTCGCCTGGTGGGGGATGAACGCAGCGAGTTGATCGGCGGTGATACCGGCGGCTGCGAGGGTCTGCTTGGCGATCTTCGCCATGTCCCAGACGGCCCAGCGGAAGACGGTCTGGCCCTCCTGGCGCAGTGTCGGCCACTCCTTCTCGCCCCGGCGGTATTCCTGCAGGGTGCCGTTCATGCCGACGGCGTCCGCCCGCCCGTCCGAGCCCCACACCGAGGCGGAGATGCCGGGGTACTCGCTCGGGCCGATGACAACGGCGCCGGCGCCGTCGCCGAGCAGGAACGAGATGCTCCGGTCCGCGGGGTCGACCATGTCGGAGAGCTTCTCCGCACCGATGACCAACGCATAGTGGGCGGCGCCGGAGCGGATGAGGGCATCCGCCTGGGCGACGCCGTAGGCGTAGCCGGCGCAGGCGGCGTTGAGGTCGAAGGCGGCCGCGGGAACCGCACCGATGCGTTCGGCGACGACGGCGGCCATCGACGGCGTCTGGCGACCGTTGCTGATGGTGGCGATGATGATGGCGTCGATGAGCTCAGGGGCGATGCCGGAGCGTTCGATGGCTTCCAGCGCCGCGGTCGTGGCGAGGTCCACGGCCTGAACGTCCTGGCTGGCCCTGGTGCGGGTAATGATCCCGGTGCGCTGCTGGATCCACTCGTCGGACGAGTCGATCGGACCGATCAGGTCGTCATTGGGGACGACGAGGTCACCGCGGGCAGCACCGACGGCGAGGATGCGGGTGTATTGGGCGCCCTGCGACTGCAGGAGTTGTGGCTGGGTCATTCGTCTCTTCCGGTGGCGACTCTGGCTGATTCAGGCCTGGTGGTCGATCAGTGCGTACGCAGCGGGCAGGTCATCGGGGGTCTTGATGGCCACGCTCGGGATGCCCCGCAGGGCGCGCTTGGCCAGTCCGACGAGTGCGCCGGCCGGTGTGACCTCGATGATTCCGGTCACTCCGGCGTCGGCAAACGACTGCATGCACAGGTCCCACCGTACCGGCGAGGACACCTGGCCGACGAGCAGGTCGACAAAACGCGACCCCTCCGCGACAGTGCTGCCGTCATGATTCGTCCACAGCGGCAGGGAAGGATCTCGGGGGCGCAGGCCGGTCGCAATGTCGGTGAGGTGTGCCACGGCGGGGCGCATGTACCGGGTGTGGAAGGCTCCGGCGACCTGCATCGGGACGACGCGGCTCTTGGCCGGCGGGTCGGCGGCGAGGGCGGCGAGCGCCTCACGCGCTCCGGCGACCACGATCTGCCCGCCACCGTTGAAATTGGCCGGCTCGAGGCCGAGTTCGTCGAGTCGGGCCAGGAGTTCGGCTTCGTCGCCGCCCAGGACGGCGCTCATCGCGGTGGGCGTGAGGGCGGCGGCTGCCTTCATGGCGCGCCCGCGCTCACCGACGAACGTGAGCGCGTCGGTGGCGCTGAGCACACCGGCCCCGGCGGCGGCGGTGATCTCGCCGACGGAGTGCCCGGCGATGCCTCCGATTGCTGCTCGGCGGCCATCGGAGAAGAGGGCGTTCAAGGCAAGAATCCCGGCGGCCACGATGAGGGGCTGGGCGATCGCGGTGTCGCGGATCGTCTCGGCGTCGGCGGTGGTGCCGGCCGTGACGAGGTCGGTGGCGGACTGCTCCGACATGGCCCGCAACTGGTCGGCATAGGCCGGATTCTGCAACCACGGTTCGAGGAATCCGGGCGTTTGTGAGCCCTGACCGGGACAGACGACAACAATCATTTCCTCAGTCTCCCAACTCGAGGCACAGGGGGCATGTGGAAAATCTACCGAGTATCCGCAAAACGTTTGTCAGATATCGCAAACGGTCCTCTCGCGGCGCTCAGCGGCGACGGGTCGAGCCGTCGTGGTCGCTGATCGAACCGATGATGAGAGCGGACTGCAGGATCAGCGCCTCCCTGGCGCCGGTGGCGTCGTAGCCGATCACGTCCGACACGCGCTTGAGGCGATAGCGCACTGTGTTGGGGTGCACGAACAGTTCCCGCGCGGTCGCTTCGAGAGACCGGCCGTTGTCCAAGTAGCACCACAGTGTGGTGAGGAGTTCGGTGGAATGCGCCTGCAACGGGCGATAGATCCGGTGGATGAGCGTGGCACGAGCGAGCGGATCGCCGGCCAGGGCCCGTTCGGGAAGCAGGTCATCGGCCTGTACCGGCCTGGGCGCGTTTCGCCAGGACCGCGCGACGGCGAAGCCGGCCAGGGCTGCCTTGGCGCTCTTCGAGGCGTCGACGAGGTTGGGAACCTCGTGGCCGAGCACCAGGTGGCCGGGCCCGAAGCTGGGCTCGAGCTGCATCGCGATCTCCATGAAGCTGAGCGACGGGGGCGTGTGGGTGGTCTCGTCGGTCTCCGGGGTGGCCGGGTGGGCGCGGCCGATGACCAGCACCAGCCGGTTGCCCTGCACGCCGATGAGCACGTCAGCTGTCATGTGTCGTGCAGCCCGGCGCAGCTGGTCGACGTCGAGCATTTTCGGCGTCGTGCCGACCAGCACACACACCTCACCGTGGCCGTGCCAGCCGAGGGCCGCGATCCTGCTGGGCAGTTCGTCGTCGTACTCACCACTGAGAATGGAGTCGACGACCAGGGCCTCGAGCCTGGCGTCCCAGAGACCCCTGGCCTCGGCGGCGCGGGCGTAGACATCGGCGGCCCCGAAGGCGATCTCGCGGGAGTACAGCAGGATCGCTTCGCGGAGCGTCTCCGAACCGTCTTTGACGCGCTCTTCGACGACCTCGACCGTGACCCTGATCAGCTGCAGGGTCTGCTGCAGGCTCACCGAGCGGAGCAGCTCCCTGGGGGCGGCTCCGAAGACGTCCGCGGCGATCCACGGTGTCGACCGCGGGTCGTCGTACCAGGAGATGAAGGAGGTGATGCCGGCCTGGGCCACCAGGCCGACGGCGGACCGCCGCCCTGGTGGCATATCGCCATACCAGGGCAGCGTGTCCTCGAGCCGTTTCAGAGTCGCCGTGGACAACTCACCCGAAATCGTGCGCAACCAGGTGAGGGTCTGTTCCTTTGTCTTCGGCGCCGGTGCCACGTTCCGGGTTAGCTCTCGCCACCGGCCGAGCCGGTGGTACCGGCCGAAACGTCGTGCAGGCGGTACTTGTCGATGGCCTGCTGGATGAGGCTGCGGTCCACCTCGCCGCTGTTCGCGAGCTGCTGCAGGGTGCGCACCACCATGGACGGGCCGTCGATCTTGAAGAACCGGCGGGCCGCGGGGCGGGTGTCGGAGAAGCCGAAGTCATCGGCGCCCAGGGTCGCGAAGTCGCCGGGGATGAACTGGCGAATCTGATCCGGTACGGCGTGCATGAAGTCGGAGACCGCCACGAACGGACCGGCCGTGTCAGCGAGCTTGTCGGTCACGTAGGCCGTGCGGGGTTCCTCGTTCGGGTAGAGGAAGTTGTGTTCCTCGGCCGCGAGACCGTCCCGGCGGAGCTCGGCCCAGGAGGTGACCGACCAGACATCGGCGGACACGCCCCAGTCCTGGGCGAGCAGGGCCTGCGCTTCGAGTGCCCAGGGCACCGCGACGCCGGAGGCCAGCAGCTGGGCCTTCGGACCGGCCATATCGGACACCGACACGCGGTGGATGCCGCGGATGATGCCGTCGACGTCGACATCGGCCGGCTCGACGGGCTGGACCTGCGGCTCGTTGTAGACGGTGATGTAGTACATGACGTTCGGGTCGGTGTGGGTGCCGCCGTACATCCGCTCGAGGCCGGAGCGGACGATGTGCCCGATCTCATAGCCGAAGGCGGGGTCGTACGACACGACGGCCGGGTTGGTCGACGCGAGCAGCGGCGAGTGACCGTCGGCGTGCTGCAGGCCTTCACCCGTGAGGGTGGTCCGGCCGGCGGTCGCGCCGATCATGAAGCCCCGGGCCATCTGGTCTCCGGCAGCCCACATGGCGTCGCCGGTGCGCTGGAAACCGAACATCGAGTAGAACACGTACACCGGGATGAGCGGTTCACCCTGGGTGGCGTACGACGTTCCGACGTTCGTGAACGCGGCGAGGGCGCCGGCCTCGTTGATGCCGACGTGGAGGATCTGGCCCTGCGGGCTCTCCTTATAGGCGAGCAGCTGGGCGTGGTCCACCGAGGTGTAGTGCTGGCCGTTGGGGTTGTAGATCTTCGCGTTCGGGAAGAACGCGTCGATGCCGAAGGTGCGGGCTTCGTCGGGGATGATCGGCACGATGCGGTGGCCGAAGTCCTTCGAGCGCAGCAGCTCCTTGAGCAGGCGGACGAACGCCATGGTCGTGGCGATCTCCTGGGTGCCTGAACCCTTCTTGGTGACGGCGTAGGTGGAGTCGTTCGGCAGGTTGATCTGGGTGAACTTGCTCCGGCGCTCGGGCAGGTAGCCACCGAGAGCGCGGCGCCGCTCGTGCATGTACTCGATCGCCTCGTCGTTCTCACCGGGGGTGTAGTACGGCGGCTGGTACGGGTTCGCCTCGAGCTGGGCATCCGTGATCGGCACGTGCATGCTGTCGCGGAACGTCTTGAGGTTGTCCAGCGTCATCTTCTTCATCTGGTGGGTCGCGTTGCGGCCTTCGAAGCTCGGGCCCAGGCCGTAGCCCTTGACCGTCTTAGCGAGGATGACCGTCGGCTGGCCCTTGTGCTCCGACGCAGCCTTGAACGCCGCGTAGACCTTGCGGTAGTCGTGCCCGCCGCGCTTGAGGTTCCAGACCTGATCGTCGGTGTAGCCCTCCACGAGCTGAAGCGCGCGCGGGTCGCGGCCGAAGAAGTTCTCGCGCACGTAGGCGCCGCTCTCGGCCTTGTAGGTCTGGTAGTCACCGTCCGTGGTGACGTTCATCAGGTTCAGCAGGGCGCCGTCGGTGTCGCGGGAGAGCAGGTCGTCCCACTCGCGGCCCCAGACCACCTTGATGACGTTCCAACCGGCACCGCGGAAGAAGCTCTCGAGCTCCTGGATGATCTTGCCGTTGCCGCGGACAGGGCCGTCGAGGCGCTGCAGGTTGCAATTGACGATGAAGTTGAGGTTGTCGAGTCCCTCGTTCGCGGCGACCTGGAGCTGGCCGCGGCTTTCGACCTCGTCCATCTCGCCGTCGCCCAGGAACGCCCAGACCTGCTGGTCGCTGGCGTCCTTGATGCCTCGATTGGTCAGGTAACGGTTCAGCTGTGCCTGGTAGATCGCGTTGATCGGGCCCAGGCCCATTGACACCGTCGGGAACTGCCAGAACTCCGGCATCAGGCGCGGGTGCGGGTAAGACGAGATGCCGTCCGGGGCGTGGGACTTCTCCTGGCGGAACCCGTCCAGCTGGTTGGCGCTGAGGCGGCCCTCGAGGAAGGCACGGGCGTAGGTGCCGGGGGAGGCGTGGCCCTGGATGAAGATCTGGTCGCCGCCACCGGGGTGGTCCTGGCCGCGGAAGAAGTGGTTGAAACCGGTCTCGTACAGAGCGGCGGACGAGGCGTACGTCGAGATGTGGCCACCGACGGCGATGCCGGGCCGCTGGGCGCGGTGCACGAGCACGGCGGCATTCCAGCGGATCCAGGCTCGGTAACGGCGCTCGATGTCTTCATCGCCGGGGAAGTCCGGCTCGTTGGACGAGGCGATGGTGTTGATGTAGTCCGTGGTGGGCACCATCGGAACGTTCAGGTGTAATTCCTTGGACCGCTTGAGCAGGCTGAGCATGATCTCGCGGGCCCGGCCCGGGCCGTTGGCCGCGACCAGCGCGTCGAGAGATTGCGACCATTCGCTGGTCTCATCCGGATCGGCGTCTGAGTTGTCCATTGAGTATGGGTCTTGGTCGTTGACAGTCACACTCGACCTCTTTCTGTAGGGCAGATCGTGTGGGGGAAGGATCGTGCCTGGTTAGGCGTGCCGGACAGAGCTAGGTCGGGTCACGACCGAAAGGCACCACGTCAGCCTAGTGATTCTTGCTGGGAAGCGCGCACGGCGATGAGGGCCGGATCGCGGCGACCCTGTCGTGTTGGTGAAGCCTTCGTCGGCGGCTAGGCTTGCCCCCCGTATTCAGCCATCGTCCCCCGATGGCCGGAAAGGACACCCATGGCTCTGGAGAATGACACGCAGGCACCCGATTTCGAGCTCGTCAGCCAGTACGGCGAGCGAATCCAGCTCAGCCGGTATCGGGGTGAGAAGTCCGTGGCGCTGGTGTTCTTCCCCCTGGCCTTCTCCGGAATCTGCAGCGGTGAACTCTGCGAGTTGCGCGACAACCTCGCCCTCTTCGCCGACAACAGCGTCGAGCTGATCGGCATCTCGGTGGATTCCCGGCACACCCTGCGGGCCTGGGGCGATCAGCAGGGCTACGGGTTCACTCTGCTCGCGGATTTCTGGCCGCACGGTGCCGTGGCGAAGGAATACGGCGTCTTTCTCGACGATAAGGGCTTCGCCAACCGGGCGACCTTCCTGATCGACCCGAACGGCATCATCAGGGCGAGTTTCATCACGGCACCTGGGGAGGCCCGCTCACTGGCGGCGTACCGGGCCGCACTGCACGAGCTGCAGCCGGCCTGACTTTTGCAGGCGCCGCCAAAGTCGCTAAGCTCGTTCCATCCCGTTCCGGCCTCGCCGGGTGGGGGCCTTTAGCTCAGTTGGTAGAGCGCCACGTTTACACCGTGGATGTCATCGGTTCGAGCCCGGTAGGGCCCACTCTCTTCCGGCGGCCTCCGAAGCCCGTCAGTAATGAGGTCACCTTGGCAGTAGCGCGCACGGAGCGCGTTCTCCCCGTGATGACACATGTCTGAGCATCCGGCTTTCGGTGCCGCCGTCAAGGACCTGACCGGCGCGGTCGATGGACGCACCAGTCTGTGCCTGCCGTTCCTGCAGGTGCTGCCGGTGACCGGCGTCGCCGTGTCCACCCTCGGTGCCCCGTTCGGCTCCGAAACCGTCTGCGCAAGCGACGCGCAGGCGGCCAGACTCGATGAACTGCAGTTCGACCTGGGTGAGGGCCCGTGTTGGGATGCGCGCTCCAGCGGTCGACCGGCTTTGCACGCGGACCTGCAGATGGATTCCTCGAGGTGGCCCCTGTTCGCGGAGGCGGTCTCGGGCTCGGGCGTCGGAGCGATCTACGCGTTCCCCCTTGCGCTCGGGTCGCTGAGCATCGGCGCGATCGACCTCTACGCGCACTCACCGCTGTCACTGTCGTCGACCCAGGTCGTGGATGCCACGGTGCTCGCCGCCATCTGTTCGCGCCAGGTGCTGCGACGGGCGCTAGCTGACCATCCCCTGGCCTCGTCGGCGTCGGACGACGGCGGTTTCTCCCGCCGAGAAGTACACCAGGCCACCGGCATGGTGCTGGCCCAACTCGGTGTCAACGCCGCGGATGCGCTCCTGATCATCAACGGCTACGCCTTCGCCCGGGGACGCACCGTGCGCGACGTGGCAGCCGACATCGTCGCCCGTCGAATCGACTTCGCCGAGGAATGGTCCAATCCGTCCGAGTCATTATGATGGTGTGATGGCGACACAGACACGCGAGGGCCGACTCGTCGAGGCCTTCGTGACTCTCGCCGACACGCTTGTGGTCGGCTATGACCTGGTGGATCTGTTGCACACCCTGGTGTCCCACTGCGTCCTCCTTTTCGACGCCTCGGCCGCTGGCATCATCCTGACCGACGATCAGGAATTCGAAGTGATCGCCTCGACTAACGAGCGCAGCCGCCTCGTCGAGATCCTTCAACTCCGCAGCGGCTCCGGACCGTGCGTCGAGAGTGTGATCACCGGACGCGCCGTGACCGTCCCCGACATCGACGCGTCAGGGCCGAAGTGGCCACGTTTTCGCGCCGGAGCGCTCGAGCAGGGATTCGGTTCGATGTTCTCGGTGCCGATGCGCCTGCGTGCGACCACGATCGGCTCGCTGAACCTGTTCTGGGACCGAACCGGCGGGCTTCCCGTCGATGACGCGGCCACCGTGCAGGCCCTGGCGGATGTGGCCACCATCGGGATCCTCCAGGAGCGTGCGTTGCGGGAAAGCGATGTGGCGCGAGAGCAGCTGCAGTTCGCTCTGAGCAGCCGTGTCGTCATCGAACAGGCTAAGGGCGTCGTGGCTTACACCCGGGGCGCGAACATGGATGAGGCGTTCACCTTGATGCGCCAGCACGCCAGGTCCAACGGCCTGCCGCTGGCCGAGGTGGCCGCACGGATCGTCAGCGGAGACCTCGCGCTTTAGCCGTTGCGGACGTAGTATCTCTCTATAGCCCCGGACCCCGGCTGCAGCACGCGACAATTTCCGTGATCAGCAGGGGACACACAATGAAACGCATTTATCACCCCGGGGGTTCCATCGTCACCGGCAGCGCACTCGCCGATGCCGTGATGCTGTATGCCGAAGCGCTGAGCAACCGCCAGGAAACCGATGTTGTCGATATTCCGGTGATCGCCTCAGACGGTAGCCACGGGCGGGCGCAATTCCTGATCGGTTCTTCCAGTCAGCTGGTCAGCGTGACCAGCGCTGACGGCGAATCAGAACTCACCGAGACCGAAACAATCCAGGCGCTGCAGGACAAGGTGCGGGCGAACGCTATGTACCCGTCACTGGTGTGGGCGGGCGCCCCGATGGGATCTCCGCAGTTCGACGAGTTCGACTACTGATCAGGCGCTGGCCGCCCACGACAAGGACGCGGTGTCGCTCGTGTTGCCGACCCCCCGCGCGATGAGGACAGGGACGTTGATGTTCATCAGCACATCATGGGTGACCGAGCCGATCAGGGTGTTCTCGCCGTGCCGCGCTGACACGCCCAAGATCAGCAGGGCGGCGTCGAAACTGGCGTCGAGGAGGGCCTCGGCGGGGTCCCGGTGCGCGATCCGGCGCCGCACGGTGATCCGCGAAGCCGTCGCAGCGGCCACGGCCGCGGCGTCCTGCATCAGTCGTGCGGTCTGCGGGCTGCGGTCATCCGCGGAATCGTTCCGCCCGGATTCGGAGCGGGACGCGTCGGAGCGGGGAGAGCCTGGAGGCGCGTGCACCAGGAGCAGATCCTGGTCCAACCGGTCTGCCTCCTGCGCGCCCATTCGCACCGCGGGGATCGACCCGTCGGTGCCGTCCACGCCGACGACCACGTCGTGGCGGGAGTCGAGGGTCGTGTCGGGCACGATGGCCACGGAACAACGCGCCGCAGAAGCGATCTGCACGCTGCGGGAGCCGAGCACCCGGCCTCGGAGGAAACCAGTCTTGTGGGTGCCGACGATCAGGAGGTCCTCAGGGCTGGGCAGTGTGGCCAGCGCCCATGCGGTGCCGCCGTGCACAATCCGCGTGGTGAGGGTCACCCCGGTATGCAGTTCGGCGACCCGGGCGGACTCCTCGATGAGGAGCTCGCGCGCCTGGCGCTCGGCATCGGCGGCAGCGTCGCGCCCGACCAGGCCCCACTCGTCGTCAACGGTGTTGACCAGCACCACGGCGGCATTGCGTTCGGCGGCCCGGCGGACCCCCCAGCGCAGCGCGGCGCGGCTCGGCCCTGAGCCGTCGACGCCGATGTAGTAGGTGGCGCTCATGAGGATGCCCCCGCTCCACTCTGTTCGGCGGCACGACGGCTGCGCGGAACGACGATCACCGGGCACGGCATGTTCAGGAGCACATCGTGACTCACCGAACCGAGGATGAGGCCGGCAACGGCACCGCGCCCATGAGTGCCGACAACAAGAAGAGCTGCCGTCGCGGCGGCCTCGACCAGTGCAGGCGCCGCGGGCCCCTGCAGCAGAGCCGTGGATGCGACGACCGACGGGTGGTCGGACTTGACCCGCTGAAAGGCACGCAAGACGATGTCCTCGTGGGCTTCCACCAGGGCATCGAAGGGCACGGCGGCACCGAAGTCCACGCCGAGGGTGGCCGGAATCGACCAGGCATGCACAAGCTCGAGCTGGACACCGCGCCGGGCGGCCTCAGCCACCGCGACCTCGAGGGGGGCGTCCATGGTTCCGTCGTCCTCGATTCCCACGACGACCTTCTCGCCGCGGGACACCCATTCGGCCGGAATGACGGCGACGGCGCAGAGTGCGTGGGCGGCCAGCCGAAGGGGCAGTGTGCCGTGCACCGCCCCAACCAGGGTGCTGGTCTTGTTCGTGCCGATGACCAGCAGGTCGGCCTCGGCCGAGGCCCGGACCAATTCGTCCACCGGAGCCCCCCGCCGCACGACACTGGTCGCCTTGACCTCGGGAAAGTTCTGCGCCACATAGCGGCTGGCCTCGGCCAGGGCACGTTCGTACACGGGTTGGAAGTCATCCTCCGGGCCGCCGACCGGCGACCAGCCGAGTTCAACCACGGTGGTCAGCTCCAGGTGCAGGGGCACCTGCTCTGCCCGGGCCAACGCCCAGTTCAGGGCGACCCGGCTCGCCGGACCCCCGTCAACGGCTACGATCACTCGCTCAACCATGAGTTGATCTCCAGTTCTTCCCGGGGTGCTTCGGGAGATGCCACGCCTCCAGAATGCGTCGGACCGCTGAACTGCGAAAGGGCCGAAGGTCCCAGTCAGGTACACTTTGCTCTAGCTCCGAACGAAAGGGGACGCATTCCGTGACCGTTCCTGAGACCAGGCTTTCCTTCCCGGACGGGCCGCGGTCCGCACTGGATCAGGCGCTGTCCGAACTCGTCTTGAACGCCCAGAAGGTGCTTGCCACACAGGGCCGGCTGCGCAGCCTGCTGCAGGCCAGCCAGGCTGTTGTCGAGGAACTTGATCTCGCCGCCGTCCTACGTCGCATCGTCGACGTCGCCGTCGACCTGGTCGGAGCGCAGTATGGCGCGTTGGGGGTCATCGCCCCGAACGGCAATCTGGAGCAATTCATCCACGTCGGCATTCACGACGAACTGGCCGTCCGAATCGGTCACCTGCCCGCCGGCCATGGCCTGCTCGGTGCTCTCATCGACGATCCGCACGCCATCCGGCTGACCCACCTGGGCGAGGACGCCCGGTCCTCCGGCTTCCCGGCGCACCACCCTCCGATGGACAGCTTCCTCGGCGTGCCCGTGCGAGTGCGCGGGGAGGTATACGGCAACCTCTATCTCTCCAACCAGCTGTCCGGGGCCTTCAGCGAAGAGGACGAGGAACTACTCACGGCCCTGGCCGCAACGGCGGGGATCGCGATCGATAACGCCCGGCTGTTCGACGAAACCCGCCGCAGGCAGCGCTGGTCGGCGGCGTCGGCCGAGATCAGCGCAGCGCTCCTCTCCGACCGGGCTGACGCCTCCCTCGAACTGCTTGCCGACCGATTCGCGTCGCTCGCCGACGCCGACCTCGTGTGCGTGGTCCTGGCCGCGGGCGAGACCACTCTCATCGTGGACACCGCCAGGGGAAAACTCGCCAAGCAGGTGAAGGGCCTGGTGATCCCGTCGGCCGGAACCACCGTGGGCCGCGCGTTCGAGAGCGGCCAGCCCATCCTCACCGCCGACGGCGGGGCAAGCCTCGACCAGCCGGACGCTCAGCTGGTGCTCGGCCCGACGATGGTGATCCCGTTGCTGGCCTCCGGTCGCACCCACGGTGTCATGACAGTGTCCCGCTCTGCCGGGCGCCCGCGCTTCACGACCTCCGACCTGGAGATGGCCGCGGACTTCGCCGGTCAGGCCAGCGTCGCGCTCGAGCTCGCCCGCGGCCGCTCAGCCGGACAGAAGCTCGCCCTGCTCGAAGACCGCAGCCGGATCGCGCGTGACCTGCACGACAACGTCATCCAGCGCGTCTTCGCGGCCGGCATCGGGCTGCAGGCCATCAGCGGGTCGGTCGACGACCCCGAGGTCCGGGAACGGATCATCGAGGAGGTCGTGGCACTCGACGTCGCGATCGTCGAGATCCGTACCGCCATCTTCGCCCTGACCGCCCAGACCAGCCGTGACCGCGGCTCGATCCGGCACCGCGTCATTGATCTGCTCAGTGAACTAGCCTCCCTGTTCGAGCAGACTCCACGGCTCGTCTTCACCGGCCCGATCGACCTGCTGACCCCGCCGGACATGTCAGATGACATAGCCGCGGTCATCCGCGAGGGCCTGATGAACGTGATCCGCCACGCCGAGGCGACCGAGACGGTGGTCAACCTCAGTGTCGCGGACGACCTCGTGGTGATCGAGGTCGTCGACAACGGCATCGGAGTCGTCGAATCCGACCGGCGCAGCGGCCTGGCCAACCTGGCGGTCAGAGCCGAGCACTGGGGCGGCGACGTCGTGCTGGAGAACCGAGCCAGGGGCGGCAGCCGACTGCGCTGGACCGCCCTCATCGAACCCGAACTTGTACGAAAGGAATCGTGATGATCCGAGTCTTCCTCGTGGATGACCACGAAGTCGTGCGCCGCGGAATCGCGGACATGATCAACGCCGAGCCCGACCTCGAGGTCGTCGGCGAGGCATCAACCGCACGGCAGGCGGTGGCCAGGGTGGCCGCGACGGTACCTGACGTTGCCGTACTCGATGTGCGCTTGCCCGACGGCAGCGGCATCGACGTGTGCCGCACGATCCGGTCGGCCAATCCGGTGGTGCAGTGCCTCATGCTCACCGCCTATGACGACGACGAGGCCAGCTATTCGGCAGTGCTGGCAGGCGCGTCCGGCTACGTCCTCAAGGACATCCGTGGGCAGCACCTCGTCGAGTCCATCCGCCGGGTTGCCAGGGGGGAGTCTCTGGTACAGAAGGCGGTCACCCGCAAAGTGGTCACCGAACTGACAGGAACGGCCGCCGACTCGCCGGTGTCCAACCTGACCACCAGGGAACGCCAGGTACTCGAACTGATCGCGGAGGGACTGACGAACCGCCAGATCGGCGACCAGCTGGACCTGGCCGAGAAGACCGTCAAGAATTACGTGTCGGGCCTGCTCGCCAAGCTCGGCATGGCCAGGCGCACCCAGGCCGCCGTGTACGGCGCCGGGCTGCGCCCCAGGCAGTAGCCGATGTCTGTGATGAAGCGGCACCCTGACGTGCCGGGCCCTGGCCAGGAATCGGTCTGGGACTATCCGCGGCCGCCGCGGGTGGAGCCGAGCGGCGAACACCTGGTCCTGCGGTTCAACGGCGCCGTCATCGCCGACACCCGGGACAGCTTCAGGGTGCTCGAAACCAGCCATCCGCCCACCTATTACCTGCCCAGGTCCGCATTCGCAGACGGTGTGCTCACTCCGGTCAACGGGCACAGCGTCTGCGAATACAAGGGCCTGGCGTCGTATCTCAGCATCGTCGTGGGTGACCGCCTGGCCGATGCCGTGGCGTGGTACTACCCCCATCCCCTCGCCGGCTTCGAGTCGCTGGCCGGGCGGGTGGCCGTGTACCCCGGCCGATTGGAGGAGTGCACGGTGGACGGCGAGGTTGTGCGCGCCCAGCCGGGCGACTTCTACGGCGGGTGGATCACCGACCGCATCGTCGGCCCGTTCAAGGGTGCGCCGGGCACGCTGGGGTGGTGACTCGGCGACTAGGCTGGTGAGGTGTCATTCTCGCTCGCTGAAGTCGCCCGGGTTTCCCATGATCTGTGGCCGTTGTCCGGTGCGGAGGACTGGGACGCGCCGGGCCTGATCAGCGGCGACCCCGCCGGCCGGGTGGAGTCCATCCTGCTTGCCGTCGACGTGGTCGCTGATACCGTCGCGGAGGCGATCTCCTCCGGCGCCGACCTGTTGCTGGCCCACCACCCGCTCCTGCTCCGCGGGGTCACCAGCGTGGCCGAAGACCGCTACAAGGGCGCAATGCTGGCCCGCCTGATCCGGGCGGACTGCGGCCTCCTCGCCGCGCACACCAACGCCGATGTCGTCGAAGACGGTGTCTCGGATGTCATCGCCCAACGCCTCGGACTGGTCGACGTTCGGCCGATCACGGCCGGTTCGCTCCCCGGCACCGGAATCGGCCGGGTCGGCCGGCTCCCCAAGCCCACGACTCTCGGTCTGCTTGCCCGGAGTCTCGCGGGACTGATTCCGCCGACGGCGACGGGCGTGCGCGTGGCCGGGGGCTACGCCGATACGATCGAGACCGTCGCGCTGTGCGGCGGCGCCGGCGACTCGCTGTTGCGGGAGCCCGCCGTGCGCTCAGCCGACGTCTTCATCACCTCCGACCTCCGCCATCACCCGGCGTCGGAATCCAGGGAGCAGTCGATCCTCGCCGGGGTTGGCCCCGCCCTCATCGACGTGTCACACTGGGCCAGCGAATGGCTCTGGTTGGACGTGGCCGCCGCGGCGCTGCGGAGCAGATTGCCCGGCATTCGTGTCGAGGTCAGCGAAGTACGGACCGACCCCTGGGATTTCGCCGTAACCCAGTGAGCTCAGCTCGCCCCCGTACATTTCAACTCCATGAACATGAAGGTCAGGACAACGTGAAGGCATCTCCCACTGAGCAGAAAGAGCTCCTGCGGCTCCAGGCCCTCGACATCAAGCTGCAGCAGGTCGAACACCAGGCCAAGGCTCTGCCGCAGCATGCCGAGCTCGTCGCCCTCGGTCGCGGTCTCGACGCGTCCAAGACGGTGCTCACGGGCCGTGCCGGCGAGGTCGAAGACGCCCAGATCGAACTGCGCCGCATCGAGTCCGACGTCGCGGTGGTCGAAAAGCGCATAGCCCGGGACACCGACCGCGCCCAGCACACCTCCTCCATCAAGGACGTCCATGCTCTGGAGAGCGAGCTCAAGGCTCTGGGGGCGCGCCTGGTCACGCTCGAGGACATCGAACTCGCCGTGATGGAACGACTCGAGGAGAAGGAAGCGGCCCTCGCCGAGACCGAGGCCGAGCGGGCAGCGGTGGCCGGCCGGGTTGCTGGTATCGAGGCCGACCGCGACCTGCTGCTGGTTAATCTGAACCGTCAGCTCGGCGAGCTGGCCAGGGACCGGGTTGCCATCGTCTCCGCCATCGGCGCCGACCTGGCCGCCCTGTACGAAAAGCGGCGGGTGGCCGGTCGCGGAAACGCGGCATCCCTGTTGCGCGCCCGCACCTGCAGCGGTTGCACCATGACCCTGACCGGAAACGACCTGGAAGAGGTACGTGCCGCACCCGCCGACGACATCGTCTTCTGCCCGGATTGCGGTGCCATCCTGGTGCGCACCGAGGAATCCGGCATCTGAGCCTGACCCATGGCCGCGCCTCGGCCTGGTACCGAGAGGTGGCCGGGGAGCTGTAGGCTCGACGACGGAATGGGTCGACAAGACGGTCGCGTCATCCGGGCTTTCGGGCCCGTGATGCCGAGGAACGTCCGGGCTCCACAGAGCAGGACGGTGGGTAACACCCACCCGGGGCAACCCGCGAGACAGTGCCACAGAAAGTAGACCGCCACCGGCGCAAGCCGGCGGTAAGGGTGAAACGGTGGTGTAAGAGACCACCAGCGGCCAGGGTGACCTGGCCGGCTAGGTAAACCTCGTCCGGAGCAAGGTCGAACAGGAAACGCCAAGGCGGCTCGCCGAGTTTCCGGGTAGACCGCTAGAGGGCTGCGGCAACGTAGTCCCGAGATAGATGGCCGTCCACGGTGCAAACCAGGACAAAACCCGGCGTAACAGTCGGCCCATTCCCTCCTCGAACCTGTGAGTTGTGCGGGAGGGGCCGGCAGGTATGGCGTATTTCCCAGGCGGTGGTTCTACGCTCATTCCATGAGCACATCCGTGTCCCAGCCTGGCGCCGTCGAAACGCTCCGCCCCGTAGACCCGCGCGCTGGGGCAGGCCCCGGTGGGTTTCTGCAGCGCGTTCGTGCTCTGTTGCGCCGGTCGCGGGCCTGGATCCACCGGCACCCGCGCCTCCATGCCCCGTACCGGCTGCTTGTCGCGCTGGCCGGGTTGGCTGTGGTCGTCGTCGGCCTGATCCTGGTGCCTCTGCCCGGCCCGGGCTGGCTGATCGTCTTCGTGGGCGTCGCCGTCCTCGGCACGGAGTTTCCCGCCGCCCACCGGCTCACGCAGGGGGTCCGCCGGCTTGCGCACCGGGTCCGGCTCTGGTGGCGAGCCCGCCGTCAGCGCCAGTCCACCCGGGCGTACAGCTGAACGTTTAAACGCTGACCGGTGCGTGTTTGACGGCCAGCGCGGCTGCGCCGAGGATCCCGGCGTTGTTGCGGTGAACGGCGGGAATGATCCTGGTGTTCAGGTGTAACAGCGGGAGGAAGTTCTCGTGGTGCTTCGACACGCCGCCGCCGACAATGAACAGGTCCGGCGTGAACAGGGACTCCAGCTTGGAGTAGTACTTCTGCAGGCGTAAGGCCCACTTGTCCCAGCTGAGGTTGTCCCGTTCCTTGGCGGAGAACGCCGCGCGGGTCTCGTAATCGACCCCGTCGATTTCCAGGTGGCCGAGTTCGGTGTTGGGCACGAGTGCTCCGTCGTTGATCAGAGCGGTCCCGATCCCGGTGCCCAGAGTGGTGAGCAGAACCACACCGTTCACACCCTTCGCGGCACCGAACATGGACTCCGCGTATCCGGCCGCGTCAGCGTCGTTGACAAAATGGATGGGGACCCCGAGGCCCTTCTCGAACAGGTTCTCCGCGGCAAGACCGATCCACCTGTCGGACACATTGGCCGCCGACATCGTGTGGCCGTTCTTGACGACCGCGGGGAAGCACACCCCGATGGGCAACTCGCCGGCCCCGGCCGACACCGTTGCGAGCAGCTGGCGGGTGGTCTCGATGATGTCCTGGGGGCGGCCGCCCTTTGGAGTGGGCAGCTTGAGACGGTCGGAGAGCAGGGCCCCAGTGGCCAGGTCGACCACCGCCCCTTTGATTCCGGTTCCGCCGATGTCGATGCCGATGGCAGTGGTTGAACTCATGGAGTCAATCTACCTGCTACGGCAGCGTCAGGATTTCGGCACCGCGTTCGGTGACCACGAGGGTGTGCTCGAATTGCGCGGTGATGCTGCGGTCCCGGGTGAGCACAGTCCAGTCGTCCTCCCACATGTCCCATTCGCTGGTCCCGAGGGTCAGCATCGGTTCGATGGTGAAGACCATGCCCACCTTCATCACGGTGTCGTACTGCGGTGCAGAGTCGTAGTGCGGGATGATCAGACCCGAATGGAAGGCGTCGCCGACTCCGTGTCCGGTGAAGTCGCGAACGACGCCGTAACCGAACCGTCTGGCGTACGACTCGATGGTGCGGCCGATCACATTCACCTGCCGGCCGGGTGCGACGGCCTTAATGCCGCGAGCGAGGGCCTCCCGGGTGCGATCGACGAGAAGGGTGACCTCTTCGGTGGCCTCGCCGACGATGAAGGTCACATTCGAATCGCCGTGCACGCCGTTCTTGTAGGCGGTGATGTCGATGTTGACGATGTCACCGTTCTCCAGCACGGTGTCGTCGGGGATTCCGTGGCAGATGACCTCGTTGACCGAGGAACACAACGACTTCGGGTAGCCGCGATAGCCCAGCGTGGAAGGGTACGCGTCGTTCCGGGTCAGGAACTCATGACCGACCCTGTCCAGCTCCTCGGTCGTGACGCCGGGCCGCACGGCCCGCCCGACCTCCTGGATCGCTTCCGCAGCGATCCGACCGGACTCCCTGATCAACAAGATCCGCTCGGGGGAGTACACGTCGGATCCGGTGAACCGGGCCGGTGCGGTGCGACCGACGTACTCTGGGCGAACGATGTGGGCGGGAACGGAGCGGTGGCTGGACACGGCTCCCGGAATGAGATGACCGATTGAATCCTTAGGCATAGGATCAAGCTTATGGCCGAAGAAGCTGATCACCAGTTCTGGTACAACATGCGCACGGGCGCTGTCGAGAAGGGAATGCTGTCCCCGTCAGCCGACAGGGTCGGACCGTTTTCGACGTTCGACGAGGCGACGCATGCGCTCGACAAACTGCGAGCCAACAGCGCCAAGTGGGCCGAGGAAGACGAGGGGGAGGACCGCTGAGGTCCAGCCCCTGCCCAACTACTCGTAGCTGTGCTCTGGACCAGGGTAGGCGCCGGACTCGACGTCTCCCTTGAAGGCGTGCACGGCGTCGGTGAGAACCGAGCGCATGTTCGCGTACTGCCGCACGAACCGGGGCACCCTGCCCTGGGTCATCCCGGCGAAATCGGTCCAGACCATGAGTTGGCCGTCCACGCCGGGTCCGGCGCCGACCCCGATGGTGGGGATCTCCAGGCGCTCGGTGACCTGCGCCGCGATGCCGGCCGGCACCATCTCCAACACGACAGCGAACGCGCCGGCATCCTGAACGGCGAGGGCGTCCGTGATCAGTTGTTCGGCACCGGCGCCGCGACCCTGGATCATGTGGCCGCCCAGGCCGTGCTCACTCTGCGGGGTGAAGCCGATATGGGCCATGACCGGGATGCCTGCTGACACGATACGAGAAATCTGCTTCCGGCTGCGCACGCCCCCTCGAGCTTCACCGCGTGGGCCTGGGCCTCCTTCATGAAGCGAACCGCGGTGTGCAGTGCCTCTGAGGGGCCGGTTTCGTAGGTGCCGAACGGCATGTCCGCCACGACCAGAGCCCTGGTCACGGCCCTGGCCACGGCGCGGGTGAGCGGGATGAGTTCGTCGACGGTGACGGGCAGGGTGGTCTCGTAACCGAAGACGTTGTTCCCGGCGGAATCGCCCACCAGCAGGAAGTCGATGCCGGCCTGATCGAAGATCTGGGCGGTCATCATGTCGTAGCTGGTCAGGCCGGTGATCGGGATGCCCTGCTGCTTCGCGTTCTGGAAATGCCTGGTGCGCACACGCTTGGGACCAGGGGCGGCGCTGGGAGTTGCAGTGGCGTATGGATTCTGCACCTCGACGGCATTGGCGGCATCTGGCGTGGCGGAGTCTGGCATGTGCTCAGTGTACTCAGCGGCCCATTCCGCTGTCATTCGCGCCTCGATCAGCCGGTTCTCGCGCGTACGCCGTCGGCAGCCGGTAGCCTAGGAGCAACAAGAAAGGGCGTGAATGGACAAGCAGCGCGACTTCGTTCTTCGGACCATCGAGGAACGGGGCATCAAGTTCATTCGACTATGGTTCACCGATGTGGTCGGCACCCTGAAGTCGGTCGCCATCGCACCGGCCGAGGTCGAGGGTGCGTTCGCCGAGGGACTGGGTTTTGATGGTTCAGCGATCGAGGGACTGACTCGCTCGTTCGAGGCCGACGTACTGGCCCACCCGGACCCCACCACGTTCCAGATCCTGCCGTGGCGGGGCGAGGTAGACCCCACCGCCCGCATGTTCTGCGACATCACCACGCCCGATGGCCAGCCCGCCGTCGCCGATCCCCGGAACGTGCTCAAGCGCACCCTGGCGAAGGCCGCCGAACGCGGTTTCACCTTCTACACCCACCCGGAAATCGAGTTCTACCTGCTCAAGTCGTCGAAGTTCGGCAAGAACGGACCGGTACCGGTTGATTCCGCCGGCTACTTCGACAACGTCCCCGGCGGCACGGCGCACGACTTCCGGCGCCGGTCGGTGCGGATGCTCGAGGACCTCGGCATCTCGGTTGAGTTCAGCCACCACGAGGCCGGCCCGGGCCAGAACGAGATCGACCTGCGCTACGCGGATGCCCTTACCACCGCTGACAACATCATGACGTTCCGCACCGTGATCAAGGAAGTGGCCATCGAGCAGGGCGTCTACGCGACGTTCATGCCCAAGCCGCTGTCGGACCAACCGGGCTCCGGAATGCACACCCACCTTTCCCTGTTCGAAGGCGACACCAACGCGTTCTATGAAGCCGGTGCGCAGTACCAGCTGTCCGCAACCGGTCGCCAGTTCATTGCCGGCCTGCTGCGCCACGCGCCGGAGATCACCGCCGTAACCAACCAATTCGTGAACTCGTACAAACGGCTGTGGGGCGGCGACGAAGCCCCGAGCTTCGTGTGCTGGGGCCACAACAACCGGTCCGCGCTGATTCGCGTGCCGCTGTACAAGCCCAACAAGGGCCAGAGCTCGCGCATCGAGTACCGCGCGATCGATTCGGCGGCCAACCCGTACCTCGCGTACTCCCTCATGCTCGCCGCCGGGCTCAAGGGCATCGAAGAGGGCTACGAACTTCCGCCGGAGGCCGAGGACAACGTGTGGGGGCTCAGCGACACCGAACGTCGCGCGCTCGGTTACCACCAGCTGCCCGCCAGCCTCGACCACGCCATCCAGTACATGGAGGAGTCCGAACTGGTCGCCGAAACGTTGGGAGAACATGTGTTCAACTACGTCCTGCTGAACAAGCGCCAGGAATGGCGCGAGTACCGGTCCCAGGTCACCCCATTCGAACTCACAAAGAACCTCGAGATGCTTTAAGGGCGAGGTCCACGACAGGCACGCGACATGGCGAGAGAACAGCTGACACTGACGGACCTCGCTCGGGTGGGCTTCGCCGATCTCGGCGAGGCCCGCGCCCGACTCGACGAAGTCGGTGAACTCGGGGGCCCCGACCCGTCCGATCTGTTCCCGCTGCTCAGCCGTGCGGCGAACCCCGATGCGGCGCTGTTCGCCGTGCTGTCGCTCGTGCGCCAGGCGCCGGCGGAGTTCGGAACGCTCCGGCGCCATGCCGGCTCCTTGCAGCGCCTGGTGCTGGTGACCGGGGCATCGACGGGCCTCACCGATTTTTTCCTCCGGCACCCCGCCGAACTCGCGGTACTGCACGAGAAGACCACCGCCCCGGCCGGTCCCGGTGAGCTGACCGACGACCTGCTCGACGCCGTCCAGTCCACCGATGGGTTCGCCGCCCTCCTCGGCGACGAGGGGTGGGTGGCGCTTCGCGTGCGCTACCGCCGGCGCCTCGCCGAACTGGCGGCGTTCGACCTGGAACAGGGCGACCCGGTCGCGGGGCTCGACCGGATCGCCAGAGCCCTGGCCCACCTGGCCACGGCGGCGTTGGAGGCCTCGCTTGCCGTCGCCAGGGGAATGTGCAGCGGCCCGGTCGCCGCGCCCGGGGTCTACCCCGCCGACGAGGTCCGTCTGACCAAGCTCGCCGTCATCGGAATGGGCAAGGCCGGGGCGGGGGAGTTGAACTACGTCAGTGACGTCGACGTCATCTTCGTCGCAGAGGGCGACGAAGACCGCGGACTCAGCGCCGCCAGGGCCGTCGACATCGCCACCAGACTCGCGGTCCTGATGATGCGCGGGCTGAACCAACCCAGCCTGGAGCCCGAGTTGTGGGAGGTGGACCCGAACCTTCGCCCCGAGGGGAAGTCCGGCGCCCTGGTGCGTTCACTCGAATCGCACATTGCCTATTACGACCGGTGGGCGAAGAGCTGGGAATTCCAGGCGCTGCTGAAGGCCAGGCCGCTGGCGGGCAATCTGGAACTCGGCGTACGGTACGTCGACGCCGTGGCCCCGAAGGTCTGGACGAGCGCCAGCCGGGAGAACTTCGTCGACTCCGTGCAGCGGATGCGGGAACGCGTCACGAGCAACATCCCCGCCGACGAGGTGGCCGTGCAACTCAAGTTGGGCCCTGGCGGCCTGCGCGACATCGAGTTCACCGTGCAGCTGCTCCAGCTCGTCCATGGTCAGACCGACCCCGACGTCCGACAGCCGGGCACCCTTCCCGCGCTGGCCGCCCTGGCCGATTCCGGGTATGTCGGACGAGCCGAAGCCGCCGAATTCGCGCAGGACTACCGGATGCTCCGCCTGATGGAGCACCGGCTGCAACTGGACAGGCTGCGGCGCACCCACCTGCTGCCCAGGGACGAGGCCGGGCTGCGGGTGCTGGCTCGCGCGACGGGCCTCGCCACCAGCGCCGCAGCCCTCACGGCCCGGTGGGAGGCGACCAAACACCGGGTGCGCGGTTTGCACGAACGGCTGTTCTACCGCCCGCTGTTGTCCGCCGTCGCCGCCCTGCCGGCGGAGGGCCTCAACCTCACGAGCGCGCAGGCCGAGGCCAGGCTGGCCGCGATCGGATTCCGCAACACGAAGGGCGCCCTGGCTCACATCGCCGCGCTCACGAGCGGGGTGTCCAGGCGGGCGACCATCCAGCAGCACCTGTTGCCGGTCTTGCTGCAGTGGCTCTCCGACGGGGCGGACCCTGACTACGGGCTGCTGGCGTTCCGGCGCCTGAGCGACAGCCTCGGCTCCACCTACTGGTTCCTGCGGATGCTCCGGGATTCGTCCGGGGCCGCGGAGCGCCTCACCAGGGTGCTCTCGGCGTCCCGGTACGTCGGGGAGCTCTTGGAGACCATCCCGGAGGCCGTCGCCTGGCTGGAGCACGACGACGATCTGCGCCCCCGCCCGCTGAGTGTCCTGCAGGACGAGGCCCGAGCGGTGCTGGCTCGGCACGGTGGCCCCGACGCGGCCGCGTCGGTCCTGCGAACCAGTCGGCGCCGGGAGATGCTCAGGCTGGCGCTATCGGCGATCCTAGGCCGGCTCACCATCGACGAGCTGGCGGCAGGCCTCACGGATGTGTCCACCGTCATCATCCAGGGAGTGCTCGGTGCCATCCGCGGTGCTGGACTCACCGGTGACGACGGGCCGTTCGCCCCGGACGGCATCGAATTCGCCGTGATCGCCATGGGCCGGTTCGGGGGAGCGGAGCTCGGCTTCGGATCCGACGCCGATGTGATGTACGTGTTCCGGCCGGCCGCCCTCGAGGGCGGTGCGGCCCACGACCGGGCGACCTTCATCGTCCGCGAGCTGAACCGGCTCACCGAGGACAATCGGCTGCCGTTCGACCTGGATATCGGGTTGCGTCCCGAGGGAAAGAACGGCGCGGTGGTGCGATCCATCGACTCGTACCAGGCCTACTACCGTCGCTGGTCGCTGACCTGGGAAGCCCAGGCGCTGCTGCGGGCCCGCGGTGTGGCCGGTGAACCGGCGTTGCTGCGAAGCTTCCACGCCGTGATGGACACCGTGCGCTACCCGGAGCAGATCAGCGAGCAGGACGTCCGCGAGATCAAAAGGATCAAGGCGAGGGTCGAGAACGAACGGCTGCCGCAGGGAGCCGACCCGAACCGGCACTTGAAGCTGGGACGTGGCTCGCTGAGCGACGTGGAATGGTTCGTCCAGTTGCTCCAGCTGCAGCATGCGGCAGCGTTGCCGGCCCTGCGCACGACTTCGACGCTCGAGGCGCTCGACGAGGCCACCCGGGCCGGCCTGATCTCGGAGTCTGACACGGATGTGTTGCGCGCGGCCTGGTTGTTCGCATCCAGGTGCCGGTCGGCGATCACCCTGTGGATGAACAAGACGGCGGACGTGCTGCCCAGCGACCGGATGCAGCTGGACGGCGTGGCACGCATGATGGAATATCCCCCCGGCTCGGCAAACCAGCTCGAGGAAGATTACCTGGGCGTCACCCGGCGGGCCCGCGCCGTGTTCGAGCGCCGGTTCTACGGACCGGTGGAGCGGCCGGGGCCCTTCTCGGGCTGACCAGGACGCCGCCGACCTGCTGAAACCGGCGAAGGGGCCGCAACCTGATGGTTGCGGCCCCTTCATCGTGCAATCGGAGGATTAGACCCCGTAGTACAGTTCGAACTCGAACGGGTGCGGGCGCTGCGCGAGCGGCTTGATTTCCTTTTCGCGCTTGTAGTCGATCCAGGTCTCGATGAGTTCCGGAGTGAAGACGTTGCCGGCGAGGAGGAAGTCGTGGTCGGCTTCGAGCGCCTGCAGGGCCTCCTCCAGCGATGCCGGAACCTGGGGGATGTTCTTGGCCTCTTCGGGCGGCAGCTCGTAGAGGTCCTTGTCGACGGGCTCGTGCGGCTCGATACGGTTCTTGATGCCGTCGAGGCCGGCCATCAGCTGGGCGGCGAAGGCGAGGTACGGGTTGCCGGACGCGTCGGGAGCACGGAACTCGAGGCGCTTGGCCTTGGGGTTGGTTCCCGTGATCGGGATGCGGATCGACGCGGAGCGGTTGCCGGCCGAGTAGACCAGGTTGACCGGTGCTTCGAAGCCGGGCACCAAGCGGTGGTAGGAGTTGACCGTCGGGTTGGTGAACGCGAGGACGGCGGGGGCGTGCTTGAGCAGGCCGCCGATGTACCAGCGGGCGACGTCGGACAGTCCGCCGTAGCCGGCCTCGTCATAGAACAGCGGCTTGCCGTCGGCCCAGAGGGACTGGTGGGTGTGCATGCCGGAGCCGTTGTCGCCGAAGAGGGGCTTGGGCATGAAGGTGGCGGTCTTGCCCCACTCGTGCGCGGTGTTCTTGACGATGTACTTGAACTTCAGCAGGTCGTCGGCCGCGTGCACCATGGTGTCGAACTTGTAGTTGATCTCGCCCTGGCCGCCGGTGCCGACCTCGTGGTGGCTGCGCTCCAGGATCAGACCGGCGTCGATCAGCTTGAGGCAGATGTCATCGCGCATGTCGGCGTGCTGGTCGACCGGGCTGACCGGGAAGTAGCCACCCTTGAACGGGGTCTTGTTGGCGAGGTTGCCGCCCTCTTCCTTGCGGCCGGAGTTCCAGGCGCCTTCGCTGGAGTCGACCGAGTAGAAGCTGGTGTGCTGGTTGACCTCGTAGCGCACGTCGTCGAAGATGTAGAACTCGGCCTCTGAGCCGAAGTACGCGGTGTCGCCGATGCCGGTGGACGCGAGGTACTTCTCGGCCTTTTTGGCGACCTGGCGGGGGTCCTTGGAGTAGATCTCGCCGTTGCGGGGGTTGTAGATGTCGAAAAGCATGATCAGTGTGCGCTCGGCGCGGAACGCGTCGATGTAGGCGCTGGTGACGTCGGGGATGAGCTGCATGTCGGATTCGTGGATCGACGCGAAACCGCGGATCGACGAGCCGTCGAACATCTGGCCGACGGTGAAGAAGTCCTCGTCGACTGTCGACGCGGGGATGTTGAAGTGCTGCTGCACACCCGGCAGGTCGGTAAAACGGAGGTCAAGGAATTTGACATCGGTGTCCTTGATGAACGAGAGCACTTCGGACGAATCGCGGAACATGCGGGTTTACTCCAAACGACGTAGGCGTGGGTGACGGGAAATGTCGCACACTGCGGCTTCCCCGACACTATTACGAGCCGGTTACTTAAGAATGACGCTTATGTTTCCTCCATGTTACAGAGGGGCGCTCGGTAAACTGATCGGGTGAATTCGACGCCTTCTGGTCCCACCACCTTCGGGCAGCTACCGCCCAGTACCTGGCCGGGGGAGCGCCTGGGCCTGCCCCGGGTCGGTCCGCACTCGGTGGGGAGGGTGGGCAGGCGGATCGCCGCGCTGGTCATCGACTGGGCCATCGCCGTCGGGCTGGCCTGTCTGATCTGGGGTTACACCCTGTTGAACTATGACGGTTTCGTGGTGCTGGGGGTGTTCGTCCTCCTACAGGCCGTGCAGCTGGCCGCGTTCGGTGCCAGCATCGGCCACTGGCTGGTGGGCCTGCGTCTGATCACGATCACCGGGGAGCGCGCCGGCCTGTGGCGCCCGATCGCGCGGTCGGTGCTCCTGGGTCTGGCCGTGCCCGCCCTGGTCTGGGACTCGGACCAGCGCGGCTTCCACGACAAGATCGCGGGCACCGTTCTGATCCGGCGGTAGCCGGAGAGCCGGCGTCGGAGAACGCAGGAAGGGCACGGGGTGACCCGTGCCCTCGATCTGTTCTGCCGGTCAGTTGCCGCGCTGCGGGCGGGCCTTCGTGGGGTCGACGCCCTTGGGAATCGGCAGCTTCCTGGTCATGGAGTTGAGACGGTTGTTCACCGCGAGCACCTCGGCCTTGGTCAGCGACGGCTTGATCTTGGTCAAGCGGCGAGCGAGCTTGTGCAACGGAACGGCGTCCGAGTCCGGGCCGACGGCGATGACCGTGACAGCGACGTTTCCGCCGACCTTGGCCACCGACCGCTTTTCCTCCTCCAGCATCCGGGCTGTGCGGGTGCGCGGGCCCTCGCTGATGAGAACGACGCCACCACGGCCGACGGCGCGGTAGACGGCGTCCTGGGTCCTGCCGTTGACGGCGACGGGCATCTCGCTGCCGACCCAGCCGCGCTTGAGGGAACTGCGCAGAACCGCGCCGACCGCGCCGGGCTGGCCCTCGATCTGCGAGTACGCGGCCTTCTCGGCACGGCGGCCCAGGATGATCAGCATCGCCAGAATACCGCCCAGCACGCCGGCGACGATCCAGAGGGCGATCGTGAAGCCGTTGTCGGGGGTCAGCAGGAGCGCGAACGCCAGGCCGATCAGGACCGGAATCAGGAAGCCCAGGATCATGAACAGAACAATGTTCGAGTCGTAGCGCCGGGTCATCTGGAAGACCTGCCACATTTGCTTCAAGCGGCCAGGTTCTTTGGGGGTGCGGGGACTCTTGTCCTTGCTGCGTGCCATGGTTCTAAGACTACCCAGTCGGTCGATATCCGCGTGACGGATTTAGGGTCAAACGGCCTGGGTGAAGCCCAGGGCCGCGTCGGCGAGGTGCTGCAGGTGCTCCGGCACCTCCCGACCGGTTGCCGTCATCGACTGCGCCCAGAGCCGGCCGGCGCGGTAGGACGAGCGCACCAGAGGGCCGGCGAGCACCCCGAGAAAACCGATCTGTTCGGCTTCAGCCTTGAGCTCGACGAACTCCTCCGGTCGCACCCACCTGGCCACCGGCAGGTGCCGGGGGCTAGGCCGCAGGTACTGCGTGATGGTGATGATGTCGGTGCCGGCCTCGAAGAGGTCGGCGAGGGCCTGGGATACCTCCGCGCGTTCTTCGCCCATGCCCAGGATCAGGTTCGACTTGGTGATCAGGCCCGCCGCGCGACCTTGGCTCAGCACGTCCAGGGACCGGTCGTAGCGGAATGCGGGGCGGATGCGTTTGAAGATCCGCGGGACGGTTTCGACGTTGTGCGCGAAAACCTCCGGCCGGGCGGAGAACACCTCCGCCAGATGGTCCCGGTTGCCCGAGAAATCCGGGACCAGGATCTCGACGCCGGTACCCGGGCTCTGCTGGTGGATCTGCCGGATGGTTTCGGCGTACAACCAGGAGCCCTCGTCGGGCAGATCGTCCCTGGCGACACCGGTCACCGTCGCGTAGCGCAGGTTCATCCGCAGAACGGACTCCGCAACCCGCCGGGGCTCGTCGGTGTCATAGTCGGCGGGCTTGCCGGTGTCGATCTGACAGAAGTCGCAGCGTCGAGTGCACTGGGAGCCGCCGATCAGGAAGGTCGCCTCGCGGTCCTCCCAGCACTCGTAGATGTTCGGGCAGGCGGCCTCTTGGCAGACCGTGTGCAGGTTCTCGCTGCTGACCAGGTCCTGCAGCTGACGGTACTCGGGGCCCATCCGGGCACGAGTCTTGATCCAGGACGGTTTCCGTTCGATGGGCGTCTCGGCATTGCGGATCTCCAGCCGCAACATCCGGCGCCCATCCGGTGCGGCGCTCACGCGGGCACCGCCAGCCGGGCACGGAAATGGGCGGTCACGGGGTCGACGGTGTCCTGGGGGCTGACGTCGCGGCCGAGGACCAAGGACATCGTGGTGACACCGGCGTCCTTGATGCCGCAGGCGACGATGCGGTCGTACGGCTCAAGCGCATTGTTGCAATTGAGTGCGAACCCGTGCATGGTCACGCCGTCGGCGACCCGGATGCCGATGGCGGCGATCTTGTCTTCGGCCCCGACGGGTCCGACCCAGACCCCGCTGCGGCCCGCAACCCGCCGGCCGTCGATGCCGAAATCTGCCAGAGTCTCGATGAGGATGCCCTCGAGCAGCCGCACGTAGCCGACCACGTCGACCGGTTCGGGCAGGCGGAGGATCGGATATCCGACCAACTGCCCTGGCCCATGCCAGGTGATCCGGCCGCCACGGTCGACGTCCACGACCGGGGTGCCGTCGGTGGGACGGTCCTCCGGTTGGGTCCGTTTGCCGGCCGTGTAGACGGCGGGGTGTTCAAGGAGTAGGACGGTGTTCGGTCGATGACCGGACACCACCGTGCGGTGGACTGCGCGCTGGAGCTCAAGGCCCTCGAAATACGGCACGGAGTTGGCGCTTAGCCCCGCGACGACAAAGTCGAGCATCCAGCCAGTCTAGGGGGCGCTCCTCCCCAGTTGGAGCGCGGCGCGAGTTTGCCCCAGAAATCCACCGGGAGACGCCGGGAGGTGGTCGTCACGGCACGGTGGCCCGATGGAACAGACGCGTGGCCCCGCGAACGAGAGAACCCTGGCCGGGTTCCGCGTGGTGCGCCGGATCGGCACCGGCAGCCGGTCGACGATATACCTCGGTCAGGCATCCGATGCGCAGGCAGCCGACGGGCAGGCTGCGAGCCTGACGGTGGCACTGAAGGTGTTTCGTCTGGACGCGGACGGCGCGGCGCTGAACCGGCAGGTGCGAGCGATGCTCACGGTGCCACCGTTGAGGTTGGTGCCGCTGCGGGACGTGGCCACGGCTCCGGACGGCCGGCTCTGCCTGGTGATGGACCGTCTGGCCGGTTCGCCCCTGGATCGCCTGCTGGCGGAGCGGGGCCGGATCGCAGCCGGGGAGGTGGTCACGATCGCCGCGACGATCACGGCGACCCTCCAGGCGCTGCACGACGCCGGCTTCAGCCATCCGATGATCGGAGCGGACTGCGTGCGATTCGACGGCGCGGGCAGGCCGGTGCTGCTCGGCTTGGGCGCACTGGAGGAGCTGCCGCCCGGGGGAGCCGGGGCGGCCAGGCGGCGGGACGACCTGGTGCGGCTGGCGGGATGGCTGAGATCGTTGTTGGAGCATCTGGACCCTGGCACGGCGGAAGCGGCGACAGCGGGCTCGCTGCTGGCGGAATTCGAGGCGGCGGCCACGGCGCGGCCCGTGCCGGCAGATCTCACGGCAGTGGAATCAGCCCTCTTCGGCTGGGCCCCGGCCACTGCGGTGCGTGGCGTCATGGCCGGCGCCGCGGAACCGGAGCCTGGCACGCCGGCCGGACTGATGCCTGGCCTGTGGACTGGGCTGCTTGCCGGGCCGGCGACGCCGCCGAGGACGCTGACCAGGTCAGCGAGGCTGACGGCGGTCCCTGATCCGGTCGGTCGGGACGCGGTCCGGCCGTTCGGCGGCAGGAAGGGTAGCCCGGTCCAGCGCGTGCTGCGGCAGGTGGCGACGCGGCGTGATGCGATCCGGACCGATGTCGTGCGGACGGGCGCGATGTGGCGGAGAACGGCGTCGCGGATTAGGGCGTCGTGGTTCACGGCGTCGTGGTTTGGTGCGCTGGGACGAGCCCGCCGACCGGTCCTGGTCGGCGTCTGCCTGGCCGTTGTCCTCTCGGCCGGCAGCCTGGCGGCGCTGTCCTGGACAGGCTCTCTGGCAATATCGGGGGAGGTCACCGACCCGCCGGACTCGGCACCGGCTACTGACGACTCGGAGTCGCCCTCTTCGCAGGACGGCGCGCCGCCAGGATCGGAGCAGTACTCGGCGACGCTCGTGGGTGACGATCCCGCGGCAGCGACCCTGGCGCTTCTGCACCTGCGCCAGCGGTGCCTGGCTGCTGCGTCGGTGCTCTGCCTCGACGGGGTCGACCAGGCCGGGTCAGCAGCCATGGCCGCCGATTCCTATGCGGTGCGGCAGACGACCGGCGACAGCGAGAGGGCGGATGGTCGACCCGCGAACAGGAATGTCGAGGAGCCGGGTTTCACGGCGACCGTCCAGGAGCAGCGGGGTAACGCGGCGCTGATCGTGCTCACCCCGGCGGCGGGCACGCCGCAGACACAACCGGCCTCGGCCCTGGTGATCAGGGGCGAGGCCGGCTGGCGGTTACGCGAGCTCTTCGACTACTGACCGCTACGTGGCCAGGAACGCTGAGCTGTGCTGCTAGATTCCGAGGTTGGCCTCGAACGCGCCTGCTTCCAGTCGCGCCTTCATCGTGGTGAGGAAGCGCGAGGCGTCCGCTCCATCGATGATGCGGTGGTCGTAGGAGAGCGCCAGGAACACCGTCGAGCGGATGGCGATCGAGTCCAGGCCCTTGTCGGTGACGACGATGGGCTTCTTGTACACCACGCCGGTGCCGAGAATGGCGCTCTGCGGCAGGAAGACCACCGGGGTGTCGAACAGCGCGCCGCGCGAACCCGTGTTGGTCAGCGTGAAAGTGCCACCGGACAGTTCGTCGGGCTTGAGCTTGTTGTCGCGGGTGCGCGCAGCCAGGTCGGCGATCTGGGCAGCGAAGCCGGCCAGATCGAGTTCGCCGGCGTCGCGGATGACGGGCGTCAGCAGGCCACGCTCGGTGTCGACGGCGATGCTCATGTTCTCCTGGCCCGGGTACACGATCGACGTACCGTCGACGGTCGCGTTGATGATCGGGTTCGCCTTCAACGCCTCGGCCGCGGCCAGGGCGAAGAAGGGCAGGAAGGAGAGCTTGTTGCCGGTCTTCTCCTGGAAGGTGACCTTCACCTTGTCGCGCAGCATGGCGACACGGGTGACATCCACCTCCACGACGGTGGTGAGCTGGGCGGTCTGCTGCATGGAGGCGACGGCGCGCTCCGCGACGACCTTGCGCAAGCGCGACATCGGCTGCGTGGTTCCGCGCAGCGGCGACACCTCGACCTGGGCAGCGGCCGGGGTGGCGGGCGCGGCCGATGCGGAGATGATGTCCTGCTTGCGGATCCGTCCGCCGACACCGGTGCCGGTGATGGTGGAGAGGTCGACGCCGGCCTCGTTCGCGAGCTTGCGAACGATGGGCGTGACGTAGCCGCTGGTGCCGCTGTGAGCGCCACGGGTGGGCTCGGCGGCGGGTGCTGCGGGAGCAGGTGCTGCCGGAGCAGGTGCTGCCGGAGCGGCAGCGACCGGTGTGGGCGCAGCGGGGGCAGGTGCCACGGGTGCAGCTGCAGCGGGGGCTGCGGCGACGGGTGCGGGGGCTGCGGGGGCCGGTGCTGCGGGGGCAGGTGCCACGGGTGCAGCTGCTGCGGGGGCAGCGGCGACGGGTGCGGGGGCTGCGGGGGCCGGTGCTGCCGGGGCCGGTGCTGCGGCGGGCGCCGGCTCAACGGCTGCCGGAGCGGGCGGCGCGACGGCGGCGGGTGCTTCGGCGGGCGCCGGCGCTTCGGTCGAGGGTACCTCGGCGGCAGGTGCCTCAGCGGCGGGCGCGGCGGCGGTCGAGCCGTCTCCGATGGTCACCAGTGGGGTGCCGACCTCGACGGTCTCGTCCTCCTGGACGAGGATGGCTTCGATGACACCGGCGATGGGGGATGGGATCTCCGTGTCGACCTTGTCGGTCGAAACTTCGAGCAGCGGTTCGTCGACTTCGACGCGGTCTCCCACGTTCTTCAGCCAGCGGGTAACCGTACCCTCTGTGACACTCTCACCGAGTGCCGGGAGGTTGACGGATTCGCTCATGCGTTTGTCTCCTTTGAAACCATTAATGTCTGACCAATGTTAGTGAGAATCTGTGTGCCGAAACGGGCTACATCGCGTGCAAAGGCTTGCCGGCCAGGGCCAGGAAGGCCTCGCCAAGCGCTTCGTTCTGCGTGGGGTGCGCGTGTAGCAGAGGAGCGAGGTCCTCAGGGTACGCTTCCCAGTTCACGATCAGCTGGCCTTCGCCGATCAGTTCGCCCACGCGGGCGCCGATCATGTGGATGCCGATGATGGGTCCATCGGCCTCGCGGACGACTTTGATCGACCCCGCGGTACCGAGGATCGAGCTCTTGCCGTTGCCGCCCAGGCTGTACTCGTAGCTGGTGACCTTGTCGGCACCGAACGTGGCGACGGCCTTGGCCTCGGAGTAACCGACTGAGGCGATCTCGGGGTCGCTGTAGGTGACCTTGGGAATGTTCAGGTCGTCGACGACGATCGGGGCCAGGCCCGCGATCTCCTCGGCGACGAAGATACCGTGCTGGAAGCCGCGGTGCGCAAGCTGCAGGCCGGGGACGATGTCGCCGACGGCGTAGACGCCGGGGATGTTGGTGGCGAGGCGTTCGTCGGTGATGACGAAGCCGCGGTCCATGGTGATGCCGGCCTCTTCGAAACCGAGACCAGCGGTGGACGGGCCGCGACCGACGGCGACGAGCAGCAGCTCGGCCTCGATCGTGGTGCCGTTCTCGAGGGTGACGACGACGCCGGAGTCATCCTGGCTGACCGACTGGAACCGCACACCGAGGGAGAAGTCGATGCCACGCTTGCGGAACGCCCGCTCGAGCTGCTTGGACACCGACTCCTCCTCGTTCGGAGCGAGGTGGGGGAGGGCTTCGATGATGGTGACGTCGGCGCCGAAGGACTTCCAGACGCTGGCGAACTCGACGCCGATCACGCCGCCGCCGAGCACAGCGACCTTCTTGGGCACGTAGTTGAGCTCGAGGGCCTGCTCGCTGGTGATGACGCGTCCTTCGATGGCCAGGCCCGGCAGCGACCGGGAGTACGACCCGGTGGCCAGCACGACGTTCTTGCCGACGATGGTGTCCTCGCCGACCTGGACGGTCGTGGGGGAGATGAGTGTGCCCTCACCCGCGATGACGGTGATGCCGCGGGCCTTGATCAGTCCCTGCAGGCCACGGAACTTGCTGGCGACGATGCCCTCGCGGAACTTGGTCACGGCATCCATGTCAATGCCTTCGAAGGAGGTGTTCACCCCGTACTTGGCCGACTCGCGGCTCACGTCGGCGACCTCGGCCGAGTGCAGCAGCGCCTTGGTCGGGATACAACCGACGTGCAGGCAGGTGCCACCGAGCTTGTCTTTCTCAACCAGGCCGACGGTCAGGCCCAGCTGAACGGCACGCAACGCGGCCGCGTAGCCACCACTGCCGCCACCGAGAACTACAAGGTCAAAATTCTGTTCAGACACCCAGATACTCCCTCGTGCATCACATACATTTTCACGGCCCGTCCGACGCACGTGTTGTGCGTGGACAGACGTTGAACGGCAAGGATTTTCCTGCCTATATGACCCTACTACGGGCGTGAAAAGTCCTCGGCCAGTCGCAGCAGGGTGCGCACCGTCACGCCGGTGGGCCCGGGGGCCGTGAACCCGAGCCCGCCGCCGACAAGCTGGGCGCTGCCGGCGATGTCGAGGTGGGCCCACGGAATGGTGGTTGCGTCGGCGCCCTCGCCGGTCTTGCCGATGAATTCGTTGAGGAAGACCGCTGCCAGGAGCATCCCACCGCCGGTGTTGCCGATCTTGGCGTTCGCGATGTCCGCGACGTCGGAGTTGAGCAGAGCGCGCAGTTCCTCGGGCATCGGCATCGGCCAGGCCAGTTCTCCCTCGGCCTTGCTGGCGGCGAGAACGTGAGCGACGAGGTCGTCGTCGCCGAGCACGGCGGAGTAGCGGGTGCCGAGGGCCACAACGGCAGCGCCCGTGAGTGTCGCCACGTCGATGATCGCGTCCGGGTTCTCCTCTCCGGCCGCGACGAGGCCGTCCGCGAGCACCAGCCGGCCTTCGGCGTCGGTGTTGAGCACTTCGACGGTTCGTCCGCCGCGGATGGTGAGCACGTCGTTGGGACGGATGGCCGAACCGGAGGGCATGTTCTCGGCGATGCACAGCCAGGCCGTGAGCCGCACGTTCAGGCGCAGGCGGGCGGCCGCGATCGTGACGGCCAGCACGGTTGCGGCGCCGGTCATGTCGTATTTCATCCCCACCATCGATGCCGGCGGCTTCAGGGACAGTCCGCCGGTGTCGAAGGTGATGCCCTTGCCCACCAGGGCCAGGTGCTTTGTCGCGCCGATCGGGTCGTAGCTGACCTTGACCAGCCGGGGCGGCCGGGTCGAGCCCTGGCCGACGCCGGCAATCCCGCCGAACCCGTCGGCGACGAGCTGTTCCTCGTCCCACACCGTCAGGGTCACCGGGAGTCCCTCGGCCGCGGCCGCCGCCAAGTCGGCCAGGGAGGCGGGGTAGAGGTCGAGCGGCGGCATGTTGACGAGGTCCTTCACCAGGCTCACGGCGTCGGCGATGATTCCGGCCCGTTCGGACGCGTCCTCGGCGGCCTGGTCGGTGTGCACGGTGATGTCCGCGGCCGGCAGTTTCGTGGACGCCAGCGATGCCGTGCGGTAGGTCGTGAACGAGTACGCACCGAGCGCGGCGCCCTCGAGCACGGCGTCAGCCTGGTCCTGGTCGGTCAACGGCCAGGCGAAGGCCACCGTTGCGGTGCCGGTGAGCTGCCGTACCGCCGAACCGGCGGCGTAGCGCAGCGATTCCGGTGAGACGACAGAGCCCAGTCCGATCACGGCGATGCTGCGGGCGGCACCGACGACGGGCGCGAAACGTACCAGCTGGTCCTTCGTTCCCGACACGCCGACGGCGGCGAACTGTGCGGCGATCTGCTCGAAACCGGGGTCGGCGAGCAGGGTCGGTCCGTCCTTTCCCTGCACGGCGCCGAGGACGATGACGTCTGCGGTGGAGTTGATCGAGGGCTGTGCGGACACGGAAACGCGGGAAACGGTCATGCCTCGATGCTACGGGGCGCAGGTGTTCGCTCTGGGCACCACGGCCTGGCCACGATTCCCTGACGCCGGGCGAAACCTCCGCCTAGAGTTAACGAATGCGCGATCCCGATGAAATCTATACGCTCACTGCGGACGCCGCCGGCGTTCCTGAAGGGCTGCATCTCGTCGCCGGCCTGACCGGATTCGCGGACGCCGGCGGGGCCGTGTCGCAGTTCACCGAATACCTGCTCGCGACCCTCGAGCACGAGGTGATCGCGGAGTTCGACGCCGATCTACTGTTGGACTACCGGGCCAGGCGCCCGATCATCTACTTCGATCAGGACCACCTGACCGATTACCAGCCGCCGAGACTCCGCATGTACCTCGCGCACGACGAGATCGGCCAGCCGTTCCTTCTCCTGGCCGGTTTCGAACCAGACTTCCGGTGGGAGCAGTTCACGGCCGCGGTGCTCGAGCTGGTCGGCCGGTTCACCGTGTCGTCCACGACGTGGGTGCACGCCATCCCGATGCCGGTGCCGCACACCCGGCCCATCGGCGTGACGGTCAGCGGCAACCGCACCGACCTTATCGAGAGCATGTCGGTGTGGCGCCCGCACACCCAGGTGCCCGCGAACGCCCTGCACCTCGTCGAGTTCAGATTGCAGGAAATCGGCGCCTGGACCATCGGCTACGTTCTCCTCATTCCGCACTACCTGGCCGACACCGAATACCCCTCCGCGGCCCTGTCGGCGCTGGAAAGCACCAGCGCGTCCACCGGGCTGATCTTCCCCACCGACCGGTTGCGCGAGAAGAACCGGGAATTCATCGGCCGGATCGACGAGCAGGTTGGCGACAACCCCGAATTGGCCAAACTCGTCGGCACCCTCGAGGAACGCTATGACGCCTACATGGAGGGGAACACCCTGCGGTCGCCGTTGACCGACGAAGACGGTGCGCTGCCGTCGGCGGACGAGATCGCCGCCGAGCTGGAGAAATTCCTCGCGACCAGGCGCGGCCGGGACGACGGCCAGCAGCCGTAGCCTGTCGGCACCCGGGTGGTCAGGTCAGACCGACCATCCGGCTAGATTGAGGCGGGTGAACTCTCGTCGATCCTGGTTGATCTTTTCCTTCGGATCGTTCGTGTACCTGTCCGCCGTCCTGCAGCGCACGTCGCTCGGCATCGCGGGGGTGTCGGCAACCGAACGATTCGGTGGCTCTGCCGCCGTACTGTCCAGCCTGGCCGTGGTGCAGCTGATTGTGTACGCCGCCGCCCAGATCCCGGTCGGGGTTCTGATCGACAGGTTCGGGCCCCGTGTGCTTATGCTCTCCGGCACCGTGCTGATGGTGGCGGGGCAGCTGATTCTCGCCTTCGCACCGTCCATCACGATCGCGGTGGTGGGCCGGATGCTGGTGGGGGCGGGCGACGCCACCATCTTCATCTCGATGATCAGGCTGATCACTTCATGGTTCTCCGGGCGCATCGTGCCCCAGCTCTCGCAATGGTTCGGCAACATCGGCCAGCTGGGCCAGGTGCTCTCAGCCGTGCCGCTGGCGTGGATCCTGCACGAGTTCGGCTGGACGCCGGCGTTCCTGGCAGCCACCCTGGTGGCCTTCGTGGCCTTCGTGGTGGTGGTCGTCGGCATCCGCGACCGGCCGGCCGGTTCGTTCGACCAGCCGCGGCCGAGCGATTGGGGCAGTGCACTGACCCAGCTCCGGCACAGTTTCAGCCGGCCGGGTACCCAATTGGGATTCTGGTCCCACTTCGTCACCCAGTCCTCCGGAACCGTCTTCACCCTGTTGTGGGGTTTCCCGTTCATGGTGTACGGGCTCGGCTACGAGTCGAGCATGGCCGCGGTGATGCTCACCATCCCGGTCGCGGCGGGAATCATCTGCGGGCCGATCCTGGGCGTGCTGACGGCGCGGCATCCGTTGCGGCGCAGCAACATCGTGCTGGGCATCGTCACGGCGATGGCCACAGCGTGGGCGCTGGTGCTCCTGTGGCCGGTGGCCCCGCCCCTCTGGCTCATCGTTCTGCTGCTGATCGTATTGGGCGGTGGCGGCCCCGGGTCGCTGATCGGTTTCGACTTCGCCCGCACCTTCAACCCGCAGCGCAGCCTCGGGTCGGCGAACGGCGTGGTCAACGTCGGCGGATTCCTGGCCAGTTTTGTGATGATGTTCCTGATCGGGGTGCTCCTGGACCTGCAGGACGGCTGGCGCCAGGCGCAGGGCGGGGCCAGCGATCTGTACTCGTTGGACTCGTTCCGGATCGCGTTCACTGTGCAGTTCCTGATCGTCGGCACCGGTGTGGTGATGCTCATCAACACCCGCAAGCGAACCAGGCGTCTGCTCTCTCGTGACGAGGGAATAGAAGTCGCCCCGCTCTGGGTTGAACTCTCTAGGAAGTTGCGGCACCGCAGACGGGGACTGTAGGCAGGCTTGGCTCGGTTTATACACAATCCGTGCAATAATTGTCAATAGGACCCGTTCTGGTTCCTGGGTGCTCCGGCTGTTTGTCGGATGCAATCCCGGGGACTTGACATGGGTCCTAGTACTGCCCAAAAACGTACTGCCCCAAAAACGTACTGCCCCAAAAACGTACAACCCAAAAATCCCCGCTCTTGCGCTGAACCCGGCCCGTGCCGCATGTCAGGAAGAGCGTGGGCGCGCCGCACGCGCACGAACCACGGCATGAGAGGTGTTCGAATGGCAACCCCAACGAAGACAGAGCCCGAATTGAAGACCACCGAGACCGCGCCGGCCGACGGCGCATCGACCGCCACCGTGGCCAAGACGCCCGCGCAGAAGGCCGCCGCGACGCGCGCCGCCAAGGCTGCGGCCGCTGAGGGTGCCGACGCGCCCGAGAAGGCGGCGCCGCGGAAGCGCGCCGCCGCCACCAAGGCCAAGGCGCCCGCGGGCAAGAAGAAGGCCGGGGCTGCCGAAGCCGGCGACGACGAGGTCGCGGCGCCCGGCGAGGAGCACGACGGTGATGATGAAGACTCCACCGACGGCACCGCCAAGCGGGTCGCCCCCGCCGAGCCGCTGCCCAGCGGTGCGCTCGTGTTGTCCCTCGTCGACGACGAGGACGAGGTCCCGGTTTACTCCAGCGCCATCACCGGCGCGACGGCTGACCCGGTCAAGGACTACCTGAAGCAGATCGGCAAGGTCGCGCTGCTCAACGCCGCCGAAGAAGTCGAACTGGCCATGCGTATCGAGGCCGGACTCTTCGCCGAGGACAAGCTCTCCCAGATGACCGACGCCGAGAAGAAGAGCGCGCTCGGACGCGAACTGCAGTGGGTCGCCAAGGACGGCGCCCGCGCGAAGAGCCACCTGCTCGGCGCCAACCTGCGCCTGGTGGTGTCGCTGGCCAAGCGCTACACCGGTCGTGGCATGCAGTTCCTGGACCTGATCCAGGAAGGCAACCTGGGCCTCATCCGTGCGGTCGAGAAGTTCGACTACACCAAGGGCTTCAAGTTCTCCACCTACGCGACCTGGTGGATCCGCCAGGCCATCACCCGGGCCATGGCCGACCAGGCCCGCACCATCCGCATCCCGGTGCACATGGTGGAAGTCATCAACAAGCTCGCCCGGGTGCAGCGCCAGATGCTGCAGGACCTTGGCCGTGAACCCACGCCGGAAGAGCTGAGCCGCGAACTGGACATGACGCCGGAAAAGGTCGTCGAGGTGCAGAAGTACGGCCGCGAGCCGATCTCCCTGCACACCCCCCTCGGCGAGGACGGCGACAGCGAATTCGGTGACCTGATCGAGGACACTGAAGCGGTGGTTCCCGCCGACGCCGTGGGCTTCACCATGCTGCAGAAGCAGCTCGAGAGCCTGCTGGACTCGCTGTCCGAGCGTGAAGCCGGCGTGATCCGGATGCGCTTCGGCCTCGGCGACGGCATGCCCAAGACCCTCGACCAGATCGGTGACACCTTCGGCGTCACGCGGGAGCGTATCCGCCAGATCGAGTCGAAGACCATGGCCAAGCTGCGCCACCCGTCCCGGTCGCAGTCGCTGCGCGACTACCTCGAGTAAAGAGTTGCCTGTGCGGTACGCGCCGGCGATCCTGCTCGGCAGGATCGCGCGCACCCTCGCGCGCTGGCGCAAACCCGGTGGCGGGTCTGCGGTACCCGGCCTGGTGGTCAACACCATCGCGCCCGGGTTCCTCCCGCGCACCCTGAACGGCTTTCCCGGTGGGCTCGTCATCGTGACGGGGTCGGCCGGCAAATCCACGACCACCAAGATGCTCGTTGCCGCCCTGCGCGCCCACGGTCTGTCGGTGTTCACCAACCAGTCGACGGCGAACATCAGCCAGGGTCTCACCTCGGCGCTGCTGGAGCGGGTCAGCCTGACCGGCCGCATCGCGGGCGATATCGCCGTACTGGAAATGGATGAGGGCCATGGCGCGCTGATCTCGGCCACCCTGCACCCGCGCGTGGTCGTGCTGACCAATGTGATGGTCGATCAGATCGACAGGTTCCACGACTCCGACATGGTCGCCGCGATGCTGGCGAAGATCGCCGCACGTGCCACCGGCTCCGTCGTGCTGAACGCCGACGACCTCTACCTGGCCAGGCTGGGGGATGGCATCGCCGCCGGCGTCAGCGTTGCCCGCTACGGCGTGGCTGACGAGGTGCTTGCGGCGAACCCGCACGGATTGGGGTATACCCTCACCTCGCCGACCCGGCTCGAGGCCGCCGACGGCATGATTCTGACCGGCGTCAGCGGGCTCGACGCGAGCGTCCTGGTCGACGGGCGGCTGCACGAGCTGCGATTGCCGGCCAGAGGCACCCACTACGCCGTGGACGCACTCACTGCCCTCGCCGCCGCACGGGCGGCCCTGCTCGACAGGTTCGATGCCGCCGTCGCTGTCGCGGCGATTTCCACCATCCCCCCGGTCTTCGGCCGGGGCGAGATCGTGAAGGTGCGCGGCACCACCGTGGAATTCGTTCTGGTGCAGAACCCGGCCAGCCTGCAGCTGAACGTGGACAGCCTTGACCCTGACACTGAACAGATTCTCGTCGCCATCGGTTCCGATGTGCGCGACCCGTCCTACCTCTGGCCGGCAGACACGTCCGGCCTCGGCCACGTGCTGATCGCCTCGGGTTCGAAAGCCCACGACATCGGCCTGCAGCTGGCCTATGACGGCGTGCTCGTCGACCGGATCGAACCCGACCTCGGCCGGGCGCTCGACGACTTCCTGGCCCTGCCGGAGCCCGCCCGCGGTGTCAAGACCATCATCTTCTCGGCCGACTCGATGCGGCGCACCCGGGCTCACCTCGGCCTGGAGACCAACGAAGCGGACCCGTCATGACAGCAGACCACCCGGCAGACCTGACCATTGTGACCCTGCTGCCGCGGCTGCTGGACACCAACGGCGACGCCGCGAACGCGCGGGTGCTTGCCCAGCGCGCGCGCTGGGCCGGACTGACGGCCAGGATCGTGCCCGTTCAGTCCGCCGCCGACCTTCCCGAGACCGTCGACCTTGTCGTGATCGGATCGGGAACCGACACCGATCTCGCCGCAGCCCGCGACGCCCTCGACACCCTGGCCGCGCCCCTGCGTGCCTGGCTGGCCGGGGGAGTGCCCGTGCTGGCTGTCGGTACCGGGTGGGAACTGCTCAGTGCCGGCCTTGACCTGGCCGACGGCTCGTCGGTCGATGGTCTTGGCCTGGTGGCCGGCCGCGCGAGTGCCCTGCCCGCTCGTGTCGCCGACGATCTCGCCGTCGACGCCGGGGGGCTGCGCCTGCTCGGCTTCGAAAACCATCTCCGCGGCTACGGCGGCGGCCCGACCGCGCTCGGCACGGTCTCCTCCGGCATCGGCAACGGCGACGGCACCGAGGGTGTGGTCGACGGAACCTTCACCGGGACTCATCTGCACGGCCCGGTCCTTGCCCGCAATCCGGAACTCGCCGACCGGCTGCTCCGGTCTGCCTGCGACGCGAGGGGCCTGACCCTGGCTCCGTCCGCGCAGACCGAATCGGTCGACGGCATAGCAAAAGCCGCACGCAACCAAGTTGCTGTGCGGCTCGGCCTCACCTCGGAGTAGTGCGCCCTCGGCGCCGCAGCGGACTGCGGCGCCGAGCGGCGACTACGACTTCTGGTCGTCGAAGAGTCGGCTCGACTCGTCGTGCCAGCTTTCGGCGATGGCCGCGAGCTTCTCTTGGTGCTTGCGTCCGTGGTGGGCGCAGAAGAGCAACTCGCTGTTATTCACGACTACACGAATGTAGGCCTGAGCGCCACAAGCGTCGCAGCGGTCGGCCGCGGTGAGCTGGTGGGGGGCGCCCTGTTGGTCGACGGCACCGTTCTCGGTGGCGATCTGGGACATATTCTCCTCCTCCAGACTGATACCAGGTGATACCAATTGAATCCTTACTCACCATGTAAACACGCTCCGGCCCCGATTGGGCCACAGTTGGGTGACATTTCGCTCACCGCGTAGCACTCGGTGCGGTGAACCCGGCGCATCGGACCCCGCGCGAGTGTCGATCGGAGCGGGACGCGGCCGGGTCGCTATTCTTGTCCCTTGTGAGTTCTGACTATTCCGCCCGCCACCTCTCGGTCCTCGAAGGCCTCGACGCGGTGCGCAAACGCCCCGGCATGTACATCGGCTCGACGGACTCCCGAGGGCTGATGCACTGCCTCTGGGAAATCATCGACAACTCCGTCGACGAGGCGCTCAGTGGCCACGGGTCGTCGATCGGTATCGTGCTGCACCCCGACGAGAGCGTCGAGGTCAGTGACACCGCCCGCGGCATCCCCGTCGACATCGAACCGAAGACCGGACTGTCCGGTGTGGAGGTCGTCTTCACCAAGTTGCACGCTGGGGGCAAATTCGGCAGCGGCTCCTATGCCGCCTCCGGCGGCCTGCACGGCGTCGGCGCCTCGGTGGTGAACGCGCTGTCCGAACGGCTCGACGTCGAGGTCGACCGGGACGGCAAGACCTGGGCGATGTCGTTCCACCGAGGCGAGCCAGGGGTCTTCGCCGACACCGGCGAGAAAAGCCCGGATGCCCCGTTCACGCCCTTCGAGAGCACGAGCGAACTGCGGGTGGTCGGCAAGGTGCGCAAGGGCGTGACCGGGACGCGCATCCGGTACTGGGCCGACCGCCAGATCTTCACCAAGGGCGCAACCTTCCAAACCGAGGACCTGATGGGCCGGGCCCGCCAGACGGCGTTCCTGATTCCGGGCCTCACCATCGACATCGACGACCGGCGCAGCGCCGAGCCCGCGAAAGCGTCCTTCACCTTCGCCGGCGGCATCTCCGAATTCGTGGATCACCTCGCCGTCGACACGCCTATCACCGACACCTGGCGGCTGACCGGCGCCGGAAGCTTCACTGAAACCGTGCCGGTACTCACCGACACCGGCGCGATGATCCCCACCGAGTTGGTCCGGGAGTGCCAGGTCGACATCGCCCTGCGATGGGGGACCGGCTACGACACCGTGATCAAGAGTTTCGTCAACATCATCGCCACCCCCAAGGGCGGTACCCACCAGGCGGGCTTCGACGCGGGCATGCTCAAGTTCCTGCGGGCGCAGGTCGAGCAGAATGCCCGGCGGCTCAAGGTCGGCTCCGACAAGCTGGAGAAGGACGACATCCTCGCCGGCCTGACCGCGGTGCTCACCGTCCGGTTGCCCGAACCGCAGTTCGAGGGTCAGACCAAGGAGGTGCTCGGCACGCCGGCGGTCCGGGCCATCGTGGCCGCCGTGATCAACAAGACCATGACCGAGCGGTTCACCTCGCCCAAGCGCGACGACAAAACCCAGTCGGCGGTGGTGCTGGACAAGATCGTGGCAGAAATGAAGTCGCGCATCTCCGCCCGCGCCCACAAGGAGACGCAGCGGCGCAAGAACGCCCTGGAGAGCTCGTCGTTGCCGGCGAAGCTGGTCGACTGCCGCAGTAACGACGTCGCCCTGAGCGAGCTGTTCATCGTGGAGGGCGACTCGGCCCTCGGCACCGCGAAACTGGCCAGGGACAGCGAGCACCAGGCGCTGCTGCCGATCAGGGGAAAGATCCTCAATGTGCAGAAGGCCTCGGTCTCCGACATGCTCTCCAACCTGGAATGCGCGTCGATCATCCAGGTCATCGGCGCCGGTTCCGGCCGCAGTTTCGACCTCTCCGCCGCACGCTACGGCAAGGTCATCATCATGAGCGACGCGGATGTCGACGGCGCGCACATCCGTACGCTGCTGCTCACCCTGTTCTTCCGCTACATGCGGCCCATGATCGAGGCCGGCCGGATCTTCGCCGCAGTTCCCCCGTTGCACCGGGTGATCGTGATGAACCCCGGCAACAAGCCTAACGAGACGATCTACACCTACTCTGAAATCGAACTCCAGGGCGTGCTCGCCGCACTCAAGAAGAGTGGGAAGCGCTATCAGGATCCTATCCAGCGCTACAAGGGACTGGGCGAGATGGATGCCGATCAGCTGGCGACGACGACCATGGAACGGGCGCATCGCACCCTGCGCCGGGTCCAGGTGGCCGACGCCGAAATGGCGGGAAAGGTCTTCGAACTACTGATGGGCAACGACGTCGCCCCCCGCAAGGAATTCATCATCGACAGCTCGGACAAACTCAGCCGCGAGCGTATCGACGTCTGACCGACGGGCCGCTCACGCCGGTCACACGGGCGCGAAGGCCGTGCTGGGCAGGTCCCGTTCGCCGTCTACGATGCCGCGCACGATTCGGGCGCACACAGCGACGGGGTCAAGGCCGACCGGCAGGCGCGGCGCGGTCCCGCTGATCGGATGCCTAGACAGGGCCGTCTCGGTGTGCCCGGGTCTGGCGTCGATCACCCGGATGCCCACCCGTCGCAGTTCCCGGCCCGCCGCGGACCCGAAAGCGGCCAGTGCGGCCTTCGACGCCGAGTAGGCCGCGAGATTCGCGGTCGGGCTCTCGCTGACCACCCCGCTGAGGGTCAGCAGGAAGGGCGACCGGCCGGCGGCGGCCGATGCCGCGAGGGGCGCGTGGGCGGCCTGGAGCAGCAGCATCGGCGCGGTGGTGTTCACCGCGAAGAGCCGGGCGATGGTGTCGGCGGTGAGCCCCGCCGCCGGACCGAAGGCCACCACCCCCGCGGCCACCACTATTCCGTCGAGTCGGCCGGTCACGGTGGCCGCAACGTCCACGAGCCGTCGCACGGCGGCCGGGTCGGTGAGATCGGCGGCGACGATGGCGCCCGGCAGGCCGAGGGCGGCCAGGACGGCGGGGTCCCTGGCGCTGAGGACCAGGGTCGCCCCGGCGTCGGAGAGCTGGCGGGCGATCTCCCGGCCGAGCCCGCCTGTGGCCCCGACAACGAGGATGGTGGAACCGCGAAGTTCAAGCATGCCCCACCCTACTGCGAACACCCGGCCATCCGGCAGGAGCAGCCGGGAGTGCTCAACCGATTCCCGAGCCGATCGAGCCGATCACGGCATCCAGCATGGTGCCGGAGGCGTCGCGTCGTGCCCAGGTTTCTGGCAGGGTCCGGGCTGTTCCCTCGGCGCCCAGTGCGCGCGCCGGTGCCGCGCCGACCCAGGCCACCCCCAGGACATCCTCGCCCTTGAGGAAACGGTGCGAGCGCACCCCTGACGTGGCTCGTCCCTTGGCGGGGAACTCGGTGAACGCAGACACCTTCGCGCTGCCCGGATCCGTGCCGGGCAGGGTCTGGCTGCCGGAGGCGATCGTCGCGACGACGGCGTTCTCGGCGGCATCGGCGGACAGGCTGGTGAAGAAGACCACCCGCGCTTCCGGACCCAGCTTGATGCCGGCCATCCCGCCCGCCGTTCGGCCCTGCGGGCGCACTGCAGCGGCGGGGAACCGCAACAGCTGCGCGTCGGAGGCCACGAACACGAGCTCGTCGTCCTCGGAGCCCTGAACCGCGCCGACGACCTCGTCACCGGGCTTGAGCGCGATGATCTCAAAATCGGGCTTGTTCGCCCAGTCATTCGGGGTGAGCCGTTTCACCACGCCCTGCCGGGTACCGAGCGCAATGGCCCGGTCGCTGTCCAGGGCCACCAGGGCCCGCACAACCTCGCCGCCGCTGCCCAACGACAGATAGTCGCGCACGCGCACGCCGGCGGCGAGCTGGATCGAGGTTGGCGGCAATCCCGGAAGGTCAACGGGGGAGAACCGGATGAGCCGGCCCCGATTGGTCACGGCCCCGATCTCGCACCGGCTGGTGGTGTCCAGCACCGACAGCACGGCGTCGTGCTTGCTGCGGCGGTGTGCCGGCGTGATTCGTTCGGTCTGGTCGTCGCCGGGTGCCGGCAGGTCGACTCTGGCGATGCGGCCGGTGGTGCTCAGGTACACCCGGGTGGGGGAGTCCGTCACCTCGAGCACGGCCGCCTTCCGGGCGGACGCGCCGGCGATGCTCGGTCGGGCCTCGGTGAGCAGGGTGCGCCGCGGGGTGCCGAACCTGTCGGAAATGGTGGCCAGCTCGTCGGAGACCAGGGTGCGGATGGCCTGCTTGCTGGCGAGCAGGGCCTTGAGCTCCGTGATCTCGGCGAGCAGCTGGTCCCGTTCGGTTTCCAATTCGATCCGGGAGAACCTGGTCAGGCGGCGCAGCCGCAGCTCGAGGATGTATTCCGCCTGCAGCTGGCTGAGGTCGAACACGTCGATGAGGCGGGTGCGGGCCTGGTCGGTGTCGTCGCTGGCGCGAATGACCTGGATAACCTCGTCGATGTCCAGGATCGCGATGAGCAGACCCTCGACCAGGTGCAGCCGTTCCAGTCGGCGGGCCAGTCGGTACGCCGAACGACGCGTGACGACTTCGATGCGGTGGTCGACGTAGACCTGAAGCAACTCCACCAGGCCCAGGGTTTGCGGGCCGCCGTTGACGAGGGCGACGGCGTTGATGTTGAAGGAGTCTTCCAGCGGTGTGACTCGATAGAGCTGTTCGAGCACGGCCTCCGGGCTGAACCCGGTCTTGATCCCGATCACGAGGCGCAGCCCCTTGGTCCGGTCGGTGAGGTCGGTGACGTCCGAGATGCCACTGAGCTTCTTGGAGTTGACCCCGTCCTTGATCTTCTCGATGACCCGCTCGGGGCCCACGAGGTACGGCAGTTCGCTGACGACGAGTCCGGCCTTGCGGGCCGTGATCGCTTCGACGGTCACCTTGGCCCGGGTCTTGAAGCTGCCGCGCCCGGTCAGGTAGGCGTCCTTTATGCCCGCCAAGCCGACGATCGTGCCGCCGGTGGGCAGGTCGGGGCCGGGAATGAACTCCATCAGCTCGTCCAGGGTCGCCCGGGGGTGCGCAAGCAGATGCCGGGCCGCCCCGATGACCTCGATCAGGTTGTGCGGGGCCATGTTCGTGGCCATGCCCACCGCGATGCCGCTGGCCCCGTTGACGAGCAGGTTCGGGTAGGCCGCCGGGAGCACGTCCGGCTGGGTCAGCTGGTTGTCGTAGTTGGGCACGAAGTCCACGACGTCCTCGTCGAGGTGTTCGGTCATCGCCAACGCGGGCGCAGCCAGGCGCGCCTCCGTGTACCGGGGGGCGGCCGGGCCGTCGTCGAGTGAGCCGAAGTTGCCGTGCCCGTCGATGAGCGGCACCCGGAGGGTGAACGCCTGAGCCATGCGCACCATGGCGTCGTAGATGGCCGTGTCGCCGTGCGGGTGCAGTTTGCCCATCACCTCACCCACGACCCGCGCCGACTTGACGTGACCGCGATCGGGCCGCAGGCCCATCTCGCTCATCTGGTACAGGATGCGCCGCTGCACAGGCTTGAGCCCGTCCCTGGCGTCGGGGAGGGCACGCGAGTAGATCACCGAGTAGGCGTACTCGAGGAACGACCCCTGCATCTCCGTGGACACATCGACGTCTTCGATGCGCTCGGTCGATGCAGCGGGCCCCGTGGTGTCTGACACTGTTTTGTCTGAGCGGCTCATTCGTAGATTCTGCTGTGTGGTGCACACCGGCAGGACCGGCGGCACGTGGCTGATGCGCACGGACCGGCGCTGAGGAAACGTGCGGCCGGGTCTATGTCAGACTGGGCCAGATGCCCCCTATGCTACCGGTCCGGCCCTTCAGCGCCGTCCGCCTTGCCGATGTGTTGACAAGTTCCTTGGCGTCGCTGTCGGCCGAGCCGAACCCGCTCGGCCTGCCGAGCACCGGCAAGGCCGTCGTGGTGCTGGCGGATGGTCTGGGCGTCAGCAATCTGCGGGCCAGGGCCGGGCACGCCAGGTTCCTCACCAGCAACCTGGCCAAGGCCGATGTGGTCGACGGGGTATTCCCGGCCACCACCGCCGCGGGTATCGCCTCCCTCGCCACCGGGGTCGCGCCCGGCACCCACGGCCTGGTCGGCTACAGGGTCCTGGACAGCGCGCACGACAGGGTGGTCAACCAGCTCACCGGCTGGGACGAACAGATGGAACCGCACCTCTGGCAGAACCAGCCCACGGTCTTCGAGCGCGCCGCGGAGGCCGGGATCCCCAGCTTCGCCGTCGGACCCAAGCGGTTCGCCGGATCGGGTTTCAGCCAGGCGGTGCTCCGCGGCGCACACTACCTGCCGGCGGAGACCATCGGTGCGCGTTTCGCCGCGGCCCGCGCGGTCTTCGACACCGAGCCCCGGGCGCTGATCTATCTGTACGTGCCGGAGCTCGACATCAGCGCGCACGCCCACGGCTGGGAATCACCGCGCTGGCTGGCCCAGCTGGAGGCATTGGACGCGGAAGCGGCCCGGTTCGCCGGCGGCCTACGGCAGGACGAGGGCATGATCCTCACCGCGGACCACGGTGTCGTCGACGTGCCCGAAGCCAGGCAGGTGCTCTTCGACACCGTGCCGCACCTCGTCGCCGGTGTGCGGCACATCGGCGGCGACCCGCGCTGCCTACAGCTCTACACCGAACCGGGGGTCGACGCGGACGCGCTGGCCGATCACTGGCGTGCGGTGGAGGGTGAGCGAGCCTGGGTCTTCACCAGGGCCGAAGCCGTCGGCGCGGGATTGTTCGGCGCCGTGCGGGCCGAGGCGCTGCCCCGCATCGGCGACGTCATCGTCGCCGCCCGCAAGCTCATCGCCTACTACGACTCCCGGGAACCCAATCAGTCCGCACGCGGCATGATCGGCCAGCACGGTTCGCTCACCGACGAGGAACTGCGCGTTCCACTCGTTCGTCTGGGCGCCTACCGGCGTTGACCGCCGAGCACGAAAAACCCCTCGGAGCGAGAGCTGCGAGGGGTTGCTGTGTGTCGTGGCTCAGGCCGGGTACTGGCCGCGCTTGACCTGCGGTTTCGGCAGGCGCATGACCCGCAGCTGCAGGGCTCGCATGGCCGCGTACCAACGAACCTTCTCGGCCCGGTCGGCACCGAACTTGGCTTCGATCTTCTTGGTCAGGATGAATCCCAGCACTATACAGTCCGCGATCGCCACCAGGAAGAACGCCCAGAGCGCGAGGATGCCGTAGGTCTGCACCGACGGGTCCGGGAAGAACGTGAGCAGGATGACCAGGAACATGACCGGGATCATGAACTCGCCCACGTTGAATCGCGCGTCGATGTAGTCGCGGGCGAAACGCTTCTGCGGTCCGCGCTCACGCGACGGCAGGTACTTGTCCTCGCCGGCGGCCATGCCCAGACGGGCCCGCTCGCGGCCCTCGGCCGACTTGGCGCGGGCCTGTTTGGCGGCGAGCTTGCGGTCGTCCGGAACCAGGGGGCGCTTGTTCGCGGCTTCCTGCACCCGGCGGCTCGGCGTGGGCTGGCCCTTGCCGCCGGGCGTTCCGGCCAGGCGGGCCTTCGTTTCGTCGGCAGACTCGATCGACGGCTCTGCGCCGGGATTTACAGGTTGCTTAGCCACATCAGTTCCTTGCAGTCAGGTTTGCCTTAAGATTACCCGCATGACGGATACCGCGGATACAGAAGCAGGAACCACCCAGCAAGACACGGCGCAAACACTCGAATCCGCGCTGAGGAACGCCGTCGAACGGGAGCTCCCGCGCACCATCGCCGACCTCTGCACGCTGGTGCGGATCCCCTCCGTGTCCTGGGCGGCCTTCGACCGGGAGCACGTGCGCAACAGCGCCGAGGCCGTCGCCGAATTGGCGAGGGAGATCGGCATCTTCGACGCCGTCACTGTCACCCAGGCCGGGATCCCCGGTGCCGACGAACTCGGACAGCCCGCCGTGCTCGCCACCCGCGCGGCCAAGAACGGGCGTCCCACCGTGCTGCTCTACGCCCACCATGACGTGCAACCCCCTGGACTGGACGAACACTGGGAATCGCCCCCGTTCGAACCGACCGTGCGCGGCGACCGACTGTACGGGCGCGGCGCCGCCGACGACAAGGCCGGCGTGATGGCGCATGTCGCCGCGCTGCGCGCCCTCCACGCGGCCACCGGCGGCGACCTCGACCTGGGCCTGGCACTCTTCATCGAGGGTGAGGAGGAGTTCGGCAGTCGCTCGTTCGCCACCTTCCTCAGCGAGAACCGGCAGGCGCTGCGGGCCGACGCGATCGTCGTCGCCGACTCCAACAACTGGGACATCCACACCCCGGCGATCACCACCGGGTTGCGCGGCAACGTCACCTTCCGGCTCACCGTGAGCACCCTGGCGCATGCGTCGCACTCGGGGATGTTCGGCGGCGCCGTTCCGGACGCGATGATGGCGACCATCACACTGCTGGGCACCCTGTACGCCGCGGACGGGTCCGTGGCGATAACGGGTCTCACCAGTCACGACGCACCGACCCCGTCGTACGAGGAATCCGCATTGCGCCAGGAGACCGGCCTGCTCGAGGGCGTCCAGCCGATCGGCCACGGCACGATCCTCAGCCGGATCTGGTCGCAACCCGCGATGACCGTCACCGGCATCGACGCGCCAAGCGTCGCCAACGCGTCCAACACCCTGACCCCCTCCGTCAGCGTGCAGATCAGCGTGCGCATCGCGCCGGGTCAGTCCGCCAAGGAGGCCGCGGCCGCGATCGAGGCTCACCTGCGTCAGAACGCGCCGTTCGGCGCCCACATCCAGATCGACGATCTCGACACCGGAGAACCGTTCTTGGTGGACACCGGGGGATGGGCCGTGGCCGAAACCCGCCTGGCCATGACGGCCGGGTGGGGGGTCAACCCCGTCGACATCGGCGTCGGCGGCTCGATCCCGTTCATCGCGGACCTGGTCCGGGAATTCCCCGACGCCCAGATTCTGGTCACCGGGGTGGAAGACCCGGATTCCCGTGCGCACAGCCCCAACGAGTCACTACACCTGGGCGTCTTCACCCGGGCTGTGCTCAGCGAGGCGTTCCTGCTGGGCCGCCTGAACGCGCGCACCGGACACTGATCAGGCAACCCGTGCCAACGGTCCAGCCCGTTCCCGGGCGGGGCGGATACACTAGGAACAGATTCGCCGGCCGGACCCCATGCGCGTGGGATGCTCACCGAAGCGAAACCGGATAATACCGAGGAGTACCATGACCGACACGATCGAAACCCGCACCGACGCCCACGGCGTCGGCCTCACCGATGTCGCAGCCCAGAAGGTCCGCAGCCTGCTTACCCAGGAAGGCCGCGAAGACCTGCGTCTGCGCGTGGCCGTACAGCCCGGCGGTTGCTCGGGCCTGATCTACCAGCTGTACTTCGACGAGCGCACCCTCGAGGGTGACGCTGTCATGGACTACAACGGTGTTGAGGTCGTCGTCGACAAGATGAGCGTGCCCTATCTGGAGGGAGCCTCCATCGACTTCGAGGACACCATCCAGAAGCAGGGCTTCACCATCGACAATCCCAACGCCGGCGGCAGCTGCGCCTGCGGAGACTCTTTCCACTAGACGTTCCGTTGCCCACGAAGGAGACCGTCCTCGGACGGTCTCCTTCGTACGTAGCCCCGCGGTGACCTTCATCGGGGAACAGGCCCGGGAAACCGCCGGGAACAGGCCCTTCGACCCTGTTGCCGCGCCGGGACCGTGGTCCAAAATTGCCACGGGCCCGTCGTTCGTGCACTCAGCGGGGACCGGCGCGGAGTAAGCTAGAGATGATAAAAGCACTTCCTGTGTAGTGCCCTCACGTCTCCCGAAAGGTCACCGGTGCTCAGAAACCGCCGTCTCCGATGGGCCGCCATTCCGGTCGCAGCAACGCTAGCCATTGTCCTCGCCGGATGTACCCAGGCTCAACTCAACGGGTACCTGCCCGGCTTCGAGGAGGGCGAGGCTCCGGTGACCAACAACACCGAGCGTGTCTCCGGTCTCTGGACCACCTCGTGGATCGTCCTGCTCATCGTCGGTCTGATCACCTGGGGCCTCACCATCTGGGCCGTCGTGGTCTACCGACGCCGCAAGGGCCAGACCGGTCTGCCCGTGCAGCTGCGCTACAACATGCCGATCGAGATCTTCTACACCATCGTTCCGCTGATTCTGGTGCTCGGCTTCTTCGCGTTCACCGCTCGGGACCAGAACGCGATCGAGGCCAGGTTCGATGAACCCGACCTGCAGATCGAAGTGATCGGCAAGCAGTGGGCCTGGGACTTCAACTACGTCACCGACGACGTGTTCACCCAGGGCATCCAGGGTCAGCCCGACCTCGAGGGGGAGAGGGGCGCACTCGTCGAGTCCGAGATCCCCACCCTCGTCCTTCCGGTCGGCAAGAAGATCGAGATCGCCCTGGAGGCGCGCGACGTCATCCACTCTTTCTGGGTCATCGACTTCCTCTACAAGAAGGACATGATTCCCGGCAAGACCAACTACATGTCGGTCATCCCCGAACGCATCGGAACGTACGACGGCAAGTGCGCCGAGCTGTGCGGCGAGTATCACTCCCTGATGCTCTTCAACGTGGAAGTCGTGTCAGAGGCCGACTACGAGGCGTACGTCGACTCGCTCCGCGCAGCCGGCAACGACGGCCAGGTCTCCAACGAATACGACCGCAACTCGAATCTCCCAGGCACCGACGCCCCGACGGCTGAGGAAGGCAACTAGACCATGAGCACGACAACAGCTCCCGCCGGCGCCCCGGCGGCCACCCCGGCGGCACGGCCGACCGGTGTCGACCGTAAGGGCAACATCGTCGTCCGGTGGATCACCTCCACCGACCACAAGGTCATCGGGTACATGTACCTGATCACCTCGTTCATCTATTTCTGCCTCGGCGGGGTGATGGCGCTCGTGATGCGCGCCCAGCTCTTCGAACCCGGCCTGCAGATCGTGCAGACCAAGGAGCAGTACAACCAGCTCTTCACGATGCACGGCACGATCATGCTCCTCATGTTCGCCACGCCGCTGTTCTTCGGCTTCGCGAACGCACTGATGCCGCTGCAGATCGGTGCACCCGATGTGGCCTTCCCGCGACTGAACGCGTTCTCGTTCTGGTTGTTCTTCTTCGGCAGCCTGATCGCCGTCGGCGGCTTCCTCACCCCGCAGGGTGCGGCGTCCTTCGGATGGTTCGCGTACCAACCGTTGGCCTCCACAACGTTCTCGCCAGGAATCGGCGGCAATCTCTGGATGGTGGGCCTGGGTCTGTCCGGTTTCGGCACCATCCTCGGTGGCGTGAACTTCATCACCACGATCATCACGATGCGCGCGCCGGGCATGACCATGTTCCGTATGCCGATCTTCACCTGGAACACCCTGGTCACCTCGCTGCTGATCCTGATGGCGTTCCCGGTCCTCGCCGCGGCGATGCTCGCCGCCGCCAGCGACCGGATCTTCCTCTCGCACATCTACGACCCGGCCAACGGTGGCGCCATCCTCTGGCAGCACCTGTTCTGGTTCTTCGGCCACCCCGAGGTGTACATCATTGCGCTGCCGTTCTTCGGCATCGTCTCCGAGGTCTTCCCGGTCTTCAGCCGCAAGCCGATCTTCGGGTACAAGACCCTGATCTACGCCACCATTTCGATCGCGGCACTGTCCGTGACGGTGTGGGCTCACCACATGTACGTGACCGGCTCGGTCCTGCTCCCGTTCTTCTCCCTGATGACCATGCTCATCGCGGTACCGACCGGTGTGAAGATCTTCAACTGGATCGGCACCATGTGGCGCGGTTCGCTGACCTTCGAAACCCCCATGCTCTGGGCGATCGGCTTCCTCATCACGTTCACCTTCGGCGGCCTGACCGGCGTCATCCTGGCGTCGCCGCCGCTGGACTTCCACGTGTCCGACACCTACTTCGTGGTTGCACACTTCCACTACGTCGTTTTCGGAACCGTCGTCTTCGCCATGTTCAGCGGTTTCTACTTCTGGTGGCCCAAGTGGACCGGCAAGATGCTCAACGAACGCCTGGGCAAGTGGCACTTCTGGCTGCTGTTCGTCGGCTTCCACACGACCTTCCTGGTGCAGCACTGGCTCGGCGTGGTGGGCATGCCCCGCCGCTACGCGTCCTACCTGCCCGATGACGGCTTCACCTGGATGAACCAGCTCTCCACTGTCGGCTCGATGATCCTGGCCGTGTCGATGATCCCGTTCTTCCTCAACGTGTACGTCACCGCGCGCACGGCTCCGAAGGTCACGGTCAACGACCCGTGGGGCTACGGCGCCTCCCTGGAGTGGGCGACCTCCTGCCCGCCGCCGCGGCACAACTTCACGTCGATCCCCAGGATCCGTTCCGAGCGTCCGGCGTTCGACCTGAACCACCCGGAGGCCGGCATGCCCGTCGGTATCGGTCCGGCAAAGGACGCGCCGGATGCCCCCACGTATGACGCAGGATCGGAAAAGGTCAAGTAGATGAAAGCCAATATCAACCTCTACTGGATCCTGACGGTGTTCCTTGCCGTGGTGACGGTGGCGTATATCGTCTGGGGCCTCGTGGACCCGAACCAGGGACGCATCGAGTGGGTCGGGACCTTCGCGATCGCCCTCTGCGCCTTGCTGGTGGCGTTCATCGGTTTCTACCTGTCCCGCGTGTACAAGGCGCAGGGCGGCGAACTGCCCGAGGACATGCTCGACGCGAACATCGATGACGGCGACCCCGAACTGGGCTTCTTCAGCCCGTGGAGCTGGTGGCCCATCCTGCTCGCGGCCAGCGCGGCCCTGTTGTTCCTGGGGCTCGCCGCCGGCTTTTGGATCTCATTCATCGCCGTGGGCCTCGGCGTGATCAGCCTCGTCGGCTGGGTGTACGAGTACTACCGGGGCCTGTTCGCCCGCTAGCGGCGCATCCGGTGACACAGCGCCGGTGACCCCAGGGTCACTGGCGCTGTGTCGTGCGCGGCGTTCAGACCCCGGTTCGCCGGAAGGCGAGCAGGCGGAACGCGACGGTGACGTCGGTTGACGTGCGTTCTCCGGAGGGGCTCGAAGACGACGCCGAATGCGGCGCGTGGTGTGAGGACGGGCCCATGCCGATCAGGGCGGCGACGTCATCGGGGGAGAGCGTCAGGACCCGGCTGAGGTCCTCGGTGCCCTCCAGAACGAAACCCGACGCGAGACTGCCGATCAGGTCATCGCTCTTGTTGTCGTGCACGGCCAGGGCCAGGCCGGCGGCCTGGAGCTCCTGCAGATGGCTCGGGTGCGGCACCACGACGGCCAACAGGGCACCGGGGCCGAGGATGCGATGGAACTCGGCCGGATTCCGGGGTGCGAACACGTTGATCAGCACGTCGGCCGCGCCGTTCCTGATGGGCAACGGCGACCAGACGTCCGCGACAAGTCCCTGCGTCATCGCACTGTCGTCGGCGAGCCCGGAACGGACCGTGCGCGCTACAGCGGCCGCGGACAGGTCCATGGCCAGTGCACGGACACCGGGGTCAGGCGACTGCGGGTGCTCGGGCCCGCTGCGAGCGGTAGGATGCGCCGCGGCGGCTGTCGTGCTGGCCAAGACACCGCGAAGGTAGTAGCCGGTGCCGCAGCCGATGTCGATGACCCGGCCCGGGGATTCGGTGGCGACGAGCGCGCCGAGAGCGCTGCGCAACTCGGCGTACCAGCCGCGTTCCAGAAAGGTGTCCCGGGCGTCGAGCATCGCGGGGGAGTCCCCGATAAGTTTCCGTGAGCCGACGACGAGTGAGGCGAATCCACGGCGGTTGGTGTCGAAGCGATGCCGGTTGGCACAGGCGAGCACCAGTTGTCCCGCAGGGGCTAGGTCGCTGAAACAGTTCGGGCACCGCAGCCACTCCGACAGAGTCTGGAGTGACAGCGGTGCCCGCACCTGCTCGCTTGGGTGGCTAGTGGTGATCGGCGTGGCTCTCTTCGAGTTCCTTCGTACCGACCGGGGCGATCCGGTCTTCGAAGAACCACCGGGACAGGCCGGCCCGAACGCGCTGGATCGGCGAGACCTTGCCCTGGGCGTTCGGGGTGAGTTCCAACGGCTTGTAGTTGGTGTAGCTGACCAGCTTCCACCGCTCGTACTCGTCGACGGGCTGGTGCACCTCGATGTACTCGCCGCCGGGAAGGCGCACGATGCGGCCGGATTCGTAGCCGTGCAGAACGATCTCACGATCCTTCTTCTGCAACGCCAGGCACACCCGCTTAGCTATGAAGTAGGCGATGAACGGGCCCAGGATCACGACGGCCTGGAGAGTGTGGATGACACCCTCCATGGACACCTTGAAATGGGTGGCGATGATGTCGGACGATGCGGCAGCCCACAGGCCCGCGTAGAACGTGACACCGGCGGCGCCAATGGCCGTTCGGGTCGGCGCGTTGCGCGGACGGTCCAGGATGTGGTGCTCGCGCTTGTCGCCGGTCACCCACGCCTCGAGGAACGGGTAGAGCAGCACGACTGCGATGAACAGCCCAAGGCCCACCAGGGGGATCAGGATGTTGAACGAGTACGTGTGCCCGAAGATGACCCACTCGAGTCCCGGCGGAATCAGGCGCAGGGCGCCGTCGGCAAAGCCGATATACCAGTCCGGCTGGGTACCGGCCGACACCGGCGATGGGTCGTACGGGCCGTAGTTCCAGATCGGGTTGATCGTGAAGAACGATGCCATCAGCATCACCACACCGAAGACGATGAAGAAGAATCCACCGGCCTTCGCGGCGTAGACCGGGAGCACCGGGTAGCCGACGACGTTGTTGTTGGTGCGGCCCGCTCCGGGGTACTGGGTGTGCTTGTGCACGACGACGAAGAGCAGGTGCATCGCGATCAGAGCGACGATGATGGCCGGCAGGATCAGGATGTGCAGTGAGTAGAGCCGACCGACGATCGCCGTACCGGGGAACTCGCCACCGAAGAGCAGGAACGAGATCCAGGTGCCCACGACGGGCATGCCCTTGACCATACCGTCGATGATCCGCAGGCCGTTGCCGGAGAGCAGGTCGTCGGGGAGCGAGTAGCCGGTGAAGCCCTCGGCCATGGCCAGGATGAAGAGCACGAAGCCGATCACCCAGTTGAGCTCGCGCGGCTTGCGGAATGCGCCGGTGAAGTAGATCCGCAGCATGTGCAGACCGATGGACGCCACGAACAGCAGGGCCGCCCAGTGGTGCACCTGACGCATCAGCAGACCGCCGCGGACATCAAATGAGATGTCCAGCGACGACGCCATGGCCACGGACATTTCCACGCCCTTGAGAGGTACGTACGATCCGTCGTATTCGATTTCGGCCATCGACGCCTGGAAGAAGAACGTCAGGAAGGACCCGGAGAGCAGGATGATGACGAAGCTGTACAGCGCCACCTCACCAAGCAGGAACGACCAGTGGTCGGGGAAGATCTTGCGACCCAACTCCTTGACCGCGGTGGACACGCTGGTGCGCTCGTCGATGTAGTTGGCCGCGGCGCCGGTGAAGCCGCCGGACTTCTTAGTTTCGGCGGGTTTCATATCGGTTGTCGTACTCACTGTCGCTCCCAAAAGCTCGGTCCGACTGGTTCAAGGAAATCGCTCTGTGCGATGAGGTATCCCTCGGCGTCCACGGCAATGGGCAACTGGGGGAGTGCGCGTTTGGCCGGTCCGAAGATGACCTTCGCGTGGTCTGCCACGTCGAACTGCGACTGGTGGCAGGGGCAGAGGAGGTGGTGCGTCTGCTGTTCGTAGAGGCCCACCGGGCACCCGACGTGCGTGCAGATCTTGGAGTACGCGACGATGCCGTCGTAGGACCAGCTGGCACGCTCTGGGGACTGGATGAGATCCTGCGGCTTCATGCGCACGAGGATCACCACCGACTTGGCCTTCTCCTCGAGCCGGCCGTGTTCGAGGTCCGTCAGACCGTCGGGGATCACGGCGAACGAGGAGCCGAGGGTGACATCGGAGGCCTTGATCAGCGCGCCGGACGGGTCGAGTGCCAGCCTGGTGCCCTTTTCCCACATGGTCTGCTTGAGCATGGCGACCGGGTCCTGGTCCTGCGGGGCAAGTCCCCGGAACAGCACCACGGCGGGCAGCGGGAAGACCACGAGCGCGCCGATGAGGCTGTTGCGGATGAGGGTGCGCCGGCCGAATCCGGACTCGGTGTTCGCTTGCTGGAAGATCTCCACTGCACGGGCCCGCGTTTCCTCGGTGCCGCGAACCGGGTGCCGTTCGTCGACGCCTTCTTCGTCGTGCATGAGCGCCTTGCCCCAGTGCACGGCACCGATGCCCAACGCCAGAAGCGCCAAGGCCAAGCCGATGCCGATGAACAGGTTGTTCAGCCGCACCGAGCCCGGGTCCTCGGGGACGATGGGGAAGATCATGTACGCCGCGATGGCGAAGATGCTGCCGACGATCGACAGGTAGAACAGGGTGTACACCGTGCGCTCGGCGCGCTTCTCGGCGCGGGGGTCGAGGTCGGTGATGCGGGGCCGGTGCGGCGGGAAGCCGGGATTGGCCACGGCGTCACGCGCGACGACGGCGGTGCCGGCGGCGGCTGTGTCGTGCTCGACGCTCGAGGAGTCGGCAGCGGTCAGGTCCTTCCCGCTGGTCTCATCGCTGGCCATTGTTCTCCTTCGTGGGCGCTGTCTGTGCTGGTTGTGTCATGACCGGATGCCGATCAGTTCGATTTCGCCGTGATCCACACGGTCAGGGCCACAATGGCGCCCAGACCGAAGATCCAGAGGAATAGGCCTTCGGACACCGGTCCGAGAGATCCCAGGGCGAATCCGCCCGGAGACGGGTTGTTCTCGACGTACTTGAGGTACGTGATGATGTCGCGCTTGTCTTCGGGGGAGACGTTCATGTCGTTGAACACCGGCATGTTCTGCGGGCCGGTGACCATGGCCTCATAGATGTGCTGCGGGGTGACGCCATCCAGTGCGGGCGCGTACTTGCCCTCGGTGAGCGCGCCACCGGCTCCGGCGACGTTGTGGCACATGGCGCAGTTGATGCGGAACAGCTCAGCGCCGGCGGCGGCATCGCCGGCGGCGTCGAGGTATTCGGCTTCGGGAACGGCGGGGCCGGGCGCAAGGGAAGCGACGTAGGCGACGAGGGCCTCGGTCTGCTCCTCGGTGAACTGCACCGGCTTGACGATGGCCTGGGGGCCGTTGGCCTGCATCGGCATGCGTCCGGTGCCGACCTGGAAGTCGACGGAGGCGGCGCCGACGCCGATCAGGCTGGGACCGCTGCCGGTTCCATCAGCGCTGAGACCGTGGCAGGTGGCGCAGTTCGAGGCGAAGAGTTTTTCACCCTCGCTGACGGTCTGCTGGGACGCGGTGTCGCTCTGAGCAGTTGCGGTGCTGGTGCTGATCATTGCGTAGGCGCCACCCGTGAAGAGCAGACCGATCGCGATGAGGGCCACGCTCGCCAGCGGGCTGCGCCGGCCGGTGCGCCGTGCGCGGCCGTTGGTAGGTTTCTGAGTGCTGGGCATGCTGAGGGTGTCCGCTCCTGCTTGTTATTTTAGAACGTAGATGACCAGGAAGAGCCCGATCCAGACGACGTCGACGAAGTGCCAATAGTACGAAACCACGATGGCGCTGGTGGCTTCCTTATGACCGAAGTTCTTGACCGCGAAACCGCGACCGATCACAAGGAGGAAGGCGATGAGTCCACCGGTGACGTGGATGCCGTGGAATCCGGTGGTGAGGTAGAACGCCGACCCGTAGGAGTTGGAGGCAAGAGTGACGCCCTCCGACACGAGGGTGGCGTATTCCAGGACCTGACCGGACACGAAGATCGCTCCGAGCGCATAGGTGAGGAAGAACCATTCGACCATGCCCCACTGGCTGGGCTTCCAGCCGGTGGACCGCGCCTGGAGGCGCTCCGCGGCGAAAACGCCGAACTGGCAGGTGATCGAGGAGGAGACCAGAATCAGCGTGTTCACGAGGGCGAAGGTGAAGTTGTGCTTGTCCGCCTCGAACTGCCACAGTTCCGGGGCGGTGGAGCGAAGAGTGAAGTAGATGGCGAAGAGGCCAGCGAAGAACATGACCTCACTGCCCAGCCACACAATGGTGCCAACCGCCACGCTGTTGGGCCTGTTCACTACGGGGAGGGTAGCCCGGGGAGTAATTGAGGTCGTCGTCACTATTCCATTATGACCGATTCCTCCACAGGTTTTTCTCAAGGTGAAGTGCCATAAGACCCTAATGTCAAAACTGGCACGCCATCCAGGGGCCGAAGTGCCGGAATTGCCGGGCCGGGTGCGGCGCCGCTTAGGCTGGGGACATGCTCGAATCCCAGTCCTGGCCCGCCGTTCTTGATGCCCTCCTGCGCGGAGAGGACCTGAGCGTGGCTGATGCGGCCTGGAGCATGCAACAAATCATGCTCGGCGAGGCGACCTCGGCCCAGCTCGCAGGATTCCTGGTGGCGCTGCGGGCCAAGGGTGAGACTGTGAACGAGATCGTCGGTTTCCGTGACGCGATCCTGGACCACGCGGTACCGCTTGACGTCAATTCCATGGGCCTGGACATCGTGGGCACCGGGGGAGACCGGTTCGGCACTGTGAACGTCTCGACCATGGCGTCGATTGTGTGCGCGGCAGCAGGGGTGCCGGTGATCAAACACGGCAACCGTGCGGCCAGCTCGGCATCGGGCTCATCGGACGTTTTGGCGGAGCTGGGCATCGACCTGACTCTGTCCGCCGAGGCGGTGGCCGGAATCCTCGCTGCCACCGGCATCACCTTCGCCTACGCCGCAGCCTTCCACCCCGGTTTCCGGCACGCCGCCACGGTGCGAGCAGAGCTGGGCATCCCCACGGTGTTCAACTTCCTCGGACCCCTGGTCAACCCGGCCAGGCCGGAGGCGTCCGCCGTCGGCGTGGCGAACCTCGACCGGGTTCCCCTGTTCGTCGGGGTGTTCCAGACCCGCGGCGCATCGGCTCTGGTCTTTCGTGGGGACGACGGCCTCGACGAACTGACCACAACCGGGCACAGCCATGTGTGGGAGGTGTCACGTGGCCTGGTGACCGAGCACGACATCGACCCTCGTGACCTCGGCATCCCACGCGCGACCATGAGCGAGTTGGTCGGCGGCACGCCGGCGCACAACGCGGCCGTTGTGCACTCGGTTCTCGCTGGTGAGCTCGGGCCGGTGCGCGACATCGTGCTCCTGAATGCGGCAGCCGGCCTGGTGGCCTATGACCTCGCCCACGATCCCGCTCAGTCGCAGGTCAGCATCCTGGACCGGTTCCGGGCCAAGCTGACGGTGGCGGCAACGGCCGTCGACTCCGGCGCCGGTGCGGCGAAATTGGCCCACTGGGTGCAGGCCAGCCGTGCTTGACCTGACCCGGCTGGCCTGACCCGGCTGGCCTGACCCGGCTGGCCTGACCCGGCTGGCCTGACCCGGCTGGCCTGACCCGGCTGGCCTGACACGACGGCCCGCTCTGCCGCGCCGCGGTTCGCGGCGGGCAGAGCGGGCCGGTGCCTTGCGGCGGCCGCTGCCTACAGGACGTCCTCGTCGACCCAGTCGAAGGTCTTGGTGACCGCCTTCTTCCAGTTCCGCAGCTGCCGGTCGCTCTCCTCAGCGCTCAGCTTCGGTGTCCAGCGGCTGTCCTCCTGCCAGTTCGCACGCAGCTCGTCCAGCGTGCTCCAGAAACCTACCGCCAGGCCGGCCGCGTAGGCGGCGCCGAGCGCGGTGGTCTCCGCCACAACCGGGCGGATCACCGGCACGCCGATGATGTCGGCCTGGAACTGCATCAGTAGGTTGTTCTTGATCATGCCGCCGTCGACCTTGAGCTCGGTCAGCGGCACGCCCGAGTCGGCGTTGACCGCGTCGAGGACCTCGCGGGTCTGGAACGCCGTGGCCTCCAGCGCCGCGCGGGCGATGTGGCCCTTGTTCACGAACCGGGTCAGGCCCACCAACGCACCGCGAGCATCCGAACGCCAATACGGCGCGAACAGGCCGCTGAACGCCGGCACGAAGTAGGCACCGCCGTTGTCGTCCACGGTCGCGGCGAGCGTCTCGATTTCCTCGGAGGAGGTGATCATGCCCAGATTGTCGCGCAGCCACTGCACCAGGGCGCCGGTGACGGCGATCGAGCCCTCCAGCGCGTAGTGCGGTTCGGCGTCGCCGAGCTTGTAGCCCAGCGTGGTGAGCAGGCCGTTCTTGGAGTGGATGATCTCGGTGCCGGTATTGAAGATCAGGAAGTTACCGGTGCCGTAGGTGTTCTTGGCCTCACCCTGGTCGAACGCGGCCTGGCCGAACGTGGCCGCCTGCTGGTCACCGAGGATGCCGGCGATGGGCACCTCGCGCAGCAGACTGTGTTCGTTGACCATGCCGTAGACCTCGCTGGAGGAGCGGATCTCCGGCAGCATCGATTTCGGCACGTTGAAGATGCGCAGGATCTCGTCATCCCACTGCAGCGTCTGCAGGTCCATGAAGAGCGTGCGGCTGGCGTTGGTGACGTCGGTGGCGTGCACCCCGCCCTCCAAACCGCCGGTGAGGTTCCAAAGCACCCACGAGTCCGTGGTGCCGAACATCAGGTCGCCGGCCTCGGCCTTCTCGCGGGCGCCCTCGACGTTCTCCAGGATCCAGACGATCTTGGTGCCGGAGAAGTAGGTGGCCAGCGGCAGGCCCACCTTCTGCTTGAATCGCTCCACGCCGCCGTCGGCGGCCAGCCGGTCGACGATCGGCTGCGTGCGGGTGTCCTGCCAGACGATGGCGTTGTAGACGGGCTTGCCGGTCGTGCGGTCCCAGACCACCGCGGTCTCGCGCTGGTTGGTGATGCCGACCGCGGCGATGTCGTGCCGGGTGAGGTTGGCCTTGGACAGGGCCTGGCCGATGACTTCACGGGTGTTGTCCCAAATCTCCATCGGGTTGTGCTCGACCCAGCCCGCCCTGGGGAAGATCTGCTCGTGCTCGAGCTGACCGGTCGAGACGATGGATCCCGAGTGGTCGAAGATGATGGCGCGCGAACTCGTGGTGCCCTGGTCGATGGCGAGTACATACTTGGCCATGGTGTACCTCCTTGTACGTTGATAGTGGCTTGGAAAAACTATAGAACCGACGGCGCGAAAACCGGCGGGTGATTTCGGTTCGGGTCCGGCACAGTTCGGGTCCGGCACGGTTCAGGTCCGGCACAGTTCGGGTCCTGCGCAGCGAAGCAGGCCGGTCCGTGGAAGAACCGGCCTGCCGCGGCTATGCCATGATCGGCAGCCAGACCAGCGACGCCCAGCCGGCCAGGACACCGCCGATGACGGGGCCGACCACGGGAACCCAGGAATAGGCCCAGTCCGAGGAGCCCTTGCCCTTGATCGGCAGGATGAAGTGCGCGATCCGGGGGCTGAGGTCACGGGCCGGGTTGATGGCGTACCCGGTCGGGCCACCGAGCGAGACACCGATCACGAGAACCAGCAGCGCCACCGGCAGAGCGCCGAGCGCGGCCAGGCCGCCGCTTTCGCCCTGGCGGCCGCCGCCAAAGGCGAGCACCACGAAGACCAGCACGAAGGTGCCGATGATCTCGGTGACCAGGTTCCAGCCGTACGAGCGGATGGCCGGCCCGGTCGAGAAGGTGCCAAGCTTGTTGGCCGGCTCCGGCTCCTCGTCGTAGTGCTGCTTGTAGGCCAGCCAACAGACGACGGCGCCGAGGAAGGCGCCGACGAACTGGCCGGCGATATAGGTGAGCACGGACAGGAAGTTCACCGGGACGCCGAGGCCGAATTCGGTGGCGCCAGAGGCGACGAGGCCGAGGGTGACGGCCGGGTTGAGGTGTGCGCCCGAATTGTAGGCAACCGTCACACCGGCGAAGACCGCAAAGGCCCAGCCGAAGGTCACCATCAGGAACCCGCCGCCGAAACCCTTGTTCTTCGTCAGTGCCACGTTGGCCACGACACCACAACCGAGGAGGATGAGCATCCCTGTGCCCAGCACCTCCGACAAAAACACAAGACCGATATTGTCCACGATGACCTTTCTCGTAAGAAGCGAGATGCCGGCTGAACCGGAGCAATCCCTTCGCGTTGAGCGATTTCGCAGTCACCATAGCGCGGCACGGGCGTGAGCGAAATAGTCCCGGTGGGCCGCATCATCTGCCTCTTACCCAGACCGAGCGCAGCGCGTAGGTTGGGCACGGAGCACGGTTGCGTGCCCGGCGCTGATGCTTGCGCCGATCGATCCCGACGAAACGAAGGAATGGTCATGAAAAAGCTTGTCAACGACCCGAAGAACGTTGTCGACGAAGCCGTCGCCGGTTTTGGTGCGGCCCACGCCGATATCGTGCGAGTCTCCCTGGATCCGGTGTTCATCGTGCGCGCGGACGCACCGGTGGCCGGCAAGGTCGGCATCGTCAGCGGCGGCGGCAGTGGGCACGAGCCCCTGCACGGTGGTTTCGTCGGTTTCGGCATGCTGGATGCCGCCGTGCCCGGACCCGTATTCACCTCGCCCACTCCCGACCCGATTCTGGCCGCGACCAAGGCCGTCGACGGGGGAGCTGGGGTGCTGCACATCGTCAAGAACTACACCGGGGACGTCCTCAACTTCGAAACCGCGGCGGACCTGGCCGAAGCCGACGAGATCGAGGTGCGCACCGTGATCGTGAACGACGACGTGGCCGTGAAGGACTCGCTGTACACGGCCGGCCGGCGCGGCGTCGCCGGAACCGTTCTTGTTGAGAAGATCGCGGGGGCGGCCGCGGCCAGGGGCGATGACCTCACCGCCGTGGCGGCCGTGGCCGAGAAGGTAATCGGCCAGGTGCGCTCGATGGGGGTCGCGCTCACCCCCTGTGTGGTGCCGCACGCCGGCGAGCCGAGCTTCACTCTGGCCGATGACGAGATTGAGATCGGTATCGGAATCCACGGCGAGCCCGGCCGCGAGCGGATCAAACTCGAACCCGCCGACGCGATCGTCGACCGGATCCTCGGTCCGATCCTGGAAGACATCCCCTATGTGTCGGGAGACAGGGTCCTGCTCTTCGTCAACGGAATGGGCGGGACGCCACAGGTTGAGCTGTACATTGTATTCCGACGGGCCGCCGAAGTTCTCGCCGAGCGAGGCATCGAGGTGACACGCACGCTCGTCGGCAATTTCACAACGTCACTGGAGATGCAGGGCATGTCGATCACGGTACTCAAACTCGACGACGAGTTGACCGCCCTGTGGGATGCTCCGGTGCACACGGCCGCACTGCGGTGGGGAAAGTAGGGAAGACCGTAATGAGCGTAGACGTCGCATGGGCCCAGGCCTGGATCAGGAGCAGCGCGCAGGTTCTGTCGGAGCACCGCGCCGAGTTGAACACCCTCGACCGGGAGATCGGTGACGGTGACCACGGCGAGAACATGGACAGGGGCTTCCAGGCCGCCCTGCCCAAGCTCGACGCCCTGGCCGACGCGGCCACGCCGGGTGAACTGCTCAAGACGCTCGCGGCTACGCTCATTTCCACCGTCGGCGGCGCGGCCGGTCCGCTCTACGGGACCGCGTACCTCAAGGCCGCCGCCGCCGTCAGCGGGGTCGCCGAGTTGGACGGCCCGGCCGTTGTGGCCCTGCTGAGCGCGGGGCGCGACGGCATCGTGCTGCGCGGCAAGGCCGAATCAGGCGACAAAACCATGGTCGACGCCTGGACCCCGGCGGTGGACGCGGCCATCGAGGCCGAAGCCGCCGGGGCCAGCCCCGGCCTGATCCTGGCCGCCGCCGCGGACGCCGCCGAAGGCGGAGCCGTCGCGACCGAACCCTGGATCGCTCGAAAAGGACGGGCAAGCTACCTGGGCGAGCGGGCGATCGGCCATCGTGATCCTGGCGCGCAGTCGACGGCGCTGATCCTGCGCTGTGCTGCCGATGCAGCCACCCAGTCCTGATCATGGCGGAGAACAGTGTGCCTGATCGTGGCGCCTCCGAACCTCTGGTCGGTGTGGTGTTCGTGTCGCACAGCGCCGACATCGCTGCCGGCCTCGTGACACTGGCCCGCCAGATGGCCCCCACGGTCACCCTCGTGGCTGCGGGCGGTAGGGACGACGGGGGTATCGGCACCAGCTTCGACAAGATTGTTGCGGGCCTGGCGGAGGCCGACACCGGGCGCGGCGTGGTGCTGCTCTGCGACCTGGGTTCGGCCGTCCTGACCGCGGAGACTGCGCTGGACTTCCTCGACGACGAGGCGCGTGCGCGTGCGCGCCTCGCCGATGCCCCGCTGGTGGAGGGCGGTGTGGCCGCGGCGGTCGCCGCTGAGATCGGGGGAGACCTCGCGGCCGTTGTGGCGGCGGCCGAATCGGCCCGGGGCACCTCCGCCGCACCTGAGCCCGCTGTGGCGCCTGCCGGGGGAGCGGCGCAGCCGGTCAGCCGCACGGTGGTCCTGCGAAACCGGGACGGACTGCACGCCAGGCCGGCCGCAGATTTCGTGAAACTGGCCGGCGGGTTCGATGCCGAGGTCACCGTGAACGGGAAGGACGCGCACAGCCTGCTTGGCATCATGTCGCTGGGGCTGACCCGGGGGATGAGCGTGGAGATCTCCGGACCCGACGAGCGTTCCCGGGCTGCCGTGGATGCCCTGGCCGACCTGGTCGAGACCGGTTTCGGCGAGGAGTAGCCGCGCGAATCCGGCCCGGTTCCTAGCCGTAAGGCGTCCGGTGGGCGTACGCTGTGCCCATGGTCAAGAATGAGAAATCCTCGACCCAGGCTCGTCGGAGGGGCCCCAGTCGGCTGTTCGACTGGGTGGAGAACCGCATCCGGCCGGCCTTCGATTCGCCGCCCGTCGGTACCAACAACGCGGCCGTGACGACGGGTCTGACCGACTGCCCGGTCTGCGGTCGACCGATGACCGAGCACACGATCGAGCACTCGGCCCACGACACGGTCCTAAACTGTCCGGTGCCGCATCCGGGGGCCTGGGACCGGGACGCGTTCGAGCCGGTCAACGAATTCGGCATGGTCATCCGTCGTCGCGCGGACCAGAGCGGCACGGACCAGAGCGGCACGGACCAGCGCGGCACGGACCAGCGCGGCACGGACTGACCCGCCCGGCGGTGCTCACCACGGTGACGACACCCCGAGTGCCGAGGCGGCTGAAAACCGTCAATCTCGGGTGGAAACTCGGCTCCGATCTCGACTTGTTGACATAATGTGCATTATCGGTCATAAACTAAGACCAATTGCATCTGATGTCACGAGGCGGGTGTGGTCGTCGAGGAAGGCGAACAGATACGTTTTCCGCCCATTGATCCGCGGCCCGTGCAGGCCGTCACCGACCCACATTTCGTTGGGGTAATCCGCTTCGAACCGGCCGAATACCTCCCGCACCCCGGTCGGGAGTTCCAGCGTGCGGAAGTGCCGCAGCAACGTCGACTCGCTCGGCGCGTCGCCGAGGGTGTCCATCATGATCCGGCGCACCTGCGCTGAGGTCCGGGCGGGCCGCTCGCGTTTCAGCATCGCGGCTAACGCCAGGATCTGCGCCGGAGTGACGGCACCCTGGGCGCGGCCGCGGGGCTTCAACGCGTCGAAACTGCCGCGCCGCCATGCGCGAATCCACCGGTCGATGGTGTCTTTGGAAACCGTCACCGTGCCGCCGAACGGCCCCGGGTGCACCAAAGCCGCAAGGTCCCTGACCATCGGACCGCGCTGACGCGTGGTCACCGCACTGTCGGCTGCAGCGCGGATCAGCTGGTACCGGAACAAGGCGATCTTCTCCATCCGGTCCCGGCGCACTACCGATTCCGACGGCGATCCGGCCGGCACGAGGAGCGACAGCGCCGGGCTCACGGGGGACGCCCGGGGCGCCACCGGCGGAACGGTCGGTAGAACGGTCGGTGGGGTTGCGGGCATGAAAGGTCCTCTCAAACAGTGAACACGCCGATCACAGGGATATGGCAGGCGCTCCTGCCACCTTCCCCGCCGACCACGCCTGTGCGTAAGGGCCGATTGGTGTTGGGACCCGCAGCCCACCAGCTCGAGCAAAACAAGCGCCCGTTCGTCGTCGCAATACCGGCCTCGACCCACGTCACCGTGACGGTCGCGGCGAACCGACGAGCCAACCCCTCGGCATACGCCAGCAACACCGATAACGCCTCACCCCCGGCGAAGCCGGCAGGTTTAGGCCAAAGCACCACGGCGTCGGGAGCGTCCCGCACCAACAACCCCGTGAACCGCTCCCCGATCGAAGCGGCCGACGCGGCGAAGGCGCGCAGCCAGCCGCGGACCGTCGAGACCGGTCTGCCGCAGCCCGCTGCGATCTTCCGGTGGCCCCAACCCAGCGCCACCTTCGCCTCGACCGCCGCCGCGATCACCTCAGTCGAATCGGCCCGCCGCGCGGCCAACCGCACCTCCAGGAGCACATGCGTGCCCTGGCATGCCGTGCACCGGGAACGGCGCGGCCGGAACCTGCGATCCGTCCAATCCGTGCCGAGGCCCTCGCGAATGACACGGCCCCTCGCCCACCCCCAGGGGCGCAACCGGCCACCACAATCGGGACACGCCACGCGCCCGACCAGCAGGTCCAACTCGACAACAACAGGATCATGACTTACCGTGAGCATCAGCGCGGCCTTTACGCGTTAGAACGGCCCGGCGTGATCCTTCAAGATTGCACGCCGGGCCATTCGTCTATCCGGACATCGTCAGCCTGACGCCGCCGACGAGCAGAAACCAAATCCAAGCTCGCTAAAACCCATCGTCACCGGGGAAGACGCCTACGTCGTCACCCCGCGAGACGTGCAACAATCGCTGCCCTCAATGGGACAGCAAACATGGGCATGCCGCCGAGGTTTCGCTCAAAGAGGGTTATGGGGGTTCTCCTTGCCGCGATGATCGGATTCTGTTCGCTTGGGACAGTAGCTCCGGCGGCCATAGCGGTGGAGCCGAACACCGAGTCCGTGTACGAGCTGAACATCAATGGTCAGCTGACCACAATGGCAGAGGGGGAAACGGCGGTGTTCGGCATGTCGAGCATTGCTGTGCCCTCAGCGCCGGGAACGGTACGACCTCTCGTGGACTACCCCGGAAATTCCGGGACGATCACCATCACAACCGTGGGCGGCGTCTACTACTGGAACGTGAAAATGACGATCCCGGTTACCTCGTTCTTGGGAACGTTCAGCATCACGGACCTCACCAGCGGATTTAGTGGTGGCAGTGTCGTTGCCACTTCTTTCTCCGGTTCGGCTCCGACGAGCAAGCTCCGCGGTCACAGGTACTCCGGCACGCTCTCGGGCAAGGCCTTCTTCGCGGGCGTGCCTGTCTCCACGACCGGTCCGAACAACACGATTTATCAGTACTAGGACAGCGACGGAGGAGGAAAGGCTGGTCCGCCAGAAGGCGACTAGCCTTTCCTCGTTCGCTTTAATGCGAGAAAGAGGGAGTTTATGACGTCGAAGGCATTTGACACCGCAGACGAGCTGCGGCGCATGATCTCTGAAGGGCACATCTCCGAAGAATCTCTGGAGGTCATTACGGGTATCCAGCGGGAGAAGCTACGGTCGTTCCTCGACGAACAAACGCCTTGGACAACAGGACTCGTCGCTGAAGCGCAGGCTCTCTCGAATGACGAGAGCACTAGGTTGTCCGTCCTCGCGGCACAGCTGACAGACGGGCTGTCGATCAGCGATGACGCCCGACTCAAGGCGATCTTCGAGTCCTTGACGATTGAGTGTCACTTCACGCTTGGGAATATCGCCAAGTTGACTGGTCTTGACCTCGACGTTTTGGAGAGCGCCCTGCGTGACCCGCAGGTCGTTTCGGCAGATAAAAAGTACGAACTCTCTAGTAAGGGGTCCTACCTCATCAACGCGGTGAATCGAGCACGCGATCGGTAGGACAAACGAACGTGCGTTGAGCTAGACCAAGATCGGCCCGGTCGATGCTGCCCGCAGGGCTGAGACGCTGTCAGTTCCGCCTCGATCGACGGGTTGGGTTGCTAACGCCGACCGAACTAAGTTCGCGCGATGCGCCGGGACCGACGATGTCTGAGGTCTGCCCGCCATCACGCTCAATAGTAGTCTCTGGACGGATCCCCTCAACTCCGGTGAACTCACCACCGGCCCCACCAAATGACGGCCAATGTCTCATGAGACCGTCGGTCGTCTTCGGCGTACCGACGCTCTTTTTTAGCATCAGCGGCGGCTCGAATTTTGTGTCCCTGCGCCACAGAAGCTGAAGCGCCTACGCACCATCTTCCTGGTGAATGCGGGCCGATCGCGGGCGCACCAAGCCAATGTGTCGGTTGGCCAGACCTCAATGCAGTCCGGCCAACGTCTTTGTTGGCTGACAATTGTTTCAACTACACGACACGGCTGGACACGCATCGTTGCCGGTACATCGATCCTGCGAGGAGGGCTGGGTAGCTGGTCGATTCGCTCCGAGATCGGGCTGATGCCCTCTGTGTCGTAGCTATCCGCTGTCGTTGCCGTCCCTGGTGTAGCCAGTCACGCCGCCGGGATGCCAGCGTGTGCGCGGTGTCGTGCCCCGCCGGTGATGCACCCCTTCCCAGCGGCTCGGGATGCCACCACTCATGTTATGTCAAGAAGACCGGTTTCTGGTCAGGCGCCGACGTACGCAGCGAGGTGCTGGCCCGTGAGGGTGGAGCGTGCGGTGACGAGGTCGGCCGGCGTTCCCTCGAAGACGATCCGGCCGCCGTCGTGGCCGGCGCCGGGACCCAGGTCGATGATCCAGTCTGCGTGCGCCATCACCGCCTGGTGGTGTTCGACGACGATGACCGACTTGCCGGAGTCCACCAGGCGGTCCAGCAGCCCGAGGAGCTGTTCGACGTCGGCGAGGTGCAGCCCCGTCGTGGGTTCGTCGAGAACGTAGATGCCGCCCTTCTCCGAGAGGTGAGTGGCCAGTTTCAGCCGCTGCCGCTCTCCCCCGGACAACGTCGACAGAGGCTGACCCAGGCTGAGGTATCCGAGCCCCACGTCGGCCAGGCCCAAAAGAATGGCGTGTGCGGCCGGAATCCGGGCCTCGCCGGCGCCGAAGAACTCCACGGCGTCGGTCACCGACATCGCGAGGACCTCGCTGATGTCACGGCCGCCGAGCCGGAACTCCAGGACCGACGCGTCGAACCGTTTGCCCTCGCAGACCTCGCAGGTGGTCGAGACGGTCGCCATCGGGCCCAGGTCGGTGAAGATCACGCCGGCGCCGTTGCAGTTGGGGCAGGCGCCCTCGGAGTTGGAACTGAACAGCGCGGGCTTCACTCCGTTGGCCTTGGCGAAGGCCTTGCGGATCGGTTCGAGCAGCCCGGTGTAGGTGGCCGGGTTGCTCCGCCGCGAGCCGCGGATCGCGCCCTGGTCGATCGCCACCACGCTCGAGGCGGCCGGGACGGAGCCGTGCACGAGCGAACTTTTGCCGGAGCCGGCCACCCCGGTGATCACCACGAGCACGCCCAGGGGGATGTCGACGTCGACGTCCTTCAAGTTGTGCGACCTCGCACCGCGGATCTCCATCGCCCCGGCGGGCGTGCGCACGTCTTCCTTGACCCGCGCACGGTAGTCGAGGTGGCGGCCGGTGAGCGTGTCGCTGGCCCGGAGCCCCTCGAGAGTGCCCTCGTAGCAGACCGAGCCGCCCGCCGTGCCGGCGCCGGGACCGAGGTCGATGACGTGGTCGGCAATGGCGATCATCTCCGGCTTGTGCTCCACCACGAGGACGGTGTTGCCCTTGTCCCGCAGGCGCAGGAGCAGCTCGTTCATCCGCTGGATATCGTGCGGGTGCAGGCCGATGGTCGGCTCGTCGAAGACATAGGTGACGTCGGTGAGCGAGGAACCGAGGTGCCGGATCAGCTTGGTGCGCTGCGCCTCACCACCGGACAGGGTGCCGGCCGGCCGGTCCAGCGAAAGGTAGCCCAGACCGATCTCGGTGAACGAGTCGAACAGGTGCTGCAGCGCCGCCAGCAGCGGGGCCACCGACGGGTCGTCGAAGGTGCGCACCCAGGCGGCGAGGTCGCTGATCTGCAGGGCACAGGCATCCGCGATGTTGACGCCGGCGATGCGGGAGGAGCGGGCGCCCTCGTTGAGCCGGGTGCCGCCGCAGTCGGGGCACGTGGCGAAGGTCACGGCGCGGTCCACGAAGGCGCGGATGTGCGGTTGCATGGCCTCGCGGTCTTTCGACAACATCGACTTCTGCACCTTGGGCACCAGGCCCTCGTAGGTCATATTGATGTCGCCGACCTTCACCTTGACCGGTTCCTTATAGAGGAAGTCCTGGAGCTCCTTCTTGGTGTAGTCGCGGATCGGCTTGTCGGCGTCGAGGAAGCCCGAGCCGGTGAAGATTCGCACGCCCCAGCCATCCGCGGTGTAGCCGGGGATCGTGAGTGCGCCCTCGTTCAGCGACTTCGAGTCGTTGTACAGCTGGGTGAGGTCGATGTCGTTGACCGTGCCCATCCCCTCGCAACGCGGGCACATGCCGCCGGTGACGGTGAAGCTGCGCCGCTCCTTGACGGTGATGCCGCCCTTCTCCATGGTGACCGCTCCGGCGCCGGAGATTGAGGCCACGTTGAAGGAGAACGCCTGCGGCGAGCCGAGGTGCGGCTGGCCGAGCCGGCTGAACAGGATGCGCAGCAGCGCGTTGGCGTCGGTGGCGGTGCCCACCGTGGAGCGGGCGTTGGCGCCCATCCGCTCCTGGTCCACGATGATCGCCGTGGTCAGCCCACTGAGTACGTCCACATCCGGCCGGGCCAGCGAGGGCATGAAGCCCTGCAGGAACGAGCTGTAGGTCTCGTTGATCATCCGCTGCGACTCCGCGGCGATGGTACTGAACACCAGCGAACTCTTGCCGGAGCCGGACACCCCGGTGAACACCGTCAGGCGCCGCTTGGGGATGTCGACGCTGATGTCCTTGAGGTTGTTCTCCCGCGCACCCTGCACCCGGATCAGATCGTGACTGTCCGCAACCGCGGCGGAGCGCTGGCGGGCCGGTGAAGCGGAAGCGGTCATCGTGTCTCCAAAGAGGGGGTGCCGAACCGTCGGCGCCGGGCGGCCGACCAGTTCCGAGCATACGTCAGGGTCTCCCCCGCCACAGGGCGTTTTCGTGGGGGCGGCGGGTGTATCCGTTTCCGCGCCATCGGATTAGTTTGGCGTACATGCCCAACACCGTCGGACCCACCAGCGCAGTCTTCGCCATCAGCGTCGACCCCCGACAGCTGACGCCGCGGGAGATCAGCGGTATCCGGGTGGCTTTCGCGGTGAGCGGCGTGGTCGCCATCGCTATCGGCACGATTCTGCTGGTCTGGACCGAGGCGACCCTCTCGGTGATCGCGGTGCTGTTCGGGCTCTACTTCGTGATCAGCGGTGTCATCCGGATCGTGCGCGGGGCCGCGAGCACCGGGTCGTCGGCCGGTGGCCGGGTGCTCAATATTGTGCTTGGTGTCCTGGTGCTGATCCTGGGCATCCTGGCGATCCGCAACCCCGAAGGGTCCCTGGCGGTGCTGGGCCTGCTGGTCGGCATCGTGTGGATCGTCGAAGGGGTGGCGGCGCTGGTGGAGTACACCACCGATTCGAGCCGCTGGCCCGGCATCGTGCTGGGGGTGGTGAGCGTCCTGGCGGGCGTGATCGTGCTGTTCGCGCCGGTGGCGACGTTCGGCGTGCTCGTCACGATCGGCGGAATCATGCTGATCGTCTCGGGGCTCGTGCAGCTGGTCCGCGCCTTCACCTTCGGGCGTGGCGTCGCCGCGTGAGAGCAGCCCCGACTAGCTGGTGAAGTCGGAGGTGTCGCCGACGTACCGGGTGTTGTTCGCCGGCACCGGCTCGACGGCGGCCAGGACGATTTCAGCGGCGAACTCACTCACGTTGTACAGCTTGCCGGCGGAATCCTGGCGGGCGCTGATGGCGCCCGGGTTCGCCCGCTCGAGCAGGACGGCCGTGATGGTGCCCTGGATCATGTCGCCGGAGACGACGACGAAGCCGATGCCGGCCTCCGCCAGTTCGGGGATTACCGCGCGGAGGGCGTCCTCGCCGGCTCGCTTGCTGCGTGCGACCGGCTCGTAGACGGCGACGTTCGACGCCGTGTCGACGAAGTGCGCCTGGTGGCTGGTGATGAACACAACGCGGGCACCGTCGCTGAGCAGCGGGACGGCGGCGGTGAGCAGGTTCACTTGGGCATCCCGGTTCAGCTGCATGGCGTAATCCTCGGCCATGCCGGACTCCATGCCGCCGGAGGCATTCATCACTAGCATGTCCAGTCCGCCGTACTCGGCGCGGATGGTGTCGAACATCGCCGAGACGGACTCGGCGTCGGTGAGGTCAGCGGCCACGGTGATGGCGGTCCCGCCGGCGGCGCGGATGGCGTCAGCCAGCTTGGTGGCCCGCGCTTCCTTGTTCCGGTAGTTGATGACGACCTTCGCGCCGGCTTCGGCGAAGTAGGCGACGGTGTCGGCTCCGATCCCCCGGGACGAGCCCGTGACGAGGATGCGCTTTCCCGAAAGGCTGCCGGGCTGGAGGGGATTCATCGATGGTGTGCTCACGGTGATAAAGACTACCAACATGGCCCACACCTCCAAGTGCTAGCGTCGTGTGCATCCGACGCTTAGAGGGGCGGCGACATGGTGGATTTGACCGACTACCTGTGGATCGTGTGGCTGGTGTTCATCCTGGTCTGCGTGATCATCGAGCTGCTCACCCTGGATTTCACGTTTCTGATGATCGCCGTCGGCAGTGTCGCCGGCCTGGGCGCGAACCTGCTCGGCTGGGACTGGTGGGTCCAGATCCTCGTCGCCGGCGCGGTATCGGTGCTGCTCCTGCTGCTCATCCGCCCGGTACTGCTGGGCCTGATGAATAGGAACGCCGCGTCGGTACCGCCGAGCAATGTCGCCGCCCTGATCGGCATGGGCGGACGGGTGTCGTCCACGGTCGCCGACCTGGGCGGCCTGGTCAGGCTCGATAACGGCGAGACCTGGACCGCCCGCCTCTCCCCCGGCGGGGCGCCCGCCCGCATCGACCCAGGAGAGCGGGTGCGGGTGTCCGCCATCGAAGGTTCCACAGCGGTTGTCGTCCCTGACGAAAGGATCCCCTAACGTGCCCAGTCTCGATCAGCTCCTTGTCCAGATCTTCGTGGTGGTGCTCATCATCGTCGTCCTGGTCTTCGTGGTGGTGGTGCTCGTGCGCACCATTCGCATCATTCCGCAGGCCAACGCCGGTGTCGTCGAGCGCCTCGGCAAGTACCACAAGACCCTGATGCCGGGGCTCAACATCCTGGTGCCGTTCATCGACCGGGTGCGTCCGCTCATCGACATGCGGGAACAGGTGGTGTCCTTTCCTCCGCAACCGGTGATCACCGAGGACAACCTGGTCGTCTCGATCGATACCGTGGTGTACTTCCAGGTGACGGATGCCCGCGCCGCCACCTACGAGATCGCGAACTATCTCGGTGCGGTGGAGCAGCTCACTACGACAACGCTCCGCAACGTGGTCGGCGGGCTCAACCTTGAGGAGGCGCTGACCAGCCGCGACAACATCAACGGTCAGCTGCGGATCGTGCTGGACGAGGCGACCGGCAAATGGGGCATCCGGGTCGGCCGGGTCGAGCTGAAGGCCATCGACCCGCCGCACTCGATCCAGGACTCGATGGAGAAGCAGATGCGAGCGGAACGGGACCGTCGGGCGCTGATCCTCACGGCGGAGGGCACCAAACAGTCTGCGATCCTCACCGCCGAGGGCGCCCGGCAGGCGTCGATCCTGCAGGCCGAGGGCCAGGCCAAGGCCGCCGTGCTGCGTGCGCAGGGCGAAGCCGAGGCCATCACCACCGTATTCAAGGCCATTCACGACGGCGACCCCGACCCGAAGCTCCTCGCCTATCAGTACCTGCAAACCCTGCCGAAGCTCGCCGAAGGCAGCGCGAACAAACTCTGGATCGTGCCGAGCGAGCTGACCGAGGCGATGAAGGGCATCGGCCGGGCCTTCGGACCGAATCCGGTTCCCGGTTCCCACCCGGGTGCCGTCGCCGATTCCCCAGCAGCCGGAGAGGGCACCGGGCGCGGCCATGACGGCTGACCGGGCGGCGTTCCTGTCACCACCGGGCCCGCGGATCCTGGCGCACCGAGGGCTGAGCACTCACGCGCCGGAGAACACGCTGCTCGCCTTCCTGCAGGCCATCGCGCACGGGGCGACGCACCTGGAGACGGACGTGCACGCCAGCCGCGACGGCGTGGCCGTGATCAGCCACGACCCGGTCCTGCCCGATGGCGGCGCCGCCGTGAACGAGCTCACGATGGCGCAGCTTGGCCGCGTCGACCTGGGCGAGGGGCAGAACTACTGCTCCCTGGCGGAGGCCCTGGCCGCGTTCCCAGAGGAACGGTTCAATATCGACGTCAAGTCCGCCGACGCGGTATCGCCGACAGCGCGGGCCATCCGGGCGACTTCGGCCTCCCGCCGGGTGCTCCTCACCTCTTTTTCTGAGAGCCGGCGCCGCCGGGTGCTCCGGGAGGTCCCCGGCGCCGCGACCTCCGCGTCAGCCCAGGGGGTCGCACTGATGCTGGCCGCCGTGTCCCTCCGTCAGTACTGGGCCCTCCCCCGCATCCTGCGCGGGATCGACGCCGTTCAGGTGCCGGTCAACGCCGGGCGGCTCCGCATCGTCACGCCGCGGGTGGTCGGGCACATGCATACAATCGGGGTGGAGGTGCACGTCTGGACCGTCAACGACCCACTGCTGATGTGCCGGCTGCTCGAGCTGGGTGTCGACGGCCTCGTCACCGACCGCTGTGACCTCGCCGCCCAGGTGGTCGCACGCCTGTGATGCGCGGCACCGAGGGCGACACGCCGATGAGAGCAGACCGATTCTGAGAGATCCCCGCGAGTAGGGCAGTAACGGAAAGATAACGTCCAGCTTGATGGTTTACAACTAGGAAAGCATCGCGAGAGGAGACCACACGATGGCAGATCGTAGTTTGCGTGGCATGAGGTTGGGTTCACAGAGCCTGCAGAGCGAAGAGGGCGTGACCTTTTCCCCACGCGTGAGTCACACGTACTTGTGTGCAACGTGCGAGCGCGAGACGGTGATGATTTTCTCCGCCGAGGCTGAGGCGCCGGACGAATGGGAGTGCCGATTCTGCTCCCAGACGGCGACCCGGTTGGTCGATTCGAAGCCCGTGGTCGTGGACCACTCCGACGAAAAGATCGCCCGCACCCATTGGGACATGCTCCTGGAACGTCGGACCAGGGCCGAACTGGAAGAGCTGCTGGAGGAGCGCCTCACGGTTCTCCGCCAGCGTCGCGGCCAGAAGGTCGGCGCATAGCCCGTCCCGGCGGGAAGCCTTGCTTCCTGCACCGTACCTGACGGCGCCGGCTAACCCCGGCGCCGTTTGCGTATCCTGGCGCGGTCGGCACGCAAGTGCACCGCGGCCGGCCGGGGGCCGGAATCGGTCCTCCCCAGTGCCCGGGCCGAGAACAGGCAAAGCAGAACCCCCGCGAGGCCCAGGCCGGAGACGAACCACTCCAGCGGACGACCAACGCTCATCGCCGGCGTATCCGTGACGCTCAACGGGACGGTCTGCACCATCGCCCCCGGTTCCCAGGTCGGCAGGCTGTCCAGCGACTGACCATCCGGTGTGATGATCGCGCTGGTTCCGACGGTCGAGATGTTCACCACGGTGCGCCCGGCCTCGATCGCCCGAAGCCGGGCGATCGCCAGCTGTTGCACGGACTCGTCGGTGCGACCGAAGTCTGCATTGTTGGTCTGGGCAAGGATGATTTCGGCGTTGTCGCTGATCATCTCGTGCACCAGCTGGTCATCGGCGATATCGAAGCAGATGGCGATGCCGGCGATGATGCCGTCGATGTCGAAGACGTTGTCCCTGGTGCCGATTTCGTAGTCGCGGGAGACAAGATCGATCAGGTCGGGGGCGAACGGCCGCCAGAAGGCCCGGTCCGGCATGTACTCGGCGAAGGGAACCGGGTGCACCTTGTCGTAGAGGTCGACGGCGCCCTCGCCGGCCTTCCAGAGCAGGGACGTGTTGTAGAACTTGCCGTCGCGCTCCGTGATGGTGCCCGCGATCAGCGGGGCGTCCATGACCCGGCTGATGTAGTCGGCCGCCCTGGCCGAGTCCGCCGACCGGAGCGGATCCACGTCGATGCCGTTCTCCGGCCAGACGACGAAGTCCACCGGTTCGCCCACGAGCGGCAGGGTCGCCGAGATGTGGTCGTTCAGGATCTGACCTGGTGCGTTCTGGGCGAACAGGCCGGCATCCGAGGCCCCTTGCACGGCGGCGATGCGGGCTGTGCCGCTCTGCAGGGTCGGCCACGCCGGAAACGCCAGCAGGAGGGCGACAGCCGCCACCGCGATCGCCGACCTGGCCGATACCCGCACACCCGGCTCCCGGCACAGCTGGACGACCAGGGCGCTCAGCCACACCATCACGAAGCTGAGACCGGACATACCGACCCAGGCGATGAGCCCGTTGAACGGGCTCTCCGACTGGGAGATGGCGACTCGGCCCCACGCGAAGCCGCCGTAGGGCCACACCGCCGAGATCGCCTCGCGGGCCGTCCACAACCCGGCAACGACTACGGGGAGGACCCCGAGCCGCCCGGTGACGGACGGCCAGACCCGTGGTCCGAAGTTCAGGACCACCGCGGTGAGGGCCAGGCCCACACCGAAGAAGATCGCTTGGAGGCCGGCCAGCGCCAGCCACGGCACGGGGCCGAGGTAGAGGGTGAGCCAACTGATGTGGATCAGCCAGAACGACAGGCCGGCGACCAGGCCCACGACGAGGCCGGTCCAGAACCCCCGACCCAGCAGGGCCAGGATCATCAGGGCAACCCCGACCGGAGCCAGGAACCACCAGGATCGATCCGGGAAAGCCCCGTCCAGGATGGCGCCGGCGCCGACGGCAAGCAGAAGCGCCGCCCAGAGGGGCAGGCCGGTGCTGCGTAGTAAACCTGTCGTCACTTCAACAGCCTATGCGACCGAGGAATACGCGACGATGCCGCGGCGGATGGAGTCCATCGCCACCCGGGCCGTGCGGCCGACCGGGCCGTCGGCGACGAGCGAGAGCTGATCGAGAAGATCGATGGTCTGCTTGGTCCACCGGACGAAATCCCCAGCGGCCATCTCCGCCTCCTCCAGGACCAGGCCGAGCGAGTCTCCTCGCGCCCACCTCCACATCGCCAGGCTCAGGCCGCCGGCGAGGGGGTTACTGCCGGGCAGTTTGTGGTCGCGTTCGAGGTCGTCGAGCTGGCTCCACAGGATCTGCGTGGCATCCAGCGCCGGCCGGAACGGGCCCTTGGGCAGGAACCGTTCGTGGGTCTCTCCCTCGTCACGGCGGGGTTCGAAGACCAGGGCGCAGGCCATCGCGGCCAGGCTGGGCGCATCGAGCGAGTTCCACAGACCACGGCGCAGGGACTCGGCCACGAGCAGGTCCCGGTCGGCGTAGATCCGGCGGAGGATCCGGCCGCTTTCGCTCAGGGTCACGGCGCGGCCCTCACCGGGCACGAGGTAACCGAAGCCGAGCAGCACATCGGTCACCCGGTCGAAGACCCGGGCGACGGCGCCGGTCCTGGCCGTGATCTGGCTGGTCAGTGCCTCGGTCTCCCTGGTCAGTTTCCACCACCGCTGCGCCCAGCGGGCGTGCGCTTCGCGCTCGGGGCAGCTGTGGCAGGGGTGCGCCCGCATCCGCTTGCGGAGCGCGGTCAGTTCCTTCTGTCGCCGGTCCCGGCCGCGCGCGTTCGAGTCCGCGGCGGCGTTCTCCCGTTCCAGGTCGCTCAGGCGTCGCCGGATACCGGAGTAGTCGGTGAAGTCGCCCAGGTGGCAGGCCATCGATGTGGCGTATCCGTCGAGCGAGCTCTGCTGCTGCCGCACCCGGCGGGCCAGGTCGACAACGGCCCGGTCCGCCTGGAACTGGGCGAAGGAGGACTCCAGGACCTCCCGAGTGCGCTCCCGGCCGAACTGGTCGATGAGGTTGACAGCCATGTTGTAGGTCGGCTTGAAGCTGGAGTTCAGCGGGTAGGTGCGCCGGGAGGCCAGGGATGCAACGGACTGCGGGTCCAGGCCCTGCTGCCACTGGATGACGGCGTGACCCTCCACATCGATGCCGCGGCGTCCGGCCCGGCCGGTGAGCTGGGTGTACTCCCCCGGCGTGATCGGCACTCGCGCCTCGCCGTTGAACTTCTCGAGCTTGTCCAGTACCACGGTGCGGGCGGGCATGTTGATGCCCAGAGCCAGCGTTTCCGTGGCGAATACCGCCTTGACCAGCTTCTTCTGAAAGAGTTCCTCGACGACTTCCTTGAACGCCGGCAACATGCCGGCGTGGTGGGCGGCCACGCCCCGTTCGAGCCCGTCCAGCCATTCCCAGTAACCGAGCACCGCGAGGTCCTCGTCGAGCAGCGTGCGGCAGCGTTCGTCGACGATCTGCCGGATCTCCTCGCGTTCGGCGGTGTCGGTCAGGCGCACGCCGGCGCGGAGGACCTGGCGCACGGCCTGGTCGCAGCCGACCCGGCTGAAGATGAAGAAGATCGCCGGCAGCAGGTGCTTGCCCTCGAGCATCCGCACGATTTCGGCGCGGTCCATGCGCCCGGACTCGGCCTGTGCGCGTTGCTGGTGATACCGGCTCTGGTTGGAGCCCCGGCGGCCACCGCCGGACCGGTCCGAGAGCGGTCGGCCGCCGCCCTGGGCCAGCCGGACCAATTCAGGGTTCACCCGATGGGTTGCGGCCAGACCGGACGAGTCGAACAGGTCGAGCATCTTGCTCTTGACGAGCACATGCTGGTCCAGCGGCACCGGCCGTTCTTCGGAGACGATGACGTCGGTATCGCCGCGGACGGCCTGCAGCCAGTCGCCGAACTCCTCGGCGTTGGAGACCGTTGCGCTCAGCGACACCATCCGTACCGCCTGCGGCAGGTGGATGATGACCTCTTCCCACACCGCGCCGCGGAAGCGGTCGGCGAGATAGTGCACCTCGTCCATGATCACGAAGGCGAGGTTGGCCAGCAGGTCGGAGTCGGCGTAGAGCATGTTGCGCAGCACTTCGGTGGTCATCACCACGATCCGGGCGCCGGCATTGACGTTGGTGTCGCCGGTGAGCAGGCCCACCTGGTCTGCCCCGTACTCGGCGACGAGCTCCTGGAACTTCTGGTTGCTCAGCGCTTTCATCGGTGCGGTGTAGAAGACCTTGGCGGTGGGCTGCTGCATGGCCAGGTAGATCGCGAACTCGGCCACGACGGTTTTGCCGGCGCCGGTGGGGGCGGCGACCAGGACACTGTGACCGGCCTCGAGCGAGGCGCCGGCGGCCAGTTGGAACGAATCCAGGTCGAATCGCAAGCCGCGCCGGAAGGCCTCGAGTTTCGGGGTCTGCGCTCGCAGGCGGGCTGCCGTGTACCGGTCCGCCGGTGATTGAAGGTCTGTCATCTGGTGCGCTAGCGCGCCAACTCCCGTTCGAGGGCGAGTGCACGCCGGGCGGCGCGTTTGTCGTGCAGGAAGGCGATTCCGTACGCGGCGAAGTAGAGCACGATCATCGGCACCGCGAGCATGAACATCGAGATCACGTCGGCGGCCGGGGTGGCGATGGCGGTGAAGAGGATGATCACCAGAACGGCGATGCGCCAGGACTTGATGATCGAGGCGGCGCTGATCACTCCGGCGAGGTTGAGCAGGACCACGAAGACGGGTAGCACGAACGCGATCCCGATCGCGACCAGCAGCTTGAGGGTGAAGTCCAGATAATTCTGTGCGTTGATGAATGCCGCGTCCTCGGGTGGCGCGAAGCTCGTCATCAGGCCGACGATCTGGGGCAGCACGAACCAGCCGGCCGCACAACCGGCGAGGAACAGGGGAACCGCCGTGAGCACGAAGCCGTAGACGTACTTCTTCTCCCCGCGGGTGAGGCCCGGCATCAGGAAAGCGAAGACCTGGTAGAGCCAGACCGGACTGGAGACGACCAGGCCCACGTAGAACGCGATCTTCAACCGCAGGTCGAAGGCCGACGTGATGTCCGGATAGTTGATCTGGGCATTCCGGTTTTGTGCCTCGATGATCTCGTAGATGGGTTCACGCAGGGCGCTCCAGACGCCCTCGGAGAGCAGCCAGCCGATGATGCCGCCGATGAGGATGCCGGCGGCGGCGCGGAAGAGGCGCTTCCGCAGCTCGATCAGATGCTGACCGAGCGACATCGTGCCGGCACGGTTCGCACGCTTGGTGGTGCGTACGGCCACGGGAGTTAGGGCTTCGTCTGGTCGCCCGGGGCGACGGGCCGTGTTGTCCCGTCAGCTGAATCCGGCTGTGCCGTCGTTCCGGCGGGCTCGTCGACGGTGTCGCTCTTGATCTCACTCTTGAAGATCTTCATCGACTGCCCGAGGCTGCGGGCCAGCCCGGGGAGTTTGGGCGCACCGAACAACAGCAGGATGACGACGAGGATGATCAGGAAATGCCATCCGGTCAGATTGCTCAACATGAGGGTCGATCCTCTGGTTCGTAGGAAGTGTGTTGTAACAGTTTACCCCGGCTGATGGAGAGATCCCGACGGAGCGCCCGCCGGTACGCCCGCTGGATGCGGGCCTGATCGATCGCGGCGGCCAGGTCCCGTCTGTTCCGGAAGACGGCCGGGTGGAACGGCGCGGGCGCCACAGCGGCATCCAGGTCAAGCTCGGAGAGCTGGTCACCCAGGTCTTCGAGGGCGCCGAAGGTGGCCGTCAGCTTGCGGAACAGCCGCACGGCGAACCAGGCCAGCATGGTGAGGAGGCCGGCGACCAGCAACGTCCAGATCAGTATCCAGGACCAGATCGGCATCAGGCCGACGTCCCGTCGGCCCGGTCATCGTCGACCCGGTCATCGTCGGCCCGGTCATCGTCGGCCCGGTCATCGTCGTAGCGGGCGGCGCCGGCAGCGGCCCAGTCGGCGACGGTCTGCCTGGCCAGACCAGGGTCCATCACGGTGACCACGCCGGCCAGGCCGGCGACGAGTCGCTTGAGGCCGTGGAAGTGTGACACCCGGAGCTGGGCGCTGGAGCGCTCCCCGGCGGCGCCACGCGTGACGGGCACGGGGCCGTAGTCGGTGAGGAGCCCGAGGGCAGCCTCTGGAAGCTCGATCGTGACGGTGAGGTCGTCGGCTGAGCCCTCGAAGAGGGTGTCTGGCAGCAGGACGCCGTCCTCGTGCGAGTCTGCGGGCACGGCGGTGGAGCGCAGGTCGCTCATCCGGTCGAGCCGGAAGGTGCGCATGGCCTCTCGCAGGTGGCACCAGCCGCGCAGATACCAGGCGTTGTCGACGGACTCGATCCGCAACGGGTCGACACAGCGATGCTCGGCGGTGCCGCGGGAGTTCAGGTAATCGAATTCCACCTGGGTGCCCGCCCGCACGGCGGCCTGGATGACCGAGATGGTCACGTCGGCGTCGGTTCGTGACACGGCGAGCTGGCTGGGCGCGCCCGTCGAACTGCGGGTGAGCTTGGCCATCAGGGTGGCGATCGCATCCCGGTCGCCGTTTTCGGGCAGCGCGGACAGGTACTGCAGCCCGGCGATGAGCGCCGCGGCTTCCCTGGCCGAGAAGCGCGGCGAATCGTCGATGGCGACCAGGTGGGTGAGCACGATGTTGTCGTTGGCCTCGAACTCGTCCCACTGGATGTCGAACAGGTCACCGTGCAGGTACTGCCGGGTCTCCCCCGGCACGCCGGACATCGCGATCAGGTTGACGGCATCGCGCACCCGCTCCGGGGAGACCCCGAAATGATCGGCGACGGCCGTGACGCTGACCCTGTCGTGGTCCATCAGGAAGGGGACCAGGGAGAGCAGGAAGGTGAGCTTGTCCGAGGCGCCGAATGCCGCCGGCTTGGCGGTCATCGTGCGGCCTCCTCGTGCGGCTTCGGCAACGGCTGGTGACTGTCCCGTACCCGGCGCAGGCGCTCAAGGACGGCGTCGATGAGGGTGGGCGGGGAGAGCACGTAGACCTCCGGTCCGTAGCCGGCTAGTTCGTCAGCGAGGATGTTGACATCGGTGTAGTGGAGTTCGACGCTTTCGGCGGCGCGGCCGGGTTCGCCGCGCTTGCTCAGCCGCACCGCGGCATCCGACCCAGGTTCGACGGTGATCAGCGCGACCTGGGCCCGCCACAGTGCGTCCAGTTCGGCGAGGGCGCGGTCGCCCTGGCCGTTGTCGGCTCGCGGGCTGATGACGCCGGGCACGGTCACGACCGGGCCGACGATCCGGGAGAGCAGGAACGTGCGGGAGGCGCCGGCATCCTGGTCGGCGCCGTACAGGTGCCAGCGGCCCTCGTGCAGCACGACGGCCAGCGGGGCGACGACCCGGCGGCGCGGTGCGCTCTCGCCCGGCTTGAGGTAGAGGAACGCGACAACCTGGCCGCGGTCCATGGCCTTGCCCAGCGGCTCGAAGGACGGTTCGCGGGCCCGCAGTGACGGCGCGTACCCGATGACCGGGTCGCTCGAATCGATGCCGAGCGAATTGAGTTTAGTGAGGGCGCGGCGGGACTCGGCCGACAGTGATCCCTCGCGCCAGACCGCGGCGGCGAGCTTGAGCAGCATGATCTCGTCGGGCGAGAAGGCGATGTCCGCCGGCAGGTCGTAGAGCCCCTTGGGGATCCGGTAGCGCAGGTGGTGATTACTGCCCGGGTCATCGGGCGACTCGATCGTTTCCAGGGGGATCCCGAGCTCGCGGATGTCGTCCTTGTCCCGTTCGAACTGCCGCTCGAGGCTGGCGTTGTCGGCGCCGATCCGGAAGCGTTGCCGGTAGCCCTGCACGGTCGAGAGGATATCGGTCTTGGTCAGGCCGATCTGGGTGGCGATGAGCGCAAGGACCAGGCTGAAGAGGCGTTCCTCGACAGTGACGGGATGCGGCTGTTCTGGAGTGGGCGACACGTACGCGATCCTATCGGTGCTGCGCCGGCCTCCCGGCCCTTCCCGCGGGGAACGTGGGACGGGCCGAGAGGCTTCCGGCGGGTGTCTTAGTCGACGCCGAGGATGTCCACGACGAAGACCAGGGTGGAACCGGCCGGGATGGTGTCGGTTGCCTGGTCGCCGTAGGCCTGGTCGGGCGGGAGGACGGCGACGATCTGCGACCCGACGGTCTGGCCGATCAGGGCATTGGCGAAGCCGGGGATTACACCGCCCTCGGTGGTCGAACCGTCAGCGGCAACGAACGCGGCCGGAGCGCCGGCGGCCCAGCTGGAGTCGAAGACCTCATCAGTGTCCCAGACCACGCCGGTGTAGTGCACGGTGACCGTGGAACCGTCGGTGACGGTCTCGCCGTCGCCCTTCTTGAGCACGCCGACCTTCAGATCGGTCGGCGGCTTGGCCGAGGGGATGGTGATGCCTGGGGTGCCGTCCTCGGCTAGGACCACGGCGGGCAGCCCGGCGATAGGGAGCTGGTCGGCGCCGTCGGCGCGGGTGAGGTAGGACTTCACGACGTCGAGCACGAACACGAGCGAGTCGTCGGCGGCCACGCCAATGTCGGCGTTGCCGCCGGCCGCGCCGAAGGCGTCCTCGGCGGAGGCGACGACGGCGACCCGCGACCCGACCTGGGCGCAGAGCAGACCGTCGGTCAGGCCGGTGAGGGTCTGGTCGTTGAGCACGAAGCTGGCCATGCTGGTGCCGTCGTAGGTGCTCTGCTCGATGGCCTCGCCCGTGGTGGCGTTGAAGACGCTGAGGTCGACCTGCACCTTCTGACCCTCGACCAGGCCCGGACCGGTACCTTCGATGATCGTGCTGCGCTGGGTGGCGTCGGTCTTGAGCGGGGTCGGGAAGTCGACCGTGGGTGCGGAGCCGATCTCTCCCGTCACCGAGACCAGCTCGGACGCGTCGCCGGAGGACACCGGAGCGGTGCAGTCGGCGTTGGCGGGGCCGGGGCTGCAGGCGGTCAGGGTCGCGAGCACCAGGCCGGCGGTTGCGATAAGTGCGGGAACTTTACGCACGGGTCCTCATTTCGGTACGGGGAGGCGGCAGCGTGATGCCGTCGAGTGAGTTGCGGGGTGAGTGCTGGCGGAAACCGCTGGTGCGGGCGGCGAGCCAGACCCATCCTATCCGGCGTCGAGGTCCCGAGCCTTGGAGAGCGCTGCACCGTTCTCGGCCGTGCGATTGCGCTTGCGCATCACCTTGGCGCTGACGGACCGTTCGCCGAGGGCGCCGGGCGTCCACAGCTCGACATCGGCGTCGCTGAAGTCGGTCTTCGAGGGGCGGCGCTTGAGTTCGGGCAGGATCGTGTCCGGCGCGAGCCGGCGGGCAGTGATGAGGAAGCCGGTGTGCCCGATCATCCGGTGGTCCGGGCGAACCGCGAGGCCCTCCACGTGCCAGCCGCGCACCATCGTCTCGTGCGAGTCGGGGTTGGTGTAGTTGCCGGTGGCGCGGATCGCCTCGGCGACGCGGGACAGCTGGGTGACGGTGGCCACGTAGCAGAGCAGGACTCCGCCGGGCTTGAGGGCGTCGGAGACGACATCGATGCACTCCCACGGAGCGAGCATGTCCAGCACCACCCGGTCCGCGGACTGCGCGGGCATGGTCTCCGGCAGCGTGTCGGCGAGGTCACCGAGGGTGATGGTCCAGTTCTGCGGGTCGGCGCCGAGGAAGGTGGCGACGTTGGCCCTGGCCACATCGGAGAACTCCTCACGGCGTTCGAAGGAGGCCAGGGTGCCGGCCGGGCCGATCGCTCGCAGCAGCCAGAGCGACAGCGCGCCGGAGCCGACCCCGGCCTCGACCACGGTGGCGCCGGGGAAGATGTCGGCCTGGGCGAGGATCTGGGCGGCGTCCTTGGGGTAGATGATGGCCGCGCCGCGCGGCATGCTCATCACGAAGTCGATGAGCAGCGGACGCAGGGCGAGGTGTTCGACGCCCACGTTGTTGGTGACGACGGAGGCGTCGGGCAGGCCGATGATGTCGTCGTGTTCGAGGATGCCCCGGTGGGTGTGGAAGGTCTTGCCCGGTTCGAGCGTGATGGTGTTCAGCTTGCCCTTGGGGCCGGTCAGCTGCACTCTGTCGCCGGCGCGGAACGGACCGCTGTTCTGGATGACCTGGTTGTCGCTCATGCGCGTGTTGCGTCCTTGGGTGTGGTGGGGCGGGCCTCGGTGCTGCTGAGGGGAGAGAGAAGGGCAGACCGGCGGGAGCCGTAGAGCTCGTTCAGCCAGGCCAGGGTCGTGCCGGACAGGGTGTCCAGGACTGTGTAGTGCTCGCTGGGCAGGATCGGGACCATGTGCGGCACCGCGACGACGACGGCGCCGGACGCGACGGCCGCGGCGACACCGGGCAGCGAATCCTCGATGGCGACGCAGTGCCCGGGGTTGACGCCGAGCTCGTCCGCTGCCGTGAGGTAGGACTCCGGGTGCGGCTTGCTCTGCTGCACCATGTCGCCGGAGACGATGGTGGTGAAGGCGTCGAAGCCGACGATCCCGGCGATCTGGCGGGCCATCCGCTGTTCGGACATCGTCACCAGGGCCATCGGCACGCCCGCGGTGTGCAGTTCGGTGAGCAGCTCGTGCGCGCCGGGGCGCCACGGGATGCCCGCCGAGGCGAGCTGTTCCTGCACCCGAGTGGTGAGCAGGTCAACGATCGCCTCCGCGGCCAGGTTCACGCCCCGGTTCTGCAGGATGGCGGCTGACCCGAGCAGGCCGGAGCCGACCAGGAGCATCGCGTCGGCGTGGGTCCAGGTGCCGCCGAAGGACTCCACGAGCTCGTGTTCGGCTCGCATCCAGTACGGTTCGGTGTCGACCAGGGTGCCGTCCATGTCCCAGAGAACGGCAGCTGGTGGGGACGAGAATGCGGGGATCAGTGTCACGGGGTTCAAGTTTAGGGGGCACGGCCTATCCTTGAAGGAGGCCACCTCGTCCTGGCGGCCGGAATACACGAGGTTTTACGCAAGTGACAGACGGCAATGGGTTCCTCAGCGGGCGTCTCCTGGTGGTCGCCTTCGAAGGGTGGAACGATGCGGGTGAGGCCGCAACGGGCGCCGTGAATACGCTGAAGGACCTTCTCGACGTGGCCGAGGTCAAGCGCATCGACCCCGAGTTGTACTTCGACTACCAGTTCAACCGGCCCACGATCTCCACCGATGAGGACGGCAACCGGGTGATCGAATGGCCCAGCGCGGTCATGTACGGTCCGGCAGTTCCCGGCAGCAGCGGCCTGCCGCTGGCCGAGGACGCACACCTGAAGGTGAGCGGCAGCAACGCCGGCAACATCTACCTGCTCATCGGCACCGAACCGTCCCGCAGCTGGAAGAGCTTCACGGCCGAGATCCTGGACTCCGCCCTCGCGGCCGATGTGAGCGGGATCGTCTTCCTGGGCGCGATGCTGGCGGATGTGCCGCACACCCGTCCGATCTCGATCTTCGTCTCCAGCGACAACCCCGAGGTCCGTGCCGAGCTGCAGATCGAGCGCAGCAGCTACGAGGGCCCGGTCGGCATCCTCAGCGTGCTGGCCTCGGCGGCCGAGACCGTCGGCATTCCGAGCCTGTCGATCTGGGCGTCGGTGCCGCACTACGTGCACAACGCGCCGTCCCCCAAGGCGATGCTCGCGCTGATCGACAAGCTCGAGGAGATCATCGACGTGGTCATCCCCCGCGGCGATCTGGTCACCGACGCCTCGGAGTGGGAGACGGGTATCGATGCCCTCGCCGCTGAGGACGAGGAGATGGCCGCGTACATCGGCCAGCTCGAACAGGCCAGGGACACTGTCGATTCGCCGGAGGCGAGCGGCGAGGCCATCGCCCAGGAGTTCGAGCGGTACCTGCGCAAGCGCGGCGAGGGGCCTGGCGGCTGGGCCGAGGGTCGCCCGGGGTCCGGCCCGGAGCCGCGTCAGCCCTAAACCGCGTGACAGAGGTGCCCTCGTGTGGACGACCTGCCCCGGTTCGGCGGAGCAATTCGTCCGCAGTCGGGCAACTCGCTAGAGCTTGACGCCGAGGAGCGCGTCGATCGCGGCGGCGATGAGGGCGCGGTCGTCCACCCCGGCGGCCACCGCCTCGTCCACAGCCGCCAGGGCGCCCCGGGTGTCGAGGTCGGTGACCAGCGCGGCGCGCATCCGCTCGACGACCGCGGCAGCGCTCTCGAACGCCGACACGGACCCGCCGGCGGCGCTCGGGCTGAAGGCCAGCGTCCACGCGGCCAGTCTGGCCTCGGCGTCCGCGAGCTGCGCGGCGGTCCATTCCCAGTCGGTGCGGTAATGCTGCGCCAACAGTGCCAGGCGGATAGCCCGCGGGTCGCTGCCCGCGGCCCGCAACCTGGAGACGAGCACCAGGTTGCCCAGCGACTTGCTCATCTTCTCGCCCTGGTAGGCGACCATGCCCGTGTGGCTGTACACCTTCGCCAGCGGATGCCCGCTCAGCGCGGCGGCGTGGCCGGCGCTCATGTCGTGGTGCGGGAAGATCAGGTCGCTGCCGCCGCCCTGCACGGTGAAATCGGTGCCGAGCTCCGCGAGGGCGATGACCGAGCACTCGATGTGCCAACCTGGACGGCCGGCGCCGACGGGTGACTCCCAGGCCGGCTCCCCCGCCCTCGCGGCGCGCCACAGCAGCGGATCGAGCCGGTCGCGCTTACCGGCGCGGTCGGGGTCGCCGCCCCGCTGGGCGAACAGGGTGAGCATGGTCTCGACGTCGTAGTTGCTCTCCTCGCCGAGCGTCCACGGTGCCTGGCGTTCGGCCGCCCGAATGTCGAAGTACAGGTCGGCGCCGGGCCCGTCGGGCGTCGGCAACGCATCCGGCGTGGACACCCGGTACGCCAGCGCGGACTCGCGAAGCTGCAGCACCGCGGCGCTGATATCGTCGATGACGTCGGTCACAGCCACGAAGTCGTTCGGCGGGATGATGCCGAGGGACTCCATGTCGGCCCGGAACAAATCGGTCTGTGACGCGGCGAGCTCGCGCCAATCGACGCCGGTGGCCGTGGCCCGCTCCAGGAGCGGGTCGTCGACATCGGTGACGTTCTGGGCGTAGTGCACCCGGTAGCCGCCGTCCAGCCAGACCCGCTGCAGGGTGTCGAAGGCGAGATAGGTGGCCGCGTGGCCGAGGTGGGTGGCGTCGTACGGGGTGATCCCACAGACGTACAGCCTGGCCACATCGTTGGGCTTGGCTTCGACGATCGAGTCCGTCGCCGTGTCGTGCAGGCGAGGAGCGTCGGACGCTCCCGGGATCGACGGGATGACGGGATGTGACCAGGCGCGCATGTATCCAGCCTAACTACGCGGTGATGACGTTGGTGCCGAGCAGGACCATGACGACGACGCCGAGCGCGATGCGGTACACGACGAACGGCAGGAAGCTGCGCTTGGAGATGTAGTTCATGAAGAAACCGATGACGAACAGGGCGACGACGAACGCGACCACGGTGGCGACGAGGGTCTCCCAGGGGCCGAACAACTCCGGCGTGCAGTTCGCGGCGGCGGCAACGCAGGGTTCCTTGATCGACTTGTACACCTGGTAGAAGCCGCTGCCGAGAACGGCGGGGATGGCGAGCAGGAACGCGTAGCGAGCGGCCGCGGCGCGTTCGTAGCCGAGGAACAGGCCGGCCGTGATGGTGCCGCCGGAACGGGAGACGCCCGGGATGAGCGCAAGCGCCTGAGCGAAACCGAAGATGACGCCGTGCCCGACGGTGATGTCGCCCAGCTGACGACGCTTCGCTCCGACGTAGTCGGCGATGCCCAGCAGCACACCGAAGGCGATGAGCATGATCGCGGTGACCCAGAGGTTGCGCAGGCTGGTTTCGATCTGGTCCTGGAAGAGCAGGCCCAGGATGACGATGGGCAGGGTGCCGAGGATGATCAGCCAGCCCATCCGGGCGTCGTCGTCGCCGCGCGGCACCTTGCCGACGAGGGACTTGGCCCACTGGCCGATGATGCGCACGATGTCACGCCAGAAGAAGATCACGACGGCGGCCTCCGTGCCGATCTGCGTGATCGCGGTGAACCGGGCGCCGGGGTCCTCTCCGGTGCCCAGGAACTGGCCCACGATACTGATGTGGGCGCTGGAGGAGACCGGCAGGAACTCGGTCAGTCCCTGAACCAGGCCCAGGATGACCGCATTGATGAAGTCCACGTGATACTCGTTTCGCTTGTGCTGTGTGCTGGCCGGTAGCGCGACAGTGGGCTAGTACGTCGACAGCAGATCGGTCAGAACCGTCCTGCCAAACACTAATGCGTCCAGCGGCACCCGCTCATCAACGCCATGGAACAGCGCCGGGAAGTCCAAATCTGCTGGGAGCTTCAGCGGGGCGAAGCCGTATCCTTTGATGCCCAGTTTGCTCAGCGCCTTGTTGTCGGTGCCGGCGGGCATCAGGTACGGCAGTACGGGCGCGCCGGGGTCGTGGATCTGGAGGGTCGACACGATCTTGTCGATCAGCGGGCCGGCGAATTCGGTCTCCAGCCCCACATCTTGGTGCATCACCACGATTTCAATGTCCGGGCCGACCATTTCGGCGAGTTCGGCCAACACCGCGTCTTCCTCGCCCGGCAGGGAACGCACGTCGATGAGGGCCTCCGCGCGGTCGGGGATGACGTTGTGCTTGTAGCCGGCCCGCAGCACCGTCGGGTTCATGGTGGTGCGCAGGCTCGCCTGGATGAAGCCGGACGCGGTGCCGGTAGCCAGGGCCAGCTCATCCGGGCCCATCGATTGAGGCTCGACCCCCAGTATCCTGGCGATCTCGGAGAGCAGCTGACTGGTGGTGTTCGTCAGGCGGATCGGCCACTGGCGACGGCCGACCTTCGCTACCGCCTCGGCGAGCCGGGTGATCGCGTTGTCGGTCACCAATCTGGAGCCGTGCCCGGCCGGACCGTGTGCCACGAGCTTGAGCCAGATGAGAGCCTTCTCACCCGTTTGCAGCAGGTAAGCACGTTCGCCGCCGACGGTGATCGAATAACCGCCGACCTCGCTGATGGCTTCGGTGGCCCCCGCGAACAGGTCTGGACGAGTGTCGACGAGGTGGTGCGAACCGAACACTCCCCCGGCCTCCTCGTCGGCGAAGAACGCCACGACCAGGTCCCGTTCGGGCTGGCCGCCCTGACCGAGCACATCCTGCAGGGAAGCCAGGATCATCGCGTCCATGTTCTTCATGTCCACCGCACCACGGCCCCACAGCATGCCGTCCTTGATCACCCCGCCGAACGGGTCCACCGACCAGTTCGCCGGTTCGGCCGGAACCACATCCAGGTGGCCGTGGACCACCAGCGCGCCCTTGCCGCGGTCGCGACCGGGCACCCGGGCCACCACACTGGTGCGGCCCGGCTCCGAGTCGAACAACTCGGGCGCAAGGCCGAGCTCGCGTAGCTTCGCAGCCACGTATTCCGCCGCATCCGTCTCGCCGTTGGACCGGCCCTCACCGTAATTTGTCGTATCGAACCTGATCAGGTCGCGAGCGATCTCGGCAGTCAGGTCGAGCGTGTCGGCCGAAGCCGGGGTGGGGGCAGGTGCTGTCATGCAGTTCACGCTACCGGGCATCGGGGCCCGGCAGACGGCCAACTGGCTCATGCGGAGTACCGGTGGGGCCGGGGGGTGCCCGTGGCACCCGGCGGTGTCCGGACGGGCTTTGGATCCGTGCTAAGTTGTTCCCCGGCAGCAAAACATAACTGCGGCCGAAACATCCAGTCCGGGTGGCGGAAATGGCAGACGCGCTAGCTTGAGGTGCTAGTGCCCGTATAGGGCGTGGGGGTTCAAGTCCCCCCTCGGACACGGAGATTGTTGGTAAGACAGCAGTCAACGAGAACTGGTTGAGACAGTTCACGGGCCGGATCTTAGGATCCGGCCCTGTCTCGTTAACGCGCGGGTGTCGACCCTCCCAGATTGAACGCCGCGCTCGGCTACCGCTGCGGAGCCGCTCCCGCCGACCGCCGGATGACGAGCTCCGGGGCAGGCACCGACATCGGTGCCACCTCAGTGTTCTCGATCCGGGCCAGGAGCTGGAACACCGCGGCGCGGCCCTGCCCCTCGAAGTCGTTCCGTAAGGTGGTCAGCGGCGGATCGAAGAACGCGGCCTCGGCGATGTCGTCAACACCGACGACGCTGACGTCGGTAGGAATCCGCAAGCCGCGTTCCTTCAGGGCGAGCATCGCCCCGAGTGCCATCTGATCGTTCGCGGCGAGGAACGCTGTCGCGTCGGGGATCCGAGCGAGCTCGCTGATGGCGCGGTAACCGGAGGCCGCTGACCAGTCGCCATGCAGGATGCCGACCGACCGGAGGCCGCGAGCCTCAAGGGCTGCCTCGTAGTCACAGACCCGATTACGCGCGGCGGACCACATTGACGGTCCGGCGATGTGCACGAAGCGCCGGTGCCCCAGCTCGGCGAGGTGTGCGACGAGCATCGGAATGCCGACCCGAGAAAGGATGCCTCGCGGGTCGTCTGGAACCCCCTCGGACTCCGCGGCGACGTAGGCGGGTACGCGGAAGGGCGCCGCGGCGAAGGCCCTCGTCATCTCGTCGGTGACGGCGAGAGCGAGGACACCGGCCAGATCGTGCTGGGTGATGAGCGCGAGGGAGTCCTCGATCGCGCGAGGATTGCGGCTGTCAAGCGACACGATGTCCAGCACATAGCCCGCTTCGCGGGCGGCGATGCTCGCGCCTTCCACGATGCGGCTCGGGCCGACCAGCGAAATCTCGTGAGTCAGCGCCCCGATGCGGTGCGACCGCCCCGACTTGAGGCTGCGCGCAGTGAGATTCGGGCGATAGCCCAGGTCGGCGAGCGCCTGGACGACCCGTTCCCTGGTCTCCGGACGAATCCCCTCGAATCCCCTGAGGAACCGGCTCACGGTCTGGTGCGACACCCCGGCGGCCTGGGCGACGTCGTAAATGGTTGCGGCCCTTCCGCGGGTGCCTGCGCCGCCGGCTCCGAGTGGATCTGCGCGTGTGCTCATTGCCGTCCTCTCGTCTCTCGGTCGCGGGGCATCGGCGCAGCCAGGTCGTCAGTAGATTCTCTGGACCATTTTGACCCTTGACAACCGATGTTATCGACAACATCCTAGATCCTACCCAATGTGATCGAAAACATAGTCCATCATCAGCTCCATCCGGAACCACCCTGACACCCCACAACGAAGTGAGGATCATGTGAACTCTGCACTCCCCGTCCAGCCCAGGAGCGGCCTCCTCTTCGGCGTTGCCTACTACCCGGAGTACCACCTCACCGACCGTGTCGAGACCGATCTGGACCTCATGCACCAGGCCGGGATCAACGTGATCCGGGTCGGGGAATCGGTGTGGTCCACCTGGGAACCCCGGGACGGAGAGTTCGACCTGGACTGGCTGGCGCCGGTGCTGGACGGCGCCCATCGGCGCGGCATCCAGGTGATCCTCGGCACTCCGACCTACGCGGTCCCGCCCTGGCTGCAGGTCGCGCATCCCGAGATCGCCGCGGAACGCCGTACGGGTGAAGCCATCCCCTGGGGCGGCCGTCAGGAGATCGACTTCACGCACCCGGACTTCCGAAGATACGCAGAACGGGTCATCCGTGCCGTCGTCGGACGATACGCCGGTCACCCCGCCGTGATCGGGTTCCAGGTCGACAACGAACCCGGGCTCGAACTGTTCCATAACGACCATGTCTTCGAAGAATTCGTGAGCCGGCTCCGCAGCCGGCACGGCACCGTGGACTCCCTCAACCGGGACTGGGGCCTCACCTATTGGTCGCACCGCATCACCGAGTGGTCTCAGCTGTGGCGGCCGGACGGCAATTCGTTCCCCCACTACGACCTCGCCTGGCGACGCTTCCAGAGCGACCTCACGACCGAGTTCATCACCTGGCAGGCCGACCTGGTGCGCGAGTACAGTCGTCCTGGCCAGTTCGTGACCACCTGTTTGCAGTACGGGCGCCCTGCTCTTGACGACGAGCGGGTGAGCCGGGCTCTGGATATCACCGCGGGGAATCCCTACTACGGCATGCAGGACCGTCTTGATGCCACGCTCGACCTGCCGCAGTTGAGCGACTGGACGACGACGGGCGTCCCCGCGCTCTTCCGCCAGGCGGACCGGATGTATTCGTCGAAGCAGGGTCGTTACCTTGTCACCGAGACGAACGCCCAGTCGATCGGGCACTCCGACACGAACTTCCCGCCCTATCCTGGCCAACTGAAGCAGGCCGCTTACGCGTTCATATCCCGCGGAGCGGCCATGATCGAGTACTGGCACTGGCACACGCTGCCCTATGGGATCGAGACCTACTGGGGCGGAGTGCTCCCGCACAGCCTGGTCCCCGGTCGGGTCTACTCGGAAATCGCCGAGATCGGCGGTGAACTCGCCCGGATCGGCACAACGCTGGACGGCTTCGAACCGGATGCGGATATTGCGGTCCTCTGGTCCAATCCGAGCCGAAACGCGATGCAGTTCACCCCATTCCTGCGCGCGCACGGGCTCCCCGATTTCCAGTCTTACGAGAAGATCGTCGATGCGTTCCAGCGAGGTGCCATCGAGGCAGGCCGGCAAACCCGACTGCTCCACCTCAATCAGGCGACAGGGATCGGCGCCGACGCACTCGCGGCCCGATTCCCCGTGCTGATCGCGGCCGGGGTCTACGTGACAACGGATGCGGAGCTTGCGCTGTTGCGGGACTACGTCGCCGCCGGCGGCCATCTCATCGTCGGCCCGCGCACCGGGTATGCCGACGAAGAAGCCCGTGCTCGCGTGGAGGTCTCCCCGCCCCGCCTGGCCGACCTGGCCGGCAGCCGCTATGACGAGTACTCCAATCTCGAGCAGGACGTCCCGGTCACCTCCACGACAGGCGAGTTGCACCTGCCCGCTGGCGCCGTGGCACGGCTGTGGATCGACGGCCTCATCGCCGACGACGCCGAGGTACTCGCCCGCTACGTCCACCCGCGTTTCGGCGATTTCCCGGCCGTGACAAGCCGCGCCGTCGATGGCGGTCGAGTCACCGTCGTGGGCTGCGTGCCCGGTCCGGCCCTGGCCGGCGGACTCGTCCGCTGGGCTGCGGCGGCCGGGCACGGACACGAACTCGCGGGCGACACCGCGGAGCCCGTGACGGTGGCCTCCGGCGCGCTTCCCGACGGGCGACGCGCCTGGTTCGTCTTCAACTGGGGATGGGAGCCGCAGGCGATCACGCTCGCGGTCACCGTCTCCGACACCGTCACCGGAGCAGTCCTCCAGACGGGCACAGAAGTCTCACTGACCGCATGGTCGACTCGGACATTTCTCAGCCAGTGAGCACCCCCGGGATCCTGCGATCCAACCAACCACAGAAAGAGTGATCATGAACAAGAAGGCACGGAGAACAGCAGTGGCGCTGGTTACGGGCGCCGTGTCGATCGGGCTACTCGTTACCGGGTGCACGCCGAGTTCCAGCGACGAGTCCACCCAGGAATCGGTCAGCCAGGACGACATCGACACGGCGATGACCACCCCCACGAAACTGACATTCTGGACCTGGGTCCCCGACATCGAGAACGAGGTCGCGCTCTTCGAGGCGAAGTACCCCGCAATCGACGTCACGGTCGAGAACGTCGGCCAGGGCCTCCCTCACTACCAGAAGCTGCGCAGCGCCATCGAGGCCGGCGAGGGCGCACCGGACGTCACCCAGATCGAGTACCAGTACATCCCGTCGTTTGTGCTCAACAACTCGTTGCTCGATCTGACGGCCTACGGTGCGGACGACCTCTCGTCCGACTACGTCGACTGGGCCTGGAACCAGGTGTCGCCCGATGACGAGGTGTGGGCGATTCCCCAGGACGTCGGCCCGATGGGCAATCTCTACCGGGAAGACATCCTGACGGCGGCGGGCATCACCGAACCGCCCGCGACCTGGGACGACTATGCGGCCGCGGCGAAGACGGTCAAGGACACGACGGGTTCGTACATCTCGAACGTCGGCGCCACCCAGGCCGGTCAGATGATCGGTTTCCTCTGGCAGGCGGGTGTCAAGCCCTTCGGCTATGACGGGAGCGAGACCGTGTCGATCGACGTGAACAGCGACGAGGCGAAGAAAGTCGCGGACTACTGGACCGACCTCATCCAGCAGGACCTGATCTCCACCGACGTCGACTTCCAGGACCAGTGGTACCAGGGTCTCGCCAGCGGCAAATACGCCGGCTGGCTGACAGCCGCGTGGGGGCCGATCTTCCTGCAGGGCACGGCGGAAGCCACCACGGGCCTGTGGCGTGCGGCTCCGCTGCCGCAGTGGAACGAGGGCGACGAGGTCTCCGGCAACTGGGGCGGGTCATCCGATGCCGTGCTCGCGTCCAGCGAGAACAAGATCGCCGCCTACGAGCTCGCGAAGTTCATCAACAACGACGAAGAATCGGCCATGAGACTCGCGACGGAGCAGTTCCTGTTCCCGCCGCAGGTGTCTGTGCTGGAGGATCCGGCCTTCGTCGATCAGGAGTCGGAGTTCTACGGTGGCCAGAAGGTGAACGAGTTGTTCGCCGAGATCTCGCAGACCGTCGACACGGACTTCCAGTGGTTGCCGTATATGGACTACGTGTACTCGTCCTACGAGGACACCGTGGGAACCGTGATCGCCGACAAGGGTGACATCTCCGGCGCGCTCGACGTCTGGCAGGACCAGCTCGTGAAGTACGCCACCGACCAGGGCTTCACCGTCGAGTAACACCCCGCCGGGCGTCCGCTGTCCTGTCGGCGGGCGCCCGGCTCCCACCGCATCGCATCGGCCGGTCCGACCGGTCTGTCACTCCCCGAAGGAGTCGTTATGACGCACTCCCCGGCGCTCGCCAGCGAGCGCCCCGCCTCCGCACCCCCGCTGAAAAAGCGCGCCAATCCGATGAAGCGCAAGCAGCGCCTCGCCGCCTACCTGTTTCTGGTGCCGTTTTTCATCGTGTTCATCACGATGCTTGTCGTCCCCCTCGTGTACGCGGGATACCTGAGCCTGTTCGAGAGCAAACTGATCGGCGGTGACGTCTTCGCGGGCCTGGCCAATTACGTCCGTGCCCTCACCGACTCCGCATTCCTGGCCGGACTCGGCCGGGTCGGCCTGTTCTTCATCATCCAGGTGCCGATCATGCTCGGCCTGGCCCTGTTCCTGGCCCTGGCGCTCGACAGCGCTCGCGGGCGGGGATCCAAAGCCGTGCGCCTGCTGATCTTCGTGCCGTATGCGGTTCCGGCGGTGGTCGCCACGCTGATGTGGGGCTACCTGTACGGCCCCGACTTCGGACCGATCGCCCAGATCTCCCGGGCGGTCGGGCTCGGGACTCCGGACTTCCTCTCCCCGGAGTCCATTCTCGGCTCGATGATGAACATCGTCACCTGGGAGTTCGTCGGCTACAACATGATCATCATGTATGCGGCCCTCCGGTCGATCCCCGCCGAACTCTACGAGGCGGCCGAGATCGACGGCGCCGGCCAGTTCCGGCTGGCGTGGAGCATCAAGATCCCTGCCATCAGGCCGGCGCTCATGCTCACCGTGATCTTCTCGATCATCGGCTCCTTCCAGCTCTTCGCCGAGCCGAGCCTGCTGAACGCAATCGCCCCCGACGCGATCTCAACCTCGTTCACGCCGAACTACTACGCCTACAACCTCGCCTTCATCAACCAGGAGCTGAACTACGCGGCCGCCATCGCCTTCCTCCTCGGGGTCGTGATCGCCATCGTCTCCTATTTCGTCCAACTCGCCGGGGAACGCCGGGAACGGGTGGGCCTCGCTGAAAGGGGAATTGAGCCATGACCTCCATCGACACGAGCCTGATCAAAACGGACAACGAGAGCGACGGCACGCAGTCCCCGCCTCGCACCGCTCGCCGGTACTCGCCGGAGGGGCGCCGCAGCCTGCTGCTCACAGTTCTGCTGTGGCTGTGCGTTCTGTACTTCGTGCTCCCGCTGTGGTGGTTATTCGTCTCCTCGACGAAGAACAACTCCGCGCTCTTCTCGACGTTCGGCATGTGGTTCGGCGGGGACTTCTCGTTGTGGGAGAACCTGCAGACGCTTTTCACCGTGCGCGACGGGATCTTCCTGCGCTGGATGCTCAATACCTTCGTCTACGCGTTCGTGTCCGCGGCCGGTGCCACACTCCTGGCCACCATGGCGGGCTATTCGTTCGCGAAATACGACTTCCCCGGCAAGAAGCTGCTCTTCAGCGCGACCCTCGGCGCCGTGATGATCCCGTTGACCGCCCTCGCGCTGCCGACCTACCTGCTGTTCTCCCAGGCGGGCCTGACGGACACTCCGTGGGCGGTCATCATCCCGTCGCTGGTGAGCCCCTTCGGGGTCTATCTGATGCGGGTCTATGCGGCCGATGCGATTCCCGACGGCCTCATCGAGGCGGCACGGGTGGATGGCGCCGGAGAGTTCCGGATCTTCGCCCAGGTCGGCCTGCGCCTGCTCGGCCCTGGCCTGGTCACGGTGTTCCTGTTCTCCCTCGTGGCGACCTGGAACAACTACTTCCTGCCGCTGATCATGCTCAACAGTTCCGAGCTCTACCCCATCACCGTGGGCCTGGCCCAGCTTCAGTCCGCGGCGTCGGCGGGCGGCGGTTCCCAGGCGCTGTTCTCAACGGTGATCACGGGATCGTTCGTGTCGATCCTCCCGCTGGTCATCGCGTTCCTGTTCTTACAGCGTTACTGGCAGTCCGGTCTGGCCAGCGGTGGAGTGAAAGGTTGATCATGACGATCTGGTACGGAGGGGACTACAACCCGGAGCAGTGGCCGAGGGAGATCTGGGACGAAGACGTGCGTCTGATGAACCGGGCGGGCGTGTCGCTTGCGACGGTGGGGGTGTTCTCCTGGGCGCGGCTGGAACCCCGTGAAGGGGACTACGACTTCACCTGGCTCGACGAGGTGCTCGACCTGCTGCACGCCAACGGTGTGCGGGTCGACCTCGCGACCGCGACGGCGTCACCGCCACCCTGGCTGGCGCTGCGGTATCCCCAGACCCTGCCGGTGACCGAGCACGGCGTGCGACTCTCGGTGGGCAGCCGGCAGCAGTACTGCCCGAGCTCACCCGTGTACCGCCAGAAGGCAGCGGAACTCGTTCGGCGCATTGTCGAACGCTACGCGGACCATCCGGCGCTTGAGTTGTGGCACGTCAACAACGAATACGGCTGCCACGTCAGCCACTGCTACTGCGAGGTCTCCGCCGAGGCCTTCCGGGACTGGCTGCGCGCAAAGTACGGCGACGTCGAGGAGCTCAATCGGGTCTGGGGCACAGCGTTCTGGTCGCAACGATACGACTCGTTCAACGAAGTCTCGCCGCCGCGGGCGGCACCCACCTTCCGCAACCCCACCCAACTGCTCGACTTCGACCGGTTCTCCAACGACGAACTCCTCGCCTGCTACCGGGCGGAGGCCGCCATCATCCGCGACCGCTCCGCGATACCCGTCACCACGAACTTCATGGGGTTCTTCAAGGCCGTGGACTACTGGGCGTGGGCGCGCGAAGTCGACATTGTCAGCGACGACACCTACCCCGATCCCGCCGACCCCGACGCGCCTGCGTACGCCGCGATGGTGCGCGACCTCATGCGTTCGCTCGGCGGTGGGGCGCCGTGGCTGTTGATGGAGCAGGCGCCGAGCGCTGTCAACTGGCGGCGGCAGAATGCCGCGAAAGCGCCCGGGCAGATGCGAGCCTGGTCCTACCAGTCCGTGGCCCGAGGCGCCGACGGCGTCCTCTTCTTCCAGTGGCGGCAATCCGCGGTCGGCTCCGAGAAGTTCCACTCCGGGCTGGTCCCGCACGCCGGAACCGACACGCGGCTGTGGCGCGAGGTGGAACAGTTGGGCAGTGAGCTGGCGGCCCTGTCGTCGCTCTCGGGAGCCGAGGCGATTGCCGGCACCCGGGTGCCGTCGACCGTCGCCATCACCCTCGACTGGGACAGCTGGTGGGCGATCGAGCAACCGGCCACCCCCACCGACGTGTCGTATCTGCACACCCTGTTCGCCTGGCACCGCGCCCTCACCGAGTCGGGGGTCACCGTAGACTTCGTCCGGTCCGATGCCGACCTGTCCGGCTACAGCCTCGTCGTCGCCCCGGCGCATTTCACCGCCACCGACGCGCAGGTGGCGAACCTGGCCGAGTTCGCCCAGACGGGGACCCTCGTCGTCGGCTTCGGCACCGCGGTGACCGATGAGAATCTGCACGTGAGGCTCGGCGGTTACCTGGGCGCACCGCTTCGGAGCGCGCTCGGCGTGTGGATCGAGGAATTCGCGCCGCCGGCCGCTCCCGACCCGCAGAACCTCGGCACCGGCACTCCCCCGGCGCTCGCCCTGTACGGCTCGGTGTTCGGCGGTGCGGCCGCGGGCGGGGTCTGGGCCGAATACCTGCGGGTAGAGGATGCCGAGACCCTGGCGACCTTTGGTGCTGGTGCACTCAGCGGCTGGCCGGCGGTGACTCGTCGAGCAACGCCGGGCGGAGCAGGCTGGTACGTGGCCACACTGCCCGAGCCGGCCGCCCTGCAGCGACTGGCCGCGGAGGTACTCCTCGACGCCGGCATCGAGCTGCCGGCACCGGTGACCCGCGGCGGACTGGTGGAGTGCGTGCGCCGGGGCGGATCCCTGTTCGTGATCAATCACGGTGCGGATGACGCCGTGCTCCAGATCGACGGTACCGACCTGCTGACGGGCGCGCCAACATCCGGGATGCGGCTGCCCCAGCACGCAGTGGCAATTGTGCGACCCCGGGAGGGATGAGCGATCCGGACACCGGTCGGACCCTGCGCCGGAATACCACTCCCGGGATCTTCCCGCGAGGCTGCCAGAGTCACCGAAAGCACTCGTGAGAGTGCTCTCAGGTCGTCGAGACCCCGTTGACCCTCTACCCGTGGATCAACTATCTCGGCAGGGGTCTACGCGCAGATGATCGCCGGCAAGGAAGCATCCAGGCACGGTGACGCGAAGAACTCCTGGCTCACCGGAGCGGCCGCCTGGAACGTCGTGACGGTCTCCCAGTACCTGCTGGTCGTGCGCACCGACTATGACGGTCTGGTCGTCGACCCGCAGATCGGACCGGACGTGGCTGAGTTCACCGTCACCCGGCAGGCGCGCGGCGCGACCTACGTGATCACGGTGGCCAACTCCGGCCGCGAGGGCCCCCGTGCGCGTCTCGAGGTCGACGAGGTGGCCATCGAGGGTCGCCCCCGCCTCGACCGCGCCGGCACACTCGCCGGGAGTGAACCTGACCTGGCTCAGCGATCCGCGGGTCAGGCGCCGTTGGGCGGGTGGCACGCCTCCCGCCCAGCGGCGCGGCTCCCGCGAATCGCGGGGCCGGCCGGATCAGGCGACGGCGACCTCGACCTCGCCGGCCTCGGCGCCCTCGCTGCCAAAGACCAGGCGACGGTTGGCAATCTTGTCGGTGAAGAACCTGTCATGACTGACTACGACCACGGCGCCGGGGAAGTGCAGCAGGGCACGCTCCATCACCTGGGTGCTTGACAGGTCCAGGTGGTTGGTCGGTTCGTCCAGCAGCAGCACCGAGGCACCGGAAAGCAGGCACTGTGCCATCGCGACGCGGGCCTTCTGCCCACCCGAAAGATTACCGATCTTCTGCTTGAGGTCGGTCTCGGAGAACTGGAACATGGTGAGGAACCGGTTCACCGACTTGCGGGTGGCAGTGAACGCCAGGCTGCCCTCGAGCGCGTTGACGGCGTGGCTGACGGTGTCGGTGTCGTCGAGTTCGGCGAGAACCTGGTTGTACGACACCATCCCGGCACCCTTGGCCCAGTCCACCTCACCGTGATCGGCCGTTTCCTCCCCGGTGAGCACCCGGAGCAGGGTGGTCTTGCCGCTGCCGTTGGCGCCGAGCACCACGATGCGGTTGCCCCGGCGGATCTCGAAGCTCAGGTCGTTGAAGAGCACCTTGTCGCCGTAGGCCTTGCTGAGCATCTCGACCCGGCAGAGCACATCCTTGATGTGCAGGTTGCCGTAGATCTCGGTGATGATCTTGTCGACCGGTCGCGGCGTGCGGGACTTCTTGATGGTGGCGAGCTGGCTGCCGAGCTTGCGGCTGGCGGCCTTCTGCGCTTCGCGCCGGTCGGCGATGCCCTCGGACTCGAAGGCGAGGAGTTCGGACTCGTGCACGAACTGCGCCTCGAGGGTCTTGAGCCGAAACTGCTTCTGCACCACGTACTCGCCGAAGTTGCCCGGGTACTCGTGCAGGTGGAAGTTCTCCAGTTCGATGATGCGGGTCACGACGGCGTCGAGGAAGGTGCGGTCGTGCGACACGATCACGGCCGCGCCCGTGAAGTCGCGGAACCAGCCCTCCAGCCATTCCACCCCGGCAACGTCGAGGTAGTTGGTGGGCTCGTCGAGCAGCAGCACGTCCGGCGCCTCGAGCAGGATCTTCGCCAAGGCCGCGCGGTTGCGCCAGCCGCCGGACAGCTCGTCGATCGCACAGCTGCGGTGGGCCTCGTCGAAGCCCAGGATGGTCAGGGCCGCGTCGATGCGGCGGGGGTAGTCCCAGCCGTCCAACCGGTCCATGTCCTCGAACAGTTCGGACTGGCGGTGGATCAGCCGGTCCAGCTCGGCGCTGGCCGACGAATCCGCGGCGATCGCGGCCTCGATGGAGGCGAGTTCGGCCTCCACGGCCTTGATCTCCACGAAGAGTGCGTCGAGCACCTCGGTGATGGTGGACTCGCCGTTCAGTTCGGAGAACTGGGAGAAGTAGCCGATCTTCACCCCGTCCTCGACCGTGACGGTGCCGCTATCCGGGGTCACCTGGCCGAGGATCAGCTTGATCAGGGTGGTCTTGCCCGACCCGTTCCGGCCGATCATGCCGACCCGGTCCCCCGGCTCGAGGCGGAAGAAGGTCTCGCGGAGCACCTGGGTGTTCTCGAAACGCACACTGACGTCGTTCAGCCTGATCAGGCTCATGGGTTCTGCACTCTCGGGTTAGGTTCGTCCAGCAGGGTCAGTCGACCCCGGCGTATGGCAGGTGGCTGGTTACTCGCTGTGTTCGGCGGCATCGACGATGCCGATGAAGCGGCTGCCTATCCCGTCGACCTCGCGTCGGCTGAGCCCGGCAGCGGCGGCGGGAAGTTCGTCGTAACCGTGGTGGTCGCAGGTCAGGTAGCTGAACTCCGGCCACCACTTCTTGGGCCGTGCGACCTCGGTGAACCCGCAGACACTGCAGGTGAGTTCGATCCACACGGGCTTCTTGCCGGTGCGGTTCGCCCGCGATTGCACCAGCCAGGCCGGCGGGTTCGTCTCGATCTCGGCGAGCTGGGCTTCGGTCATGCGGCTGGGAAGGTCGTGGCGCTGCGCCATCTCGAGGGGAATATCGAGGCGGAGCGCTGCTTCTCGTCTGGTAATCATCAGGTTCAACGATAGGCGCTGCGACCTGTGACACGGGCCGGGACAGGAACTGGTTCAATGAAGCATGCCTGAAATCATCTCCCCGCTCGGCCTGCTGCTGGATGTGGATGGTCCGATTGCCAGCCCGGACAGCCGCACCATCGCCACGCCCAGCATCATCGCCGACCTGATCACCCTGGCCGGGGCGAACGTGCCGATCGGCTTCATCACGGGGCGATCGGCCCAGTTCATCAGCGAGCAGGTGGTCGCTCCGCTGGTGGACGCCGGACTCCCGCCGGTGATGCGCATGTACGGCGTCTGCGAGAAGGGCGCCGTGTGGTTCCCCATCACCGACGCCGGCATGGGCGAGGTAGTCGTCGACGACAGTGTGGCCCTCCCGGAGGCCGTCGCAGACCGCATCCGTGACCTGGTCGGCACCGACTTTGCCGACACGATGTTCTTCGACGAGACCAAGCTCGCCATGGTCTCCGTCGAGCAGCGCACGGATGTCGACCGGGCCGCCTATCACGTCGCCCAGGCGTCCTTCGAAGAAGCCGCCTACACGATCATGATCGAGCACGGCCTCGGCGTGCGATTCGGTGACCGGGTCTCCCCCGACGCCGCCGGCGCTGTGCCGTTCCGCATCGACACCACGATCATCTCCACCGACATCGAATCGGTGGACCTCGACAAGGACCACGCCGCGAAGCGTGCCCTGGCCTTCTTCGCCGAGGGAGGTGTGCTCCCCCGGCTCTGGCGCTCGGTGGGCGATTCCCGCAGCGACTACAAGATGGCCGACCACCTGCACGCCGCTGGATTCGACGTCGCCCATGTCGACGTGCGTCCGGCCGACGGCATCCTAGACCGGCCGTACCCGGTCATCGTGGAGGGCGAGCTCATCCACGATGCGGCCGGCGCGGCGTTCCTCGGCTACTGGGTGCGGAAACTCGGCCTCGGCGAGGTCGTGCCCGCCTAGTCCTCGACGAAGCGGATGCCGTTCTGCAGCGTGCTGCGCAGCTCGAAGACCTTCTCGAAACTGCCCCGTTCCATGCCGGGGATCCCGTCGCGCAGCACGCTGACCAGGCGGGACCGCGGGATCACCACGACCAGGGGGCGCCGGCCGCGGCTGGGCAACGACAGGGGCTCGGGGACGGCCACATCCGGGGCCACCACGATCAGGGCGGTGAAGCGCACCCGCAGCGACTTAGCGAGGATGCGGGCGGCCGCGGCGAACTCATCCAACGGTTCCTCGCCGGGCTCGAGCGCTTCTCCGGCGAGCTCGCCGCGTTTGAGCTGCACCGGCGCCCCCCAGTCCTCGGACAGGATCGCGAACAGCCCGGCCGGGCCGAGCACGACGTGGTCGACCTTCTCGACGTCGTCGCGGGTGGCGATGTCGTGCCAGGCCGTGTAGCCGATGCCGAGTCCGGAGATCAGCTGAGCGGTTGTCTCCTCCGCGAGGGCCTTGGCGAGCCGATGCCGGATCTCCCGCGGCGCGGACCTGATCAGGTCGGGGGCATAGGGGTCGTCGATAACAGTGCCGCGACCGGCCCATTCCCGCAGCAGGGCCAGGTAGCGCTGCCGGGAGTGGCCGCCGGGGTGACCGTGCATCCTAGCCTTCATCCCCGAGGAGGACGGACGCGCCGGGGTGGGCACGCCGGAGTAGGACGTCTCCGGGTAGCGGGCGCCGTCATACGCGGCCCGGCTCTCCGGGCTGCCGATACGTTCCCAGGCCACTTGCACGGCGTGGAAGGAGGCGGGGCTGCCGCCGACGTCGGGGTGGGATTGCCGGAGCTTCCGCCGGTAGGCGCGTCGCAACTCCTCGTCGGTCACCGAGGGGCTCACCCCCAGCACCTCGTAGGGACTGGCCGCGGCCGGACTATCTGACATTCTCGCGGTCTCTTTCGGCCTGGAACGGGAAATTCATTCGGCCACCAGCCTAACCAGCGTTTCTGGTATCTCGCCGACACCGCCCGGTGCGCCCGTTTCGCGGGAGATTCGTGGGACGATCAGCGAGTGAACACCCCGTCTCCGGTGCCCCGCCGGCACCGCTCCAGCACCCGCCTGATCGCCATGGTCCTGGTCGGCCTCCTGGCCGGCCTGCTGACCGGCTTCAGTGGCGGCTGGCTCCTGGCACCGGCGGTCGGCTGGTCCGCCGCCGCGATCCTCTACATCAGCTGGGTATGGTTCGTCGTCGCGCGAATGGATGCGCCGACCACAGCGGCGCACGCCACCAGGGAAGATCCGTCCAGGGGCATCACCGACCTGCTCTTAATCCTGGCCAGTCTGGCCAGCCTGGGCAGCATCCTGATCGTGCTCCTGCAGGCCCGCGGTGCGGCCGGGGCCGGGCAAGTCGTGTTGGCGGCGCTGGCCCTGGCCACTGTCGCGCTGTCCTGGCTCCTCGTGCACACCCTGTTCACCCTGCGCTACGCGTCGTTGTACTACGCCGATGACGACGGCGGGATCGATTTCAACCAGGCCGAGCCGCCGCGCTACGCAGATTTCGCCTACCTGGCGTTCACCCTGGGCATGACCTTCCAGGTGTCGGACACCTCGCTGACCTCGTCGGTCATGCGAGCCGCGGCCCTCCGGCACGCGTTGATGTCGTTCCTGTTCGGCTCGATCATCCTGGCCACGCTGATCAACCTCGTCGCGGGCCTATAGCCCGAACCGGTGTGGGGTGGCTATCCGGCGAACGGTGTCACGGGCAGTCCGGTGACTCCGGGGGTGACCGTGAAGATCGACCCGGCGAGGGGATCCTCGCCCGGGGCGAGATCCTCCCTGGAGGTGGTGATGAACAGTTGACTCAAATCGTCGCCGCCGAAGGTGCACGCCGTGACCCGGTCGGCAGCCACGGTGATGACCTCGTCCAGGCGCCCGTCCGGCGTGTAGCGCCGCACCGCCCCACCGGCGTACAGGGCCACCCAGACGCCGCCGTCGCTGTCCACGGTGAGGCCATCGGGGTAGCCGTCCGCCGACGGGATCTCCGCAAAGGTGCGCAGTCCCGTCAGCCCGGTGTCCGGCGACCAGTCGAACACCCCGATCCGGCCGGTCGGAGTGTCGTTGTAGTACGCCAGCGACCCGTCCGGGCTCCAATCCAGGCCGTTAGAGATGGTCACCCCGGCCAGGGCCAGGGTGACAGCTCCGTCCGGGGCGAGCCGATAGAGCGATCCCGCCTCGTGGCGCTGGTCGTAGGCCATCGAGCCGCAGTAGAACGAGCCATCCGGGGCGGTGCCGCCGTCGTTCATGCGCACCGTCGCGTCGCTCCATACCTCGGGCAGACCGGTCAGGGTGCCGTCGGGCTTTTCGAGGGCGAAGCCGCGCTCCAGAGCGATGACCGCTCCCCCGCCCAGCCGAGGACGGAGGGCGGCCGCGATGGTGTCGACGTGCCGCCGGGTCACCGTGCCGTCGGGGGTCAGCGACAGGATGTCGCCGGCGAAGAGGTCCACGAGACGCAGGCCGCCCCAGGACGGGGAGAAGACCGGACCCTCACCGTGAAAGGTGATCGGGTCGGTGAGCTGGTCGGCGCGCATACGGATCCTCGTGAGGTGGTGTCAGGGCAGTTGAGTGGACCGGGTCGCTCCGGCGATCAGTTGCGAAGCGCGCGAACCGGGATGGCGATGGCCGCGCTGACGGCCAGGATGCCGGCGAAGAAGATCGCGCCCTGCCAGGCGGTCACGGTGAAGGCCAAGCCGAACAACCACAGGCCGAACACGAAGACGACCATCGCGATGACGAAGGTAAGAATGGGCATGGCAGGGTCCTCTCAACGGTGCCGCGAAAGCTTATCCGCGCTCGTTTCGAGCGTACTAGCTCGCAGGGCAGCGTGGCTCCGCCAACGGTCAGGCGGTGTAGCCGACTTCGCGCTCCGGGCCGAGGGGCTCAACGAGCTCTGGCGCATCGCCGGTGACCGGGGCGACCTGGTAGAACGCCAATCCGGCCGCCGCCTCACTGGAGGCCGCGACAATCGCGTCGACGAGGGCCTGATCGCCCTCGGTGTGCGGGTCCAGCCAGGAGTCCCAGCATTCCTCGGGCAGCACCACGGGCATCCGGTCGTGGATGTCGGCGAGGGCGCCCTGGGCGCCGGTGGTGAGGATGGTGGCCGTTAATACCCATCGGGCCGGGTCGTCCGGGCCGAGGGTCGGATTGCGCCACCACGAGTACAGGCCGGCCAGCGCCAGGGGCAGGCCGTCGTCGGAGTGCACGAAGTACGGCGTCTTCGTGGTGCCCTCAGTGTGCCACTCGTAGTAGCCGGTGACCGGAACGATGGCTCGGGTCTTGGCCAGGGCGGTGCGGAAGGTCGGCTTTTCCGCGACGGTCTCGGCGCGGGCATTGAAGGTGGCGAACGCGGCTGTCAGCTCGGGCGAGAAGGTGGGAACCAACGACCAGCGAGCCGGTTCCAGGCGACGAACGGCAGGATCGGACTTCATCGATTCGAGCACGATCGGGATCTGGTCGGTCGGTTTCACGTTCCAGGAGGGCTCCGGCAGCTCGCCGGCCTCGTGCTCTATGTCGAACATGGCGGCGAGGTCAGGCGCCGAATCGGTAATGATGAATCGCCCACACATAGGCTCAGGTTACCGTGCCACCTGAGGACCGTCCGGTTATCCACACCGGTTGACTAAATCGAATCTGTGTTCGAAAATGAATGGGTGTCCATACCCCTGATCTCCGTAGCGAGCGCCCCGGTCTCCCCGGCCGGCGCCCCGGCCGGTGCCTCGGCCGCCGACCGGGTCATCGAACTGCAGGCGCGCATCCAGGGCATGCAGCGGGACCGCTGGGCAGCCGGGGGCAGGGCAGTCTCCGGGGTTCTGGGCCGCATTCTGCCGGACGGGATCCTGCGAACCGGCGTGGTCTACACGGTCGACAATTCAACGTCCCTGATCATGGCGGTACTGGCTGCGGCCGGCCAGGACGGCGGCTGGAGCGCGGTGGTAGGCCTGCCCGACTTCGGCACGGAGGCCGCTATCGGGTTCGGCATCGACCTCGAGCGCCTCGTGCTCGTTCCCTCCCCCGGTGACCAGTGGTTGGCGGTGACGGCGGCGCTCGTCGACGTGCTGTCCCTCGTCGTCGTACACCCTGAACGTGCCGTCGGCGACGCCGAGGCGGCCAGGCTCGGCGCGAGGTTGCGGCAGAGTGGCTGCACCCTGATCGTGGCCGGCACCTGGTCCCAGACCGAAGCGGACCTGAGGGTGACCGGCACCAGGTGGGAGGGGCTGGGCGCCGGACACGGCTACCTGTCCGGTCGGGACCTGACCGTGCAGGTCTCCGGGAGCAACGGCAGCGGACGGCGGCGTTCAGAGCTGGTGCACCTGCCCGACCTCCCCGGGCCAGGCGACACACTCCCGGCCCACTCCGCTCCCCTCCGCCTCCGGAGGACCGGGCCCACCCCGTCCAACCGGCGCAGGCAACCGGCGGCGGAGTGGACGCCATGAACCGCGAACGCACCATAGTGCTCTGGTGTCCGGACTGGCCGGTGATCGCCGCCCGGTCGGCCACCGACCTGCCTCTCGGCATCCCGCTGGCGCTCATCGATCACGGAATGGTCTTCGCCTGCGCCCCCGAGGCCCGGCACCTGGGTGTCCGCCGCGGCCTGACCGTTCGGGAAGCCCAGTTCCGCTGCACGGATCTCGTCGTGCTGGCCTACGACCCGACCGTGGACCGGCGGGCCTTCGACCCGATCCTGGATGGGCTCGAAAAGATCACACCCGGGGTCGCGGTGCTACGCCCAGGCACCTGCGCCATCCGGGCCCGCGGACCGGTTCGCTACTACGGCGGCGAGTCCGCCGCGGCGCGGGCCTTGCTCGACTACCTCCACGGTGCCGGACTCACCGAAGCCAGGGTTGGGATCGCCGACGGACCGTTCGCCGCCGAGCAGGCGGCGCGCCGCGGCAGGCCCGGACCGGGCGCTGCGCCGGCCGTCGCCGGGCGCCCGGAACCGGACCCAAGTGAACCACGTGACCGCGTGCGGATAGTCCCGGCCGGGCAATCCGCGGCATTCCTGGCGCCACTGCCGGTGTCGGCGGCGGCGGATGCCGGGCTCGGTGCCCTGCTCGCCCGGCTCGGCGTGCACACTCTCGGCCAGTTCGCCAGCCTGCCCGCCCAGGACGTACACCGGAGATTCGGTGCCGCGGCGGCGCAGGCGCACGCCAGGGCGGCCGGCCGGGAACACGAGGAGATCGTCCCGCGCACGCCCACACCGGTGTTCGACCGCGGCCAGGACTTCGAACCGGCCCTGGACCGCATCGACCAACTCGCGTTCGCCCTGCGCAGCACCGCGGACACCTTCGTGCGCGCCCTGCGTGAGCAGACCCTGGTCTGCACGGCCGTGTCGATCCTGGTCAGCACCGAAGACTCGCTGCTGACCGAACGAACCTGGCGGCACCCGCGCTGGTTCACGGCCTCCGACCTCATCGACCGGGTCCGCTGGCAGTTGCAGGGTGACGGCCGCGCGGATTCCGGCCTGCGCGCCGGGGTCGTGCGCGTGGTCTTCTCCCCCGACCAGGTCGACGCCGTCGCGAACCACGAGGACGGCCTGTGGGGATCAGGACCCGACGAACGCATCCATCACGCCCTCACCCGGGTGCAAGGGCTGGTCGGCCACGCCGGCGTGCTGACGGCGGCGATCGACGGTGGAAGACTACTCGCCGACCGCCAACGCTGGCTGCCCTGGGGTGATGAGCCGACAGGGTCAGCAAGCCGGGGGCCGGCCAGGGGGTCTGGGGCAGATGATCGTCCCTGGGCGGGGAGCCTGGGCGGGCTGCTCCCCGCCACGGTCTACCGAGCGGCTCACCCGGTCACCCTTGTCGCCGACGACGGACGGTCCCCGGGTGTCGATGACCGCGGCGCCCTCGACGGGGCCCCGCGACGGTTTGCGCCGGAGCGCACCAGCGCAGGATCCGCTCGGCCGGAACTCCGCCCCGTCGCGGCGTGGGCCGGTCCGTGGCCGGTGCTTGAGCGGTGGTGGGACACGGCGGCCGGCCGCACGGTGCACCGGCTTCAAATCGTCGAGGAGAACGGTGACGCCTGGCTGCTGGCGCTGGACGAGGACGGCTGGCGCGCCGAGGCCCGCTATGACTAGGCAGTGCACGGTACCCGGCCGGACCGGAGACCTAGAGCACCCAGAGCACGCAGGGCACCCAGAGCACCCAGAGCACTCAGAGCGCTCAGGGCACGCAGAGAGAACGGTGCACCCCAATGGGATTCAATAACCCACCGATTCCGTGGTCCGAACTTGAGCGCCGGCTCTCCGACCGGCGGCCGGGCGGCCCTCCCCCAGACGCCGACGGCGGGGACAGCCCGGCCTGGTCTAGGCACCGTCAGCCCTACGCGGCCCCGACCCCTTCCGGCCCTCCGGCTGGGCAGCCCGCCGGCGGCACCGTGGGTTACGCGGAGTTGCACGCCCACTCGAACTTCAGCTTCCTCGACGGCGGCAGCTCACCGGAACACCTCCTCGAGGAGGCCGGGGCGCTGGGCCTGCACGGCCTGGCCCTCACAGACCATGACGGGTTATACGGAGCCGTTCGCCTGGCTGAAACCGCCGAGAGTTACCCCGGCGTGCGCACGGTCTTCGGCGCGGAGCTGTCCCTCGGGCTGACCCGCCGGCAGAACGGGGTGCCGGAGCCCGAGGGCAGTCACCTCGTGGTGCTGGCCAGGGGCCAGGAGGGCTATCACCGGCTCGCTGCCGCGCTCACCCACGGCCAGCTTGCCGGAGGCGAAAAGGGACGGCCGGTCTACGACGTCGACGAGCTCGCCGAGGCGTCGGGCGGGCACTGGAGCATCCTGACCGGCTCTCGGTCCGGAGCCGTGCGCCAGGCCCTGCTTCGCGACGGCGACGAGGCGGCGGCCCGGGAACTGGACCGGCTGGTGGCCCTGTTCGGCCGGGACAGCGTGAACGTCGAGCTGGTCGACCACGGCCGGCCGCAGGACTCCATGACCAACGACAGATTGGCGGTCCTGGCGGAACGGGCCGGGCTGCCCGTGCTCGCGACCAACAATGTGCACTACGCCCGGCCGGCCGACTTCAGGCTCTTCTCTGCCCTCGCGGCCGTCCGCGGCCAACGCAGCCTGGACGACATGGACGGCTGGCTGCCCGCCGGCCCCACCCAGCACTTACGGAGCGGAGCAGAGATGGCCGCGCGGTTCGCCCGGTACCCCGGGGCGGTGGCCCGCACCGTGCCGCTGGCCGATGAATTGGCCTTCTCGCTGCGCCGGGCCAGGCCCAGACTGCCCCGGCAACAGGTGCCGGACGGGCACACCCCGATGAGCTGGTTGCGCCACCTGGTCTGGGAGGGGGCCGAGCGCGCGTACCCAGGCTTCAACGCCAACGTTCGCGACCGGCTGGAGAAGGAACTCGCCGTGATCGAGGCCAAGGACTTCCCCGGCTACTTCCTGATCGTGCACGACATCGTGCAGTTCGCCCGGCGCAAGGGCATCCTCTGCCAGGGCCGCGGATCGGCGGCGAATTCGGCGGTCTGCTTCGTGATCGGGATCACCGCGGTGGACTCGATCTTCTACCGGCTGCCCTTCGAGAGGTTCCTCTCCAGCCTCCGGGAGGAGGAACCCGACATCGACGTCGACTTCGACTCCGACCGGCGGGAAGAGGTGATCCAATACGTCTACGACCGCTACGGCCGCCTCAACGCCGCCCAGGTGGCCAACGTGATCACCTACCGACCGAAGTTCGCCGTGCGCGACATGGCCAAGGCGCTCGGCTACAGCACCGGTCAACAGGATGCCTGGTCCAAGCAGGTGGAGCGCTGGGGCGCCGCGGTGTCCAGCCCCGACCACGACATCCCCGATCAGGTCGCCGACCTCGCCGGTCAGGTACTGGGTTTCCCTCGTCACCTCGGCATCCACTCCGGCGGGATGGTCCTGACCGACCGCCCCGTCGGGGAGGTGTGCCCCATCGAACACGCCCGCAAGGAGAATCGCACGGTGCTGCAGTGGGACAAGGACGACTGCGCCTGGATGGGACTGGTCAAGTTCGACCTGCTCGGCCTGGGCATGCTCGCGGCCCTGCAGTACACCTTCGACCTGGTCAGGGACTCGCTCGGAGAGGACTGGAGCCTGGCCGGCATTCCCCGGGAGGAGGCCGGCGTCTACGACATGCTCTGCCGAGCGGATTCGATCGGGGTGTTCCAGGTGGAGAGCCGGGCCCAGATGGGCACCCTGCCCAGGCTGCAGCCTCGCCGCTTCTACGACCTCGTGGTCGAGATCGCCCTGATCCGGCCCGGCCCGATCCAGGGCGGGGCCGTGCACCCCTACATCCGGCGCAAGCTCGGCCAGGAACCGGTGACCTACCTGCATCCCAAACTCGAACCGGTCCTCGAACGCACCCTCGGCATCCCGCTGTTCCAGGAACAGCTCATGCAGATGGCCATGGCGGTCGGCGGCTGCACCGGCGAAGACGCCGACCTGCTGCGCCGGGCGATGGGTTCCAAACGCGGAGTGGAGAAGATCTCCTCCTTGCGGGCAACCCTCTACGAGGGCATGGCCGGCAACGGGATCACCGGTGCCCTGGCCGACGAGATCTACGAGAAGATCGAGGCCTTCGCGAACTTCGGCTTCGCCGAGAGCCACTCCATCAGCTTCGCCCTGCTCGTCTATGCCAGCGCCTGGTTGAAACTGCACTACCCGGGAGCCTTCCTCGCGGCACTGCTCCGCGCCCAGCCGATGGGGTTCTACTCGCCGCAATCCCTGGTCGCGGATGCCCGCCGGCACGGTGTTCAGGTGCTGCGACCGGATGTGCAGCTCTCCGGCGCCGACGCTTCCCTCGAGCCCCTTGCCGACCCGTCGACCGAACCGGCCGGACGGCCCGGCTGCCTGGACCACGACCAGCCCGCCGTGCCGGGCTATGACCGGACCCTGCCGGTGGACGATCGTGGGCACCGCAGGGACGGGGCCCTGGCCGTGCGTCTCGGCCTCGCGGAGGTGCGTTCCATCGGTTCGGCGGTGGCGGAGAGGATCGTGGCCGACCGGACCAGGTTCGGCCCGTTCCGCTCGATGAACGACCTCGCCAGACGGGCCAGGCTGAACACCGAACAACTCGAATCCCTGGCAACGGCCGGAGCGTTCGAGGGGTTCGGCCTGGAGCGCCGGCAGGCACTGTGGTCGGCCGGGGAGGCAGCCCAGGAGACCGACGCCCATCTGCGCGGCTCCTTCGAGACCGTGCAGCCGCCGTTGCTGGCCCTGATGACTCCCGTGGAGCAGGTGGCCTACGACCTCTGGGCCACCGGGGTCTCCACCGACGACCATCCGATCCGCCACGCCAGGCCGGTCCTGGCAGCCAGGGGCGCACTGGCCGCCGAGCAGCTGGCCGTCAGTGAGAACGGCCGCCGGATCGAGGTCGGCGGGGTCGTCACGCACCGCCAGCGACCGGCAACGGCGAACGGGGTGACCTTCATCAACCTGGAGGATGAGACCGGCAACGTCAATGTGGTGGTGAGCGTCGGGGTGTGGAACCGCTTCCGGAGGATCGCCAGGGAGTCTCCCGCCCTGATGATCCGGGGCATCCTCGAACGCTCGCCGGAGGGCGTGGTCAACCTCATCGCCGACAGATTCGAACCCCTGACCGTGGCGGCCCCTACCTCGTCGCGGGACTTCCGCTAGCGTCGATTCAGTGAATGAAGACCGTTACTCCAATGATGTGCTCGCCGCGGGATGGCGGGAGGCCGGCCGCCGTGTCGTCCCCCAGCAGGAGGCCGTGCGCGACCTCGTGATCGAAGAGGTCGCCACCGGATTCTGCGGGGCCGTCCTCAGGGTCGAGAAGAAGGTCGTCACGCTGGAGGACCGGCACGGCAAGCTCCGGTTGTTCCCGCTCGGCGCCGGCTTCCTTCTCGACGGCGAACCGGTCGTCCTCGTGGCACCGCGATCGAGCGCACCGGCCGCCCGCGGGCGCACCGCATCAGGCTCGCTGGCGGTGGCGGATGCGCCGGCGCGAGTGGCCAGGGCCAGCCGTATCTTCGTGGAGGGCCGCCACGACGCCGAACTGGTGGAGAAGGTCTGGGGGGCGGATCTGCGCATCGAGGGCGTCGTCGTGGAATACATCGAGGGCGTCGACAATCTGGCCGAACTGCTGGCCGAGTTCAAGCCCAGTCCCACCCGCCGGGTCGGCGTACTGGTCGACCACCTGGTGCCCGGATCCAAGGAGAGCCGGATCGCCGACGCCGTCGCCAGCGGCCCGCACGGACGGCATGTTCTCGTGGTCGGGCATCCCTATGTGGATGTCTGGCAGTCGGTCAAACCAGCTCGATTGAATTTGCCGGTCTGGCCGCAAATCCCTCGAAACATCGAGTGGAAGCACGGCATCTGCGCTGCCCTCGGTTGGCCGCACGACGACCAGGCCGACATCGCCAGGGCATGGCAGCGCATCCTGGGCCAGGTTCGCACCTACGCAGACCTCGAACCGGCGTTGCTGGGCCGGGTCGAGCAACTCATCGATTTCGTCACCGTCGATTAGCGCCGTCATCGGCACGCTTTGAGCACTTCTGTCAGAATTCGTAACACTTTGATGGCTTTTTCGCACAGATCTCCACGGAGACCGAGCGATGTGGGCTAGTGTTGTCGAAGTAGTTGTAGTGCTTGCACGTCTAAAAAACGTATTGACTTCGGTTGGTACGGGCTTATTCCTTTCGGAAGCGGACGACGAATACCGCGACGAACGGCCTCGAAAGTCGGGGCCTTTCTTACACTCCTGGAGGAGTTTCATAATGGCAACAGGTACCGTGAAATGGTTCAACGCTGAAAAGGGCTTCGGATTCATCGCTCCCGACGACGGAAGCGCCGACGTTTTCGCGCACTACTCTGCGATCGCTTCGAACGGCTACAAGTCGCTCGACGAGAACCAGAAGGTCGAGTTCGAGGTAACCCAGGGCCCCAAGGGTCCCCAGGCCGAGAACATCCGCGCCCTCTAAATAGAGCTGCGTAGCTGTATAAAGCTGCTGACAACGCCCCCGCTTCGGCGGGGGCGTTGTTTTTTAAAGCCACGGCAGACTAACCCCAACCAACTGTTCCCCGTGCGGACTTCTGCGCCCGGTGTGCCGGGTGCACTTGTCCGCACGGGGAACAGTTGACGTGGGAGGTTGGGCTCGGGGCGGGGCGGGCGCGACTGGCTACTTGACCAGGTCCTGCCAGCCGTCGCCGTCGACGTACTCGAAGATCAGGTTCGTCTCGGTGTGCGCCACGGCCGGATGCTCCGCCAGGTGTTCGAGAACGAAGTCGCGCAGGTCGGACGCATCCGCTGCCGCCACGTGCAGCAGGTAGTCGTCGGCGCCGGCGGTGTGGAAGAGTCCGATCACGCCGGGCCAGTGCGGTGCGGCACTACGGAAGTCGTCGATCTGCTCCCGGGCGTGCTTGGCCAGGCGCACGGAGATCAGGGCCTGTAGTGAGGCGCCGAGAGCGGCGAGGTCGATGTTGGCCCGGTAGCCGCGGATGTGGCCGAGCTGCTGGAGCCGGCGCAACCGTAGGGACACCGTGGACTCGGCCACGCCGATTTCAGCCGCCAGGGCGGAACCCGACGCGCGAGCATTGACCGAGAGCGCCCGCAACAGGGCCCGGTCAACGCGGTCTAGGTCGGCCTTCTTGGATTCCATTCACGCTCTCTTTCGTTGAGAGTCAGTTTATCGACCGTTCTTCGACAGCGACAGTCGTCCCTGCATCAACTGCATCACGGCTGGGTTTCCGGCGGATTACGCCGCCGAAGCTGCGACCGCGCTGCGACCGCCCTGAGGAGACTCAGCTGCGGCCGAGGCGTTGCCGGAGCAGATCGATGCGCTTCTGAATCTGGGTGACGCTGGCCTGGGCGACCGCGGGGCCGCCGCACAGCCTCCGTAGTTCGGCGTGCACCATGGCGTGCGGCTCCCCCGACAACTTGGACCACATGCCCACGAGACTGCCCAGCAGTGTGCGCTGCTCTTTGAGCGTGCGGTAGAGCGGGATCGGCTCCGGCGGTGCACCCTCGACCGCGGCGGCCGCGGTGCGCCGCTCAGAGCCGCGCTTGGACTGCCGCTGTTGGCGTTGGCGCAGCAGCTCCGAGACTTGCTCCGGTTCGAGCAACCCGGGGATGCCGATGAAGTCGAACTCCTCGTCGGTGCCGGGTTCGGCGAGTTCGCCGTACTCGTCGCCGTTGAACATCACCATGTCGAAGGTGGCCTGCGAGTCCAACGCCTGCCAGGTGAATTCCTCACCGAGGTCGTCCGAGGCCTTCTCGGTCTTGTTCGCGGCCGCCACCATGGCGTCCTCCGGGTTGTACATGCCGTCGTCGCCGTCGTCGCGGTTGCTGCGGTCGAGGGCGTGATCGCGTTCCAGCTCCATGGCGTTGGCCAAGCTCAGCAGCCCGGGAACGTTGGGCAGGAAGATCGACGCCGTCTCGCCGCGGCGACGAGCGCGCACGAACCGGCCGATGGCCTGCGCGAAGAAGAGCGGCGTTGACGCGCTCGTGGCGTAGACGCCGACGGCGAGGCGGGGCACGTCCACCCCCTCCGACACCATCCGCACTGCGACCATCCACCTCTTGGTGTTGTGCGAGAACTCGTCGATCCGGTCGCTGGACTCCTTCTCGTCGGAGAGCACCACCGTCGCCGGCTCGCCGGAGATTTCCTCGAGGATCGCCGCGTACGCCCGGGCTGTGGTCTGGTCGGTGGCGATGACCAGGCCGCCGGCATCCGGAATACCGTGCCTGACCTCGGTCAGGCGGGCGTCCGCCGCCCGCAGGACCGCGGGGATCCACTGGCCGCTGGGTTCGAGCGCCGTGCGCCAGGCCTGCGAGGTGATGTCCTTGGTGTTGCCCTCGCCGAGCTTGGCTTCCATCTCGTCGCCGGCCCTGGTGCGCCATTTCATGTGCCCGGCGTAGACCATGAACATGACCGGGCGCACGACGCCGTCCTCCAGGGCGCGGCCGTAGCCGTAGTTGTAGTCGCTCTGCGACAGCCGGATGCCGTGCTTGTCGGGCAGATAGGTCACGAACGGGATCGGTGACGTGTCGGAACGGAACGGCGTTCCGGTCAGCGAGAGCCGGCGCGTGGCGGGGTCGAAGGCCTCGCGGATGGCGTCGCCCCAGCTCAGCGCGTCACCGCCGTGGTGCACCTCGTCCAGGATCACCAGGGTGCGGCTGGCCTGTGTGAGCTCGCGGTGCAGCGCGGCACGGGTGGCGACCTGCGCGTAGGTGACGGCGATGCCGTGGAAGTGGCTGCCGTAGCGGCCGTGCGCGTTCTTGAAGCCGGGGTCGAGCCGGATTCCGGCCCGGGCGGCCGCATCGGCCCACTGCCGTTTGAGGTGCTCGGTGGGGGCGACGACGGTGATCCGGTCGATCACCCGGCGCGCGCGCAGTTCTGCGGCCAGGCGCAACGCGAAGGTGGTCTTGCCGGCGCCCGGCGTTGCGGCGGCGAGGAAGTCTCGGGGCTGATGCTGGAAGTAGGCCTCGAGGGCCTCGGCCTGCCAGGCCCGCAGCTTGCTGGCCGTTCCCCAGGCTGCTCGCTCGGGGAAGGACGGCGAGAGGTGTTCGGCAGCGCTGGTGCCGGCGGGCCCGCGGTCCGGCCCGAACACGGGCGGGGTGTCGACGGTCTCGGCCAGGAACGAGGCGGCTGGGAACGAGGCGGCTGGGAACGAGGCGACTGGGAACGATCCGGGTTCAGCCGATCCGGGTCCAGCCGATTCTGGTGCGCCAGATCCAGATGCAGTGGTCTCCCGGTGCGAGGGTTCCCGGAAAGCGGATCCGAAGTCAGGTGGAGTAGTCACTTCATAAGAACTTACCAACACCCACCGACATCTGCCCGACGGGGCAGAATGAAATCATGACGAAGCAGCAACATCCGTGGTCCCGCTACGTCGCCGTCGGCGACTCCTTCACGGAGGGTGTCGGCGACCCGGAGTCGTCCAGCCCCGGCGGCAACCGCGGCTGGGCCGACCGGGTCGCCGAGATGCTCAGCCTCGGCTCCGACGACTTCGCCTACGGCAATCTCGCGGTTCGGGGCAAATTGATGAACCAGATCTTGGTCGAGCAGGTGGGTCAGGCGCTCGCCCTGCATCCCGACCTTGTCACGATCTCGGCGGGCGGCAACGACGTGCTGCGGCCCGGCAGCGACCCGGATGCCATCGCCGGGCGGCTGGAGCAAGCGGTCACTCTGCTGGGCTCGGAGGGCGCCACCGTGGTGCTGTTCACCGGCACCGATGTGCGTTTCTCCCCCGTGCTGCGGGGGCTGCGGGGCAAGGTCGCCATCTACAACGAGAACCTCCGCGCCATCGCCGCTGCCCACGACGCGATCGTGGCGGACATGTGGTCGTTGACCGAGATTCAGGATTCCCGGATGTGGGCTCCGGACCGCCTGCACCTGAACCCGCTCGGCCACCACACCGTGGCGCGGATGGTGCTGGACGTGCTCAACGTGCCCAACCCGCTGGAACCGCAGCTGCCGGAACCGATGCCCGGCGTCACCTGGCGTCAGGCTCGCACCGAAGACCTCGCCTGGGCCAGGGAGTACCTGGTGCCCTGGGTACTGCGCCGGGTGCGCCACCAGTCGTCAGGGGACCACGTCCTGCCCAAACGTCCCGCCGCGGACCCGGTGACCAGGCTCGACCATCCGGCCTGACCCGGGGGTTCGAGGGTTAGACCTCGCCCGGGTGCGTCCAACGCCAAAACGGGCCCGGATCGGTCAGGGTCTGATCAAGCACCAGGGGAACCGTGACCGTTTCCGTACCGACGGTCACGTCCAGACTACCGACGGAGTCGCCCTTCTCCGCCAGCGTCACGGCCGCAACGTCCACGGTGCTGGTGATCGGGGTGTCTGACCAGACCACGGTGGACGCCGAGGTCTCGGCGACGGCCTGCCCTGACTGGCCCCAGGGCGTCGTGTAGGTGCCGAACGGCGTCCCGGCCTCCACCAGGGTCACCGTGCGGAAACCGGGCTGCACGCTGCCGATCAGGCCGAGGATGCTCTCGTTCAGCTCGCTGTGGGTGTCCCCGCCGAGCACAACTCCCACGAGGGTGACCGACGAGTCGCCGACGGGCACATCAACCGCGAAGAGCAGGCAGGCGCCGGCCTCATCGGTGGTGCCCGTCTTGATGCCCTCGACGCCGTCGACTCCGAGCAGTTTGTTCGTGTTGGTGACGGTGCCGACGGTCGGTATCTCGGCGGTGGGCATGGCCACGATGGCCGCAAGGACGGGATCGGCCATCACCAGCTTGCCGATGGCCACCAGGTCTGCCGGGCTGCTCACGCTCTGGGCGGAGAGTCCGCTGCTGTCGGCGACGGTGGTACCTGTCAGAGCGTTGGCGGCGAGGAAGTCCGCCGCCGCGGCGAGGTACGCATCCACCGAGCCGAACGCCCACACGGCCAGGGACACGCTGTAGTTGTTTGCCGACGGGATCAGCATCGTCTCGAACGCCTCACGCTGGCTGAGCACCATGCCGGACACGACCGGTGCCACCGACCCGTTCTCCGCGATCGCGTCGTAGTAGATGTCGACGTCGGCGTCGGTGAACTCGATGTCCGGCCCCGGGTCGTCGCCGGTCAACGGCTTGCTCTCCAGGATCACCAGAGCGGTGACCATCTTGGTGATGCTGGCGATGGGCACTGACCCCTGCTCGCCGCTGGACGCCAGAACGCCGTCGAACCCGACAGCACCGATGGCGCCGGCGCCCTGATCCGGCCAGGCGGGCAGCGCGGCCGCCTGCGTGAGGGCCGGCGGCTCGGTCAGCGCCGCGGCCGTGCTGGAGACCGGGGCAAGGCCCGTGCTGGTGAGATAGGCGACAAACGCGAGCGCCACGGCGAGCACGCCGAAGAATGCGATGCGCCGACGGCGGTAGACCTGGCGTCGGGAGAGTGACATTCGATGATTCTAACCAGGGCCGCCGTAACCCGCTCGCAGGGCCGCCGCGCGCCCTGTGAATCAGCTAGGCGCGTAGCGCGTACAGGGCGACGGCGCTGGCCGATGCCACGTTCAGGGAGTCCACGCCGTGCATCATCGGGATGGTCACGACGCTGTCAGCCACGGCCAGGGCATGGCGGCTCAGGCCGTCGCCCTCGGTGCCGAGGATCAGGGCCACCCGGTCCGGCGGATCGACCGCGAAGGCATCCAGGGAGACGGCATCGTCGGCCAGGGCCAGGGCAGCCAGATGGAAGCCGTTCTCCTTGAGAACCGGTGCGGCCTCGCCCCACTCCGGCAGCCGGGTCCAGGGCACCTGCAGCACGGTTCCCATGCTCACCCTGACACTACGGCGGTACAACGGGTCGGCGCAGCGCGGAGTGATCAGTACGGCGTCCGCGCCGAGCCCGGCCACCGATCTGAAGATCGCCCCGACGTTGGTGTGGTCGACGATGTCCTCCAGGATCACGATGCGCCGCGCACCGCGAATGATGTCGGCCACCGAGGCCAGGTCAGGCCTGTGCATGGCCGCCATCGCGCCACGGTGCAGGTTGTACCCGGTGAGCTGCTCGAGCAGCACCGCCGAACCCACGTAGATCGGAACGTCCGGCCAGTCCGCCAGCAGGTGCTGGGCGTCCGGCAACCACTGTTCCTGCACGAGAACCGAACGGGGACGGTGCCCGGCGGCCAGGGCGCGGCCGATCACCTTGGCCGACTCGGCGATGTAGAGGCCGTTGGCCGGCTCGGAGACCCGGCGCAGGGCTACGTCGGTCAGCCGGGAGTAGTCGGCCAGGCCGGGGGCGTCAAGGTCGGTAATCGGGACGATCTGCACGGAGGCCGCCGCCTTTCTGAGAGGTGTCTGGTGCACAGCTGCCCGCGCGGGAACCTCGAACCGCAACACAGCCGAAAACTCACCAGTTTAGACTCAGAGGACATCATCGCCGCGCCGGCTCCCTCGGGGCCGGGCCGGCGGCGACGGGACGAGGATGGAGCACCATGACGGCCGAGACTGTCCTGACGACGTCGGCGGCTGCCGACGAGGCCCTCGACAAAGTGGCCGCCATCCTGCGCGGCCGGCGCACCGCGGTCCTCACCGGTGCCGGGGTGAGCACCGACTCCGGGATTCCCGACTACCGCGGCGCTGGTGCCCCGGTGCGTGTGCCCATGACATTCCAGACCTTCCTCTCGGACGAACGCGCCCGCAAACGCTACTGGGCCGGGAGCCACCTGGGCTGGCACCGGTTCAGGGCGGCCGAACCCAACCTGGGTCACCGTTCGCTGGTGTCCCTGGAATCGGCCGGACTCGTCAGCGGTATCGTCACCCAGAACGTGGACGGCCTGCACACCCGGGCAGGGTCACGCCATGTCGTCGACCTGCACGGGTCGATGGACCTCGTGGTCTGCCTCTCTTGCGGGCAGGCCTTCGGCCGGGACAGTATCGCCGCCCGCCTGGAGGCGCACAATCCGGTGCTGGCGAACCCCGACCAGGTCGAGATCGCACCGGACGGCGATGCCATCGTGGTCGACATCGATGATTTCGTCGTGCCGGACTGCTCGGTCTGCGGCGGCCTGCTCAAGCCCAATGTGGTGTTCTTCGGTGAGTTGGTGCCGACCGGGAAGTTCACCGCGGCGGCGGCGCTCGTGCGGGCAGCCGATGCCCTGATCGTGGCGGGCTCGTCCCTGGCGGTCAATTCCGGCATCCGGTTGCTCGAACTGGCCCGGCGCCGCAAGCTGCCCATCGTGGTGATCAACCGCGGGACGACCAAGGGTGACGGGCGGGCGCTGGTTAAACTGGAGGCTGGCACGTCCGAGTCGTTTGCCGGGTTGGTGACCCGCCTCACCGGTCGGTAGTGTGCCAGCAGGCAGTTCCAGTGCGGCAGCAGTACCAGTGCAGCAGCAGTACCCGACCAGCAGAAGGCAGCGTTGTGATCACCAAGCTCGCGATCGTCCGGCACGGCCAGACGGATTGGAACCTGGAAAAACGCATCCAGGGCAGCACCGACATCCCGCTGAATTCCACCGGCCGCGCCCAGGCAGCCGAGACCGGGCTGCGGCTGAGCCGTTCCCGCTGGGACGCCATCGTGACCAGCCCGCTGCTGCGGGCGCACGAGAGCGCCCGGATCATCGCGGGTGAACTGGACCACCCGGCACCGCTCGTCGTGCCGGAACTGACCGAGCGGCACCACGGTCACATCGAGGGGTTGACCTTCACTGAGCGGCAGGCGCGGTTCCCGGACGGTTCATCGGTTCCGGGCCTGGAGAGCCGGCAGTCCGTGCTCGACAGAGTGCTGCCGGCCCTGGAACGGATCGCCCTGGACTTCCCGGGCCAGGAGGTCGTCGTGGTCTGCCACGGCGGCGTGATCGGCACCCTCTTGCGCTACACCACGGCCGGTGAGCGACCGGCCACGGGTGAACTCATCCCGAACGGCTCGATCCACGAGTTCCTCTGGCAGGGCGGTCGTCTTCAGCTGGAGAGCGTCGTAACGGCGCGCTGACCGCGCTCAGTTCCGCCATCAGCCACGACGGGCAGCCGCCGCGGTGCCCTGCAACACCCGCAGCAGTCGAGCGGCCGATTCGGCCCAGGTGAAGCGTCCGGCTTGACCGACCGAGAGCCGGGAGCGCCGTGTCCACTCCCCCGGAGCCTCCAGGCTGAGCACCGCGGCCGCCACCGCATCCGGGTCGCGCGGAGGCACATAGCTCGCCGCGTCGCCACCGATCTCCCGAAAAATGGGGATATCGCTCACGACCACCGGAATACCCAGGCTCATCGCCTCGACCAGGGGAATGCCGAAGCCCTCGTCGAGGGACGTGGTGACCAGCGCCGTGGCGTTGGCCAGCAGTGAGACGTATTCCTCATCGCTGACGCCGTCGTGGAAGACCAGGCTCGCCTGCGGGGCGAGGGCGGACAGCCGGGCGCGTTCGCCGGCGCCGACCCTGCTGAGCAGGTGCAGCGAGTAGCTGGGCAGGGCCGCCGCGGCGCGTACGAGAGTGTCCACGTTCTTGTACGGCATGAACGAGCCCATGTATACCAGGGTCTTCGTGGCCGGTCCGGCCCGGTCGTGAGTCTCTGCCGCTCCGGCGACGGAATCGGCGGCGTTGGGCACCACGGACACCGGTCGTCGGGTGAGCCGGTGGCGATTGATCAGCGCACCGGTGGTCTCCGACACCGTGACGACGCCGTCCGACCGGTTCAGCAGCAGCCGCTGCGGTCCCCAGGAGAGGTGATAGAGACGCCAGAGCAGACGGATGCCGGCGGAGAACTCCCGCGGCGGCGTGCGGTTGCGGTAGTAGATGAGGTCGTGCACCGTCAGTACCAGGCGGTACTTCCTACCCCAGGAACCCATGGTCTGCATCGGGCTGAACACGATGTCGGGGGCCAGCCGGTTCACTGTCAGGGCGACCAGCGGTTCGAGCGGGCTGGTGGGCGACCGCACCAGCTGCCAGGGCAAAGCGGGCAGCATGGCCAGTTGCCGGTGGTCGCTGATCAGCATCGTCACCGGATGCAACCGGCCCAGTTCGGTGACCAGTCCGGCGGTGTAGCGGCTGATGCCGTCGTGGCGGTCGATCCGGGTGTAGCGGCAGTCGAAGACTATGCGCAGGGGCCGTTCGGCGGTGGTCACGACGCCTCTCCGGCCGGGACGACCGGCTCCAGGAAACGGCGCAGTTCCCTCGCCGCGTTTTCGGGTACCTCGTAGTGGATGAGGTGGCCGACCCCGGGCAGGACGTGCAGCTGGGCTTCCGGAAACTGTGCGCGCAGCCGAACCTGGGCGTCGAGCGGGGTGATGTCGTCCTTCTCGGCGGCGATCAAGAGGGTGCGGATGTTGATGTCCGTGGCGTATTCGCTGACGTCGTGCCCCACGGACGCCCGGAAGGCCTCGAGCACCACGGTGCGGTCCGCGAACGCGGAGAAGTACCGGTCGTGCTGGTTGTGGATCCAGCGCCGCCGCTGCCGGTTTCGGGTCTTGGCCATCGTGATGCTCATCACCCGCACGATGGCCCGGTTGCGGAGCAGGCCGAAACCGAGCCGCTCCGGCAGCTTGGACGCCAGCCAGTAATAGAACACGGCGAGACGGGTCAGCAGGCCGCGGGGCCCGGACAGGGCCGGGGCTGCGATCGGGTTCACCAGCACCAGGTCCTGGGCCGGCAGGCCGTCCGGCGACGCGGCGGCCGCCGAGACCACGATCGAACCGAACGAGTGTCCGAGGACCACCAGTCGGCCGGGCAGCGCCAGCAGGCGCAGGAACTCGGCCAGCCAGGCAGCGTAGGCGTCGATGGAGTGCGGCCCAGCCGCGAACGCGGCAGATTCGCCGAAACCGGGCAGGTCCGGAGAGATGATCCGCAGGCCCCGCAGCTGCGAGACGACGGCCTCGAGGCCGTGGTGGTCGCCGCGGAACCCGTGCACCATCACGACGGTGGTCGGTGAGTCCGGGTCGCCATACTCCCAGTACCGGGTGTCGCTGCCGGACACCGCGAGGGTGTGGGCACGCGCATCCATGAGGGTGAGCAGGTCGGCGTATGGCGAGGGAACGATCATCGCTTCCAGTTTAGGCGGGCGATACTGACGGAGCTGGACCCAACCCGTGCGGATCGACCTAGACTCTCTCACATCTGCACCATCCAGATCCGCGTCAGCGTCAGCGGAAGGAACGCCGTGAGCTTCACCGCACCCATTCAGCTGCCCGGGCTGACCCTGGATCCCCGCTGGTATCGCCGCGCGGTGTTCTACGAGGTGATGGTGCGCAGCTTCGTCGACAGCAACGCGGACGGCGCCGGTGACCTGTCCGGGCTGATCTCCAAACTCGACTACCTCCAGTGGCTGGGCATCGACGCGCTCTGGATCCCGCCGTTCTTCACGTCCCCGCTGCGCGACGGCGGCTACGACGTGTCCGACTACCGCGCGATCCTGCCCGAATTCGGCACGCTCGAAGAGTTCAAGGAGCTCGTCACGAAGGCGCACGAGCGCAATATGCGCATCATCATCGATCTGCCGCTGAACCACACCTCCGACCAGCATCCGTGGTTCCAGCAGTCGAGGCGTCAGCCGAGCGGGCCGTTCGGCGACTTCTACGTGTGGAGTGACGACGACAACAAATACCCCGACATCCGGATCATCTTCACCGACACCGAGGAGTCGAACTGGGCGTTCGACTCGGTCCGGCGCAAGTTCTACTTCCACCGGTTCTTCTCCCACCAGCCCGACCTCAACTACGACAATCCAGCCGTGCACGAGGAGATCCTCGGTGTGGTGCGCTTCTGGCTGGACCTGGGTGTTGACGGGTTCAGGCTGGACGCGATCCCCTACCTGTACGAATCCGATGACGGCAACGGCGAGGGTGAGCCGCCGACCCACGAGTTCATCAAACGGCTCCGCGCGGTGGTGGACCGGGACTATCCGGGGCGCATTATGATCGCCGAGGCCAACCAGTGGCCTCGGGAGGTTGCCGCCTTTTTCGGCACCGAGGAGGAACCGGAGTGCCACATGGCCTTCGACTTCCCGGTGATGCCGAGGATCTTCTATTCGCTGCGGTCCCAGCGCGCCGGTGAACTCGTTCGGGTGCTGTCGGAAACGACGGACATCCCCGAAGGCGCCGGATGGGCTGTTTTTCTGCGCAACCACGACGAACTCACCCTGGAGATGGTCAGCGAAGAATACCGGCAGGCCATGTACGGGTGGTATGCGTACGACCCGCGGATGCGCGCCAATATCGGCATCCGCCGTCGCCTGGCACCGCTGTTGGACAACTCCCGCTCCGAGCTCGAGCTCGCGCACGCCCTGCTGTTCTCGCTGCCGGGCAGTCCGTTCCTGTACTACGGCGACGAGATCGGGATGGGCGACAACATCTGGCTACCCGATCGGGACAGTTCCCGCACCCCCATGCAGTGGACACCGGACCGCAACGGCGGATTCTCCGCCGCAGACCCGGGCAAACTGTACCTGCCCGTTGTGCAGTCGCTGGTCTACAACTTCGCCCAAACCAATGTCGAGTCCCACCTCGCGCAGTCCGGTTCGCTGCTGCACTGGATCCGGAACGTCATCCACGTGCGCAAAGGCCATCCCACCTTCGGGTTCGGCACCCTGCGCGTGTTGAGCACCGACCACGAGTCCATCCTGGCGTTCACCAGGGCCTACGCCGGTTCGGGTTCGAGCTTCGGCGATCAGCCGGAGACCGTGCTGTGTGTGTTCAGTTTTGCGCACAATCCCGTCGCGTTCCGGATTGAGGAGCCCGACCTGGCCGGGACCCGGTTGTACGACATCTTCGGCGGCGGCGTCTTCCCGTCTTTCGACGAGGAAGGCGGTCTCACCCTCACCCTGGGCGCGCAGAGCTTCTATTGGCTGCATTGCGGCTGATGCTGCTCGTGGTCTGAGTAGGGTCGGTACGGAAATTCCTGGTCGCGGTCCGGCCAACGGGCGCGAGTCGGCCCACGGGCGCGAGCCGGCCCACGTCCATTCGCTAAGCGATTGGAGGTGCGGCTTTGCCGCGGCGAATGAAGTAGGCGACGGTGACCACGGCGAGAAGCGGCCCCCAGGCGAGAATCGGGGCGTAGGACGGTCCCATCAGGGGAAGGCTGATGCTGTCGACCGTGTCCCAGATCGCGAGCTGGCTGAAGGTAATCATGGTGATCAGAGTGGCGCCGATTCCGGCTGGGATGACCGCCGCCGTTCGCGGCACGGACTTGCCACCGATGAAGGGAATCCACCGGGGGACGACCTCCCCCAGGGGTAGACGAGGCCCAGAGTGAGCAGAGCCAGACACTCGAGGGCCACAGCGAGGCCGATCGTGTAGACGGCTCCCCAGCCAGGCAAATCATAGTCCTCGCGCAGCACGGCGTCGCTGAAGCCAACGGGGATGCCAATGCTCATTGCGAGACGCCAAACTTCCGAGGGCAGCACGCAGAGGGGAACGGCGTGAGCAACCCACAGCGCCCAGCGCGGCACCTTTGCGGCGTGGTCGACTCGTCCCTTTCGGTCCGCAACCGTCGTCATGAGACCAGTCTGTCGGTTCTGCTCGGTAGGGGTGATTTCTACCGCAGTTGTTTTCGCCAGGTGCACCTCTAGTGTGAGGAATCACATTCACCTCGAACGACTTCCGCGACGCGCCTGTCCAGGTGCCTTTGCTCGGCGGGGTTCGCGGCCAGACGGCGCGCGCGGCGAAAGGATTCGAGCGCCCCGCCGAAGTCGAGGCTTCGAAGCAGCAGCTCGCCGCGTGTGGCATGCCAGAGATAGTAGTCGTCGAGCCCGCGCGCTGCATTCAGCACGTCGAGACCAGCGCCTGGGCCGTCGGCCATGGCGACGGCAACGGCGCGGTTGACCTCGACAACCGGCGAGCCTGTCATCGCTGACAACTGCGCATACAGTGTCGCGATCGCAGCCCAGTCAGTGTCTGCGGATGTGCGAGCGTTGCCATGATGCGCTGCGATCATCGCTTGCACCTGGAAGGGCCCTGGTCTCATCGCAGCGAGGGCTGACGCCAGCACACGGTTTGCCTCCGTGATGAGTTGCGAATCCCACCGCGTACGATCCTGTCGGTCGAGCAGTATGAGGTCGCCGTCACGATCGACTCTCGTATCGACCCGTGATTGAGCGAACAGCTCCACCGCGAGCAACCCGAGCACCTCCACGCTGTCGGGGAGCAATTCCACAGCCTGTTCGGTGAGCCGCACCGCGCACTCCACGAGATCCAGCCGGATCGCCGATTCGCCGGCGCCCCGCGACAGGTAGCCCTCATTGAAGATGAGGTAGAGCACATCCAAAAGCGCGTCGACTCGCTCGTCAAGGTTGGCGGGGATGCTCAACGGGATACCCGCATCCCGAATCTTGCGTTTCGCGCGAACGATCCGCTGCGCAAGCGTTGCCTCTGACACCAGGAAGGCGGCAGCGATCTCGGCCGTGGTCAGGCCTCCGACGAGCCGCAACGTCAACGCGACCTGGGCATTGCGGTCGAGGGCAGGATGGCAACACAGCAGCAGCAGCCGGAGCTGCTCGTCTCCGACGTATGAATGTTCAACGATCATGTCGGGTTCCTCCTCCCCTGGCTCGGCGACAAGCTCGTGCGCAGCCTCGCGAAGCCGGCGTTTCGCACTGGCCGCGCGACGCAGACGATCGATGGCCTTGTTGCGCGCGACAGTGTAAAGCCAAGCGGGTGGGTTCGACGGGATGCCGCGAACCGGCCACACCTCGAGGGCTTCGAGCAGGGCATCCTGAACTGACTCGTCTGCCAGGTCGAGGTCACCGAAGCGGTGCGCGAGGAGAGCGATCACACGACCGCTCTCCTCGCGGGCGAGTTGGACGATGGCCACCTCGCCCATCCTGTCACCCAGCGTCCGGACGGAAGGCAACTGGCCGAATCTCAAACGATCCCGCCGAGACGGGCATCTGCTTGGCAAGCTCGATCGCCTCGTCGAGATTTCCGGCCGCGATCAGGTAGTAGCCGCCAAACTGCTCCTTGGTCTCAACGTAGGGACCATCGACTACGGCGTCGGGCGTTCCAGCAGTGCGGCGCACGGTGGTCGCGGTCGTGGTCGGCTGCAGGTTCGCTCCGCTAACCCAGTGCCCACCGTCGATGAGCTTCTGGTTGTATGCCATCCAGGGGCCCATGAATTCCTCGAACCCAGGCTCTCCGTACTCCGGCGTCTGAATCGTTTCATCAATGTTGATCAAGATCATGTATTCCATGGCCATCTCCTTGTGTCGGATGTGAAAGAAGCCGATGTACTCCGTCTCACGCAATCATGACGCAGACGCACCGACGGATCGACAGCACTCGAAAGAACTTTTTTCGGAAGATGAGGGTTGTGGGGGACGCCTGTCTGAATCCACGCTGTGCGAGTGCCCTGTGACCGACAACCACCGCCGACCTCAGGTGTGGCAGCCTGTGCGCCAGGTCAGCAGTACGAGCGGTGCGGACGCCGTAGGCTGCTGAGCTCCGCTGCTGCTCGCGACCGGTCACGTGCGGCGGGTTGGGATCGTACGGCCACCGGATCCGGCGATAGGCGCGAAAAAAGGGCGACCTGCCGAAGCAGGTCGCCCTCGAAGGTGAGGCGTCGTGGTTACTTGCCGAAGCCCTTGTAGCGCGAGTTGAACTTCTCCACGCGTCCGGCGGAGTCCATGATGCGCTGCTTGCCCGTGTAGAACGGGTGCGACTCGGAGGAAATTTCCACGTCGATGACCGGGTACGTGGTGCCGTCTTCCCACTCGATGGTCTTCGAGCTGGAGACCGTCGAACGGGTAAGGAACGTCGCACCCGACGCGAGGTCGCGGAAAACCACGGGAGCGTATGTGGGGTGAATGTCAGACTTCATGGAGACTTCCTTGGTGCGTTTCGGTGGGTGGGTTCTGGCTCGCCGGTTGCGGCAGAAAAGTGTTCCGGTCTTGAGGACCAGCTAGTGAGTTTAGCAGAATCTTGGGGCCGGGGGTGGCCAGCACTCTCGATCGGTCAGATTGCGCGGGCCGTGTACCGGCCGTCGGTCTCGGTCAGGTCGATCGGGAGCCCGAACGCCTCGGTCAGGGTGTCGGCGGTGAGCGCCTCGGCGAGCGGGCCGGCACTGACGACCTTGCCGCCGGCGAGCAGCAGGACATGGGTGAAGCCGCGCGGGATCTCCTCCACGTGGTGGGTGACCATGATGATGGCCGGGGAGTTGGGCTCGCTGGCGTAGCCGCTGAGCAGGCGAAGCAGTTCTTCCCTGGCGCCGAGGTCGAGGCTGGCCGCCGGCTCGTCGAGCAGGAGGATCTCCGGGTCGGTCATGATCGACCTGGCGATCTGTACCCGCTTCTGCTCGCCGTCGCTCAGGGTGCCGAACTTACGGTCGGCGAGGTGGTCGAGCTTCCACTCGCCGAGGACGCGCTGCGCGCGGCGCTCGTCGATCTCCTCGTACTCTTCGTTCCACCGGCCGGTGACCGAGTAGGCCGCGGTCATCACCACGTTCAGAACGGTTTCGCCTGCCGGCACTCGACGGGCCATGGCCGTGGAGGCGAAACCGATCCGCGGGCGCAGTTCGAAGAGGTCGCTGCCGCCGAGCGGCTCTTCGAGGACCTCGGCCGTTCCCTTGGACGGGTGGATGAGCGCGGCCGCGATCTGGAGCGTGGTGGTCTTGCCCGCGCCGTTGGGGCCCAGGATGACCCAGCGCTGATCGCCGTCGACGCTCCAATCCACTGAGTCGAGGATGGTTGTGCCACCCCGGACGACGGAAACTCCGGTGAATTGAAGAACGTTGACCATACAGCCATGTTATCGGGCGCCGCCCGGGCCCCCGGTCACGCTAGAGCAGCGAGGCGTAAATCTCCCGGGTACTCGCGGCGATCTGACCCCAGCTGAACATTTCTTCCGCACGCACACGGCCGGCGCGGCCCATCTCGGCCGCCAGGGCGGGGTCGGCCAGCACCTCGGTGAGGGTCCTGGCCAGGTCCGCCACGAACACCGCCGGGTCGGTCGGGGTGCCGGTGCCGTCGCTGAGCTGCTCGATGGGCACCAACCGTCCCGTCACGCCATCGGCCACCACCTCGGGGATCCCGCCGGTGGCGGTGCCGACGACGGGCAGGCCGCAGGCCATGGCCTCGAGGTTGACGATTCCCAACGGTTCGTAGACCGACGGGCAGACGAAGACGGTCCCCGCCGTGAGCACGGCCGACAGTTCGCGCTGCGGCAGCAGCCTGTCGATCCACACCACGCCGGAACGTTGCCGCTGCAGCGCTTCGACCAGCTCGGTGACTTCGGCCAGGATGCCTGGAGTGTCGGGGGCGCCGGCGCAGAGCACGAGCTGCACCTCCGGCGGCAGCAGGGCCGCAGCCCGGAGCAGGTAGGGCAGACCCTTCTGCCGGGTGATCCGCCCGACGAACACGACGGACGGCCGGTCCGGATCGATGCCCAGAGCGCGAACGACGTCGTCGTCGGTCGTCGGCTTCCACCGGTCCAGGTCGATGCCGTTGTAGACAACGTGCACCCGGGAGGCGTCCAGCGCCGGGTAGCTGCGCAGGATGTCGGCGCGCATGCCGCCACTGACGGCGATGACGGCATCCGCCGCTTCGAAAGCGGTCTTCTCGATCCAGCTCGAGACGCGGTACCCGCCACCGAGCTGCTCGGCCTTCCAGGGCCGCAGCGGTTCGAGGCTGTGCGCCGTGACCACGTGCGGCACACCGTGCAGCAGCTTCGCGATGTGGCCGGCCCCGTTGGCGTACCAGGTGTGCGAGTGCACAACATCGGCGCCCTGCACATCCTGGGCCATCTGCAGGTCGACGCCGAGAGTGGTCAAGGTAGCGTTCGCGTCGGCGAGCTCGGCCGGAACGCCGTAGGCGAAGGTATCCGCCTCCGAACGAGGAGCGCCGAAGCAACGCACCGTGACGTCGATGTCGGTGCGGAGCGACTTCACCAGCTCAGCAACATGGACACCGGCCCCTCCGTAGATTTCGGGCGGGTATTCCTTGGTGAGCAGATCGACGCGCATGCAGTAAAGCTAGCGCAGGCTGAACCCCGGACACACCCCCGCGCGCTGGCCCAAGCCCCCGGATAGCCCTACTCTGAACTTATGAAGGCCAAGAAGATCTTTGGAATCGTTCTCGCAGGCGGCGAGGGAAAACGGCTGATGCCGTTGACCGAAGACCGCGCCAAGCCGGCAGTGCCGTTTGGAGGGCATTACCGTCTGATCGACTTCGCATTGTCGAATTTGATCAATTCCGGTGTCACCCAGATCGTCGTACTGACCCAGTACAAATCCCACAGCCTGGATCGCCACGTCTCCCAGACCTGGCATGTCTCGGGTGGGCTCTTCAACTCGTATATCGCCTCGGTTCCCGCCCAGCAGCGGCTGGGCAAGCGTTGGTTCAGCGGTTCGGCTGACGCCATCCTGCAGAGCCTGAACCTGATCCACGACGAGAAACCCGACATCGTTGTCGTGGTCGGAGCCGACCACGTCTACCGCATGGACTTCAGCCAGATGATCCAGGCTCACATCGATTCGGGTGCCCAGGCCACCGTCGCCGCCATCCGTCAGCCGATCGCCCTGGCCGACCAGTTCGGTGTCATCGAAGTGGATGCCGCCACTCCGGACCGGATCAGCGATTTCCGGGAGAAGCCCAAGGACGCGATCGGTCTCGCCGACGCACCGCACGAGGTCTTCGCCTCGATGGGCAACTACGTGTTCAACGCCGACGCGCTCATCGAGGCCGTGCGCCGCGACGGCGAACGCACCGATTCCAGTCACGACATGGGCGGTGATATCGTGCCAGACTTCGTCTCTCGCGGTGAAGCCGGAGTGTATGACCTGCAGCGCAACGACGTGCCCGGCTCGACCGACCGGGACCGGTACTACTGGCGCGACGTGGGAACGATCGATTCGTTCTTCGAAGCGCATCAGGACCTCATCTCGGCACTGCCGGTGTTCAACCTGTACAACCAGAGCTGGCCGATCTTCAGCCAGCAGTTGAACTCGCCGCCGGCCAAGTTCGTGCGTGATGGCAAGGGCGCCCTCGGCAGTGCCATCGACTCCATTGTGTCGCTGGGCTGTGTCATCTCCGGCGCTCATCTCGAGCGCAGCGTTGTCGGGCCGTGGGCCGTCATCGACTCCGGCGCCCATGTGGTGGACTCGATCGTGTTCGACCGGGTGCAGATCCGTCCGGGCGCCGTTGTTCACCGTGCCATCCTCGACAAGGACGTCATCGTCGCGGAGGGCGCCGCCGTCGGTGTGGACCGCGATCGCGACCTTGCCCGTGGATTCAGCGTCACCGAATCCGGCATCACGGTGGTCGGCAAGGGCGTGCACGTCCACCCGTGATTCCTGCAGCCCGATTCCTCGTCGTCCTGGATGCCGACTCCACCCTCATCGAGAACGAGGTCATCGAGCTACTCGCTGACGCGGCCGGTTCCCTCGCCCTGGTGGCCGAGGTGACCGACCGCGCCATGCGGGGCGAGCTCGACTTCGCCGAGAGCCTGCGGCAGCGGGTCGCCACTCTGGCCGGATTGCCCACCGACGTCTTTGCCGAGGTGGGCGCCCTGATCCGCCCGACTCCCGGCGTGCACGACCTGATCGCCGGGCTGCACGCCGGCGGCAGCAGCATCGGCGTCGTCTCCGGCGGCTTCCACGAGCTCCTCGACCCCCTGGCCGCGGCCTGGGGCCTCGATCACTGGCGGGCCAACCGGCTCGAGGTCGAGGAGGGGCACCTCACCGGCAGGCTGGCCGGACCGATCATCGACGCGACGGCCAAGGCCGCCGCCCTGACCGAATGGGCGGCGCTGGACGGCGTGGACCTGTGCTCCACGGTGGCGGTCGGTGACGGGGCCAACGACCTCACCATGATGCGCATCGCCGGTCTGGGAGTGGCCTTCAACGCCAAGCCCATCGTGCGTCGCACGGCCGACCTGGTGATCGGCACGACCGACCTCAGCCAGGTGCTGCCCATTCTGGGCCTGCGCGGCTGAACCCGGTCGGCCACGGCGGACGCAGCGTAGAACCGAAAGAAGCCCGGCGGGACCACTGGTCCGGCCGGGCTTAATGGCGTCCGGGGTGGAGCTGCCTAGTGGCCCATGCCCAGGCCACCGTCGACGGGAATCACGGCGCCGGAGATGTACGACGCGTCGTCGCCGGCGATCCAGCTGACGACCCGGGCGACCTCGCCGGGAGACGCGAACCGGCCGGCCGGGATGTTGCGCTTGTACTCGGCCTGCTGCGCTTCGGGCAGCGCCGCGGTCATGTCGGTCTCGATGAAGCCGGGGGCCACGACGTTGGCGGTGATGCCGCGGGCGCCGAGCTCGCGGGTGACCGATCGGGCCAGGCCGACGAGGCCGCTTTTGGACGACGAGTAGTTGACCTGACCGGCGGACCCGTACAGGCCCACGACGCTGGAGATCAACACGATCCGGCCGAACCGGGCCTTGAGCATTCCCTTCGAGGCGCGTTTGACCACCCGGAAGGCTCCGCTGAGGTTGGTGTCGATGACCGAAGTGAAATCCTCTTCAGACATGCGCATCAGCAGGGTGTCCTTGGTGATGCCGGCGTTTGCCACGACGACCTCCACCGGACCGTAGGCGGCCTCGATCTCGGTGAACGCGGCGTCGATCGATGCGTAGTCGGTGACGTCCGCACGCACGGTGAGGCTGCCTGCCGGGCCTTCGCCGGAGCGCGCGGTGATGGCGACCCGGTGCCCCTTGGCGAGGAATTCCTCGGCGATGGCATAGCCGATGCCCCGGTTGCCTCCAGTTACCAGAACTGTTCGAGCGGTCGCCATGGCGCGGTCCTTTCAGTGGGAACGCCCGCACGACGGCGGGCACAGATTCATTCAGCTTAGAGTGTTCGGTGGGCGGGGCCCGAGGAGCGGACAGTGGACGTAGGCTTGTTTCATGCGTGGACAGGCGCAGGAGGCGCCCGCTTGGTGCGATCCTCACCGGCAGTCGAAGCGATGGGCATGATGAAGCAGCAGCAGTCGATCACGACGCTCCCTCTGTCACCGGACGAGGAGCGGCGACGCCGCATGATCAAGTACACAGTGACCATGGGCATCCGTATGGTCTGCATCGTTCTGATGCTGTTCGTGCAGGGCTGGTGGCTGCTGGTCTGCGCGCTGGGGGCAATCCTGCTGCCCTACTTCGCGGTGATCGCCGCGAACGTGCACACCGACCAGCGGTCCCAGGCCGTCCTGCGCCCCGGCGCCATGGCGCTGCTCCCCCGCCAGGATGACCCGCGCTCCTATGGCGCACGGCCCGATGGCGCACGGAGGGATGGGACGCCCCCCGATGACACTCGACCCGTAGATCGCGAGGACCCGCGGTGATCGGCTTCGGTGCCGCTCCGGAAACAACCAGCTGTTCACGCGCGGGCTGCCAGGAAACGGCCGGCTGGCGGTTGGACTGGCGCAACCCGCGCATCCACACCGAGGACCGGGTCAAGACCTGGCTGGCCTGTGATGAGCATGTCGAGTTCCTGCGCCAGTTCCTGTTGACCCGCGATTTCCCACTGCGGGTGAGCCCGCTGGCGGTTGACGTGACGGAGGGCGCATGACCGGCTGGCGGTTCCTGCTCTCCAGGCAATGGGCGGGCTACCTCGCACTCACGATCATCTTCGCGGTGGTCTGCTCGGGGTTGGGCATGTGGCAGCTTGCCCGGCGTGCGGAGGCTCAGGCCGAGATCAGCCGGGTGGAGGCGAATTTCGACGCCGAGGGGATACCGATCACCGACGCACTGCCCACGCTGGAGTCCTTCGATGAATCCCAAAAGTGGTTGCCCGTCGAGGTGACAGGCACCTACCTCAGGGACGAGGAACTCCTGGTGCGCAACCGTCCGTTGAACATCAACCCCGGCTTCGAGGTACTCACTCCCCTGCTGCTGACCAACGGCGACGTTTTCATCGTCAACCGGGGATGGGTGCCCACCGGCGACGACCAGAATGCTCCCGACGCCGTGCCGTCGGCCCCGGCCGGGGAGGTCACCGTGATCGCCCGGCTCAAGCAGGGGGAACCGTCCCTGGCCGGCCGCAGCGCCACCGGGAACCAGATCGCCACGATCAACCTGACCGAGATCGCCGAGCGACTCGGCTCCGACACGTACACGGGCGCATACGGCCTGATGAAGTCTGAAGACCCAGGGCCCACCGACCGGCCGACCGCCGTCACCCGGCCCGTGCGCGATGAAGGCCCGCACCTGTCCTACGCCTTCCAGTGGTTCGTGTTCGCTCTCATGGCCTTCATCGGCCTCGGCTGGGCGGCCAGGCAGGAGTACCGCACCGTGAACGCAGAAGACCCCGAAGAACAGGACAGGGCCGCCGAGCGGGCGCGTCGTCAGGCAGCCAAGCCCCGCAGCGATTCCGACATCGAGGACGAGCTGATGGATCAGCACTCCTGATCCCGGGCACAAGGAACCCGCCGGTCCACTGGACCGGCGGGTTCGTTGTTGTGCGTGAATCAGGCCAGGGTGATCAGGCCAGTGCGATCAGGCCAGGGTGATCAGGTCCAGGTAGTCCTTGTTCCAGTGGTCCTCGGTGCCGTCGGGCATGATCAGCACCCGCTCGGGGTTGAGCGCCTCGACGGCGCCCTCATCGTGGCTGACCAGAACCACGGCGCCGGTGAAGTGCGCCAGGGCGTCGAGGATCTCTTCACGGCTGGCTGGGTCCAGGTTGTTGGTCGGTTCGTCGAGCAGCAGCACGTTGGCTCCGGAGACCACGATCATGGCCAGGGCCAGACGGGTCTTCTCGCCGCCGGAGAGGACCCCGGCGGGCTTGTGCGAGTCATCGCCGGTGAACAGGAACGAACCGAGCACCCGGCGGGCCTCCATCTCGGTGATGTTCGGCGAGGAGGAGATCATGTTCTGCAGCACGCTGCGCTTCACGTCGATGGTCTCGTGCTCCTGGGCGAAGTAGCCGATCCGCAGGCCGTGACCGGCCACGATCTCGCCGGTGTCCGGCTTGTCGACGCCGGCCAGCATCCGCAGCAGGGTGGTCTTTCCCGCACCGTTGAGGCCCAGGATGACGACCTTTGAGCCCCGGTCGATGGCGAGGTCGACGGCGGCGAAGATCTCCAACGAGCCATAGCTCTTGGACAGGTCGCTGGCCATCAGCGGTGTGCGGCCGCACGGGGCGGGCTCGGGGAAGCGCAGCTTGGCGACCCGGTCGACCGCTCGCACGGCGTCCAGGCCGGACAGGAGCTTCTCGGCCCTGGCGACCATCTGGTGCGCGGCCGCGGCCTTGCTGGCCTTCGCGCCGAATTTGGCGGCCTGCAGCTGCAGGGTGGACGCCTTCTTCTCTGCGTTGGCGCGTTCCTTCTTACGACGGTCCGCGTCGGCCACGCGCTGGCGCTGGTAGTTCTTCCAGTTCATGTTGTAGATGTCGATGACCATCCGGTTGGCATCGAGGTAGAACACCCGGTTGACCGTGTCTCCGACGAGTTCGATGTCGTGGCTGATGATGATGCAGCCGCCGCGGTAGTTCTTCACGAACTCGCGCAGCCACACCACCGAGTCGGCGTCCAGGTGGTTGGTGGGCTCGTCGAGGATCATCGTCTCGGCCGCGGAGAAGAGAATGCGGGCCAGCTCGATGCGGCGGCGCTGGCCACCGGAGAGGGTGCGCAACGGCTGGTCGAGGATCCGGTCCGGCAGGTTCAGGTTGCTCGCGATCGACGCGGCCTCTGCCTCGGCGGCGTACCCGCCGAGCGCATTGAACTCGTCGGTCAGCGTGCCGTAGCGCTTCATGGCCCGTTCGCTGGTCTTGCTATCGCTGCTGCCCATCTCGATGCCGGCCTGGGTGAGGCCGAGCGAGATGGTGCCGAGGCCGCGGGCATCCAGGATGCGGGTGCGGGCCAGCATGTCGGGGTCGCCGGAGCGCGGGTCCTGCGGCAGGTAGCCGATCTCGCCGGACTTCTCGATCTTGCCCTTGGTCGGCATCGTCTCGCCCGCCAGGGTCTTCGTCAGCGTCGTCTTGCCGGCACCGTTACGGCCGACCAGGCCGATCTTGTCGCCGGCGGACACCCGGAAGTTGACGTCCTCCATGAGCACGCGCGCCCCAACTCGGATTTCGAGATCTTGCACACTGAGCACAGCAATAGTCCATTCGAGGGAGTCGTGGGAGGCGGCCGAACGTGGCCAATTCACCAGTATATTTGCTCGCGCGCGGTTTCTGGTCCGATCTGGCCGAAGAGGCCCGGCCGGAGCGGGTTACCGCACCGGAAACCGGCCGGTCGGCAGCACTCCCGGCAGCGCGGATCGCAGCCACGCCGTGTAGGCCTCCCGGGACCAGCCGAGCCCGACCACCAGGGTGTGGAAGACCTGCGGGTGGCCGAGGGCCCAGATGGACGTCGCCGCCTCGTGGTCGCTCAGCCCGGGCCGCAGGCCCAGCTGTGACCGGAGAGCGCCGACGGCTTCTGCGTAGGTGTGCAGGCTGCGGGCGGCCATGGTCACTTCGAGCTCTCGGATCTCCGGGTCGGTCCCTGCCGCCTCGTTCACGACGCGATGCAGGGGCGCCGCCCGCTCGTTGTCAGCGGCGATCCAGGTCGCCAGGGCGCCCACGGCAGCGGCCGGTGTTGTCGCTCCGGTGATCCCAGCGGCGAGCTCGGCCACGGAGAGCCCTGAGTTCCGTGCCTGGCTGTTGGCGGTGGCGAGCACGGCGGCGAGCACATCCACCTTCGATCCCACGGTGTTGTAGATGGTCTGCACGGCCACGCCACCGCGCTCGGCGATGGCGGCGATCGATGTGCCGACGTAGCCGTGCTCACGCATCAGTTCGGAGGCGGCCTGGACGATGTCGCCCCGGGTGCCCATGGTCTGGATGTCTCGCCGGATCTGGCTGCGAGTGCGTGGGGTGTCCATGCTTATAGAATACTCTTCCAATTAATAGCATGTTGTTCTAAACGGGGGTCGGCGCCGGTCCTCACCCGCTGATGCGGGGTAGACCGGGCTAAAACAGACCGCGCCGGGTGACGGATGCGTGGGCATCCGTCCCGGCGCGGGACTGGCTCGTGGTTCGGCTCACATCGCGAAGCCGAGGGCTCGCATCATGTCGCGGCCGTCGTCGGTGATCTTCTCCGGGCCCCACGGGGGCATCCAGACCCAGTTGATCCTGAACTGGTCGACGACCCCGTCCAGCGCTTCAGCGGTCTGTTCCTCGAGCACATCGGTGAGCGGGCAGCCTGCCGAGGTGAGGGTCATGTGGATGATCAGGGCGTCGTTCTCGTCGTCCCAACCGAGGTCATAGATGAGCCCCAGGTCCACGACGTTGATGCCGAGTTCCGGGTCCATGACGTCCTTCAGCGCCTCTTCGATCTCGTCGAAGCGCGCCGGGGTGAGTGTCGAAACCATGGCTCTAGCCTACGGGCGTCTCGGCCAGGAAGCGATCATAACCTTCGTCTTCCAGGCGGTCGGCGAGCTCGGGTCCGCCCTGTTCGGCGATGCGTCCGTCGACGAAGACGTGCACGAAGTCCGGCTTGATGTAGCGCAGGATGCGGGTGTAGTGGGTGATCAGAAGCAGGCCGAGGCCGGTGTTCTCCTTGGCCCGGTTGACACCCTCGGAGACGATCTTCAGGGCGTCGACGTCGAGTCCGGAGTCGGTCTCGTCGAGAACGGCGAACCTGGGCTTGAGCAGTTCGAGCTGCAGGATCTCGTTGCGCTTCTTCTCGCCACCGGAGAAGCCCTCGTTGACGTTGCGCTCGGCGAAGCTCTTGTCCATCCGGAGCCTGACCATCGACTCGCGTACGTCCTTGATCCAGTGGCGAATGGCCGGAGCTTCGCCGTCGATCGCGGTCTTGGCCGTGCGCAGGAAGTTGGTCACCGTGACACCGGGGATCTCGACCGGGTACTGCATGGCGAGGAAGAGTCCGGCGCGGGCGCGCTCGTCCACGGTCATCGTCAGGACCTCTGCGCCGTCGAGCAGGATGGAGCCGCTGTCGACGTGGTACTTCGGGTGCCCGGCGATCGTGTACGCCAGGGTGGACTTGCCGGAGCCGTTCGGACCCATGATCGCGTGGATCTCACCCTCGTTGATGGTGAGGTCGACGCCGCGCAGGATCTGCTTGGTGCCCTGGTCGGTCTCGACGCTGACGTGCAGGTCTTTGATCTCAAGAACAGACATTATTCGGTATCTCTTTCGTTGTCCGCGTGCGGCGGGCTTTCAGTATGTGGGGCGCGGCCCGGAGGCCGAGCGCGTCAAACGGCGATGGTGACCAGCGGATCGATGAACACGTCGCCGTCGATCAGGTCGACCTGGTAGACGGGGACCGGTTCGTACGCCGGGAGGGTCAGCGGGCGGCCGGTCTTGAGGGAGAACTTGGAGCCGTGCGCCCAGCATTCCAGGGTGTCGCCTTCGACGAAACCCTCGGACAGCGAGATGTCGCCGTGGGTGCAGGTGTCACCGATGGCGAAAACCGCGCCGTTCGAGTCGCGGACGACGGCGATGTTCACGCCGCCGATCTCGACCTTGATGGCCTCGTTGGGTTCGAGGTCGTCGAGCGCACAAATCTTGGTCGATGCCATGTTCAGTTGCCTTCTGTTCCGCGGAGTTCGTCTTCGATGGCGCCCTGCAGGCGTTCTTCGAGCGGCGACGAGCCGATGTGTTGCACGATCTCGCTGAGGAACCCGCGAACCACGAGGCGACGTGCCTCGACCTCACCGATGCCGCGGGACTGCAGGTAGAACAGCTGCTCGTCGTCGAAGCGTCCCGTCGCGCTGGCGTGGCCGGCGCCCAGGATGTCGCCGGTCTCGATTTCGAGGTTCGGGATCGAGTCGGCGCGGGTGCCCTCGGTCAGGACCAGGTTGCGGTTCTGCTCGTAGCTGTCGGTTCCCGGTGCGGTGCGACCGATCAGCACGTCGCCGATCCAGACCGTGCGCGCGCCGGCGCCTTGGAGTGCGCCCTTGTAGTTGACCCGGCTGCGGCTGTTCGGGGCGTCGTGGTTGACGTAGACCTGCTGCTCCAGGTGCTGGCCGGCATCGGCGAAGTAGAGCCCGTACAGCTCGGTGTCGCTGCCCTGGCCGGCCAGCTGCACCGACGGGTTGACCCGAACGATGCCGCCGCCGAGGGAGACCACGACGTGCTTGAGGCGCGCGTCGCGTCCGATGGTGGCGAAGTGGTTGGCCAGTTGGACGGCGTCGGCGTTCCACTCCTGCACGGTGACCACGGTGAGGTTGGCCGATTCGCCCACGATGATTTCGATGTTCTCTGAGATCCGGGCGTCACCGGTGTTCTGCAGGATCACCACGGCCTGGCTGAACGGTTTGGCCTCGATCACGGTGTGGGCGGCGCGCGGAGCCGAGCCGAGGTTCGCCCGGGTGAGCGTGATCTCCTTGGCTTCTTCTCCGGTCACGGTGATGGCGAGGGCCTTCTCGAAGGCGCTCCAGGCGTTGGCGGCGGCGCGCTCTTCCGGCGCACCGGCGCTGCCGATGCGGGGGTCAGAGCGCTCGACCCAGGAGACGTCGACGTCGGGGTGCGGCGTCCGGTCGATCTGGTAGACCGAGCCGTCGAGGACGCCGGCGGTGAGGTCGGTGAACTTGGCCACGGGTGAGAGTTTCCAGACCGCTTCCCTGCCGGTGACGGCGGGGAAGTCGGCCACGTCGAAGCTCTTGAACCTGGCGGACCGGGTCTGCACGGGGACGAAGCCGAAGCGTCCGTCGGAGTGTTCCTTGATGCCGTGTTGTTCGGCCGTGGGCAGGGCTTCGGACGATGATGCGGAGGTGGGTGCTGTTGAAGTCGAGGCGGCGGACATTTAGCCGACGGATCCTTCCATGCCCATTTCAATGAGCTTGTTGAGTTCGAGGGCGTACTCCATCGGGAGCTCCCTGGCGATGGGTTCGATGAACCCGCGCACGATCATGGCCATGGCCTCGTCCTCGGGCATGCCGCGGCTCATCAGGTAGAAGAGCTGCTCTTCGCTGACCCGCGACACGGTGGCCTCGTGGCCGAGCTGCACGTCGTCGACACGGATGTCGATGGCCGGGTAGGTGTCGGAGCGCGACTGGGTATCAACGAGCAGGGCATCGCAGCGCACGGTGTTCGCGGAGTGGTGGGCGGTGGCATCCACCCGCACCTCGCCGCGGTAGCCGGCACGCCCGCCGCCGCGGGCGATCGACTTGGAGACGATCGAGGACTGGGTGTACGGGGCCATGTGGATCATCTTGGCGCCGGCATCCTGGTGCTGACCGGGGCCGGCGAAGGCGACGGAGAGGGTCTCGCCCTTGGCGTGCTCGCCCATCAGGTAAATGGACGGGTACTTCATGGTGACCTTTGAACCGATGTTGCCGTCGATCCACTCCATGGTGGCGCCCTCGGCGGCCGTGGCGCGCTTGGTGACCAGGTTGTAGACGTTGTTCGACCAGTTCTGGATCGTCGTGTAGCGAACGCGGGCGTTCTTCTTCACGATGATCTCCACCACGGCGGAGTGCAGCGAGTCCGACTTGTAGATCGGCGCGGTGCAGCCCTCGATGTAGTGCACGTAGCTGCCCTCATCGGCGATGATCAGCGTGCGCTCGAACTGACCCATGTTCTCGGTGTTGATCCGGAAATAGGCCTGCAGCGGAATCTCGACGTGCACGCCGGGCGGCACGTAGACGAACGAGCCGCCGGACCAGACCGAGGTGTTCAGCGCGGCGAACTTGTTGTCGCCGGACGGGATCACGCTGCCGAAGTACTCCTCGAAGAACTCCGGGTGCTCCTTGAGCGCCGTGTCGGTGTCCATGAAGATGACGCCCTGGGCTTCGAGTTCCTCGTTGATCTGGTGGTAGACCACCTCGGACTCGTACTGGGCGGCGACGCCGGAGACGAGGCGCTGACGCTCCGCCTCGGGGATGCCCAGCTTCTCGTAGGTGTTCTTGATGTCGTCCGGCAGGTCTTCCCAGGTCTGGGCCTGCTTCTCCGTGGAGCGGACGAAGTACTTGATGTTGTCGAAGTCGATCTCCGACAGGTCGGCGCCCCAGGTCGGCATGGGCTTGCGCTCGAAGAGCGCCAACGCCTTCAGGCGGCGCTCCAGCATCCAGGCCGGTTCCTTTTTCAGGTTCGAGATGTCCGTGACGACCTCGGGTGAAATGCCGCGTCGGGCGGAGGCTCCAGCGGCGTCGGAATCGGACCAGCCGAATTCGTACACCCCCAGCCCCTCGAGCTCGGGTCGGTCCAGTAGAACGTCAGACATCTTTACCTCTTCTCCTACCCACATCAACCCGGATATCAGTCCGGTCATTCCCGTACCGGGCTGCGGCCGACCATTCGGTCGGACGTGCAACCCGCTGCGCGCGTGAGTTGTGTGGATGGCTACGTTGCGTACCTAAGATGAATAAGGGCCTCTTGCGCCGCGACCTGAGAACAGTCGTCGAACACACGGAGCCCGTGAAACACTTAATTCTACAGGTTAGTGATGTTATTAGTAATGCGACCCGGCGTATTCACATACGCGCGCACCAGCAGGAAGCAGAACCCGTGAAACGGATTATCCAGTGGTTGCCCACGCAGGTGGACCGTCGGCTGAGAGTGCTCGGCTGGGTGTACCTGGCCGCCCAGATCTTCCTCGTCGGCACCGGCGGGCTTGTGCGGCTCACCAGTTCGGGTCTCGGCTGCCCCACCTGGCCCAAGTGCACCGCGGACTCCCTGGTGAATACGCCGGAGATGGGCATCCACGGTGTCATCGAGTTCGGCAACCGGCTGCTCGGGGTTCTGCTCGGCCTGGTCGCCATCGCCGCGTTCGTCGCGGTGCTGCGGATGCGCAAGAGCCGCCCGGACCTGTTCAGGCTGACCCTGCTGGCCGGCCTGGGCATCCCGGCCCAGGCGGTGATCGGCGGCATCAGCGTGCTGACCCAGCTGAACCCCTACGTCGTGGGCCTGCACTTCGTGATCTCCGTCGGCCTGGTGGGCCTCTGCACGGCCTTCATCTACCGGCTGTACACCGTGCCGGGTCCGCGGGCACGGGTGGTGCCGCTCTGGTTCCTCATCGTCACCCACCTCACGACCTTCGCCGTCGCCGTCACCATCGCCGTCGGGATCCTGACCACGGGGTCCGGCCCGCACGCCGGCGACGCCGACGCGCCCCGGAACGGTCTGGACTCCGAGTTCCTGCAGCATGTGCACAGCTGGCCCGCCTACCTGACCGTGGCCCTGACCCTGGTGCTGCTCATCGGCGCGGTATCGCTGCGCCTGCCGGTGCGCCGCTGGGTGCTGCTGCTGCTGGCCGTGGAGGTCGCGCAGACCGCGGTCGGCCTGGTCCAGGCCAACCTGGGCCTGCCCGCCGTGCTCGTCGGCATCCACATGGTGCTCGCCTGCGTGCTCGCGTCGGTCATGACCGCCGTGATCCTGAACCTGAAGCAGCCCGTTGCCGTGGCCGCTCCCCCGGCCCCACGGACCACCGCGGACTCCGTCACGCGCTGACCGGCGCCACTGGCGAGCGCTCCCCGGATCCTCGGCGGACTCGTGGGCACCCCCGCGAGAGCGGTGAAACGGTCACCTCAGCGTGCTCGAAGCAGCCACACCCCCGCTTTCGCGGTAAGCGTATTCGGGGAGGGCGCGGGGCCGGGCCAGGCGCGGAGCGCGGGCTAGCCGGAGTGACTAGGCGGAGTGAGGGCTAGAAGGGCAGCAGCGGGTCGACGCCCACGGCGACGAAAACCAGGGTGAGGTACGCGATCGAGCCGTGGAACACCCGCATCGGCGACACCTTCTCGTGGCGGATGGTCAAGTTGTAGAGACGGTGGGTCTCAAAGATGAACCAGGCGCCCGACGCGGACGCGACGACCGTGTAGACGATGCCCATGCCGGCGATGGGAATCAGCAGCAACGAGCAGGCGACGGTGGCCCAGGCGTACAGGATGACCTGCAGGCCGACCTGGGCGCGACCGCGCACCACGGCAAGCATGGGCACGCCGGCGGCCTGGTAGTCGTCCCGGTACTTCATCGACAGCGGCCAGTAGTGCGGCGGGGTCCAGAGGAAGATGATCAGGAACAGGATGAACGGGGGCCAGGACAGGTCACCGGTCACGGCCGCCCAGCCGATCAGGACCGGCATGCAACCGGCCACCCCGCCCCAGACGATGTTCTGCGCCGTGCGGCGCTTGAGGATCATCGTGTAGAAGACGACGTAGAGCAGGATGGCGCCCAGCGACAGCGCTGCGGCGACCCAATTGGTGAACAGCCAGAGCCAGGCGATCGAGATGGCGCCGAGGACCCAGGCGAACACCAGGGCCTGACGGTCGGTGAGTTCGCCGGTGACCAGAGGTCGGCCCTGCGTGCGGTTCATCAGACGGTCGATGTCGCGGTCGAGGTAGCAGTTGAATGCACCGGCCGAACCGGCACTGAGCGCCCCGCCGATCAGGGTGGCGACAACCAGCCACAGGTCGGGCAGTCCTCCGGTGGCGAGGATCATCGTCGGGGCGGTCACGACGAGCAACAGTTCGACCACACGCGGCTTGGTCAGGGACAGGTAGGCCAGAAAAGTCCGCTTGTACCGCGCAACACGGTCCTGGGTCCCCCGTTCGCGGGGTTCCTGGTCCGTTTCGACTGTCTCTCGTGCGCTTCGCATATTGCCTTGATTCTAGATCATTCCCACACCTCTCAGTCCCGGCTCCCCGGTGCGACAGGGACGCAATCCCGGCGAAACGACGCCTGGAAGCCACGGTCCGTATACTGGAAATGCTCGCCAATCTAGGTGCACGCATCCCTGAGCGCCTGATCGAGGCCCTGTGCTGCACACCTGATGCCGATAACGAAGTCGGCGGGCATTCACTCTCCAGCGGCGCGGGTATAGCGTGCCGCCTTTTCGCAATTCAGAAGGGTCAGTTCACGTGGCAGCATTGCAGTGGGATTCCATCGACAACCGGGCGGTTGACACCGCGCGCATCCTGGCGGCCGACGCCGTCGAGAAGGTGGGAAACGGTCACCCTGGTACCGCCATGAGCCTCGCTCCGGCCGCGTACCTCCTGTTTCAGAAGGTGATGCGTCGCGATCCCGCTGACAACGAGTGGATCGGCCGTGACCGGTTCATCCTCTCGGTCGGCCACAGCTCCCTGACCCAGTACGTGCAGTTGTACCTCGGCGGCTACGGCCTCGAACTCGACGACCTCAAGGCCCTGCGCACCTGGGGCTCCAAGACCCCCGGCCACCCCGAGTACGGCCACACCGACGGCGTCGAGATCACCACCGGGCCGCTCGGCCAGGGCCTTGCCTCCGCCGTGGGCTTCGCCTATGCCTCCCGTTTCGAGCGTGGCCTGTTCGACCCCGAGGCCGACGCGGGCACCAGCCCGTTCGACCAGTTCGTGTACGTCATCGCCGGCGACGGCGACCTGCAGGAGGGCATCACCTCCGAGGCCTCCTCGCTCGCCGGACACCAGCAGCTCGGCAACCTGATCGCGATCTACGACTCGAACCAGATCTCGATCGAGGACGACACCAACATCGCCTTCACCGAGGATGTTGCCGCCCGGTACGACGCGTATCACTGGCACGTTCAGACCGTGGACTGGAAGAAGACCGGGGAGTACGTCGAAGACGTGGTCGCACTCAATGACGCCATCGAAGCGGCCAAGGCCGTCACCGACAAGCCGTCGCTGATCATCCTCAAGACCATCATCGGCTGGCCCAGCCCGAAGAAGCAGAACACCGGCAAGATTCACGGCTCCGCCCTTGGCGCCGAGGAACTCGCCGGCGTGAAAGAGATCCTCGGTTTCGACCCCGAGAAGACCTTCGAGGTCTCCGACGAGGTCATCACCCACACCCGCAAGGCGCTCGACCGAGGGGCCGAGCAACACGCCGAATGGAACGTGCGCTTCGACGCCTGGGCGACCGCGAACCCCGAGCGCAAGATCCTGCTGGACCGTATTCTCTCCGGAGACCTGCCGGACGGCGTCGAGGCCGCCCTGCCGGTCTTCCCCGCGGGCACCGAGGTCTCCACCCGCGCGTCGTCCGGCAAGGTGCTCAATGCGCTCGGCCCGGTCATCCCCGAGCTCTGGGGCGGCTCCGCCGACCTGGCCGAGTCGAACAACACCACGATCAACAACGCCGCGTCCTTCATCCCCAGCGAGCACTCCACCGGCGAGTGGACCGGTAACCCCTACGGTCGCGTCCTGCACTTCGGTATCCGAGAGCACGCGATGGCCGCGATCCTGAACGGCATCGTCCTGCACGGCAACACGCGCCCGTTCGGTGGTACCTTCCTGATCTTCAGCGACTACATGCGCCCGGCCGTTCGGCTTGCAGCGCTCATGAAGGCGCCGTCGATCTTCGTCTGGACCCACGACTCGGTCGCCCTCGGTGAGGACGGACCGACCCACCAGCCGATCGAGCAGCTTGCTGCGCTCCGTGCCATCCCCGGACTCGACGTGGTGCGCCCCGGTGACGCCAACGAGGTGTCCTGGGCCTGGAAGACGATCCTCGAGCGTCGCAACGGCCCGGCCGGCATCGTGCTGACCCGTCAGAACATTCCAGTGTTCGAGCGCGGTGAGGGCGACGCCAGCGGCGAGACCTTCGCCTCGGCCAGGAACGTCGCCAAGGGCGCATACGTGCTCGCCGAGGCCCCGAACGGCACGCCGGATGTGATCCTCATCGCCACCGGCTCCGAGGTCCAGCTGGCCGTGGCCGCCCGCGAAGCCCTCAAGGCGGATGGCGTCAACGCCCGCGTCGTGTCGGTGCCGAGCCTCGAGTGGTTCGAGGAGCAGTCCGCCGATTACCGTGAGGCAGTTCTACCCAGGGCGATCACCGCCCGGGTATCGGTTGAGGCCGGAATCGCGTTGACCTGGAACAAGTACGTCGGCGACCGCGGCCGCAGCGTCTCGATCGAGCACTTCGGTGCGTCGGCCGACTACAAGACCCTGTTCCGCGAATTCGGCATCACCACCGAGGCCGTCGTCGCCGCCGCCAAAGAATCCCTCGCCGCGCTCTAAGCGCGACACCAACAAGCGCAGCTCTCAAGGAGATTTGATTTTCATGACAGTAACAACCCCCACCGCCGCCCTGTCCGCCGCGGGCGTCAGCATCTGGCTCGACGACCTGTCCCGTCAGCGCATCCAGTCCGGCGGGCTGAAGACCCTCATCGCAGAGAAGAACGTCGTCGGCGTCACCACCAACCCGACGATCTTCGCCGGAGCGCTCAGCAAGGGCGAGGCCTACGCCTCCCAGGTGGCCACGCTGGCCGCCGCCGGAACCAACGTCACCGACGCTGTCTTCGAGATCACCACCGACGACGTCGCCGCAGCCTGCGACATCTTCCGCCCGATCTACGACACCACCAACGGTTTTGACGGCCGTGTCTCGATCGAGGTCGAGCCCGGTTTCGCCCACGACGCCGAGAAGACCCTCGCCCAGGCCCAGCAGCTGTGGAACAAGGTCAACCGCCCCAACGCGATGATCAAGATCCCGGCAACAGTCGAGGGCCTGGACGCGATCACCGAGACCATCGCTCTGGGCATCAGTGTGAACGTCACCCTGATCTTCAGCCTCGAGCGGTACCGCGCGGTCATCAACGCGTACCTCAGCGGCCTTGAGAAGGCCAAGGCGGCGGGCATCGACCTGTCGACGATCCACTCGGTGGCGTCCTTCTTCGTGTCGCGTGTCGACACGGAGATCGACAAGCGTCTCGTGGCCGTCGGCACCGACGAAGCCCTTGCCCTGCAGAGCAAGGCCGGCGTCGCCAACGCCCAGCTCGCCTACCAGGTCTTCGAGCAAGCCTTCACCTCCGAGCGCGCGGCGAGCCTGATCGCCGCCGGGGCCAACAAGCAGCGCCCGTTGTGGGCATCCACCGGTGTCAAGTCGGCCGACCTGCCCGACACCCTGTACGTGACCGAACTGGTTGCGCCCGAGGTTGTCAACACCATGCCGGAGAAGACCCTCGAGGCCACCTTCGACCACGGCGTGATCGTCGAAGGCGCCGTCACGGGTTCGTACGACGAGGCCAACGCTGTACTCGACGCGATCGCCGCCCAGGGCGTCTCCTACGACGACGTCACCCGAGTGCTCGAAGAGGAGGGCGTTTCGAAGTTCATCATCTCCTGGAACGAACTCCTGGACACGGTGACGGCTGCGCTCCAGTCGGCCAAGTGAGTTTCCAGATCTCGGTGAGCGGTGCGGCGGCGCAGGCCGTCCGCACCGTGGTCCCCACTCTGGTCGCCGACCTCGTTGCCACCGGCATCACGTCGCTCGACCCCGCACTGTGGGGCCCCGAGGCGGAGGTGGAGGCCCGTAAGCGCCTGGGCTGGACCGAGTCCGTGGTCACCTCCCGTCCCCTCGTCGCCGAGATCTACGCCCTGCGGGAGGACTTGCATGCGCGGGGCGTCACCCGCGTCGTTCTGGCCGGGATGGGCGGTTCGTCGCTCGCACCGGAGGTCATCGCGCGCACCAGCGGTGTCGAGCTGACGGTGCTCGACTCGACCGACCCCGGCCAGGTGCTGGCGGCCCTGGCCGACCGCCTCGAGTCGACCGCTCTGGTGGTGTCGTCGAAGTCTGGCGGCACAGTGGAGACCGACAGCCAGCGACGGGCGTTCGAACGCGCCTTCCGGGACAGCGGGATCGACCCGGTCGAGCGCATCATCGTGATCACCGACCCCGGCTCGCCGCTCGAGGCCTCGGCTATTCAGGCCGGCTACCGGGTGTTCACCGCCGACCCGACCGTGGGCGGCCGGTTCTCGGCGTTGACCGCGTTCGGTCTCGTGCCGTCCGGTCTGGCCGGGGCGGACATCGGAGCACTTCTGGACGAGGCCGACGCCGTCTCCCTGGCCCTGGCCCTCGACTCAGAGGACAACCCCGGGTTGATTCTCGGAGCGGCCATGGCGTCGACCACGCCGCGCCGGGACAAGCTGGCCATCGTCGCCGACGGCACCCACATCGTCGGTCTCGCCGACTGGGCCGAACAGCTCATCGCCGAATCGACGGGCAAGATCGGCACCGGCATCCTGCCCGTCGTGCTCGAGCGTGACGCGCCCGAGCTCGCCACGCCCCTGCCCGACCTGCAGATCGTGCGGGTTGTGGCGGATGCCGGCGGGGATGTTTTCGGCGACCACGACGGTGCCGACGAGATTCGTGTCAGTGGAACCCTCGGCGCCCAGTTCCTGGTCTGGGAGTACGCGACCGTCGTCGCGGGCCGGCTGCTCGGGATCAACCCCTTCGACCAGCCCGACGTCGAATCGGCCAAGATCGCCACCCGTGGCCTGCTCGACTCCCGCCCGGAGCCTGAGCCTGCCGCCTTCATCGCCGACGGCATCGAGGTCCGTGGCACGCCGCACGTGATCGGCGCAGCCAGCGACCTGGCCGGCGCCGTCGACGCACTGCTCGAAGAAATCGGCCCAGACGGGTATGTCGCCGTCCAGGCCTACGCCGACCGGTTGGCCCTCCCCCGGCTTGCCGAGCTCCGCGGACTGCTCGCGGCGCTCTCCAAGCGTCCGGTCACGTTTGGCTGGGGACCTCGGTTCCTGCACTCCACCGGCCAGTTCCACAAGGGTGGCACCCCCACCGGAGTGTTCCTGCAGATCCTCAGCACCCCGGCTGAGGACCTTGAGATCCCGGGCCGCCCGTTCACCTTCGGTGAGCTCATCCAGGCACAGGCCGTCGGCGATGCCAGCGTCCTCGCCGAGCACGGTCGCCCCGTCCTCACCCTCACGCTGACCGACCCGGCTGCGAACATCAATACCCTGTTCGCCGCAGTCCGCTAAGTCGCGTCCGTCGCCTCGTTTCCCTTTCATCCCCTAAGGAGCCGCATGTCCCCGGTGGAAATCACCCCGGAGTTCAATCCGTTGCGTTCACCCTCCGACTATCGCCTGAACCGGATCGCGGGGCCCTCCAGCCTCGTCATCTTCGGCGTAACCGGAGATTTGTCTCGGAAGAAACTCATGCCCGCGGTCTATGACCTAGCCAACCGCGGTCTGTTGCCGCCCGGTTTCGCACTCGTCGGGTTCGCCCGTCGGGACTGGGACAACCAGGACTTCATGCAGGTCGTGCACGACTCCGTCAAGGAGTACGCCCGCACCGAGTTCCATGAGGACGTCTGGGCCCAGCTCGCCGAGGGCATCCGGTTCGTGCCGGGCACCTTCGACGATGACGCCGCGTTCGAACTCCTCAAGGACACCATCGAGGAGCTTGACCGTGAACGCGGAACCATGGGCAACCATGCGTTCTACCTGTCGATCCCGCCCAAGGCCTTCCCCCAGGTCACCGAGCAGCTGCGGCGCTCGGGTCTCGCGGAGCAGAAGGACGGCCAGTGGCGCCGTGTCGTGATCGAGAAGCCGTTCGGCAGCGACCTGAAGACGGCCCGGGAGCTCAACGACGTCGTCGAGTCGGTCTTCCCGGCCGACTCGGTGTTCCGAATCGACCACTACCTGGGCAAAGAAACTGTGCAGAACATCCTGGCTCTGCGCTTCGCCAACCAGCTCTACGAACCGATCTGGAACGCCAACTACGTCGACCACGTGCAGATCACCATGGCCGAGGACATCGGCGTCGGCGGACGGGCCGGGTACTACGACGGTATCGGCGCCGCCCGTGATGTGATCCAGAACCACCTCCTGCAGCTCCTCGCGCTCACCGCCATGGAAGAGCCCATCTCCTTCGATGCGGCGGACCTCCGCACCGAGAAGGAGAAGGTGCTCGCCTCGGTGCGCCTGCCCGAAGACCTCGCCACGGGCACCGCCCGCGGCCAGTACGCCGGCGGCTGGCAGGGCGGCGAGAAGATCCTCGGCTTCCTCGAGGAAGACGGCATGAACCCGGAGTCACTCACCGAAACCTACGCGGCGCTGCGCCTGGAGATCGACACACGGCGCTGGTCCGGTGTGCCGTTCTACCTCCGCGCCGGCAAGCGCCTGGGCCGGCGGGTCACCGAGATCGCGGTGGTCTTCAAGCGTGCTCCCCAGTACCTGTTCGAAAAGAGCCAGACGGCCGCGCTGGGCGAGAACGCGCTGGTCATCAGGGTGCAGCCCGATGAGGGTGTCACGATCCGGTTCGGCTCCAAGGTGCCAGGTGTCGGCATGCAGGTACGCGATGTGACCATGGACTTCGGTTACGGCCACGCGTTCACCGAGGCAAGCCCCGAGGCCTACGAGCGTCTGATCCTGGACGTCCTGCTGGGCGACCCGCCCCTCTTCCCCCGCCATGAGGAGGTCGAGTTATCCTGGAAGATCCTCGACCCGATCGAAGAATTCTGGACCACCCAAGGCCAGCCGGAACAGTACCGACCCGGAACCTGGGGGCCCGCATCAGCCGACGAACTGCTGTCACGAGACGGCCGGAACTGGAGACGCCCATGATCGTCGATCTGCCGGACACCACCACCGCGAAGATCTCCAAGGCCCTCGTGCGCATCCGGGAGGAGGGCGGCGCTGTCGCCCTCGGCCGGGTGCTCACCCTCATCATCGCGGCCGAGCTCGGGCACGAAGAAGAGGCCATCGAAGCCGCCAATGACGCTTCTCGGGAACACCCGATGCGGGTCATCGTGCTCTCCACCCAGGCCGAGGGCACCGCCGCGCGGGACCCGAGGGTGGATGCCGAGATCCGGGTCGGCGGCGACGCCGGCGCGAGCGAGGTCATTGTGCTGCGCGCCTACGGTGACGCCGCCAGTGACCCGGAGAGCCTGGTGACCGGGCTGCTGCTGCCGGATGCCCCGGTGGTGGCCTGGTGGCCCGGCGAGTCGCCCGAGGTGCCTGCCGAGTCCCCGCTGGGCCGCATCGCCTACCGGCGGATCACCGACGCGTCGGCTCAGCCAGACCCCCAAGCCGCCCTCACCCGGATCTGCTCCACCTACCGGCCCGGCGACACCGACTTCGCCTGGACCAGGCTGACCCTGTGGCGCGCGCAGCTGGCCGCAGTGCTGGACCAGCCCCCTTATGAGCCCATCACTGCGGTGTCCGTCAGCGGTGCGCTTGACTCCCCCTCCACCACGCTGCTGGCCGCCTGGCTGCAGTTGCAGCTGCAGGTCCCGGTGGAGTACGAACTCACCTCGGGTCAGAACTCGAACGGTATCCGTGGTGTGCACCTGACGCGGGCCTCCGGAGTGATCTCCCTTGAACGGGAGGTTCCCGGCATCGCGACGCTCACCCAGTCGGGTCAGCCCGTGCAGGACCTGACGCTCAAGCGCCGCAGCCTGCGTGACTGCCTGAGCGACGAATTGCGCCGCCTCGACCCCGACGAACTGTACGGCGAGGTCATCACCCGTGGGCTCCCGCAACTGGCGGGTCCCACCGAAACGACCGGAGAACACTCATGACGCACGACAGGCGTGTCCTGGTCCACGACGACAAGGCGGCCCTCATCGCCTCCGTCGCGACCCGGTTCATCACCAAGATGGCCGACATTCTGCACGAGCAGGGCCACGCCCACGTGATCCTGACCGGTGGAACCGTCGGCACCGGTGTTCTCGAAGCGATCAACGTCTCCCCCGACCGTGACACGGTCGACTGGGCCAAGATCGACTTCTGGTGGGGCGACGAGCGCTGGGTTCCCCGCGCGCACGCCGACCGCAACGAGGTGCAGGCGCGCGCGGCACTGCTGGATCACATCGACATCCCTGCAGAGAATGTGCACTCGTTTCCAGCGTCGGATGAAGGCCTGGACATCGATGCTGCCGCTGACCGCTATGCGGCCGAGCTGAAGTCCCAGGCCGCACCGGATTCCCTGGTGCCGCAGTTCGATGTGACCTTCCTCGGTGTCGGTGCCGACGGCCACATCGCGTCGTTGTTCCCGCACCTGCAGGGCATCAGGGAAAACGACCTGACCGTCATCGCCGTGCTGAACTCGCCAAAACCGCCGCCGGAACGCCTGAGCCTCACCCGCTGGGTGCTCAACTCGTCCGAGCGGATCTGGCTCGTCGTCTCCGGCACGGACAAGGCTTCGGCCCTCGGCCTGGCCCTGGCCGGCGCGAGTCGTGACGAGGTGCCCGTCGCGGGCATCCGCGGGCGTCACTACACGGACTTCTTCGTCGACGGCGAGGCCGCCGCGGAGGTTCCGGAGAACCTGATCGCGTCGCCGCAGTAGTGTCGCCGCACTGACCTGACGCCGTTCACAGGCACGAAGAAGCGCATCGGTTCCTCGGAACCGATGCGCTTCTTCTGTTGCTGCGAGTGTGTTGGTGCGAGCGCGCCGTCGTTAGTTGGTGGCGCTGAGCTTGCCGCGACGCACCCGGAGCTGCTGGAGCGCCTCCTCCAGGAGGGACTCCGCTTCCTCTTCGGTGCGGCGTTCCTTCACGTACGCGAGGTGGGTCTTGTACGGTTCGAGCTTGACGACGGACGGCGGGTTCTCCTTGTCACGACCGGCGGGTAGACCCGACGACGGGCAGTCGATGGTGTCGGGGATCTCCTCGTCCGGCAGGTTCGCGGCAAAGTACCGAACAGTCTCATTCCCGAGGGCGTCCCAGTAGGACACGCGGATGCGATCGGCGTGGAAACCACGGTCCTGCTCGCCCATGGGGCCGGCTCCGACTCGCGAGCCGCGAATTGCGCTTCCACCAGATGCCATTGTGTTCCTCCGCTAATACTGTTCGGCTTGTTCGGGTTGTACTGCCGCGTCCAGGTCCCGCCGGGGGTGACCTGGTCGTCGCGGCCTGTGCGTCCGCCGGACCGCCCTCCCGGGCGCGCCGACTCGACTACGGCTAAGCGCCGGTATCGAATTTGGTGATCAGGCCCAGCACGACGATGCAGGAAATCCACAGCACGGCCAGGACGATGGTAATACGGTTGAGGTTCCGTTCGGCAACGCCGGACGCACCGAGATTCGAGGTGACGCCACCGCCGAACATGTCGGATAGACCCCCACCGCGCCCCTTGTGGAGCAAAATGAGCATGGTGAGCAGGAGGCTCGTGATGCCGAGCAAAACCTGCAATACAACCTGGAGAATCTCCACGCGAAACCTTTCACAAAACGATGGGCGCTAGAGCTCCACCAAGACCATTGGCAATTATAGCCTGACGGCAAACGAAACCCGCCGCACCCCCCTCAAGGGGTACGACGGGTACTCGTTACAGTCCGACGTGCTTCTGGAAGCGGACGATGCTGGAGAATTCGGTGATGTCCAGGCTCGCGCCTCCCACCAATGCTCCATCAACGTTCGGTTCCTTCATGAAACCGGCGATGTTGACGCCCTTGACCGAACCTCCGTAGAGGATGCGGGTCTTGTCGGCGACATCCTGGCCCAGAACCTCGGCCAGGGTCAGCCGCAGCTGAGCCGCGACCTGCTCGGCCTGGTCGGGCGTCGCCGCCTGGCCGGAGCCGATGGCCCAGACCGGCTCGTACGCCACAACGATGTCCGCTGCGTTCTCGACTCCGGCCAGCGCGGCCTTCAGCTGAGCGACCGGGACGGCGCTGGGGCCGTGCAGTTCCAGGTCCGCGGCACTTTCGCCGACGCAGATGATGGGAACCAGGTTGTGCTTCAACGCGGCGGTCACCTTGGCGGCGACAACCTCGTCGGTCTCGTTGTGCAGGGTGCGTCGCTCGGAGTGGCCGACGAGGACGTACTGGCATTCGAGCGCGGCCAGGAAAGCGGCCGAGATCTCACCGGTGTACGCGCCGGACTCCTGTGTGGAGACATCCTGTCCACCGTAGGCCAGGGGCAGCTTGTCGGCGCTCACCAGCGTCTGAACGCTGCGGAGATCGGTGAAGGGCGGGAACACGGCGACCTCGGTGGAGGTGAAGTCGTGTCCGGAGTCTTTGAGGCTCCACGCCAGCTTCTGCACGAAGGCGATGGCCTGGAGGTGGTCCAGGTTCATCTTCCAGTTTCCTGCAATCAGGGGAACACGCGTGTTTACTGCCATCCGAGGACCTCCAGTCCTGGCAGTCGCTTACCCTCGAGGAACTCGAGGCTGGCGCCACCGCCGGTAGAAATATGACCGAACTGGTCATCATTGAAACCGAGGATGCGCACTGCGGCGGCGGAGTCTCCTCCGCCGACGACGCTGAGCCCATTGACCTCGGTGAGTGCGGCGGCAACCGTGCGGGTGCCGTCAGCGAACGGTGCCAATTCGAACACGCCCATCGGGCCATTCCAGAACACGGTCTTCGACTCGCGGATGACCGCAGCGAATGCGGCTGCGGTGTCCGGTCCGATGTCTAGGCCCAGTCCGGCAGCGCCGAACGGGGTGTCCTCGATCTGATCGGCCGGTGTCGTGACGTACTCGGCGTCGGAACCGAACTTGGAGGCAACCACGATGTCGGTGGGCAGGACGATCTTCACGCCGAGACGGTCGGCCTCGGCGAGGTAGCCGCGAACGGTCTCGATCTGGTCGACCTCGAGCAGGCTGGCGCCAACCTTGTGGCCCTGGGCCGCGAGGAAGGTGAACAGCATGCCGCCGCCGATCAGGAGAGAGTTCACCCGCGGAAGCAGGTGTCCGATAACGCCCAGCTTGTCCGAGACCTTCGAGCCGCCGAGGATCACCGTGTACGGCGCCTCGGGCTTCTCGGTGAGGCGGTCGAGCACGTCGAGCTCAGTGGCGATGAGCAGACCGGCCGCGCTCGGCAGGATCTGAGCCAGGTCGAAGACGCTGGCCTGCTTGCGGTGGACGACACCGAAGCCATCGGAGACGAGGGCGTCGCCGAGGGTTGCGAGCTCGGTGGCGAAAGCAACCCGCTCCGCTTCGACCTTGCTGGTCTCCCCCGCGTTGAAGCGGAGGTTTTCCAGTACGACGATGTCGCCATCCGTCAGGGCCGCGACGGCGTCCTGGGCGGATTCGCCGACGGTGTCGGCGGCGAAGGCAACCGGGGAACCGATCAGTTCAGCCAGGCGGGCCGCAACCGGCTCGAGGCTGTACTTGAGGTTGACCTGGCCGTCAGGGCGCCCGAGGTGAGAAACGATCACCAGACGGGCACCCTGTTCGACCAAGGCCTTGAGGGTGGGCAGGGACGCCCGCACGCGGCCATCGTCGGTGATCTGACCGTCCTTCAACGGAACGTTCAGATCACACCGAACGATGACGCGCTTGCCGTGGAGCGATCCCAGCGATTCGATAGTGCGAAGCGTCACTGCGTGTCCCCTGGTTAGAGACGCTCGGCGACGAACTCGGTGAGGTCGACCATGCGGTTGGAGTAGCCCCACTCGTTGTCGTACCAGGAGGACAGCTTGACCTGGTCGCCCAGGACGCGCAGCAGGCCGGCGTCGAAGATCGAGGAGTGCGGGTCGGTGACGATGTCGCTGGAGACGATCTCGTCCTCGGTGTACATCAGGATGCCCTTGAGGGGGCCCTCGGCTGCTGCCTTGTAGGCGGCCTTGATGGCCTCGATCGTGACCGGCTTCTCGGCGATGACGGTGAGGTCGGTGATGGAACCGGTGGGCACGGGTACGCGCAGTGCGAAGCCGTCAAGCTTGCCGGCGAGCTCGGGGAGGACGATGCCCAGGGCCTTGGCGGCACCGGTCGAGGTCGGGATGATGTTGACGGCGGCGGCGCGGGCGCGACGCAGGTCGCTGTGCGGGCCATCCTGCAGGTTCTGGTCTGCGGTGTACGCGTGGATGGTGGTCATCAGGCCACTCTTGATGCCGAAGTTGTCGTTGAAGACCTTGGCCAGCGGTGCGAGGCAGTTCGTGGTGCAGGAGGCGTTGGAGATGATGTCGAACTTCGCGGAGTCGTAGGTCTCCTCGTTGACGCCCATGACGATCGTCGCAACGTCACCGGTGGCGGGAGCGGAGACGATGACCTTCTTGGCACCGGCGGTGATGTGCTTGCGCGCATCGTCGGCCTTGGTGAAGCGACCGGTGGACTCGATCACGATGTCGACGCCCAGGGCGCCCCAGGGAAGGTTGGCCGGGTCGCGCTCGGCGAGAACCTTGATCGGCTTGCCGTTAACGAGGATGGAGTCGCCCTCGACGGAGACGGTGGCGTCCAGACGACCCGTGATGGAGTCGTATTTGAGGAGGTGGGCCAGCGTCTTGGTGTCGGTGAGGTCGTTGACAGCGACGATCTCGATGTCGCTGCCCTGGGCCAGTGCGGCGCGCAGGTAGTTACGGCCAATGCGGCCAAATCCGTTGATGCCAATCTTTACAGACAAAATAGCTCCTGTTATTGATGACGCGTGTGGCGCCGGGTGGTGGGAAGGAAAAAACCGAAAGTGTGTGGGGTGGCTCTAGGAGAGCAGCAGAAGACCGTTGGTCTTCTCCCTGGCGGCAACGAAGCGCGCCTGGACGTTCTCCCAGTCGACGATGTTCCAGAACGCCTTGACATAGTCGGCGCGCACGTTCTGGTAGTCGAGGTAGTACGCGTGCTCCCAGACGTCGAGCAGCAGGATCGGGACGGTGCCGGCCGCGAAGTTGGCCTGCTGGTCGAAGAACTGCTGGATGATCAGGCGCTGCCCGATCGAATCCCAGGCGAGGACCGACCATCCGGACCCCTGCACGCCCATCGCTGTCGCCGCGAAGTGGGCCTGGAACTTGTCGAAGGACCCGAAGAAGTCGTCGATGGCGCTGGCGAGTTCGCCGACGGGCTTGTCGCCGCCGTTCGGCGACATGTTGGTCCAGAAGATTGAGTGATTGACGTGACCGCCGAGGTTGAACGCGAGGTCTTTCTCGAGCTTGTTGACGTAGCCGAGACTGCCTGAGTCGCGAGCCTCAGCCAGCTGGGCGATGGCGGTGTTGGCGCCGGTCACGTAGGCCTGGTGGTGCTTGCTGTGGTGGAGTTCCATGATGGTGCCGCTGATACTCGGCGCGAGCGCAGAGTAGTCGTAAGCCAGTTCAGGCAGGGTGTATTCGGCCATAGCTCGTATCTCCTCATTGTGTGGCAGCGGCGGGATTTCTCTCGGCATCTGCACTGTAAGTGACCTTTTTAGTCTACTCAGGTGAATAGGGGACGTTAGTCCCCTCTTACCCCTGTGGAGGCCGCCAACGCCGGGGCAGGGACGGGCCGCCGGTGAGGGCTCAGACGTCGTCGAGATCCGCCGGCAGGTTCGCGTCGGTGCCGGGAATCCCGAGGTCGACGGCCTTCTTGTCGGCCATGGCCAGGAGGCGGCGAATCCGGCCGGCGACGGCGTCCTTGGTCATGGGCGGGTCGGCGTGGTGGCCGAGCTCGTCGAGGCTGGAGTCTCGGAAGGACAGGCGCAGCTCCCCCGCGTAGCGCAGGTGATCGGGGATGTCGTCGCCGAGGATCTCCATCGCCCGGTCGACGCGCGCGCAGGCTGCGACGGCAGCCTGGGCGGACCGGCGCAGGTTGGCGTCGTCGAAGTTGACCAGGCGGTTGGCGGTTGCCCTGACTTCACGGCGTTGGCGCAGCGCTTCCCAGTTGAGCACGGTCTCCGCGGCGCCCATCTGCACGAGCATTTGGCCGATGGCGTCGCCGTCACGGATGACCACCCGGTGGACGCCGCGTACCTCGCGGGCTTTCGCCACGATGCCCAGCCGGCCGGCGGCTCCGACGATGGCCATGGCGGCCTCGTTTCCGGGGCAGACGACTTCGAGGGCCGCGGAGCGACCTGGGTCGGTCAGCGAGCCGGCGGCGAGGAAGGCGCCTCGCCAGACCGCGGCGATCTCTTCCTTGGACCCGGTGGTCAGGCGGTTGGGCAGGCCGCGGATCGGACGCCGCCTGGCGTCGAGCAGGCCTGTCTGCCTGGCCAGTGTTTCGCCGCCGTCGAGCACCCGCACGAGGTAGTGGTTCGTGCGGCGGAGTCCGGAGGCCGTGATCACGGACACGTCGCTGCGTACGCCGTACAGTTCGGCCAGGTCCTTGCGCACCCGGCGGGCCAGCAGGGCGGTATCGAGTTCCGACTCGATGGCGATGCGCCCGGAGATCATGTGCAGACCGCCGGAGAACCGCAGGATCGTCGCCAGTTCGGCCGCGCGAACCGTGGTCTTCGAAACCTCGACGCGGGCTAGTTCATCTTTGACGTCGATGGTGAGTGCCAATCGTCATTCCATTCTGTTGTTCGAGGCCGGCCGTCACGGTGGACGGCAGGTCCTGTTGTTATTCTCGTCCGAGGTCGCGGTGCTTGAGACTCACTGCGACGCCGGGAAATTCTTGGAGCAGGCCGGCCAATTCCCTGGCCATCGCCACCGAACGGTGCTTGCCGCCGGTGCAGCCGATGGCGATGGTGGCATGCCGCTTGTTCTCGCGCTGGTAACCGGCGAGCACCGGACCGACGGCGGCGGCGTAGGCGGTGATGAACTCCCGTGCCCCCTCCTGGCCGAGAACGTACCCGCTGACCTCGGGGTCAAGACCGGTGTGCGGCCGGAGCTCGGGAACCCAGAACGGATTGGGCAGGAACCGGGCGTCGGCGACCATGTCGACGTCGGTGGGCAGTCCGTACTTGAACCCGAAGCTCATCACGGTCAGGTGCAGCCCGGCCGCGTTCTCCGCGGCGAACCGCTCGGTGATCGTGGTGGCGAGCTGGTGGATGTTGAGGTCCGACGTGTCGATGACGATGTCGCAGGATTCCCGCACGACCGCCAATCGGGTGCGCTCGGCGGAGATGCCGTCGAGGATGGTGCCCTCACCTTGCAGCGGGTGCGGGCGCCTGACGGCTTCGAAACGGCGCACGAGCACGTCGTCCCGCGCTTCGAGGAAGATCACGCGAACCTGGGTGCCGCTCCGCAACGCCTGGACGAGTTCCTGAAAGTCGCCGAAGAAGTCCCGGCCCCGGATGTCGACGACCGCCGCGATCTTGGGCAGGCTGGTGCCGGCCCGTCCGACCAGTTCGACCAGGGGGCGGAGCATCTGCGGCGGCAGGTTGTCCACGACGTACCAGCCGAGGTCTTCCAGGGCGTTCGCCACGGTTGACCGTCCGGCGCCGGACATGCCCGTAACGATGAGCATCTCCTGCTTCTCGGTCTCGGTACTCATGCTGGATTGCGCCCTCGGTCGGAGTTGGTGAATGTCCAGCCTACCGACCGGGGCGCAGGTTCAGGCGCGCAGGTGCCGGTAGATGCCCTCGGCGAGGGCCGGTCCGATGCCGCGGATCTCGGCGATCGAGTCGACGGAGGCTTCCCTGAGCCGGGCGACGGACCCGAAGTGGGCCAGCAGCACCTTGATGCGGGACGGGCCCAAACCGGGGATTTCGCCCAGGATTGTGTTGATGTCCCGTTTGCGCCGGGCGCGCTGGTGGGTGATGGCGAATCGGTGCGCTTCATCGCGGATGCGCTGGATCAGGAACAGCGCGTCGCTGTTGCGCGGGAGGATCACCGGGTAGTCCGAATCGGGCAGCCAGATCTCCTCCAGGCGTTTGGCGATACCGCACAGGGTGATGCCCTCGACGCCGGACTCACGCAAGGCTCTGGCGGCGGCGGCGACCTGGGGTTGGCCGCCGTCCACGATGAGCAGATTCGGTTGGTAGCGGAACTTCTTCCGCTTGGCGCTGACCTCGGCGGCATCCGAGCTGTCGGCGGTGTCGGCTGGGGCGCCGGGCACCGACTCCACGGTGACCATCAGGTCGGCAGCCGGACGGTCCGCGGTCGGGTCGACAGTGATCACGCCGCCGGTGGGCAGCGCCTCCGGAGTGGCGTCATCCGGCACGAGGTACACCAGCCGTCTGGTGAGCACCCGGTACAGGGAGTCGGTGTCGTCGGTGGACTCCGGCACACCGAAGCGGCGGTATTCGTCTTTCCGGGGCAGTCCGTCTTCGAAGACCACCATCGAGGCGACGATGTTGGTTCCGCCGAGGTGGGACACGTCGTAACACTCCATCCGGAGCGGCGCGGAGTCCATGCCCAGCGCTTCCTGCAGGTCCTCGAGGGCCTTCGACCTGGCGACGAAGTCGGAGCTGCGCCGGGTCTTGTACAGCATCAGCGCTTGCTTGGCGTTCTGCGTGGCGGTGACGAGCAGGGCGGCCTTCTCCCCGCGTTGCGCGGCGACGAGCCGCACCTTGCGGTGTGCGATCTCCCCGAGCCAGCCCTCGAGAGCGTCGGCGTCGTCCGGCAGCTCGGGCAGGACGATCTCCCGGGGCGGCACGGCGTCGCCGGTGTATGCGGTCTGCATGATCGAGTCGATCAGTTCGCTGATGCTCAGGTCGAGTTCCTTGTCGACGACCCAACCGCGCACACCGCGGATGCGGCCGCCGCGCACGATGAACAGCTGAACGGCCGCGGCGAGCTCGTCCTGTTCGATCGCGAAGAGGTCGATGTCCACGTTGTCCCGCAGCACCACTGCGCTCTTCTCCAGCACGGCGTTGAGCGCCTTCACCTGGTCGCGGCGTCTGGCGGCGGTCTCGTAGTCCTGGGCGAGCGCGGCCTCCTTCATCTGGCCGGTGAGGCTGTTGATGAGCTTGCGGTCCTGGCTGCCCAGGAAGCTCACGAACTCGTTGACGGACTTGCGGTGCTCCTCGATCCCGACCTTCCCCGAGCACGGTCCGAAGCAACGGCCGATCTGGCCGGCGAAGCAGGGCTTGCCGGATTGCATGGCGCGCTTGTAGTTGGCGTTGTTGCAGGTGCGGATCGGGAACGCCTTGAGCATCAGGTCGATGGTCTCGTGCACCGCCCAGACCTTGGGGTACGGGCCGTAGTAGCGGGCGCCCTTGATGCCGGTGGTGCGGGTCACCAGGGCCCGGGGGGCCTCATCCGCCAGGGTCACGGCGAGGTACGGGTAGGACTTGTCGTCCTTGAACTGCACATTGAACGGCGGGTCGAACTCGTTGATCCAGGTCCACTCCAGCTGCAGCGCCTCGATCTCGGTGCCGACCGTCGTCCATTCGACGCTGGTCGCCGTCGTCACCATCCGCCGGGTGCGCTCGTGCAGGCTGCTCAGCGGGGCGAAGTAGTTGCTCAGCCGGGCGCGGAGGTTTTTGGCCTTGCCCACGTAGAGCACCCGGCGAGAGGCGTCACGAAACCTGTACACACCCGGTTCGGTGGGGATCTCCCCCGGCTTGGGGCGATAGCTCAACGCGTCAGACATGTTCTTCCTCGGCCTACCGCGCGGCGAGGACCTCCTTCAGGAACGTTCCGGTGTGACTCTTCTTCACGGATGCGACATGCTCCGGCGTGCCGGTGGCGAGGACCTTACCGCCGCCTGAGCCGCCCTCGGGGCCCAGGTCGATGACCCAGTCGGCGGACTTGATCACGTCGAGGTTGTGCTCGATCACGATGACGGTGTTGCCCTTGTCAACGAGGCTGTTGAGCACCAGCAGGAGCTTGCGCACGTCTTCGAAGTGCAGGCCGGTGGTCGGCTCGTCGAGCACGTAGACGCTCCGGCCGTTGGAGCGGCGCTGCAGTTCGGTGGCCAGCTTCACCCGCTGGGCTTCGCCGCCGGAGAGGGTCGTGGCGCTCTGGCCCAGGCGCACGTAGCCGAGTCCCACCTCGACGAGGGTCTTGAGGAACCGGTGGATGGACGAGATGGGTTCGAAGAACTCGGCGGCCTCACTGATCGGCATGTCGAGCACCTCGGCGATGTTCTTGCCCTTGTAGTGCACGGTGAGGGTGTCGCGGTTATAGCGCGCTCCCCCGCAGACCTCGCAGGCCACGTACACGTCGGGCAGGAAGTTCATCTCGATCTTGATGGTGCCATCGCCGGAGCAGGCTTCGCAGCGGCCGCCCTTGACGTTGAAGCTGAACCGGCCGGGCAGGTAGCCGCGTGCCTTGGCCTCCATGGTCTCGGCGAACAGGGTGCGGATCTTGTCGAACACCCCGGTGTAGGTGGCCGGGTTCGAGCGCGGGGTGCGGCCGATCGGCGCCTGGTCGACGTGGATGACCTTGTCGAGCTGGTCGAGGCCGGTGACCTTGGTGTGCCGGCCTGGCAGCTTCCGGGCGCCGTTGAGCCGGTTGGCCAGGACCCGGTAGAGCACATCGTTGACCAGGGAGGACTTGCCGGATCCGCTCACGCCCGTGACGGCGGTGAACACGCCGAGCGGGAACTTGACGGTGACCTTCTTGAGGTTGTTCGCCTCGGCGCCGACGACGGTGATCTCCCGTTCCGGGTCGAGCGGCCGCCGGGTCTGGGGGGTTGCGATCGACTTGCGGCCGGAGAGGTAGTCGCTGGTGAGCGAGTCGGTGTTGGTGAGCAGGTCGGCGTAGGAGCCCGAGTGCACGACGTGGCCGCCGTTGACGCCGGCGCCGGGCCCGATGTCGACCACCCAGTCCGCGGTCTTGATGGTGTCCTCGTCGTGTTCGACGACGATGAGGGTGTTGCCCAGGTCGCGGAGGGCCACGAGGGTCTGGATGAGGCGCCGGTTGTCGCGCTGGTGCAGGCCGATGCTGGGCTCGTCGAGCACGTAGAGCACCCCAGTGAGCCCCGAGCCGATCTGGGTGGCCAGGCGGATGCGCTGGGCCTCGCCGCCGGACAGGGTGCCGGCCGCGCGGGCCAGGCTGAGGTAGTTCAGGCCCACCTGGAGCAGGAAGTCCAGGCGCACCTTGATCTCGCGCAGCACCTGGGCGGCGATGGTCTTCTCCCGCTCAGTCAGGTCGAGCTTGTCCATGAACTGGCGGGCATCCGTGAGGCTCAGCCGGCAGATGTCGGCGATGCTCTTCTCGTGTACCAGAACGGCGAGGACCTCGGGCTTGAGCCTGGTGCCGTCGCAGACTGGGCAGTCCACCTCGCGCAGGTATTCTCCCCAACGCTGCCGCTGGCTATCCGTCTCGGCCTGCAGGAACTGGCGCTCGATGTAGGGCACCACACCCTCGAAGCCGGAGGTGTAGCTCATCTCCCGGCCGTAGCGGTTCTTCCACTTGACCTTGACCTCGAAGTTGTCGCCCCGCATGACCGCGGTGCGCACCTCTTCGCTGAGCTTCTTCCACGGGGTGGTGAGCTTGAATTTGAGGTCACGGGCGAGGCCGTCGAGCAGCTTCTCGTAGTACTGGAAGAGGCCCTTGCCCTGGGTGGTCCAGGGCAGCACGACGCCCTCGGCGATGCTGAGGTCAGGGTCGCCGAGCAGCAGGTCCTCGTCGACCGACATGCGCGTGCCGAGGCCGGAGCACTCGGGGCAGGCGCCGAACGGCGCGTTGAAGGAGAACGTGCGCGGTTCGATCTCGGTCAGCTGAACCGGGTGGTTGTTCGGGCAGGAGAGCTTCTCGGAGTAGCTCTGCCAGGCGTCGTCACCGGTGAGGTCGACGTAGTTGACCTGCACGAGACCGTCGGTGAGCTTGAGCGCCGTCTCCAGGGAGTCGGTGAGGCGGCTGAGCAGGTCGGGGCCGGCGACCAGGCGGTCGACGACGACGGAGATGTCGTGCTTGACCTGCTTCTTGAGGATCGGCGGTTCGTTCAGCTGGATCTGGGTGCCGTCGACCATGGCGCGGGAGTAGCCGGATGCGGCGAGTTCCTTGAACAGGTCGACGAACTCGCCCTTCTTCTGCGAGACGATCGGGCTGAGGATCTGGTACCGGACACCGGTTTCCATCTCCATCAACTGGTCGGCGATCTGCTGCACGGTCTGCGACTGGATGATCTCGCCGCAGATCGCGCAGTGCGGCACGCCGATGCGCGCCCAGAGCAGGCGCATGTAGTCGTAGATCTCGGTGATGGTGCCCACCGTTGAGCGGGGGTTGCGGTTGGTGGACTTCTGGTCGATCGACACCGCGGGGCTCAAGCCCTCGATGAAGTCGACGTCGGGCCGGTCGACCTGGCCGAGGAACTGGCGGGCGTACGCCGAGAGGGACTCGACGTAGCGCCGCTGACCCTCGGCGAAGATGGTATCGAAGGCGAGCGATGATTTGCCCGACCCGGATAGACCAGTGAACACCACGAGCGAATCGCGCGGGATGTCCAGGTTGACGTTGTGCAGGTTATGCACGCGAGCGCCACGGACGCTGAGTTGAGAGCCGTGCTCTACCTCTGAAATTGACACCATTCGAGTCTATGCAGTGCCACCGACACTCCAGTGCCACGGGCGGCCCCTGGCGGGCGCCGACAGCGAACGCGGGGCGCGGCAGGTCGGCGGCGGCCCCGTGGGTGCGCTAGGCCAGGTGGCCGGCTTTCTCCATCTGGCGCAACTCCCGTTTGAGTTCGGACACCTCGTCGCGGAGCCGGCCGGCCAGCTCGAATTTGAGTTCCCCGGCGGCTTCGAGCATCTGGGCGTTGAGGTCGGCGATGATCGATTCGAGATCGTTGGCGCCGTTGGCGGCCAGGCCCTTCCGGATCGACGGGGTGGGGCTGCGCCGGCGGGCGTCCCGGCCGGCGAGCAGCTCGGCGGTGTCTGCCTCCTCGCGGGCGAGCACATCGGTGATGTCGGCGATGCGTTTCCGCAGCGGGGTGGGATCGATGCCGTGCAGGGTGTTGTATTCCACCTGCTTCTCCCGCCGGCGGTCGGTCTCGTCGATGGCTCTGGCCATCGAGTCGGTGATCCGGTCGGCGTACATGTGCACCTCACCGGACACGTTGCGGGCGGCGCGGCCGATGGTCTGGATCAGTGACGTCGACGACCGCAGAAAGCCCTCCTTGTCGGCGTCGAGGATGGCGACCAGGGACACCTCGGGCAGGTCCAGGCCCTCCCGCAGCAGGTTGATGCCCACGAGCACGTCGTACAGGCCCTGCCGGAGTTCGGTGAGCAGTTCCACGCGGCGCAGGGTGTCGACGTCCGAGTGCAGGTAACGCACCCGGACACCCGCCTCGGTGAGGAAGTCGGTGAGTTCCTCGGCCATCTTCTTCGTCAGGGTCGTGACCAGCACCCGTTCGTTCAGTTCGACCCGCAGCCGGATCTGCTCGAGGAGGTCGTCGATCTGGCCCGCGGAGGGCTTCACGACGATCTGCGGGTCGACCAGGCCGGTGGGGCGGATGATCTGCTCGACGACGCCGTCGGCGATGCCCATCTCGTACTTGCCCGGAGTGGCGGACAGGTACACCGTCTGACCGACGCGGCCCTTGAACTCGTTCCACTTGAGCGGGCGGTTGTCCAACGCGCTGGGCAGCCGGAAGCCGTGCTCGACGAGGGTGCGCTTCCGCGAGGAGTCCCCCTCGTACATGGCGCCGATCTGCGGAACCGTCACGTGGGACTCGTCGATGACCACGAGGAAGTCGTCGGGGAAGTAGTCCAGCAGGCAGTGTCCGGGTTCGCCGGCGTTCCGTCCGTCGATGTGCCGGGAATAGTTCTCGATGCCGGAGCAGAACCCGATCTGTTCCATCATCTCCAGGTCGAAGGTGGTGCGCATCCGCAGGCGCTGTGCTTCGAGGAGCTTGCCCTCGCGTTCGAGCTGGCCGAGACGCTCGGCCAGTTCCTCCTGGATGGTCACCATGGCCCGCTGCATCACGTCGGTCGAGGCCACATAGTGGGAGCCAGGGAACACCGAGACGGCGTCGAGCTTGCGCACGACGTCGCCGGTGAGCGGATGCAGGCTGTACAGCGCCTCAATCTCGTCGCCGAACATTTCGATGCGGATGGCGAGCTCTTCGTACATCGGGATGATCTCGATGGTGTCGCCGCGCACCCTGAAGTGGCCGCGGGAGAAGTCGACGTCGTTGCGCTGGTACTGCATGGCCACGAACCGGCGGATCAGCCAGTCCCTGTCCACCTTCTGACCCACCTGCAGCGCGACCATGGCCTCCAGGTAGCCCTCAGGGGTGCCCAGGCCGTAGATGCAGGAGACCGTGGAGACGACGATGACGTCGCGCCGGCTGAGCAACGAGTTGGTGGTGGAGTGTCGCAGCCGTTCAACTTCCTCGTTGATCGAGGAGTCCTTCTCGATGAAGGTGTCGGTCTGCGGTACGTACGCCTCCGGCTGGTAGTAGTCGTAGTACGAGACGAAGTACTCGACGGCGTTGTTGGGCATCAGTTCGCGGAACTCGTTGACGAGTTGGGCAGCCAGGGTCTTGTTGTGTGCCAGCACCAGGGTGGGCCGTTGCACCTGCTCGATCAGCCAGGCTGTCGTGGCGGACTTGCCCGTGCCGGTGGCTCCGAGCAGAACGATGTCGGTTTCGCCGGCGTTGATGCGACCGGTCAGCTCGGCGATCGCAGCGGGCTGGTCGCCGCTGGGCGTGTACTCGCTCACGACCTCGAAGGGGTGAACGGCGCGGGTGGGTTCCATTACTCCAGTCTAAGGAGCGCCACCGACACCGGCGTCGGAGTGCGCGAAGCTGTGGTGCGAGCTGACGCTCTGATCCCACAGCAGGTCCACCTGGGCGATGGTCTCCTCCAGGGACACCATCGCGTCGATGACAACGTCGGCGACGGCGAGACGATCCGCGTCCGCGGCCTGGGAGCTGATCCGCTTGCGGGCATCGGCCTCGGGCATCCCGCGCAGCTCCACCATCCGGCGCACCCGGGTTTCGGCATCGGCGTGGACGACCACGATGAGGTCGAAGGGGTGGCCGACGGATGCTTCGACGAGCAGGGGGACGTCGTAGACGATGACGACATGCGGGTTGTCCAGTTGGGCCGCGGCGATGGCCTGGGCGGAGAGTGCCCGGACCGCGGGGTGCACCACATTGTTGAGCACGCTGAGCGCTGTCGCGTCCCCGAAGACGATCGACCCCAGCCGCGCGCGATTGAGGCTGCCGTCCGCTGCGATGACCTCCGAGCCGAAGATCTCGGCGATGTGCGCCAGCGCCTCCGTGCCGGGTGCGACGGCGGCGCGCGCCAATTGATCGGCATCGATCACCACGGCACCGTGCTCGGCGAAGCGCTTGGCCACGGTGCTTTTCCCCGATGCGATCCCGCCGGTCAACCCAATCAAGTACACCCACCCATGCTACCGGGTGGGGCTTGGGCCGCGGTGGGAACACCGCTTCATCAGCCGATCTGATGGTGGCGCCGGTTAACGACGACAGGCCGGACCCCGAAGGGTCCGGCCTGTCGTTGCCCATGCCGAAGCGGGGCGGGTGTTGCTAGTTGTTGCTGGACAGCTTCTCGCGCAGAGCGGCAAGCGCCTCGTCGTCGGCGAGGGTACCGGCTCCGGCGGCCTCACCGGTGAACGAGTTGCCAGCGACGGACGCGACGTCGCCGGGGGCGATGATCTCGTCGTTCGCGGATGCAACCTGCTTCTTGTGAGCTTCCCAACGAGCCTGGGCTGCAGCGTAGTCCTGCTCCCACTTCTCGCGCTGGGTCTCGAATCCTTCGCGCCACTCGTTGGTCTCCGGGTCGAAGCCCTCGGGGTACTTGTAGTTGCCCTGGTCGTCGTACTCGGTGAGCATTCCGTAGAGTGCCGGGTCGAACTCGGTGCCCTCGGGGTCGACACCGTCGTTGGCCTGCTTGAGGCTCAGCGAGATGCGGCGACGCTCGAGGTCGATGTCGATGACCTTGACGAACACCTCGTCGCCGACCGAGACAACCTGCTCTGCGAGTTCGACGTGCTTGCCGGACAGCTCGGAGATGTGCACCAGGCCCTCGATGCCCTCTGCCACGCGAACGAACGCGCCGAAGGGGACGAGCTTGGTGACCTTACCCGGTGCAACCTGGCCGATGGCGTGGGTGCGGGCGAAGACCTGCCACGGGTCCTCTTGAGTTGCCTTGAGGGACAGGGAAACGCGCTCACGGTCCAGGTCGACCTCGAGGATCTCGACGGTGACTTCCTGACCGACCTCGACGACCTCGCTGGCGTGCTCGATGTGCTTCCAGCTGAGCTCGGAGACGTGAACCAGGCCGTCAACGCCGCCCAGGTCGACGAACGCACCGAAGTTGACGATCGACGAGACGACGCCCTTGCGGACCTGTCCCTTCTGGAGGTTGTTGAGGAAGGTGGTGCGGCTCTCAGACTGGGTCTGCTCGAGCAGCGCACGACGCGACAGCACAACGTTGTTGCGGTTCTTGTCGAGTTCGAGGATCTTGGCCTCGATCTCCTGGCCCAGGTACGGGGTCAGGTCGCGAACACGGCGGAGCTCGATGAGCGATGCCGGCAGGAAGCCGCGCAGGCCGATGTCGACGATGAGCCCGCCCTTGACGACCTCGATGACCGAACCGGTGACAACACCATCGGATTCCTTGATCTTCTCAACGTCGCCCCATGCACGCTCGTACTGAGCGCGCTTCTTGGACAGGATGAGACGGCCTTCTTTGTCTTCCTTCTGAAGAACAAGGGCCTCGACCAGGTCGCCGACCTTGACAACCTCGGAAGGGTCAACGTCGTGCTTGATGGAGAGTTCGCGGGAGGGGATGACACCCTCGGTCTTGTAGCCGACGTCGAGGAGGACCTCGTCGCGGTCGATCTTCACAACGGTGCCCTCGATGAGGTCTCCGTCGTTGAAGAATTTCAGAGTCTTTTCGACCGCGGCAAGGAAGTCTTCAGCAGATCCGATGTCGTTGATGGCGACCTGCTTGGGTGCCCGTTCGGTCGTTGCGATTGTCATGTAGTAGTTGCTCCAGGATGGACATATTCGGGCCAGAAGGGAGGGACGTGCGATTGATGGTGGTGCGTTTTCTGTTGACATTCCGCGACTGGCAGCGGCTAATTCGTCACAGGCGTGACAGTAAAGCTTAGCTGTTTCCGGGCGCCCCGGGCAACCCGCCTGACGGGGCGTATCGCGGCCGATTGTGCAGTCGGTCGGATCAGCCCTGCAGCGCCGTTCTGAGGGTGTCCAGGCCGACCCCGCCGAGGTCGAGGGCCCGGCGGTGGAACTCCTTGATGTTGAACGCCGCACCGTCCCTGGTCTGGGCCTCGTCGCGCAGTTGCTCCCAGATGCGCTGGCCGACTTTGTACGACGGCGCCTGGCCGGGCCAGCCGAGGTAACGGTTGACCTCGAATTTGACGAAGCCCTCGTTCATGTTCACGTTCTTGGCCAGGAAGTCGAATGCGTAGTCGGCGGTCCAGGTCTGTGATCCGTCCGGCACCTTCTTGCCCAGGTGCACACCGATGTCGAGCACCACCCTGGCCGCCCGCATCCGCTGCCCATCGAGCATGCCGAGCCGGTCTGCCGGGTCGTCCAGGTAGCCGAGCTGTTCCATCAGGCGCTCGGCGTAGAGCGCCCAGCCCTCGGCGTGGCCGGAGGTGCCGGCCAGCTGCCGTCGCCAGGTGTTCAGCTTGGCCCGGTTGTAGACCGCCTGGCCGATCTGCAGGTGGTGGCCCGGCACACCCTCGTGGTACACCGTGGTGAGTTCCCGCCAGGTGTCGAACTCGGTCACGCCGACGGGAACCGACCACCACATCCGGCCCGGCCGGGAGAAATCGTCGGTGGGACCGGTGTAGTAGATCCCGCCCTCCTGGGTGGGCGCGATCATGCACTCGAGACGGCGGATTTCGTCGGGGATGTTGAACTGGGTCTCCCCCAGCTCGGCGACGGCCCGGTCGCTGGTCTCCTGCATCCACCGCTGCAGCGCGTCGGTGCCATGCAGCTTGCGGGCGGGGTCGGTGTCGAGGAATTCGATGGCCTCGAGCACTGTCGCGCCGGGCTTGATCTGCCTGGCCACGCTCTCCTGCTCGTCCACCATGCGCCCGAGTTCCTGGATGCCCCACTCGTAGGTCTCGTCGAGGTCGATGCTCGCACCGAGGAAGTGGCGGGAACGAAGGGCGTAGAGCTCCCGGCCGATGGCGTCCTGCTCAGTGGCGCGCGGAGCGAGGTCGTCGGCGAGGAAGCTTGCCAGCTTCTCGTACGCGGCGGTAGCCGTGCGGGCACCGGCCGAGAGGTCGTTGGCCAGGGAGGCCGGCAACGAACCGTTTTCGAGCGCCGCCTCGGCGACGAACTGGTTGAAGAAGCCGTCGTTCGCGGCATTGCGCCTGGCCTGGCCGAGCACCTCGACCACCTGGCGACGGGCGGGAGTGACGCCCTGCTCGATGCCGAGCCGCAGGGTCTCGATGTAGCCGGTCACGGCGTCGGGCACGGCCTGCAATCGGGCGGAGATGTTGGTCCAGTCGGCGACGGTGCCCGTGGGCATCAGGTCGAAGACCTCACGGATGGCCTGGGCCGGCGACGCGATCACGTTCAGGTCACGCAGCTGCAGCTGCGCCGCCGAGCTCTCGAGGTCGAGGGCGAGGGTGCTGCGGAGGTCCGTGAGGGTGACCTCGTCGATCGCATCGACGGCGGCTGTCGCGTCCAGTGCGCCGATGGTGGCCGTAGCGGCCTGGATGTACCGGGCGTGGCCATCCGGTGAGTAGTCGGCGAACCCGGAGCCGTCCCTGGACCGGCCGATGTAGGTGCCAACCGTTGGGTCGAGTTCAACGAGGGTGTCGACCCACTGTTCGGCGATCTGGTCGACGGGAGTGGGCGTCCGCTGTTCGTTCAGAGTCATGCACCGAGCCTAGGACATGCCCCCGATCAGTGGGCGGCGTCGTCCCAGTTGGCGCCGCGGCCGACCTGCACGTCCAGCGGCACGAGCAGCTCGGCGGCCGATTCCATGCGGGCGGTGACCACGGTCTTCACTGCGTCCCACTCGCCCGGTGCCACGTCGAAGATCAGTTCGTCATGCACCTGCAGCAGCATCCGGCTAGCCAGGTCCTGCTCGCGCAGGTCGACGGCGATGTTGTTCATCGCGATCTTCATCAGGTCCGCGGCGGAGCCTTGGATGGGCGCGTTCAGCGCCGCTCGCTCGGCGTTGTCGCGAAGCACCCGGTTGGGGCTGTTCAGCTCGGGGAACGGCCGGCGACGCCCGAAGATCGTGGTGGTGTAGCCGTCCACCTTTGCCTGCTCGACCACGCGGCGCAGGTAGTCCCGCACGGCGCCGAACCTGGCGAAGTAGTCGGTGATCAGTTGCTTGGCCTCGCGGGTCTCGATCCGCAGCTGGCGGGACAGCCCGAAGGCGCTCAGCCCGTAGGCAAGCCCGTACGACATGGCCTTGACCTTGTTGCGCATCTCGCCGGTGACGTCCTCCGGCGCGACACCGAACACCCGGGCTCCGACGAAACGGTGCAGGTCCTCCCCCGCATTGAACGCCTCGATCAGGCCGGCATCCTCGGACAGGTGCGCCATGATGCGCATTTCGATCTGGGAGTAGTCCGCGGTCAGCAGGCAATCAGCCTCGGCGCCGGCGTGGAAGGCGGCCCGAATACGGCGGCCTTCCTCCGTGCGCACCGGGATGTTCTGCAGGTTGGGATCGTTGGAGGAGATCCGGCCGGTCGCCGTGCCGATCTGCACGTACGTCGTGTGGATGCGGCCGGTGTCGTCGATGGCCTTGTCCAGGGTCTCCACGATCTGGCGGAGCTTGGTGGCGTCCCGGTGCTTGAGCAGCAGGTCCAGGAACGGGTGCGGGTTGCTGGCCTGGAGGTCGGCGAGGGCGCCGGCATCCGTGGTGAACCCGGTCTTGTTGGCGCGGGTGCGCGGCATGCCGAGCTGATCGAAGAGCACCTCCTGCAGCTGCTTGGGCGAACCGAGGTTCACCTCGCGGCCGATTTCGGCGTAGGCACTGGCCGCGAGTCCGGCCGCGGAGTCGCCGAGCTGGGTGGACAGGGCGGCGAGCTCGTCGTGGGACACGGCGACGCCGGCCAGCTCCATGTCGGCCAGGGTCATCAGGGTGGGCATCTCGAGGTCGGACAGCACGTTCAGCGACCCGGCGTCGAGCAGGCCGACCAGGGTGGCGGCAAGACGGACCGTGTACCAGGAATCCACGGCGACGCCGCCGGCCTGGGTCTCGTCCGGCACCAGCTGGTTCGGGTCGACGACCGGCAGGCTCTCGTCCAGGTAGCGCGTGACCAGGTCGGCGAGGGTCTTGTCGGGGCCGCCGGGCCGCAGCAGCCAGCCGGCGATGAGAGTGTCGACGGCCAGTCCGGCCAGTGACAGGCCGGCCCGGGTGAGTGCCTTCACCTGCGGCTTGGCGTCGTGCATGATCTTGGGGCTGGGGCCGGCGAGCCAGTCCTCCAGCGGCCGGTAGTCGGCCCGGTTCGGCTGCCAGGCGACCGTGGCAGTCTCGGTGGCCGTGGCCAGACCGAACCCGATGGGCAGGCCGCCCTGAACCTCGACGGTGACGGAGATCGCCGTGCCTGCGCGGGTCACCCGGTCCAGCCAGGTGGCCAGTTCCTCGTCGAGCAGTTCGCGTTCAACGGGTGCCCGGGCCGCGGCGGGAGCCTCGGGGGTCACGACGGCGGCAGCCGGAGTGGCACCAACACCGTTGCCGTTCCCGGCTTCGATCTTGATCACCCGGTCCAGCAAGGTGCGGAATTCCAGGCGTCCGAACACGTCGCGCACGGCGTCCTCGTCGATGGGGCCACGCACCAGGTCCGCCAGCTCGACGGGAAGGTCGAGATCGGTCACGAGCCGGTTGAGCCGGCGATTGCGGATGGCGTTCTCCTTCTGCTCGCGCAGGTTGGCGCCCACAACGCCGGTGATCTCATCGGCGTGTTCGAGGATCGCGTTCAGGCTGCCGAACCGCTCCAGCCACTTGACCGCGGTCTTCTCGCCGACCTTGCTGATGCCGATCAGATTGTCGCTGGTCTCCCCCACCAGCGCGGCGATGTCGGGGTACTGGGCCGGGGCTATGCCGTACTTCTCGCGCACCTTCGCGGGGTCGTACCGGGTCAACGCCGAGACGCCCTGGCTGGCCGGGTAGAGCAACGTCACCGTGTCGTTGACGAGCTGGATGGTGTCACGGTCGCCGGACACGACGTACACGGCGTAGCCCTCCGCCGTGCCGCGCACCGACAGGGTCGCGAGGATATCGTCGGCCTCGTAGTCGTCCTTGGTGAGGGTGGTGATGTTCATGGCCTTGAGGGCCTCCTGCAGGAGCGGAACCTGGCCCTTGAACTCGGAGGGCGTGATGGCACGTGTGCCCTTGTACTCGGGGTAGTCCCTAGTGCGGAACGAGTACCGGGAGATGTCGAAGGCAACCGCGATGTGGGTGGGCTTCTCGTTGCGCAGCAGGCTCAGCAGCATCGACAGGAAGCCGTGGATGGCATTGGTGTACTGTCCGTCCCTGGTCTGGAAGCTGTCGACGGGCAGGGCATGAAATGCCCGGTAGGCCAGCGAGTGGCCGTCGATGATCATCAGGGTAGGCTTTTTGGATTCCGACACAGTCCCAGCCTACAAGCCGCTTTCGGATGGGACCCGGCCGACCCGAGGTGACCATGACCGAACACGCCAGGCACGAACCCATCAGGCCCGCGCACGATGCCGACTACCTGGCCTGGACGAAGGCGCGCGGCGCCGGCGACCTCGCCGACAAGATGGGCATCGAGTTCACCGAGTTCTCGCTCGACCGGGCGGTCGCCCGGATGCCCGTCGAGGGGAACACCCAGCCGGCCATGCTTTTGCACGGCGGAGCCTACGTGGTGATGGGCGAGTCGCTCGGGTCGATGTCCGCGAATCTGCACGCCGGAGCCGGCAAGATCGCGGTGGGCATCGAGATCAACGCCAGCCACACGGGTTCAGCGACCTCCGGCTGGGTCACGGCGGTGTGCACGCCCATCCACCTCGGCCGCACGCTCACGACCCACGAGATCGTCGTCACCGACGACCGCGGTCGGCGCTGCTCCACCATCCGCATCACGAACCTGATCATGGACCGTCCCGCCGGGGCCTGACTCCGCGCCCGTTCCGCGCGCGGGTACGAAAAGGCGGGCCCCTCCAGGAGGGGCCCGCCCTTTTTGTGACGGTGGGCGTCGTGGTTCGGGTTATTTCTTGGCGCTGAGCTGTTCGATGATCGCCTGGGCGACGTCGTGCATGGTCAGGCGGCGGTCCATGGACGCCTTCTGGATCCAGCGGAATGCCTCCGGCTCGGTTAGGCCCATTTTCTCGTTGAGCAGGCCCTTGGCCCGGTCGACGAGCTTGCGGGTCTCGAAGCGCTCGACCAGGTCGGCGACCTCGGCCTCGAGGGTGATGATCTGGCTGTAGCGGGAGAGGGCGATCTCGATCGCCGGCAACAGGTCGTTCGGGGTGAACGGCTTGACGACATAGGCCAGCGCGCCGGCCTCGCTCGCCCGCTCGACCAGTTCCTTCTGGCTGAACGCCGTGAGCAGGACGACGGGGGCGATGTGGGCCTTGGTGATCCGTTCCGCCGCGGAGATCCCGTCGAGGTGGGGCATCTTCACATCCATGATCACCAGGTCGGGGCGGAGCTCGGTGGCAAGGGCCACGGCGGTCTCGCCGTCGCCGGCTTCGCCGACCACTTCGAATCCGTTGTCACGGAGGATCTCGACGATGTCGAGCCTGATGAGGGATTCATCCTCCGCTACAACGACGCGGCGGGGGGGTGCTGGAGTTGTCTCTTGGTCGGTCACAGCCAAAAGCCTACGGTATTCTGGTGCAGGTGTTGTGAGCCGGTGTGGCGGAATGGCAGACGCGGAGCACTCAAAATGCTTTGTTCGAAAGGACGTGTGGGTTCGAGTCCCACCACCGGTACCACTTCACCGCATGCCCGTCCCCCGGATTGACCCCGGCGGCGGGCATGCGGTGTCTCGGCCCGTGAGCGAGCCCAAGGCCGCGTTCCGGTGCCCGGTGTCACGTCAGCTCGATACGAGGAAGAAGTGACTGCATAAGGACGGAATCGGACATTTCGTCCTTTTTTGCGACCTTTGTCCTTATTTTTTGCGACCTTTGTCCTTATGAGACGTCCGTCACTCAGGCGGCGACACCGGCAGAGGCGTCCAGCGCCCGCATACGCCCTTCTCAGCCATCGTTCGCGCCATTCGTCCAGGCGGCGCGGGTGTGGGCGCACAGGCGCCCATCGGCCGTGCACGGGCGTTCAGGAGGGCTTGTGCCTGGGGGAACGACAACAGCCCCGCGGGTTTCTCCACGGGGCTGTCGACGCGCTGCTGCTTACTGCTGGGCGTACGCCGGAGCGACACCGTTGTGGGCGTCACCGATGCGGTGAACCCGGATGTCGTTCGTGGAACCCGCGATTCCGGGAGGGGATCCGGAGATCACCACAACCTTGTCGCCGATCTCGGCCAGGCCCTGGCCAAGCAGGATGTCGTCGACCTGACCGAACATCGAGTCGGTGTGGGTCACCCGGTCGACCAGGTACGTCTGCACGCCCCAGGTCAGCGCGAGGCGACGACGGATGCTCGCCTCGGGGGTGAAGGCCAGCATCGGGATCGAGGAGCGCAGGCGCGACATACGACGCGCGGAGTCGCCGGACTCGGTGAAGATGCACAGGTACTTGGCCTCGACGAACTCGGCGACCTCGATGGCGGCCAGCGTGATGGCGCCGCCCTGGGTGCGCGGCTTGTTGGTGAGCGGAGCGATCCGCTCCAAGCCGTGCTCCTCGGTGGAGGACACGATGCGGGCCATCGTCTGAACGGTGACCACCGGGTATTCGCCGACGCTGGTCTCGCCGCTGAGCATGACTGCGTCAGCACCGTCGAGCACGGCGTTGGCGACGTCAGACGTCTCCGCGCGCGTCGGAACGGGGCTGTGGATCATCGATTCGAGCATCTGCGTCGCGACGATGACCGGCTTCGCCATGCGGCGGGCCAGCTCGACGGCGTGCTTCTGCACGATGGGGACGGCCTCGAGCGGAAGCTCAACACCCAGGTCGCCACGGGCGACCATGATCGCGTCGAACGCGTCGACGATGCCCTCGAGGGCTTCCACGGCCTGCGGCTTCTCGATCTTGGCGATGACGGGAACCTTGCGGCCCTCTTCGGCCATGATCTCGTGCACCCGGTCGATGTCGGCGGCGTTGCGCACGAAGGACAGCGCAATGAGGTCGGTGCCCAGGCGCAGGCCCCAACGCAGGTCTGCCTCGTCCTTGACGGACAGGGCGGGAACGTTGACCGCGACACCGGGCAGGTTGATGCCCTTGTTGTTCGAAACCGGTCCGGCAACGATGACCTTGGTGGTCACGACGGTGCCGTCGGTTTCGACGACCTCGACCTTGACCTTGCCGTCGTCGATCAGGAGGAAGTCCCCCTGCTTGACGTCGTTCGGCAGGCCCTTGTAGGTCGTTCCGGACAGTTCCTTGGTGCCGAGGATGTCCTCGGTGGTGATCTTGAAGATGTCGCCGACGGCGAGGTCGTACGGGCCGCCCTCGAACTTGCCGAGGCGGATCTTCGGGCCCTGGAGGTCGACCATCACGGCGACGGCGCGGCCGGAGTCGTTGGCTGCCTTGCGGATGTTGGCGTAAACGCCCTCGTGCACGGTGTAGTCACCGTGGCTCAGGTTCATCCGGCAGACGTCTACCCCGGCGTCGATAATGGCGCGGATCTGTTCGTAGCTTGATGCTGCCGGCCCGAGGGTGGCGACGATTTTCGCGCGTCTCATACTGGTGGATCTCCGGTTTCCGCGCCGGTGTGGCGCATTGTGCGTTCGGTTGATTGGAGAGAATGGGCAGCGGAATTCAGTTCGTTCGCTCAGATGGCAAACGAATGATCCGTCGGCTTCACCGGGGCGGGCAGTTGAGTCTCGCCTTCGAGATACCGATCGACGGCTGCCGCGGCAGCGCGCCCTTCGGCGATCGCCCATACGATGAGCGACTGACCTCGGCCTGCATCTCCGGCAACGAAAACACCCTCGTGGCTGGTCTGGTAATCACTATCACGGACGACATTACTCCGGTCGTCGAGCGGTACGTGCAGCTGCTGGGTCAGCTCGGCCGTGTCCGGACCGGTGAATCCGAGAGCCAGCAACACAAGATCGGCGGGGATCTCTCGCTCGGTTCCGGCCTTGGGGACCCGGCGGCCGTCGAGATACTCGGTTTCGGCGACCCGGATGGCCCGCACCTCGCCGGCGTCGTTGGCGAGGAACTCGATGGTGGAGGCTAGGTACTCGCGGGTGCCGCCCTCTTCGTGTGCGCTGGACACCTCGAACAGGGTCGGCGACATGGGCCAGGGCTGGTGCTCCGGCCGGCTGTCGCCGGGCTGCTTACCGATGGCCAGGTTGGTCACCGATGCCGCGAGCTGGCGGTGCGCGGTGCCGATGCAGTCGGCACCGGTGTCACCGCCGCCGAGGACGACCACGTGCTTGCCTTCAGCGATGATCTGGTTGTCGACGGTGTCGCCGGCGCCCACCTTGTTCTGCTGCACGAGGTATTCCATGGCGAAGTGCACCCCGGGCAGGTCGCGGCCCGGGATCGGCAGGTCGCGGGGCACCATGGCGCCGGTCGCGACGACGACGGCGTCGTAGCGGGCCCGCAGGTCGGCCCAGGTGATGTCCACGCCGATGGTGACGCCGGCACGGAACCGGGTCCCCTCCGCGGTCATCTGGGCGAGCCGGCCGTCGAGGTGCTTCTTTTCCATCTTGAAGTCCGGGATGCCGTAGCGCAGCAGGCCGCCGATGCGGTCGTCGCGCTCGAACACGGCCACGGTGTGGCCGGCCCGGGTCAGCTGCTGGGCGGCCGCGAGGCCGGCCGGGCCGGAGCCGACGACGGCGATGGTCTTGCCGGTGAGCCGGCCGGGCGGCTGGGGGGTCACCCAGCCCTCCGCGAAGGCCTGGTCGATGATGGACACCTCGACCTGCTTGATCGTCACGGCAGGCTGGTTGATGCTCAGCACGCAGGCGGATTCGCACGGCGCGGGGCAGAGCCGGCCGGTGAACTCCGGGAAGTTGTTCGTGGCGTGCAGGCGCTCGATGGCCTGCCGGCCCTCGTCCCGCCAGGTGAGGTCGTTCCACTCCGGGATCAGGTTGCCCAGTGGGCAGCCCTGGTGGCAGAACGGCACACCGCAGTCCATGCAGCGGCCGGCCTGTCGCTTGAGCACGGCCGAATCGCCCGCCTCATAGACCTCTTTCCAGTCCATCAAACGGATGGATACCGGACGACGAGCGGGCAGTTCCCGCTCTGTGGCCTTCAGGAATCCCTTCGGGTCAGCCATTGGTTACCTCCAAGATGCGGTTCCAGACCACGTCACCGTCGGGGTCGAGCCCCTCGGCGACGGCGCTCTGCCTGGTCGCCAGGACGGCTGCGTAGTCACGCGGCAGCACCTTGACGAAGTTCTTCATTGTCGTGCCGCGGTCGGCGAGGAGCCGGGCGGCCAGAACAGAATCGGTCTGCTCCAAATGTTGTTCGAGCAGGTCGCCGACGATTTCGATATCGGCGCTGCCGAGCGGCGTCAGCGTGAGTTCGCCGGAGTCCAGCGAGTCACGGTTGACCAGATCGGGACGCAGCCGGTAGATGTAGGCGGTTCCGCCGGACATGCCAGCGCCGAGGTTACGGCCGGTCTCGCCGAGGATCACGGCGAGGCCGCCGGTCATGTACTCGAGGGCGTGGTCGCCCACTCCCTCGACGACGGCGGTGGCACCGGAGTTGCGCACCAGGAACCGTTCACCGACGATGCCGCGGATGAACATGCTGCCCAGGGTGGCGCCGTAGCCGATGACGTTTCCGGCGATCACGTTGTCCTCGGCGGCGAAGACGCTGCCGCGGTCCGGACGAACGACGATCTGGCCACCGGAGAGGCCCTTGCCCACGTAGTCGTTGGAGTCGCCCTCGAGGCGCAGGGTGATGCCGCTGGGCAGGAACGCACCGAAGGACTGTCCAGCCGAACCGGTCAGGGTGACGTCGATGGAGCCGGCCGGCAGCCCGTTCTCGCCGTGCCGCAGGGTCACCTCGTGGCCGAGCATGGTGCCGACGGCCCGTTCGGTGTTGCGGATGGGCAGCGCGATGCTGATCTCACCGCCGTGCTCGAGCACGCTGGCGCTCTGCCTGATCAGTTCGACGTCGAAGTGTTTGTCGAGTTCGTGCTCCTGCTCCCGGGCAGACTGCCGGGGCTCTCCGGCCGAGAAGTCCGGCCCGACCAGGATCGGCGCCAGGTTGAGCCCGGACGCCTTCCAGTGGTTGACGGCACCGTCGACGTTCAACAGTTCCTTGCGGCCGGTGGCCTCATCCAGGCTCCGGAAGCCGAGCTCTGCGAGGTACTCGCGGACCTCCTGCGCGATGAACTCGAAGAAGTTCACCACGTAGTCGGCCTTGCCACTGAAGCGCTGGCGCAGCTCAGGGTTCTGGGTGGCGACGCCCACCGGGCAGGTGTCCAGGTGGCAGACCCGCATCATGATGCAACCCTCGACGACGAGCGGGGCGGTGGCGAAACCGAACTCCTCCGCCCCGAGCAGGGCGCCGATGACGACGTCCCGGCCGGTCTTGAGCTGGCCGTCGACCTGCAGCACGACGCGGTCGCGCATCCCGTTCAGCATCAGGGTCTGCTGTGTCTCGGCCAGGCCGAGTTCCCAGGGTGTGCCGGCGTGCTTGAGCGAGTTGAGCGGGCTCGCGCCGGTGCCGCCGTCGTGCCCGGAGACCAGGATCACGTCGGAGAGCGCCTTGGCGACACCGGCAGCGACGGCACCGATCCCGGACTGGCTGACCAGTTTGGTGTGGATGCGCGCGGTCGGGTTGGCCCGTTTGAGGTCGAAGATCAGCTGCTTGAGGTCTTCGATCGAGTAGATGTCGTGGTGCGGGGGCGGCGAGATCAGGCCGACACCCGCGGTGGCGTGCCGGGTGCGGGCAACCCACGGGTAGACCTTGGTGGGCGGCAGCTGGCCGCCCTCCCCGGGCTTGGCACCCTGGGCGAGCTTGATCTGGATGTCGTCGGCGTGCGTGAGGTACATGCTCGTCACGCCGAACCGGCCGGAGGCGACCTGCTTGACGGCGCTGCGCCTGGCGGGGTCGAGCAGCCTGTCCAGGTCTTCGCCGCCCTCACCGGTGTTGGACTTGCCGCCCAGCCGGTTCATGGCGATGGCGAGAGTCTCGTGGGCCTCCTGGGAGATGGAGCCGTAGCTCATCGCGCCGGTGGAGAACTTCTTGACGATCGACGCGACCGATTCGACCTCGTCGATCGGCACGGCCTTGCGCTGGCCGATGTTGAACGCGAACATGCCGCGCAGGGTCATCAGGCTCTCCGACTGGTCGTCGACGAGTTTGGTGTACTCCTTGAAGATGTCGTAGCGGCGGGTGCGGGTGGAGTGCTGCAACCTGAAGATGGTCTCCGGGTTGAACAGGTGCGGAGACCCGTCGCGGCGCCACTGGTATTCGCCGCCGGTCGCGAGTCGCTCGTGCACGGTGACGGCGCCGTCCTGGGGGTACGCGCCGGCGTAGCGTTCCAGGTTCTCGGCCGCGATCACGTCGATGCCGACGCCGCCGAGCTTGCTGGTGGTGCCGGTGAAGTACTGGTCGATGAACTCCTGGCTGAGGCCGACGGCCTCGAACGTCTGCGCACCGGCGTAGGAGGAAACCGTGGAGATGCCCATCTTGGACATGATCTTGAGCACACCCTTGCCGAGCGCCTTGATCACGTTCTTCACGGCCTTTTCGGGAGTGACGTTGGTGATGTAGCCGCTGCGGACCAGGTCCTCGCAGGTTTCCATGGCCAGGTACGGGTTGACGGCGCTGGCGCCGTAGCCGATCAGCAGGGCCACGTGGTGCACCTCGCGCACGTCGCCGGCTTCCACCACGATGCCCACCTTGAGACGGTTCTCGGTGCGGATGAGGTGGTGGTGCACGGCCGCGATCATCAGCAGCGACGGGATCGGTGCGAGGTCCTTGGTGCTGTCCCGGTCGGAGAGCACGATGAACAGGGCGCCGGCCTCGATGGCGGCGTCGACCTCGTGGCACATCTCCTCGATGCGGTTCGAGAGCGCGCTGGGGCCGTCGTCGAAGCGGTACAGGCCCCGGATCGTGGTGGTGGTGCGGCTGCCGGGCGAGGTGTCGATGTGCTGGATCTTGGCCAGTTCGTCGTTGTCGATCACCGGAAAGTCCAGCACCACCTGGCGGGCGTGCTCCGGACCCGCGGCGAGCAGGTTCAGTTCGGGGCCGAGCCCGAGCTTGAGGCTGGTCACGACCTCCTCACGGATCGAGTCCAACGGCGGGTTCGTCACCTGGGCGAACTGTTGGGTGAAGTAGTCGAAGAGCAGCCGGGGACGCTCGCTGAGCACGGCGATGGGCGTGTCGCTGCCCATCGCGCCGAGCGGCTCAGCGCCGTTGCGTGCCATCGGGGCGAGCAGGATGCGCACCTCTTCCTCGGTATACCCGAAGGTGCGCTGACGGCGCACCACGGATGCCGGCGGGTGCACGATGTGCTCGCGGTCCGGCAGGTCCTTGAGGTTGATGCGGCCGGCGTCGAGCCAGGAACCCCACGGTTCGCTGGCGGCGAGGGAGCCCTTGACCTCTTCGTCTTCGATGATGCGGCCGGCTTCGGTGTCGACGAGGAACATCTTGCCCGGCTGCAGGCGGCCCTTCCGCACGACCCTGGCGGGGTCGACGTCGATGACGCCGATCTCGCTGGCGAGCACGACGAGGCCCTCGTCGGTGATGACGTATCGGCCGGGGCGCAGGCCGTTGCGGTCGAGGGTGGCTCCGACGAGGGTGCCGTCGGTGAAGACGATGGCGGCCGGTCCGTCCCACGGCTCCATCAGCATGGAGTGGTATTCGTAGAAGGCGCGACGGTCACGGTCCAGGTCTGGCTGGTTCTCCCAGGCCTCCGGCACCATCATCATGACGGCGTGCGGCAGCGACCGGCCGGACAGGCTCAGCAGCTCGACGACCTCGTCGAAGGACGCCGAGTCGCTGGCGCCGGGGGTGACGATGGGGAACAGCGGGTTCAGGTCGCCGAGCAGGCTCGATTCGAGCTGCGACTGGCGTGCGCGCATCCAGTTGCGGTTGCCCTGCACGGTGTTGATCTCGCCGTTGTGCGCGATCATGCGGAACGGCTGGGCCAGCGGCCAGGACGGGAACGTGTTGGTGGAGTACCGCGAGTGCACGAGTGCCAGCTTGGAGGTGAAGCGTTCGTCGGAGAGATCCGGGTAGAACGGCTCAAGCTGCATGGTCGTGACCATGCCCTTGTAGACGATGGTGCGGCAGGACAGTGACGCGAAGTAGGTCTCCACTTCGCGTTCGGCGCGCTTCCGCAGCCGTACGGCCTGGCGGTCCAGGTCGATGCCGCCCAGGGGCAGGCCCTCCTCCGTGGTGCGGCTGCTGGACACGTAGAGCTGCTGGATCGCGGGCATTGCCGCGCGGGCCAGGTTGCCGACCTCTTCGGGCCGCACGGGAACCTCGCGCCAGCCGAGCACCCTGAGGTTCTCCTCCTTGGCGATCTTCTCGATGGCGCCCTTGACGGCGCTGCGCGCGGTCGGTTCCGTGGGCAGGAAGACGTTGCCGACGGCGTATCGCCCCGCCTCGGGAAGCGCGAAGGTCGACACGGCGCGGAAGAAGTCGTCCGGGATCTGGGTGACGATCCCGGCGCCGTCGCCCGTTCCGGCGTCGGATCCGACCGCACCTCGGTGTTCGAGGTTGCGGAGGGCGTCGAGCGCTCGCGTGATGATGTCGTGTCCGGCCGTCCCCGCAGGGTGGCGACCATGGCGAGACCACAGGCGTCGCGTTCGTCGTGCGGGTTGTAGAGCCCCTGGGCTGGGGGGACACTACTGAACCGCGAGAAGAGAGGTTGCTGCGTCATTGGACCGTCCTCACGAAATGACTGGCAGGTGGGGACGACGTTGGCCCGTTAGAAATGGAGATGCCGGCCGCCCGGTATGGAGGGCGGAAACCGTGGACCGGGTGGGGACCCCGGTTAGGGGCGGGAGTCGGTGGTGCTTGTGGCGTCGACGTCTCGTGATTCAACGGGTTCATCAGCTTCATCGCCGGGATCGCCTCGTTCGGAATCGGTTTCACCAGATTCTACCTCAGGGTCGACCAGCTTCCACTCGCGTCCGGGCAGATACGGGCTCAGTTCGATCCCGGTGTGGCGTCGGCTCTGCACGAGGATGATGACCAGTCCCACCACGATCGCGAACAGGGCGGCCCAGACGTTGGTGCGCAGACCGAAGAAGATCTCGCTCGGGTCGACCCGGATCGATTCGAAGACACTGCGGCCGGCGCCGTACCAGATCAGGTAGACGCCGAACGCGCTGCCCCAGCGCAGCCGGAACTTGCGCTCGAGGATGAGGATGACGGCGACACCGACCAGGTTCCAGACGATCTCGTACAGGAACGTCGGGTGGAACAGGGTGCCCGCGGGCAGGCCGACCGGGTAGGCGGGGTTGTCGGGAGAGATCTCCAGCCCCCACGGCAGCGTGGTCGGCAGGCCGAACAGTTCGTGGTTGAACCAGTTGCCGAGGCGACCCATGGCCTGGGCCAGGAGCATGCCCGGGGCCAGGGCGTCGGCGAAGGACCAGAATCGGATGCCGGCACGGCGGGTGCCGATGTAGGCCCCGACGGCGCCACCCAGCAGGGCGCCGAAGATGGCGATGCCGCCTTTCCAGACCGCGAACACGTCCCAGAGATTCGCACCGTCGTAGAAGTAGTCGTTAGGGTGGGTGAGCACATGGAAGATCCGGGCGCCGACGATGCCGAGCGGCACGGCCCAGAGGATGATGTCCAGCACCACGCCCGGCTCACCGCCGCGTTTGGTCAGGCGCCGGCTCGTGACGGCGGTGGCCAGGAAGATCCCGATCAGGATGCAGATCGCGTACGCGTGGATGCGGAACGGCCCCAGGTCGAAATAGCTCCACTCAGGGCTCGGAATGCTCAAGGGCAACGACACCACAACAACCTTTCATCGTGACGCTCTGGTCACTGTGAGCCGGTCGGTCGACCGCCTCGGACAATTTAGCCTAACCGGGCTGGGTTAAACGAAGGGACCGGGCGGCGGGGATCGCCTACCGGGAAGCACGCGACTAGACGGCGGCGCGGATGTCTCTGGCCCCGGCAGCGAGCTCGGCCGCGAGGGTCGCCACGGCGGCGACTCCCCCGTCGGCAAGGGCCTTGACCAGCGCGGAGCCGACGATGGCGCCGTCGGCGTACTCCAGTACTTCGCGTACCTGGGCGGGCGTGGAGATTCCCAGGCCGACGCAGGCGCTCGTGGCGCCGGCTTCCCGCAGTCGGGTGACCAGCACCCGGGCGGCGGAGTCGACATCGCTCCTGGCCCCGGTGATGCCCATGGTGGAGACCGCGTAGACGAACCCGCGGCTACGGGTCACCGCCTGCACCAGGCGTTCGTCGGAGGAGGACGGCGCGGCGAGGAAGACCCGGTCAAGGCCGGCCCGTTCGCTGGCCAGGAGCCAGCTTTGCGCGTCGTCGGGGATGAGGTCCGGCGTGATCAGCCCGGCTCCCCCGGCGGCGGCGAGGTCGTCGGCGAAACGGTCGACACCGTACTGCAGGACCGGGTTCCAGTAGGTCATCATCAATACGGGCGTGTCGACCTGGGCGGTGATCGCGGCGACGGCCTCGAAGCCGTGCCGCAGGCGGAATCCGTTGGCCAGGGCCTGCTGGGTGGCGGCCTGGATGACCGGGCCGTCCATCACGGGGTCGGAGTACGGCAGGCCGAGCTCGATGACGTCGACCCCGCTCCCGGCGATCGCGACGGCCGCGTCGATGCTCTCGGTGAGGGTGGGGAAACCTACCGGCAGGTAGCCGATCAGGGCGCCGCCGCCGGCCGCACGGCTGGCCGCGATCGTGGCCGCGACCGTGCTGGTTTGGGTGTTGCGAGTGTTCGTCACAGCTGCTGCGCTCCAGCGTCGAGGAGGTCGAAGTAACGGCCGGCGGTTTCCATGTCCTTGTCGCCGCGGCCGCTCAGGTTGACCAGGATGATCGAGTCCGGGCCGAGGTCCTTGCCCAGTTGCAGTGTTCCGGAGAGGGCGTGCGCCGATTCGATGGCGGGGATGATCCCCTCGGTGCGGCTGAGCAGGCGGAGCGCGTCCATGGCCTCCGCGTCGGTGACGGGCAGGTAGGTGGCGCGGCCGATGCTGGCCAGCCAGGCGTGCTCGGGGCCGACGCCCGGGTAGTCCAGGCCGGCCGAGATGGAGTGCGACTCGACGGTCTGGCCGTCTTCGTCCTGCAGCATCAGGCTGCGCGCGCCGTGCAGCACGCCGGGGCGGCCCTTGGTGAGCGTCGCGGCGTGGCGCAGGCCCTCGATGCCTTCACCCCCGGCTTCGTAGCCGTACAGGGCCACCTCGGGGTCGTCGAGGAAGGCGTGGAAGATGCCCATGGCGTTGGAGCCGCCGCCGACGCAGGCCGTGACGGCGTCGGGAAGCCGGCCGGTCAGGTCGAGTACCTGCTGGCGGGCTTCTTCGCCGATGATCTTCTGGAAGTCCCGCACCATGGCGGGGAACGGGTGCGGGCCGGCGACGGTGCCGAAGACGTAGTTGGTGGTGTCCACATTGGTGACCCAGTCGCGCATTGCGTCGTTGATGGCGTCCTTGAGGGTGCGTGAGCCGGTCTTCACCGAGACAACCTCGGCCCCGAGCAATCGCATCCTGGCTACGTTGAGCGCCTGGCGCTCGGTGTCGACCTCGCCCATGTAGACGACGCAGTCCAACCCGAACAGGGCGGCGGCCGTCGCGGTGGCGACGCCGTGCTGGCCGGCGCCGGTTTCGGCGATGACACGCTTCTTGCCGATGCGCTTGGTGAGCAGCACCTGGCCGAGCACGTTGTTGAGCTTGTGCGAGCCGGTGTGGTTGAGGTCTTCGCGCTTGAGGATGATGCGGGCGCCGCCGCCGTGCGCGGCGAACCTGGGCACCTCGGTGATGAGTGACGGCCGACCGGTGTAGCTGCGGTGCAACTCGGTCAACTCGGCGGCGAAGGCCGGGTCGGCCTTGGCGAGGGCGTACTCCGCCGACAGCTCGTCGAGCGCGGCCACGAGGGATTCCGGCACGAACCGGCCGCCGAAGTCGCCGAAGTAGGGCCCGGACTGGGCGCGGAGGGAATCGGTGGTGTTGGACATCTATACCGCCAGGAATTCGTTGAGGGTGAGAATGGGATCGTTGGTGACGAGAGCTTCACCGACCAGCACGACATCGGCGCCCGCGGCGCGGTAGTGGGCCACGTCGGCGGCGGTTTTGACCGCGGATTCGGCCACCCGGACGACGCCGGCGGGGATCCGGTCGGCCAGGCTGGCGAACAGGTTCTGGTCGAGTTCGAAGGTGCTGAGGTCTCTGGCGTTCACGCCGACCAGGTTGGCGCCCACGTCCAGGGCGCGGTCGACCTCATCCGCGCTATGGGTCTCGACCAGCGGGGTCATGCCCAGCTCGAGCACCAGGCGGTGCAGGGTGCCGAGGGTGGCCTGGTCGAGGGCCGCGACGATGAGCAGAACCAGGTCGGCCCCCGCCGCCCGCGCTTCGAGTACCTGGTAGTCGGTGCCGATGAAGTCCTTGCGCAGGACCGGGATCGACACGGACGCCCTGACCTGCTCGAGGTCCTCGAGCGACCCGAGGAACCGTCGGCCTTCGGTAAGCACGCTGATCGCGCTCGCGCCGCCGAATTCGTAGGACACGGCCAGTGCGGCCGGATCGGTGATCTCGGCGAGCGGCCCACGGGAGGGGCTGGCGCGCTTCACCTCGGCGATGATCCTCACCCGGTCGGAGGGCGCGAGTGCGTGCACCGCGTCGAGGGCGGGCGCCTGGGCGAGCGCGTCGGCTTCGAGCGCGGCGAACGGGCGCTCCAGCCGACGGGTGTCGGCGTCGGCGAGCGAGCCGGCGAGAAGTTCAGCGAGGAGGTTGGCTGGCACTGATTCAGTGGCTTCCGTCGACCGATGCCGCGCCGTAACCGGCCTTGGCCATGATCCAGCCCACAACGAGGCCGGCGAGCAGGAGCGCCGCGGAGGTCCAGACGAGCCAGGCGACCTCGAAGAAGAACGCGACGGTGCCGATGGTGAATGCGATCAGCATGATGGTGACTGCGGTCCAGGCCGCCGTCGAGTGGCCGTGGCCGGGGTCTGCCGACTCGAAGCTCATGGTTCTCCTAAGGTCAAGGGGCGTGCGACATAATTCTAGCTTGCCGGGTAATCCGGATCAGACTGTTCGGGTCAGGCCGTGGGGTCGTCGCCCCTGGTGAGGCCGTCCCAGTCGTCGACGGCGTCGTGGGGGCGGGTCTGGCCCGTTGCGGCATCCGTGACCGGCGTGAAGCGGGTGCTCTCGTACCGTGTGGTCGGGCCCGGCCAGCGGCGGGCGCTCACGCAGACCACGAGGCCCACGACGAGCATCAGGATCCCGGCGACGAGGGCCAGGAACGGCCAGAAGGTCACGGCGGCGCTCTGCACGGCCGCGCGGGTGGAGTCGGTGCCGGCGATGCCGGTGGCAGCCGTGACCGCCGCCACGCTGGCGCCGACCGGGTCGGCCAGGGCCAGGGCTGCCGAGAGGATGACGCTGACGCCGAGGAGCATTTCGAGGATGCCGAGGACGATGCGAATCACCACACCGGCGATGGTGAGCGCGCCGGCGAGGGCCAGCCCGGCCAGGGCCAGGGCGGTCAGGCCCGGCGCGGCGATCGAGCCGGTGACGTCCAGGACCTGCTGGCTGGTGCCGTCGGCGGACAGCCGCACGGTTGCCCAGACCTGGGTCCAGGCCAGCAACGCGAGGCCGCTGGCCGCGATGACCGCCAGGATCAGGATCGGCTTGATCCGACGTGGGGCGGCCATTCAGTAGACCCGGGTCATTGCGTTGGCCACGGCGACGGCGCGCAGCGGGGCCGCCGCCTTGTTCTGCGACTCCTGGAACTCCGAGGCGGGATCCGAATCGGCGACCAGGCCACCGCCGGCCTGCACGTAAGCGATGCCGTTCATGATCGTCGCGGTGCGGATGGCGATGGCGAGGTCCGCGTCGCCGGCGAAGCCGAAGTAGCCCACCACTCCGCCGTACACGCCGCGCTGGGCCGGTTCGAGGGCGTCGATGATCTCCAGAGCCCGCGGTTTGGGCGCGCCCGACAGGGTGCCGGCCGGGAAGGTGGCCCTGAAGACGTCGATCGCGGTCATCTCCGGCAGCAGGTCGCCCTCGACGGAGGAGACCAGGTGCATGATGTGGCTGAACCGTTCGATGCGCATGAACTCGGTCACTTCCACCGACCCGGCGCGGCAGACCTTGAGCAGGTCGTTGCGGGCGAGGTCGACGAGCATGAGGTGCTCGGCGCGTTCCTTGGGGTCCTTGGCCAGCTCGGTCTCGAAGTCGGCGTCGGCCTCCGGGGTCGCCCCGCGGGGCTTTGACCCGGCGATCGGGTGGGTGAAGACCCGGGTGTTCGCCACCTTCACCAGGGCCTCCGGGGACGACCCGACGATCGAATAAGGCAACCCGGCGGTGGATTCGAGGCTGAGCAGGTACATGTACGGGCTCGGGTTGAGGCTGCGCAGCACCCTGTAGACATCGATCGGGTCCGCGGTGCAGTCCTGGTCGAACCGCTGGGAGACGACAACCTGGAACACGTCGCCGTCGACGATGTGCTGCTTGGACGTGCCCACCGCAGCGAGGAAGTCGGCTCGCTCGGTGCGGTGCCGGGGCGCCGCGGGGGTGGTCAGGTCGACCTCGGACACGAAGGCTTCCGCCGGCTGGGTGAGCCTGCTCTGCAGGGCGTCCAGGCGTGCCTGCGCGGCCGGCCAGAGGGCATCGGTGGCTTCCACGCCGTCGTTGAGCACGTTGGCGATCAGCTGCACGGTGCCGAACTTGTGGTCGATCACGACCAGGTCCGCGACGAAGCTGAACGCCTGGCCCGGCACGTCGTAGTCGGCGGGCGGCCGGTTGGGCAGCCGTTCGATCTGCCGGATGGCCTCCCAGCCGATGAACCCGACGAGTCCGCCGGTCAGGGGCGGGTGCTCGGCCAGCCGCGGCGTCTGCCAGCGCTCATACAGGTAGGCCAGGGCGTTCAGGGGGGCCAGGTCGGTGGCGCCGCCGAAGGCGCGCTCGGCCGAGATACCGTAGTCGAGCCAGGCGGTGTCGTCGCCGGTCTGGGTGAGCACCCCGAAGGAGGACACTCCCACGAAGGAGAAGCGGGACCAGATGCCGCCCTGCTCGGCGGATTCGAGCAGGAAGCTGCCCGCGGCTCCCCCGGTGAGCTTGCGGTAGATGCCGACGGGGGTTTCACCGTCGGCGAAGAGTTCACGGATGACCGGGATCACCCGGTGGTCGGCGAGCAGACCGGTGAAATCCACCAGGGTGGTCGATCCGGCACTCATCGCTCGGCCTCGTCGTCGTCGTCGGCGCCGCTCAGTCCGGTCACGTCGATGCCGCGACCGTCGAAGCAAGTGTGCGTGCCGGTGTGGCAGGCAGCGCCGATCTGCTCGACCTGCACCACGAGGGTGTCGGCGTCGCAGTCCAGTGCGGCCGAGCGCACGAACTGGGCGTGCCCGGAGGTGTCGCCCTTCCGCCAGTACTCCTGGCGGCTTCGGGACCAGAACGTGACCCGGCCCTCGGTGAGGGTGCGGCGCAGTGCCTCGCGGTCCATCCAGCCCAGCATGAGCACCTCGCGGGTGTCCCACTGCTGGATGACGGCGGGCAGCAGCCCGTCTGGTGAGAAAAGTGCGGACTCCAGAGCGGCGTCGACGTTCATCGGCGCACCACCATTCCGGCGTCGGCAAGCTCCCGCTTGACGTCGCCAATCGTCAGGTCTCCACTGTGGAAGACGGAGGCGGCCAGGACGGCATCGGCGCCCGCCGCGATGGCCGGCGGGAAGTGTTCGACGCGGCCGGCTCCCCCGGAGGCGATCACGGGAACGGAACTGAGCTCGCGCATGATGGTGATGAGTTCGAGGTCGAAGCCGGCCTTGGTGCCGTCGGCGTCGATGCTGTTCACCAGCAGTTCGCCCGCGCCCAGCTCGATCGCCTGCCGGGCCCAGGAGAGGGCGTCCAGCTCGGTCTCGGTGCGGCCGCCGTGGGTGGTGACGACGAACCCGGACGACGTGCGCTCGCTGCGTTTGACGTCGAGGGAGAGCACCAGCACCTGGGCGCCGTACCGGTCGGCGATCTCGGAGATCAACGCCGGGCGGGCGATGGCGGCGCTGTTCACGCCGACCTTGTCCGCGCCGCTGGCCTGCAGCCTGGACACGTCGTCGACGCTGCGGATGCCGCCGCCGACAGTGAGCGGGATGAAGACCTGCTCGGCGGTGGCACGCACCACGTCGTAGGTGGTGGAGCGGTCGTCGACCGTTGCCGTCACATCGAGGAAGGTCAGTTCGTCAGCGCCCTGCTCGTAGTAGCGCTTGGCGAGTTCGACGGGGTCGCCCGCGTCTCGCAGGTTCTGGAAGTTGACGCCTTTGACGACCCGGCCGTTGGCCACGTCGAGGCACGGGATCACTCTGACGGCGAGGCTCATGGTTTTACAACCTGGCGTTGTGAATCGAGGTGACCAGAATCGCGCGGGCGCCGAGTTCGTAGAGCCGGTCCATCACGCTGTTGGTGTCCAGGCGCGGGATCATCACTCGAACGGCCACCCAGTTCGGTTCGCGCAGAGACGAAATGGTGGGCGATTCGATCCCTGACGCGGCCTGGCAGGCGGCGTCGAGGTTGTCGACGTGCACGTCGTAGTCGACGAGCACGTACTGGCGGGCCACGAGAACGCCCTGGAGGCGGCGCAGCAGCGTGTTGATGCCCGGGTGGGCGTTCTCTGACGTGATCAGCACGGCGGTGGATTCCAGGATCACCGGGCCGAAAATCTGCAGGCCGGCCTTGCGCAGGGTGGAGCCGGTGGAGACGACGTCGGCGACGGCATCCGCCACACCGAGCTGCACGGCGGACTCGACGGCGCCGTCGAGGGTGACGAGGTCGACGCTGATGCCGTGGCCGGCGAGGAAGCTGCCGACCAGGCCGGGGTAGCTGGTGGCGACGCGCAAGCCCTCGAGGTCGGCCAGCTCGGTGAACCGGCCGGCGGGACCGGCGAACCGGAAGGTGGAGTCGCCGAAGTCGAGGCTGGCGATCTCCCCAGCTGTCGAACGGGAGTCCAGCAGCAGGTCGCGGCCGGTGATGCCGACGTCCAGGGCGCCGCTGCCGACGTAGGTGGCGATGTCGCGCGGGCGCAGGTAGAAGAACTCCACGTCGTTGCGCGGGTCGGCGACGACGAGGTCGCGCGGGTCACGGCGGCCGTTGTAGCCGGCCTCTGACAGCATCTGGGCGGCGGTCTCGGCGAGCGAGCCCTTATTGGGCACAGCAATTCTCAACATGTCAATCTTTCCAAGGATGGTGGGTGGTTTTCCGTACGGGTGCCGTCATCACAGATGTCGGTAGACGTCCTCGGGGGAAAGCCCCTTCGCCACCATCAGGACCTGCAGGTGGTAGATCAGCTGCGAAATCTCTTCGGCCGTTTCGGTGTCGCTCTGGTACTCGGCGGCCATCCAGACCTCTGCGGCCTCTTCGACGATCTTCTTGCCGATGGCGTGCACGCCGGCGTCGAGTTCGCGGACGGTTCCGGAGCCCTCCGGCCGGTCAATGGCCTTCTGGCTCAGCTCAGCGAACAGGTCGTCGAAAGTTTTCACCTGTACAGGCTACCGGTCCCGTCGGCTCCCCGGGAGCGGGCCTGTCGCCTCCGGCGGTTCGAGCGGCTCCCCGGCTCGGTTCCGACCTCCCCGCGAGGACGCGAAGGCGACCGATACTCACCCCAAGCCATGACTCGCCTGTTTCTGCTGATGCGTGAGTCGGCGGACCAGCGAAAACGGGCGAGTCAGGGGGCGACGCCGGATCCGGTGCGGAGCCCGCGGATGGCTCGCCCAGCTTTGCGGGTGGGTCGGGTCGATTTACTGGCGAAACTGGGCGAGTCATGGCGGGGGCTACTCGGACGTCGCCTGACCGAGCACAGCGGGGCAGGGAGGGACGGGGCGTCGCTTAGTGGGTGTGCGTGTGTAGGGCGGCGGCCTCGCGCAGCCGGGCGATCTGTTCCGCGGGATTGCCGTTGAAGACGCTGGAGCCGGCGACGAAAGTGTTGGCACCAGCTTGGGCGGCCTGCACGATGGTGTCCTCGGTGATGCCGCCGTCCACCTGCAGCCAGACGTCCAGGCCGCTCGCGCGCACGGCATCGGCGAGCAGGGAGAGCTTGGGCATGGTGGTCGCCATGAAGCTCTGGCCGCCGAAGCCCGGCTCGACAGTCATCACCAGTACCTGGTCGAATTCGGCGAGCAGGTCGAGGTAGGGCTCAACGAGGGTGCCGGGCTTCAGAGCGATGCCGGCCCGAGCGCCGATGTCGCGCAGCCGACGGGCCAGCGCAACGGCGTCCGCTGCCGCCTCGGCGTGGAAGGTGACCGAGTACGCGCCGGCATCGGCGTAGGCCGGTGCCCACCGGTCGGGGTCGTCGATCATCAGGTGCAGGTCGAGTGGTATCGGCGACACCTGCAGCAGGCGTTCGACCACCGGCAGGCCGAGGGTGAGGTTCGGCACGAAGTGGTTGTCCATGACGTCGACATGCGCCAGGTCGGCGGTGCTGATGCTGCCAAGCTCCCGCTCCAGGTTGGCGAAGTCTGCGGACAGAATGCTCGGGTTGATCCGGGTAACCATGCCGTCAGCCTACCGAACGGTCGCCCAGGCTCCCAGGCGCGGCCCGGAAGCTGGGCCCGGGGGCGGGTCCCAGGGCGGCGGAACCCGGGGCGGCGCCCGGGCCGCGCCCGGGCCGCGCCTGCAGCTTCAGTCGGCCTGGCGCTGCAGCAGCGTGATGAACATGGCGTCGGTGCCGTGCCGGTGCGGCCACAGCTGCACACTGCCGGGGTCGCCGGCCAGGTCGAGCGGATGCACGGCCAGGTTCTGCAGCACCGCCGCGGTGTCCAGCGGCGCCACCTTGTCACCCCAGGCCTTGCGGGCCGTGGCCACGATCCCCCGGGTCTCCGCGATGTGCGGGGAGCAGGTGACGTAGGCGAGGATGCCGCCGGGCTTCAGGGCGCCGAGCGCGGCATGGATCAGCGCGGACTGCAGGTCGGAGAGCTCGGCAACGTCCTTGGGCTGCTTCCGCCAGCGTGCCTCAGGGCGACGGCGCAGCGCACCCAGTCCGGTGCACGGAGCGTCGAGCAGGATCCGGTCGAAGGCCTCCGGCTGGTCCTCGCCGACCCAGGTGCCGTCCATCTCCCAGACCGGCACGTCGGATGGGACGGCGGCCAGAGCTGCGCGCACCAATTGGGCCCTGGCCGGCACGACCTCGTTGGCGACCAGGGTCGCGCCGCCGTTCAGGGCTTCAGCGGCAAGCAGGGCTGCCTTGCCGCCGGGGCCGGCGCAGAGGTCGAGCCACCGCTCCCCCTCTACGATCGGTCGGGCGCGGCTGAGGGCGAGGGCGGCGAGCTGAGAACCCTCGTCCTGCACACGCAAGCGGCCGTCGCTCTGCTTCATCAGGGGGTGCGGGTCTCCCCCGCCGAGCACAAAGCCGATCGGGGAGAAGTCGTTGGCGTCGCCGAGGTCCGCGGTGGCCTCGGCCAGCCCGGGCAGCGCCACCATGTTCACGCGCGGAGCCGCGTTGTCGGCGGCGAGGAGCTCCTCGAGTTCGCTTTCCCGGCCTTCCTGACGCAGGGACTGCCGGAATGCCCGCACCACCCAGACCGGGTGGGAGTACAGGGCGGCGAGGGCGTCGTCGGGGGTGCTGGTGTCGGCGAGGATGCGTTCACGCCACTCGTCGGCGCTGACCCGGGCGATGGCGCGGAGCACGCCGTTGGTGAAGCCCGTCGCAGACCGGGAGCCCACCTGGCGGGCCAGCTCGACGGATTCGTTGACGGCGGCGTGGGTGGCGACGCGCGTCGCCAGGAGCTGGTGCGCGCCGAGCCTGAGCACGTCGAGGATCGCCGGGTCGATGGCCGTGACCGGCCGGCCGGCCGCCTCGGCGATGACCCTGTCGTAGAAGCCCTGCATGCGCAGGGTGCCGTAGGTGAGCTCGGTGGCCAGGGCGGCATCCGCGGTGTTCAGCGCGGCACGCTGGATGCGGGTGGGCAGCAACAGGTTGGCGTACGCGTCGGATTCGCGGACGGCCGCGATGACCTCGTAGGCGACCCGGCGGGCGGGCTGCACGACGTAGCTCGGCCGGCTGTCCGTGCGGGCGCCCTGACGGGGCGCCCTGGGCCTGCCGGCGCCGTTCTGATCTGGTCCACTCATGATGCGGTCACCTCGGTTGCTGCCACTCCGCGCCACCAGTCGATTGCCTTCATCGGGGTTTTTCCTGCCGGTTGTACGTTGATGAGTTCCAGGGGCTCCGTGCCGGTGCCGATCAGAACCCTCTTGTCGATCTCGGTGATGTGTCCGGCCGGTAGGGCGGGGTGGCCGTGAGCGGGCGCCACATCGTGGAGTTTGAGCCGGGCGCCGTCGATCTCGGTGAACGCTCCGGGTTCGGGAGTGACGCCCCGCACCACCGCGTGCACGGTCTCCGCGGGCAGGCTCCAGTCGATGCGCGCGTCGTCGAGGGTGAGCTTGGGAGCAAGGGTGACCTCGCCCGCTTGCGGCACAGACTGGGCGGTGCCTGCGGCCAGCTCGTTCACCACGTCGAGCAGCAGGGCCGCTCCGCTGCGGCTCAGGCTCTCCAGCAGGGTCCCAGCGGTGGCGTGCCGGCCGATGGGGGTGCTGAGTTGGGCGAACACGGCGCCCGCGTCGAGTTCGGCGACGAGTTGGAACACTGCGGCTCCGGTCTCGGTGTCGCCGGCCATGATCGCACGCTGCACGGGAGCGGCGCCGCGCCAACGTGGCAGCAGCGAGAAGTGCAGGTTGATCCAGCCCAGGCGCGGTGCGGAGAGCAGCGGTTCGCGCACCAGGCCGCCGTAGGCCACGATGACGCCGAGATCTACGTCAAGAGCGGTGATGCTCTCGGTCGCGGCCTGGTCGAGCCGGTTGGCCTTGATCACGGGCAGGCCGAGCTTCTCGGCGGCGGCGGCGACCGGCGACGGGGTGAGAACGCGCTTCCGGCCGAGGGCGGCATCGGTGCGGGTGATCACTGCGGCGATCTCGTGTCCCGAGGCGGCCAGGAGGGTCAGGCTGGGCACGGCGACCGGCGGGGTCCCGGCGAAGACGAGTTTCATTTACAGCAGCTCCGGGTCGTCGAATCGTACTCTGAGTGTAGGTGCAGGACGGAACGCGGCGCCCTTGGGCTTCCGTCTGGTGGCGGCGTTCCGCACGATGGCAGCCTTGAGGGTGCGGGCGACCTCGTCGCCGAGCGGGTAGCCGAACCGCACGATGGCGCGCACCAGCGCGGGGCCGCCGGCCTTTTGCCCCGGGCCCGCCGGGTCGTGACTGACAGGGCCGAGCACGTCGAGACCGGCCAGGTCGGTCAGCGAGTCGATGGCCGTTTCGACTTCGGCGGTGGTGCCGGTCACCGAGGCGACCCGCACCGCGGGCGGGAACCGCAGTGCACGGCGGTCGGCGAGCTCGGCGGCGGCGTACGGGCCGGGCTGCCAGGTGTTCAGCGCGTGGGCGAGGGCCCCGCCGACTCCGACGAGCATCACGGGGGCGCCGGGTGCGGCCAGCGCGGCGGCGTTCGCCCACCACCGCAGGCAGTCCTCGCCGACCCGCAGCGACTCCCGGGCGAGCATCCGTTCGCCGTCGAGCAGCAGGATGGCGCTGTAGCCGTTCTGGGGAATCGGTTCGGCGCCGCGGGTGGCGATCACGAGGGCCGGCTCGGGGCCGAGCGTCTGCACGGTGTGCTCGCCGTCGGCGACGATCACCCTGGAGCCGGGGAAGGCCCGGCCGAGTTCCTCCGCGGTGCGGCCGGTCCCGACGGTCACGACGCGGAACACGGTTGCCTCGCAGTGCGTGCAGCGCCACCCGGCGGCGAGGTGACCGCACCAGCGGCAGGCCGGGGTGGCGGTGGCGGAGGTCAGGGCGAGCGGCCCCTGACACTGGGTACACCGGGCGGACTGCCCGCAGGAGCGGCAGGCGAGCATCGGCGCGTAGCCGGGGCTGGCGACCTGCACCAGGACGGGCCCGGTGCGCACGGCCTCCTTCGCGGCGAGCCAGGCGGCCGACGGGATGCGGGCGGCCCTGGCCTGCGCATCCGGCTCGGCCTGGAAGGTGGTGGGAATGATCCTGGGGTGAGCGTCGCGGCTGGGGTGCACGGCGTGCAGCCAGCCGATCTCGACCAGGCGTTCGGTCTCGACGCTGCGGGAGTGCCCGATGAAGACCAGGGCGCAGTCTGCGGCTTCCCGACGGATCAGGGCGGCGTCCCTGGCGTGCACGTAGGGGCTGAGTTGTTCGCCGTAGAGCGGGTCGCCGTCGTCCCAGAGCACGATCAGGCCGAGCTCGTGGGCCGGGGCGTAGACGGCGGACCGGTTGCCCAGAATGATGCGCGGGGTGTCCTCCAGAAGGGTCAGGAAGCCGTGGTACCGGTCGGGGTTTGTTTGCCGGGCGTCGACCCGCACCACATCGTCCGCGGGTACCAGCACCGCCAGGGCCGCCTGCAACTGGTCCTGGTCGCGATAGTCGGGCACCATCAGGATGCTGCTCTTGCCCTGGCGCAGCGCGGACACGGCGAGTTCAGCCACGGTGAGCGCCCAGCTTCCGACGGTGGGACCGCCGGCTGACGCCGCGGTCGTCGCGCTGGCGTCGGCGGGCCCGCCGAGCCCGGGCAGGCGCACGACGCCGGGCACCGCGGCGACGCAGACCCGTAGCCGGTCGGCGACGATGGTCCCCAGGGTCTGCGCCGGGTATTCGGCGAAGCCGGGTTCGGCCAGCCGGTCGGCGGCACCCGGGGCCGTCGGATTCACCGCGGCGGCATCCAGGGCGGTGCGGGCCGCCAACCAGGCCTTCTCCACACGCACGGCGCGCGGCGGTACCGCGAGGCGGATGATGTCGCTCGCGTTGCCGGCGGCCCGGTCGGCCAGTCGTCTGGCCAGCTGCCAGACCGGTTCGGTGAGCACGGGCACCGCCGACACGATCGAGTCGATCGGGCTCAGCTTGCCGCTGTACCCGGTGTCCGGGCCGGTCCCCTCCAGGGTCGCCGCAGCGTCGGGGCCCGCCGCGGCATCGGACGCCTGCTGCGGGTCGATCAGTTCGATCAGGTATCCGTCGGCCACCCGGTTCGCCGAGCGCAAAGGCACCCGCACCCGCACACCCGGCTGGGCGAGGTGCGCGAGGTCGTCGGGAATGGCGTAGTCGAACAGGTGGTCCAGCTGGGGCAGGGGTGAGTCGATCAGCACCCGCGCGATGAGGCCGGTGCGAGTCATCGGCGGCCTCCCTGGTTCCGGATCGGTGCGGTCGAGTCGGTACGGTTCAGAGTCCCGCTGCGCTTCTCAGGTCGTCGACCCGGTCGAGTCGCTCCCAGGTGAAGTCGGGCAGTTCGCGGCCGAAGTGGCCGTAGGCGGCCGTCTGGGCGTAGATCGGGCGCAGCAGGTCGAGGTCCTTGATGATGGCGGCGGGGCGCAGGTCGAACACCTCGCGGATCGCGGCGGTGATGTCCTTCTCCGGGAGGGCGCCGGTGCCGAAGGTCTCCACGTACAGGCCGACCGGTGAGGCGGTTCCGATGGCGTAGGCCACCTGGATTTCGAGCCGTTCGGCCAGTCCGGCCGCGACGGCGTTCTTGGCGACCCAGCGCATCGCGTACGCGGCGGAGCGGTCCACCTTGGACGGGTCCTTGCCGCTGAACGCACCGCCGCCGTGCCGGCTGGATCCGCCGTAGGTGTCGATGATGATTTTGCGGCCGGTGAGTCCGGCATCGCCCTGGGGGCCGCCGATCTCGAACCGGCCGGTCGGGTTCACCAGGGTGCGCAGCGCTGAGGCGTCCAGGTCGACCCGCTCGAGCACGGGACGGATGACCAGTTCGGCGATGTCGGCGCGCAGCTTCGCTGTCGTGACGGAGGGGGCGTGCTGGGTGGAGAGCACCACGGTCTCGACCGTGCGCGGCACGATGCCGTCGTAGCCGATGGTGACCTGGGTCTTGCCGTCCGGGCGCAGGTAGTCCAGCTCGCCGGACTTGCGCACCTCGGCCAGGCGTTCGGCCATGCGGTGCGCGATCCAGATCGGGATCGGCATGAGCTCGGGGGTCTCGCGGGTGGCGTAGCCGAACATGATGCCCTGGTCGCCGGCACCCTGGCGGTCGTAGTCGTCCAGGCTGTCCTGTTCGCGACTTTCGAAGGCGTCGTCGACCCCCTGGGCGATATCGGGCGACTGGCCACCGATGGAAATCTCGACACCGCAGGAGCGGCCGTCGAACCACACGTCGGACGAGTCGTAGCCGATGTCGGTGATGCACTTTCGCACGATCGAGGGGATCTCGACGTAGCCCGCGGTGGTGACCTCACCGGCAACGTGAACGAGACCGGTGGTGACCAGGGTCTCCACGGCCACGCGGCTGTGCGGGTCCTCGGTGAGGAGCGCGTCGAGGATGCTGTCGGAGATCTGGTCGCAGATCTTGTCCGGGTGGCCTTCGGTGACCGACTCCGAGGTGAAGAGGCGAAGTTCGCTCATCGGGGCATGTCTCAATTCTGTGTTCAAGGTGCTGCGGTTGACGGGGTACTCACGATGCTGCAGATTCAGGCGGGGGAAATGACCTGGAGGATGCTGTCGAGGATACGGTGGGCCACCGACAACTTCGTTCCGGAGGCCTCCATCACTATATCTCCGGCGCGGTCGAGCACTTCGATCTCGTTACGTTCGGTGGCAAAGCCCTGGGTCCAGCCGACGCGGTTGAGCACCAGGAGGTCTGAGCCCTTGCGTTGCACCTTGGTGCGGCCGAGCTCCCGGCGCAGGGTGTCATCCGGTTCGGTTTCGGCGGCGAAGCCCACGATGACCTGACCCTGGTGGCGTTCCTCGACCAGGCCCGCGAGCACGTCGGGGTTGCGCACCAGCTCGAGCGACAACCGGTCCCCCGCGACGTCCTTCTTGATCTTGCCGGCCTGCACCTCCGCCGGCCGGTAGTCGGCGACGGCGGCGGCCATGATGACGATGTCGGCTGTTGCGGCGGCTTCGCGCATGGCCCCGTGCAGGTCGAGGGTGCTACTCACGTTCAGCACGGTGACGGCGTCGGGTACGGCGACTTCGAGGTGCGCGGCGACCAGGGTCACCGTGGCACCGCGGGACAGGGCGGCTTCGGCGAGGGCGACGCCCTGGCGCCCGCTGGAGCGGTTGCCGAGGAAACGCACCGGGTCGAGGGGTTCGCGGGTCCCGCCGGCGCTGATCAGCACCTGCAGGCCCGCCAGGTCCTGCCCGCGGGACCGCTCCGCGTCCCGGGCGGCCAGGACGGCGAGGGCGGCCTCGACGATCGTGTCGGGTTCTTCCATGCGGCCGGCACCGGAATCGGAGCCGGTCAGGCGGCCGATCCCTGGTCCGACGATGGTCACGCCACGTCCTCGGAGGGTGACGATGTTGGCCACGGTCGCGGGGTTCTGCCACATCTCGGTGTGCATGGCGGGCGCGAGCACGAGCGGCGCGGTGCTGGCGAGAATGGTGTTGCCGAGCAGGTCGTCGGCCAGGCCGAGGGCGATCTTGGCGATGCTGTTCGCGGTGGCGGGGGCGATCACGATGAGGTCGGCGGATTGACCGATGGCCACGTGCCGCACCTCAGCGACGCCCTCGTACAGGTCGGTGTTCACCGGGTTGCGGGAGATCGCCTCCAGTGTCGGCTTGCCGACGAACCGGAGGGCAGCTGCCGTGGCGACCACGTGCACGTCGTCCCCGAGCAGCACAAAAGCGCGCACGACGTTGACGGCCTTGTAGGCAGCGATGCCGCCGGTTATCCCGACGACGATCGTGCGACCAGTCGACATCCTGCGCGCTTACGAAGGGCTGCGTCGAGCTATTCGACGATGGGCTTCGAGGTGAGCTTGTCTTCGTTGATTTCGCGCAGCGCCACGGAGAGCGGCTTGTCGTCGACGGTGGAGTCGACGAGCGGTCCGACGTTGTCGAACAGGCTGCCTTCGTGCAGGTCTGCGTAGTAGTCGTTGATCTGGCGGGCGCGCTTGGACGCGAAGATCACCAGGGCGTACTTGGAATCGACCTTGGTCAGCAGGTCGTCGATGGGCGGGTCAATGATGCCAGTGGGCTTGTTGGGCACGCTGTCACACTCCTTCATGCAGTTCAAGCAAAATGTACGGGCTGCGCGGTGTCATGCCGGTGGTTCCCATGGCCGGAAACTTCAGGCTTTACCGCGATGATGCGTCTATTCGACGCGGAAATTCAAGTACGGCAGGCGCTACGACGGCGCCGCTGTCTTGCGAATCTGCATCAAGTCTACGACTTCTTCGGCGGCTTCGGCCACGTCGGTGTTCACGACACGGTAATCGAACTCGCCCTGAGCGGCCAATTCGAGCCTCGCAGTCTCGAGTCTGCGGCTCTGTTCGGCGGAATCCTCTGTGCCCCGCCCGATCAGTCGGCGTACGAGTTCGTCCCAGCTGGGCGGGAGCAGGAAGACCAGCCGGGCCTCCGGCATGGCCCGGCGCACGGCGCGCGCACCCTGGATGTCGATCTCCAAAAGGACGCTGTTGCCGACTGCGATGGCCGCCTCGACCGGTCCCCGGGGGGTTCCGTAGCGGTAGGCGTTGTGCACGGTGGCGTACTCGAGCAGGTCGCCGGCTTCGATCATGCGATCGAACTCGGCGTCGTCGACGAAGAAGTAGCTGACGCCCTCAACCTCGCCGGCGCGCGGCGCACGGGTGGTGGCGGAGACCGACAGGTGCACCTCGGGGTGGTGCTCGCGAATATACGCGGCGACGGTGCCCTTGCCCACGGCGGTGGGCCCGGCGAGGACGACGAGCCTGGAGTCGGGGGCGCCGCGGCGGGCAGGCGGGCGGGCGGCGAGGAAGTCCCGCAGCCGGTCGCGTTGGTGCTTGCCGAGGCCGCCCAGACGCTTGGACGGCGAGATCTCCAGCCGGCTCATGATGCGCTGCATCTTGGTCACCCCGATCGCCGGGATGCTCACGAGGAGCTCGGTCACGCGCAGGCGCCCCTCGACTCCGTTGGGGTCCTTCACTGCGGCGGCGAGCACGTCGAGCGACGTGCGCTCACCGGCGGCGACCTGTGCCTTCACTGCGGCGCGGGCTCGTCGGGCCGCTACGGCGGCCCGGGAGGCCGCGACACGGTCGACGTCGGGTGGGGTAGGGCGATTGTCAGCCACGGGTCGCTCCAGCTTCGGTTACTCGGCGGTTTATCTCATCGGCCACCCGGTCGGGACCGACGGACAAAACGCTGCGCGATTCACTTACGATAACGCCTTGTGCGTATCCGCCAAACAAACTCGCCAGATCGGTGGGATTCGCGCCCTGATGGCCGAAGCCCGGGGCGAGGACTGGAGTGACGATGGCGGCGGCCGGGGCGTGGATGTCGATGCCGAAGTCGGCCAGGGAAACCGTGGCACCCAGCACCACGCCGATAGAGCCGAACGAGCCGGCGGAGCGCGTGGCCGCGTGGTCGGCGTTGATGGCGCCCACCTGTGCGAGGACCGATCCGGCGACGGTCCGGCCGGCGTGTGTGCCCCGCGAGACGACCGCCTGCTGCAGCTCAGCGGCTTCAGGATTGGAGGTCGCGGCGAGCAGGAACAGTCCCTTGTTCTGGGAATCGGCCAGTGCCACGGTGCTCGCAAGGGAGCCGACTCCCATGTACGCGTTCACGGTGATGGCGTCGACCTCCAACGAAGAGCCGGGGCTCAGCCAGGCCTGGCCGTACGCCTCGACGCTCGTGCCCAGGTCTCCGCGCTTGACGTCGGCGATGACCAGAAGCCCGGCGGCGCGTGCGTCGCTGAGCACCCGCTCAAGGGCCAGGTAGCCGGCGGAGCCGAATCGCTCGTAGAACGCCACTTGCGGCTTCACGATGCCCACCACGCCCGCGGATGCCTCGACGACCCGTCGGCCGAAGTTCTCGGCGCCGGCGGCGCTGTCCGGCAGGTTCCAGTCGGTCAGCAGCCAGGCGTGCGGGTCGATGCCGACGCAGAGCCTGCCGTATCGTTCGAAGGCGCCGTGCAGGCGTTCGCCGAAGGTTGCGGTCGTGCCGACCGATTCGGCTGCAGTCACGGCGCCGGCTGGGGTCACAGTGCTGCCGACCGTTTCGCCTGGTACTCCTGCAGGCTGGTGACCTCGAAGCCGGTGCGGATCGAGTCGATCGATGCCACGGCGGCGGAGAGCTCGGCGATGGTGGTGAACAGGGGCAGGTCGCCGGCGACGGCCGCGGCGCGGATCTCGTAGCCATCCGCGCGGGCGGAGCGACCGTTGGGTGTGTTGATCACGATCTGCACCTCCTCGCGGCGGATCAGGTCGACGACGGTGTCCACGGACTCATCGGCCTTTTCGCTGAACTTTGCCACCACTGTGGCCCCGATTCCGTTTCGCTGCAAAACTTCGGCGGTTCCCTCGGTGGCCATGATCGTGTAACCCAGCTGCGAGAGGCGCAGCATCGGCAGGATCACGGCGCGCTTGTCCCGGTCGGAGACCGACACGAAGACGGTGCCGGTCAGCGGGATTCCGCCGTATGCGGCGAGCTGGCTCTTCGCGAACGCCCGCGGGAAGTCCCGGTCGATGCCCATGACTTCGCCGGTGGAGCGCATTTCCGGGCCGAGCACCGAGTCGACGATGAGGCCTTCCTGGGTGCGGAACCTGTTGAACGGCAGTACGGCTTCCTTCACGGCGACCGGCGAGTCCATCGGAACCCTGGAGCCGTCGATCAGCGGCAGTTTGCCGTCGGCCTTGAGTTCGGCGATGGTGGTGCCCACCATGATCAGCGACGCGGCCTTGGCGAGGGTGATGCCGAGGGCCTTGGCCACGAACGGCACGGTGCGGGACGCGCGCGGGTTGGCCTCGAGCACGTAGAGCACGCCGGCACCGATGGCGAACTGCACGTTGAGCAGGCCGCGCACACCGATGCCCTTGGCGATGGCGAGCGTGGCGTCGCGCACGCGGTCGATCTCGGCCCGGCCCAGGGTGACCGGCGGCAGGGTGCAGCTCGAGTCACCGGAATGCACACCGGCCTCCTCGATGTGCTCCATGACGCCGCCGATGTAGAGCTCGTGGCCGTCGTAGATGGCGTCCACATCGATTTCGATGGCGTCGTCGAGGAACCGGTCCACCAGCAGCGGGTGCGACGGGCCGATGATGCCCTGGCCCTGCATCCGGGTGAAGTAGTCGGCCAGGCTGGCGCTGTCGTAGATGATCTCCATGCCACGGCCGCCCAGCACGTAGCTGGGTCGCACGAGCACGGGGTAGCCGATCTCCTCGGCCACGACGACGGCGCCGCTGTAGTCGATGGCCACGCCGTTCCGCGGAGCGAGCAGGCCGGCGCCGGCGAGGATGCCGCTGAACAGGCCGCGTTCCTCGGCCAGGTCGATCGCCGTGGGCGAGGTACCCAGGATCGGGATGCCCTCGGCCTCCAGGCCCTTGGCCAGGCCCAGCGCGGTCTGGCCGCCGAGCTGCACGACCACGCCGACGAGCTCACCGCTCTGGCTCTCGGCGTGGATGATCTCCAGCACGTCTTCCAGCGTGAGCGGCTCGAAGTAGAGCCGGTCGCTGGTGTCGTAGTCGGTCGAGACCGTCTCCGGGTTGCAGTTGATCATGATGGTCTCGTAGCCGGCCTCTGACAGGGCGAACGAGGCGTGTACGCAGGAGTAGTCGAACTCGACGCCCTGGCCGATCCGGTTCGGGCCGGAGCCGAGGATCACCACCTTGCGGCGGTCGCTCGGGATCACCTCGGTCTCCTGGTCGTAGCTCGAGTAGTGGTACGGGGTGAGGGCGGGAAACTCGCCGGCGCAGGTGTCGACGGTCTTGAAGACCGGCCGCACCCCGAGGATGTGCCGGACCTTGCGCACATCCGCTTCGCCGAAACCGCGGAGTTCGCCGATCTGGGCGTCCGAGAAGCCGTGGTCCTTCGCGGTGCGCAGGATCTCGGTGTCCAGGGTGTCCGAGGCGGCGACGGCGTCGGCGATCTCGTTGATGAGCACGATCTGGTCGAGGAACCACGGGTCGATCTTCGTGGCTTCGAAGAGCTGCTCGATGCTGGCGCCCTTGCGGAGCGCCTGCTGCACGGTGACGATACGGCCGTCAGTGGGAATCTCGGCGACTCTCAGCAGTTCCTCGACGGAGCGGGTCTCGGCGCCCCAGTGGAAGGAGGAGCCGCGCTTTTCGAGCGAGCGGAGCGCCTTCTGCAGGGCGGACGCGTAGTTGCGGCCTATGGCCATGGCCTCGCCGACGGACTTCATGGTGGTGGTCAGGCGCGCATCGGCCTTGGGGAACTTCTCGAACGCGAACCGGGGCACCTTGACCACGACGTAGTCCAGGGTGGGCTCGAAGCTGGCCGGGGTGACGCCGGTGATGTCGTTGGGGATCTCGTCCAAGCGGTAGCCGAGGGCCAGTTTCGCGGCGATCTTGGCGATCGGGAACCCGGTGGCCTTGCTGGCCAGGGCGGACGAGCGGGAGACCCGCGGGTTCATCTCGATGACGATGATACGACCGTCGGCCGGGTCGATGGCGAACTGGATGTTGCAGCCACCGGTGTCGACGCCGACGGCGCGGATGATGTCGATGCCGATATCGCGCAGCTTCTGGTACTCGCGGTCGGTGAGAGTGAGGGCGGGGGCGACGGTGATCGAGTCCCCGGTGTGCACGCCGACCGGGTCGACGTTCTCGATCGAGCAGACGACCACCGTGTTGTCGGCGGTGTCGCGCATCATCTCGAGCTCGTATTCCTTCCAGCCGAGAATGGACTCCTCCAGGAGCACCTCGGTGGTCGGGCTCTGGTGCAGGCCGTCGCCGACGATGCGTCGGAGTTCGGCTTCGGTGTAGGCGAAGCCTGAGCCCAGGCCGCCCATGGTGAACGACGGGCGCACCACGAGGGGGTAGCCGAGGTCCTCGGCGAAGCCGACGGCCTCCTCCACGGTGTGGGCGATGTACGACTTGGCCACGTCCGCGCCGGAGTCGAGCACGAGCTGCTTGAAGATCTGGCGGTCTTCGCCCTTCTGGATGGCCTCGAACTTGGCGCCGATCAGCTCCACGTTGTACGTGGTGAGGATGCCGCGTTCGTGCAGGGCGATGGCAGCGTTGAGGGCCGTCTGGCCGCCCAGGGTCGGCAGGATCGCGTCCGGGCGCTCCTTGGCGATGATGGTCTCGAGGATCTCCGGGGTGATCGGCTCGATGTACGTCGCATCCGCGAAGTCGGGGTCGGTCATGATGGTCGCCGGGTTGGAGTTGACCAGGATGACCCGGACGCCCTCTTCGCGGAGGACCCGGCAGGCCTGGGTGCCCGAGTAGTCGAACTCGCACGCCTGGCCGATCACGATCGGGCCGCTTCCGATGACGAGGACGCTGTTGATATCGTCGCGCTTGGGCATTACTTGGCGTCTCCTGCTCCGGCGGCCGCGTGCGCGACAACCACATCCCTGAACCTGTCGAAAAGATAGTTGGCGTCGTGCGGGCCGGCCGCGGACTCCGGGTGGTACTGCACCGAGAAAGCCGGGATGTCCAGGCATCTGATGCCCTCGACGACCTGGTCGTTGAGGCTGTAGTGACTGACCTCGACGCGACCGAAGCCGGTCTTGGACTCGCTGATGCCCTCAATGGGCATGTCGACGGCGAAGCCGTGGTTCTGCGAGGTGATCTCCACCCGGCCGGTGGCCTTGTCCAGCACCGGCTGGTTGATGCCGCGGTGGCCGAAGGGCAGCTTGTAGGTGCCGAAGCCGAGGGCGCGGCCGAGCAGCTGGTTGCCGAAGCAGATGCCGAAGTACGGCACGCCGGCGCGCAGCACCTCCTGCAAGAGGGTGACGTGCGCGTCGGAGGCGGCGGGGTCGCCAGGACCGTTGGAGAAGAAGAGCGCCGACGGGTTCAGCGACAGCACGTGCTCCGCGGTGACCGACTGCGGCAGGACGAAGACCTCGAACCCGCGCTCGGCGAGGTAGTTGAGGGTGGACGTCTTCACACCGAGGTCGAGCACGGCGACTGAACCGATGCGTTCGCCCTGGGCGGGCAGCGAGTACGGCTCGACGGTGGAGACCTCGTCGGACAGGTTGCGGCCGCGCATGCTGGCACCGCCCCGCACCAGGGCGAGCTGTTCGCCCTCGGAGAGGTGGTAGTCCTCGCCGGAGAAGATGCCGCTGCGCATGGCGCCGAGCGAGCGGATGTGCCGGGTGACGGCCCGGGTGTCGATGCCGCTGATGCCGACGACGCCGTTGGATTCCAGATCGGCGTCGAGGGTGCGCTGGGACCTGAAGTTGGACGGCACCCGGGCGGGCTCGCGTACGACGAAGCCGGAGACCCAGATGCGGGAGGATTCCATGTCTTCGTCGTTGGCGCCGGTGTTGCCGATGTGCGGCGCCGTCATCAGGACGATCTGGCCCGCGTAGGACGGGTCGGTGAGCGTCTCCTGGTAGCCGGTCATGCCGGTGGCGAAGACGATCTCGCCGAGGGTCTGGCCGTGGCTGCCGTAGGCTCGTCCAACGTATCGGCTGCCGTCTTCGAGGACGAGTACGGCCGGAGCCGGTGTGGTTGTTGGGTAGCTCACGGGCTACACCTCACTTTCTTCGGTGCCGAATTCTGTCTTGCCAGGTGCTCTGGTGGAACTGATCGCCTCGCTGATCGCCCGGCGATCGACGGGGTCGCTGAAGCGGAAGTAGCTGTCTACGCCCTCCGAGACGTTGTGCGCCGGGGCGTCGGCTGAGGTGGTGTTCAATCCCCAGCCGAGCCGCAACAGGCCGCCGGGCTCGACGACCCGGTCGATGGCCACGGTGGCGTCTGCCACGATCTGCACGGCATCCGTGGGGATGAACAGGGTGGGCGAGCCGGCCAGTTCGAGCAGCACGCCCCGTTCGAAGACGGAGACACCGCCGCGGGCGCGGAAGCCGAGCCCGGGGATGTTCAGCCGCTCAAGCGGCGTGTCGCGCGGGGTGGTGGCCACGTACAGGGCTGCGGCCGAGGCCAGCTCGCGTCCGAGATCGGCGGGCAGCGGGTAGCCGGCGGGCAGCGCGGCATCCCGGTTGCTGCGCCGGCGCCAGGAGCGCAGCATCAGGGCGAGAACGGTCAGCAGGACCAGAGCCGTGATGATCGTCGCGACCGTGCGGCTACTCATGGCTGCCCAGTGCCAGGGCCGCCCGAGCTGCTCCGATCTCGGCCGGGGTGCGCAGCACGCCGTCGAGCACGGTGGCGTAGCCCCGATGGAAGGTGGCCAGCACCTGACCGGGCAGTGTCATCTGAAGGTAGGGCGAGTTGACGCCCTTGCCGATGAGGTTCTGCCGGCCGAACACGCGGCGGGCGCTGGGGTCGTAGAGGGTGAGTTCGGCGGGTGCACCGACGGTGAGCTGGTGGCCCTGGCCCTGGATGCGGCCGATGCGGGCCGGGGTCGTCGAGAGAACGCGGACAAGATCGTTCCAGTCCAGGAATCCGGTCTCCACCACGGCGGCGTGGGCCACCGACAGGGCGGATTCGAGACCGACCATGCCGTTGGCGGCGGCGTCCCACTCGCAGTCCTTGGCCTCCACCGGATGCGGGGCGTGGTCGGTGGCGATGATGTCGATGGTGCCGTCGGCCAGCCCCTGGCGGAGGGCCTCCACGTCTTCCCGGCGGCGAAGCGGCGGGTTCACCTTGTAGCGGGCGTCGTAGCCGGCGACCAGTTCCTCGGTGAGCAGCAGGTGGTGCGGGGTGACTTCGGCGGTGACGTTGATGCCGCGGGCCTTGGCCCACCGCACCACGTCGACGGCGCCGGCCGTGGAGACGTGGCAGACGTGCAGCCGGGAACCCACGTGTTCGGCCAGCAGCACATCCCTGGCGATGATCGATTCCTCGGCGACCGCCGGCCAGCCGGTGAGGCCGAGTTCGCTGGAGAGCGCGCCCTCGTTCATCTGGGCGCCCACCGTGAGGCGCGGTTCCTGGGAGTGCTGGGCGACGACGCCGTCGAAGGCCTTGACGTATTCCAGCGCCCGGCGCATCAGCAGCGGGTCGGAGACGCAGAAGCCGTCGTCGGAGAAGACCCGCACGTTGGCTCGGCTGGCGGCCATGGCGCCGAGTTCGGCGAGTCGCTCGCCGGCCAAGCCCACGGTGACGGCGCCGATCGGTTGCACGGTGACGTACCCGGCGCTCTCCCCCAGCGCGAGAACCTGCTCGACGACGCCGGCGGTGTCCTGCACCGGCGAGGTGTTTGCCATGGCGAACACCGTGGTGAAGCCGCCGATCGCGGCGGCCTGGCTGCCGGTGAGCACGGTTTCGCTCTGTTCGTAGCCGGGTTCGCGCAGGTGCGTGTGCAGGTCGACCAGGCCGGGCAGGGCGATCAGGCCGTCGGCGTCGATCACGGTGGCGCCCACGTCGGAGAGCCCGGCGCCCATCTCAGAGATGCGGCCTCCGTCCAACAGCAGGTCGGTGGTGGTTCCGTTGCTCAGCTGTGCTCCGCGCACAAGGTAGCGTTCGCTCGACATTCAGTGATCCTCTCGGTCGCCCGACAACAGCAGGTACAACGCCGCCATGCGCACGCTGACCCCGTTTGCGACCTGTTCGCGCACGGTGGACCGTTCAGAGTCGGCCGCGGCGGAGGAGATCTCCAGGCCGCGATTCATCGGTCCGGGGTGCATGACAATGCTATGCGACGAGAGCCGGGCGAATCGCTCGTCGTCCAGGCCCCAGCGGCGGGAGTATTCGCGGCTGTTCGGGAAGAACGCCGCGTTCATCCGTTCGGCCTGGATGCGCAGCATCATGACCACGTCGGGGCCGGCGTCGATGGCGGCGTCCAGGTCGTAGCCGATGGTGGCCGGCCAGGCCGAGGTGTCCGCCGGCACCAGGGTGGGCGGGGCGATGAAGGTCACCTGGGCGCCCAACGTGTCAAGCAGCCACAGGTTGGAGCGGGCGACCCTGGAGTGCAGGATGTCGCCGACGATGGTGACAGTGACGCCGTCGAGGCCATGGCCTCTGGACGCCGGGCCGTGCAGGCGGCGGCGGATGGTGAACGCGTCCAGCAGGGCCTGCGTGGGGTGTTCGTGGGTGCCGTCGCCGGCGTTGATGATGCCGGCGTCGATCCAGCCGCTGCCGGCCAGCACCTGCGGGGCGCCGGAGGCCGGGTGACGGATGACGACGCCGTCCGCGCCCATCGCGGCGAGGGTCTGGGCGGTGTCTTTCAGGCTCTCGCCCTTGGACACGCTGGAACCCTTGGCGCTGAAGTTGATTACGTCGGCGCTGAGCCGTTTGGCCGCGGCCTCGAAGGAGATGCGGGTGCGGGTGGAATCCTCGAAGAACAGGTTCACCACGGTCTTGCCGCGCAGAGTCGGGAGCTTCTTGACCTCGCGGTTGGCCACATCCGCCATGTCTTCGGCGATGTCGAGCAGGGTGATGGCCTCGTCGCGGCTGAGCGACTTGGTGGAGAGCAGGTGCCTCATTCTGCGCCTCCCTCAATGTTGACGAACTCGTCGCCGTCCACGTCTGTGACGTGCACGTTGATGCGTTCGTGGGATGCACTGGGGAGGTTCTTGCCCACGAAGTCGGCCCGGATGGGCAGTTCGCGGTGGCCCCGGTCCACCAGCACGGCCAGGCGCACGACACTGGGCCGGCCGTGGTCGCCGAGGGCGTCCAGGGCCGCGCGGATGGTGCGGCCGGAGTAGAGCACATCGTCCACGAGCACCACCGTGGCGCCGTCGATGCTGCCGGGCACCTGGGTGGGTGACGGGGTGCGGGTGCGGGTGTGCGCGAGGTCGTCGCGGTACATCGTCACGTCGAGGGACCCGACACGCACGGCGCCGGAAGCCGGTTCGATGCGCTGGATGATGCCGGCGATGCGCTGGGCGAGGGCCACTCCCCTGGTGGGGATGCCCAGAATGACCAGGTTCTCCGCTCCTCGATTGGACTCCAGGATCTCGTGGGAGATCCGAGTCAACGCTCGGGTGACGTCAGCCTGGGTGAGCACGGTGCGCTCTGTCAAACCGACCTCCTTTCCCGTCTCACAGGACGGCTCTTAAAGTAGGTCTTACGTACCCCTCGACCCTAGCATCCCCGCCCGCGCCCGCGCCCGCTCTCGCCCGCGCCTCCCCCTCGCTCCCACCTCGCGAACCGTGAGTTAAGCACCGCACTTTCGCGATTTTGGGTGCTTTTCTCACGGTTCGCGGAGGGGTCGAGTGGGGTGTGGGGGCGTGCGGGGGCAGTGTCGGTGGTAGGTGAGACGATCTCATTATGAGTAACCCCGACCAGGCACTACCGCCCGCTCCGGATGATGACCACTACTCTCCGGAGTCCGCTCCACCTGGCAACATCCCCGCTCCTGTCGACCCGACGCAAGCTGGGTCGGCGGAGTCCACCGCGGCCGAACCGGCACTCGAGCCGGCCGGACTCGAGTCCACCGCGGCCGGGCCCGCACCGGCAGGGCCCGAACCGGCCGGGCCCGAACCGGCAGGGCCCGAACCGGCAGGGCCCGAACCGGCAGGGCCCGAACCGGCAGGGCCGACACCGGCAGGGCCCGAACCGGCAGGGCGTGAGGCGTATGTCCCCAATCCGACCTTGGACGAGCTGGTCTGTTCGGAGCTGGCCCGCCGCACCGAGCTGATCGCGGCCGAGGCCCGGGCCATCGCCCACGCGCAGGCCCGGCAGGCCGAGTTCCTCGTCGAGCTGCAGAGCTGGAGCGAGGACCCGCAGGTGTCCTCCCGGCTGCACGGCAACCCGGAGAGCATCCGGTTGGCCGACGTGAACGCGGCCAGCATGACCGAGGATCAGGCCCGCGCGGCCTTCTATGGCCGGTGGGAGGACCGGGACGTGGCCCGGCGCACGATCGTGAGTGAGACCGCCTGCCTGCTGCGGATGGCCGAACGCACGGTGGAACACCTGATGGAGCAGTCACTCTGGCTGCTGTCGGCCCCGGCAACCTTCCACGCCCTCTCCAACGGCGAGATCAGCTACCGGCACGCCACCGTGCTCATCGACCAGATGCGCACCCTGCCCGCCGAAGATCAGGAGGCCTTCGAGGACAAGGTACTGCCAGACGCGAAGCGACTCCCGGTGAGCCGGTTCACGGACAGGGCCCGCCGGCTGCGGGAGCGGTTGCACCCGGAGTCCATCGTGACCCGCACCACCAACGCCCTGGCCGAGAGGCACACCCGGTGGGAAGCGGCGCCGGACGGGATGGGCTGGTTGCACTGGTACGGCACCGCCCACGACACCAAAGCCGCCTACACCCGGATCAACACGATGGCCGTGAAACTGAAAAAACTCGGCGACCCCACCCGGGCCGGCGACGCGGCCGGGAAAGCCGTCGGGTTGGGAAGTGGGCAGGCAGGCGCGGACGCCAGCGCGGGGACAGGCACGGCGGCGGACGCGAGCGCAGGGAACGGTACGGCGGCGAACGCGGGGACCGGCGCGACGGCAGATGCGGCAGCTGATGCGGAGGAGACGAAACGCACCCTGGACCAGCTCCGCGCCGACATCACCCGGGCCCTCCTGCTGGACGGCATCACCCCCGACGGGATGGGCGCCGGGATCCGCGGCACGGTCATGATCACCGTGCCCGTGCTCACCCTGCTCGGCCTGGACGAGGAACCCGCCACCCTCGAAGGCTACGGCCCGATCTCCCCCGAAATCGCCCGACAGATCGCCGGACACGCCCCCAGCTTCACCCGACTACTCACCCACCCCGAAACCGGAGTCGTACTCTCCCTGGGCAAAACCCAACACAAGAACACCACAGCCATGAAGAAATGGCTGAGGGTGCGCGACGAAACCTGCCGATTCCCCGGCTGCTCCCGGCCCGCGGTCACCAGCGACATCGACCACACCCACGACTGGGCCGACGGCGGCACCACCGACTGCGACAACCTCGCCCATCTCTGCGAACCCCACCACCGCCTCAAACACCTCACCCACTGGCGAGTCACTCAACAACCCGGCGGCATCCTGCTCTGGACCTCCCCGGGCAAACGCAGCTACCGCACCGACCCCGCCAACCCCATGGGACCACCCCGGCCACACGCCCCGGTGGTGGGGCCGAAAACCCGGAAACGACCCCCGGAGGAAAGCTACCTGATGCCTCCCCGGCACCGGCCAACCCGGACACCCACACCACCGGTGCCCGAGGACCCGCCCTTCTGATCCAGGGGATATTGATCCACACACCATCGGACCGCTCACCGGCTCTACCCCACACGGTCGGCAGGAGTCGAAATCCTCGACCAGCGAGTGGCGCACGACGTAGACGCGGAGGCGCGCACGACATGGACGGCCGAAAGGCGCACATGTAGGGACTTCTGCGATGGGTCATGGATTCTCGGAGGGCTCGCGCCTATCGCGGCACCTCCTGCACCTCGCATAACCGGCTCAGGTTGATTACCCTGCATTGCGATACAACTCAGCGATCTGGAATGCCGTGCATCATGGTGCCAGGAGGTGGTCTGATGAGCTCCGCCGACATGGACCGTCCCGACGAAACGGAACGACCCGGTGACACTGAGGGACCCGGCGACACCGAGGGACCCGGCGACACCGAGGGACCCGGCGACACTGAAGGTCTCGGAGATATCGAGCGCCCAGACAGCAGGGGCGGCCACACCCACGAGGACCGACCGGGGACGCCACGCGCTCAGAACGCCCACCCGACAGAGAATCTTCCGCGGATCCCAGCCGTGGAATCGACACTGGACACGCCTCAGGACGGTGCGCAGAACGGGCCACAGGACACTCCTGCGAACCCGACCTTAGACCACCCGCTTGACCCGACAAACCCGACAGGCCCATTGGACCCGACAGACCCGACAAGTCCGACAGACCCGACAAGCCCGACAGACCCGACAAGCCCGCCGGGCGACGTGGCGTCCCTCCCCAGCCCCGGGCACGAGCACCCCGGCACCCATCGCCAGAACCGCCGCGAAGCCACCGAGGAGGCCTCGACGGCCAGGTCCGACTCGCGCCAGCCCTCGGATGTCGTTTCGGAGATCGGCGCACCGGCCGGCCCGATCAGCTTCGTGCGCAGGCGAGAGATCGAAGCGGTGCATCAGGAGATCGAGCTCAGCACTGGCGATCGATCCCGCGCCCTGGTCGGAGTCCGGGAGTACCGCGACGCCCTGTTCGCGAACTACTTCCGGACGCGTTCACCGTTCGTCGTCACCTGGCCGGACAATCTCTACATCCCCGCCGAGGCCGACTACCGCGCCTACTGGAGCGCACCGGCTCCAGACGACCATCGCTATCGGTACCGGTGGGCGAACGGCCGTGACGGGCAGCCGGATGGGAGCGACGCGTCAGAGAAGACCGGACGGCTGTTCAGCTGGGTGAATGCATCCGCTCTGGACGCCGGTTACATCAGCTTCGCCGGAACCGGAGTGACGCTCGCGCCCAGGGCCAGTCTCTCATCAGTCACGGTGACGGCCGAAGTGGACCTGGTGGCCGAGAGCCGATGGTGGTTCCTTCCCGCCGGACCGATCGGCTTCGCGGCGTTCTCCTACCGCGGCACGGCGTACGTTGCCGGGTGGGAAATCGACCCGATCACCGGGGCCTGGGAACTGCTGAGCCCGTTCGGGTCTCGCACCCTGTTCGCCTTCGACGAGTGCGGTAAGGGCGGTTCGGCTATCAGTTCACAGCGCCATTCGTTCGCCGACCTCTCGGTTACGCTGCAGTTGCGCGGCTCGCGGACCTACGCGATCGGCGTGGCCTTGGAAGCGCAAATTTCCTTCGAGTGCCGGGACCGCTCTGGGACCCAGTATCTGCCCCAACCCGGGGACGATGTGAAACTCTGGGCGTCGATCGCCGGGACCGTTCCCAGCATCACTCTGACGACCTAAAACGAACGAACTGAAACGGACGAACTAAAACGGGTGACCTGAAACGGGCGGCCAGAAGCGGGCGGTGTGACTAAGGCAACCTGAGTTTCCGCTAGACCGTCGCGCCGTGAATGAAATCAGCCAGCGCCTGCGGGTCGTTGATGGGGCCACTGTACTGGCTGCCGTTGACCAGGACCGTGGGGGTGCCCTGGATCGACGAGATGTCAGCGCCGGGAATGGGGCCGGTGAGCGCGGCATCGGTGTTCTGCTGTGACCAGCCCTGGTAACGCTCGCTGGCGACACAGTCGGCGATCGGTGCGCTGCCGCTGGACAACGCCACAAGTTCGTCGTCGCTGAGACCAGTGGTGCCCTCGGCCGGCTGGTTCAGGAACAGCGCGGCCAGGTAGTCAAGGGTGGACTCCGGGTTGATTGCTGCCTGGCAGGTCAGCGCGGCGGAGGCCCTGGTGGAATACTCGGAGCCCTGCGACGCCTGGTCGAGGAAGGTGAGCGGGTGCAGGCGTAGGGTGATAGTGCCGTCGTCGACCATGGCCGCGAGGGTGTCGCCGTTGGCGATGTCGAACTGGCCGCAGTAGGGACACATCGGGTCGATATAGAGATCGACAACAGCGGCTCCGATGCCCACCTGAAGGTAGCCGTCGTCCAGGTACGCGGCGCCGGTCTGGCCACTCGCGGCTTCCACGACCGGTGGTTCAACCGAACCCAGCGAGGAGGTGGAATTCGCGACGCCGGTGAGGATCGCGCCAAATGCCGCCGTGAAGAACAGCAGGATCACGAGCATCAGCGCAGCGAACCCCAGGCTCACATAGCCCAGCACCAGGCCGGTTATGGCCAGGCCCCTGCCGGCCTCGCCGGTGCGCCTGATCTGGCCCAGAGCGATGTGCCCGGTGATCACGGCGGCGATGGAACAGCAGAAACCGGTCACCAGCGACACAATCGCCAGGGTGTTGGTACGCGGTGCGTAGGGCCAGCCCACCGGCCCGCCCACCGACCCGGCGTATGGCGCGGGGAGGACCTGGTAGGGAACCGGCGCGGGAGGGGTGGCATGCGACGCGGTCGGCTGGTCGGCCACCGCCCCGGTGCCCGGTTCCGCAGCGCCCGGTCCTGCAGTGCCCGGTGCCCCGGTGCTGTGGTCGGTGCGTTCCGTCATGCTGCTGCTCCCCCTCGTCGACCCGGGCCGGGGCGGATGCACCCGGCCCGGCCTGCCTACAGCCGAAGCCGATACTGCTGGTGCCGCCGGCTCAGGCGGATGGCGCCGTCTGGGCGATCCGGCCGAGCAGCCCGTTGACGAACCCCGCGGAATCATCCGTCGAGAGCACCTTGGCGGCCTCGACGGCCTCGTCGATCGCGACGGCGTGCGGCACAGCGTCGTTGTACAGGATCTCCCAGATGCCGATGCGCAGGATGGCACGGTCGATCGTGGGCATCCGGGAGAGCGACCAGCCCTGCGAATACGTCTCGATCAGTTCGTCGATCTCTTCGCGGTGGTCGACGACCCCGTCGACGATGTCACGCGCGTACAACCACGACACCATGCGGGCCGGTTCGTTGGCGGCGCGTTCGGCCTCCATGGCCAGCGACTGTGGGATCGTGGTCTGGCGGATGTCAGCGGCGTACAGGATATCGATGGCGCGCTTGCGCGCCTTGGTACGGGCGCTCACTAGTTGACGCGGCCGAGGTAGTCACCATTGCGGGTGTCGACCTTGACCTTGGTGCCCTGCTCGAGGAACAGCGGCACCTGGATCTGGTAGCCGGTTTCGACGGTCGCGGGCTTGGTACCGCCGGTGGAGCGATCGCCCTGCAGGCCCGGCTCGGTGTAGGTGATCTCGAGAACGACGGATGCCGGCAGCTCGACGTAGAGCGGGTTTCCGTCGTGCAGGGCCACGGTCACGGCCTGGTTCTCCAGCATGAAGTTGGCGGCATCGCCGACGACGGCGGAAGACACCGTGAGCTGGTCATAGTCGGAGACGTCCATGAAGACGTAGGAGTCGCCATCCGCGTACAGGTACTGGAAGTCGCGGCGATCGACATTCTCGGTCTCGATCTTGGCGCCGGCGTTGAAGGTGCGGTCGACGGTCTTGCCCGTGACGACGTTCTTCAGCTTGGTGCGCACGAACGCGCCGCCCTTGCCGGGCTTGACGTGCTGGAATTCGATGACGGCCCACAGCTGCTTGTCGATGTTGAGGACGACGCCATTTCTAATGTCGGCGGTAGATGCCATGAAGAGGTGTTCCGTTCGATTCAATTGGGAAGGTGCGCGGCCACAGGCCTCAGACGAGTGTAGCCGACAGGCCGCGCCCGATCGATTCCGTGATCTGCGCGACGGCCCGGGCCAGCGTGTTCGGTCAGCGTGTCCAGGCAGCGTGTCCAGGCAGCGTGTTCGGCCGGCGTTTTCGGCCTGCGGCGATCTCAGGCCAGGCGCACGATGTGGTCAAGGGCCAGCCGGTAGGAGTCGAAGCCGAATCCGGCGATCACCCCGGTCGCGACGGCGCTGACGACGCTGGTGTGCCGGAAGGTCTCCCTGGCGTGCGGGTTGGAGATGTGCACCTCGATGAGCGGGATCCCCGCCTTGGTGACCAGGGCCGCGGCGTCGCGCAACGCGTAGCTGTAGTGCGTGAACGCGGCCGGGTTGAGCACCACCGGCGTGTTCGTATCCACGGCCTCGTAGAGCCAGTGGATGAGCTCCGCTTCGTCGTCGGTCTGACGCAGATCGACGGTGACGTCCTCCGGGGCGGCGTCGGTGAGCAGCACCCGCAGGTCGTCGAGATCGGCCGAGCCGTAAACGTCGGGCTCCCGGCTGCCGAGGCGTCCGAGGTTCGGGCCGTTCAGAACGAGGACTGTGCGCATGCACCCAGCCTAGGCCCGGCCGAACCGCGCCCCCGTCAGGCGCTGAACGACTCCATCAGCTCCGAGCGGATGATGAAGCGCACTCCGCGCGGAGCCTCAGCCGAGAAGCCGCCGCCGCGGCCCTTGACGGTGTCGATGAGCAGGGCGGTGTGGCTCCAGTACTCAAACTGTTCGGCCGAGATCCAGAAGTCGATCACCTGTTCCGGCTCGCCCGGCGGCGCGATGTCGAGCCGGCCGAGCAGCACGTCCTGGTCCGACGTGATGAACTCACCGGCCGGAAAGCACATCGGCGAGCTACCGTCGCAACAGCCGCCGGACTGGTGGAACATCAGCGGACCGTGCTCCTCCCAGAGGCTCCGCAGCAGCTCGACGGTGGCCTGGGTCAGGGCGACGCGCGATCGGGTCTCGCCTTGAATGGTGATGCTTGCCTCGACGGCTGCCGTGACGGACGCGTCCGGTGGTGGCGTGATGAGATCGGTCATGGTTCCTCCAGCGAGAGCAGATGCAATGTGATGGACGTGGGTGTGCGGCAGGTCCGGTGGTGCCGTGCGGCCGGGGCGGCTTTCGGGTTGCCGCCCCGGCCGGCACGGTGCAGGTCTAGAAGAAGCCCAGTGCGTCTTCGGAGTAGGACACCAGCATGTTCTTGGTCTGCTGGTAGTGCCCCAGGGCGAGCTTGTTGTTCTCGCGGCCGATGCCGGAGCTCTTGTAACCACCGAAAGCGGCCCCGGCCGGGTAGTTGTGGTAGTTGTTCACCCAGACCCGGCCGGCGTGCAGGTCTCGTCCTGCCCGGTAGGCCGTGTTGCCGTTCCGCGACCAGACGCCGGCGCCGAGACCGTACAGGGTGTCGTTGGCGATGGAGATCGCGTCGTCGTAGTCCTCGAAGCTGGTGACCGCCACGACGGGTCCGAAGATCTCCTCCTGGAAGATGCGCATCTTGTTCTGGCCCTCGAAGATGGTCGGCTGCACGTAGTAGCCGCCGGCCAGGTCGCCGCCGAGGTCGAGCTGCTCGCCGCCGAGCAGCAGCGTGGCGCCCTCCTTCTTGCCGATGTCGATATAAGAGAGGATCTTCTCCAGCTGGTCGTTGCTGGCCTGCGCACCCACCTGGGTGTCGGTGTCCAGCGGGTTGCCCTGCTTGGCCAGCTTGGTGCGTTCGATCGCGCCGCCGAGGAAGCTGTCGTAGATGGGCTTGTGCAGCAGCGCCCGGCTGGGGCAGGTGCACACCTCACCCTGGTTGAACGCGAACAGCACGAAACCTTCCTGGGCCTTGTCGTAGTAGCTGTCGTCCTTCTGCGCCACGTCGTCGAAGAAGATGTTGGCGCTCTTGCCGCCCAGCTCCACCGTCGACGGGATGATGTTGGCGCTGGCGTACTGCAGGATCAGCCGCCCGGTGGTGGTCTCACCCGTGAAGGCGATCTTGCGGATCCTGTTCGAGGAGGCCAGCGGCTTGCCGGCCTCGATCCCGAAACCGTTCACGATGTTGAGCACGCCAGGGGGCAGGATGTCGCCGATCAGCTCGATCAACACCAGGATCGACGCCGGCGTCTGCTCGGCGGGTTTCAGCACGACGGCGTTCCCGGCGGCGAGGGCCGGCGCGAGCTTCCAGACCGCCATCAGGATCGGGAAGTTCCACGGGATGATCTGGCCGACCACCCCAAGGGGCTCGTGGAACTGGTAGGAGACGGTGTCATTGTCGAGTTCGGCGTGGTCACCGTCCTGCGCGCGGATGGCGGCCGCGAAGTACCTGAAGTGGTCCGCGGCCAGCGGCAGGTCGGCGTTCAGGGGCTCGCGGATCGGCTTGCCGTTGTCCCAGCTCTCGGCCACCGCGAGAAGTTCCAGGTTGGCGTCGATGACATCCGCCATCTTGTTGAGCACGGCCGCGCGTTGGGTGGCCGTGGTCTTGCCCCAGGCCGGGGCGGCCTTGTGGGCGGCATCAAGGGCCAGGTCGATGTCCTCGTGAGTGCTGCGGGCGACCTCCGTGAACGGTTTGCCGTTGACCGGGGAGATGTCTTCGAAGTACTGACCCTTCACCGGCGGCACCCATTCGCCTCCGATCCAGTTTTCGTAGCGGGACTTGAAGGTGACTTTGGCGCCCGGTGTGCCCGGGGCGGCGTAAACGGTCATTTCGCTCCTTGTTCGACGACTCTGTCGATGGCGTCCGCGGTCTCGCGGTCCATGCGGTGAGCCTACGAAAACCGAGGTTGCGAAACGTTGCGGTGGGCTCGGGGCCACCTGGGTGCCGGGCGAGGGCGAGGTCATCCTCCGGTTTGCCCCGGTCACCCTCTGGGCGGATGCCCGCACGGGCCGGCCTCTCTATCGTGGGTGAGATGGAACCCCTGGAGAGCACCCGCACCACCCAGCCGGCAGCCCAGCCGGCAGCCGAGCCGATAGCCCTCCGCAGCGGGTGGTGGCACGCCGAGACCCGGCGGTCGGCCCTGTGGGCGATCCTGGTGGCGATCGCCGGCGCGGTGCTGATCGGCGGGCTGACCAGTTTCGCGCAGCAGTACCTGCCGCCCTTGATTCACTCGCTGAGCAACTCCGTGGGCGGCTGGACGATGTTCAGTTTCCTGATCGTCTGGCTCGGCCGGGCCCGGCCGCTTCTCGCCGCGGTCCTGGGCGTGGTGGTGTTCCAACTGCTCGTCGAGTCGTACAGCGTGGTCACCGAGTGGCGTGGCTTCGATGACGGAGATCCGTTCACCTCCATCTGGACCCTTGTGGGCTTGGTCGCTGGTCCGCTTCTCGGTGTCGCTGCCGGTCTGGTGCGGTATGCCCCGCCGTTGTGGCGAGCTCTGGCGGTCACACCCCTGTGCGCTGTGCTCCTGGGTGAGGGCATCTGGGCCCTGAACACTATCGCGGACACCACCAGCCCGGTCTATTGGTCGCTGGAGATCGTGTTGTCAGGCGTCTTCCTGCTGGCGGCGATCCTTCACGCCCGCCTGGCGCCCCGGTCCATATCGCTGGTGGTCTGCGTGGGGCTGCTGGGCACTCTCGCCTTTGTGGCGGTCTGCCTGTTCGTCCTCAGCTGACCGTTCACCGGGTCGGTTACACGCCCAGCTCCGCCTCGATGCGCGCCAGGCTCGCCACCACGGCGGCGCGCTGGGGCGACCGGGCCGGCAACAGCTCCAGGCAGGCTCGCCACACCTCGCTGTCCCAGGTGGCCTCCTCGGTGCGGGCGAAGTCGAGCAACACCTCCACTGACGCGTCGCTGAGCAGGGTCTGGCGAAGGCGAGCACTCACCTCCGCGCGGATCTCCACGACACCGGGCGCTGTCGAACCCGGCAACACGCATCCCCGATAGGCGGCCAGGGCCATCCTGTGGGCACCGCGGCCGAGCAGGCGAAGCACCCGACCGGCATCCGTGTCGACGCTGGTCTCCAGCCGGTACGGGCGCGAGCCGATCCGCAGCTGCGGATGACTGAGCGTGAGCACCCGGCGCAACCGCACCAGCTCGGCGCGCAGGTTCTCCACGCCGTGCGCGGGTTCGTCGCTGAGCAGGCCGGCGAGCCGCTCGGCGGACAGGCCCTGCCGGTGCCAGGCCAGCAGCAGCAGGATCTCGGCGTGCCGGGGACTGAGATCAACGCTCTGCCGGGTGCCGGGTACCGGCGCGCCGAAACCGCCCGGAGTGCCAGCCGGTGGCGCCCCCTGCAGGGTGCCGTGTTCGGTGCCGAGCACGCTCAACAGAATCCCGGGTGCAGTGAAACCCGACGGCCTGGCCGCTGCCGCCCGCGGAGCGCTCAGGCTCTGGATGCGCAGCTCCGCTTCGAGCGCGGCGACGGCCGCCTCCACGAGCGGGAGTGTCTGCGGCGCCACGGCGGCGTCTCCCCCGGTGATGTCGATCACGCCAAGTACCGCCCCGGTGACCGGGTCGTGGATGGGCACTGCTGTGCAACTGAACGGGTGCGCGAGCTGACTGAAATGCTCGGCGCGTTGAATCTGGATGCCGTGGTCGAGCGCCAGGGCGGTGCCGGGAGCGCTCGTGCCGACCCTGGCCTCCGACCAGTCCGCGCCGACGACGAAGTGCATCTCCTCTGCCCGGGTGCGCACGGCGCTGTCACCGTCGATCCACAGCAACCGCCCCGACTCGTCGGCCACGGCAACGATCAACCCGAATTCGGCCGCGTGCCGCACGAGGAGGGTGTTGATCACCGGCAGCACGGCGGCCAGCGGATTGCGGGCGCGCAACCCCTCGAGCTCCTCGGCGCTCAGTGTCGGCGCGGCCTGCGCCGTCAACGGGTCCAGCCGGAGCGTGATCGAGCGTTGCCAGGATTCCCGCACCAGGCGGCGCACGCCGACCTGCAGGGCAGCGGAGCGCAGGTCGGTTCGGTCCCCGATGGCGGCCTCATGCAGGCGTTCCTGCCGGGAGAACCGGCGGAGGGACGAGTCGAGTGAGTCTGCGCTCGACGGGCTTACCGTCCACAGGCTTGCTGGCAACTGGCTGCTCACAACACCACCGATCAACGCTGGTCGTAGGCGACCTGCGTCGCGGCCGGTCGGGTGCTTCATTCTAGGCACAGTCAGCCAGAAAGGTGTGAAAGGAGCACCGCTGGCCGGTGTTCGAACCCGGTTAGGAGCCGATCTCCTGGTACGCGGCGAACAGGAGCGAGGCATCGGGCCCCTCGAGCACTGTGGGCTTGCCGATGTCGTCCAGCACGATGAAGCGCAGCATGCCGCTGCGGGTCTTCTTGTCGCGCTGCATGGTGGCCAACAGCGTGGGCCAGCGACCCACCGGGTAGGTCGTGGGCAGGGTCAGTGACTCCAGGATGCGGCGGTGCCTGTCGACGGCCTCGTCGGAGAGCCGGCCGCTGAGCCTGGCGAGCTCGGCGGCGAACATCATGCCGACGGCGACGGCGGCACCGTGGCGCCAGCCGTAGCGTTCGGCGTGCTCGACGGCGTGGCCGAGCGTGTGCCCGTAGTTGAGAATCTCGCGCAAGCCGGCCTCCTTGAAGTCCGCGCCGACGACGCGGGCCTTCATGGCGATGGCCAGTTCGAGCACCCGACGGAACTCGGGCGTGGTCGGGTCGGTGACGGCGGCGACGTCCGCCTCGACGATGTCGAGGATCTCGGGGATCTGGATGAAGCCGGCCTTCACGATCTCGGCGAAGCCGGCGAGGATCTCGTTGCGGGGCAGGTCGGCGAGAATGTCCAGGTCACAGACGACCGCGGCGGGAGCGTAGAAGGTGCCGACGAGGTTCTTGCCCTCGGCGGTATTGATCCCGTTCTTACCGCCGACGGCGGCGTCGACCATGCCCAGCACGCTGGTGGGGATCTGCACGAGCTTCACGCCGCGAAGCCAGGTCGCCGCGACGAAGCCGGCCAGGTCGGTCACGGCGCCGCCGCCGAAACCGATCACGGCGTCGGTGCGGGTGAAGTCAGCCTGACCCATCACCTGCCAGCAGAACGCGGCCACCTCCACCCGCTTGGCCGGTTCCGCGTCGGGAACCTCGGCGATGAGCACTTCGTAGCGATCCAGCAGGCTCTCCCGCAGGGCGACGGCGCGGGCGCCGAGGTGCGAGGTGTGCACGATGAGCACCTTCTTCACGGTGTCGCCGAGTTGCTCGGCGACGTCGGCGACGATGCCGCGCCCGATCAGGACGGGGTAACTGTCGACACCGCTGACGGTGATGGTGGTGGTGCCGGTTTCTTCGGGCTGCATGTCGGTCACGATTGTTCTCTTACCCATTTCACGATGTCGGCGGCGATGGCGTCGACCGGTCTGGTCGACGTATCGAAGTGGATGCTGGCCAGCGCCTCGTACAGGGGGCGGCGCTCGTCGTAGATGCGCTGCCAGGCGTCCGGGCCCGCCGCAAGCAGCGGGCGTTTGGCGTTCTTGGTGCGGTTCCGCACGGCCTCCGCGGTGGTGCTCAGCGAGATCACCGTGGCGCGGCGCAGGTCGGCGCGGGTGGCCGGGTCCAGCACGGCTCCACCGCCGAGCGATACGACGACGCGGTGCCGCAGCAATGCTGCCTGGACGGCGGCGCGCTCGAGGGACCGGAAGTGCCCCTCACCTGCCGAGGCGAAGATCTCGGTGATCGGCCCGTGGCCGGCGACGATGTCTGTGTCGGTGTCGATGAACGGAACCCGGAGGGTGCGGGCCACGCGGCGACCGATCTTGGACTTGCCCGACGCCATCGGGCCGATGAAGACCAGCGGGTAGAGCGGGGCGTCCGAATCACGGACCGGTTCGACGCTCCGCTCCACCGATCCCGCCGCGCGGACTCCCTGCGCCGCCGGGTCCGTCCGAGCCGGCTCCGGCCTGGCCGCCGGCCAGCCGCCGGCCGGACGGGACGCGTCCGGGCTCAAGAACAGCACGCTAGAGCGTGGCGTCGCTGGACGCCCCGCTGCGCAGGTTGGCCGGGATGTTGGCGAGGTAGGAATCCCGGTTCCGTTTGGTTTCGCCCAGCGAGTCGCCGCCGAACTTCTCCAGCACCGAATTGGCCAGGACCAACGCCACCATGGCCTCGGCGACGACGCCGGCCGCCGGTACCGCACAGACGTCGGAACGCTGGTGGTGGGCGGGTGCGGCCTCGTTGGTGGTGATGTCCACGGTGCGCAGGGCCCGCGGGATGGTGGCGATGGGTTTCATGCCGGCGCGTACCCGCAGCACGGTGCCGGTGCTCATTCCGCCCTCGGTACCCCCGGCCTTGTCGCTGGCGCGCATGATCTCGTCGTCGACCTGGACGAGCTCGTCGTGGGCCTGGGATCCGCGGCGAGTGGTGGTGAGGAAACCGTCGCCGACCTCGACGCCCTTGATCGCCTGGATGCCCATCAATGCGGCGGCCAGCTGGGAATCCAGCCGACGGTCCCAGTGCACGAAGGAACCGAGGCCGGGCGGGAGGTTGTAGGCGAGGACCTCGACGATGCCGCCCAGGGTGTCGCCGTCTTTGTGTGCGGCGTCGACCTCCGCGACCATGAGCGCGCTCGTGGCGGCGTCGAAGCAGCGCAGCGGGTCGGCGTCGAGGGCGTCAACGTCGCCGGGGCGCGGCAGCGGCGAGCCCTCCGGCACGCGAACCGGGCCGATCGAGAGGGTGTGGCTGACCAGTTCGATGCCGAGGCCGGCGAGGAAGGCCCTGGCGACGGCGCCGAGTGCGACACGGGCAGCGGTCTCCCTGGCGCTGGCACGCTCGAGGACCGGGCGGGCCTCGTCGAAGTCGTACTTCTGCATCCCGACCAGGTCGGCGTGACCTGGACGGGGGCGCACCAGCGGCGCACCCCGGCCGCGGGTGAGCAGGGCGGGATCCACGGGCTCAGGGCTCATCACCTCGGCCCATTTGGGCCATTCGGTGTTGCCGATCCGCAGCGCCACGGGGCCGCCGAGGGTGACGCCGTGGCGAACACCGCCGGAAATGTTCAGTTCGTCCTGCTCGAACTTCATCCGCGCCCCTCGGCCGTAGCCGAGTTTGCGGCGCGCAAGGTCGAGGCGGATCGCATCTAGTGTGACCGGGATCCCGGCGGGCAAACCCTCGACAATGGCGAGGAGTTCGGGGCCGTGGGACTCTCCGGCGGTGAGCCAACGAAGCATGGTTCTATCCTTCCACAGCGCGGCCGTCCTCCAACGCGTCGCGCATGGCCTCCAGAACCGCATCCTCGCCGGGAAGCGGTTCAAAGGGGTCGTTGAAGAGGAAGATTCGGATCTGCACCAGGGCCTGGTGCAGCAGCATCGTTCGACCGGACCTGCTTCGTCCGCCGGCGGCCGCCCAGGAGCGGGCCAGGGCGGTGGGCCAGGGCGCGTAGGCCACGTCGAAGAGCAGGGTGGTGGCTCTGAGCGTCTCGGGGAATTCATTCGGCAGGACGGCGTCGCCGGGGAGAGTGCTGATCACCAGGTCGCTGACCCGGTCGGCCGCGGCCAGGGCAGACAGGCCGGAGACCGTGACGACGAGCCCGAGCCGGCGGCCGAGGTCTGCCAGCGGGTCGGCCCGTTCGGGGGTGCGGGCGATGATGTCCACGGTCTCCGCACCGAGATCGGCGGCCGCGACGAGGGCGGATGCGGCCGTCGCGCCGGCGCCGAGCAGGGTGACGTGTGCGGCACGGTCGAGGCCGGCTTCGGCGAGAGCCCGGACCAGGCCGGGCACATCCGTGTTGAAACCGGAGAGCGCTCGCGGGGCGACCGGTGTCGACCCGCCGGCCGGAGGAGCGTCACCGAACCGCACGGTGTTCACCGCGCTGGTGAGAGTCGCGACGCGGTCCAGGTCGTTGAGGCGGGGCTGAATCTCGTGTTTGAGCGGCATCGTCAGCGACAGGCCGAGCCAGTCAGGCGTGAGAGCGTCGAGGAACGTATCCAGTTCGCCCTCGCCCACCTCGACGGCCGTGTACTCCCAATCCAGGCCGAGGACCCGGTACGCCGCGGTGTGCAGCACGGGCGACAGCGAATGGCCGATCGGCGAGCCGAGCACGGCCAACCGGCGCCTCGGCGCCGGGCTCGGTGAGCCGTTTCTCGAATCAGCCATATTCGGGGTGTTCATCCATCCAGTCCAGCCACTTCGCGACGCCGGCTTCGTGTTCCTCCACCGTGCTCGAGAAAATGGTCTCTCCGGTATCGAGGTTCCACGTGACGAAGAATAGCCAGGTTCCGTCAGCAGGGTGCAGGGCGGCGTCGATGGCCAGATCGCCGGGGTTGCTGATCGGTCCGACCGGCAGACCGGGGTGCACGTAGGTGTTGTAGGCGTTGTTCGCGTCGGCGCGTTCGGCATCCGTCGTGGTGACCAGGTGCGTGTTGCCGGTCCCGTAGGCCACCGTGGCGTCCGATTGCAGCAGTCCGCTCTCCCACTGGGCCGGGTCGAGCCGGTTGTAGAACACCCGCGCGACCTTGAAGTAGTCATCCCTGAGGCCCGCTTCGCGCTGGATCAGCGAGGCCATCACGATGGTCGACCAACGGTCGGCGGGAGCGACGCCCGCCGCGTCCAGTGCTTCGAACTGGCGGTCGACGAGGGTCTTGATCGCGTCATGCGCGCTCGTCGCGGGCTGGAACGTGTAGGTGGCCGGGAACAGGAAGCCCTCGAGGCTGGTGGCCTCGGCCGGCAGGCCGAAACCGGACAGGTCCGCCGCGGCGGCCTGCAGGTCAGCCAAGGGGATCTCGGTGCCTTCCGAGATCGACGCCAGCACCTCCCCCGCCGCGGTCCCCTCCGGGATCACCACGGTGAGGTCCTGGCGGGTCTCGGGATCCTGCAGGGCATCAAGCGCGGCCTGGGCGCTCATCTGCGAGGCGAGCAGGTAGGCACCGGGCTGGAAGACCGGGTCGGTCGCCTGTGCGAGGAGCAACGTGTAGAAGGCGTCGTAACTCTTGACCACGTCCTGAGCCACCAGGGTGTTCGCGATGTCGGAGCCGGTGTCACCGTCGTGGATCATGACGAGCTCTTCGCTGCTGCCCGACCCCTCGTAGTCCCCTGGGGGCTGGGTGGCGGCTACGAACTGGCTGATCGGCCCCTGCAGGGCCAGGGCTGCCGCGCCCATCAGCGCGAGAAGGACCAGGATGACCACCAGGCAGCCCCACGCGCCCTTGCGGGACTTCTTCTCCACGGCCGGGTGGTCGGCGAGCTGCGCGCGTCGGTTCGCGCGCGAGTTGGGTCGTCCGGCGCGAGCGGGCGCGCCGGGTGTGCCCGGTGTGCCGGCCGGTGCTGCGGCGGCCTCTGCCTCTGGCATGGTGCCGAACCCGAGCCCGGCGAGGGGGTTCTGCTCGGCGGTACCGGCGTCAACGGGCGGCTCCGCCGCCTGCTGCTCTTCCGCCGGCTGGGCTGGGGCGGCCGGGGTGACAGTCTCGTTCGCAACCTGGGCGTCCCGGGCGGCCTGAGCCTCGCGGAGCGCCCGGCGGGAGGGCAGCGGCGCGTCGCCAGCGCCGCCCGACACGTTCGGGTCGGGGTTTTCCGGCGGACTTTTCGCCACGGTTACGGCCTTCCGGTCTGGTCGACGGACGTGCCGGCTGGCTTGCCGGAGGCACGTTCGGTATCGAGAGCATGCTGCAAAATGATAGTCGCGGCCACCTGATCGACCACTGGACGCTGGGTGCGCGTGCTGCGTCCGGCCGTGCGGAGGGCGGCGTGAGCCGACACCGTGGACAGACGCTCGTCGACGAGGCGCACGGGGACCGGCACGGTTCCGGCGAGGGTGGTGGCGAACGTGACCGCGTCATCCGTGGAGGCAGTGTGCCGTCCCGACAGCCCCAGCGGCAGCCCGACGATCACTTCGACGGCGTCCAGCTCGGCCACGATGGCCGCGATCCTGCTGAGGTCCGTCGGTGCGGCCCGGTCCCGGGGCACCGTTTCCCTTGGCACCGTCTCCACCGGCGTCGCCAGCATGCCGTGGAAGTCGCTGCGGGCGACGCCGATCCGCACCGTGCCGACATCGATTCCCACGCGCACGCCGGTTCGCATGGGCTAGTGGGCCACCAGAGCGCGCAGGGTACTGAGCGCCTCCGCGATGAGCTCCACCCTGGTGCCACCGCCCTGGGCCAGGTCGTCCTTACCGCCACCGCCGCCGCCGAGGATTCCGGCGAGCTGCTTGGCCAGCGCGCCGGCCTTCTGACCGGCGTCCCGGGCCGCCGCATTGGTGGCCACGATCACGACGGGCTTGTCGGCCACCCGCGCGGCGAGGGCGACGACCGCGGGGTCGTTGCCGAGGCGCTCACGGGTGCCGGTGACCAGCATCCGCACCTCGTCGGCGGAATTGAGCGTGCCGAGGTCTTCGGCCACCACGGTGAGTTCGCCGATCCGGCTCGCCTGCGCGACAAGGGCAGGCACCCGGTCGCTCAGGGCTCGGGCCTCGAACGAGGCGATCTTCTTCTCGGCGGCCTTCAGGCTCTGCATGAGGTCCATGATCTTGGCCGGCAGCTGCTCGCGAGGGGTCTTGAGGTTGCTGGTGAGCTGAGACACGATCGCCCGTTCGGCGGCGAGATCGCGGAAGGCCTCGAGCCCGACAAGGGATTCAACGCGGCGGTTGGTGGAGCCGACCGACGCTTCGCTGACGAGGTTGATCATGCCGATCTCGGCGCTGGAGGCCACGTGGGTGCCCGCGCAGAGTTCGCGCGACCAGGGGCCGCCGATGTCGACGACGCGCACGGTCTCGCCGTACTTCTCGCCGAACAGGGCCATCGCGCCGAGTGCCTTCGCTTCTGCCAGCGGCAGTTCGCGAGTGCTCACCTGCAGGTTGTCACGGATGGCGTTGTTGGAGATCTCCTCGATCTCACTGCGCGTGGCCGGGGACAGGGCCTGGTTCCAGGAGAAGTCCAGCCTGAAGAAGCCGGCCTTGTTGTAGGAGCCGGACTGGTGCGCGTTCGGGCCGAGCACCTGGCGAAGGGCTGCGTGCAGGATATGCGTGCCCGAGTGCGCCTGGCGGGCGCCGCGGCGCCAGTCGGGGTCGACGACGCTGGTGGCGGGGTCGCCCACGCCCACCTCGCCGCTGGAGACCTGCACCTTGTGGCTGATCAGGCCCTTGACGGGCTTCTGCACGTCGAGCACCTCGAGCTCGTAGCCGGGGCCGACGATCAGGCCGGCGTCGGCCTCCTGGCCGCCGGACTCCGCGTAGAGGGCGGTCTCGGCGAGGATGACCTCGGCGATGTCGCCGGCGACGGCACGGGTCACCGAGGCGCCGTCCACGATCAGGCCCAGGATGCTGGACTCGGTCTGCAGCATGTCGTACCCGGTGAACACGGTCTCGCCGTGCGCGCGGAAGGCGCTGTACACGGAGAGGTCGGCCAGGTGGGTCTTCTTGGCCTTGGCGTCGGCCTTGGCCATCGCGCGCTGCTTCGCCATCAGGGTGTTGAAGGCCTCACGGTTGACGCTGAGGCCGGCTTCCTCGGCCATTTCGAGGGTGATCTCGATGGGGAAGCCGTAGGTGTCGTGCAGCAGGAACGCGGTGTCGCCGGGCAGTTCGGCCTTTTCGGCCTTCTTGGTCTTCGCCACCGCGAGGTCGAGGACGCTCGAACCGCTGGCGAGGGTGCGCAGGAAGGTTTCTTCCTCGGCGTACGCGGCCTGGCTGATCCGGTCGAAGTCGGCGGCGACCTCCGGGTACGCGGCGCTCATGGCGTCGCGGGAGGCTGGGAACAGCTCGGTGAACGAGGCCGTGTCCACGCCGAGCAGGCGCATCGCGCGCACACTCCGGCGCATCAGACGGCGCAGGATGTAGCCGCGCCCCTCGTTGGACGGCAGGACGCCGTCGCTCATCAGCATCAGGGAAGAGCGCACGTGGTCGGCGACGATGCGCATCCGCACGTCGTCGTCGTGCACGGCGCCGTACCGGCGGCCGGAGAGGGCGGCGGCCCGGTCCAGGACCGGGCGGACCTGGTCGATCTCGTACATGTTCTCGACGCCCTGCTTGAGGAACGCGACGCGCTCCAGCCCCATGCCGGTGTCGATGTTTTTCTTGGGCAGGTCGCCCAGGATCTGGAAGTCGTTCTTGCCGGTGCCCTCGCCGCGGAGGTACTGCATGAAGACGAGGTTCCAGATTTCCACGTAGCGGTCGTCGTCGGTGGCCGGGCCGCCGTCGATGCCGTAGGCGGGGCCGCGGTCGAAGAAGATCTCGCTGCACGGTCCGGCAGGTCCAGGCTGACCGGTGGACCAGTAGTTGGTGTCCATGCCCAGGCGCTGGATGCGGTGCTCGGGCAGGCCAAGGGCACGCCAGTAGCCGAACGCCTCGTCGTCGTTCTCGTAGACGGTGACCCAGAGGTCCTTCTCGGCGAAGCCGTAGCCGCCGTCGGCCTCGTTCGAGGTGAGCAGCTCCCAGGCGTAGCTGATCGCCTGTTCCTTGAAGTAGTCGCCGAAGGAGAAGTTGCCGCTCATCTGGAAGAAGGTGCCGTGCCGCGGCGTCTTGCCGACCTCTTCGATGTCGTTGGTGCGGATGCACTTCTGCACGCTGGTGGCCCTGGGGTACGGGGCGGGCACCAGACCGGTGAGGTAGGGCACGAACGGCACCATGCCGGCCACGGTGAAGAGGAGGGAGGGGTCATCGCTCACGAGCGACGCCGACGGGACGACGGTGTGTCCACGATCGGCGAAGAAGTCGAGCCAGCGCCCGCGAATGTCGGCAGTCTGCATGGGGTCCGTACTGTTACTGGATCGGATATCCGACCCGGGGGAAGCGGTGGGGATGGGACGCGTTAGGGCTTGGACAACTCTTCGATGGTCTCTTCTGCCTCGCCGAGGGCGGCGTGCAGTTCGGCTTCGCGCTTGCGGTAGCCCTCGGAGATGGCCTCGCCGAACTCTCGCGTCTTGGCGTCGAGATCGGTGAAGAACCGCTTGCCTTGCTGGGTCTTGTTCACCTCGTGGGCGGCAACGAATCCGATTCCGACGCCGACGACTAACCAGATGACGTTCTTCATGGCATGTGCTCCCTGAGGTTGAGGAATGGGTGGCTGCCGGACTGGGCGCACGCCGTTCGGCGGGCCCGAGACGATGACAGTCTGCTTTCCAGCGTAGTGGACTTACTTCGTACCGCGACGGGGCTTGGTCGCCCTGAAGGCAGCCCTGACGCCGGCGGAGAATCCGGCGAGCTTGATCAGCGGACCGCCGACGGTGGCCGCGACCAGGGCGACCATGGCGGACACATTGCCGGTGACGTCGGCAACGTTCGTGGTGATCGTGTCCAGCGTGGCCAGCTGATGGTTGGTCTGCGCGACGGTGTTCGTCGTCTCCTCGAGAAGCGGGGTGACGTTCTGGCTGAGGTCGCGGATGGCCAGGGTGGTCTCGTCGAACACCCGGCCGAGCTTGATCAACGGGATCGCGAGGAACGCCACCAGAACGGCAAACACACCAGCGGCAATCAGGCCGGCGATATCTCCACCAGTCATTCGGCACCATCCATTTCACGTCGCAGGGAACTGACAAACACAAAAAACCAAAAGGGCGGATCACCTAGGTGATCCGCCCTCAAGCGTAGTTCAGTTCCGGTGCGGTGCGCCGCGCCGGACTCGACTAGCGTGCTGCGTAGTACTCGACGACGAGCTGGACTTCACAGGTCACAGGGATCTCGATGCGCTTCGGGGCTCGCACGAGGCGGGCCTGCAGCTTGTCGAGTTCGACCTCGAGGTACGGCGGGAGCTTGGGCAGCAGGTCGACGTGACCGCCGGCCGCGGCAACCTGGAAGGGCTCGGTGCCCTCGCTCTTGGCCTTGACGTGGATGAGCTGACCCGGCTTCACGCGGAAGGAGGGACGGTCGACCAGCTGGCCGTCGACGAGGATGTGACGGTGCACAACCATCTGACGGGCCTGGGCGGTGGTGCGGGCGATGGCCGAACGCACGAGGAGGGCGTCGAGACGGGTCTCGAGGATCTCAACGAGGTTTTCACCGGTCAGGCCCTGGCGGCGACGCGCTTCTTCGAAGGCGATCTTGAGCTGGGCTTCGCGGATGCCGTACTGGGCGCGTAAGCGCTGCTTTTCGCGCAGACGCACGGCGTAGTCCGAATCGGTCTTGCGCTTGGTGCGGCCGTGCTCACCCGGAGCGTAGGGACGCTTCTCGAGGTACTTGGCGGCCTTGGGGGTCAGGGCGATGCCCAGGGCCCGCGAGAGGCGGGTCTTGCTGCGGGTACGTGACTTGGTAGACACAGTGTCCTTTCGGATGGAACTGGAAATTGGATACCAGGGCGGCCGGCGAGCCCGTGCGGGCAGACCGGAACGTCATGGGAGATCAGAGGGGTGGTGCCACGGGCCGCCCGGCTACAGGGCGAATCCACTCCAACCGAGGTTTCGTACGCAGCCGCATGACGAAACCAGTTGTAGGCGAGGACAAGGCTAACACACGCCGGGCCGCGCGGACCCGGCGTTTCAGGCGGGTCGGGGCTACTTCGCGCTACTCCCCGTGCACGATCTTGCGCAGCTTGGCCAGCCGCGCCGACACGTCCCGCTCGTTGCCGTGCTCGGTGGGTCGGTAATAGCGGGTGGCCCGAAGCTCGGTGGGCAGGTAGTCCTGGGCGAGAACGCCGAGGGCATCGTCGTGCGGGTACTTGTAGCCCTTGCCGTGACCCAGCCGTTTGGCCCCGGGTAGTGCGCGTCACGCAGGTGCTTGGGTACCCGGCCGGTGTTGCCGTTCCGCACGTCGGCGATGGCGGCGTCGAGCGCCATGTAGGCGGCATTCGACTTGGGTGCGCAGGCCAGGTGCACCACGGCCTGGGCAAGCGGGATGCGGCCTTCAGGCATGCCGATGTACTGCACGGCGTCGGCGGCGGCGATCGCGATCACCAGGGACTGCGGGTCGGCCATGCCGATGTCCTCAGAGGCGAGCACGATGATCCGCCGGCAGATGAAGCGGGGGTCTTCCCCGGCTTCGATCATCCGGGCCAGGTAGTGCAGGGAGGCGTCGACGTCGGATCCGCGCACCGACTTGATGAAGGCACTGATCACGTCGTAGTGCTCGTCGCCGTTGCGGTCGTAGCGCAGCAACGCCCGGTCGACCGCGAGCGAAACGATCTCTGTGGTGATGACCGGCAACTCGCCTTCCGCCGTGTCGGTGGTGGCTGCGGAGACCGACGCTGCCTCGAGCGCCGTGAGCGCCCGCCGGGCGTCGCCGGACGCGAGCCGGATGATCGCCCCGCGGGCCTGGGGATCGAGCACGAACCTGTCGGCCAGTCCTCGCGGATCGGTGACGGCGCGGTCCACGACGATGCCGAGGTCATCGTCGCTGAGGGTCTCAAGGGTGAGCAGCAGGGACCTGGACAAGAGCGGCGAGATAACGGAGAACGAGGGGTTCTCGGTCGTCGCGGCGACCAGGATGATGATCCCGTTCTCCACCCCGGGTAGCAGGGCGTCCTGTTGGGCCTTGCTGAACCGGTGGATCTCGTCGAGGAAGAGCACGGTGGACAGGCCGTAAAGGTCCCGGCTGGTGCGGGCCTCTTCCATCACCTGGCGCACGTCCCGCACCCCGGCGGACACGGCGGACAGTTCGACGAACCGACGCCCTGAACTGTGCGCGATGGTTTGGGCCAGCGTGGTCTTGCCGGTGCCCGGCGGGCCCCAGAGGATGACCGACACCGATCCCTGCTCCCCCGACTTGTCGTTGGCGAGGCTGACCAGCGGCGACCCTGGGGTCAGCAGGTGACGCTGGCCGGCGACTTCGGCCAGGCTCTTGGGGCGCATGCGCACCGCGAGCGGCGTCGCACCCGTACGGAGGCCTGGCTGGACGGTAGACATGGTTCCAGCGTAGTTTGTGCCGCCGACGTCAATTTTCCCCGCTGCCCGCGCATGCGTAGAGTTCACAGTGACCTGGGCCGTGGTGCCCGACAAGCCCGATTTCCCGCCGCTGGCGGCACCTGGAGGATTCACGTGGCACCGAGCAGCAAACAGGAACGCGAAGCGCGTGGTCGCGTTCGCGCCTATCAGGGCCGCAAGGCTGTGAACGAACACCAGGCCAAGCGCCGCACGCGCGACAACATCGTGGCCGGCAGCGTCCTCGTTGTGGTTCTCGCCGTGCTCGTCGGCGCCCAGCTGTTCTACTTCGGCGGCGGCCCCGGCACCCCTGAGCCCAGCGCGTCAGGAACACCGACACCCACCGCTACCCCGGCCGCCGGCGCGAACACCGGTGAGGTCCCCGACAGTGACCTGGCCGAAGACCGCACCTGGACCGGCACGCTCACCCTCAACGACATCCCCCTGGGCGTCGAACTGGACGGCGCGGCAGCTCCGCAGGCCGTCTCGTCGACCATCAGCCTGGTTCAGTCCGGCTTCTACGACGACCTGACCTGCCACCGCCTCACCAACGGCGGCTTCTCCGTGCTGCAGTGCGGCGATCCCAGCGGCGACGGCACCGGCGGACCGGGCTACAGCTTCGGACCCATCGAAAACGCTCCGGCGGACAACGTCTACCCGGCCGGCACCCTCGCGATGGCCAGGGCCGGCGGCGACGGCTACAGCACCGGGAGCCAGTTCTTCATCGTCTACGCCGACACCACCATCCCCGCCGACGAGGCCGGCGGCTACACGGTGATCGGCCAGGTCACCTCCGGGCTGGACCAGGTGGTCAGTCAGATCGCCGCCGCCGGTGTCGCGGACGGTTCAGCCGACGGGGCTCCCCTGGTCCCAGCGACCATCACGTCCTTCTCGGTGCAGTAGACACACTCTCTGCAGCAAAAACACCGTTCGGGCATAACAGTTCGGTCGTTTCCGCTGAACGTTGGGCGGGCTTGCAATAGGCTTGATCCCGTATTGGCTTGTGTCAATACTGGCTCGTTCAGGGATTCAGCCGTTGGCAGTCATTCATGCCGCGGGGAATCAACCAAATCATTAAGGTGAGGCTCTTGACTACGACAGATCAGCAACCATGGGGTCGCGTAGACGAAACCGGCACGGTTTACGTGCGCGAAACAGACGGCGAACGTGCCGTCGGGCAGTATCCCGACGCGACTCCTGAGGAAGCACTCGCTTACTTCGAGCGCAAGTACGTTGAGCTGAACGGACAGGTCACCCTGCTCGAACAGCGCGCTAAGGGAGGCGCTCCCGCCGCGGACATCGCCAAGTCGGTCGCCAACCTGTCGAAGTCCGTCGCCACGGCCAACGCCGTCGGCAACCTCGCAGCCCTCGCAGAGCGCCTCGGCGCCCTGGGCGGCACGGTCACTGAGCTCACCGAGCAGCAGGGTGTCGAGGCCAAGGCCGCCGGCGCCGCGGCCCTCGCCGAGCGTGCCGCTATCGTCGAAGAGGCCGAGCGCCTCGCGGCCGAGGACCCGGCCAAGACACAGTGGAAGCAGACCAGCGCAGCGCTTGACTCCCTCTTCGCGAAGTGGCAGGCCCACCAGCACGACGCACCGCGGATTCCCAAGGGTGAGGCGAACGAGCTCTGGAAGCGATTCCGGGCAGCCCGCACCATCATCGAACAGAACCGCAAGGCGTTCTTCGCCGAACTCGACAGCGCCCACAAGGATGTGCGCAACCGCAAGCAGCAGCTCATCGAAAAGGCGGAAGCCCTCGCACCCCAGGGCGCAGACGGCATCCCCGCCTACCGCAACCTGCTCGAGGACTGGAAGGCCGCCGGCCGTTCGGGCAAGAAGCAGGACGACGCCATGTGGGCGAAGTTCAAGGCAGCGGGCGACGTGCTCTACTCGGTGAAGAGCGAGGTCGATGCCGCCGACAACGAGGAGTTCTCCGCGAACCTCGTCGTCAAACTCGAACTCCTCACCGAGGCGGAGACCCTCCTCACCGAGACCGACCGGGTCAAGGCCCGCGAACTTCTCAGCTCCATCCAGCGCCGCTGGGATGCCGCAGGCAAGGTGCCCCGCGACCAGGTCAAGCCGGTCGAGGAGCGCATGCGCAAGGTCGAAGCCGCCGTGCGGAAGCTCGACGACGACCACTGGAAGCGCAACAACCCGGAGACCAAGGCTCGCGCCGAGGGCCTGGCCGGCCAGCTGCACGACGCGATCGCCAAGCTGGAGGCCGAGTTGGCCGCCGCAGCGGAGACCAAGGACGCCCACAAGATCAAGGACGCCACCGAGGCGCTCGAGACCCGCAAGGCGTGGCTGAAGGCCATCGGCCAGTAAGCCACACACGCGCCTGTTTGCACAGCAGCAACGGGACCGGGAATCTGTGCACAGATTCCCGGTCCCGTTTGTTGGTGAGTCCGGACCTCTGCAGGCTGGATCCATGACTCCCCTCGTCCCCGCCGTGCTCACCCCCGCCGACCTGCCGCTGGCCGAGCTAAACTGCGCCCGCCTCGACGGCGAGCTGTTCGCCGTGGCCGGGGCCTGGTGCCCCGTTGACGCCCATGACGGGCCGGAGATGCGCGCGCTGGCACTCGCGTCGCTCGCGCCGGGGCATGCCGCCGCCGAGCGGATGACCGCGGCCTGGATCTACGGCCTCGCCGATGAGCCGGAGCGCCATCAGTTCTGTGTGGACGTGACCGCGCGTACACGCAAGCCCGGCGGTACCAGCACCCTGCTCCGCGAGGTGCGCATCGGCCCGGACGACACCAGGGTCTTGGGGCAGCAGCTCGTCACGACTCCCCTGCGCACCGCCATCGACCTCGCCCGCTGGGGCAGGTCGGACGGCGTCCCGCCGGACACGGCGCTGCTGGCGGCCCTGCTGTCCTACGACGGATGGGACGCTGCCAGGGCCCACGCCGATGAACGAGCCGTTCGGCACGGCATCTCGTTCAGCCGGCTGGCGACCGCCCGGCTACTGGACGCACGCAGGCTACTGGGAGCACGCCGGCTGCCGGAGGCACGTCGGCTCGGCGCACTCGATGTGCCGCCGGCCCTCAACCGTCGCTGACCCGGTAGACGTCGTAGACGGCGTCGATGCGTCGCACGGCGTTCAACACCCGGTCAAGGTGGGTGGTGTCACCCATCTCGAACACGAACCGGCTGATGGCCAACCGGTCGCTGGAGGTGTGGACCGTCGCCGAGAGAATGTTGACGTGGTGCTCGGACAGCACCCGGGTGACATCAGAGAGTAAACCGGAGCGGTCCAGCGCCTCGATCTGAATCTGCACGAGGAACAGGCTCTTCGACGTCGGCGCCCAGTCGACGTCGATCATCCGCTCGGGTTCCTTCAGCAGCTCCTGCACGTTATGGCAGTCGAACTGGTGCACTGACACACCGGAGCCGCGGGTGATGAAGCCCACGATCTTGTCGCCGGGAACCGGGGTGCAGCAACGCGCGAGTTTGACCAGGATATCCGGGGCGCCGCGCACCAGGATGCCGGAGTCGTTGTTCCGCAGGGTCTGTGTGCGCCCGTTGGGAGCGAACGGTAGATCCGTGGCGTCGCTCTCCTCCACGCTCTGCAGCGTGGCGACGACCTTCTCCAGCACCGACTGCGTCGACACGTGGCCTTCGCCGACGGCGGCGTAGAGCGCGGAGACGTCTTCATAACGCATGACGGCGGCGACCTCGGCGAACGAATCCTGGTTCATCAGCTTCTGCAGCGGCAGGTTCTGCTTGCGCATTGCCCTGGCGATGGCTTCGCGGCCCTGTTCGATGGCCTCGTCACGGCGTTCCTTGGTGAACCACTGGCGAATCTTGTTGCGCGCCCGCGGGCTCTTGACGAAGTTCAACCAGTCCTGGCTCGGGCCGGAGTCTGGGTTCTTGGAGGTGAACACCTCGACGACATCACCGGTGCTGAGCGAGCTCTCCAGGGGAACGAGCCGCCCGTTCACCTTTGCGCCCATGGTGCGGTGGCCGACTTCGGTGTGCACCGCGTAGGCGAAGTCCACCGGGGTGGCGTCTGCGGGCAGGCCGATCACGCGCCCCTTCGGCGTGAAGACGTAGACCTCCTTGGCGCCGATTTCGTAGCGCAGGGAGTCGAGGAATTCGTTGGGGTCGGCCGTCTCCGCTTGCCAGTCGGAGATGTGGGCGAGCCAGGCCATGTCGGTATCGCTCTGCGGGCCGGGTCCCGAACTCTTCCCGTTGACCTGCTCCTTGTACTTCCAGTGCGAGGCAACGCCGTATTCGGCGCGTTCGTGCATCTCCTGGGTGCGAATCTGAATCTCAACGGGTCGGCCGCTCGGGCCGAGAACGGTGGTGTGCAGGGACTGGTACAGGTTGAACTTCGGGGTGGCGATGTAGTCCTTGAACCGGCCGGGCAGCGGCGTCCAGCGGGCGTGGATGGCGCCGAGCACGGCGTAACAGTCGCGCACCGAGTTGACCAGGACGCGGATACCGACGAGGTCGTAGATCTCGTCGAATTCCCGGCCGCGCACGACCATCTTCTGGTAGATCGAGTAGTACTGCTTGGGCCGGCCGGCAACCTTGCCGCGAATGCGCGCGGCCTTGAGGTCATCGTTGATCGCGTCGATGACGTACTGCACGAACTCTTCACGCTGTGGGGTGCGTTGCTTGACGAGGCTCTCGATCTCGGCATAAAGCTTCGGGTAGAGCACGCCGAAGGAAAGGTCTTCCAGCTCCCACTTGATGGTTTGGATGCCGAGCCGGTGGGCCAGGGGCGCGTAGATTTCGAGGGTCTCGGTTGCTTTGCGGGTCGCTGACTCGGCCGGCACGAATCCCCAGGTGCGCGCGTTGTGCAGGCGGTCGGCGAGCTTGATGATGAGGACTCTGATGTCCTTGGACATCGCGACGATCATCTTTCGGACCGTCTCGGCCTGGGTGCTGTCGCCGTACTTCACCTTGTCGAGCTTGGTGACGCCGTCGACGAGCATGGTGATCTCGTCGCCGAAATCCGCCCGCAACTGGTCCAGGGTGTAGTCGGTGTCCTCGACAGTGTCGTGCAGCAGTGCCGCCGCCACGGTCTTGGGGCCGATGCCGAGGTCGGCGAGGATCTGGGCGACGGCGACCGGATGCGTGATGTACGGCTCACCGCTGCGACGCTTCTGCCCCTCGTGGGCACGTTCGGCGGCCGCGTATGCCCGCTCGATGATGGACAGGTCCACCTTGGGGTGGTGAGTGCGCACGGTCTTCAACAGCGTGTCGACCGCACCGACAGGCTGTGCCCTGGAGAAGATGCGGGGTACCAGGCGGCGCAGTGACGCGGAGGATGGCGTGGTGGTCTCTGTCATCTCGTTACCTCACTCCCTGGCGCCAATTATCCCTGTACTAGTGGATAAACGGTAAACGAAAGGATGAGCTCGCGTATTCCCGGCGGGCAGCCGGACTCACGCGGGAACGTCCGCGTGGGTCGCCTCGGCCCCGGCGGCCGGTGCGGTTCCGGAGGCCTTGGCCTTCAGCGCCACAGCCTTCTTGTCGCGCTTGCGAATCTCCGGTTCGTTCTCCCGCAGCTGAGCGTACAGGGGAGCGGCGATGAAGATCGTGGAGTAGGTGCCCACCAGCATGCCGATGAGCAGCGCCAGGGAGATGTCCTGCAGGGTTCCGGCACCGAGCACGAACGCGCCGATGACCAGGATCGATGCAACCGGGAGCACGGCGACGATCGACGTGTTGATCGAGCGCACCAGGGTCTGGTTGACCGCGAGGTTGACCGAGTCAGCGAATGTGCGCCGGGAATCCGGTCCGTCCTCTGCGGTGTTCTCACGAATCTTGTCGAACACCACAACGGTGTCATAGAGCGAGTAGCCGAGGATCGTGAGGAACCCGATCACGGCCGCCGGGGTGATCTCGAAGCCGGTGAGTCCGTAGAAACCCGCGGTGATGACAAGGTCGTGCAACAGCGCGACCATGGCGGCGGCGGCCATCTTCCAGGTGCGGAAGTACAGGGCCATCACGGTGCCGGCGAGCACCAGGAAGGTGAGCAGGGCGCGGATGGCGGACCCGGTGATGTCCTGGCCCCAGGACGGGCCGATGAACGAGGACGTCACCTGGGCGGCGTCGACGCTGTACGCGGAGGCCAGAGCGGCCCGCACTTCCCGGCTCTCGGTGTCGCTGAGCTGATCGGTCTGCACCCGGATGCTGTCGCTACCGACGACGGAAACCTTCGGCACTGCCTCGGGAACGACTCCGGTGACGGCTGTGGCCGCGGCGTCCTGGTCATCGGTGGAAATCTCGGAGAGCACGAATTCGGAGCCGCCGGTGAACTCGATGCCGAAAGTGAAGCCGCCGCGCAGGACGGGGCCGAGGATCGCGATCAGGATCATGACGGCCGCGACCGAGTACCAGACTTTGCGGCGTCCGACGATGTTGTAGGACAACTTGCCGGTGTGCAGATCGTTACCGAACTGGTTGAAACTAGCCATTAGGAATCCTTCCCGTCGGTCGACTTGGTGGAGCCGGTCCCGACGAGCTCAGCCGCCTTGCGTTCGGCGATGGTCTGACGCTTCGCGGCCTCCTTGCTGGCGGAGGTGGCCTTGCCTGATGCCACCTCTGCGGAGGGCCGGAACTGGGCACGGCCGCGATAGACCGCGCCGAGGGCCCGCGGGTCAAGCCCGCTGAGCTTGTGCCCGTCACCGAAGAACTTGGTGCGGGCGAGTAGCTGCAGCACCGGGTGGGTGAACAACGCCACGACCAGAAGGTCGACCAGGGTGGTCAGTCCCAGGGTCAGGGCGAAACCACGCACGTTGCCGACGGCCAGGATGAACAAGACGGCCGCGGCGAGAAAGTTGACCGTGTCGGAGGCGATGATGGTGCGGATGGCGCGGCGCCATCCGGACTCAACCGACGACACCAGTCCCCTGCCGTCACGCAGCTCGTCGCGCACCCGCTCGAAGTACACGATGAAGGAGTCAGCGGTGATGCCGATGGCCACGATCAAACCGGCCACGCCGGCCAACGAGAGCCGGTAGCCCTCCCGCCAGGACAGCAAGGTGATCAGGAAGTAGGTGATCACACCCGCGACGGCAAGCGAGGCCACCGTCACCAGCCCGAGGAGCCGGTACTGCGCCAAGGAGTACAGCACGACGAGGATCAGGCCGATCAGGCCCGCGATCAGGCCGCTCTGCAGCTGCGTGGACCCGAGGGTCGCGGAGATGGTGTCCTGGCTCTGCACGGTGAAGCTGATCGGCAGGGCGCCGAACTTGAGCTGATCGGCGAGGGCCTTGGAGGTGTCCTGGTCGAACGAACCGGTGATCTGCGGCTTGCCGTCGGTGATGACCGCATTGGTGCGCGGGGCGGAGATGACGCTGCCGTCGAGGACGATGGCGAACTGGTTCTGTGCGCCCGTCAGGCCGCTCAGTCGAGTAGTGACAGCCGCGAAGTCCTTGGTACCGGTGCCGTCGAAGACGATGTTCACCGCCCAGTCGCCTGTGGTCGCGCCGCTCTGGGTGGTGACCTGACCGTTGGTGGCGTCGGAGATGTTCTCGCCGCTGACCTCGACCGGTCCGAGGATGTACTTGACCGTTCCGTCCGTCTCGCAGGTGATCAACGGTTGGTCGGCGGGCGCCACGTTGCTGGTGTCGATGTCGCTGCACTGGAACGTCTCGAACTGGGCCTGTAGGGCGGGTGTGATGTTGTTCAGGTCGCTCGCGTCGGTCGGGGCGACGGCCGGCGTTTCCGCAGCCGGGTCTGCCGCGGCATCCGTTGCGGTCGCGTCGCCGGCCGGCGCGTCGCCGGCCGGAGCCGTGGCACCGTCGGTGGGAGTCTCCGTAGAACCGTCGGCCCCGACACTGGCGTCGGTGGGCGCTGAGGCAACGAGGACCGGACGGAATTCGAGCTTGGCCGACGATTCGATCCGGTTCAGGGTGGCGTCGTCCGGCGTGCCGGGGATGGAGACGACGATGTTCTGTCCACCCTGGGTGTTGATCTCAGACTCGGACACGCCGGCGGAGTCGATGCGCTGGCGAATGATCGACACGGCCTGGTTCAGCTGCTCCGAGGAGACGGTCTGGCCGGACTCGAGCTTGGGCGCCAGGATGATCTGGGTACCGCCCTCGAGGTCGAGGGCGAGCTTCGGTGTCCACGAACCTCCGCCAGTCAGCACCCCCGCCCCGTTGAGAGCGATCAGACCGACGATGATCACGCCAAGCCAGGTCAGGGAGCGCCAGGCCTTCTTGGTCGGAGACGACTTAGCCACCTATTAAACTCAGCTTTCTGTGCTCGTGCCCGCGCCGAGACGCGAGCCCGGAGTGGGGTGTTACGCGTCGCCCTTTTTGGGTTCGGTGTTGTTGTCTGTCTCGGCCTGCTCGGTCGTCGGCTCGAACGCGGTGCGCTGGCCGAACTCGGGCTCAGCAGTGACGGACGGAGTGCCGGCGTCGCGGTCGACGGACTCGTCAAGGACGACGTCGTCACCGACGACGGTGGGCTCGACGACGCGCGCGATGGTCTGACGGTGGATCTGCACGACGGTGCCGGGTGCGATCTCGAGAGCGACCTTGTTCTCTTCCTCATCGATCGACACAATGGTGCCGTAGAGGCCGAAGTTGGTCATCACGTCTGCGCCGGCCACCATCTTCGACTGCAGGGCCAAGGTGTCCTTCTGGCGCTTGCGGCCGTTGCGAAACATGAAGAACACGAGCAGCGCCAGAACGGCGAGCATGACAAGAGTCAACGGATCCATAGAACTGTGAAACCTTCCCGTGCGAGCGTGATGTCGCGACGAAGTATTTGTGAGCGTGGTTGGGGGGTGCCGGGTCGGAGGGGCATGCCTGACCAGCTTGAATTATAGAACATCCAAGGTGAGCGCAGCCTGAGGATTCCTCAAACCGAAATGCCGCCACGCTGAGGCAGTGGCAACCCGCCCTCGCGGGGTACGTGTGAGGAAGCCTATCCGTACCAGGAAGGGCTCGACGACCGATTCGATGGTTTCGGGCTCCTCGCCCACCGACACGGCCAGTGTGTTCAGGCCGACCGGTCCACCCCCAAAACGGGTCAGGACGATGTTCATGACCTCACGGTCGAGCCTGTCCAGGCCGATTTCGTCGACGTCGTACAGTTCAAGAGCCGCATGAACGGCAGCCAGGTCGGCGTCGCCACCGTGCACGAGAGCGTAGTCGCGCACCCGGCGGAGCAGCCGGTTCGCGATGCGCGGTGTTCCCCGGCACCGCCCGGCGATCTCCGCGATGGCCTCCCGCTCGATCGCCAGGCCCAGCAGGCGTGCGGCGCGCACGAGCACCAATTCGAGTTCGGCGTCGGCGTAGAACTCCAGGTGGGCCGTGAACCCGAACCGGTCCCGCAGCGGGTTGGGCAGCATGCCGGAGCGGGTGGTGGCACCGACCAGGGTGAACGGGGCTAGGTCCAGCGGCACCGAGGTGGCGCCGGCGCCCTTGCCCACCATGATGTCGATCCTGAAGTCTTCCATCGCCAGGTAGAGCATCTCCTCGGCGGATCGGGCCATGCGGTGGATCTCGTCGATGAACAGCACCTCGCCCGGCACGAGGGAAGACAACACGGCGGCCAGGTCCCCGGCGTGTTGGATGGCCGGGCCGCTTGACATCCGCAGCGGCCGGTTGCCCTCGTAGGCGATGATCATCGCGAGGGTGGTCTTGCCCAGGCCGGGTGGGCCGGCCAGAAGGATGTGGTCGGGGGTGCGCTGTTGCATGGACGCCGCGGTGAGCAGTAGCTGGAGCTGGCCGCGCACCTTCTGCTGGCCGACGAACTCGGTGAGGCTCTTCGGGCGCAGGGCGCCCTCGAAGGCCAGTTCCGCATCGCCCTCGAGCGCCGGGTTGGTCAGTTCGACGCCGGGATCCTGGGTCATCAGCGGCGCTCCGCGGTCTGGGTGGTGCCGGCGGTTGCGCTACCGGCGTGCTGGGCGGGACCGAGCCGGGCGAGCGCCAGGCGCAATACCGCGGCCACGCCGGCGGCCTCAGCATCGAACTCTGCGGTGCTGCCGGCCAGGATTTCGTCGACGGCCTGCGCGGCGACCCGCTCGGACCAGCCGAGGCCGATCAGGGCCGTCTGCACGCTGGCGCTCACTGTGCTCGTGGCTGAGCCGGCACGACCGGCCGGGCCCGCCGGGGCGGTGACGGCGATCTTGCCCACGAGCGAGAGCACGATGAGCTTGGCGGTCTTGGGGCCGACGCCGCTGACCTTTCGGAACGCGGCATCGTCATCCGTGGCCACCGCCTGGGCGATCTGTTTGGGCGTGAGGACAGCGAGCACACCGAGAGCGGATTTGGGGCCGACGCCCGTCACACCGACGAGCAGCTCGAACACCGCGAGTTCTTCCGCACTGGGGAAGCCGTAGAGCGTGAGGGAGTCTTCGCGCACGATGAGCGTGGTCGACAGCCGGGATTCGGTGCCGATTCTGGCGGCCAGGGCCGTGGACGGCGTCACCTGCAGGGCAAGTCCGACTCCCCCGACCTCGATCACCACCGTTGTGCCCAGGGCTGAAAGGACTGGGCCGCGCACTGAAGAGATCACCTGGCAAGCCTACGGTGCGCCGCCGACGCTGCGGCCGCCGACCCCGGCGCGTTGCCGCGCTCAGCATCGCGCCAGGCCTTCTGGGCCGGGGTCAGCGCACCGGGAGCCAGGGCCGGGGTGGACCGGCTGCCCGCTTTCACCGCGCCGGTGGTGGGAAGGACCCCGCCGGCGGCGCCGGTGCGCCATGCGTGGCAGATGGCCAGGGCGAGGGCGTCGGCGGCGTCCGCCGGTTTCGGGATCTCGGCCAGCCCAAGCACCCGGGCGACCATGGTTCCGACCTGCTTCTTGTCGGCAGACCCGTACCCCGTGATGGCGGCCTTGACCTCGCTGGGCGTGTGCAGCGTGACGGTCAACCCGCGCTTGGCGGCAAGCATCAGGGCCACCCCGCTGATCTGGGCGGTTCCCATCACCGTGCTGACATTCTGCTGCGCGAAGACGCGCTCGATGGCGACGACGTGCGGCTGGTGCCTGTCAAGGAGCTCCTCGAGCCCCTCGCTGATCAGCAGGAGGCGGCGTTCGAGGGGCAGGGCAGGAGAACTGCGCAACACCTGAACGTCGACCAGCGTGGCCGACCGATTGGCTGCGACGTCGACGATGCCGACGCCGCAGCGGGTCAGGCCGGGGTCGATGCCCAGCACCCTGACCGTCATCGGTGGGTTATTCGCTGTCTGCTTCGAGCTCGGCCTGGACCTCGGCCGAGACGTCGTAGTTGCTGTAGATGTTCTGCACGTCGTCGAGCTCTTCGAGGGCGTCGATGAGCCTGAACACCTTGCGGGCGGTCTCGGCGTCGACCTCGATCTTGAGCTGCGGCACGAAGGCGATGTCAGCGGAGTCGTAGTCGATTCCGGCCGTCTGCAGGGCGGTGCGGGTGGCCACCAGGTCGTGCGCCTCGCTGAACACCTCGAACTTGTCGCCGTCGTCGACGACCTCTTCGGCTCCGGCGTCGAGCACTGCAGCGAGAACGTCGTCTTCGGTGACGTCGTCTCCCTTGGAGACCACGACGATGCCCTTGCGGTGGAAGTTGTAGGCGACGCTGCCCGGGTCGGCCATGTTGCCGCCGTTGCGGCTGACCGTGGTGCGCACTTCGGCCGCTGCGCGGTTCTTGTTGTCGGTGAGGCACTCGATCATGATGGCGACACCGTTTGCGGCGTAGCCCTCGTACATGATCGTCGTGTAGTCGACGGCTTCACCGGACAGGCCGGCGCCGCGCTTGACGGCGCGGTCGATGTTGTCGTTGGGGACCGAGGTCTTCTTGGCCTTCTGGATGGCGTCGACCAGCGTCGGGTTCCCGGACAGGTCGGCACCGCCCATGCGGGCAGCGACCTCGATGTTCTTGATCAGCTTGGCGAATGCCTTGGCCCGACGCGAGTCGGTCACGGCCTTCTGGTGCTTGGTGGTCGCCCACTTGGAATGCCCGGACATGAATCTCCCGTGTGTCGCTGAGTCGTGCGACGCTGTTCGGGCGCCGCAGGGTGGATGCGGTGCATCGCTGCACTGCCTGGTGTGGAACTGTTCATCAAGCGTGGTGGCACAGCGAATGACATCGAACGCTGGTGCGATCCCAGTCTAGCCCGCGGGGTTGGGACCGGCTTCGGACACGACGGGTTCAGGTACAGCGCCTCAGGGTACAGCCAGAATCTTCCGAAGCGTCCGCACATTGCGGGTGGTGGTGGTGGATTTGAAACGGGCCCTACCCGCCAGAACGCTGAAGGGACTCTTGATACCTACCGCACGTCGCACCTGCCAGTAGAGGACGTCAGTGCCCCGTCGCACCCGCTCATCGTTCGGATCCAGCTCCGGTGCGGCCGCGAGCAGGTCATCGATGCTCGCCGGCTCCGAGCCGAACAGCACGTACGAGTGCCAGTCGACGCGATCCTCGAATGGGTAGTCGGCGACGGTGTCGGTTAGTCGTTGCCAGGGCACGAGCACCACCCAGGCCTCGTAGCCGAACCGTTCGGAGAGCGCGCGTTCCAGGCCGGACTTGACGGCGGCGGCATCCGTCTCGGAGGACTCCAGGACAGCGTTTCCGCTGGCGAGGACTGTCGTCACCGCGCTGTGGCCGAGGCTCTGCACGGTCTCGGCGAGCTCGGCCATGCGGATGTTGATGCCACCGACGTTGATGCCGCGCAGCAGGGCGATATAGCGGGTCATACGCCCAGTCTGGCGCAGCCGGAACGGTTCGTCACGACGGGAAGCCGGCGCTCCGGACCTTCTGCAGGAAGTACTCGTGGAACCGGTGTTCCCCGGTGATCTCGGGGTGGAAGGACGTGCCGATCAGGTTGCCCTGTTCCACCGCGACGCAGCGTCCGTCGGCGACCGTGGCGAGGGCCGTCGCGTTCGGTCCGACACTCTCGACGACCGGGGCCCTGATGAACACCGCATGCACCGGGGGCCCGCCCAGGACGGGAACGTCGAGGTCGGTCTCGAATGACGCGGTCTGGGAGCCGAACGCGTTGCGGCGTACGCTGATGTCCAGTCCGCCGATGCTCTGCTGGCCGTTGATGCCATCGAGAACGGTGTCGGCCAGCATGATCAGGCCGGCGCAGGTGCCGTAGACCGGCAGTCCGGCCGCGACGGCTGCCCGCAGTGGTTCGGCCAGGCCGAACATGCGGGTCAGCTTGTCCATGACGCTGGACTCGCCGCCCGGGATCACCAGACCGTTGACGCCGGCCAGTTCCTCCGGCCGGCGCACGAGCACCACGTCGCTGCCGAGGGAGCGCAGCACGGTGGCATGCTCGCGAAAGTCGCCCTGCAGGGCGAGTACTCCAACGGTCATGAAGCGGGTGTTACCAGCCGCGCTCGGAGAGGCGGTGCGGGGCGGGGAGGTCGGCCACGTTGATGCCGACCATGGCTTCGCCGAGGCCGCGGGAGACATCCGCGATGACCTTGGCGTCGTCGTAGAACGCGACGGCCTTGACGATTGCGTTGGCGCGTTCCTGCGGGTTGCCGGACTTGAAGATGCCCGAGCCCACAAAGACACCGTCGGCGCCGAGCTGCATCATCATGGCCGCGTCGGCCGGGGTGGCCACGCCGCCCGCGGTGAAGAGCACGACGGGCAGCTTGCCGGTCGCGGCGATCTCGGCGACCAGTTCGTACGGCGCCTGCAGTTCCTTGGCGGCCACGTACAGCTCGTCCCTGGTGAGCGACGAGAGCCGGGCGATCTCACCCTTGATGGTGCGGATGTGTTTGGTGGCCTCTGAGACGTCGCCGGTGCCGGCCTCGCCCTTGGAGCGGATCATCGCGGCGCCCTCGGTGATGCGACGCAGCGCCTCGCCCAGGTTGGTCGCACCGCAAACGAACGGCACCGTGAAGTTCCACTTGTCGATGTGGTTCACGTAGTCGGCGGGGCTGAGCACCTCGGATTCGTCGATGTAGTCGACCTCGAGGGCCTGCAACACCTGGGCCTCGACGAAGTGGCCGATGCGGGCCTTGGCCATCACCGGAATGGAGACCTCGGCGATGATGCTGTCGATCAGGTCGGGGTCGCTCATGCGGGCGACACCCCCCTGCGAGCGGATGTCGGCCGGGACGCGCTCGAGAGCCATGACGGCGACGGCGCCGGCGTCTTCGGCGATCCGGGCCTGCTCGGCGTTGACGACGTCCATAATGACGCCGCCCTTCAGCATCTCAGCGAGTCCGCGCTTGACGCGGCTCGAGCCGAACTGCTCGGTGGAAGTAGTGTCAGTCATAGCTACGATTCTATTCCTTGCGTCTGGTGCCGTCCGACGGGCCGTTGGCACTGGTGATGAGAAAAGGAGCGGACATTACGCGGGTCAGGATTCCCCGACCGGCCAGCCGTCCGCCACGGAGCGGCGCACGTCACCCAGAAGCTGCGGAATGGCCTTGGTGCCGGCGATGATCGGGAAGAAGTTCGAGTCCAGCGCCCACCGCGGAACGATGTGCTGGTGCAGGTGCTCGGCGATGCCGGCGCCCGCGATCCGACCCTGGTTCATCCCCAGGTTGAACCCGTCGCACCCGGAGGTGGCCCTGAGCACGCGCATGGCCACCTGGGTCAGGCTACCGATTTCGGCGACCTCCTCGGGGGTGGCCTCGTCGTACGTCGCAACATGCCGGTACGGGCAGACCAGCAGGTGGCCGCTGTTGTACGGAAACAGGTTCAGCAGAACGTAGGCGTACGTGCCGCGCGCCACGATGAGTGCCTTCTCGTCGTCCATCGACGGTGCGATGCAGAACGGGCAGTCATCGGGATGCGGCTGCTGGCCGCCCTGGATGTAGACCATGCGGTGCGGGGTCCACAGTCGCTGGAAGGCATCCGGTACGGCGGCGAAGTCGCCGGAGTGCTCCACCTGGACCCCATCGGTGAAGTCCTGCGGACTGCCGGACAAACGGTCCCAGGGGGTGTCCAGCGGACCGCCGGTGTCTGGGACTGCCGGAGTGGCATCGGTCATCCTCAGACCCGTTCCACGGTGGCCGCACCGACGGGGGCGATCGGTGCGCCGCCCTCGGCGAAGTCGGTGGCGCCGAGGACCTGCGCGCGAGTGCCGATTGCCGCGAGGATCCGGCGGATGGCGTCGGCGACGGGCACCCCGTTCTCCTGGGTGCCGTCGCGGAACCGGAAGCTGACCGCACCGTTGGCCCGGTCGTCTTCGCCGACGATGAGCTGGAACGGGATCCGCTGCAGCGTGGCGTTGCGGATCTTTTTCTGCATCCGGTCGCTGGACGAGTCGAGCTCCACGCGCACCCCGGAGCCCTTGAGAGTCGCCAGGACCTCCCGGAGGTAGTCCTCGTACTGTTCGGAGACCGGGATGCCGATGACCTGCACCGGAGAAAGCCAGACCGGGAAGGCCCCGGCATAGTGCTCGAGAAGGATGGCGAAGAACCGTTCGATCGAACCGAGCAGTGCGCGGTGGATCATGACGGGCTGCTGACGGGTGCCGTCCGGTGCGGTGTACTCGAGGTCGAACAGCTCGGGCTGGTTGAAGTCGAGTTGCACCGTTGACAGCTGCCAGGTGCGACCGATCGCGTCGCGGGCCTGCACCGAGATCTTCGGGCCGTAGAACGCCGCTCCGCCGGGGTCGGCCACGAGTTCGAGCCCAGAAGCCTCGCCCACCTGGCGCAGGGTATCGGTCGCGGCTTCCCACTGTTCGTCAGTGCCGACGGATTTTTTCGGGTCGCGAGTGGACAGCTCGAGGTAGAAATCGGTCAGGCCATAACCACGGAGGGTCTCGAAGACGAACTCGAGCTGGCTGGCGACCTCGGCCCGCACCTGGTCCTGCGTCACGTAGATGTGAGCGTCGTCCTGGGTGAGCCCGCGCACGCGGGTGAGGCCCTGCAGGGTGCCGCTCTTCTCGTAGCGGTACACGGTGCCGAACTCTGCCAGCCGCAACGGGAGTTCGCGGTAGCTGCGGCCGCGAGCCTTGAAGATGAGGTTGTGCATCGGGCAGTTCATGGGCTTGAGGTAGTAGTCCTGCCCCTGGCGGGTGATGTTGCCCTCGGCGTCGACCTCTTCGTCGAGGTGCATCGGCGGGAACATGCCGTCCCGGTACCAGTTGAGGTGCTGGCTGGTCTCGAACAGGTGTCCCTTGGTGATGTGCGGGGTGTTGACCAGGTCGTAGCCGTTGGCGAGCAAGCGTTCGCGCATGTAGTTCTCGATCTCGGAGCGGATGATGCCGCCCTTGGGATGGAACACTGCCAGGCCGGAGCCGATCTCCTCGGGGAACGAGAACAGGTCCAGCTCCTGGCCGAGCTTGCGGTGGTCGCGCTTGGCCGCTTCGGCCAGTCGCGCCTGGTAGGCGCGCATTTCGTCCTTGGAGGGCCAGGCGGTGCCGTAGATGCGCTGCAGCTGCGGGTTCTTCTCCGACCCGCGCCAGTAGGCGGCGGCCAAGCGGGTGAGCGAGTAGCCGTTGCCGATCATCCGGGTGTTGGGCAGGTGCGGGCCGCGGCAGAGGTCCTTCCACACGGTTTCGCCGGTCTTCGGGTCGACGTTGTCGTAAATGGTCAGCTCGGCGCCGCCCACCTCGACGGACTCGTCGTCGGCGAAAGAATCGTTGGTCAAGCTTGTCGAGACCCCCTTGAGGCCGATCAGCTCGAGTTTGTACGGCTCCGCGGCGAGTTCGGCGCGGGCTTCATCATTGGTCACGACACGGCGCACGAAGCGCTGGCCCTGGCGGATGATCCGATCCATTGCTTTCTCGAGCGACTTGATGTCCTCGGGCGTGAAGGGCTCTGCAACGTCGAAGTCGTAGTAGAAGCCGTCGGTGACGGGTGGGCCGATGCCCAGGCGCGCGGCCGGATTGACGGTCTGGACGGCCTGCGCAAGCACGTGGGCGGCGGAGTGGCGCAGAATGTTCAGGCCGTCTGGAGAGTCGATGGTCACCGGGGTGACGTCATCGGTCTCGGTCACCGTCGTGGCGAGGTCCCTGAGCTCGCCGTTGACGCGCATGGCGACAACGGATCGGTCGGTGAATAGCTCAAAACCGTCAACCACGTGAATAGCTCCCTTGAATTGCGAATCATCCAACTTTAGCGGGCGCCGGTCTGCTTGGTGTCGGGGTGCGGGTCAGGCCCGGTTGAGCGGCTGCAGGCCCGCAGCGGCACAGAACGCATCCAGATCGACGGTGACGCGTTTGTCCCGCAGGGTGAGCAATGCGTCCTGCAGCGTTTCTGCGGAATCGCCTCGGGTGCCAAGGACCGAAAGGCCGCCAGACCGAACGTTCATGCTGGCGGCACAGATGGTGGGCGATACTGGGATCGAACCAGTGACCTCTTCCGTGTCAGGGAAGCGCGCTACCGCTGCGCCAATCGCCCAGAACCGCGAAGAATTCTCACGGGCTGGAGGTGGATACGGGATTCGAACCCGTGTAGACGGCTTTGCAGGCCGTTGCCTCGCCTCTCGGCCAATCCACCGTGTTCACTGAACCAGTACACCCAAAGAAAATCGGCCTCTCGGCCGATTCACTTCGAGCGGATGACGAGATTCGAACTCGCGACCCTCACCTTGGCAAGGTGATGCGCTACCACTGCGCCACATCCGCAACTGCTCGCATTTCTGCGTGCTTGGAAGACTCTACTCGATCCTGAGCACGCCGTGTGACACCACGGCTCGAGCCGAGCCAACTTGGCCGCGAAATCCCCGTTGTACCGCGGAATCACGGGGAAAAAACAAAAAACCCCGGGTTCACCGGGGGTTTCTGGTTGAAAGCTTACGATTCTCTGTGGGCGATACTGGGATCGAACCAGTGACCTCTTCCGTGTCAGGGAAGCGCGCTACCGCTGCGCCAATCGCCCAGATCCGTCACAGCAGTTGCGTGCTGTTCAGGCTGGAGGTGGATACGGGATTCGAACCCGTGTATACGGCTTTGCAGGCCGCTGCCTCGCCTCTCGGCCAATCCACCGTGCTTGTCAAACCGACCGTGCTTTTTCGTACGTGCCTGGTAAAGAGAAACGGCCTTTCGGCCGATTCAACTTCGAGCGGATGACGAGATTCGAACTCGCGACCCTCACCTTGGCAAGGTGATGCGCTACCACTGCGCCACATCCGCAACTGCTCGCATTTCTGCGTGCGTTGAAGACTCTAGCCGATAGTGCGACGCATATTCAAACCGAGCGGACGCAGCGTGTCGTGGCGTCTCGATGTGCGCTCGGGCCCCCGTCTGGTCTAGTATCAGATGTCGCAGTCGAGAGGTTTTCGGGTGTGCTTCGGGCGATTGGCGCAGTTGGTAGCGCGCTTCCTTCACACGGAAGAGGTCGTGGGTTCGAGTCCCGCATCGCCCACCGAAAAACCCCCGGGAAACCGGGGGTCTTGCTCGTTGATGCAGTCGCTGACAGCAACCGGCCTATTCTGATTTCACCGGCGACGAGGCAAATAGGACCCGATCACTGGCCACGAGGTCGTCCAGGGTCAGCACCCGGTCGAGATCGTGCCCGGCGGCCAGCGCCATGCGCAGTTGCTCATCGGTCTGGGGAGCGAGCTTGCCCTCCATGAAGCCCTGCAGGGCCCGCACGGCGCACGCGGTGAGCACGCCCTCCGGGGTGCCGCCGATCCCCATGGCCAGGTCGATCCGGCCGCCGGGCGTTGCTGCGGCGATCGCCGAGGAGACATCCCCCTCCCCCGCCAACTCGACTTGCGCCCCGATCCCGAGCAATTCGGCCACCAGGCTCGCGTGTCGCGGCTTGTCCAGCACCGCCACGGCGATCTCGCTGACCGGCTTGCCCAGCGCTTCTGCCAGGCGGTGCACGTTCGCGGTCGGAGTTGTTCGCAGGTCCAGAACACCGCGGGCCGGCGCCGAGGAGATGAGCTTGTCCATGTAGAACACGTCCCGGGGATCGAACAGCGTGCCACGCGGGGCCAGTGCGATCACGCAGACCGAGCCGGGCAGGCCCTCCTGCACGAGCCTGGTCCCGTCCAGCGGGTCGACGGCGATGTCGCAGGCCGGACCCTGGCCCGAGCCGAGCTCCTCACCGTTGGCCAGCATCGGTGCGTCGTCCTTCTCGCCCTCGCCGATGACCACGAACCCCGCAAACGGCGCCGTCAGCAACTCGGCCCGCATCGCGGCCACGGCTGCCGCGTCCGCGGCGTTCTTGTCGCCGCGCCCGAACCACAAGCCAGCGGCAATGGCGGCAGCGTTGGTGGCCGCCCGCACGGCGTCAACCAGCTCTGCTGAGTAGTGCTCGGCGCCGAGGACGGTGGTGGCGTCGAGGATGACGCCGGCTGCTGGCGCCTCTGCTGGGCTGGTCATGATGGTTCCGTCCTGAAGTGATCCGCGCCCGCTGAGCGGGTGCGGCGATGGTGGCAACCCGTCACGGGGCACACCCAGCCGATGCTACTCGCCGGCGCCGGCTCCGGCCGTTCGCGCATTTCGTCGAAACCGCCTGATTCGTCGGAGCCGGTCCTCTACGCGAAGCAGGTCAACGCGGCGGGCCCGGTTCACGGTCGGTGACTTGCCGCCGTGGCAATTCAACTTGTCAAGACATCCTGTGCGCTCCACCATGGGCATATGACCAACCGAGACGCCCCGCTGCCGGGCCCAGAGACCTCCGCCGCCGTACCCTCCACAACAGCAATCACCCCACCGGTGTACGACGTGGTGATCATCGGTGGCGGCGCGGCAGGACTCAGCGCGGCCGTCGTGCTCGGACGCGCCCGACGTTCGGTCCTCGTCATCGATGACGGCAAACCACGCAACGCACCCGCCGCCGGGGTACACAGCTTCCTCACCCGCGACGGACTCAGTCCCGGCGACCTCGTGCGCCTCGGCCAGGAGGAGGCTCGCTCCTACGGCGTCACCATCGTGTCGGGCCGGGCAGCCGACACCCGGCGCTCACCGCGCGGCTTCACTGTGTGTCTCGAGAACGGCACCACGGCATCCGGGCGCCGGCTGCTGGTGGCAACCGGACTCGTCGACGAACTCCCCGCGGTGCCGGGCCTGAGCGAGCGTTGGGGACGCGATGTGCTGCATTGCCCGTACTGTCACGGCTGGGAGGTGCGGGATCAGGCGATCGGCATCCTCGGCACGGGACCGAGATCGGTCCACCAGGCCTTGCTCTTCCGTCAGTGGAGCCCGAACATCACCCTGGTGCTGCACGGGGCCATGTTGGCCGCGGACGGAACGATCTCGGAGGATCAGGGACCGACCGAGGCCGAATGGGAGCAACTGGCCGCTCGTGGCATCAGCGTCGTGATCGGCCCCGTCGCCGCCCTCGACATCCGCAACGACGCACTGACCGGGGTGCGACTTGCCGGCGGACACCTGATTCCGCTGGACGCGCTGGTGGTCGGGCCGGTCTTCACGGCCCGCACCCGGTTCCTGACCGGGCTCGGGTTGGGCTCGACACCGCATCCGATGGGCGCCGGCAGCCGCCTGGAGACCGATGACAGCGGCCGGGTGCTCAGTGACGGATCCGTGGTGGCCGGCGTCTGGGCGGCGGGGAACTCGACCAATCTGATGGCCCAGGTGGTCGTGGCGGCTGCCGCCGGTCTCGGTGTGGCCACGGCGATCAACGCCGAGCTCATCCAGGAGGAGCTGGAGAGCGCCGTCGCGTTGTACCGGCGGCCCTTCTCGGCTGCTGCCGAGGCTCAAAACAGCGACGCGCATCTCGGCGATCGCCGCCACGGCATCTGGGCGCCGGTGCAGGCCATCAACAACCGTGAAGGAAACAACTGATGCGCACCGATTTCGACCGAGAATACTGGGACGACCGCTACAGCGCCCTTGACGATGTCTGGAGCGGTGCAGCCAACCCGGTGCTGGTGACCGAGACGTCCGACCTGACCCCGGGGCGTGCCCTCGACATCGGCTGCGGGGAAGGGGCCGACGCGATCTGGCTCGCTTGCCGCGGCTGGCAGGTGACCGGCGTCGATTTCTCGGTGGTCGCCCTCGAACGCGCCGCGGCCCGCAGCCGACGGGCCGGCGGGGACCCGTCCGCCGCTGTGGCCAGTGCCGGCCGCATCGATTGGCAACAGCACGACCTCACCCGCTGGGCTCCCCCGGCCAGCCGATACGACCTCGTCACGGCGCAGTTCATGCACCTGCCGTCAGCGCCTCGCACGGTGCTTTTTCGCGCACTCGCCGACGCTGTCGCCCCCGGCGGCACGCTGTTGATCGTCGGCCACGATGTCTCAGATGTGCACGCCACGGCGCATCGGATGCCCGACCCCGATCTGTTTTTCTCCGCGGACGAGGTGGTGGCGACGCTCGATCCCGCCCGGTGGCACATCAACGTGGCCGAGGCCCGCACCCGCACGATCAGTGGGCCCGACGGTTCGCCGAGCCCGGCCGCCGATGCCGTCGTGCGTGCCAGTCGGCTCTGAAGTCGGCGCATCCGGCGCGGTCCGTCGCACTACCCCCTGGTGCCGAACCAGGTCGTCACGCCCGGCGAATAGAGCACGGAATCCGGCGGCCGGGTGCCGGCGAGTCCCGGGAACCCCGCCGTCGCCAGCAGGGTGTCCTCGAGTGACACCAGGTCGGCAGCGAACAGGCCCCAGGGCTCGTGGTGGTTGCGCAGATGCACGGTGCGTCCGCGTACTCGGGTGAACAGCGCCCAACGCGCGGTGAGAAAGTCGGCCAGCGGCTCGCCGACGACCGCGCGAGTCGTGGGGCGCACCACGATGCTGCTGTGGGCGCCGGCGGCGAGGTGACGGGTGGAGCTGTAGCGGAGCTCCCCGGCGCCCAGGTCCAGGCTGGTGCGTGCCCACATGTACGGGATCGAGAACAACGCCCGTGCGGCCAGAACCGCCGCGAGGCGGGATGCCTCGAGTGAGACGAACACCACACCACGGCGACCGCGGGCATCCACCGCGTACAGGCGCACATTCACCTCGACGAAGTTCCCGAAAAAGGGTACCGGTGGACTGCCGAACACCGTCGCCCGGTCGAGCACGAACGGGATCAGTCCCACCCAGCTCGACCCATCGAAGACGTCAGGCTTCAGGCCGTCCGGAAGCAGCGGTGCAACCTGCTCCGGCGTCACGCGCCAGTGCAGGAAGACCAGATTCGACCATCGCTGGCTGGCCGTCGCCCGGCCGGCCAGAGGCGGGGCGACGGCCGATATCGGCCAGGGCTCTGACACGTCTGGGCTAGACGGCGTCGGGCTGCATGGCGTCGGGCTGCACAGGGACCGGCACCTGCGTCGGTGACTGAACGGGCACGACGCCGTCGCCCGCCTGGGCCTTCGCCAAAGCCGTGCCGGCCGCAGTGCCGCCGATGAGCCCGCTGAGCAGGTCCCTGATGCCCACTCCCATGGTGGAGTTCAGCACAGCGTCGACCTCGGTGAAGCCGGAGGCGACGTTCTTGCTGAGCTGGCTGGCACCATCGGTCGAGATGACGGTCAGCTGGTCGATGTTGCCCATCGGAGCCGCGAGCTCGTGCGCGATCTTCGGCAGCATCTCGACCAGGCGGAGCTGGATGAGTGCTTCGGACTGCTCGGCAACGGCCTGAGCGCTGAGTCGGGTGGCCTCGGCTTCGGCCGAACCGCGGGCCAGGATGGCGTCGGCGTTGGCCTGGCCTTCCGCCCGGATGGCCTCCGCGGAGGCGACCCGGCTGTCGCGGTCGGCGTTGGCAGCCGCGACGCGCGCCTCGGCGGCGGCGGCGGCGGAGACCCGCACACGGTAGGCGTCGGCGTCGGCGACCGCGTTGACCTCGGAGTCGAGCTCGGCCTTGCGCAGGCTGGCGCGACGCTTAGCCGTGAGTTCCTGCTCCTGCACGATGTTCTGCTGGGCCTTGGCCTCGGCCAGCGGCTTGGCCGCGGCAGCCTCTGCGGAGGCCTTGTCGGTGTCGAGCTGCAGGGCCGCCTTGCGCAGCGCCAGGGTGTTCTGGGCTTCTGCCACGGCCTGCTCGGCGATGATCGAGGCCTCCTGGGCCTCCCGGTTGGCCTGGTGCTCGGCCACCTCGGCCTGGCGGCGCACCTTGGCCTGCTCGGCACGACCGAGGTCCCGAATGTAGTCGTTGGCGTCGGTGATGCCCTTGATCTCGAACGAGTCCACGTCGACGCCCTGGTTCGCCAGGGATTCCCGGGCGGTGGCCAGCACCGATGTGCCCAGTTCGTCGCGCTTCTGGATGATGGTCATCACGTCGGTGGCGCCGATCGACGACCGCAGCGAACCGCTGAGCACCTCCTGCGCGAAGTTGTCGATGTTCTTGTCCTGGCCGGTGAAGCGCTGGGCGGCGGCGCGGATCGCGGCGGGGTCGTCGCCGACCTTCACGATCGCGACGGCCTCCACGGTCAATGTGATGCCGTTGCGGTCCTGGGCGACGGCCGTGATCTCGATCGCCCGGCTGCGCAGGCTGATCTTGAACGCCTTCTGGAAGAACGGGGTGATGAACACGCCCTGGCCGTGCACGACCCGCTGACCCGACTCCTCGAGGGTCGCTCCGTCGACGATGGTCTTCTTTGACTTCTTCCCGGTGATGACGAGGGCTTCGTCCGGCCCGGCGTTCTTGTACACCGAGCGGGCATAGACAAGCACGATCAGCCCGACCACGATGACGAGAAAGGCGATACCGATTATCGGAGTGAGGAGTTCAAACATGTTTTCCTTCCGGTCTGCGACAGGCGAACGTGACGTCGCGACGCCAGAAGGCCCCGCTCCCTCCACGTAGGCTAGCGGTCCGGCACCCGGCGTGGGGAATCGCCAGGAGCACGTGTCCGATCAGGCCAGCAGTTTTGCCTTCGCGGCCGTGAACTCGGTATCACTGAGCACTCCGGCGTTGTGAAGCTGCGAGAGCTGATTCAGCTGGTCAAGCAAGGCGGAGTCGCCCGCCGGCGCCGACGGAGCTGCCTGCTCCTGTTGAGCGGCGTACTCGGCCTGCTGGGCTTGGGCCTGGGAATCGGCCTCCGCCTGGGCGTTCTGGGCACGGGACTGTTGCCGACGCTGCACATTGCCGCTCACGGCCGTGGCCGTACCGGCGACAACCGCTGTCCGTGCGGCCATGCCGATCAGCCCGGGGCGTCCCATTCGACGTGGTGACATAATCTGGTCCTAACTGTGGGTGGAGGCCGGCTGTGGGTGGAGGCCGGCTGTGGGTGGAGGCCGGCTGTGGGTGGATGCCGGCTGCGAACGGGAGGGGTGGGGGGACGACACCGGGTCAGCGTGCGGCTTCGAGCACCTCATTCACGACGGCGGCGGGAATGCGCTCCTGATGCAGTACAGCACCACCGGAAGCGGCCAGAACACTGGCGAAGTTCCGCGCCCAGGCAAGTTCGACCACGAGAACAGCAGCCGAGGTACCCGGCGGCAGTTCCGCCGCTAGCTCCTCGACATCGTCCAGGCCGGCGAGGCCGATTTCGCCGAGTTCCAGGTCGGGTAATTCCGCCTTCTGGGGTAGGTCTTCCACCTCGACGATCTGCAGTTCCCCGTCCGCGTCGCGGGCGACGAAAAGCAGGTCGAGCAGGGTGATGGTCTTCTCCTCGATCAGCTCGCGCAGCGCCCTGGTGAGCGCGGCGCCCGGCCTGTCTCCATCGAAGGAGATCAGGAGTATCTCCACGGGTCCGTACCTGAATTCCACCATCGGTTGTCCCTTCCTCAAGACGCGCCGGCCAACGCACGGCAGCCAACGTGCGGCAGCAGCGCTGCCACCCGGTTCGGGCTCAGTGTCGCCGTGACCCAACGCCATCGAGTCACCCGGATCGGGTGAATCTAGTGCGGTCGCGGCTAAAGCAGCCCACGATCCTGGGCGATCGCCACGGCATCCGTGCGGTTGGTGGCCTCGAGCTTCTGATAGATGTTGCGCAAGTGGGTTTTTACAGTATTCGGACTGACGTTGCGCTTACGCGCAATATCCGCCACGGACTGGTGGAACGGCAGCTCACGGAGGACCTCACGCTCCCGTTGCGTGAGCGCAGGACTGCTGCGGCTGTGCTCCTGGACTGACGGCCGGGCCGGTGCGTGCAGCTTGTCGGCGCACTGCAGGATGTGTCGGGCGAAGTCGTCGAGATCGCCGAGCCTGCCGATCCGGCCGCGGATGAGTCCGCTGCCCTGTCCCCCGAGCGCCAGGAAGGGACGTATACAACCCAGCCTGCTCGCGAGTCGCAACGCTCGAAGCAGGCGTGCGTCCGCCTCGACGTGGCGGCCGGACACCTCGGCCACGTGGGCAAGGGCCAGCCAAGCGCTGACGATGGTTGACCCGCGCCAGGCCGAGAGCTCCTCAAGCGCCGCGGCGCGAAGGCGTTCTTCTGCGGGGTGGCCCGCCCTGGTGGGGGGAACAAGAAGGAACCTGATGACGAGCGACTCCAGGGAGTCCTCCCCCAGCGCCCGCTCGATCAGTCGCACCACCAGCTGCGTTTCCGCGCGCCCGTCCAGCGCCCCGCTCACCTCGATCAGGGGTATGCAGCACAGGCTCAGGGCACGCGGATGCTCAGCGCCGACCTCCCGCATCAGGAGGATCAGCCTGTCGAGGGCCTGTCGTGCGCGCGCCGCGTTGTCCAGCTGGCCGAGGAGCAACAGGACCTCGGCAGGAACGCTCACCCCGGCATCAGCACCAGTGGCACCGACTGCCGCCAACATCTCCAGCGTCACCTGGTCGACAGGCTCGCAGCCCTCGTACCGATGAATCATCGCGTAGAGGAGCGCCCGGCCCGTGGCGTAGTCCATGGGCGGCCCGGCTGGACGCTCAGAAGCCGCAGTCGAAGCAATCGTCGACGTCGTCGCGGCTGGTGCCGTCGCGGCCATCTGGCCTTCCAGCATGGCCACGTGGAGCCAGTTCCCGGCATGCCCCGCCGCGGTCGCCGCCAGGTCGCTGGCCAGGAGGAACAACCAGTCGAACTCGGCGAGCCTGGCTGTGTCGGCCACCTCTCTGAGGATGTCTTCGGCCGGACCCGGCTGACCGAGCTTGTCGAGGCAACGTCCTTCCGCCGTCGCCGCCAGGAGGTCGACAGCAAGGGCTTGCCGGGCCGGCGCCGTTGTGCCGGCCTGCAGGGTTTCCAGGTGGCTCTCGATCTCGGACCTCTCGGTGGCGTGAAACGAGTGCAGGATCTCGACGATGAACGCCCACCGGTCCGAGCTCGCGGTGTCTTGAGTCTGATCGGGTGGGGCCTGGACTGCAGCGTCGGCGGCCGCGAGGAGCTGGTGCACCCGGCGTCGCGCAGGCGCGTAGGGCGGCTCGAGCAACAGGCGCAGGCACAGGGTCGCCGTCGATGCCACCCGTCCGTCGATGTGGTCGAGCGCCCGGCGCACCAGGTCGGTTGCTCCGGACACGACAAGACCGAGGCCGAACCGTTCGAGAAGCTCGCCGACCACGTCGGCGTCGTCTGCCAGCAGCGACTGCTCGATCGCCGCTGCACCGCAGGCCCTGTCCGCGTACCAACGGCTGGCGAGGCGATGGCGGGCGGTGGCAGCGCCGGCGTCGAGTCGTCGTCCTTCCGCCTGCAGGTAGGCGAGCAGGATCGGGTGATACCGGTACCCAGTCCCGCCGGTCGCGGTTGGGTCGCGCGCGATCAGGGTGTTGTGGCGAGCCAATCGTTCGAGCACGTCGCCGGCATCGAACCGGTCCGACACCGCCACAGCGAGGTCGAGCGCGACGACCTCGCTGAGGGCCGAGTGCATCAGGACCACCCGATCACCGGTATCCAGACCCGCCACGACCTCGGCCGCGAGGTAGTCGGCCACCGCCGGATTGTCGCCGTCGAAGCGCCTGAGGTCCAGGGCGGCTCCCTCCGCCTGCCGCCAGGTGAGCGCCAGAGCAAGCCCGGTCGCCCAGCCGCCGGTGTGGCGCCGGAGGACAGCGCCAACGTCGGCGGGCAGGTCGATGCGGTGCAGCGCGGCGAGCTCGAAGGTCTCCGCCAGGGTGAAGGCCAAGGTGTCGTCGGGACACTGGATGAGAACACCGGCAGCCTCCAGCGGGGCTGTTCCCGCCGCGGGCCGGTGCCGACCGGAGACGACGAGGCGAATACCCGATGGTGTGTCGACCAGAGCCTCGAGGATCCCGGTGACGTTGGTGCGACCGTCGCGTGCTGAGTGTTCGGCGAGGTGCAGGTCGTCGACGAAGACGAAACGGGGTTCCGTTCCGGTCCAGGCTGATGGCGCGGTGCGTTCCGACGGCATCGGGATTTCTGCTTGCGCCGGCCCTTCTGCTTGGGCCGTGAGCCTGCGCCGGATCTCGTCGGCGCCCCTGGCCTCGTGCAGGTCGGATCCGGTGAACCAGTCCACCTTATGGCCGTCCGCCCGCAGTTGCCTGGCCCAGTTCGCCATCAGCGTTGTCTTTCCGGAACCGGCGGCATCCCAGAGAACGAGGATGCGGGCGTTCAGGCCTCGCAAACGCTCCAGAAGGGCGTCCAGCCGCGGGCGGTGCAGGTACCAGTCCGGTTCCTCGACGAGGCCCGCGGGAAGCACAAAGGCCGATGGCGTTGAAAGCGGCCGAGTGAGTGGCGTTGCCGGAGTAAGCGGGGCCACCGGGGAAAGTGGGGGGCCATCGGGAAACGTCCTCGATTTGCATCCATCGCGCGGTACTCCGTCAAGGCCCCGGATGTCCGGGACCTTGACGGGGCTTCTCGCGGCGTTCGGGTCACCGCCAGTGAGGTGATACTGCCGCGGTGGCCCGCCCTGGTCAAGGGGGCGGGACGACTGTGCGTGATGCTGCGGGGCGATCTGGACTGGTGGCGTCAACGCCACTGGAAGCGATCCCGCATCGCCCGCTCGATCAGGGCGTACCGTGCGGCGTCAAGCACGGTTCCCTCCCGGCGCACGCCACCCTGGCGTACCTGGAACACCCGGGCGATGCCCGCCCAGCTCGGTCGCCGGTCGTGATCCCACGGTCCGACGCCGAGCGGAACATAGTGGTCGTCTCCGGAGTGGTCCTTGCTGGTCAGCTGAATCGCGAGCAGGTTTCCCCGGCCCAGGGTCGCCATGATCGCCACCGGCCGGTCCTTACCTCGGCCGTCCCGCTCCTCATACGGCACCCAGGTCCAGACGATTTCACCGGGGTCCAGCGCTCCATCGCTTTCGGGCGCGTAACCCCACCCCGGTCGACCGAGTCTCGTCGGATCGAGCTCGATCGTGGCATCCGGTCCGGATTGGCCGGGAACGGGCTGAGGAGCAGGTGTCGTGGCAGTCCCGGCACCTCCCGCCGCGGTTCCCATGACCGCAGAACGAAGGACGGCGATAAGGCGTCGGGTGCGAGACACACCCGAACACTACCTCGATCTCGAAGAAGCCCAGGTACACGGTGCCGATGACGCCACCGACAAGATGGATGCCCACAACCGACCGCTGGCCAGGTTGACAGCGTGTTTCGGGCCTGCAGGCTATTCAGCGTGCGGCGGCAGCTCCCCGGTGGTGAGCGCCACCATCCGGGATTGGGAGCGTTGGTACTTCTTACGGTAGCCGCCCTCCATCATCTCGGCATCGAACACGTCGTGCAGCGGAACACCGCTGGCGATGATCGGGATCTCGGCGTCGTAGACCCGGTCGATGAAGGCGACAAGCCGCAGGGCATCGGTCTGATCGGTGAGCAGGAAGACGTTTCGCAGTGCGATCACGTCAAGGCCTCTGATCATCTTGATGTACTTCGACGGATGCACGGTGCTGAGGTGCTTCATCAGCGCACCGAAGTCATCGATGGTCACCCGGGATCCGCGCTCGAGCAGGGCCTCGCTCAGATGGTCGAAGTCCTCGGGCGACACGACGTCGGCGTGTCCCGACGCATCCCGGCGCCGGTAGTCGAGGCCGTCGATTCGCACGGTTTCGAAGTTCGCGGACATGGCCTGGATCTCCCGCAAGAAGTCAGCCGCAGCGAAGCGGCCCTCGCCGAGCGAGTTCGGTGGCGTGTTCGACGTGGCCGCAACCCGGGTACCGGTGGCGATCAGCTCGCCAAGCAGCCGGGTCATCAGCATGGTGTCACCCGGATCGTCGAGCTCGAACTCGTCGATGCAGATGAGCTTCGCGCCGGTCAGCTGGGTCACGGTCTCGGCGTAGCCGAGGGCCCCGACCAGTGCGGTGTACTCGATGAAAGTGCCGAAGTACTTGGGTCCGGGTGCGCCGTGCCAGAGCGCCGCGAGCAGGTGGGTCTTGCCCACCCCGAAGCCGCCGTCCAGGTAGATGCCGGGCAGTTCGGCCTTGGCCTTGCGGGTGCGGGAAAAGAATCCGCCCGGCCGGGCCCGCCAGGCCGCGAAGGCGTTCAACCGTTCGACGGCGTTCAGCTGGGAGGGGTAGTCGAGGTCGGGCCGGTAGGACTCGAACGAGGCATGCTCGAATTGCGGCGGCGGCACGAGTTCCGACACGATTTCAGCGCCGGTGATGGAGGGCGACCTGTCGACGAGTCGAAGAGGCGGCGTTCGGGTCGCACTGACCATGACTGACATCCGGTTTCTGTTTCTGCCCGGCACCCAGACGGAATTTCGGTGCGGGGTTCCGCCTTGTACCTTTAAGACCTGTGCTCAGGTTGACCACCAGCCTAAATGCACGCACACCCCTCAACGTACGCACACCAGGGCCGCGCCGTCGTTCGGACTCACGAGCCCTCCGGGAGGAAACCATGACAGTCGAAACAGATCCGTCCGCGGCGTTTGCGGACTATGCGCACCCCGAACGTCTGGTCTCCACCGACTGGCTCCAGGCCCACCTCGGCAGCCCCGGCCTGGTCGTCGTCGAATCCGACGAGGACGTCATCCTCTACGAGACCGGCCACATCCCCGGCGCCGTCAAGATCGATTGGCATACCGACCTCAACGACCCCGTCGAGCGGGACTACATCGACGGGGCCGGCTTCGCCGACCTGCTCGGCCGCAAGGGCGTCAGCCGTGACAGCACCGTCGTCATCTACGGCGACAAGAGCAACTGGTGGGCCGCTTACGCCCTCTGGGTGTTCACCCTCTTCGGCCACGAGGACGTGCGTCTGCTCGACGGAGGCCGCCAGAAGTGGATCGACGAGGGCCGCGAACTGACCACGGACCGCGAGACCGCCGCGCGAGTCGAGTACCCGGTCATCGAACGCGAGGACGCGCCGGTTCGCGCTTTCAAGGACGACGTTCTCGCCCACTTCGGCCATCCCCTCGTCGACGTGCGCTCACCGGAGGAGTACAGCGGCGAACGCACCACGGCGCCCGCGTATCCCGAAGAGGGATCCCTGCGGGCCGGTCACATCCCGTCGGCGGTGTCGGTGCCGTGGGCTCGGGCCGCAGCGGAGGATGCCACCTTCCGTCCTCGCGCAGAGCTTGACGCCATCTACCGGGACGAGGCCGGGCTCAGCGGCACCGAGCCCGTGATCGCCTATTGCCGGATCGGCGAGCGGTCGAGCCACACCTGGTTCGTGCTGACCCACCTACTCGGACTCGAGAACGTGCGCAACTACGACGGATCGTGGACCGAGTGGGGCAGCGCCGTGCGGGTTCCGATCGTGCAGGGCAGCTCGCCCGGAATCGCCCCGGCAGCCCGATGAGCATCGTCGATCTGCCCAGCCAGCTCGCCGAGATCCGCGAGGACTTCCTCGCGCTCGAACAGCCGGATCGCCTGATGCTGCTGCTCGAGTTCTCCAACGAGCTCCCGGAGCTTCCGGAACGGTACCGAGACCACCCTGACCTCTTCGAACGGGTCGTCGAATGCCAGTCACCCGTGTTCATCTTTGTCGAGGTCGATTCCGGCCGCGCCGTGCACCTCTACGCGACGGCCCCGGCCGAGTCCCCGACCACCCGCGGCTTCGCGTCGATCCTCGCCCAGGGGCTCGATGGGCTGAGCGTCGAGGCGGTCCTGGCCGTTCCGGATGACTATCCGCAGTCGATCGGGCTCACCCAGGCCGTCTCCCCGCTACGGCTGCGCGGTATGACGGCCATGCTGGGCCGCACCAAGCGGCAACTGCGTGAACGGGTGGCCGCCCTGGACTGACGGCGTCAGACGTCGGTACCGACGGTGCCGGAGGTGCCGTCCACGTCGCCGCCGGCCGTCACGGCGGGGTGCGCCGTGCCGAGCCTGCCGAGCCAGCCCAGGATGGCCGCATTCCAGGCGGCCGGATCGTAGTTCCACAGTTTGGTGTGCCTGGCAACCTCGAACGGCACCAGGGTGACGATGTCGGGACGCCGCTCGGCCAGGGCCCGGGACGGCGTCGATGGGACGTAGCCGTCGTCGTCGCTGTGCAGGATGAGAATCGGCAGGCTCAGGTCGTTCGCCCGGGCCACGAAGTCCAGCCGCGGGAAGTCAATGGGCAGGTGCAGGCCCGTCACGGCCCGTCCCCAGCGCCGTCCCATCACCACAAGGGCACCGCGCACGACCGCGCGCGGGAGCCGGAGGGTGAGCGCCTGGTAGGCCACCACATCCGCCCAATCGATCACGGGTGATTCGAGCACGATGCCGGTGAGCCGGCCGTCGTGACGTGCCCGGGTCGCGGCCTGCAGGGCGATCGCCCCGCCCATCGACCAGCCCATCAGGACGATCTGCGTGGCTCCGTTGCCCACCGCGAACTCGATAGCGGCCTCGACATCCCTCCACTCGGTGTCGCCGAGTCCGAACCGGCCGTCGGCGCTCGGCGGCGCTTCACCATCGTTGCGGTACGACACGAGCAGGCACGAGTATCCGGCGGCGTTGAAGACCGGCACCGCCCGCAGGGTCTCGTGCCGCCGGACCCCGCGGCCGTGCACCAGGATCACCCAGCGGCCGGAGGGCTCCTCGGCGGGGATCAGCCAGGCGGGAGCGGCGCCGAGCTCGGTCGGCACCGTCACATTGGTGAACTCGAGTCCGAGGTCCCACGGGCCCACGAAGGAGTATCCGCCCAGACGGCCCCTGCCGGCAGCGCCGAGATCGCCGAAGTCCACCGTGATGATCCGACGGGTCACGGTCTTCGCTGTGCGGTCCACGATGGCGCCCAGTCGGGCGTGCCCGGAGTCCGCTGCGAACCAGAAACTGTAGTCACCGGGAAGAACCGCGTCCATGGTGGCTTCGAGGGTGATCGTCCCGGCAGCGAGGTCGACGCGGTACACCCGAGTGTCGTCGGTGCGTTTGGTGGGCGGGGTCACGATGCGGCGCGCCATCACGCCGGCCAGCACCCCCACCGCGATCGTCGCGATCGCCGCGACCGTGACCACGCCACCGGCGATGACCAGTCCGGCCGACGCCAGGCCGTGGCCTGTAGCCGCTCGTGCATCGATCCCCGTCATGCCTACCTCCGCGCTGCTCGGCGTGCCTCGCACCAGCGCACGGAAAAAACTCTAGTCTGCAGACGTGCCCGATTCAGAGGATCAGCCCCAGCGCCCTGCGCAGTTTGCCGCGGCGCTCGACGCGATCCGTTCGTCCAGTCCGCGTCCCGAGCTGGTGGTCACCGAGATTTCGGCCCCCGGGAACCTCGCGCCGTACGCCGTGGCGCTGTCTGCGGACGTCACGCCCGTGCGGCACGGCAGCGATTCCGACTTCGGAACCGGGCGCTTCATTCTGCTCTATGACCCCGAGGAACCCGACAGCTGGGGCGGTCCGTTCCGTGTCGTCTGCTTCGCCCAGGCTCCGCTCGAAACCGATATCGGCATCGATCCGTTCCTCGCCGACGTGGCGTGGGCCTGGCTGGTCGATGCCCTGGATGCCCGCGGTGCGAACTACACAGCCGCCTCCGGGACCGCCACCAAGATCCTCTCCTCGGGTTTCGGCGAGCTCTCCCATCAGGGCGATGGCGCCCAGATCGAATTGCGCGCGTCGTGGAGCCCGCTGGACAACGACCTCGCCGCGCACGTCGAAGGCTGGGCAGAACTCTTGTGCATGTTGGCCGGTCTGCCACCCGCCGGCGAGCTGCCGGTCCCGCCGCGGCACGGCCACCCGTCGGAGGCCTCCCCCACCCGGCACAGGCAGGCACACGACACCGGTGGGCCTGAGGCTGGTGGAAACGCGAGTCCTGAACGCCGCGGACCGGGACACGACCATGGCGAGCCGGGAGCTTCGGCACGTGCCGGCTCAGGAATCACGCTCGGCACTGTCGAGCCGATTGGCCCGGCGGCAACGTCTATGCGGCGAACAGGCCCCGGATTGCATACCCTGGGAGTGGCCGTCGACATCGGGGAGCCCGGTGGCCGGGAAACGGTCGGTGTCGATATCTCCGGCCTCGATTCGTCCGGCGCTGAACGCGCCGGTAGGCAGACCGCGGGAATGAGCACCATGGCAGTGAAATCAATCGGAGCCGATCTCGGCCACAGCGGCGACCTCGGCATGCTCTCCAACACTCTCGGCACCTCGGCTCCGACCTCGCTGGGCGTCACAGATCTCTCGGCACACCGGGCAACCCGTGGTTGATCCAGCCGTGCTCACCCACCAGGTCATCGATTCCCGCGCGGCCTACCTCGCCGCAGTCGACACGCTGTCCACTGGAACCGGTCCGATCGGCATCGACGCCGAACGAGCGTCCGGTTTCACCTACTCCCAGCGCGCCTACCTGATCCAGATCTTCCGCAGGGATGCCGGCACCTTTCTCTTCGATCCACCGGCGCTGGGCGACTTCAGCGAGCTCAACGCCGCTCTGGACGGCGAGGAGTGGATCCTCCACGCAGCCAGCCAGGACCTCGCCTGCCTTCGGGAAGTGGGCCTGGACCCCGCCCGCATCTTCGACACCGAGCTCGCGGCACGCCTGCTCGGCCTGCCCAGGGTGGGGCTCGGCACCGTGGTCGAGGAACTCCTCGGCATCCACCTCGCGAAGGAGCACTCCGCGGCCAACTGGTCGACCCGGCCCCTGCCCGAGAGCTGGTTGGTGTACGCGGCGCTGGATGTTGAACTACTTCCGGACCTTCGCAACAGCATGGTCGAGCTCCTTGTCGAATCCGGCAAGACCGGGATAGCCGAGCAGGAATTCGCCGCGGTCCTCGCCAAGGAAGCGAAACCCGCGCGCGCAGAGCCGTGGCGCCGCTTGTCCGGGTTGCACGCGGTGCGTGGCCAGCGGAACCTCGCGGTCGCCCGCGAGCTGTGGGTCGCCAGGGACGCCCTGGCCCAGGAGCTGGATGTCTCACCCGGCCGTCTGGTTCCCGATGCCTCCCTCGTGGCCGCGGCCCGATTGATGCCCACAAGCCGGACCGCCCTTGCCGATTTGCGCGAGTTCAACGGCCGCGCCAGCCGCACCGAACTCGACCGCTGGTGGAAAGCCATTCTGCACGGCCAGGCCACTACCGACCTGCCCTCGGTGAAGGCGAACGGCGACGCGTTGCCGCCGCCACGGGCATGGGCCGACCGCAACCCCGACGCCGACCTGCGCTACAAGGCCGCCAGAGCCGCTCTGACGGCCGCGTCGGAGGAACGCGCCGTGCCCCTGGAGAATCTGCTCACCCCCGATCACCTACGCCGGGTGGCGTGGCAGCCGCCGGAACCTGCCGATGCCGCAGCCGTCGGTGACGCCCTCGCCGTGCTCGGCGCGCGAGACTGGCAGATTGAGGCGACCGCACAACTAATCGCGGATGCGTTTGTGGAAGTCCACCAAAGCGCCTCCGTGCCCCCGGATGCGGATTCGTAGGAACAATCAAAGGATTCCCTCCCTGTTAATCCGTCACCCTAGGATCGTGCGATACCTGTTTTGAGTGATGGAGGCAAAGTGGCCGAGAGAACTGAAGTCGTCTTCGTGGACGGGGTTCGCACCCCGTTCGGTCGTGCCGGCGAGAAGGGTATGTATTGGAATACCCGCGCCGACGACCTGGTCGTCAAGGCGATCACCGGACTCATGGAACGCAACCCGAATGTGCCGGGTGAACGCATCGACGATGTCGCCATCGCGGCGACCACGCAGGCCGGTGACCAGGGGCTTACTCTGGGGCGCACTGCGGCACTGTTGGCGGGACTGCCCGTCTCGGTGCCGGGGTTTGCGATCGACCGGATGTGCGCCGGGGCGATGACCTCGGTCACCACCATGGGCGCCGCGATCGGTTTCGGCGCCTACGACCTCGCCATCGCCGGCGGTGTCGAACACATGGGTCGCCATCCGATGGGCGCCGGGGTCGACCCGAACCCGCGGTTCCTCAGTGAACGGCTGGTCAGCGAGGATGCCCTGAACATGGGCTCCACCGCCGAACGTATTCACGACCGATTCCCCGAATACACCAAGGGCCGCTCTGACCGGTACGCCCTGCGTAGCCAGCAGAAGGTCGCGGCGGCATACGAAGCCGGCAAGATCCAGCCGGACCTGGTGTCCGTCGCCACCCGCAGCGCCGCCGGTTGGGGCCTGGCCACCCGCGACGAGGCGCCGCGGCCCGAGACCACCCTCGAGGGCCTCGCGGGCCTCAAGACGCCGTTCCGTCCGCACGGCCGGATCACCGCCGGCAACGCGTCCGGCCTGAACGACGGTGCGACCGCCTGCCTGCTGGCCAGCGGCGCCGCCGCGAAAGAACTCGGCCTGAGCGTCAAGATGAAGCTCGTGAGCTTCGCCTTCGCCGGCGTCGAGCCGGAAGTGATGGGCCTTGGCCCGGTGCCGTCGACCGAGAAGGCGCTGCGCAAGGCCGGGTTGTCGATCACCGACATCGGCCTGTTCGAGCTCAACGAGGCCTTCGCCGTGCAGGTGATCTCCTTCCTCGACCACTTCGGGATCGACGACGAGGACCCCCGGGTCAATGAGTACGGCGGGGCCATTGCGATCGGCCATCCGCTCGCATCGTCGGGCGTGCGCCTGATGAACCAGCTCGCCAGCCAGTTTGCCGAGCACCCCGAGGTGCGTTACGGTCTCACCGCCATGTGCATCGGTCTCGGCCAGGGTGGCACCGTGATCTGGGAAAACCCGCACTTCAACAAGAAGGCAGCCAAGCGATGACCACCACAAGCAGCCCCATCGATTACGCCACCCTCGACTTCTCCCCCCTCGTCGTGGTCTCCGGTGATGAAGTCGTCACCCACTCCTTCGTCAGGGATGTGCCGCTGACCGGCGGACGCACCCTGGCGCTTGTGACACTGGACAACGGGCGGGACCACACCCGGCCCAACACTCTGGGTCCCGTCACGCTTCTGGAGTTCAGCGCCATCATGGACGAGCTCACCGCTCGCGCCGGGCGCGGCGAGATCCACGGCGTGGCCGTCACGGGCAAACCGTTCATCCTCGCCGCGGGCGCCGACCTCAGCAAGGTCAGCGAGATTCCGTCCCGCGAGGTGGGTAAGCTGCTCGCCCAGTTGGGCCACTTCGCCCTGGGCAAGCTCGGCACGCTGGGTGTGCCGTCGTTCGTGTTCATCAACGGGCTCGCCCTCGGCGGCGGTCTCGAGGTGGCCCTGAACGCCGACTACCGCACCGTTGACGAAACCGTCCCGGCGATCGCCCTGCCAGAGGTGTTCCTCGGCCTGATCCCCGGCTGGGGCGGGTCTTACCTGCTGCCCAACCTGGTCGGCATCGAGAACGCGCTCAAGGTGATCGTCGAGAACCCGCTCAAGAACAACCGCACCCTCACCGGCAAGGACGCCCTCGAATTGGGGATCGCCGACCGGATGTTCCGCTCGGTGAGCTTCCTCGAGGACTCGATCCGCTGGGCCGACGCCGTCATCGCCGGCCGCGAAAGCGTGTCCCGCCCGAACGCCCCCGGGAAGATCGAACGCCTGGTCAAGTGGGACGCGGCCATCGGCATCGCGCGCAAGATGCTCGAGTCGCGCATCGGCACCGTCGCCGCATCACCCTACGCTGCGCTGGACCTGATCAAGGCCGCCCGCACCGGCACGAAAGCCGAAGCGTTCGCCCGGGAGGACGACGCCCTCGCCGACCTGATCTCCGGGGACCAGCTGCCCGCGAGCATCTACTCGTTCAACCTGGTGCAGAAGCGCGCCAAACGGCCGGCGGGAGCCCCGGACAAGGCTCTGGCCCGTCCCATCGGCAAGGTCGGCGTCATCGGCGCCGGGCTGATGGCCAGCCAGTTCGCCCTGTTGTTCGTGCGGCGGCTCAAGGTGCCCGTCGTGATCACCGATCTCGACCAGGCCAGGGTCGACAAGGGCGTCGCCTACATCCATGGCGAGATCCAGACCCTGCAGGACAAGGGCCGGATCAACTCCGACGAGGCCAACCGGCTGCGTGCCCTGGTGACCGGCACCACCGACAAGGCCGACTTCGCCGACGCAGACTGGGTCATCGAGGCGGTCTTCGAGGAACTCGGCGTGAAGCAGGACGTCTTCGCCGAGATCGAGAAGCACGTCTCCCCCACCACGATCCTCGCGACGAACACCTCGTCGTTGTCGGTGGAACAGATCGGTGCCAAGCTGGCCCACCCTGAGCGGCTGGTCGGCTTCCACTTCTTCAACCCGGTGGCCGTGATGCCGCTGATCGAGGTCGTGAACACCCCCGCCACCGACGAGGCCACCCTGTCGACCGCGATGGTGATCGCCGCCAAGCTGCGCAAGAACGCCGTCATCACCCGCGACACTCCGGGCTTCGTGGTGAACCGGGTGCTTGCCAAGCTGCTCGGTGAAGCCATGCACGCCGTCGACACCGGCACCCCGTTCGAGGTCGTCGACGGCGCCCTGGCCTCGTTCGGCCTGCCGATGACACCGTTCGAGCTTCTCGAGCTGGTGGGTCTCAAGGTCGGCGCCCACGTGCTGGACACCCACCACGCGGCGTTCCCCGACCGGTTCTTCGAAAGCACCAACCTGCACCGCCTCGCCGAGCACGGCAAGATCCTTGAACGCAATTCCAGCGGGAAGATCACCGGCTTCGACAAGGGTGCGGTGAAGATCGTCGCTGGCGGAACAACACCGATCACGGCGGAGGAGATCCTCCGCCGGGTGGAGGACGGCCTGGCCGACGAGATCAAGCGGATGCTCGACGACGACGTGGTGCACGCACCGGAGGACATCGACCTGTGCATGCTGCTCGGTGCGGGCTGGCCGTTCCAGATGGGTGGGATCACGCCCTATCTCGACAGGGTCGGCGCCAGCGAGCGGGTCTTCGGCGGCACCTTCCACACCCCGATGGTGCGCGGCGTCGGGTCGGCGTCACCCGCCGCCGGCGTACCCGTGCCCGGCTAGCACGCTGCGCTGTCGCGGCAGCGCGACTGTTGCCCGTTCGGACAAATGCGGCCGGTACACCGGCCGCATTTGTCCGTTTCGGTAACAGATGGGATCGGGCGCCCGCCTCCGCCGCGGCCGCCGGCTGACCGGGAGGGTCAGTCGCGGGGGGCGCGCTGCAGCGGGATGCTGCCCGTACCGGGGCCCTCGGCTCGGGTGGAGTCCGCGGGCAGAGCACGGGCGTGCGGCAGTTTGCTGCCGAGGACCATCGCCACGACGTCTCGAGCGATGTGCTGCGGCGTCAGGCCGACCCGTTCGAGGATCTCGGCGCGGGTGCCGTGGTCGAGGAATTCATCCGGCAGACCGAGCTCGGTGACCGCCGTGTCCACGCCGGCCTCACGCAGGTCCTGGCGGATGCGCGTGCCGATGCCGCCGACGCGGATGCCGTCTTCGATGCTCACCACGATGCGGTGCTGGGCCGCGAGCTCGATGATGCTCTTCGGCACCGGCACCACCCAGCGCGGATCGACGACCGTCGCGCCGATGCCCTGGGCAGCCAGCCGCTCCGCGACCTCGAGGCCCATTCCGGCCATCGGGCCGACCGTGACAATGAGCACATCCTGCTGGCTGCTGCGCAGGAGCACGTCGACGCCGTCGGGCAGGCGTTCCAACGCGTCGTATTCCACGCCCGTGCTGCCCTTGGGGAAACGCAGCACGGTGGGGGCATCGTCCACCAGAACCGCCTCGGCGAGCTCCTCACGGAGCCGGGTCGAGTCGCGTGGGGCGGCGAGCCTGATGTGCGGGATGACCTGCAGGATCGCGAGGTCCCACATGCCGTGGTGACTCGGGCCGTCCGGCCCGGTGACCCCGGCCCGGTCGAGCACGAACGTGACCCCTGCACGGTGCAGGGCAACGTCCATCAGTACCTGGTCGAACGCGCGGTTGATGAAGGTGGCGTACAGGGCCACGACGGGGTGCAGGCCGCCGAAGGCGAGCCCTGCGGCGCTCGTGACCGCGTGCTGCTCGGCGATCCCGACGTCATGCACCCGCTCCGGGAACCGTTCGGCCATCTTGTGCAGCCCGGTGGGGCGCAGCATCGCCGCGGTGATCGCCACAAGTTTGGGATTCTCAGTGGCGAGGCTGAGCAGTTCGTCGGCGAATACCGAGGTCCACGACGGAGCTCCGGCGGACTCGGTGGGCTCCCCGGTCTCGGGGTCGATCACGCCGACAGCGTGGAACTGGTCTGCGACGTCCTGCACGGCAGGGTCGTAGCCTTTGCCCTTCTGGGTGATGGTGTGCACGATAACGGGCGCGCCGTAGTCCTTAGCCTGGCTGAGGGCTTCGAGCATGGCCTCCATGTCGTGTCCGTCGACCGGGCCGATGTATTTGATGTCGAGGTTGGAGTACAACGCCTCGTTGTTGGAGAACCGGCTGAGAAAGCCGTGCAGGCCGCCGCGCACACCGCGGAAGATGGCACGGGCCGGCGCTCCCATGTGGTCGAACGCCTGGCGACTGGTGAGGTACGCCGCCTTATAGCTGGCGCGCAACCGCACGGTGTTGAGAAACCGGGCCATGCCGCCGATGGTGGGCGCGTAGGAGCGCCCATTGTCGTTGATGACGATGATCAGGCGGCGATTGTTGTCGTCGCTGATGTTGTTGAGGGCTTCCCAGGTCATTCCGCCGGTGAGCGAGCCGTCACCGACGACGGCGATGACATGCCGATCGCTCTGGCCGGTCATCTCAAAGGCACGGGAGATGCCGTCGGCCCAGGACAGCGAACTGGATGCGTGCGAGCTCTCGACGATGTCGTGCTCCGACTCGCGCCGCTGCGGGTAGCCCGCCAGCCCGCCGGTCTGGCGCAGCCGGCTGAAGTCCTGGCGGCCGGTGAGCAACTTGTGCACGTAGGACTGGTGCCCGGTGTCGAACACGATCGCGTCGCGCGGCGAATCGAAGAGCCGGTGGATGGCGATGGTCATCTCGACGACGCCGAGGTTGGGGCCCAGGTGACCGCCGGTCTTGGAGATTTCGGCAACCAGGAAGGCGCGAACCTCGGCGGCCAGCTCGACGAGCTGCTCCTTCGAGAGACCGTCGAGGTCCCGGGGACCGTGGATCGTCTCCAGAAGGGTCATTGGGCCAGCCTTTCACGATATTGAAGCAACGAAATACGCGCCACGAGAACGCAGAACGGGCGCGCAGTTCGGATTCCCCGAGTCTACGCGCCAGTCTGCGACGATTCTGCGAATTGCCGGTTAGGCCACGAGAGAACGCAGCACGTACTGCAGGATGCCGCCGTTGCGGTAGTAGTCCGCTTCGCCCGGAGTGTCGATCCGCACCACCGCGTCGAACTCAACGGTCGCCTTGCCCGGCGCGGAATGCTCGGTCGGCGTCGCGACGACGTGCACGGTCTTGGGCGTGCGGCCCTCGTTGAGTTCCTCGATGCCCGTGATGGACACGGTCTCCGTGCCGTCCAGGCCGAGCGAGGCCCAGCTCTCGCCCGCGGGGAACTGCAGCGGCACCACGCCCATCCCGATGAGGTTGGAGCGGTGGATCCGCTCGAAGCTCTCGGTAATGACGGCCTTGACGCCCAGCAGGCTGGTCCCCTTGGCTGCCCAGTCCCGTGACGAGCCGGAGCCGTACTCCTTGCCACCGAAGATCACCAGCGGTGTGCCGGCGGCCTGGTAGTTCTGGCTGGCGTCGTAAATGAACGACTGCGGCGCATCCGGCTTGGTGAAGTCGCGGGTGTAGCCTCCCTCGACGCCGTCAAGCAGCTGGTTGCGGAGCCGGATGTTGGCGAAGGTTCCGCGGATCATGATTTCGTGGTTGCCGCGGCGCGAGCCGTAGGAGTTGAAGTCGCCACGGTCGACACCGTGCTCCAGCAGGTAGGCGCCAGCCGGGCTGTCGGCCTTGATGTTGCCGGCCGGGCTGATGTGGTCGGTGGTGACGGAGTCGCCCAGCTTGGCCAGCACCCGGGCGTCGACGATGTCGGACACCGGCGTGGTCTCCAGGGTCATGCCGTCGAAGTACGGGGGCTTCCGCACGTAGGTGGACTTGGGGTCCCATTCGAAGACCTCGCTGTCCGGCGTCGGAAGTGAGCGCCAGCGCTCGTCGCCCTCGAAGACCTCGCCGTATTCCTTGGTGAACATGGCGGTGTCGATCGAGCTGTCGATGGTGGACTGCACCTCGGCGGAGTCCGGCCAGATGTCTTTGAGGAACACGTCGTTGCCCTCGGTGTCCGTGCCGAGAGCGTCGGTGTCGAAGTCGAAGTTCATCGACCCGGCAAGGGCGTACGCGATGACCAGCGGCGGGCTGGCCAGGTAGTTCATCTTGACGTCGGGGCTGATCCGGCCCTCGAAGTTGCGGTTGCCGGAGAGCACGGCCGTGACAGCGAGGTCGTTGTCGTTGATCGCAGCGGAGACCTCGTCGATCAGGGGGCCGGTGTTGCCGATGCAGACCGTGCAGCCGTAACCGACGGTGTAGAAGCCGAGAGCCTCGAGATCAGCGGTGAGGCCGGCCTTGGCGTAGTAGTCCGTCACGACCTTGGAGCCCGGCGCCAGGGTGGTCTTGACCCAGGGCTTGGACTTGAGGCCCTTCTTCACGGCGTTCCGCGCGAGAAGGCCGGCGGCGAGCATGACGGACGGGTTCGAGGTGTTGGTGCAGGACGTGATGGCCGCGACGGCCACAGCGCCATGGTCAAGCGTGTACGTGCCCCCGTCGGCCGTGGTGATCGGCACCGGGCTGGACACCGACACCGGAGCGTGGCTCACGTGCTGGTGCGAGATCTGGTGAGCGCTCTGTTCGTCCTCGGCGGTGAAACCGATCGGGTCGGATGCCGGGAAGGACGCCTCAACGGCAGCGTCCACCCGTGACAGGTCATGAGTGGCGTAGTTCTGCAGGTCGATTTCGAACTGAGACTTGGCGTTGGTGAGTTCGACGCGGTCCTGCGGGCGCTTGGGGCCGGCGATCGACGGTACGACGGTGCCGAGGTCCAGCTCCAGGTACTCGCTGAAAACAGGTTCCTGGGCCGGGTCGTGCCAGAGGCCCTGCAGCTTGGAGTACGCCTCGACGAGGGCGACCTGGTCTTCGCTCCGGCCGGTGAGGCGCAGGTAACCGAGAGTGACGTCGTCGATGGGGAACATGGCGGCGGTGGAGCCGAACTCGGGGCTCATGTTGCCGATGGTGGCGCGGTTGGCCAGCGGAACCTGGGCGACGCCCTCGCCGTAGAATTCAACGAACTTGCCGACCACGCCGTGCTTTCGCAGCATCTGGGTGATGGTGAGGACAACATCCGTGGCGGTGACGCCGGCGGGGATGGAGCCGTTGAGCTTGAAGCCGACGACCTTGGGGATGAGCATGGAGACGGGCTGGCCGAGCATGGCCGCCTCGGCCTCGATGCCGCCGACGCCCCAGCCGAGCACACCGAGGCCGTTGACCATGGTGGTGTGTGAGTCGGTGCCGACGCAGGTATCGGGGTAAGCGCGCAGCACGGTCGCTTGTCCTGAGCCTGTCGAAGGGACCTCACGGGTGAAGGTGACGCGGGCCAGGTACTCGATGTTGACCTGGTGCACGATTCCGGTTCCCGGCGGGACGACCTTGAAGTCGTCGAACGCGGTCTGCCCCCAGCGCAGGAACTGGTAGCGCTCACCGTTGCGCTCGTACTCGATCTCGACGTTGCGCTCGAGCGCGTTGTCGCTGCCGAACAGGTCGGCGATCACCGAGTGGTCGATGACGAGCTCGGCCGGGGCAAGCGGGTTGATCGTGTTGGGATCGCCACCGAGGTCTGCGACGGCTTCCCGCATTGTGGCGAGGTCGACGATGCACGGCACACCGGTGAAGTCCTGCATGATCACGCGGGCGGGCGTGAACTGGATCTCGGTGTCCGGATCGGCAGTGGGCACCCAGGCGCCCAGGGCGCGGATGTGGTCGGCGGTGATGTTCGCGCCGTCTTCGGTGCGCAGGAGGTTCTCCAGCAGCACCTTGAGGCTGAACGGCAGCTTCTCGTATCCCTTGACGGCGTCCAGACGAAAGACCTCGTAGTCCGTCGAACCGACCCGCAGGGTGTCCCGAGCTCCAAAACTATTAACAGCAGACACGATGCCCTCTCCTTCGTGGAAACCGACGGGAAACCGTCCGCAATCCTCAATCCTGACCAACTGACGCCCGGTTCTGCCAGCAAGGGTAGCCTTACTGCACTGACCGCTGTACTGACCGCCGCGCGAACCTCTGACGTGCGCCGGAAACTATCTCGACGTCGAGATAACTATAGCACCGAAGCCGTTCACGGCTCGGTGTTCCGCGGCGGCTGGGGCTCGCGGTGAGAGCCGGTGTTGAAGGGGAGAGCCTGTGCTGGAGCGGAGGGCTCGGGCTAGCGCGTCGGCTGGTCCGGCGTCTCGGCGGCGGTGGCCGCGTAGACCGAGCGCACCATCAGCCAGGACACGACCAGGAGCGGCGCGTAGAGCGGGATGCCCATCAGTATCTTGGTGGCGCCGAGCCACTCGACGTTGCCGGCGTAGTACAGCGGGAGCTGCACCGCCAGGCGCAGGACGAACAGGCCGGCCCACATGAAGGTGAGGATGACCATCACGCGGCGCTTGGACGGGTTGGCGCGCCAGGCGAGCTGCTCCCCCATGAGGAATCCGACCGCGACGCCGATCAGCGGCCAGCCGATCAGTGCGGAGACCAGCAGAACCGCGCCGTAGACGCCGTTGGTCCAGAAGCCCGGCAGGTAGAAGTCCTCTGCGCGCCCGGTGAGCAGGGCCAGCACCGCGCTGATGCCGATGCCGACGAGTCCGCCGAGGGCCTGGGTGACGGTCTGTTTCTTCGCCAGCCTCAGCACGAAGAAGACCACGCCGATGAGCACCGGCGCGATCAGCGACGGGATCAGGTCGCGGGTGATCGTGTACGTGACCAGGAAGACCAGGCCCGGCAGCACGGCCTCGACCACGCCACGGATGCCGCCCATGGTCGCCAGCAGCGCGTGGCCGCTGATCGGCTCCCCGTCGGCGGCTGGGCTGAAGCCGGCCCGCCGGGCGGCCGCGGCCATGCTGTCGCCGAGGGCGCCGGAGACGGAGGGTTCTGCCGGCTGGTCGGGCTGTACCGGCTGGGCTGGCTGGGCTGGCTGGGCTGGCTGGGCTGGCTGGGCCGGCGCCGCGTCAGCACTGTCCGGCGTTCTGCGGGAGTCGGGCTCTGGCCCGGAGAGGGAGTCCGTCATCAGGTGACTTTCGGTGAGGTGTCGGGTTCGCCGGCGGCGCGCTGAGCGCCGAGGGCTACGCGCCGGTGGGTTCCGGCTTTCCTGCCGGGGTGGCCGGCATCCGCAGCGGAATCAGGTCGCGCGGCGGCATCGGGGCGGACCCGCGCACCACGACGATGCTGCGGAACAGGTCTTCGATCTGCGCCGCGGCCTCGGGGTTGATGGCACCCTCACCGGCGATGACACCGCGCAGGAACCAGCGCGGGCCGTCCACGCCAATGAACCGGGCCAGCCTGGACGTCCCGGCAGGACCCTGGCCGGCAGCGACGGGAATCTCGGCGACGAGTTCCGGACCGAACGGACCTTCGCGCGGCGTGGTCGAGCCACCCTGTTTGGCGATCTGGTCGGCGATCTGGCTTCGAATCTCGTGCCAGAGGCCGCTCGAACGCGGTGCGGCGAAGGCCTGCACCTGCAGGGTCGATCCGGCGTAGTCCAGGCCGATGGCCACGACCCGCTTGCTGCCCTCTTCGATCTCGAGCCGCAGGTGGAGGCCTTCACGGGGAAGGATCTTGACGCCGCCGAGGTCGACGTAGGGCCTGACCGGGTTGGCCTCAGAGTCGTCGAGGGGACCGTCGACGTCGCGGTCCTCCGGGGCCGACTTGGCGTGCAGGTCGGCAGCGGCCTGTTCCACTTCGGCGCGCTCCGCTTCGGCGCGCTCTGCGGCGGTGCGTTCTGCGTCGGTGCGTTCTGCGTCGGAGCGGCCGGCCTCGGCCAGGTCGGTGCCATTGGTGTTCGAGCGCGTGTCGGGATTCACGTTGTCACTCACAGGTTTTCTCCACTCTGGTGGGCATCCGCCGTGGCGGACGCAGGGATCTGGGGAATCGCGTCTGCCGCGGCCTTCGGCGCGACGCCGGTCGAGCCGAATCCGCCCTCCCCACGCATACTGCCGGGGAGACGTTCTACCGGCACGAAGAGTGCGCGCGCCACCGGCGCAACGATGAGCTGGGCGATGCGATCGCCGACGTTGATGGTGAAGGGCGTGTCTCGGTCGGTGTTGAGCACGCAGACCTTGACCTCGCCCCGGTAGCCGGCGTCGACGGTTCCCGGCGAGTTCACCACGGTGATGCCGTGTTTGACCGCCAGGCCGCTGCGCGGAACGACGAAAGCGGCATAACCATCCGGGAGTGCGATCGACACGCCGGTACCCACCAGGGCGCGTTCGCCCGGGGCCAGGACCAGGGCCTCTGAGGCATGCAGGTCCGCGCCGGCGTCACCCGGATGGGCGTAGGTCGGGAGAACGGACGCGGTAATCAGAACTTCGACGCTTTCAGCCACGTGTCGAGGGTAGTGCAGTTATCTGGTCGAATAGACCCATGCCCGATTATCGCGAAAAACTCTGGCCATCCCCGTGGCTGTTCATCATCATCGCGCTTGTGATCCCGGCGAGCCTGCTGGTCTTCCTGCCGATCTCAGTTCTGGCCGGCGTCCTGACCGGGGCCGGCCTCTACCTCGGCAGCGCCCTGCTCCTGGTGTTGGCGTCACCCACCGTCGTGGTGTCCGACGGGGTGCTCACGGCCGGCCCGGCCCGCATTGAGACCAGCCTGCTCGGTGAAGCCATTCCATTCGAAGGCGCGGACGCCACGCTCGAGCGCGGCCAGAAGCTGGATGCCCGCGCCTGGCTGCTGATCCGGGGCTGGATCGCCCCCGTGGTGCGCATCCCGCTGACGGACCCGACGGATCCGTCGCCGTACTGGCTCGTGTCCAGTCGTCGGCCACAGAAAATGGCCGCCGCGATCAATGGATCGCGACGGCCAGCATCAAGTAACTAAGCGCGCTTAGGCGTCGCACTCCAGGCATACCGGGCCGAGCTTGGTCTCGTGCGACATCTGCGAACGGTGCTTCACGAGGAAGCACTCCACGCAGGTGAACTCGTCGGCCTGCGGGGGCAGGACGACGACGTCGAGGTCGAGGTCGGACAGATCGGCGCCCGGGAGGTCGAAACCACCGGGGTTGTCGGAGTCGTCAACATCAACGACACCTGACATTTTGTCGGGTACACGCTCCTTGAGGGCCTCAATCGACTCTGAGTCGTCTTCGGTCTTTCGCGGTGCGTCGTAATCGGTTGCCATGCCCATCCATTTCATTAACGCCGATAAACGAAATCGGCGGCCATAGTTTGCAACAATCCGTGCGGAATAGCAAACCAATCACCAACCTTTCAGGTTGGCACTGGCAGCAACTTCCGGCACGCCCGCAGTATTCCCCGAAAATTGCCACTCCGCATGGCAGGGTTGGGTCATCAGTAATCGCGAGAGGGCTTTCGCCATGCAGGATTTGAAAGTTATCGGAGTCGAGAACGGCGCGCTGCTTGCAGCGTCAGAGGAGGGTGATCGTTTTCGGATCCCCATCGATGCGGTTCTCCAGTCCCGGCTTCGCCAAACCCAAACAGATTCATCCGTCAGACCCAAGTTGTCGCCCCGCGAGGTGCAGGCGCACATTCGTGCCGGCATGTCGGCCGAGGACGTCGCTGCGGTTACCGGGGCGTCACTGGACTTCGTGAAGCGCTTCGAGGGGCCCGTGGTCGCCGAACGCGAGTACATCGTCTCCAGCGCGCTCAGCGTTCCCGTGCACACCACGATCGACCCCGATCCGATCGACGAGCAGGCCAACTTCGGCAGCGTCATCCGCGAACGCCTGGCGTCGCTTGGTGCGTCGAACGAACGCTGGGCCAGCTGGAAGGAGGCCGGCGCCGGCTGGATCGTCAAGCTCGCCTTCACGGCGGACGATATCGACCACGACGCCCGGTGGAGCTTCGAGCCGAAGAAGAACGCCCTGTCCCCGATCGGCAGTGAGGCCATCGCACTCTCCCAGCAGGGTGAGCTCAAGGGTGCCCTGATCCCCCGGCTTCGGGCCGTCGGTGCCGAAACCAGCTTGGCCGACGTGAGCCGCTTCGACAGCGGCGCGTTCACGTTCAAGGAATCCTTGGCCGACGACATCCTCAACGACACGGCTCCCCTGCACGATCCGGTGCCGTACGCGCGCCCGGTCGGCACGACCGAAGCAGTGTCGAAGGCGGCCATCAAGCGGGCCGCCGAACCTCAGCAGAGCCTGAGCGAGACCGCGGACCTGCTTGAATCGCTGCGCCGCCGCCGTGGCGAACGGGAAGCGGCGGCCGTGGAGATCGAAACACCCGGCTCCGCCGTGCCGGACGCCCGCCGCGCAGAGCGCGCACCGGCCGAACCCGGTATCCGCCTGGTCGAAGAGGTCAGCCCGACCGCCGAGACGGCGTCCGGGGCACCTGAGGAGAGCCGCAACGTGTGGGCCAGCCAGGCGGCCACCGGGCAGCCTCGTGCCGGTCAGACCGGTCGCCGTGGTCGTGCGTCGATGCCCAGCTGGGACGAGATCGTCTTCGGTGCCCGCACGGACGACGATCTGGCCTGATCCGCGCGGTCGCACCGGCCCCGTTCGCGCGGTCGTGCCCTAGGCTGCGGTCCATGACGCGTGCCTCCCGCTCCGACATCACCCGTCGTCGCCTGGTCAGCCAGGCGCTGACCGGGGCCATCAGCGATCCCGCCCTGGTCGTTGACCGGATGCTGGCGCTGCAGGCTCAGGACCTGCGCTGGGCGAAGTGGGCCGTTGCAGTTCGGGCACCGGGCAGCTCCTCCGCCGACATCGACACCCTCATCGATTCGGGCGCCGTGGTGCGCTCCTGGCCGATGCGGGGGACGCTGCATCTGGTGCCGAGTCAGGATCTGTCCTGGCTGCTCGAGCTCAGCACACCCAGACTCTGGGCCGGTGCAGCCACCAGGCGCCGCGAACTGGGCCTGGACGAGGCGACCATCGAACACGCCCGCTCCGTGGCCGTGGACGCGTTGAGCGGCGGGCGGGAGCTGAGCCGGGGCGAATTCCAGGTGGTGCTCCAGCGACACGGCATCAACGTCGACGGCCAGCGGGGCTATCACCTGACCTGGCATCTGGCCCAGTCGGGAACCCTGTGCTGGGGCCGGCAACTCGACTCCCAACAGATGCTGGTGCTCCTGGCGGACTGGGTGCCGGTCTCCAGACGGCTGGAACGGGACGAGGCGCTGGGCGAATACCTGCTGCGGTACCTGACCGGGCACGGACCGGCGCCCCTGACCGATTTCACCTGGTGGTCCCAGGTCACCATGGCCGATGCCAAAATCGCGCTCGGCGTGGCGGGAGAGTACCTCGACGTGCTCGACGTGGACGGTGTGCCCCACCTTCTTCCCAGCAGCGCGGATGTCGGCCCGCTCGGCCGTGCTGCCGCCGGGCGCTGCCCGAACGCCGTTCTGGCCCTGCCCGGCTTCGACGAATACCTACTCGGCTACCGGGACCGCAGCTTCGCGATCGAGCCCGAGAATCTGACGCGGGTGGTCCCGGGCAAGACCGGCATCTTCCTCCCGATCCTGGTCCGAGGCGGGCGCATCGCCGGCACCTGGCGCCGTGACTGGCAGGCCAAGGCGATCACGGTGCACCCGGCCCCGTTCGCCGCGCCATCGCCGGCCTTCGCCCGTAGCGCCGACCGTGCGCTGCACGAATACGCACGCTTCCTCGGCCGCCCCGTGCACGTTCTCCCGGCCCCACCGACCGTGGCAGCGGCGACCTAGACTGCCCGCCCCGGGCCGGTGATCCGGCCGGCCCCTGGCGCCTTGTACCCTATGACAGTGCGTATAACGACCAGCCTGCGAGTGTCCAGACGGATCCCGCTGCTGCAGACCCTCAAGACCTCTGTCGCCGTGGTCCTGGCCTGGGTCATCTCGTTGTGGCTCCTGCCGGGCGAACTGCCCATCTTCGCGGCGATGGCCGCCATCTTCGTTGTGCAACCCAGCATCAATCAGTCCCTGGGGCGGGCCCTTGAGCGCAGCCTCGGCGTTGTCGGCGGGGTCCTGGTAGCCCTGGGCATCGGGCTGTGGTTCGGCCAGGACAGCTGGATCGTTCTCGGGGCGATCGTGCTGTGCATCCTGCTGGCCTGGGCTCTGAAGCTGTCCCCCGGTTCGGCCAATCAGATCCCGATCAGCGCGATGCTCGTTCTCGTGTTGGGTGCCGCGACACCGACCTACGCCAGGGACCGGATCATCGAGACCATCCTGGGCGCCGCGATCGCTGTCATCGTCAACGCGTTGATCGTACCGCCGGTGCTGCTCACGCCCGCGCACGACGCGGTGACCCGGCTCACCCTCGAGGTGGCCGCTACCTTCGACAGGGTGGCCAACGCCCTGCTGAGCCCGCAGAAATACGCCGACTTGGAGACCCTGATGATCCAGGCCCGGCTGCTGCGGCCGATGCTGGCCAAGGCCGAACGGGCGATCAGCCAGGCCGAGGAAAGCCTCACCCTCAATCCCCGCCAGGCCCGGCACCGGGAAGTGCTCGACGCCGACACCGAGCTCTACGCCCGCCTCGTCCCCCTGGTCACCAGGGCGCTGGGTATGACGAGGGCGCTGCGAGACCACTACGACGATTCTCTGCACCTCGAGCCCACCGTGCAGGCCTTCGCCATCGAGCTGGAACGGGCCGCGCACGACCTGCGGTTGCTCACCGTGCCGTCGGAGGGCAAGCCGGCCGACACGACGGCTCCGGCTCCCGAGCCACTCGCCCTGACGGCGCCGCTGATGATCACGACGCCCCACCCCCAGCACTGGATCCTGATCGGCGCACTGATGGAGGACCTGCGCCGCGTGCGCGAGGAGATCACCGGCGAGTAGGCTGCCCGCATGTCGAGCAGCCCCGAGCCGCCCAGCGGTGGTCCGAAGCCCCAGGACAGCGCCGGCGGCGCCGGGCCTCCGCGGCGGACCGTGTTGTCCACCCGGCGGTTGGAGTCGTACACAGATGGCGTTTTCGCCATCGCCGCCACCCTCCTGGTGCTGAACGTCTCCGTCAACAACTTGGGTGCGGTCACCTCGAACACCGACTTCGTGCGTCAGCTCACCGACCTGGCCCCGAGCATCCTGAATGTGGTGATCAGCTTTCTGCTGCTCAGCCTGCTGTGGTTGATCCACGTGCGTCAGTTCGAGTACATTCCCCGGGTGGACACCACCATCGTCTGGCTCAATAATTTCCGCCTGCTCGGTGTGGTCCTGGTTCCGTTCACGACGATCCTCAACGACGAATTCAACCGCTTCCTGCTGGGCCGCACACTGCTGCCGGTGAACTTCTTCGTGATCCTGCTCTTCAGCACCTGGCAGTGGTTCCACGCCAGCTCACCTAGGCGGCACCTCGTTCAGGGTGCGTCCGCCGCCGCCGTGCACAATGCGCGGGTCAGTAGCGTGAGTGCGCTCGCGCAGTCTTTCGGGGTCGTGCTGCTGGCGACCGTGGTCGGGTCGGCCGCGTTCTTCCTGTTCGCACTGGACCCGCTGATCAGCGTGGTCTTACGGCGCACCGGGGTGCTCAGGCCGGCGCCAGACGGCGCGGCCGGCTGATCCGTACCGCGCACAGCACAAACGGGGACCCCCTGGTGGGGATCCCCGTTTCACAGCTGCTGCGGTGGGTCTAGGCCTGGAGGGCGCCCTGCAGTTCGAGGGTGATGGTGACCTTCTCGCCGAGCAGCACGCCGCCGGTCTCAAGGGCCGCGTTGTAGGTCAGACCGAAGTCTTCGCGGTTGATCTGGGTCGACGCGGTGGCGCCGAACTTGTAGTTGCCGTAGGGGTCGCCGCCGAAGCCACCGAACTCGAAGTCGAAGGTGACGGGCTTGGTGACGCCCTTGATGGTGAGGTTGCCGTCGACGAGGTAGTCGCCCTTGTCGATGCGCACGCCGGTCGAGACGAAGTCGATGGTCGGGTAGGTCTCGGCGTCGAAGAAGTCGCCGGTGCGCAGGTGGCCGTCGCGGTTGGCCTCGTTGGTGTTGATCGAGGTGACGACGGCGGAGGCCGTGACACTGGTCTCGAGGGGGTTCTCGGTGGTGACGAAGGTAGCGTCGAACTTCTCGAAGGTGCCCTTGACCTTGCTGATCATGATGTGACGGATGCTGAAGCCGACCACGCTGTGGGTGGGGTCGATGGTCCAGGCTCCAGCTTTGTAGCCGGGGATGGTGGTGGTGTCGATGTCGCTCATGCTGCTCCTCAAGTCCGTGGGGCCGGTGGATTCGCCGCCCTCAGGTGTATGCAACTGCATAGGATCCTAGGTTATTCCATCACCCGGAAGGAAATGTGAACGGTTCGGGAACGGCCGGCGACCGAACCCGGACAAGGCAACTAGGCTCAGCGTGTCGAGAGGAGCCCACGTTGACGACAGAGTCCACACCCGGCACCGCCGTGGGCATCCGCGATCTCGCCCCGGAGAGCGTCCTGGTGCTCGGCGGCGGCCGCGCGATCCTGCTGCAGCTCGCGAACCCCGCCGTCGGGCACGGCGTCGCCCGGCACAGCGACTTCGCCGCCAGGCCGTTGGACCGGCTGATCGGCACGCTCTCCTACGTCTATGCCGTGACCTGCGGCACGCCCATCGACCGAGCCGCGGCCGTGCGCCGGGTGTCGCTCGCCCACCGTCCGGTGCACAGTGAACGGACCACGGGCGCTCGAACCGCGGGCGCCCAGCCCGCCGCCGAACCGGCCAAGGGCCCGCCGTCGTACAACGCCTTCGACCCAGAGCTGCAGCTCTGGGTGGCCGCAACCCTCTACGAGTCGGCGACGCGGATGCACGACCTGATCTACGGGCCTCTCGCCGATGCCGACGCGGAGTCGGTGTATCGCGATTACGGTGTGCTTGGCATCGCCCTGCAGGTGCCGGCGGGGCTCTGGCCGGCGGATCGTGCGGCTTTCGCCGTGTACTGGGACCAGGCGGTGGCGGATCTCTCGACGGATGAGACGACGCGCTCGGTCGCCAGACGGTTGCTGCACCCCACGACCGGCCCGGTCTGGCTGCGCCTGGCCATGCCCCTTGCCCGGCTCGTCACGACCGGGCTCCTGGAACCGGCCGAGCGGGCGCTCTTCAACCTGCCCTGGTCCGCCGGCCGCGAACGCGCGTTCGGCGCTGTCATCGGCGTCGTCCGGGCGGTCTATCCACGTCTGCCGACGCGACTCCGGCACGCGCCGATGCGACGGTCACTGCGCGCCGGCCGGGCACTCGCCGCCCGGCAACACGCGGCGGCCGACCCCGGCAGCTTCGGGCGCTAGTGCGCAGAGGTCCCCTTAGAAGAAGTCGTCCGGGGTTCCGGCCGCACGGGTGACCGCGACGGTGGACACCCCCGCACCGTCTAGTTTGGCCATCGCGACCCGGAGCCCGGATTCCATCTGAGAGGCCCAGACCTCGGTCTCCCGCGCGCCGGCCTCGACGGCCGCGAGCTTGCCCAGGGCCTTCTCCTTGTCGGCACGCTCGGTCTTGACCTGCTGGATGCTCAGGGTGACGGCGTAGTAGGCCGCCACCATCGAGGCGATCGGGGTGGCGATGACGGCCAGAGCGATGATGCTCTCGTTCGAGACGTTGACGAAAATCATGATGATGAACGCGAGCGTGAGTACGGCGATGCCCACCAGCACCACCAGGGCGGCGCGCTGGGGCGGGCCGGTCTTCAGGTCGGAAAGCAGGGTGCGGTTGCGGGGTTTGGCCGGGGCCGGTGTCACGGACTCACCGGTCTGCGCCGGCGCGGTGTCTGCCGGCCGGTCGGTGCGGGGCTCGGTACCCGGCATCTGCAGGCGCTCGGTGGTGTTCGAGGTGTCGAGGGGGAACGTGCGGTCGTACGGGTCGTAGCTCTGATTGGTCATGGTCACTCCGTTTGTGGGGATCGGTAGCTCAGCTGATGTCTCAAGGCTCTTGGGTCGACGGTTGCGACGGTTGGATGGGCGACGGTTCTGTCGTCGAGGGTAGCGCGTCCCCCGGGAGGAAGACGCGTTTGTAACTGCGCCCGTCCGCCAGCTCGACCGTGCGGCTGATCAGTTTACCCCTGCTCACCTGCAGGTACACCGCCTGCACGCTCACGCCGAGTGTGCCGGCCGCCTCGGCCACCGAGCGTCCGGGCAGGTCCGTGGGGACACTGCTCGGCCGGCTGCTGCGCTTTCGACCGGCATCCAGGCGGGCCGCGATCTCGGCGTCTGTGCCCTGCCAGCGCCACTTGGCCGCCGTGGGCTTGAGGCCGGCTGCCTGGGCGATCTCCGGCCAGACGACGCCGTCGTCCAGGGCGTCGCGCACGCTCGCGAGAGCGGCCGGGTCGGCGTCTAGCAGCTGCAGGACGGCGCGGATGGCACGCATCCGTTCGAGGGCCGGCGCTTGGCTGTCAGCATCCAGCGCCGTCAGCCGGGCCAGCGCAACAGCCGTCTGGGGCGACAGGAAGTAGCCCATGGATTCTCCTCGGTGCTCGGTGCTCGGATGGTTGTTGCAGGGATGGTCGATGCGGGAGCGGTCGCTGCAGGAACAGGTGGTGCAGGAGCAGGTGGTGCAGGAGCGGTTGCTGCAGCCTGGCCGGGTCAGCCGAGGACCGCGACAGAGTGCGGCGGCAGCAGCACCCGTCCGCCGTCCAGCGTGGGCATGGCATCGGCGTTGTCGGCGAAGCCGAGCAGGACGCTGTCCCCCGTCACCGGAATCCAGCGGCCGCTCGTTGAGAGGTTGATCACGATCTCGGTGGTCCCACGGGTCAAGGCCAGCCAGCCGTCCGCTTCGTCGAAAGCCACCGCGAGGCGGGTGAAGCGCGGATCGGTCAGATCCTCGAGCCGGCGACGCAGGCCGGCCAAATCCTGGTACAGGGCCAGCAGCCGTCCGGCATCCGGACGGTGCAGCTCGGTCCAGTCCAGTTTGGACCTCTCGAAGGTCGCCGAGTCCTGGGGGTCCGGCACGACGGCCGGATCCCAGCCCATCCGGGCGAACTCCCCGATGCGGCCCTCGGCGGTGGCCAGTCCGAGGTCAGGTTCCGGGTGGGAGGTGAAGAACTGCCACGGTGTGCGCGCCCCCCATTCCTCGCCCATGAACAACATCGGCGTGAACGGGCCGAGCAGGGTCAGGGCCGCGGCGATGCCCAGCTGGCCGGTGTCGAGCTGCGCGCTGAGTCTGTCACCGATGGCCCGGTTGCCGATTTGGTCGTGATTCTGTGAGGCGACGACGAGGCGCCAGGCCGGCATCCGTTCGACATCGATGGGGCGGCCGTGGTGCCGGCCGCGGAAGGTGGAGAGGGTGCCGTCGTGGAAGAAGCCTCGCGTGAGCACCTTCGCCAGGGCGCCGAGCGGGGCGAAGTCGGCGTAGTAGCCCACGGTCTCGCCGGTGAGCGCGACGTGCACGGCGTGGTGGAAGTCGTCGCTCCACTGGGCATCCAGGCCGTAGCCGTTCGACTCGCGCGGGGTGATCAGGCGCGGATCGTTGAGGTCGGACTCGGCGATGAGGGTGAGGGGGCGGCCGACGGCGGCGCTGAGCGCCGCGACCTCGCCGGCCAGCTGCTCGAGCAGGTGCACGGCGGAGTGGTCTTTGAGGGCGTGCACTGCATCCAGGCGCAGGCCATCCACGTGGTAGTCACGCAACCACATCAGCGCGCTGTCGATGATGTACCCGCGCACCTCGTCGGAGTCCTGCCCGTCGAGGTTGACCGAGGCACCCCAGGTGTTGCCCTCGGCGTCGCTGAGGTAGGGGCCGAAGTTGGGCAGGTAGTTGCCGCTGGGGCCCAGGTGGTTGTGCACGACGTCCTGGATCACGCCGATGCCGGCCGCATGGCAGGCGTCGACGAAGCGCTGGTAGGCGGCCGGGCCGCCGTAGCCCTCGTGCACGGCGTACCAGAGCACGCCGTCGTAGCCCCAGTTGTGTGTGCCGTTGAAGCCGTTCACCGGCAAGAGTTCGACGAAGTCGACGCCGAGCGAGACCAGGTGGTCGAGTCGGCCGGCCGCGGCGTCCAGGGTGCCCTCCGGGGTGAAGGTACCGATGTGCAGCTCGTAGATGGTGGCACCGGCCAGCTGTCGTCCCCTCCAGGCGCCATCCTGCCAGGCGTGTGCCCGGGCGTCGAAAGTGCGGGAGAGCTCGTGCACGCCGTTCGGCTGCCGACGGGACCTCGGGTCGGGGAACGGGCCGGAGCCGTCCACCGTGAAGCCGTAGTCGACCCCGGCCGGGTCGCCGGGCAGGCTACCGTGCCACCAGCCCGAATCGCCAGGCGTCATGGCGGCCGTGCCGGTTGGGCTGACCAGCTGCACGGTGGCCGCGCTCGGCGCCCAGACCTCGAGGGGAATGGCCTCGACGGGTGCGGCCGGAGCGGTCACGGCGCTGGTGCTGTGATCGGTCACTGAGCGACCTCCGCGGTAGCGGTGGCTGCGGGGACGAGCAGCGCGACCGGGTAGCGCGCCAGCAGCTCGGTCAGGCGCACTTCGCCGCCGGGGTGGCGAGTGCCGGTGAGCGTGTCCTGCCAGAAGTGCCCGGCGAGCATGATCGTGGTGTCACCCCAACCGGTGCGGGCCAGTGCGTCCGGCAACCGGGTCGCCACGGTCACGGCGCCGCCGCGGTCGTAGGCCACCACGTGCGCGGCGGCCGGCCCGAACGCCTCGATGGGCGCGTGGCGGGTGAACAACTCCGGCCGTTCCCGTCGGAGCCGGAGCGCCCGGGTGGTGACGAGGAGCTTCGCGGCGCCGGTCTCGTCGATCGGCGGGAGCCAGCCGTCGGTCACACGGTCCAGGTAGTCCCGCCGCACGACGTAGTCCACCGGGCGCCGGTTGTCGGGATCGACCAGGGACATCTCCCAGAGTTCGCTGCCCTGGTACACGTCAGGCACGCCGGGCGCGGTGATCTGGATGAGCTTGAGGGCGAGGGAGTTGCTCCAGCCGGCTCGTTGCACCCGGTCGACGAAGGCCGCGACGGTGCTCTGGAGCGGCCCGGGCTCGGCCAGGCGCCGGACCAGGTCCCGCATCGCGTTCTCGAAGGTCTCGTTCGGCGCGGTCCAGGTGGTCGAGAGGTTCGCCTCCCTGGACGCCTTCTCGGCGTAGCCGATCAGACGGTCGGTCGAAGCCGGCCAGGACCCGACGATCGCCTGCCAGAGCAGGTTTTCGAACGGGGCGTCGCCCAGCGGTGCCAGGCTGCGGAGCTCGGCGAGCACGGCGGCCCATTCGTCTGGAATCTCGGCCAGGACCGAGATGCGGGCCCGCACGTCTTCGCCGCGTTTGGTGTCGTGGGTGGACAGCGTGGTCTGCGAGGCGGGCGCGACAGCCAGCCGGGTCTGCTGGCGGCGGTGGAACTCGGCGACCGGAACCGCGAACTCGCTCGGGTCCGCGCCGACCTCGTTGAGGGAGGTGAGCCGGCTGTAGCGGTAGTAGGCGGTGTCTTCGACGCCCTTGGCCATCACCATCCCCGAGGTCTGCTGGAAGCGGACGGCGGCCGGATGTGTGGGGTCGGTGAGGTACGGCTGCAGTGCGGTGATGGTGCCGTCCAGGTCGGGACGGCGCTGCCGGGCCAGCCGCACCGCGGTGTCGAGTTCGTGCCGGCCGACGGGCAGGTAGGAGCGGTATACCGGGAACCAGGCGATGAGTTCCGACAGGGCGTCGACAGCGTCGGGCACCTCGGGGAGCAGTCGGTCGAGTCGGCGGACCTCGCTCTGCAGGATGCCGTCGGCGATGGCACGTTTGCCGCTGTACAACAGCTCGGTCCAGGACACCGGGGTCGCGGTGGCCGCGCCGGCGCGCTCGGCCTGCAGGGTGGACTCCAGCGCGTCGAGGGAGCCCTGGCCGGCGGGGTCGACGAGGACCCTGTCGAAGTCGGCGAGGGCGTCATAGCCGGTGGTGCCGTCGGTCGACCAGCTGCTGGGCAGCTGTTCGCGGCCCTCGAGGATCTTCTCGACCAGCAGGTAGCCGTCCGGCATGGCCGCGTGCAGCCGGTCGAGATAGCCGCCGGGGTCGGCGAGGCCGTCGGGGTGGTCGACCCGCAGGCCCTGAACCTGGCCGGAATGCACCCAGCGCAGGATTTCGCGGTGGGATTCGTCGAAGACCCAGGGCACCTCGACCCGAACCCCCGCGAGGGTGTTCACGGCGAAGAAGCGACGGTAGTTCAGGTCGGTGTCTGCGCGGCGCCAGTTGACCAACTCGTAGTGCTGCCGGTCGTGCACCTCGGCGGCGGTTGCGCCGTCGTCCGCGGTGCCGGGCGCGATCGGGAACCGGTTGTCGTAGTAGTGCAGTTCGTCGCCCACCACACTGAGCTGGTCGAGCTCGCTGTCACCGTCGCCGAGCACCGGCAGCAGCAGCCGCCCGTTACCCGCCGGCCAATCCACGTCGAACGCCTCCGCGTAGCGGGAGCCGTGCCCGGCGCGCAGCAGGTCCCACCACCAGGCGTTGCTGTGCGGCGTGTTCACGCCCACGTGGTTGGGCACGATGTCCACCAGGATGCCGCGGCCGGCCAGGACCGCCCGCTCCGACAGCCGGGCCAGCGCCTCTGGTCCGCCGCGGGCGGGGTCGACGGTGCCGTGATCGATCACGTCGTAGCCGTGGTCTGACCCTTCCTCTGCCCGCAGCAGCGGCGAGAGGTACAGCCAGTCGGCGCCGAGCTGGGTGATGTAGTCGAGCACGTCGGCCGCCGCGTCCAGATCGAAGGCCGATGTGATCTGCAGGCGATAGGTGGAGACGGGGAGGCTCATGTCGGTTACGCGTGTCCTTCGGTCGAGGAGTACGGGTCCGGCAGCACCGGCAGCGTCAGTGGGGTGGTCGGCGGCGACGGGTGGCTGGCCAGGGACGCGGCGACGGAGTAGTCGGGGACGACCTCGGGTTCGTGGTACTCGCGCAGCACGACGAGCGACCGGCCCTTCGCCGTGTGGATGGCGCCGGCCGGGCGGGGCAGCGAGTCGGCGCCCACTCCCCCGGTGTCGATCACGATCTCCCAGGCCGGGGAGTACTCGGCGCTCGGCAGGGTGAATTCGACGTCCTCGGCATCCGCGTTGAACAGCAGGATGAAGTTGACGTCGGTGACTTCGCGGCCGCGGGAGTCGCGCTCCCGGATGCCCTGGCCGTTCAGGAACATGCTCACGGTTCGGGCCCGGCTTTCGTCCCAGTCTTCGGCCCGCATCTCTTCACCGTCGGTGTTCAGCCAGACGATGTCGGCCAGCGGGTCGCCGGCTCCGCGCTTGCCGGGGTGGCCGTCGAAGAAACGGCTGCGGCGGAAGGTGGGGTGTTCCTTGCGAAGGCGTACGACGGCTGCGGTGAATTCGATCAGGGGCGCATCGGCTTCGTCCCAGTGGATCCAGCTGAGCTCGGAGTCCTGCGCGTAGGTGTTGTTGTTGCCCTTCTGGGTGCGACCGAGTTCGTCGCCGTGCAGAATCATCGGCACGCCCTGGGAGAGCAGCATCGTGGCGATGAAGTTGCGTTGCTGACGGCCGCGGAGGGTTCGGATGGCGTCGTCGTCGGTGGGCCCCTCGACACCCGAGTTCCAGGACCGGTTGTGGCTCTCGCCGTCGTTGTTGCCCTCGCCGTTAGCGTCGTTGTGCTTCTCGTTGTACGAGACCAAATCGTTGAGGGTGAAACCGTCGTGAGCGGTGACGAAGTTGATCGAAGCGACCGGGCGGCGCCCCGAGTGCTCGTAAAGGTCGGCGGATCCGGAGATGCGGGAGGCGAATTCGCCCAGGGTCGACGGTTCGCCGCGCCAGAAGTCGCGCACGGTGTCGCGATACTTGCCGTTCCACTCCGTCCACTGCGGCGGGAAGTTGCCAACCTGGTAGCCGCCGGGGCCGACGTCCCAGGGCTCGGCGATGAGCTTGACCTGGGAGACGATCGGGTCCTGCTGCACGAGCTCGAAGAAGGTGGAGAGCTTGTCGACGTCGTACAGGTCGCGGGCCAGGGCACTCGCGAGGTCGAACCTGAAACCGTCCACGTGCATCTCGATGGCCCAGTAGCGCAGTGAGTCCATGATCAGCTGCAGCGAGTGCGGGTGCCGCACGTTGAGGGTGTTTCCGGTGCCGGTGTAGTCCATGTAATAGCGACCGTCGTCGTCCATCAGCCGGTAGTAGGCGGCGTTGTCGATGCCCTTGAAGGAGATGGTCGGGCCGAGGTGGTTGCCCTCAGCGGTGTGGTTGTAGACCACGTCGAGGATGACCTCGATGCCGGCGGCGTGCAGGTTCTTGACCATGCCCTTGAATTCCTGCACCTGCTGGCCGAGGTCGCCGCTGGAGGAGTAGGCGTTGTGCGGGGCGAAGAAGCCGATGGTGTTGTAGCCCCAGTAGTTGCTCAGGCCCTGGTCCTGCAGGGTGGAGTCGTTGACGAACTGGTGCACCGGCATCAGCTCGATCGCGGTGACGCCGAGCTTCTGCAGGTGCTCGATGACCGACGGATGCGCCACGGCCGCGTAGGTGCCGCGCTGGGACTCCGGCACCTCGGTCTGCAGCTGGGTGAGCCCCTTGACGTGGGCCTCGTAGATCACCGATTCGCTGTATGGGGTGCGAGGCGACCGGTCGCCGGTCCAGTCGAAGAATGGGTTGACAACGACGCCGAGCATCATGTGCGGGGCGGAGTCCTCGTCGTTACGGGAATCCGGCTCGCCGAAATTGTAGGAGAACAGGGCCTGGTCCCAGTCCATGACACCGCAGGTGGCCTTGGCATACGGGTCGAGCAGCAGCTTGTTCGGGTTGGCGCGCTTGCCCTCGCTCGGGTTGTACTCGCCGTGCACCCGGTAGCCGTAGCGCTGGCCCGGCTGTACCTCCGGTAGGTAGCAGTGCCAGACGAAAGCGCTGGATTCGCGCACCTCCACGGGCGTCTCGGCGCCGTTCTCGTCGAACAGGCAGAGCTCTACCCGCTCGGCGGCCTCACTGAAGAGAGCGAAGTTGGTGCCGCTGCCGTCATAGGTTGCGCCGAGCGGGTAGGCAGTTCCGGGCCAGGTTTCCACGGTGTACTCCTCGAGGAAGGTGAGAGCGAAAGGATGATGGTGAGTGATGTGCCTGCGCCCAACCCACATGTTCACGCTACCCCGTCCGGGGCCCACCGAATTCCCGTCAGGCCATGAGTTCGTGCACCATGGGTGCCACCTCGGTGCCGTACAGCTGGATACTGTTCATCAGCTTCTCGTGCGAGAGGGTGCCCAGGCTGTATTTGAGGTCGAAGCGGGACAGCGAGAGCCCGGTGGCCATCTTGGCGATCTTGGTGGCGACGGTCTGCGGGGAGCCGACGAACAGGGCGCCGTCGGGCCCGGCATCCTGTTCGAACCGGGCCTTGGTGGCCGGACCCCACCCGCGTTCCCGGCCGATACGGTCCTGCATGGCGCGGTAGTGCGGCCACATCTCCTCGCGGGCCTGCTCGTCGGTGGCGGCGATGTAACCGGGCGAGTGCTCGCCGATCGGCAGGCGGTCACGGCCGAACTGGTCGAGTGCACGGTGGTAGAGGTCGGTGAATTGGGCGAACGCCAACGGTTCCCCACCGATGATGGCGAGCATCAGGGGCAGGCCGTAATGGGCGGCGCGTACCACGGACTGCGGGCTGCCGCCCACGCCGATCCAGGTGCGGATAGTGCCGGATTCGGTGGGCGGGAACACCCGCTGGTCGGCCAGCGCGCTGCGGGTCTTCCCCGACCAGGTCACCGGTTCCTCCTTGAGCAGTTCGCTGAAGAGTTCGAGCTTCTCCTCGAACAGCTGCTCGTAGTCGCTGAGCTCGAGGCCGAACAGGGGAAAGGACTCGGTGAACGAACCACGGCCGAGGATGACCTCCGCACGGCCGTTGGAGACGGCGTCGAGGGTGGCGAAGCGCTGGAACACCCGTACCGGGTCGTCGGAGCTCAGCACGGTGACGGCGGAGCCGAGCCTGATGGTGCTGGTCTGTCCGGCGATCGCCGCCAGGACGACCTCGGGAGCGGAGACGGCGAAGTCCTCCCGGTGGTGTTCGCCGATGCCGAAGAAGCTCAGGCCGACCTCGTCGGCCAGCACCGCCTCTGCGACGACGTTGCGTAGCACCTGGGCGTGTCCGAGCAGGCTCCCGTCCGCGGCGTAGGTGACGTCGCCGAACGTGTCGAGACCCAGTTCCAGTGTCGGTGCCATGTGTGGTGCGCCTTTCCCCTCAGTTTGCATGCATACGCATATGAGGGGTCAACTGCCGGCACCCCTGTCCTATTCCGGATGCGACCAGCCGGTACCGTCAGTGCCGCACGAAAACGCCCGTCGTCGTCTCGGTGACCCGGCCGGCGTCGACCGTCCAGTGCCGGTCGAGTCGAACGGTAGACAGCATCCGCCGGTCGTGCGTGACCAGCAGCAGGGTGCCCGTGTAGGACTCGAGGGCCTGTTCGAGCTGTTCGATTGCGGCGAGGTCGAGGTGATTGGTGGGTTCGTCGAGCACCAACAGGTTGACCCCGATGGCCTGCAGCAGCGCGAGGCCCGCGCGGGTTCGTTCGCCGGGCGACAATGCGTCGGCGGGCCGGTTGACGTGCTCCGCCGTGAGGGAGAATTTGGCCAGGAGGGTGCGGATCTCGCCCGCGGCCAGGTCGGGCAGGCGTTGTTCGAAAATGGTCACCAGGGTCTGCTCGCCGGTCACGCTGGCCCTGGCCTGGTCGATCTCGCCGACGGCCACGCTCGCGCCCAGACTCGCCGATCCCTCATCGGGAGACCGGCGGCCGAGCAGCGCACGCAGCAGGGTGGTCTTGCCGGCCCCGTTCGGGCCGGTGATGCCGATCCGCTCTCCCGCATTGACCTGCAGGGAGACCGGGCCGAAGACGAAGTCGCCCTGCCGGATCAGAGCGTCGTTCAGGGTCGAGACCACGGTGCTGGAGCGCGGAGCGGCGCCGATGGTGAACTCGAGCTGCCATTCCTTGCGCGGTTCGTCGACCTCGTCGAGACGGCTGATGCGGCTTTCCATCTGCCGCACCTTCTGCGCCTGCTTCTCGCTGGACTCCGTGGCGGCCTTGCGACGGAGCTTGTCGTTGTCCGGGGACTTCTTCATGGCGTTCCGCACCCCCTGGCTGGACCACTCCCGTTGGGTGCGGGCGCGGCCGACCAGGTCGGCCTTCTTGTCGGCGAACTCGTCGTAGGCGGCGCGCTTCTGCCGCCTGGCCGTGGCGCGTTCCTCGAGGTAGGACTCGTAGCCGCCGCCGAAGACCCGGTTGGCGCCCTGGGCAAGGTCGAGTTCGAGGATCCGGGTGACCGAGCGGGCCAGGAACTCCCTGTCGTGGCTGACCAGCACGGCTCCGCCGCGGAGGCCCGACACAAACGCCTCCAGGCGCTCGAGGCCGTCGAGGTCGAGGTCGTTGGTGGGTTCGTCGAGCAGCACGATGTCGAACCTTGACAGCAGCAGTGCGGCCAGGCCGACCCTGGCGGCCTGGCCGCCGGAGAGCGAGGTCATCAGGGCATCCGCGGCCACATCGGCGTCGAGGGTGAGACCGAGGTCGTGCAACACGCCGGGCAGCCTGTCGTCGAGGTCGGCCGCGCCGCTGGCCAGCCAGCGGTCGAGGGCGACGGAGTAGGCCTCGGCCGGGTCCGCTCCGCCGGCCACGGCAGGCTCGGCCAGGGCGGCGGCGGCGGCATCCATCTCCCGGGTGGCCTGGGCACAACCGGTACGTCGACCGATGTACGCCGAGACGGTCTCGCCGGGCATCCGCTCGTGTTCCTGCGGCAACCAGCCCACGAACGCATCCGCCGGCGCGAGGGTGACGGTGCCGCCCTGCGGCTCGTCGAGGCCCGCGAGAAGGCGGAGCAGGGTGGACTTGCCCGCACCGTTCACACCGACGATCCCGACGACGTCACCGGGCGTCACCGTGAGGTCGAGGGAATCGAACAGGGTGCGGTGGGCGTAGCCGCCGGCGAGGTCCTTGGCGACGAGTGTTGCGGTCATGGTCCTAGTTTCCCATTCGATTCCCACACCGGATGCTCGCTGCCCGCGTTACCCGCCGCCGTCGCGAAGCGTCACACCGGTGCCGGCGCCGGGGCCGATCGTTACGCTGGGCCCATGACGGTTCGTCCAGACAAACAGGTGCCGGAATCCCTCGCCGAGTTCAGCCAGGCCGTGCACGCCGGCAATCACATCGATCCGGGGACCCATTCAGTGCGCACCCCGATCGTGATGGCGAACTCCTACGCCCTGCCGGAGGATCCGTCGTCGATCAGCTGGTCTGGCACCGATGTGCCGCTCTACACGCGCAATAGCGGAGTCAATCAGCTGGGATTGCAGCAGAAGCTGGCCTTGCTCGAGCGTGGCGAGGACGCCGTGACACTGGCCAGCGGGGTGGCCGCGCTGCACGCAGTGTTCTTCACCTTCCTACGCACCGGCGATCACGTCGTGGTATCCGATGTCGCCTACGAGGCCACCTTCAAGCTCTTCCGTGAGCTCCTGCCCGACAAGTACGGCATCCTGGCGACCTTCGTCGACACCAGCGACCCGGCGGCGGTGGCGGCGGCGATCCGCCCGGAGACCCGGTTGGTGCATGTCGAGGCCATCGCCAATCCCACCACCCGGGTGGCCGACATCGCCGCGATCGCCGACATCACCCGCGCGGCCGGGGTGCTCCTGTCGGTGGATTCCACGTTCACCCCGCCCCCTGTGCTCCGTCCGCTCGAGCTCGGGGCGGATCTCGTGGTGCATTCGCTCACCAAGTACATCAACGGCCACGGCGACGCGATGGGCGGCGCCGTCATCGGCTCGGGCGAGCTGATCCAGCGCATCAAATCGGAGGCCATGGTCGACGTGGGCGGCGTGATCAGTCCATTCAACGCCTGGCTGATCATGCGCGGCTCGGTCACCCTGCCACTGCGGATGCGGCAGCACACCGAGTCGGCCCAGCGGGTCGCCGAGTTCCTCGCGGCTGATCCCCGGGTGGCGTACGTCGCCTACCCGGGCCTGCCGGGGCATTCGCAGCACGCCGTGGCACTCAGGCAGTTCCGGCACGGTTTCGGCGGCATGCTCGCCTTCGCCGTCGCCGGCGACCCGGCCGCCCAGAACCGATTCGTCTCGGAGCTGCGCGTGATCACCTCGGCGGTGTCGCTCGGCCATGACGAGAGCCTGATCGTGCACGTCTCGGGCGATGGCCCCCGCGCCGCGTACTACCCAGCCGAGTTCCAGCGCCTCGGCCACCTGCGCCTCTCGGTGGGCCTGGAGGACGCCGAGGACCTGATCGGGGACCTCTCCGCAGCGTTGGATGAGACTTTCCGCTGACCGCGCAGGGCGGGGCGCTACGTATCCGCCACAATGGACACACCAGCGTCGACACCACGACACCTCCTCCTAGCGTGCGGGCAGCACCACCGGGCCTGCGGAACGGAACGGAACCATGAGCGAATCAGACCTGCTGGGCCACTGGGCCAGCGCACGATGGCACATCATCGTTTCCCAGGTCGCGCCGACCCTGCTCCTCACTGCGCTGATCGGATTCGCCGCCCTCGGCTTGGCCGACACCCCGCTGAGCGTCCGCATCGCTGCCGCCGGCGTGCTGCTGGCGTCGGGCATCCTTGGAGCGCTGGCGCAGATCGCCGCAGCCAACGAGGCCACCGCGGTCATCGGCGACCTGCAACGTCTCGACGCACCGTCGACACTGAGCCGGCGGGTCATAGCCTCAGCCCCGTGGATCATTGTGGTGCGGCTGGTCACCCCGGCGATCTTCGTGGTCGTCTACATCGCCCTGCTGACCGCTCTGTTCCTGCCGTAGAGCCCCTGCGGGGCCCGGATCTCCGACGGCCGCGACGGCCGCGCAGCGGACTCGGCTCAGCCTTCCGCGTCCAGGTACAGCCAGGCGCCGGACACCTTCAGAAACCGGCTGATCTCGTGCTGCCGGGTGCGTCGCCCGTTGTGTCGGGAGTATGCGGTGAACTCGACAACACCCTCGGTGTCGAACATTCTGCCCCGCACCGTCCGGTCGATGTCCAACCGCGTCCACCGAACCGCCGGGTCGAGCTCGAGGGCGGCCGGCCGGGTGAGCGGATGCCACGTCCGCAGCAGATAGGCACCATCACCGACAGCGAAGGCCGCATAACGCGACCGCATGAGCTCCTCGGCCGTGGCAGCCGCCGCGTCGCCGCGGTGCAGGCGCCCACAGCAGGCGTCATAGGTGTTGCCGCTGAGGCAGGGACACCCGACGGAGCCTTCGGCTGCGGGGGCGCCCGCTACTTCTCCGGCGGAATCTGGATTGGACATCCAGCCATTATCGAGGTTCGCGGGCTTAGGCGGAGATCACCCGAACCAGGGCCTCGTTAGTAGCGAGGTATCTGGTCCGTAATGTGGGCCCGAAGCGCGCGAAGTATACCGGTCCGTCCGGCAGGAGGTCGGCCGCCGGCAACCAGCCGAGCAGCGCTCGGCCACGGTCGGAGAATCTCCTCGTGCTCCAGCCTCCCCCGAAACGCAAGACCGCGGCCTCGTGGGCCGGGACGAAACGCACCCGCAGATGCTCATCGAGGGGGCCAGGGGCCAGGTCCGGATCCTGCTGCCCCTGCAGCACGAGGCTGACCAGGTGCCGGGACTCCCCCGCCAGTTCCTGCAGCACCGGGGTGGTCACGGGCAGCGAGGCACCCGACCGGTTGCGGCCGCCGAGGTAGTCAAGCAGCTGACGGACCCCCCGGCCGGCCGCTCGGACGGAGTCGCCGTCGACCGGTACCTGAACGACGACACAGTCCGGATATCGACGGACGTCGAAGCTGGGAAACGCCCGAACCACCGTGTAGGGCTGCTGCGCGGTCATACCGGGCAGTGTAATCCTTTCCCCCTACTCGGGGGTGGCGGGCCGCCTCCTGGGCGGACGGGATCCGGTCAGGCCTTCTTGACGACGCTGGACTTCAGTTGCGTGGTGACGCCTTCGATGCGCGCCTCGATGTCGTGGTCGCCCACACCCTGGCGCAGGCGGATGTCGCGTACCTTGGTGCCGACCTTGAGCACATTGGTTCCGCCCTTGACCTTCAGCCCCTTGATGATGGTGACGGAGTCGCCGTCGGCCAGCACACTGCCGTGGGCGTCGGTGATGACGGTGGCGGCAGCCGGCTCACCGGAGTCGGCGGCCTCTGCGGACCATTCGTGTGCGCAGAGCGGGCAGACCAGTAACGACCCCATCTCGTAGGTCATGTCGCTGGAGCATTCCGGGCACGGGGGCAGGGTCTCATTCACACCCCCATCGTACGCACCAGGGGGTACCGGCGGATCGCACCCGCATTCGCCGGGGACCCCGTGGCGCGAATCGCAGAAAATATTGAGGAAAATTCCGGCTAACGAGCGTACCGTGTGCGCCATGATCCAGAATTCCTCGATCGTGACCGCACACGGCGCCGGCGTCGGACTCGCCCGCCCAGCGTGCACCACTCGGGCACCGGGACAGGGGCCGCTGTGAGCGTGCTCGCCGAGGTGCTGCTCGCCCTGGCCGCCCTGATGCTCGTGTCCACGGCGGTCGTCGTCGTGACCGCCCGGGTGGTCTACACCCGCGTCCGCCGCAGCCGGGTCGTGGGCGCGTCCCTCCTGCGCGCTCGCGCGACGTTGACTTTCGGCAGGCAGCATGAGGTCCTCAGGCTGCGGGTACGCCTCTCCGACACCCTCGCCAGCGGCCGCGAAGCCCTGAACCTGGCAGACCGCACTGGCCGTCCGCGTGGCGACCTGCACCGGCTCTTCGAACGCATTCGCGGGGAAGCCGCCGCCGTCGACGCCCAGTTGATCCTGTTGTCCAGCGAGCGAGACGCCAGGGCGCTCGCGGACGCCCTCCCCACTGCCGGGGTCCGCGTCGAGCAGATCCACACCCTGGTGCGCCGGCTGCGTACCGCCGTGTCCACGGGCCTCATCGGAGCCACTGATGACGCGTTGACCGGGCTGACCGCCGACGTGGACCGTGAGGTCGCCGCCCTGGACGCCGGCGTGCGCGAGCTGCACGCCCTGAATGCCGATAGTCCCCTCCCCGGACGGAGCGCACCATGACCTTCTCCTCCCGCTTGCGCGTCATCTTCCGCAGCAAGGCGTCCCGCACCCTGGACCGGCTGGAGGACCCCCGCGAAGCCCTCGACGACAGCTACGAGCAGCTGGTGCGGATGCTGCAGGAGGTCAGGGTGGGCCTGGCCGAAGTGGCGACGGCGAAGAAGCGCATCGAGTTACAGGGCGAGGAGATGGGTGCCCGCCATCAGCGACTGGCCGACCAGGCGAACGAGGCCCTGAACCAGGGCCGGGAGGACCTCGCCAGGACCGCCCTTGAGCGGCGCTCCCTCCTCGAGGGCCAGGTGGCCTCGCTTCGGGACCAGTACACCACTCTGCAGAAGCAACAGGCCCAGTTGCAGGACAACGAACGGCGCCTGGCCGAGCGGGTTGCCGCGTTCCGCACCGAGAAGGAGAGCATCAAGGCCAGCTATGCCGCTTCCGAGGCGCAGGTGAAGGCCAACGAGGCCGCGGCCGGCCTGGGGTCTCAGATGAGTGATGTCGGCGTCACCCTGGAGCGGGCCAAGGACCGGATCATGCAGATGCAGGCCCGCGCCGCCGCCACCGACGATCTTCTGGCCAGCGGCGCCCTGAGCGACCTCACCGCTCCACCGGATGCCGATCTCACCCGGCAGTTGTCGTCCGGAACGACCGCGGCCGAGGTCGACCGGCAGTTGCGGGCGTTGAAAGAAGCCAGGGCGGCCCGGTCCGGCCGACCGGCCGGGTCTGGCGGCAGCGAACCGGAGGACTGGCTGCGCATCGGCGACGGCCCGCAGTCCCCCTGACGGTTCGGCCGGATCCGTCGCTGTGCGGGCCCGGATGCCGGCGGACTTTCGGCCCGTGAACCGACCGGGAAATTCGTCGAGAATTCTGAAGCGTTCCCCACCCGGCCCGATCAGGAGATCGTAAAAAACCCCCGATGACCTATGTCATCAGGGGGTTTTCTTGTGCTTGGTGGATCCGAGGGGATTCGAACCCCTGACCCCCTGTAGTTCTCAGCGGGTTCGAGATTCGTCTCTTCTGAGTCGTCGATTCGACTTTCCTTGGACGAAGTACTGGTCAATTGGTCTTTTCCAAAACCGAATCTTCTTCTTGCGATCTTTGATCTTATCTCCATTGGGCAATTTAGACCACCTTCGACGTCGCTGAAGTGTCGAATAAGTGTCGACCGCTCAGCAGGGTTGCTGTGTTCGCATTCCGTAAGTTCGGCACTTCCGTTCAGTTGCGAGCTCGACAGGCCGGCGTGGACGACCTGCGTGGTTGCCATGATTGGAGAAGGTTCCGTCATCATCTCCGCGGCGAGGACCGCGTCCTCGACCGGAGGGACCTTCACGCGGTCGATGTAACGGGGAGTAGATATCGATAATCAAGTAGGCGTCGAAGTACTTGCCCTGCAGCAGGCCGCATCGCGCAGTTTTCGCCACTCCGTGATCGGCGAGGAATAGATTGAGTATTTGAGGCGTTGAGCACCACCCAATCGTGCCGTTCAGCACCACCGATCGTGCGGGAGAGCACCAGTGGTGGTGTGGCCTGGCACCACTGGTGCTCCTCTTCACGGATTACGCGGTGGTGAGGGCCGTGTGCTCGCGCATGTTGTAGTTGCCCGTTTCAACCCAGACGGTGTTGTGGATGATCCGGTCCATGATCGCGTCGGCGTGAACACCGGAGCCGAGGCGCTGGTGCCAGTCCTTCTGCGAATACTGGGTGCAGAACACCGTCGACGTTTCGCCGTAGCGGCGCTCCATTAGCTCCAGCAGCATGCCGCGCATCGACTCCGTCGGCCGGTCCAGTAACCACTCGTCAATGACGAGCAGGGTGAACGCGGCGTATTTGCGGAGGAACTTCCCGGACCCGCCGGAGCTGTCTTGGGCGGCGACCCAGGCTTCCTCGAGGTCGGGCATGCGGACGTAGTGCGCGCGGATGCGGTGCTCGCAGGCGCGCTTGGCGATCGCGCAGCCCAGATAGGACTTCCCTGATCCGGTGAACCCCTGAAAGACGACGTTCTGCTGCCGGGTCACGAACGAACAGGTGCCGAGCTGAGTCAGCAACGGCCGATTCAGGCCGCGCTCGTCGAGCAGGTCGATGCGGCGCATGTCCGCGTTCGGATAGCGCAGCCCCGCCCGGCGGATCAGCCCGGCGACCTTGGAGTGCGTGAAGGTGGAGTAGGCGTCATCGACGACCAGCCGGACCCGTTCTTCGAACGTCAAGCTGATCGAGAGTGTTTCGTCCTGGGTGTCGATCGCCTCGAGCAGCTCGCCCGCGTTCATCTCGCGGAGCTTGCGCTTGGTCTCGCCGTCCAGGCGGCTCAACGCGTCCCTCCGGCGTAATAGGCGCTGCCGCGGACGTAGCCACCGTCATCGCCCTCAGGCTCCTCCGGGACGAGGCCGGTCTTGTCCTGCCCGGTATCGAGGATCGGTCTCAGGTGCGCATACCGCGGGGACCGGATCGGCCCTCGAAGCGCCATCGCGCAGGCTGCTTCGACCCGGGCCGGGGAGAACCGGCGCGAGAGGCGCAGCACGGCCAAGGCCGGGTCGAACCCGGCCTCCTCGATGGAGGCTGCTACGAAGATCTTGCCGATCACCGTCACCGTGGCCGGGCCCGTCCGGGCTGCCCAGTCGTTGATCCGGTCCCGGTCCCAGGCCTGCCAGCTGCGCCCCTCGGGCAAGTCCGCGTCGTTCGTCTGATACTGATTCACCGTGCTGGCCGGCAGCAACAGGTGGCAAGTCAAGCGTTCATCACCCCGATAGACCTCTAACATCGTGTCCGTCACGCGAAGGTCAACGAGAGCGCCGATGTGACTGAAGGGGACGGAGTAGAAGTTCTTGGCCCAGACCACGTGAGCGTTTTTGTTCACCTTGCGCCGGTAAGACCAGGTGCTGATCTCGAACGGGACAGCGGGCAGGGGTTGCATCAGCGGGAGTTCCTCGGTGGTGAACACGCTCAGTCGGGAGCCTTCGCGTTTCTGGAACGGCTGCCGGTTATAGGCATCGATCTGTTCCCGAATCCGTCCCCGCAACTGCGCCAACGAGGTGAACTGCTCGTGCCTGAGCCCCGCGATGACCCAGGTCGCAACATGAGACACCGTGTTCTCAACGCTCGCCTTGTCTTTGTTATCCCGAATTCGGGATAAGCGCGACTATCCCGAGGATTCTGTTATCCCGAGTATCGGCCGCGATGCCTGTGCGGTGGCGGCCTGAGGGCTGATTTCCTCGGGATAATCACTTCAGCCCGGCGAGCTGCAGAATGAGGTCGTCGCCTCCGTTCCAGAGCGGTGCGAGGTCGGGTGTGGAGCTGCCTGCTTTCTGGATCGCCTCACGGACCATCTGGTTGTCGGCCGACGCATAAATGCTCGTGGTCGAGATGTTCGCGTGGCCGAGGAATTCCTTGATGTGGGGAAGGGGAACCCCGACGCGCAGCATCTGCATCGCGCGGGCGTGCCGAAGCTGGTGGGCATGGACCTTCTCCGGGACCTCCGAACAGTGTTGCCGTGCCGCGGTCGCGTGTTTGTTGAGCAGGTAGGAGATGTTGTCCTGGCTCATCGGGTGCCGGCGACCCGCCCGGACAGTGAAGAACAACAAGGCAGCCGAATTCGCCGCGCCGGGATGCAGCTCGGCCAGATACTGGTCGAGGTGGCGGGCGGTCTTGTCCATCAGCGGGACGGTCCTGCTCTTGCGGCCTTTGCCGGTGAGCGTCACCCGCGCGGCACCGATCGTGGTGTCGATATCCGCTGGGGTCAGGTCCAAAATCTCCTGGATTCGCGCGGCGGCGTCGAAGGTGAGCAGGATGAGGGTGGTGTCCCGGCGCCCGCGGCCGGTGTGCTGTCCGGGGGCGCGGATCAGCGCGTCGACGGCGGGCATGCTCAACCCGTCCGGGGCTCGCGTCGGCGTCCGGGCGGGTCTGACCTGGGTGACCTCCAGCCAGATCGACACCAGTGCCGGATCCTCGCCGGCGCAATACGACAGGAACGACTTGACCGCGGCCAGGCGCTGGTTCGCGGAGGAAGCTGCGAGATGCCGGGTCTCCAACAGCCAGGTGAGGAAGGCAGTGATGGTGGAGCGGTCGATGACCTCGAAGGAGACCTCGGCCAGGGCGAGGTGCTGCGACTCGCGCAGGAAGTCGAGCAGGGCGTTCAGCGCGGTTCTGTAGGAGCGGATGGTGTGCGGACTGAGCCGCCGCGACCGGGGCAGGTGGACCGTCAGCCAGGATCGGACCAGTCGGAAGAAGTCATCGGAGGCCATCGGGGGCCTCCAGGAGTGCGGATTCGATTCCGGTGTTGGCGATCCGGCGCAGGTCGACGTGGAAGTCCGCGGCAAGGTGGAAGTAGTACCAGGTGTCCTCCGTGTTGGCGTGTCCGAGATGCAGGCTCAAATAGGCCACCAACGCTTCCGGGTCCTTCCCGGCGAGGACCCACCGGTTGATGTTCTCGACCACATGGGCATGGCGGAGGTCGTAGACGCGCGGCGGCGAACCCGGGCTGGACACGACGGGCGGGTCGGCGGCGGCCAGCAGCTGCTGGAACCAGTAGTCGATCGTGCAGTCGCTATAGAAACCTCCGTAGCGATTCGGGAAGAACGGGACCCGGTCCGGATGGTGGACGCTGATCGTCGCGTCATAGTTGCGGCAGTATTCGTGCAGGTCTGGTGAGAGGAAGACGATGCGGTCCTTGTGCCCTTTGGACTGCCGGATGCTCACCGTGCCGCGGGCCAGGTCGACGTCGTTGCGGTGCAGCGTGCGGGCTTCGCTCGGCCGCAGCCCCAGGCAGTAGATCATCCGGAAGATCACCGGGATGATCACCTCCCGTCTGCCGCCATAGCCGGTGGCCTTGATGTCGTCGGCGGCGTCGAAGAGGGACCGTAGCTGCGCGTGGGAGTAGATGTGCGGGCGGTAACGAATTTGTTTGCCGGGGATGCCCGGCGGGATGACGAAGGCGCTCAGGCCGAGGGCGCCCATATGTTTGGCCAGTTGCCGGATCGGGGTGATCCGCCGCATCTGCCCGTTGACGTGCTCATCCGGGCGGGCGACGGCCCAGGACATGGCCATCTCCTTCGTCAGCGTCACCTCGCCCGGGTAAGTCTCAGCACACATCCTGTCGAAGCGGCGCAGATGCGACTCGGAGTTCACGTAGGGCAACCCGATCGCGTGCTTGAGCTCCAGCAGGGACTGCAGCGGAGCGGCCAGGCCGCTGACGAAGCCGCTCATCAGAGTGCTCCTCTCGGCTCGATACCGGCGAAGTCGAGGCAGCACTCCCGCATGCGCTCGTCGTCGGCCGAGAGGTAGTGTTTCGCCGAGGTGATCCCCCGGTGCCCGAGGGCGCCGGAGATCACCGGCAGCGGTGTGCCGTCCGCCAGCAGCCGGGTGGCGAACGAGGCCCGCAACACCCGGAAGCCGCGGCCGGTGCCGTTCTGGGTGACAGTGCCGGAGCGGGCGAAGGCCCGCGCGGCCACCCAATACAAACTGTGGGATAGGGTCAGGCCCACGTAGGGGGCATGGGAGCGCAGGAAAACATGGTCGTCGTCCCCGTCGACGGGTCTGCCATGCAACAGATACTCCGCAATCGCCTCACCGACCTCGGCCAGCAGCGGCAACGTCACCGACGCCCCCGTCTTGTGCTGGGTGAGAGTGATTCGTGCGTGCGGCCAGTCGATATCGCGCAACCGCAACCCTGCGATGTCCACCGGCCGCAGCCCCGTCCGGGCGCCAACCAGCAGCATTGCTCTGTCCCGTAAGCCCATCGGTGTGGACACCGCCGCGGAGTTCACCAGCGCGTCGACTCCGTCGGCCGAGATGACTCCCACCGAGCGGACACGCCGCACCCTCTGAGCCGGGACCGCCTGCGAGAGTCCGACGCCGTAGCCGGATTCCTCCCAGAAGCGACACAGCACGCGCAGCGCCGACAGCACTGTCCTCATGCTCCCCGGCTGGTACCGGCTGCCGAGAAACACCACCATTGCCGACACGTCCATTCTGGACAGCGCCCGAGCATCGGCCACGCCGCGGTCGGGCAGCCACGCCAACGCGGCGCGCGACACCGTCGCATACAGATTCTGGGTGCTGACGGCCAACGACCGGCCCTGCAGCCAGCGCTCGAACTGCTCCTGGACCGGGCGGAAGACCACGTCCAGCGCATCATTCGGATGCGCCGGGCGAGCCAGACACCACTCATAGGACCCGGTCCGTGCCACCTCCGACAGCACCAGAGCGGCCTTGCGCAGCAGCTTGCTTTTCCACCCTTTGAACCGGCCGTCCCGATACTCCGCGGCGACGAATTCAATAAACGCGGCGACGGCCTCCTCTCTGAACTCATCGATACCGTCGCGGGAACAGAACCTCGCGAACTGGGACCACGCCCACCGGTACTGCATCGTCGTCGATGGCGCATGCTGCAGTCCACTCATGGCAGCATCCGCCTGCACGATCAGCTCGCCAATAGAAACATTCATCTCGAAGCTCACCTCCAGTGAAATCGAAAGAGATGAGCCAGCGTAGGCGGGCCGCGATTATCCCGAGGAAATCAGCCCTCAGGCCGCCACCGCACAGGCATCGCGGCCGATACTCGGGATAACAGAATCCTCGGGATAGTCTTTGGGCGCACGCACCCTGCCCGGCAATACCGCGGCCGAATAGTGCCCCGCCATCTCCCGGTAGGCGTCGTTGAGAACGACCTCTCCCTCCCGAGGGTGCGAGATCACCCCGGTCTTCAGGTTGTCGGGCACCAGGCGCGGGGCGCTGCCGCCGAAGAAGGCGAACATCGCCGCATGGGCGCGCAGCCACGAATCCTGGCGCATACCCAGGCTCGCTTCCACGAACGCATACCGGCTGAAGGGCAGGCACGCGACGAACAAATACACCTTCGAGATCTCACCGGTCGTCGGATCCAACAGCTGCATCGTGGGCCCGGACCAGTCGACCTCGATGCTGCGGCCGGCCTTGTGGCCCACGCGAGACGACGCCCCGGTCACGGCGGCGTGCTCGCCATAGAGCCGGCAGAACCGGTCGTAACTCATCGTTGCCTGCCCGGCGCGAGAAGACGCGTCGACATACTCCTGGTGGAGCAGCTTCAACGTCACCCCGACCCGGGCCAGCTCGGTGTGCACCCGAGCCCAGTCCGGCTGCGCGAACACGCTCTCGCGGACCCCGCGACCGGGAAACAACGCCGAATACACCTCAGCCTCCGACAGCTCAGCGATGTCAGCCCAGCCGAGACCTGCCAGCTCGGCCGCGTCGAGGACCGCCTGAATGCTGTGCCGGGACATCCCCTGAGCCGACTCGATCGCCCGCCGCGACAAGCCCTGATTACGCAGCTGCAACACCAGCTTCGCTTTGATCTTCCGTACCATTACCGGTACTCCTTCCACCGTGTGGCCATCACACGGTGGAAGGAGCTTTTCAGGTGGGGCTCAACCACGCCGACAGTGGTGCTGAACAGTGCGAATCACGGACCTGAACAGTGGTGCTCAAGCGCACCCCAGGTGGTGCCCACCGAAGCCAATATTCATAGATGCCCTGCTCCCGCAGATACGCGCCGCGCCCGTTCCGCGAGATGGCGACCTTGTAGGCGGTGAGGTGGTCAAGTTTCTGCTTCGGGGTGAACGACCGCCGGGGCGTGGGGCCGCCTGCGCGGGGGGCCGGGACTGCTGTTATTCATGGGACTATCGTCGCGCACGGCGATCAACGATGGGCTGGACATTTGGTGGGACATCCTGATTCTCGCCCCACGTCAAACGGCGGACTTGCTCTGAGCTACTGGCCTCAACTCACCCTGACACGTGCGGGACCGGCACGGTGACGACGAAGTCCACCACGCGCCGGGCATGACACCGTTGGTTCAACCACCTGGGCATTTGGAAGTATCGGGCTGCCGGCGCTGCCTTGCTAGATCCGATACAACTGATCAAGAAGCTTGTCTCTGCCAATCACTCTCATCAGATTCCGTTAGGTACCGTGAATGTACGGTCAAATTCCATCGCTTAGAGCGAGCCGCTCGCGCTTCCTGGCTCTATCTGGCCATTCGTCTGCCAGCACCAGCTCCACCCAGGTGAGCTGGAACTCTTCGATACGACGAGCCGCATGATTCACGGTCGCCGCACTCTCCGCGATGATTGACAGCTTCGCAAGTCTTAATCGCTCGGGCGTACACCAATTACGGCCGACCTAGGACGCCTATGGAACAGTCGTCCTTGGTCGCGTTGCGCACTCTGACGTCTACGAGCTTCCGCAACTGTTTCTTGGGCTTCGAGTTCCTGCTCAGTCTGGTGGGCGTAGCCCCAACGGCCACGATGATCTTGGTGCATGCGGCCGCCAGCTGACGCGTGCGAGCGTTGAACAGGCTTTCCCCAGCGCCGTCGCTCATAAGGATGAACCCGGTCACCCCTTGCAGCGAGCCTCGAAACAGTCGCATCGACCCGGCGGCTCCCGAAGAGGTCACGAAGGTTGTTTGATTCGCGAACTCGCTGTTGTCTGGAGCGGAGCAGACATGCAGTTCCCCGTTCTTGAGGTATCCAATAACCCCGTCACCCACATGTGCGCCGAGGAACTGATCGCCAGAGACCGCAACGCCGAGAAAGGTAGAGGCGAAGTCTTGCACGTCACGACCGTGACGCTCGGCGACTGTGGTGACCTTGGCGAGAAGCCGCTCTAGAAGCTCGATCTTGACTTGTCCACCGTCGATGCGCGCCACAAGCTGGTCGAACTGCTCGACCAGCGCGACGCATCCCTCGTCTACTACTGCTTGCGCACCGAATTCGGAGTGAGAGGCAGACCCTGCGCCGTCAGCGAGACAGATCGCCTGGACGTCACCCCGCGAAAGATATTGCGTCCGATCCTGTCCGCGCGTTCCGTCGAGCTCGTGCCCTCGACCACGAGCTTGATGGTGGAACTCGTTGAACATTTACAAATCCGCCCAGCCTGCTAAGCCCTCAAGATCAAGCTTGACGGCGTCGCCGGGCGTGGACCGCGAGACTCGGGAAACAGACTTCGATAGCCACTCGAAGAACTCTTTGAAGCTCAGGCCTCGGAGGCGAAGCGGAGGTCGGTTCGGGCTGAATCGCGCGAGTACGTCCATGTCAGCATCCGCGCCGATCCCGATCGGGAAGACCGTGAGTTTCTTCTGAGCGACGAGTTCGGTCACGCGACGGACTGCGCGTTCGAGCTCATCGGAACGCCCGTTCGGTTGGCCGTCGGTCATCAGAACGAGCCAGGGCTGGTAGTACAGGACGCCCGCGTTGGAGTATGTGGACTTGCGCTTCTCGAGGGTGTCGAGCGCGAGGTTCACACCGTCACCGAGGGCTGTGCCGCCAGTCGCATCGATGGCATCGATGCGACTCAGGCGCTCGACGCTCGCGAAGTCTTGAATCAGACTCGCCGCGGAGTTGAACTCGACAATGCTTACCTCGGCGGCATCGTGCGCGTCGTCATCTTCGTCGATCGCATCGTAGAACAGGTTGACGCCCTGGACGAGTTCGCGAATCTTCTCTCCCATCATCGATCCGCTCGTGTCGAGGCAGAGCGCTACGGGGACGCGCGGGGTTGGGTTCTCGACGAGGTCGTCGGCGCCAATATTGAGTGCCATGGGATTACCTTCCTGCTGATGTTTGATGCTTCGTGTGGATCAGGAGCTCAGCCATGTGACAAAGCGCTGCCAGGAGCTCTTCTTGGCCGGCGCAGCTGGGGTCGTGGATGCGGTCGCCGACCTCGTGGCAGTGCGCGATGAGCGCGCGGTAGTTGGTCGCGGTGGACAAGGTTTCTTTGTCGCAGTCTGGTGAGACTTCGGGATATCAAGCCCCTTGGAGATGAACCACCGCTCATGATCAAAAGTGATGAATGGCTGGCGACACTCGAGGCAGAGCCTTTTGGGGTTGAGCTCCGCAGCCTTCTTGACGCACGCACCGCAGCGTCCATAGGTCAGTTCGGTTTTCGCCGACGGCGTCTTGCAGTCCTTGCACGGAACCGGCTGACAGTTTGAGCATTGGCCATCGACCAGATAGATCCGAGCAACTTCCCTACTGCAACTATCGCACGTCGCAAAGTTGCGTATGCGGTTGCAGTCGTGGCAACGACCATCCGTGAGCGCGTCGGCAGATTTTGGCTTGCCGCAGTCCGTGCATCTTGATTTGCTCTGGTTGCAGTCATAGCAAACGCTGGGTTCGTAGTAGGAGTGGTTCTCGTCGTCCCACCTGCCGACGATTGCGTTCGGCCGCTTACACTGCTGGCAGTCGCGGATAGGCGTGTCCGGACGGTACGCACGGAATCGAAACGGGTAGACATCGTTCGACATCGGGTCGAAGTCGTCATTGCCACCAAAGAAGTTGCGGTACTCGCGGAAGGCCGCGAGCCACTCACTTGCGGTCGGGCGACGATCGTAGCGCGAGCCACCCTGACGCTGGAAAGTGTTCCAGAACAGCCGCTTCACTTGGACCGGAATGTGGCTCCACATGAACTTCCAGCTTCCCTCAGGCTGATCCTGGTCGGACGGTCCCTGGAACTGAAACGCAAACTTTCCTTCTTTGATCAAGGCTGCGAAATCGCCACCATCGGCTCCGGCACGTGCATAGGGGAACTGACCCGTGATGAGAATCATGAAGAGCATTGTTGCAACAGCGAACCGTTCCTCCTCGACGGTGCGCAGCACATCTGCGTAATCACCTGTGATTGAGGACGCCGTAAACATGGCCGTACCCACGGGGCAGGGGTATCCCTCCACCTGCCACGAATCGGCATCGATGATCCAAACGTTCTTGTGCTCATCGACCATTAGATTCTTCGGATTGATGTCGCCGAGGAGGATGTTCAACGAGTGAAGGTAGGCGACCTTCTCCAGAAAAGAAACGCAAACATCCACGAGATCCGCTTTGGTCCAGGTCGGGTACACCCGTCTGAAGCGAGCTGGGCGCATGATCGTCGCCTGGAGCTCCTTCCCAGAGGCCCGCGGCATTGCGTATCCGACGAAGTTGCCGTCGCTGTTCGTGACAATGTTCGTCGGGAACCCGATGCCTTGCGATCCAAGTTCGTGCGAAATCAGAAGTTCGAGCTTTGCCTTTCGGTGTTCGGTTCGGTGATCCTTGTCAAAGATCTTGACGACCTGGCTTTTATCGCCCTGGACAGCATAGACGGACCCCTCGCCCCCCTCGCCGATCAGGTCACCCAGGACAAGCGCGTGTCGGGAGTGTTGTGACTCTGCGATCACACTGGCACCGGCGCTGGGGATGACAGCGGCTAGAAGCAGCTGGTCCTTCGGCTTGAGCGCCATAACACGCTTGAAGGCCCCGTCCGCTGGTTGTGGAGCGGAACTCGTTTCTACTCTCGCGTCGCGCCGGCCACCAAGCTTCGGAACGATGTCGGTGACGCCGAATGTGTGCCTGAACGTTTCTAGCAGGGGCGCTAGCGTCTGCACCTCGGCGTAGTCTTTGGGCTTTGCGAGCCCCTCCTCGATGTGCCGGGTGATCCGGGCGAGCTTCCTAGCAGCACGTTCGTACAAGTCCCTATCGGCATCCAGTGCGATCCGACCATCAGCACATACGGTGCCTGCCACAAGTTGATGCTTCGCTTCGGACGCGAGCAACCTGATGCGAAGGCGCAACGTGATGTCGTTGGTCAACAAGCACATGTCGTATTGGTCGCTGAAATGGGTGAAGAGATCGACGAACAAGTCGTCTGCGTAAGGGTTCGACCCATCGCCAAGGTCCTTGCGGATGAGCCCGTGGGCGGCGCCAGACTCCAAAGCCGTAAGCCACTGGCCAGCACGATGCACTGCAGCCGCACGTTCCTCAGTGAACAGGGACGCATCCAGGCTGCTCTGCTTATAGAGCTCATCGACGACCTTGGACGGGACCACGATCCCATTGCCGTTTCTGATGGCGACATCCTTACAACGCCCGAAAAGCCTCTTGAGACCTGCTGAGCGTTCAGTATCGGTATCCATGAAGACGTTCGTATCGATGAAGAGCCGATGGCCGGTCGCGACGAAATCCTCTGGCGCAAGGACGGTTGCTACGAGGGGATCTGCGTAGCGCCCAGTCGGAATTACGCCGATCGGCGGGCGCGCTGCTGGCGCAGGTCCTGCCGCGGGAACTGTTGGCATGCGTGGCGCTGGAGCAGTTGACGCGCCGCCCTCAGCGGCCAGGGCGATACGCAGCCTTCGTGCCACAGGCGGACTGATCGACGAAGACGGCCCCTTCACAAACTCACCCATTTCCTTGAGTCTCGTGAGCGCGACACTCGTGTCTACACCAAGCTCGCATGCAATCTCATGGACACGTGGATTCGCCACTTCACTCCTCCTTTTGACCGCTAGTGCGGAAAGAAACGTTGCTATGGAAGCTCGCGGCCGAACGAGAGGAGAACTCGGTGAGCAGTTCTGCCGCCCTTGCCTGGCTCACCTGGCGAGCACGCTGAAAGGCAACCAGTTCATCAGCAGGTATGCGGCTATGTGTACCGACTCTCACCGCTCCGATGTTGCCTGCGTCGATCAGTTTCATCAGCGTCGCACGAGAGATGCCGAGCATGGCCGAGGCTTCTGTAGTTGTGTAGAGCTCTTTGACAGGAACGACCACGGCACCGGCCCCGCGCTCTGCCTCAAGGAGCCGCAGGACATTCTCAGCGGTCGCGCGCGAGATTGTGAGCGTTACAGCCACGGGATCGCTTGATCCTTGGAGCGCACTGCGCAGCGCGTCGGTCGCGTTTTCTTTGTACTCAGACATATCGCCTCCATCGCTGCAATAGTGACTAACTGCTGTAACTGTATCGTACGTGTCGTATTTTTGATACCGATTTCTGGGCTCAAATGTGAACGAATGCCTACCTGACGGTAAGACCAAACGTGATGAGCGCTGCGCACCTGCCCGGTGTGTCTTCTCGAGTGCCGCTAGGGCAGCACGCCATTGACTGTCGATTAGGACGCGATGTCCCGGACCGCCCTTGAAGACTCCCCGCAGAGTTCGACGGGCAGCAGCACCGTCGCGAGCACATCGGCAAAGACAGAGCCCGGGACGCTCTTGAAGGTGAGCCTGTGCCACCGGGACGGATGCCGCGGCGGGAGTTCGACACTCCAGATCGGTGACTCCCTCCCCCGCAGCTCGCCCCAGAGCCAGTCGATCTGGTCGCGGTAGTGGCCCCTCGCTGGTCCGGACGGTTCGCTGACCCCATAGCCGAGGACCACACCGTGACACGCATCGAGGCCCTTGCTAATTGCTGGCCGCGACTCGAGCCACGGTTCAGGGTCTGCGCCGGCCGTGGTCATGCCGTTGGTCCTGAACGTTGGGACGTTCAAGACATTCACGACAGCCACGCGCTGAAAGCCGAGTATCTCCCGAGCCAGCTCAAGCCGTTTGAGCGTGCGCTCTCCAGAGGTCTCCGGTGGCGTCGCCAGGATTGCGAGCAATACCTTCTCTGGAACTGTCATTCACGGGCCGCCGCAATCACGATCTTCTGCGCCACGATGTCCCGCGCGCCCGTACGGTCCACGAACCGCTCGGCGAGCGTCGCGCTCGCCAGCCCCGGAGGCAACGCCGCCGAGAACTTCAGCCCCTCCACCGCCTCGGGGCTGATTACCGGAAGCGCCGTCTCAACATCGGCCCGGCGGATGTCGTCGATGCCAAAGTGCAGCGGCAAACGGATATTGAGGTTGTCGGCCCCTGCATCATCGGGATACCCCAGAGCGCTAAGCAGAGTCTCGTTCGCTCGCAGTCCCGACCAGGTCCACAGCGTCAGCTCCTTCGCCCCGCGTGAGAGGACGAGCCCGTCGTGGTCGACGGCGTCCGCGAGGTCGTCGCGCAAGCCCGCCATCCGGTCGACTCCGCGTTTGGACAGTGTGACGTCAGGATTCGCACCGAGAAGCACATCACGGCTGGCCCGCACCATCTCGAACCCCTCGGCGATGGGCGCGCTCGGCCACCGAACCTTGCCCTTCTCGGGCTGCTCGCTTACGAGCACCTCATGGCGCTCCCAGTCCACCGATTCGACCTTCCACGCGCGCCCCGCCAGGAGTAGCGGCTTCGGCGAATCGGTGCGGTGCCCCGCGAGGGAGAGCGGTGAGACTGATCCGATCTCGCGCCGACCGGCGACAACCTTCAGTTCCAGGTCGGCGATGAACGACGTCAGCAGATCCATGAAGTAGCGCCGCCCAAATTCGCGTTCGGCCTCGGGCCCGATGAAGAGCATGCCAGAGTCTTCCGTCAAGAAGTCATGAGCGCGCAGGTGGTCCAGAACCATCGCGGCATCGTCCATGACACCCAAACCTGACCACCATTCGGGCCAGGTGCCGGCGCCGAAGCGTCCTTCCTGCAAGGCCAGCGCCAGCAGCTGCTGGGCTGCAATGTGACGGGGTGACGGCGGCGGAACCACGGGCTCGACGAACCCGCGACCCCAGAGGACGAGGAGGCCCGACGCCCTCAGGAAGGTTGCCGGCTCTGTCGCGAGGAAGAGCGCGTTGCGAGCCGTCCCCGGCCGTCGGCCAGTACGCCCCAGCCGCTGCAAGAACGAAGCGACCGATCGCGGTGCGTCAATCTGGATCATCCGGTCGAGATCGCCGATGTCGATGCCGAGTTCGAGAGTGGATGTGGCGACGATGACGCAGTCGCGAGCCTCCGCGAATGCGCGCTCGCTCTGGCGGCGCTCATCGGCCGACAACGACGAGTGCGACACGAAGGTGGTCACGCCGCGCTGGCGCAATTCGAACGCAAGCTCCTCGGCCTGCGCCCGCGCCTCGCAGAAGACCAGTCGCTTTTCGCCGCGATGCAGGCGTGAGATCACCAATGCGGCGTTTGCCACTGACCCGACGTAGTCGAGCGTGACCTCGGGCGGGGCGCTGTTCGCCGCCACTTCGTCCAGGAGCACGCGAGATGGCCGCTCCGCTGCAGCGCCCGAGCCCTGCATCCAGTGGAGCATCTGGTCGGGGTTCCCGACCGTGGCCGACAGCCCGACGCGCTGGATCGGCTGATTCGCGAGCCGCTGAATGCGCTCGAGCACCGCCAAGAGGTGCCAGCCGCGGTCGGCGCCGGCGAAAGCGTGGAGCTCATCAATCACGATCGAACGCACGCCACGGAAGAGCGCATGGTGATCGACGCGCCGGGACACGAGCATGGCCTCCAACGATTCCGGCGTGGTGAGCAGGATGTCCGGCGGGTCCGCGAGCATCCGTCGCCGCTCACCGTCCGACACGTCGCCGTGCCACAGCCCGACCGTGCGCCCCAACCAATGGCCGTAGCCGTCCAGACGTGGCTTGAGGTTGTTCAAGAGAGCGCGCAACGGCGTCACGTAGAGCACGGACAGCCCGCTCCAATTCGATTCCACCATCTCCGACAGGAGCGGAAAGATCGCCGCTTCCGTCTTGCCGCCGGCGGTCGGAGCGACGAGTAGGCAGTCGGCGCCGGACCGAATCGGCGCTACCGCGGACTGCTGCAGCGGGCGCAGGTTCTGCCACCCCAGCGAATTGACGATGTGGTACTCAAGCGCGGGATTGAGACCGGTACCGGCGGCCAAGCTCAGAGATCCAGGTCGACGTCATCGACCGAGGAGGCACCCCGAAGGTCGCCCAGGTGCGCTGCTTCGCGCTCCAGGTCATTCAGTTCGTTGGCCGACACGGTCAGTGGGTAGTCCCGCCGCGGCCGGTAGTCGTCGAACTGGTCGACGCGATCCATCACGTCGATCAGTTTGCGGAGATACAGGCGCGGTGCCACTCCCACGCGGCCACCCAGTTGCCCCGCCACGGCCTGTGCCAGCTCAGCGACGTAGTCATCATCGACGAGCGTGCTCACACGGTCGTTAGCGTCAGCTCCAGCCGCGTAGATATTGCGCACGCGGATACCCAGTTCGCGTAGCGAATCCTGGGTGAAACCCGTCAGCCTGAGCTGAGGAGCCCGGGGGTTGTCGAACCGAGGGTCCCCGAGAAATCTGCCGATATTCTCTGCGCCAACGGCGGGAGTCGCTGCAGGCCCTGCTGGCCATCGAAGAAGGCCGGGGTTCCCGTGATCACGAGATACAGCCCGGGGAAACGTCCCGAGTCAATCTCGTCCACCAACTGCCGCAACGCATTCAGCGACTTCTCGCGCACGTCGGATCGGACACGCTGGAGAGTCTCGACCTCGTCGAGAATCACGATCAGGCCGCAATAGTCGGAGTCTCGCAGCACCGTGAGCAATCCCTGCAGAAACCCGAGGGCACCAAAGTGGTCGAGCTCCCCTCTGACCCCTGCAAGGCGCCGAACGGATGCCGCGACGTGCGGTTGGCCACCCAGCCAAGACAACAGACCGTCGGCCTGGGTGATATCACCGTTCAGTGTCGCGGCCCGATAGCCGCGGAGCGCGGTAGCAAAAGCTGGGGCGGCCTTGCTGACGGCGACGAGTCGGCGCTCGAGGAGCGCATCCGTGGCGGCGGCGACGGCGGCCGAATCTGCCGCGTCCGTTCCGGCTTCAATCACGTCGGATTCGAGGACGTGCAGCCAACCGTCGATGATCTCCCGGAACGCGCTGGGTTGGGCCTCCGAGGTGGTGAGGTTCTCGATGATGCGTCGGTAGATCGTTTCCAGCCGGTGCAGCGGCGTCTCCGTTTCGGAGATCTGCACTTCGGTGGTGGCGAAGCCTTTGCGCTTGGCAGTCTCACTCAGCCATCGGGCGAAGAAGGTCTTGCCCGAACCGTACTCGCCACGGATCGCCTTGAACTGGGCACCGCCGGCAGCCGTGGACTCCAGCTCGGCGTTGATGGTGGCCTCGAAGCGTTCCAGGCCCACCGCCATCACGTCGAGACCACGTTGGGGCACCGTTCCGCGACGCAAGGCGTCGATGATGTCCCGGCGTCTCCGGGGGCTCAGCGCCACGGTCATGCGCTCTGACCGAGCCCGAACTGTTCGCGCAGCAGGGAGCTATCGAGCAGGACGGTCTTCCCGTCGGTGTCGGTGGCGACCACTTCATAGCCCTCGACGTTCAGCAGGCGTCGCAACATGGCCAGTGTCGGCTCAATAGCGTTTGCCGCAATGCCGGCGGTGGCCGCGAGCGTATCTTTGTGAACCCGACCGTCGTGGCTGAGTAATAGGTCGAGCATCGCCGCGACGACGGCGGAATTGAGAGCGCCGCGCCCCGCCCGAAGCTGTTGTCCCACGAAAATTTCGCTCTCGATGACGCGCCGAGTCAACGACAATCCGACGGGGGTGTTATCAGCCGGTACCTCAAGGTCAAAGGCCATCTGGGAGGGTGCCTCAACGGTCTTCTTCGCTGGCTTGGTTGCGACAGACGTGAGCGGCACGGATGAAACCGTTCGGCTGGCCTCGTTCCACCACACGGGGGTCTGCGGCACAGCATCGACCCAGCCGGTGACACTGGGCTGCTCCTGCCGCCGGAAGACGAGCACGGGAATGGTGAGTTCGGCCAGGCTCGCCCCGCCGTGGTACCCGGCGGCCTTCGCGGTGTACCGCAGGCCTTCTGCACGGGCGAGGATGGCGCTGCCGCCCGCGGTGAGCACCCGCGAACCGGTAACCATAACTTCATCACTCGCCAGGGCGCCACTATCAACACTGCGCCAGCGCGCGCCGGCGCCCGCGACCGGGCGGGGCTCGCCACCTCGTTCAATGACATGGCCATGGTCAGAGGTCAGGATCACGACACGGCCGGCCAGGGCCGCCTCATTGAGTAGTGCACGCAGGTGTTGTATCTGTGGAAGTGTCCAGCGCGTTCCGCCCGGATCGTGCTTGGCGAGGGCGTCGTCGATGGTGTTCAAGACGACACCGACGACCCGTTGCCGGCGATCGGCGATCGCGGTTGTCACCGGTGCGGGCAGGAGTACGAGGTCGCCACAGCCGGATGCAGACCAGGAAAGGCGCAATGAGATGGACATCTTTCCCGACTTCGGCGCCGTCGGCGGCGCTGCGGAATTGCAGAGCATCGTCGGCGCGCTGCTGACATTCGTGCTCATCATGGCTGTGCTCATGATGATCATCAGCGGGGTCACCTGGGCTCTCGCCTCGGCGAACGGCAACTTCCAGACCGCCACCCGGGCTCGGATGGGACTGTTAGTAGCTTGCGGCGCAGCAGCCCTTGCGGGCAGCGGCGTCGCATGGGTCAACTTCCTACTCGACGTTGGCTCAACGCTTTAACGGGCAAACCTCACGCCGAGGCACGAGAAACTGAGAATCCTCGCCAATCCGTAATCCCGATTTGGGGTTTCTCATAAGTAACGGTGAGTACCGCCCTGTGGTTATGAGGCAGAGTGACGCTCCGGATTGCCCAGAAGGCTAACTCTCACGGCGACCCGCTTGCGGCTGAATTGCTCGTCGTGGACGCCGGGTGCCAGGGTGCGTGCCACTCGTACTTCCTTGCTAAAGCGTCGAAATCCAAGGTCAGCGCTTCCTCGAGCTGAGGGGTAGTTTCGTTAATGCGCATTCCCATCACTTCTCGGCCGGTCAGCTTTGTATTGGGCCACGCAAGATCTCGCCGCGCTTCGATCATGAAATCAGAGACGAGTCGGATGATGATCATTGACGGCGGGTTGGTGCTCGATGCAACCCGGAATCTGTAGAACGCCCGCACCGCGTCGTCGGAACCCCATACCGAAACAAACGTCTGGAAGTCGGACATGACCTCCCCCGCCCCAGCGAGCGCCGCTTCCGTCTTGCCCGGTGTCATCATGTCCCCGAGCACTTCAAGCATCGGCTGGTAGAGCTCAAACTTCTTCTGAGCTATGCGCTCTTCGAGAGCCCGTAATCGCGCCGCCTCATGTTCCGCCGCCTTTGCTCGACCAGCAGAACGCGCCGCCCAGATGCCTGCAAAGACACTCACTACCGCCGGAAGCGCAATCGTGAGGATTTGGATCCAAAGAGGAAGGGTCATGTGCGAAGCCTATCTACGGGCGAAGGGCGCGTGTTTGCCGAGTGCGAAGCAAATGTCGGGTGCCAATCCGGCCATCCGGTCCGGACCGGATAACGCGCGAATCACACCTTTCGTGGGAAGGCCTCAGCCAATAGACGAGACGCCGCGTTTCGAATGAGGAACCGTCAGCGGGACATCGGTGCGTACGGTCAGGGATCCTCCGGCGGACGTTAGCTACGCAGCGCCGAGCCCTTTAGCCGACATCGCGGGGGTAGCCGCGCCGCGTGAGTTCTTCGAGGACGGGGCGCAGCTGCTGTTCTCGCTCGGCTTCTGCATCGTTTCGTTTCGCGATGATTGCATCTACGCCAGGTACGAACTTGACCACGAATTCGGGAATCTCCTCAGGCTCCATAGTGCTGACCACCCAGCCGCCCCTCGCTACGTAGGCCGGGGCGCCAGCTTCCTCGAACATCTGACGCATATCGTCGCTGTACGAGCCCACGGCCTCGCGATCGATCTGCACCTGCACTGCGAACTGCCTGGGACCGTGGGCGTCCCCGACCATCCCAATTCGCAACCACGACGGTAGAACTGGCGGAGTCGCCGCGATTACTCGAGCTCGGAATTCGTCCTCCGCTTGCTGTTCTTCAGCGCGTTCGGAGGCAACCGTCGCGCGTCGAGCCAGGACGGCGGATTCCGCACCAGCAAGAGCTATCTCGATGCGAGTCATATCAGTAGCAAAGTCACCCTCGATCTCAGCAATGACGAGTTCGCCATCCTCGTGGATCAAGAACCGGCGGTTGCCCGGCCATGGCCCGTTAAGTTCCTCGGAAATCGCGCCAGCCCATTCGTTGTATTCCGATTGCGACGGCACATCTTCCAGAGTGAGGGTAACCGTCGTGCGGTCGCCGGTCAGCTCGGCTCGATAGCTGCGAATCTTAGCGTGAGCATCGTCGAATCGCCGCTCGTGCCGTCGCGCCTTGTTTCGGCGGCGTCGCCGATCCTCCTGCCGAGCAGCTGGGCTTGCCTCAACGGCTGTGGCGAAGGTGAAGACGAACACGAGGGCACGCTGCACTTCCTCAAGATTGAGCAGCTCGGGACGCTGTTTTGCTTCGAGGAACCATATTGCCTCGCTCGGTTCCGGGGCGATGGCAGTCAGCAGCGCGACCTCCTGAAGCGCGACCACTTTGGGGTCGTCGCCGCCAATGGACCCGAACCCTGGCTCATAGCGAGCGTGACGGGGTGCCAACTTTGAGTTAGACGACACCACGAAGCTGCCCCAAATCCCAGCGACAACGTCGTAAGCCTTGACAACCGAGGCCATCGCAGCGGCCGAGTCGCTGCTCCGCATGAGCGCCTCCGCAAAATCGAGATGCTCCCGGATCTTTTCGTCTTCGACCGCGCTCGAGTAAAGCACGTCATCGAGATCAACACCATAGGCGAAAGTCACGACACTGGCGATTACCCGCTCGGTGGCGATGACCCATTGCGGAAGTTCGTCGCGGTCGACACCGGTGCCGGCGTGCTGGACAACGTTGCGAACTCGGTGCAGCCGCCGCCGGGACGTTTCAACACCGGCAGCAGGTATCCAGCCATGACCGCGGAGAGCTTGCAAGGGCTTCTCGACAAGATCGCGGTCGGTGAAGGTTCCAAGAAGGTACTCGGCCGCGGTGAATACGGTGCGCTCAATGGCAGCGTCAAGGAGAATCACCGCCGCTTGACGGTGCACCGCTCCGGGCGCTCTGGCTTGACCGGCTGCGAGATCTCGAAGTGATCGGATAGCGACTAAGTTCGCTAGGTCGTTCGGCGTCAACGGCATGACTCCATCATGCCGGGTCACGGCAATCGGCCGGCTGTTATGTTGCAACGTGCTGTCCGTCAGGCGATCCGTCTATGCGAACGTGGGGATGCTGTGCACTCCTCCCTCTCGTAGGCATGAAACGACCGAGGGAGCCAACTGTGATCGACATCAATCCGAACGGCACGGGGCTTCCCGGCATCGAGCAGTTGCGAATCATCGTCGGCGCGGTGATGACCGTTGGCCTCATCCTGAGCGTGCTTGCCTTGATCATCTCGGCAATCGTGTGGGGCTTCGGGGCCAACTCTTCCAACCCGCATCTCGCATCCCGAGGCAAGCTCGGCGTGCTCGTGTCGTGTGGCGCCGCGATCATCGCCGGCGCATCCGTCACTCTGGTCAACTTTTTCTGGAACGTCGGCCAAGCCGTCTGACCCCGATTCCTACGTGAGCGGGGCCACCAGATGAGCGTGTGCGATGTGCCGGTGATCGCGGAGGTCTGCAACACGGTCGGGGAAGGCGCCGCATCGTTGGTCGCGGCGCCGTTTGATTGGCTTGCGAACGCAATGGGCTCCGCCGCGGCCTGGCTCTTCGAATCCGTCTGGGCTGCCTTCGACTCGACAACGCTCGTAGACCTCACCGATCCGGCGTACATCGACGTCTACAACGTGCTCTTTGGCGTCGCCGTCTTCGTCACCCTGGTGTTCTTCTGCCTGCAACTCATCACTGGGCTCGTTCACCGCGACCCAACGGCGCTCTCCCGAGCCGCGATCGGTGTCGCCAAGTCGGTGCTCGGATCGTTCGTGATCATCGCTATCACAGGCCTTCTCCTGGAGATCACCGATCAGTTGACGATCGGGATCGTCCACGCCAGCGGCAACACGATGGAGGGGATGGGCAACCGGATCGCGCTCCTACCTGCGGGCCTCGCCGCACTCAACGTCGGTGCCCCCGGTGTCGGTGCCATCGTGACAATCTTTCTGTCCGCGCTCGCAATCAGCGCCGCGGCGATCGTCTGGTTCTCGCTCCTCATCCGCAAGGCACTGCTGCTGGTGGCGATCGTCTTCGGACCGATAGCGCTGGCGGGCGCGACCTGGGATGCCGCCAAGGGCTGGTTCACGAAATGGGTTGCATTCGTGATCGCCCTGATCCTGTCGAAACTGGTACTCGTCGTGATCTTTCTGGTAGCGGTCGCCCAGGTCGCGGCACCGATCGACGCGGATCTGGCATCCGTCAGCGATCCGATCGCCGGGATCGCATTGATGTTCATCGCCGCCTTTGCGCCTTACATCACGTACAAGTTCCTGAGCTTTGTTGGGCTCGACATGTACCACGCCATGTCGAGCGAGCAGGAAGCGAAGTCGGCGCTGAACCGGCCCGTCCCGGTGCCGAACGCACCGATGGCGGAAGGCGCGAAGAAGATCCTTGGACCAAGTGGCGACGGCGGGAGCGGGAAGTCGGCACCAGGTGGTCCTTCAGCGACAACCGCACCGAACGGCGGAGGGCCTGGCCCCACGTCAGCCTCGAGCACGGGCGCATCCGCCAAGGCCGGAACCGCCAGCGGGGGCGCGGGTGCCGGAGCGGGTGTGGCAGCCGCGGGTGTTGCAGCCAGCGCGACTGTTGCCACGGCCGGCCCCAAGGCCGGTGCTGCGGTCGGGCAGACGGCAGACGCTCATATGCAGTCCACCGGTGAGTCGGCCCTACCGAGCGCCTCTCCCCCAGCACCCAGGCCACCGCGACCACGGGGGCCCGCGTCGGCACAGGATTCTGCCTCCCCCACAGTCTGATCAACAAAGAAGGACGTGTAGTCATGGACGCTGACAAGAATCACGCCGAGTACCAACTGGCGCCGGTGCAGTTCTCGCGACTGACCAAGCGGGGCATCCTTCTCGGTCTTTCGGTGCCTCAACTGGTTGCCCTGTCGATCGGGACGCTCACCATCGTCACCGCGCTTTACACGGCGGGCGCCGTCGGCGTCGCCTGGGCGAGCCCTGTTTGGGGCACCGCGGTGTTGACTGCCAGCATCCCGATCGGTGGCCGAAAGATCGTCGAATGGGTGCCGATTGTCAGTCGTTGGGCATGGCGTGCCGCCCATGAGCAGCTAACCTATCGGCGCCAAATTGTGCGCCCGCGTCCGATCGGGACCCTGTCGCTTCCGGGCGACGCGGCCGCGCTGCGCGAGTGGAATGATCCCGAGTCAGGGGCGGTCATGATTCACGACCCACACGCGAAGACGCTTACTGCGGTTGTGGCGGTGTCGCACCCGGCATTCGCGTTGCTTGACCCTGGTGAGCAGCATCGGCGGGTGGCGGGGTGGGGGCGGGTATTGGCCGGAGCATGCCGGTCGGGGCGAATCGCGCGGCTACAGGTCTCGGAGCGCACCCTACCCGATTCCGGCACCGGGCTCGCCGAGTGGTGGGAGCGGCACGGCATCAATGACGACAGCTGGGCAGCATCCACCTACCGGGAACTCATCGAACGTGCCGGGCCCGCCGGTGAACGTCATGCGACAACGATCGCGCTTTCCCTCGACCTCGCTGCCGCCTCTCGTCAGGTCCGCACGCAGGGCGGTGGGATGCGCGGCGGTGCGGCGGTGCTCCGCCAGGAAATGACCGCCCTGACCCAGGCGCTGCGGGCAGCAGACCTCACTGTCGGCGGGTGGTTGACCGCTGACGAGCTCGCGATGACTCTCCGAACTGCTTACGACCCCGCCGTCGGCGTCGACCTGGAACGACATCCCGACATCGGCCGCGCACTCGACACCGCCGGCCCGGTCTCCGTCGCCGAGAGCTGGGATCGTCTCCGCACCGACAGCGCCTTCCACGCGGTGCTCTGGATCAGCGAATGGCCCAGATCCCAGGTCTACCCCGGCTTCCTGCTGCCCCTCGTCTTCACCAACGGCATCCTTCGCACTGTGTCGCTGCACTACCTGCCCGTGCGCGCAGATCAAGCAGCGCGCGACCTCCGCAAGAAGAAGACCGAGCTGATCAGCGACGCCCACCAGCGCAGGCGTATCGGTCAGATCGAGGATGCCGGCGCGACGGCTGAGTACGAGGACCTGATGCATCAGGAGGCAGACCTCACGGCCGGTCACGGCGTTTTGCGCGCGACCGGTCTCGTGTGCGTGACCGCGCCGACCGTCGACGAGCTCGATGCCGCGGTGGCGTCGATTGAGCAAGCCGCCATCCAGAGCTCGTGCGAAACGCGACGGCTCGTTGGTCAGCAGGCACAGGCTTTCACCGCTGCGGCGCTGCCTCTGTGTCGCAGCGTGTGAGCGGTGCGCACCTGTCCTTAACAGCACCCCGATTGGAGCCGACATGTTCTACACACACCCGAACCCACCAGCATCCCGATGGATCAGCGTCACTTTCCTGCAGGGAGACGAAGCCGATGAGGTGCTCGCCCTGATCGACCGTGACGGAACCACCGCGGCAATCGAGCACCTGCGGCACTGGGACTACGGCGAGGAGACAACCGGTGCCGCGCTCGAAAACGGGTACGTCTACGAACGCATCCCGGCGGGATCGACCGACCGAACCATCGAGAGCGACGGCTCGACCTACGCGCTTACGTACAGCACGACGTTCGGGTACGTATCGCTGTTGCGTCGGCATCCGGCCGATTCAGAATCAGAACTCGTACCGGCGTCCCGGGCGTCAGCCATGCAGACTGCTCGGGCGCGTCCGGGCGTTGCCGACACCTGGGTCGCCACGCGCGACCGGTCAGCAAGTCGCGCCAGGCACGGGGTGGCATTGTGAACAACGCCGGGGTGAACGAGCGGCTGCACACGACGACGCTTGTCGAGCCTCACGACGAGCTGCACCGCGACCGCCGAGCTCGCCGGCGAGCTGCCGCGAAGATCGAAGCGGATGCTCAGAAGGCGAAGCATCTCGAGGCGCGCACGCGATGGCTGGCCGAGCGGGACGAGGCGCGATCAGGGGCCTACCTCGCGGCCGGTGGCGGGTCGGGTCCAGCCCAGCTGCGGATGCCCGGACGCCTCCGGCTTCCCAAGCACCAGGACACCTCCGCGACGCTGTCCGGCCATTACCCGTTTCTCGCTGAGGCCGGACTCGGCTCGGCCGGCGTCTTCGTCGGGCAGGACCTCTATTCGGGTGGGTCCTTCGTCTATGACCCGTGGGTGCTCTACCAACAGGGGATGATCACCGCCCCCAACATCGTGCTCGCCGGCATCGTCGGCTCCGGCAAGTCCTCACTGGCGAAGTCGCTCTACACCCGCTCACTCCCCTTCGGCCGACGCGTCTACGTTCCTGGCGACCCGAAGGGCGAGCACACCGCTGTCGCCGAGGCCGTCGGCGGCAAGGCGATCATCCTTGGCCATGGACTACGCAACCGACTGAACCCGCTCGATGAGGGGCACCGGGCGGCATCCGCGTCGGATGCCGAGTGGTCGGCACAGCTCGCCTCGCGGCGTCGCGACCTGATCGGCGCACTCGCCGAGACCGTGCTCGATAGAACCCTCAGTCCGCTCGAGCACACGGCGATCGACCTCGCCCTGGCCGATACCGTTCGGAGCGCTCAAGTGCCGATCCTGCCCATGGTGGTCGATCGCATCCTCGCCCCGAACCCCGAGGACGACGAGGGCCGGCTCGCGGAGGATGGGCGTCTCGTCGGCCATGCGCTGCGACGCCTGGTTGCCGGGGACCTCGCCGGCCTCTTCGACGGACCGTCCACCGTGCGCTTCGACCCCTCCCTGCCCATGGTCTCTCTCGACCTGTCGCGCGTGGCCGAGAACTCCACGCTTATCTCCGTGCTGATGACCTGCTCATCCGCCTGGATGGAGTCCGCCCTCGCCGACCCGGCCGGCGGCCAGCGGTGGGTCATCTACGACGAAGCCTGGCGGCTCATGGCCTATCCGGCGCTCTTGCGCCGCATGGATGCCCAGTGGCGCCTGGCCCGGCACTTCGGCATTGCGAACATGCTCGTCTTCCACAAGCTCAGCGACCTCGACAACGTCGGCGACTCAGGGTCCGCGATGCGCGCACTCGCATCGTCGCTGCTGGCGAACGCGGAGACTCGCATCGTCTACCGCCAGGAACCGGACCAACTCGGGTCCACGGCAAGTGCACTCGGGCTCAGCCGAACCGAGCAGAAGTTGCTGCCCGCACTGGGCACCGGACAGGGCCTCTGGCGAATCAAGGATCGCAGCTTCGTCGTGCAGCACCAGCTGCACCCCGACGAGCTCCAGACTTTCGACACGACCGCACGGATGACGTCAGGTCAGTAGCCGAGATGCGTGACCCGGAGCGCACCAACCATTTAGAGCGAGGAGGCCTTGTGATGGCCGAGAGTATGAGCGAGGAACGAGAAGCCAGGATGACCCTCGCGGCGCTGTCCGAGCCGGGCGACATCATCACGGGAACATTGGTCTCAAGGCTCGGCGCGGCGGAGACCGTGCGACTCATCACCTCAGGCGTTCGGCTGCCGAACGGCGTCGACCCCGCTGAGGGCGAGCTGTGGCGACGACGTTTAGCACCGCGAATCAACCCCGGTCAGATCGAACGGATCCAGGCCGATATGGAACGCCACGACCTGAGACTGCTGACACCAGAAGACATCGACTGGCCCGGCGAACTGCAACAGCTGGGCACGAGCGCGCCGATCGCGCTCTGGCTCAAGGGCGACCCAAGTCGCCTCTCGGTTCCTCTCCCCGGTCGAGTCACCATCGTCGGCGCCCGAGCCTCGACGGCGTACGGCAGCCAGGTGGCTACCGAGCTCGCCTCAGAACTCGCCTCGCAGGGCCGCGTGATCCTCTCCGGAGGCGCCTACGGCATCGACGGATCAGCACATCGAGCAGCCACCGTCTCCCATCCCGGTTCAACGGTCGCCGTGCTCGCCGGAGGGCTCGACCGGGTCTACCCGGTCGGCCACGAACAACTCTTCGAGCGCATTGAACAGAGCGGCGGACTGCTCGTGAGCGAACTACCGCCCGGCTCCACCCCCACAAGGTGGCGCTTCCTCCAACGGAACCGGATTCTGGCGACCCTGTCCGCCGCAACGGTCATCGTCGAGGCAGGGCATCGATCCGGCTCGTTGAACGTCGCCGGGCAGGCCCACTCCCTGGGGCGGCCGGTCGGCGCCGTTCCGGGACCGGTGACGAGCCCGGCCAGCGCAGGATGCCATCGGCTGGTCCAAGAGGGAATCGCGAGCCTCGTCATCGACGCGCAAGATGTCACCGACCTGCTCGACTCGACGGCCGGCTTCTCCGGTGACCGGACGTTCGCGTACTCCCCCACGCGACGCTTCAGCCGGACTGGTCCGGATCTTCGGTTCTAACCGATCTCCACCGAACGGACAGTATCGATGAGCACACCACGACCGCAGGCCACGCTCGGCGACGAGCTGGCCAACCTCGGCATCGGCATCCTGATCGGTGTGTCCGTGGTTGCCCTCCTGCTCCGAGCCGCGGGTGCTGTCGCGGCCTGGGCGACGAGCCAGGAACAACCAGCCGGCGGACCCGAAGCCGGACTCGCCGTGCTCCTCAACCCAGGCAACCCGTCGGCGGCCCTGCAAGCACCGGGCCTGAACCCGGTTGCATACTGGCTCACGACGATCCTGCTGCTCAGTGTCGCCGTCGCTGCGGCCATCTGGTTGTGGCGGATGTTCAGGGGCACGGGCCGCGCAGCCAAAGTCGACCCGCACCGGATCCCCGGCATCGCCACGCGCGCCGAAGTAACCCGAGCCGCATCGCACCAGGCACTCCTGAAGCGCGCAGCGCACCTTCGGCCTTCGCTCACGAGCGCCACTCCCAGTGAGGTCGGTTATCGCATCGGCCGCTCCCACAACGCCACGGTCTGGGCGAGCGTCGAGGACTCGATCCTGGTCATCGGCCCACCGCGCTCGGGAAAGGGGGCGCACATTGTCATTAACGCCATCCTTGACGCGCCCGGCCCCGTCGTGACCACATCCACACGCCCCGATAACCTCACCACCACGCTGCGCGCCCGGCAACGACTGGGGCCCGTGGCGGTATTCGATCCCCAGCAGCTTGCCCCGGGAATTCCGGTGGGACTGCGCTGGTCTCCAATCCGCGGCTGCGAGGACCCGCTCACGGCGATGATCCGCGCAGCGGGGCTGGCAGCCGGAACCGGACTGGCCGCAGGCGGCGTCGACGGCGGCGGGTTCTGGGAGGCCAAGACCCGCACGGCCCTGCAATCCCTCCTCCATGCGGCGGCGCTCGACGGCTGCTCGCCCGCCGAGCTCTTTCGCTGGACCCTCGACCCGGCGGCCGCCCACGACGCGGTCTCCATCCTGCTGAGCACCCCAGACGCGGCCACCGGCTGGGGCGACTCCCTGCAAGCCATGCTCGAGGCCGATCCTAGGACCCGCGACTCCATCTGGCAGGGAGTCTCCCTCTCGTTGGGTGCACTGGCTGACCCCCGAGTACTGGATGCCGTCTCGCCGAGCGAGGGCGAGGAGTTCGACCCGGAAGGATTCTTGCGCAACAACGGCACCCTGTACCTTCTGGCGACCGGCGCCGGCTCGAACAACTCCGCCGCACTCGTGTCGGCGCTTGTCGAGGACCTCGTCGAGACCGCCCGCCGTATCGCCGCGCGAAGCGCGGGCGCCAGGCTCGACCCGCCCCTGCTGCTCGCGCTCGACGAGATCGGCAACCTCGCGCCACTCCCGTCCCTTCCCACTCTGATGGCGGAGGGCGGCGGCACCGGCATCACGACCATGCCGGTGCTGCAATCGCTCGCGCAGGCACGCACAAAGTGGAGCGAAAACGCAGCCGGCACCATTTGGGACTCCTCGATCGTGAAGATCGTGCTCGGCGGCGCATCCAATTCCCGAGACCTGCAGGACCTCTCGACGCTCATCGGCGACCGCGACGAGTCGACCGACTCCACGACGATCGGCGATCGCGGTTCACGCTCAGCGCAGCGCTCGATCCGCCGCGTCGCGATCATGCCGCCGGACACGATCCGCACCCTCCCCTTCGGCACGGGCCTGATCATGCTCCGCGCTGCCCCGCCCGTCGTCGCGAGTCTGAGAATGTGGACCTCACGCCCCGACGCCAAGACGCTGCGGGAAGACCGGGCGAACATCGAAGCGTTGATGCGCACGCCGACGCACGCCGAGCCTGCGGAGCACCCGGTCAGCCCCACGGAATGAGACCCGGGTCCCGACCAGACCGCTATGTCGCGGCTGTGTGGGGCGCTTGGCGCACCTCCTAGTGAACGCGGATCACAACGATCCGCCCAGATCACAGGAGGTTGAGTCCCATGACACTTCACACCCAGCAATCACTTTCCGGTTTCATTGCCTCAGACCCGCAGCAATCGGTGACCGAGAACGGCGAAACCCGTTTCTACGTGCGCGTCGGTCAACCGCACTTCCGTCGCGAAGACAGCGGCAGCTTCACCGTTCTCGAGCCGAGTTTCCATGATCTCGTCGCCTACCGCGCCACCGCCGACCGGGCACTGACACGGTTCGCAAAGGGCGACAGCTTCGTCGCCGAGGGCTACGTGCGTAACTTTCAGTTTGAGCGCGACGGTGAGGTCGTCAATCGCGAGGAGTTCGTCGCGAAGAAGATCGGCCACGACCTCGCACGCACCAACTACGACGTCGACCGGACCCGCCGCGCAGTTGCAGGCACCGAACGGGATGCTCTAGCCGCCCAGAAGGCAGTTTTGCTCGAGGCGGAGCACGCTCGCGCCGGCTCAGCCGTGCTCGGAATGTGAGGCCAACGATGACAGCGTCCCTGGTCGACTGGGCGTCCAGCGACCAGGGAGCCTCATTGGGCGAAGACGAACTCGACGGGCCACTCTCGGCAGAGCCGCCGCATCCCATCAACTGGAATCTCCTCAGCGCAGACGACGCCGAAACGGAGTGGATCGAACTCAACCGTTGGGTGAACTGGCTACGACGGACCTACGGGCTTCCGGCATCCGTCGTGCCACCCTTCTGGCACCGCCACCCCGAACTCGTCTGGGAACTCTCAGCACTGCACCTGCACTGGCTCTGCGCCTACGACCCCGACCAGCACGGCTCGGCCCCATTCGGATGGCACCGCGACTTCGCGGATGCTCGCCAGCGCCTCCACGACTGGGTTGCGACATCGGGGACGCGCCTCGATCGCGACCGTCCGACGCGCCAAGCTTCGTGGCCAGGAGAGCCGCCGGCGGATGCTGTCGATGACATCGTGATCAGCGATCGCGACGAGGACTTCGTGCAGTTCGTCGTCGATGACGTCGCCAGGCGCCGCGCGGCCGAGGCGGCTTTCTATGCACGCGCCGAATCTCCTTGATTCAAGGACTCGTTTTCTTGGGGATCAAGGAAATCGACTCTTGACCAGTGCGTGCACGAATCGACAAGGTGCTGCGAGTATCGCCGCTGAGCATCATGGTCACGGGCGTGAAGTGCCCGGTTGGCCCACGCTGACCGCTCCTTTTCTCGGGCAGGCATAACGGGAATCGTCAGACCCCCACCCTTGATGTGGAACGCACTCTGTACCCCGGGGCAGTGGGCCTACCCTTGGCCGTCCGACTTGCGGGCGCTTTGTGGCCCGAGCTGCCTTGCATGCGGGACTTCTACTTGAGACCGTCTGCGTCGAGGCGCCCAGACCTGATGATCGACATCGTGAGGGCGTCGACGTACTGGCCGTCGAATCTGTGCGCATCGCGCCGCCTGCCCTCGAGTGCGAAACCACTGCGTTCATACACGTGCTGGGCACGGGGATTGAAAGCGAAGACCTCAAGCTCGATGCGGTGCAGTGTCGTGGTTCGAAACGCATGCCCGATGATCAGCCGCGTAGCCTCGGTACCGAGCCCGCGGTCACGCCCCGAAGGACCGATGAGAATGCGAAAGTTGCAGCTGTCATTCTCCGGGCTGAGTTCATTCAGCACCACTTCACCTACGCAAGCCGCCGACGCCTGCTCGATGATCGCGAAATCCAGACGATCGGGTTGCTCGGCTCTCGTTTCATACCACTGGCGAGTTGCCGAGTCGAGGATGGCCTCACGACCGTGCGCTTCGGCTGTGGTGTGAACGCTTCCCGTAAGAGTGAGCACTTCGGGGTCGGCAAGGATGGTGCCCATGGCGTCAATATCTCCGGCCTCGAACGAGCGCAAGACAACGCGCTCTCCCACGAGAGTGGACTTATCGGTAAAGAATCCTTCATGGGCCATTCGCCCATCATGCACGACCATGGCCGCTATCCGTGTCTGACCCAGTACGCCACCGATCTATTGCCTCTGTGGACATCGCTGAGACCCACGCCTTTTGATGTCCGAACAGGTCCCCTTGTGACACTCGACGAGCTCCACCCTGGGATGGCGACTTTCGCTCTCGACCAGCGTCGCTGACCGTCCCTGAGCGAGAAGTGGTGCGCGGCTTGACGCAGCTGGCGCGGTTCTTTCAGGGCCTGGCCGCTTCGTAGATCCGTTGAAGGAGCCCCGCGAGAAGCTTCTGTTCCTCCGCGTTGAGGGCCGAGGTGATGGCACGCTCAGTCTCGAGATGGGGCGGGAGGGCAGTCTCGATCAGCTGTCTTCCGTTGTCGGTGAGCGCGACGAGTGTTCCGCGGCCATCATCGGGATTTGACTCTCGCCTGATTAGCCCACGGGTTTCCAACTTGTTGAGCCGCTGTGCCACCGCGCTCGTCGAGATCATGGCATCGCGTGCTAGTTCTGCCGGGGCGATCCGATAGGGGCTGCCGCTACGCAGGAGCGTGGCGAGCACGTCGAAAGATGAAGCGTCCAGGCCATTTCGCGCGAATGTCCTTGATAGCCGTGATTCGACTGCGAGGGCCGCGCGACTCAACCGCCCGATGATCGCCATTGGCGAGACATCGAGGTTGGGCTTCTCAGCGTGCCATTGCTCGAGGATTCGATCCACCTGGTTTTCCATGCTTCCTAACCTATCAATTGCTAAGCACTTAGGTATGATGCCTAAGTGCTTAGTAATCGAACCTATCTTTTGGCAACCACCGCTTTGGCTCCCACACTCTGGGGCACCACATACCTGACGACCACATTGTTCCTACCCGAGGATCAACCTCTGCTCGCCGGAACTTTGCGCGCGCTTCCTGCGGGCGCCCTGCTCCTAATACTCTGCCGCCGGCTGCCTCGCGGCGAGTGGTGGTGGAAGTCCTGGGTCCTCGGAGTACTCAACATTGGGGCGTTCTTTGCGTTGCTCTTCATCGCGGCCTACAGGCTCCCTGGCGGTGTGGCCGCCATCGTTGGTGGCCTTCAGCCCCTCGTTGTCGCACTCCTCGCCAGTCGTGTCCTCCACGAACGGCTGACCGGGCGCGTGCTGGCAGCCGGTGCGGCTGGATCGTTCGGTGTCTGCCTCATAGTGCTTCAGGCGCAAGCACGACTTGACGCCATCGGCATCCTCGCCGCCGTCGCCGGCACCCTCTCCATGGCATCCGGGATCGTGCTCTCTAAGAAGTGGGGGCAGCCTGCGCCGCCACTTGCCACAACCGCATGGCAGCTCATCGCTGGAGGGCTCACCCTCCTGCCCGTCCTGCTCATGATCGAGGGACTCCCCGCTACACCCCTGACAACGACGAACATCGTCGGTTACGCCTATCTTTCTGTGGCCGGCACCGCATTTGCCTACGTCGTGTGGTTCCGCGGAATCGCTCGACTTCCCGCAAGCACCACAGCTTTTCTCGGCTTACTCAGCCCAGTAGTGGCGATACTCCTTGGTTGGACTATCGCCCGAGAGAGTCTCAGCTCCATACAGGTGGCTGGAATCGTTATCGTGCTGGGCTCGATTTCTGCCGTCATCGTCTCCAAATCCGCGAAACCTGTCCCGGCTACCGAAGGGTCTGTCGCGGAACCCTCCCGTTAGACGCTCCCCATCGGGAGCTTTGAGAGACCAGCGTGCCGCCGGCCGTGTCAATTGCTCTGGAACATTGGAGTTCCGGTTTTGGAAATAGCGTCTGCGCCCATCTGCTGGCCGCAAAGAGGCGCGATGCCGCCGTCATGGGATGCTGAATGGTGTCTGAATCGGTCCCAGTCCCAGAGAGCGTCTTGTACCAACCATTTTGGTCGTTGACCTGAAATTAATTTGGAGCCCAAATCGTGATCCAACTACCCTCGATCGATGATCACACCGCCCTGATCGTCGTTGACGCTCAGCAAGGATTTGACCAAGGCGAATGGTGGGGACCCCGAAACAACGCCGACTGTGATCAGAACATCGCAGCGTTAGTGAACGAGTGGCACAGGCTTTCGCGACCGGTCGTCTTCGTGCAGCATAATTCCTCCAATCCGCTCTCCCCCCTGCACCCCAGCCACCTCGGCCACGCGTTGAAAAGCTACATGTCCGGCACTCCGGACCTATTGGTCCAGAAAACGGTCAACTCAAGTTTTCACGGCACACCCGACCTTGACTCCTGGCTTCGAGAAAACGCTATCTCGACCATTGTGATCTGCGGCATCACCACCAATCACTGCTGCGAAACAACAGCACGCATTGGCGGAAACCTGGGATACACCGTCTACTTTGCTGTAGATGCGACTCACACATTTGACAGGCCAGACCTCGAAGGTGGAACGATCAGCGCGGCGGAACTTTCCCGAATCACCGCTATCAATCTTCACGACGAGTTCGCCACCGTCGTCCTCTCGCACGAACTTCTCAACCGCTGAAGACGATCCGTTACGGGCTCCCTTGTGACACTCGACGAGCTCCACCCTGGGATGGCGACTTTCGCGCTCGACCTGCGTCGCTGACCGTCCGGCTTACGGTCACACTGTGTCATCGCCACCGCGATGTGCGCCGCCGTTCGGCTGGGCGAATTTCGAATACCGGGTATGCGGCCGCTACAGCTTCGAAGTCCGCGAGCGGGGCGTCCTTGTCGACCGGGATATGTGGCCGTCCCCCTGGTGCGCGCCGAAGGTAGTTCTTGATGATGGGCGCCCGGAGATTCACGTCCACCATGGTCAGAACGACGTCCCGCCTTCTGCCCGCACGAATGACAGCGTGGCCATCTGCGGCGAGCACGTTGCGCACCCAGCGGGCGCCGTGGCCGAGCATTGAGACGACGTAGCGCCGACCGTCGACTTTGGCCGTCACGAGGGGAAGGGCGAGCCTGGTGCCGGACTTGGGGTTGACGGTGTCAAGGCGAATCAACCACCATCCCGTAAGTCCGGACGCCGCGAGGCGGGCCATCGTGCGATTGGCTCGCATGGCGGATGCTCCGGGTCGGCCGCCCAGGTACATCTCCCGGTGGCGTTCATTGAATCCCATGACGTCAAGTATCCGCCGTGTCGACCAAGCCAATGTCGAGAGCCAGTCCGTCCGAGTCCGCGGGGTACTCGCGGGGGCGAGGCATCGATATCGGTTCGGCCCAATTGCGCGCGAGCAACCAGTAGGCGCCGGCTGGCACCAGAACCGTGAGCACCGGGACAAGTGCCGCCCACAGGGCCACGGAATCCTGGCGGTCCTCCAGACGCGGCATGGCGACAGCCGCGGCGACGACGGCCACGGTTGCGGTCGCAGTCAGCTCGCCGGCGCCGAGATTCACGTACTTGCGCCGCAGTGTTTCTCGCCATTTTGGGCAACAGTACGCATTCGAGCGTACCGGTTCGAGTTTTTTCGCATGCTATGTTCGATAAAACTCGTACAACGGATCTGAGGCCCTAATGAACATCATCGAGGAAGAATCACCTGCCTCCGCCCCCGGGCTCACAGACAACTGGCCGCAGCTGCGGATGCTGCTGGCGGCATCACTGGTTACCGCGGTCTTTGCGCTCTCGAATTCACCGACCCCGCTCTACGTGCGGTGGCAGGCGCAGCTCGGATTCTCGGACGGCACCCTGACGCTGATCTTTGCCGCGTACATTGCCGGACTGCTCTTGACCCTGCTGGTCGCCGGTCAACTGGCCGACCGGTTTGGACGCAAACCTGTGCTCATCCCCGGCCTAACGCTGGCGATTGCGGCGTGCACTCTGTTCGCTGTCGCCGACACCGTCACGGTCCTGGTCCTTGCGCGGTTTCTGACCGGTATCTCCGTCGGCGTCATCGTCTCGGCCGGAATCGCCGCCGTGGTCGACCTGGGTGGACCCACTCGCCGGCGTCAAGCATCGCTGACCGCGTCGGTGGCCATGGTGCTGGGCGCCGGCCTCGGCCCGCTGCTCGGCGGGCTGTTCGCTCAGATTCTGGCAGCACCAATCGTGCCGCTCTTTCTGACCGAGCTGGTCATCTTGGTGGCCGCCCTCATCGTGGCCATCGCACTGCCCCTCAAACAGCACCATGTGCGCGCCAGCGAAGCCACCCGGGAGGGGCGCACCTGGCGGCTCCCCCGGGTTCCCCGTGAATACCGGATGCATGTGGGCCTCGGCATCGCCGTGTTCGCCCCGGGAATCACCGCAACGTCATTCGTGCTCTCACTCGGCCCCTCATTGCTGTCAACGCTGCTGAACATCACCAGCCCCCTTATCGCCGGCGGCATGGCCTGCGCGATGTTCCTGGCCGCGACCGGTGTTCAGTTGGCGGTCGGTCGGCTGCGGGTGCGCACAATCTTCATGCTGGGCAGCGTCGCCACAATCGCCTCGATGCTTTCCCTGGCCGTGGCGGTCAACGCTTCACTATCGGGGTTTCTGATCGCTGCCGCGTTGCTGGCCGGCGCCGGGCAGGGGCTCGGCCAACTCGGCGGGCTCACCCTGATCGGTGCGCACATTCCCGGGCATCTGCGGGCCGAGGCGAACTCCGTGCTCAACATCGGCGGGTACATCCCGGCCGGGTTGATTCCGGTGGCGACCGGCTTTCTGGTGGACGCCATCGGTCTCGCCCGCGCGGCCTCCGGTTTCGCGATCATTCTGGTCGCGACCGCTACGACCGCTCTCGTCTATGTTCACCGCCGGCTCGAGCGCGACTAGCGTGCGCGTGGGTCAGGGAGTCCAGGCGACGACGAGCTCGAGCAGACCGGGAAAGCGGGCGTTGAGGTCGTCGGTGCGAACTCGGCTGCGACGCTCGAGCCCGTACTGGCGCTGGCGAATGAGCCCGGCCGCGCGCAGCGCCTTGAAGTGGTGGGTGAGCGATGACTTGGGCCGATCGAATCCAAACCAGCCACACGTGTGATCAAAGGACTCGGACTCCAGCAGCAGACGCTGGATGATCGTCAACCGAAGCGGTTCGGCGAGAGCACCAAAGACGGCCTCCAGCCGGATCGACTGGGTCGCCGGTTCGGGGAGAGGCTCAGGCAGAAAATCGGGCTCTCCGAAGACATCCGCTGGGAATGTGGACGACACACGTGACATGGCCGCAGTCTACCATCAGTACGATAAAACTCGAACAAATATCTGGCCTGTTGAGAGGATGCGCGTTCTCGTCATTGTCGCTCACCCCAACCTCGCCGTATCCCGGACGACGCCTACCTCCATCCACACAAAGAACTCGGCCTGACTCGGAAGAACGCCTTCTCAGCCTTCCCTGGATGGTTAGAGCTGGCTCGTCATAACGCTGCCGAGGGCCGCGATGCGTGGTTCATTACGGCTGTAGTGCGTCCAGGGACCGATTCGGATACTGGTCACGAGTCCCGCGCGCTGGAGAACCGCCATGAACTGAGACGCCGTCGACTGCGACACATTTGCCCGCGCCTGGATGTGCTTCAGGCACACTCCGACTTCTTCCGCCGGCTGGTCTTGCGGCGGGAATGACTGCGGTTCTTTCAACCATCGCAGGATAGCCAGCCGCGTCGGGTGGCTCAGCGCTTTGAACGCCTGCACGACATCGTCTTCGGATAGCACGTCCATGCGGCTCAGCATATCGTAAATTTGCGATTTCCCGATGTTAGGATATTCTCTAAATCGTAAAACCACGATATGACGATAGGGGTGGGCATGAGTACACGAACTGCATTGGTGGCAGGGGCACGTGGCGTGATCGGGGGAAACCTCATCAAACACCTCCAGGCGGAGGGCGGCTGGAACATCATCGGACTGTCACGACGCGGCGGTGACGACTCCGGCAGAGTCAGACATATCGCTGTCGACCTTCTCAACAGGCAGGACACCACCGACAAACTCAGCACCCTTTCGGACGTGACTCACGTGTTCTATGCGGCGTATCAGGATCGTCCGAGCTGGGCGGAACTTGTGCCGCCCAACCTCGCCATGCTCGTCAACACGATTGATGCGATCGAACCGGTCGCGACCGGACTCGAACACGTCAGCCTGATGCAGGGGTACAAGGTGTACGGTGCGCACCTGGGCCCGTTCTCCTCGCCGGCGAAGGAAAACGATCCGCCCCACATGCCGCCCGAATTCAACGTGGATCAGCAACAGTTCCTCGAATCCCGTCAGAACGGCAAGGCGTGGACCTGGTCCGCCTTGCGCCCCTCCGTTGTGTGCGGGATCGGGTTGGGCAACCCGATGAACCTGGCAATGGTGATCGCCATCTACGCCTCAATCAGTAAAGAACTCGGCATCCCGCTGCGCTTCCCCGGAAAGCCCGCCGCGTATAACAGTCTGATCGAAATGACCGACGCCGGAGTGCTCGCGAAGGCGACCGTGTGGGCGGCCACCAACCCCGACACGGTCAACCAGGCGTTCAACATCACGAACGGCGACATCTTCCGATGGAGCAGCATGTGGCCGAAGATCGCAGCGTTCTTCGGCATCGAGGTGGCACCGCCTCTACCCATGTCCTTGACTGACATCATGGCCGACAAACAGGACCTCTGGGATCGAATGGTCACCCGGCACGGACTCCAGACGACGCCCTACGCCGATGTCTCATCCTGGCCGTTCGGCGACTTCGTCTTCGCGTGGGATTACGACGTTCTCGCCGACGGGTCAAAGGCTCGGCGCGCGGGATTCCACGAATACGTCGAAACGGAGAGCATGTTCATGAAAATCTTCACCGATCTCCGAGACCAGCGCATCATTCCCTGACAGATTGTGCCCGTTGAGGGTTCCTCTTGCGTGAGGCTGCACGATGATCCCAGCCACTCGGGCCTAACTCTTGATAAGAGCCCTGGCCCCCTGGTAGTGGGTGTACCCCGACAGGCGCAGGAGAGGCAGCGCCACAACGGACAAGACAACTCCGAGTCCGGCGACAGCCACGAGGGCTCCTCGCAAGCCCGTCGCCTCTGACCAGAGACCAACGTAGACCGGCCCGAGGAGAAAACCGATGTACGAGACCGTGGTCACGATCGCGGTGGCCCTGCCGCGATAGGCCTCGTCCACTCCGCGGGAGATGAGGCTGAGCATCGTTGGATACAGCGCTGCGGTGCCGGCCGCAGCGACGATGAGGCCAAGGATGGCGATCGGGAGGGTCGGGGACATCGCGATGACGAGAGCGCCCACGGCCGCCGTAATCGATCCAAGTATCAAGATGGGCCTCTCGTTGCCCTGTTGAATTCGTCCCACAGAGAACCGGGCGATGGCGACGACACCAGCGAAGACGGCTGGCCCTACTGAGCTGAAGCCTGGGCCGGCACCGAGCTCATCCTCGAGGAAGACCGCACCCCAGCTCTGGTGGGCGTTCTCGCTCGCAAACGCGAGTGCACCCAGCACACCAACCAGCAAAAGTGGGATGTATCGGAGTCGTGCATTGACGTCAGGCAACCGGGGCCTCTGCTTCGCCTGGCCCCCAGTGATCTGCGTCGAAAGTGACCGTAGAACGCTCGCGCTGGCGGCAAGAGACAAGGCAGCCACAACGAGGAAGGGCATGAAGGCTGGTGCGCCGATCCAGGACGAGAGGCCGGTTGCAATGCTGGACAGGACGACAAAGCTGGAGAACACGCCGCCCGAGCGGATGATGATCGAGACTCCTGACGCCTGCTCGGCCCGGCCCGCGATCGAATTCATGGCCACATCCGTGGCTCCACTGGCCAGACCGACGACGACGAGCCCCACGCAGAGGGACGCGAACCCGTGCGCGATTATCGCCACTTGGAATCCAGCCACACCGAGCGCAAGGATCGCCGCCGCAGCGAACCGAAGCCCCCACCTGTCCAACGCCCGGCCGGTGAGCAGCATGGCCGGCAGGGCGCCGGCGCCGACGAAGAGCAGCGCAATGCCCAGTTGACCATCGTCGATGCCTGCCTGCACCCGGAGGCGAGGGATACTCGCCCCCCAAGCCCCCCAAAAGGAGCCGAAGGACGCGGCGACGAGATAGGCGGCCGACACCAGCTTTCGTATGGACAGCGTTTCAGATGGCATGTGTGTGACGTTACACAAGTAGAGTGGAGTTATGCAATCGAACCCGCCGAGGCGTCCCACAATGAGTCAGGTTGCGACGCGTGCCGGAGTGTCGGTCATGACGGTTTCCTATACCTACAGCCGCGCTGACCGCGTGTCGGTCGAAAGCCGGGAGAAGGTCCTTCAGGCGGCCGCCGAGCTGGGATACGCGGGACCTGACCCCGCGGCACGGTCCCTGCGTTATGGCAGCACCCGCACCCTCGGGGTCATCCTGGGTGAGCACCTCACCTACGCGTTCGACAATCCGCAGGCAGTAGCGTTCCTGGCGGGAATCGCGGATGTGTGTGCGGATCGCGGCTACGGGCTCTTGATCGTGCCTATGACCGGAACCGACGAGGACAGCCACAGAGTCGCCGGGGCCGCCGTCGATGCGTTCATCGTCTGGACAACGACTGACGATAGCCCCGTGCTCGACGCGGTTTCCGCAACCGGTCGAACTGCCGTCATCCATGGCGGGCCCGCTCGCGCTGGATTCAAGCTTGTGAGCATCGACAACCGCGCGGCCGCCCGCGCGATGGGCATGAAGACCTTTGCCGGCGCCCGTCGACCCGCAATCCTCAGCTTCCCCCTCAACGCTGCGCGCACGACGGTGCTGGTCACGGGTATCGACCCCGACACCGTGCAATTCCCCGTGACGCGGCAGCGCCTCCTCGGGTATCGAGATGCCGTTGAGGCGTTGGGGCTCGATTGGAAAGACGTGGTTGTCGGTGCCACCGCAACCAACGATGAGGGCGAAGCCCGCTCGCTCGCCCAACGGATGCTCACCCTCGATCATCAGGTCGACGCCATCGCCGCGATGAGCGACGAACAGGCAGTTGGTGTCTTGAAGGCTGCGACCAGCGCGCTTCTCCGTATCCCCGAAACGCTCTCCATTAGCGGATGGGACGATTCGAAAGCGGCCTCTGAGAATGACTTGAGCTCCGTGGCCCAGGACCTGCGAGCCCAGGGGGCATCAGCTGCGCGACTAGCACTCGGCGACCGGGCTGAAGCCGGCACCCACGACTGGTCTGTGGTCGTCCGAACTTCCACCAGGAACCCTCCACCGCTCCTCCGGTCTGGAGAGACCAGATGACCCTGCCGATCGGCGTTGTGGTGGCTCCCGACCTGCCAGCCGGCGATGTCGTGCGATTCGCTCACGAGGTCGAGCCATCCGGAAAGAGGACACAGGGGCTATTTACTCGGCGCGCGACAGTCGCTCCACGGATAGGCGACTACTTCTGTCAATTGTGAAATAGGCAAAGGCCGCTATCGTCGCTGCGTCAACGACGTCTCCCCTCTGGATCATCAGCACGAAGTCGATCTCACTGAACCAGCTATGGACCATGTCCTGCTCCGTATCCTCGCGCTGCGGAACGCCCTGGGTCAGAGATGTTGCGACGTACACGTCACAGCCTTGACTACTCATGCCATATGCCCCATATAGGTGCCCAAGATGACGGATCGTGTGTGCTTCTATCCCGGTCTCTTCTTGCAGCTCTGTCCGGGCTAAGTCGAGTTGACTTCCCTCCTTCTGGGTACCCCAAGACCCCTGTGGGAACTCCCAGGCACGTCTAGCCACTGGATAGCGGTACTGCTCCACGAGCCAGAACCCGTCGTCACAATGCGGAATTACCAGAGCGAAATCTGGCTTCTCGATATAGCCATAAATGCCCTCAAGGCCGTTGGCCCTAAGGACCACGTCTTCACGCACAGTCATCCAAGCGTTACGGTATGCCTCTCGGCTCGACAGCGTCTTAATCACAGCTCCCCCTCATTCCTAAATCGGGCAGGCCTTGTTCCCTGCGCCATCTCGCATATCGCGAGAATTCGTGACAGCCTCCAGCTGCCGGTGCAGAATGCGCGGGCTGTTGCCCGCCGACTTCCTCTTGAGCAGAGCATTTTCCTTGCGCCCAAGAAACTGTGGATAGTTCAGGTCACTGGCCGTCGAGGACGGCAAATACATCGTCGTCGTCTTCGAATGCTCTCTATCAACAGTAGAGCCAGGCTTAAAACGATCACTGGCTTATGGGCGATTTCCCGCGGTGCGGCTTGCAGCGCCCCCGATACCGCCCGTTCACCGTTCCCTCTGCGGAACGGAGTGAGAGCCGTTGATCGACCGTGCACATGTCCCGGTGGCCGTCCGGCTTACGGGCGCCGAAGCTCGGCGGACTTCGCAGATACTCCCCTCACTAGCTGGTCCGGCGAGAGCGCAATCTCAGGGCGGAAACGGTGACCATCGTGGCCCCGACGATTATCGGTGCAACGCTCACCGCGCCGAATGCCACTGCGTTTAAAGGACTCATCCCACTGGCATTGGCCGGAGAGTACACGGCTCGTCCGGTTAAGACCCACGTAACGGCCCACGCGACGACCGTGATGATGACGATTCCGGCAGTCAGGCCCACAATCGGCCAGTGCCATCCGACGGCGACCGCGAGTGCAACGACGATAGCGGTCATGGCCAACGTCAGAGGGTTAATCGTAAAGTTGCCTGGGAACTGCACGGTCGCCGCCACGGCAGTGACGTAGTAGATCAATGCTCCCACCACGAGACCAAGCCCCAGTGTCGCCCGTCGCGTTATTTGACGATGTCGGCGTCATCTCTGGTGACGATGCCGGGTCATGAAAAAGCCCCGCCGGAGGATTCCGGCAGGGCTTTCGTCAGGATGGTGACGTGGTGGTCGTCAGCCGTGACGCGGGCTCACTCGCTGTTCTCGGTGATCGCCGATTGCGCGGCGGCCAGGTCGACGATCGCTTTATCGGCGGCGTAGGTCGCGATCAAAGCGGCAACGGCGAGGTTGTTCACCGCCCGCGGATAACCGCGCGATGCGAGGTGGATGGCATGGATCGCGTCGTCGGAGAAGAGCGGGTCGGACCGGCCCGCGAACTTCAAGTGCTGACGGACGTAATCCGTGGTGTCGCCTGCGTTCATCCCGGTGATTGTGTAGCGCGTGGAGATGCGTTGATCCAGCGCCGAGAGCACCGCGAGCTTGAGCCTGCGCCGCAGCGTCGGCTGGCCGATGAGCAGCATCGCGAAGTGCGAGCCCGTGTCCATATCGCTGTTGGTGAGCATGCGAAGGGCTTCCAAATCGGTGTTGGTGAGCAGGTGTGCTTCATCGATCACGACCACGGGCAGGCGGGCGCGTTCGTCGAGCTCCCCGGCGAGCAGCGCCGCAGTTTGCGAGGCGAGCACTCCGGAGAAGAACGCGGGGGTGCCGCCGAGCGCGGTGACGATGCGAGTATGAATGCCGCGCATCGTGATCGTCGGATCGGGAATGTAGATCACCTGGTGCCGGGAGGGCTCCAGTTGAGCGAGGGCAGCGCGAACGGCGATGGTTTTCCCGGCGCCGACTTCACCGCTGATCACGCCGAGTTGGCGTTGACTGACGCACCAATCGATGCGGGCAATCGCTTCCCGGTGCGAAGGGTGCGGGTGCAAGGCTTGCGGCGGAATGTCCCGGGCGAAGGGCATGCGGGTGAAACCGTAGTGCGATTGCAGGGTGTCAATACTCATCGGACGGCCTCCTGGACGCTCGGCACGAAGACGACCGCGGCCCGTTTCGAGGTGGACGCTTTGACGAAACTGATCGGCTCGCCCGCCATGGTGCCCTTGTGACGGGTCTCGACCAGGCGGAGGTAGTCAATGCCGGAGACGGCGTTCTTCGCACCGGTCTCGATGCTGTCGGCAGCGGCCGTGGCGGCCTTTTTATGCACGTGCCGCCGGATCTCGCTCAAGACGGCGATGCCGGCCGGGACGCCGTTGCCGGCGGAGACGGTGATCAGCCCGGCGAGGTCGAAGGGGTCATAGACCAGCTCCACCCGTTTGCCGACGAGGAGCTGATCAACCTGGTAAGTGTTGGATTGCAACGACACCGTCGCGGACTTCGTCACGGTGCGGATCGTCGACCACCGGAACGCTTCCGCGATCTCGTCCCGCGATTTCCGCACCGGTTTGCGGCCGGCCCAGCTGGCGTCCCAGCGTTGCAAAGGTGTTTGCCCCGTCGTGGAGTGTGTGGCCTGGTGGTAAACCATCTCCACCCACGAGCTGAACAACGCATTCAACTCATCCAATGACGTCACCATGCTGCCCACCCCGGCATCGACGACGCCGGTCGCGGTGTCGACGACGGTGATCTCGGTGAGGAACTGCGAGTTGACGGTGTTGAAGAACCGCTCGATCTTCCCGCGGCCCTGCGGACGATACGGCTTCGAATGCGTCAACCGTATTCCCAGGCGTGCGCAGGTCCGAGAGAGGGACTCATCAACAAAAGCGCTCCCGTTGTCGACATAGATCGTGCCCGGAATACCGCGGGATTCCAACGCCGGGCGGAGGGCCGCCGTGAGGCGGACGGAGTCTTCGGCGTAGGCCCACCGGGCCGCGGTGACGAGGCGGGTGTGGTCATCGAGGAACGCGAACAGATACGTTTTCCGCCCGTTGATCCGGGGGCCGTGGAGGCCGTCACCGACCCACATTTCGTTGGGGTAGTCCGCTTCGAACCGGCCGAAGACCTCGCGGACTCCGGTCGGGAGTTCCAGCGTGCGGAAGTGCCGCAGCAACGTCGACTCGGAAGGTGCGTCGCCGAGGGTATCGATCATGATGCGGCGCACCTGCGCTGAGGTGCGGGCGGGCCGCTCGCGTTTCAGGGTCGCGGCCAAGGACAGGATCTGCGCCGGCGTCACGGCGCCCTGGGCGCGGCCGCGGGGTTTCAACGCGTCGAACCCGCCGGCCCGCCAGGCCCGAATCCACCGGTCGATGGTGTCTTTAGAAACCGTCACCGTGCCGCCAAACGGCCCCGGATGCACCATCGCCGCGAGGTCCCGCACCATCGGACCGCGCTGCCGCGTCGTGACGCTGGCATCGGCGGCAGCGCGGATGAGCTGATACCGGAACAGGGCGATCTTCTCCGTCCGGTCGCGGCGCACTGCCGTTTCCGACGGTGACCCGGCCGGCACGAGCAAAGACACGGCAGGGCGTGCCGGGGAAACCCGCGGCACTGCCGGTGGCAGCGTCGGAGGGAGGGTCGGCGGTGTTGCGGGCATGAAAGGTCCTCTCAAACAGTGAAGACGCCCATCACAGGGATATGGCAGGCGCTCCTGCCACCCTTCCCGCCGCCCCGGTCTGGCATAAGGGCCTGTTGGTGTTGGGAGCGCCAGCCCACCAGCTCGAGCAAAACAGCCGCCCGTTCGTCGTAGCGATACCCGCCTGGATCCACGTCACCGTGACGGTCGCGGCAAACCGACGCCCCAGTCCCTCCGCATACGCCATCAACACCGACAACGCCTCACCCCGAGCGGTGCCGGCCGGTTTGGGCCACAGCACCACCGAATCGGGAGCGTCCCGCACCAACAACCCCGTGAACCGCTCGCCGATCGCACCGGCCGAGGCGGCGAAAGCGCGCAACCAACCACGGACCGTCGAGACCGGCCTGCCGCAGCCCGCGGCAATCTTCCGGTGGCCCCAACCCAGCACTGTCCTCGCCTCGACCGCCGCCGCGATCACCTCGGCCGCATCGGCCCGCCGCACGGCCAACCGCACCTCGAGCAGCACATGCGTGCCGCCGCAGACCGCGCACCTCGACCTGCGCGGGCGAAGGCGACGACAAGCCCAATCCGTGACGAGGCCATCGCGGATCACACGCGCCCGGGCCCACCCCCACGGACGTAATCGGCCACCACAATCCGGGCAGACCACGCGCCCGACCCGCAGGTCCAACTCGACAACAACAGAATCATGACTTACCGTGAGCATCAGCGCGCCTTTACGCGTCAGAATGGCCCGGCGTGATCCGCAAAGATCGCACGCCGGGCCCTTCGTCTATCCGGACATCGTCAGCCTGACGCCGCCGACGAGCAGACACCAAATCCGGTCGCGCTAAAACACATCGTCACCGGCGACGACGCCTACATCGTCACCCCGCGAGACGTACAACACCCAGTGACACGACGATCCTGAGAAAAGTGCGTCGTGTTCCGCTCATCTCAGCGGGGACGTCGGATGCAACCATAATGCCCTCCTCATTTCAGTAGCCCCATCAGTATCCCGGATTGCACAACGCGTTCGCCATGCCGGCACTCTCATTGGTCACACGGCAGCGGACCCACCTGGTTTCTCAGCCAATGGAACGCCCGAGTTCTCAGATCAAAAAGCGAAGCGATTCAAGTTAATCGCTTTGCACGCACTTGGACGTCGGAGTCTTCGTATCCGAGATGCTCATAGAACCCGAGTACTGCTTCGTTGGTCGAACGGACCATCAGCTGAACTTTCACGGCACCGTGGTCGCGCAGCCAGTTTTCTGCTGCCGTCATCAGCTGTCTTCCCAACCCCGTCCCACGCTGAGTCTCATCAACGGCCAGGTAGTACACCCACCCGCGGTGTCCGTCGTGCCCGACCATCACGGTTCCAACCAACCGGCCGTCAACGTCGAAAGCGCCAAGCACTGTCGAGGTCACGCCGTCGAGGGCACGCTGCAGGTCGAGCTCGGGTGGATTCCATGGGCGCGTCAGCCCTGCTCTGATCCAGAGCGACGTCGCTGCTCCAAAATTCGCCGAAGTTAGGTCGCAAATCTCCAGTTTGGCGTCACCTACGCAATCCAGCGCCCGCATGAGGTTCCCTTGCGACACTCGACGAGCTCCATCCTGGGAAGGCGACTTTTGCGCTCGACCTGCGTCGCTGACCGTCCCTCTATAGAGATGTCGGGTAGAGGACGTCTGCGTGCGCACGTGGAGAGAACTGATCCTGGAAGTCACGCTCATTGGGTATCCACACGTCGCGCCACAGGCCCTCATGGTTTCTCCCTAGCTTTGCGTCTCTCGCTAGTCCGCGTCGAGCTGCCGTTTGCAGGTCAACGTCGCACCAGATAGCGAGGTCGATTGTCGGAAGTGCTTCGGGATGGAACAGACCGATCAGATCGACTGCGAGGACTTGTGCGTCCGGCAGCGATTCGGGTTCCCCGAGTCCCCTTCGGGTCCAGTCGTATCGCCGGAACATGCTGGGCCGTCCCTCTCGTAATGGGGCCAGGACTTCCGAAACAAGCCGCGACCGCTCCACACCGTCCCAGTCTGACGATCGCCTGTGGGAGCGGGAAGGGTCAAGGAAGTCGTCCCCACGCATTCTCACCGCACCAGGCAGGGCGTCGACGATCTGACGAGTGAGAGTGGATTTGCCGGAGCCGCAATAGCCGGATACGCCTACCACGATCGGCCTACCTGTCCGTCGGCGTTGAACTTCAATTCGGTCGATCAGCTCGTCTAGTTCCACATCACGATCGTAATGAGAATTCAACATCGCTCCAATGAGGTCCCGATGGGCGTTCCGCCGGGAAAACGGGATAAAACACGTGCCTGATGGTTTCCCCGTCAATAGCAAGAGTCATGCGTTTCAGCAGCGTCAAGCCTTCGACCGTAAAGGTGGGAAGGTTGAGCACCGCAGCCAATCGCCCCTCCTCATCCGAGAGGAGTGGGTAGGGCAGATGCAGTCGTTCGACGGCTTCGCGTTGATAGGCCGAGCTCTGCACCGAGAGCCCGATCACGTTTTGGGCGCCCGCCTCATTGAGTTCAACCAAGCTGTCACGAAAGCCGCATGCTTCGGCAGTACATCCTTTTGCTCCGGGGATGTCTGCCCATCCGATTGGCTCGGACTGGCCAGGGACGCCCGTTCGTGGATAGATGAACATGATCCAACGCCCGGTCGAGCATTTTGTCATGCTCACCTCGCCGCCCGATGTCGGGCAGGTGCAATCCGATCAGGTGATCCGCGGCACCGTCATCGATAGGCGTTGGAAGGGTTTTCGTCATGTGGTTCTATTTCGTGATGTAGTCGAGGTCAGACCCGCGAAGGATAAGGTCAGCCGCAACCATTTAGGTCAGTCGCTTTGATCGAACCTGAATATCGGCGTCTTCGTAGCCGAGGTGCTCATAGAAGCCGAGTACTGCCTCGTTGGTCGAGCGAATCATGAGTTGAATTTTCACAGCTCCGTGTTCGCGCAGCCAGTTTTCCGCCGCCGACATCAGCTGTCTTCCTAAACCGGTTCCACGCTGACTCTCATCAACGGCCAGGTAATACACCCAGCCGCGGTGTCCGTCATGTCCGACCATCACGGTTCCGGTCAATCGGTCGTTGTCGAAGGCCCCTAGTACGGTTGAAGTCAGGCCGTCGAGTGCGCGCTGCAGGTCAATCTCGGGTGGATTCCACGGGCGGGTCAGCCCTGATCCGTGCCAGAGCAATGTCGCTGCCCCGATGTTCGCCGAAGTAAGGTCGCGAATGTGCATGACTATAGTGTGCCGTCATCGTCGCAGACCCAGCACCGCAAGACGTCCAGCTCTACGGGATGCGTGAAAATATCGATACTCATTGGACTCAGGCTTGGGACGTAGCGATGGCGTGCGGGCTGACCCATGCGAGCAAAGGCCTCTCGATGATTGCGGCAAGCCGCTCGTAGCCGGCCGCGTCCGGATGATATCCGTCGCCCTCGCGCACTTGGCGGCGCCAGACGGAGTCGGCCACGGTGCTCTCGAAGCACTCGAGATAGGGGATGTCCACGCTTCCCGCTTCTTCACGAAGGGCGTCACTCAAAGCCGAGATTCGCTCGTTCTGGGCATCATCGTCGACTGCCGGCGGTCCAATGAACATCAGCTCGGTAGGTCCGCTGGCAATGCGGATGCTGCGAAGCGCGGCCACGCTGTCAGCGCGGCTGACTCGGGTACTTTCGTTTTCCAAAATCGTGTCGTTGACACCATATGAGACGACGATCCGTGGGAGCTCAGCCTGCGCGAGTCGTGGCGCGACCTCGCGAGCCAGTCGTTCGCAGATCAGAAGCGAAGTATCGCGGCGGACACCCAAGTTGTATGTCGTCAGCGGCAGTCCTCGCCGGCGTGACTCGTTGGCGATTCGACCGACCCACCCCAGACCAGCTGAGTCGCCGAGCCCGGCAACGAAGGAGTCGCCGACGAAGCAGACACGCACATCAGGAATAGAAATAGACATGACTCAGCTTATGTAGGAGGCCCGCGGGTCTCCCTTTTCTGGCACGGTTTCGAAGTGCTCAACTAGGGGGAACGGCTCGTAGAAGTGGTGCAGAAGGGCACGCCACGCCTGGTATTGATCGGATTGCCTGAATCCGATCGTGTGGTCGTCGAGGTGCTGCCACTCAACGAGCAACAAGTATGTGCTGCGAGATTCGATCGACCGAGACAGCGTGAGGCTTCGACACCCGGGCATCGACGCGATGATGAACCTCGCCTCGGCGAAAGCGATCTCGAATTCATCTTCCCGGCCGGAATGACGGGCAAAAGAGCATGTTCGGTTATCACCTAAACAGTGTCCCATTCAAGGTTCCCGTCAGCGTCTCACTCCTGAGCTGTCGGTGGCCCAACGCTCCCGGAGTTGCGGAGAGCATCTTCGATTTCCGAGTCCTTGAATCCAGCCACCTGGAGCGAATCGCGAATCCGCGCATCGGAAAGCTCTTGCCTTCTCCGCGCTCGCTCTGCAGAGCGAGTCAGTCGCCAATATCTGAATAGCTTGGTTGCCAGGATCACCGCATAGAGCGCGATTCCAAAGACGACCAGTGAGAGCACGGCCCCAGCGAATGCGGTCACAATCTCCACTGCGAGGATCCTTTCTTGAGCTCCGTCCCGGCCACACGTAACTGTTTTGAACAGGTGGGATGCGAGCGGAGGACCCAAAGCGATTCCCCGATGTCCCCCTCGGTAAGCCACAGCCTATTGCCGCGGCCCCGCATACCCAACCCAAGGCTCCGGCTCCGATGCATCTCGACAAGCACTCGGCCAGACTGCCAAGCTCGCTGGCCACTCACCAACAAACGCCTGCACAAGGTTCGGCTGGCGGCACGAGGGCTATCAGTCTGCCTGGCTGAGCACCTCAATCAATTGGAACCGCTCCAGCACGACGAGCGTTTCGTTATCGACCGTGAAGTCTGGGTTATCGAGGAAGTCGCGCATCTCCGCGCTGTGCCAGAAGGCTTCGTGACCGCGCCGCCAGGCGGCCACGGAGTCGAATCCTTCGCCCTCTTCGCGCGCATGCTCGAGGCCGACGTCAGCAAGTCGGACAATCTCGACCGAAACCGTCTGGATAGTCGCCACCGCGGCAACGTTTGAATCCACGACCGTTTGCATGTTCCCAATGATCGGCAGCGGTTCGTCCACTATCGAGTACTCCACGAGTGTCGAGCTGGTGGAGGTCTTCGTGCCGGCCAGGATGGCGCCGACCAGCCGATCCCGAAGCGGGCCTGGAAAACCGAACTCAGCAATCTGGAATTCGCCGTGGTTAGCCATGAGGCGATTTTAGGTCCCGCGGCTCGCGACCCTGAGCCGTAAGGCGTTCCAAAATGCCACCCAGCTGTTCAACGCCGGCTCGAAGCCCTGGCGACGAATTATGTGCCCCATGAAGGTCCCCCTTACGGACGCCTCGGCTCCCAATCGAAGGAGGCCAGCGAACGGGTCGACTGGAAGGGTCACGACCGACACCATTTCGTGAATCTCAGCTCCTATTTCTCGTGCCGGGGCACGTCCCGCCAGGTGGTGGAGTTTCTCGACGCCGTGTTCTCGGAGGATAGCGTGTGGCCTCGAACGGCCCGGCAACTGGAATCGACACGTTTCGTTCACCGTCGCGTCATAGGAAAGCCAGGATCATGACACCACCGAAGACGACCCTTGAGCATGAAAGCGCTTACAAGCGCAAGACCGCGTTTATTACACATCAGAGGGAATCTTCATGCAACAGATAGTTGTTCTCCGCACCATCGCAGTTGCGATGGCCGCCACCTTCGTTCTCTCCGGGTGCTCACAGGGTACTGGGGGCCCGGCCGCGGGCGATGCGTCCGGACCGCTCATCGTCTATTCCAACTCGGTCTCCGATGGACGTGGCGAGTGGCTTGTAGAGAAGGCGGCAACCGCGGGCTTCGAGATTGAATTCGTCGACATGGGTGGCGGGGACGTGCAGAACCGCATCGTCGCGGAGGTGAACAATCCCATCGCCGATGTCGTGTTCGGGCCGAACAACGTCGTGTTCGAGAACATGAAGGCCGCAGACGCGCTCGAGCCATACACACCGGAGTGGGCCGGGCTCGTCGACGCCACGGTCGCGGACGGCGACGACGAGAACTTCTGGCCGATCGTGAAGGAACCGATCATGCTCGTGTACGATTCCGCCGCATACCCCGGCGGCGAAGGTGCGCCCGAAGACTGGACCGACCTCTGGGAGAAGGAGGAGTTCCACGGCCTCTACGAGACGAGCACCAGCCTGAGCGGCGGCACGACCCAAATGGTTGTCACGGGCATCCTCACCCGCTACCAGGACGAAGCCGGATACCTCGGAATCAGCGACGAGGGCTGGACCGCCATCGAACAGTTCTACGCCAACGGCAGCCCCTCGGTCGAGGCCACCGACCTATACGCACGAATGGCCGACGAGAGCGTGACAATGGGCCAGATGTGGCTCGCCGGCAAGGTCAGCCGCGAGGAAGAATACGGCGTCACTACCAAAGCCGTTTACCCGGAGGTCGGCGTGCCGATCGTCTACCAGCACATCGGACTCGTGGCCGGAAACGACAAGCCGGAGGCCTCCCGGGAGTTTATCGACTGGTTCGGCAGCGCCCCGGTGCAGGCCGAGTGGTCACAGGAGTTCTTCACCGCACCGACCAATGAAGACGCACTCACGGGCGCAGACGCGGCAGCGGTCGAGGTCACCAATTCCTTCGCGCAGCAGGACATCGATTGGGAGTTTGTCGCCGCGAACCTACCGTCGTGGGTCGAAGAGATCGAACTGAAGTACCTGGGCCAGTAATGATCACCCTTTCGAACATCCAGGTTCGCTTCGGCGACTTCACCGCACTGGCTGATTTCTCACTGACGGTTCGGGAGGGTGAGTTCTTCACCCTCCTGGGCCCGTCGGGCTGTGGAAAGACGACGGCGCTCCGCACGCTCGCCGGCCTTGTCGCACCAACGAGCGGCAGCATCTCCATCGCCGACCGCGACGTGACCCGACTGAGAAGTGACCAGCGCGAACTCGGCATGGTTTTTCAGAACTACGCGCTGTTTCCCAGTCTCAGCGTCGAAGAGAACATCGCTTTCGGCCTCAAGGCACGACACACGCCGAAACGAGAGGTGCGGGAGCGCGTCGACGCAATCGCCCGGGACGTGAACCTCAGCCCCGCGCAGCTGCAGAAGAACGTGTCCGAGCTCTCCGGCGGGCAGCAGCAGCGAGTCGCGATCGCGCGTTCCCTCGTGATGCACCCGAAAATCCTGCTGCTCGATGAACCCCTGTCGAACCTCGACGCCAAGTTGCGCCAGCAATTGCGCGTGCAGCTCAAGCAATTGCAGCGCCAGTTCGGCATCACTACGGTCTACGTGACCCACGACCAGGACGAGGCCATGACGATGTCCGATCGCGTGGCCGTGATGAACAACGGCCGCATCGAGCAGATCGGCACCCCGCAGGAGGTCTACGCGCGCTCAGCGACGGAGTTCGTCTGCACCTTCATCGGCGACGCCAATCGGCTCACGCCCGCGCTCACGGCACGCCTCGCCGCCCGGTCCGCCGGGCAACTCTCGGCCGACGCGCCGAGCTACGTGCGCACCGAGAAAGTTACGCTGCTCGATGACAGCGCCGTGGCAACCGGCGCGACAGCCGAGGGATTCATCGCGGAGCGTGCATATCAGGGCACGAGTTCCACCTACACCGTCGATTGTGAAGCGGACGGCTCACTGCGCGCGATCGTCCTTGAGAAGGGGGACTCCGGCCATGTGGTCGGTAAGCGCGTGCGCGTCGAGATCCCGACCGAGCACGTTCTGCAGTACCAGGTGACAGACGAGTCAGCCTTCGCGGGCGCTGACCCGCAGCTCGTGTCAGCGGGGTCGACGCTGTGAGATCCGCACAGCGGATGCTGCGGCATCCGCTATTTCTCGTCATCACCGTCGTGCTGCTCTGGTTTATCGCTGCCTTCCTCGTACTGCCCAACGTCACGGTATTGCGGTCGGTGTTTGTTGCGCCCGACGGTTCACTGACGCTGAGGTCTATTGACCGGCTCCTTGGCTCGGAGCGGGCGATGAACTCGCTCCGTAATAGCTTTCTGCTCGCCGTCATACTGTCGGTGACCGTGAACGCCGTGGGAATCTTCATTGTTCTCGTCACTCGGTTCTACGACATCAAGGGCGCTAGCGTGCTGTGGCTCGGTTATGCGACGACCCTCATCTACGGCGGCATCGTGCTGGTTTCCGGCTACAAGACGGTGTACGGCTCGAATGGCATCATCACCAATGCCCTGCTCGCGGCCTTTCCCGACTTCGACCCCAACTGGTTTTCGGGCATGTTCGCGGTGGTGTTCGTTATGACGTTCGCCGCGACGGGGAACCATCTATTGTTTCTCTCTGCGGCAATAGCTCGCGTCGATTTTCAAACCGTTGAAGCAGCACGAATGATGGGCGCCTCAAACTGGAGCGTGCTGCGCAAGGTCGTACTGCCGGTGATCAAGCCGATGATCTACGCGATCACGATCCTCACTTTCCTCGGTGGACTGGGAGCGCTGGCCGCGCCCCAAGTTTTGGGCGGCAGCGGGTTCCAGACCATCACCCCAATGATCCTCTCCTTCGCCAATAGCCCGACTTCGCGGGACCTCTCGGCGACGCTCGCGATCATCCTGGGCATCTCCTCGGTCGTGCTGCTCGTCGTTCTCAATCGCATGGAGAAGGGTGGCGTCTATTTCTCTGTCTCGAAAGTCCCCACGAGCCTGCAGAAGCAGCGCATCAGTAACCCGGTAGCGAATGTCGCAGTGCACATCGTTGCCTACGCCCTGTTCACTCTCTACGTACTCCCACCGGCGCTCATCGTGCTCTTCTCGTTCACAGACGCGAGATCGATCAACTCAGGCACGATCACGCTGGACAGCTTCACCCTGCAGAATTACGTCACCGTGCTCACCACCGAGAGCGGCTATAAGCCGTTTCTCGTGAGCGTCGCATACAGCGCCGTCACGGCCGCCGTCGTGATCGTCCTCATGCTCTTCACCGCGCGAATGATTCAGCGCTACCGCAACGCGTTGACAATCGCGATGGAGTACTTGCTGCACATCCCCTGGATTCTTCCCTCGACCATGGTCGCCCTCGGTCTCGTAATGACGTTCGACCGCCCACAGGCAGCCGTCTTCGGGTGGGTGCTCACGGGCACAGTTGGCATCCTCGCGCTCGCATACGTGATCGGAAAGATCCCGTTTACCTTCCGATTGCTCAAGGCCGCGTTCTCCGGCGTGCCCGACAACATCGAGGATGCCGCGGCGATCCTCGGCGCGAGTCCGATGTACACCTTCCGCAGAGTGGTGTTCCCGCTCGTGCTCCCGACGGCGGCGGCGCTCACGGCGCTCAACTTCAACAGCCTGCTCGACGACTACGACACCGCGGTCTTCCTCGCCCACCCGCTCTTCCAGCCGCTCGGCCTGGTGATCAAGAGCGCCACGAGCGGCGAGACGATCAACGATTCAACGGCGCTGACATTCGTCTACACCGTGTTGCTCATGGTCATCTCCGCGTTCACGATGTGGCTGGTCTACGGGCGTTCCGGCAAGCGCCGCGCGACGCCGTCGCACTCCTGAGCAACTCCAACCCCGACACGAAAGAAACCCTATGTTCGGCCAGACCAGCCACCGCCCCATCAACGCGCTTCTCAACGAACGGCTCGAGGCACGCCGACCGCTCATCGCCGTGCACCGCGGCACAGGATCAGGCATGATCGTCGAGAACACGGCCCCCGCGGTGGCAGCGGCACTGCGCAGCGGCGCCGATATGGTGGAGATCGACGTGATCGCGTCGACCGACGGAGACTACTTCGTCTTCCATGACGGCTACGAGAATGCACACTTCGGGCTCGACCGCAATCTGCAAGAACTCAGCACCGAAGAGATTGAGGCACTCTCGTACCGCCAGCGCAGCGACGAACCGGTGCGGGTCGAACGGCTCGAAACCGTGCTGCGGTCGTTTCCCGGCGTGCTCTTCAATATCGACCGCTCATGGCGCTACTGGCAGCACCTGCTCGGCTGGTTCGACAGGTTCGACATGGCTGAGCAGCTCATCCTCAAGAGTCCTCCCGAGCCATCGGCGCTCGAGTTTCTGCGACGGCACCCCGTGAAGTACCCTTTTGTCGTGATCGTGTCGACTGAAGCCGAACTCGACGCCGTGGCATCCGACCCGCTCATCAACCTCGTGGGCGCGGAACTCATCGCTGCCGACGAGTCGCACCCGTTCTGCGACCCGGAGTGGGTCACAGAACTGAGACAACGCGGCATCTTCGCCTACGTCAATGCACTCGACCTAGGCAACGGTCGGGCGCTCATGGCGGGATGGGATGACACCCGGTCGGTGCTCGACGACGCGGACGAGGGTTGGGGCAGACTCGTCGAACTCGGGGCGGACGTCATCCAGACCGACTGGCCCGCGTTGCTGAGCGGATACCTCGGTTCCCGCACCGATCGTGCAGTCGCCCGCACATCATGACCGGCTCCGCTACCAAGCCGTGGACCCGCGTGACCATGGCCGACGTCGCACGGGAAGCGCGCGTCTCCGGGGCGACCGTCTCACGCGTGCTTGAGGGCGTCGTCCCCGTCACGGAGGAAACACGCGCCGCCGTGATAGCGGCTATCCAACGCACCGGCTACATCCGCAATTGGGCCGCACGTCAGCTCGCGAGCAATACCTCAGACTCGGTCGGCCTGCTGCTGCGTGACCCGCGCAATCCCACATACGGCGTGCTTCACTCAGAGTTGCAATCTCGCGCTGCAGACCACGGGTTGCAGCTGCTCACGGTGTCGCCGTCGTTCGACACGGGGTCGCGCCACGAGCGCTCCGGACTGCATCGGCTGCTCGAGCAGCGGGTCAGCGGCATACTCGTGGCGACCGGCGTCATCCCGGCGAACGACCTCGTGCCGTTTGTGTCGGTCGTGCCGACGGTCGTGCTCGGGCGGCCAGAGGATCATCCCGCTATCAACGCCGTGGTGTACGACGAGGTGAGCAACGGCAATCTCATCGCCGACCGGGTGCTCGAGCACGGACACCGGGCCATCGCGGTCGTGGTGCCTCCGCCGACAGTGTCACTCGGCGAGAACCGACGCGCTACCGCCATTGTGGCCCGGCTCGCCGTCGCAGGGGTGCGGGCGATCGTTGTGGCGACACCGACGTTCGCCACGCTGAACGAGTCGTCACCCGCGCTCATTCGGCTTGTGCGTGACCGCACCGTGACCGCGGTGATGTTTCCCACCGACATGCGCCAAGTGGCTTTCTTGCAGGACGCGCGTGACGCGGGCATCCGGGCGCCGGAGGAGGTTTCGACGACCGGGATGGACGGCGTCATGCCTGGGCTCGGCCTTCTCGGACTCGCCACCGTGCGCATGCCGATTGAGACACTCGCACGTCGCGGAATGGCGATCCTCGCCGAGCAGATCGCTGCGGGAAGGCCGACGCCGCCGCTCCATGAGTCCTACGCGGGCGAGTTCGTGCCGGGAAATAGCCTACGGCGCTCAGGAGTCCTGGTCTGACCCCACCTGGTGCGGCCACCTATCCCTCCACGGCACAGAACGCCGCTCTCTCCAATGGCGTCGTCACGGAAACCGAGTACCGGGATGGCTTCGCCCGCTATGACGGATGCAGGATCAACGCTGGCTCTCCGCTCGTGGGAGTCGATCAAAGCGGGACAATAATCGAGTATTTAAACACCGGCGACTCTGTGACTTCTGGGGTGGAGGGTCACCGGGACGCGCTGGAATTCACCCTGCTGGACAGTGCCTGGCAAATCCAGAACGAAGATACGTCAGAGACGGCCAATCGCATCGGCGCGTGCCTCACCGCACGCGGCATCACACCAGAACCGACAATGGCAGGCAAAAACCGCCAGCTTGACGCAATCCCGCTAGCCGTCGAAGAGTGCCTTACCGGCCCTTGAGAGTTCACTCCGGCCTAGGACTCGCCTTCAACGCGTCTGTCAAAAAACGCGTTGAAGGTTCCGCTCGTGGGCATTTGTCGTGATTGTCTCCACGGTCCGAGATTCGCGCGCTATGGGCGAGCTCGGAAACTCAGGACTGACCGATTTCGGCCACTTTCCTCACTGTCCCAAGGGCCACACGTAGATAGAGCTACGAGGGCGAGGCCTACCAATAGGAGCCAAACGTAGGCCCATGATGTCGTCAGCACCAACTGAATAATTCCGGTCATCACAGCGAAACTACCGACGCTGAAAAGCGCTCGCGTAACCATCCAGCTGAACAACCCGTGCTTAGGTCTCATCTGCCCACTCTACGCAAACCGCACGCGAACCCAGCGAGCAAGGGTTGCATCGACCAAATGTGCCGCGTTGGGCGTTCCGCATTCAGCCCTTACGTTGGGGGGATGGATGAAGAGGTTCTGGCCGGGGGAAACTCGAGCACGGTCGTGCGGGTAGGCGACACCGTTCACCGCCCCACCGGACCTTGGACTCCCGCGGTACATCAACTTATGAGCACACTCCGCGCGGCGGGCGTGACGGAAGTGCCTGAGCCTCTTGGCCTGGACGACGAGGGCCGCGAAGTGCTCTCCTACCTTCCGGGAGTAGTCGGCAACTACCCAATGCCCAGCTGGATCTGGTCGCCCACGATCCTGCACGAGGCTGGCTCTTTGCTTCGACGGGTTCATGACGCCAGCGCGCCACTCGCGCACACGGCCGCCATATGGCAGCTGCCTGCGCACGAGCCAATCGAGGTGGTGTGCCTGAATGACGTCGCACCGTACAACATGGTCTTCCAAGACGGGCACATCACCGGTCTCATCGACGTCGACATGGCCTCCCCCGGGCCTCGGATTTGGGACCTCGCCTACCTCGCATATCGGCTCGTCCCGCTCGGCGAGTACGCAGACCCTGACGCTCCGGACTGGGATGCTCGCCCCGGCCGGCTCGATGCGCTCATCCGCGCCTATGGCTATGGGTTCGACCAGGCTGCCGTTCTTCGGGCGGCAGCGGACCGCATGGAGGATCTTGCCGTTTTCACGGATCAACGTGCGGCCGACACGGGTCGCAATGATTTCCTGGAGCATGCCGCCCAATACCGACGCGATCGCGACCGACTTGTCGAAATGATCGCACGCCCGTGGGCCTCGTGAACGCGGATATCCAGGTAGTCCAAGTCAACGATCCACGCCTGCAGCACCTGACCGAGGCGGGTTACGTCGTTGTCGGCGAATCATGGGGTGCCCGCCTTCGCCTGAGTGATCCACCCGACCTGACTGTGCTGAACGCGGCAGTCGTCGCGGCAACGGACCAAGGATTCCTGATCGAGGAACTCGGCGCCAGCTGGGCGCCTCAGGTCACGGCCCTTGAAGCCTTGAACCACGCCGACTACCCGTACACGCCAGCGACAGCAGCACCGCATCGCGACGAGTCCGACCTACGCGAACTGTGGAGATCCGGATGCCGCCTATTCGGCGCAATCAACGACGGGCAACTCGTGGCCGTCAGCACCATACGGCTGACTACCGCGCGAGCAGAAACCGAATTCACTTCCGTCCACCGCTCCTGCCGCCGCAGAGGGCTCGCCGTTGCTGTCAAGGCCGCATCGATCACGGCGTTGGCTAACGACGGCGTCAGGATCTTCGGCACGGGTGGTGCTCAAATCAACACCGGCAGCATCCGCATGAATGAACATCTCGGCTATGCCATCGAAGAACGATGGCTCAGCCTCACGATGCCGAAATAGCCCAAGAACGCACGCCCGGAGAAGGTTCCCCTGAAACCGAATTGGCAAGCACGCTCTCCGAGGTGCAGGGAGGGCGAACGGCCGCCAGCGTGCGAGCCGCGCACGTCGATTTCGCCAGCACCTCCGCCTTGGCGAGGAAGGCAGGCCTATGAGCCGGTGGGCGTGTCTTCGTTCGAAACGAGCGCTTTGATGACGGATGCCACGGCAAGAACCGTTCCGGCTAGCAAGCCGCCCCAGCCAAGGAATTGCTCAACCAGCGTCGGGGAAGTACCCAGGTCATCGACGCGGATTCCCGTGTTCACAAGGAAGATGGCCGCGCTCAACGCGATCAGAACTCCGATGATCAAACCAATGATGCTGCCTCTTCTGCTGCGCATGTGATGATCCAATCAGTTTTCGCGACTCTATCGTCTCGAACACGGGAGTCGCGTTGTCTTCGCACTTAGGGTTCCCCGATGAAGACGACAACGTATCGTCCGACATCGTGAACGGTGGGGGTGCAGGAGCCAGAGGAACAGCTGGTGCCACGGGACGATTGAGAGAACGAACCGGAGCGGGGGAGGTTTGATGTGCGAGCAGTTGGCGTCCGGAGTTCACCCGTCGTGTCCTAGTTGGGCGGTGGCGTCTCGACGCTGAGTTCGCTGTCTTCTGCCCCCGGTGATGTTCCGATGAATTTCACCGAGCCACCGTTGGGTCTCGGCCACGACCATTCAATTCGCCATTCGGTTCCTGATCCTCCAACCGAGAGTGGTTACGTCCCCGTGAGTGGTGTGGTTTCCCGCTCTTGAGTGTTGCTTCGTCAACGTGAAGAGCCACCGTGGGATGGTCAGTGAGAACCGATCAAAGCTACTCACAGAAAGACACAAACCACGATGGCTCTAGACCAGTCTGCCCTGCTCGACCTGCTGGGAGAACTCAAACTCACCGATGTCACCGATCGCATCCGATCCGCGACCGAAAAGCTCTACCAAGAACTGATCGATGCGGAAGCGACCGCGTTCATCGGCGCCGCCCCGTTCGAGCGCTCCGGCGACCGCACCACCCACCGCAACGGCACCCGATCCAGGACGTTGACGACCACCGCCGGCGACCTCGACCTGAAGATCCCGAAGCTCCGTGCCGGGTCGTTCTTCCCTGCCCTGCTCGAGCGGCGCCGACGGGTCGACCAGGCGTTGTTCGCGGTCGTGATGGAGGCCTACGTCCACGGCGTCTCAACCCGCAAAGTCGACGACCTGGTCAAGGCCCTCGGCGCGGACACCGGGATCTCCAAGTCCGAGGTGTCTCGGATTTGCGCGGGCCTGGACGCGGAGGTGGCCGAGTTCCGCGACCGCACCTTGGCCGCCCAGGACTTCCCCTACGTGTTCCTCGATGCCACCTACTGCAAAGCCCGGGTCGGCCACCGGATCGTGTCCCAAGCCATCGTCGTCGCGGTCGGGGTCGCCGCCGACGGCCGCCGGGAAGTACTGGGCTTCGACGTGGGTGACAGCGAGAATGAGGGCTTCTGGACGTCGTTTCTACGGTCGCTCAAGACCCGCGGTCTCGACGGGGTCAAGCTGGTCATGTCTGACGCCCACACCGGGCTCAAGAAGGCCATCAGCACCGTGTTCCAAGGCGCCGGGTGGCAGAGATGCCGAGTCCATTTCATGCGCAACGTCCTCGCCGTGATCCCGAAAGGATCCCAGGACATGGTGGCCTCGATCATCCGCACCATCTTCGCCCAACCCGACCGTGAGCACATCGAGAAGCAGTTCCGCGAGGTCACCACCATGCTCGCCCGGTCACACCCGAAGGTCGCCGCGATGCTCGTCGACGCGCAACCCGACCTGCTCGCCTTCGCCGCGTTCCCGCGGCGGCACTGGCGCCAGATCTGGTCCACTAATCCGTTGGAACGGGTGAACAAGGAGATCAAACGCCGCACCGACGTCGTCGGCGTGTTCCCCAACGCCGCCGCGCTGCTGCGCTTGGCCGGGTCGGTGTTGATCGAGCAGCACGACGAGTGGGAAGCCGGCGAAAGACGCTACTTCTCCGAGGCCTCGATGCTCGAGCTGGCCACCATGAACAATCCCATCGAGGTCATAGACGAGGCGGTGATCCTCCCAGAACTCGCCGCCGCCTAGACTAGAACCACTGACCCGCACGGTGTTGAGAAATTCCACCACTCAGCGGGACGTGACCCCGAGAGTTGGCGATCAAAGTTCACTCCCGAATCATTTTGGGCCAGCGTGACCTCGATACGGGCCATTATTCCACCGGGTCCTCGCGGCGGTTCCCCCGCAGCTTCCCAACCTTGTGACTGTTGCACGTTTCTCCAGCGCTGGCCGGCGGTCCAGAACTCGGTTGTCAGTTGCTCGGTCAAGCTGTTGGGCACGGCTCGCCCGTGTAGCCACACTCGCTCGTTTGTGAAGTCGACCCGTTCGGCAATAACTGTGACACCCTCAACAGTGCCGAGCACATGGATCCTGTTGAGCAGGACGGAAACGCGAGTCTCCGTGTCGGGGATCAGAGGATGGTCGGGAACGGACATGACCGAGACTTTAGCATCCAGATTTACCACGCGGCCTTTCCTCGTCAAAGGTCATCGATCTGGGCCATGAAAAAATGGCAGACGATGAGTGCCGGAATGTGTGCCAACAGGCGTTCCCCCTGCGTGGCGACCAGAAGATCTTTCGCCGGCACAGCATCATGCAGGCTGGTTTCGCTGTGAATCGCAGTGGTAAGTAGTGCCCCTAGCAGCCAAAGCGCGCCGCATCTTGAGTCGCGGCGATTTCATGCGTCCACGGTACGAGCCAGCTGCCGGAACTACTGTCGAAGCGTCATCTGTGCACCCACACATGCCGACTGCGACGGCAATCGCGATCGCCATCAGTGCAGGTCGATTCGGACTCATAATGAGATTCTATGGGCGACGAGTAACCCCACCCCGAGACGGTAGGCGATCGTTACGGGGCTCGACCGCACTTCGAATCTTGCCGGGCAGCAATCGATGCACCTGGCCCGATTCCCTCCCGGCACGCCCCAAACAGAGTTCGATTAAAACCGAATTGGCAAGCGCTCTCTCCGATGTGCAGGGAGGGCGAACGGCCAACAGCGAGTGAGCCGCGCACGTCGATTTCGCCAGCACTTCCGCCTTGGCGAGGAAGGCAGGCCTATGAGCTGGTGGTCGTGTCTTCGTTCGAAACGAGCACTTTGATGACGGATGCCACTGCAAGGGCCGTTCCGACCAGCAAGCCGCCCCAGCCAAGGAATTGCTCAATCAGCGTCGGGGAAGTACCCAGCTCATCCACGCGGATTCCCGTGTTCACAAGGAAAATAGCCGCGCTCAACGCGACCAGAACTCCGACGATCAAACCAATGATGCTGCCTCTTTTGCTGCGCATGTGATGATCCAATCAATTTCCGCGACTCTATCGTCTCGAACACGGGAGTCGCGTTGTCTTCGCACTCAGGGTTCCGCTACTGCTCGGCCGTGATGAGCAACCTCAGCAGGTCATCGGAGAGTGACACGTGGCGCACCCGGAGAATTCCACCTGAAGAGGGTCAGATGCCACAGCCCTGGGCGTTTGCGCGAAGGATCGACGAGGCCATTCGCTCCAAGGGCTTCCAACCGCCGGCGGACCTGCCACGAAGAGGGTTCGCCTCCGGTTTTCACGATGTCCTGCCAGGGCGCGACTGCGTCCGCAAGGTCGATACCGGCTGCGAGGAGGACTGCCGGGTCGCGCAAATCGACGATGCTATGGGCCTCCACGCGAAATTCCAGCAAGACGAGCTCGGCGACACGACCTTGGGTATGAGCGATCATCGCCGCGTCGACTCCCTGAGGAGATGAGCTCAGGTACAGCGTCGGTTGAGACGGTTCCGAGTACCTGCCTGCAAGGCGCGAACCCAGAATTGCCGTGTCCTGGTGTGAGGGATCTACGGCGCGATAGAACGAGCCGGAAATGCTGGACCAGACATCGCCAACTTGTACCACCGAGGGTTCACCCCACACTGATTCGCTCCCCACGACAGCCCACCGCCTATCCTGCGCTATTCAAGACCATCAGCTTGTGCGGGTCTGGGGCCGACACGAATCCCACTTGTTCGTAGAGGCCGTGAGCGTCGAGCGTCGAAAGAAGCACTCGTTTGAGTTGCATCGGCGTCAACCTGTCCACCACCGCTTGAGCGAGCAACCGGCCGAGACCGCGGCCTCGGAACTCACGGTCAACGTACACGTCGCATAGCCAAGCAAACGTCGCATGGTCGGTGACAACCCGGGCGTACCCGCACAGGACACCCGTGCCGCTGAAGAGGCCAAAATTCAACGAGCCCTCGGCCGAGCGCTCAACGGTTTCCAAGGACCGCCCGAGCGCCCAGAACGCATCGGTAGAAAGCCAGCGGTGAACCGTGAGCAGGTCGATTCGGCTCAGGTCGGTGTCAACGGAGAAGTCGTCTTTCACGGGCATAACTCCACGATAACTGTCATCCAACGGGCGTCCGCAAGACAACTCGCAGCGACTCGACGCGTGCGCTCTGCTTGTCTAACAACCGCGTCGCTGCTGACGGTCCCGTTGGAGGTTCATCTCCCGGAACGAAATCAAGCGGCCGAGCCGGCAAGACGATGCAATTACTGGAGGGAGAATTCCCGCGTGGCCAAGGAGTGCCGAAGGCCCACACGCACGGCAGGCCATTCACTGGCCGTAATAGAGAAAATGACGGTGTCGCGGAGTGCACCGTCCGGTCCAACTGAGTGACTGCGCAGCACTCCATCTTCCTTTGCGCCCAAAGCAGCTATTGCCTTTCGTGATTGGCGGTTGTGCCAGTGAGTGCGAAACTCGACGGCAATGCAGTCCAAAACGTCGAAAGCGTACGTCAGTTGGAGGAGCTTGGCCTCTCGGTTCGCGCCCGTACCTTGAGCGCTTCTCGCCAGCCAAGTGGAGCCGATTTCTAATCGCGGCGCATCGGTGCTCGGGTTCATAAAGGTCGTCATGCCGACGATCCGCCCTGTTGACGCGAGCCGAGTGGCCCATGGCAGCATTTTTCCCTGCTCGTGGAGGCCGAGTCGGCGTTCAACCTCCGCGGTCATCGCCTCGGGGTGCGGTATTGATGTGTACCAAGCACGCCAGAGTTCTCCTTCGTTCGCAGCTTCACGAAGCTCGGCTACGTGATCGAAAGACAGGGGCTCAAGGGTTACGAGCGATCCTGAGAGCGTGGGCGATTCTGATAGATGCATGGTCCGACACTATGGCAGCCGGAAACCTAGTGCGTTTCGGTCGGCATGCGTCGCACCAGGGGCTGAACCCGGAGGAGGTTCCTCGGTGGCACCGAATCGCTGGCGCTGGAGCTAGCCGAGGAACGCCCCCTATGGGCGCCCGGTGATGTGCGATGCTGTGCGAAATGGATGTCATTACTGAACGTTTGGTTCTTCACGCTCTCTCTTCCGTTGAGGCTGAGCGGATTGTCAACCGGGCGCCCAACGAGGATGACCTGTGGCACGAGGATTATCCGCTCGAAGACGAGCTTGATCCATTGCGGAGTCTGGCGGATTCACTCGACGCCCACCCTGCCTTCACTCTGTACATGATTCAACGGGTCGAGGACCGGCGCGCAATTGGCGGCATCGGCTTCTTCGGTGCACCGGGTGCAGACGGAGTGGTCGAACTGGGCTACGGACTCGTCCAACCCATGCGAGGACTTGGCCTGGCGACGGAAGCATTACTGGCGGCGATCACCATTGCCGCGACCTACGGCGCACTGCGAGTCAAAGCAGACACTGCGGTCGACAACATCGCCTCCCAGCGCGTACTCGCCAAAGCAGGGTTCCTCGAAACTTCCCGGTCAAGTGCGGACATCTATTACGCGCTCGAGCTGAGGCGCGAAACGCAGATTTGACCGGAGGAGACGCTAGCCGTTCGATCGAACAAGCGCGCTAAACGTTCCCCGCCGGCCCCGTGCGACGGGCCCAGCGAGCCGCGCCGGCGATTGTAAGCGAAGTAGCCAGACTGTTGTCATGCTCATTGATCACTGGCCCTTCGTCGGCTTGCGCCTGAATACGGATCGACTCGAGCTTCGCCTGCCCACCGATGAGGAGTTGACCGAAGTCGCGTTGGTCGCCGCCGGGGGCGTCCATCAGCGCGGTGAGCGACCCTACCTAACGCCGTGGACAGACCTATCACCACCCGAACGCACAGTGCACGTCATGCAACAGCATTGGAGCCGCCGAGGCGACTGGAGCACAGACGCGTGGACCCTCGAACTCGCTGTTTTCCAAGAGCAGCACCCCATTGGCATGGTTGCTCTGAGAGGGCGTGACTTCCCGGTCCTTCGCGAAGTCAAGACAGAATCCTGGCTCGGCCTCGACCATCACGGTAGAGGCCTGGGGACCGAGGCACGGTCCGCGCTTCTGCACCTCGCCTTCGACGGTCTCGAAGCCGACGCTGCTTTGTCCGAGGTTTTCCAAAGCAATCCAGCGTCACAGGGTGTCTCGCGAAAGCTTGGCTACAAGCACGATGGCATCTCCAGGGATGTGCTCGATGGCCGAGCTGTTACCTCCGACCGACTGCGTCTGACACGTGAGGCGTGGGAAGCGGGGCCGCGTCTCACGTGACGATGAACGGCCTCTCGCCCTGCCTGCCATTCTTCGTGTGACACCTGGCCGACGAACCTAGACAATCCCTCAGGGCCGTGACGGGTGGACGCGCCGAACTATCGGGGCTCAGGTTGTTCGCGTGGACGGGCGAGCGTTCGGGGCATTCAGTTCGCGGCCACCACGACCGGGCGCCGCTCCATTTCCCGCCAGGCTCCTCCGGACAGTGGGCTCAGCGTGACGAGCGTGTAGACGACCGCGATGATTCCGAAGGCGAGCGACAGGCCGATCGTGTCGGCGGCGATGCCGCCGAGTAGGGCGCCGAATGGCACGCCCGCCCAGGCACCGGCGTTGATCAGGCCGAACACCCGGCCGCGCATGTGTTCGGGAACGCGTTCGAGCTCCACCGTGCCGAGTATCGGGTTGATCGCCCCCGCCGCTAGGCCCGAGAGCGCGGTCATCGCGACGAGCACGGGCAGCGGCGCACCGACGGCGAAGGCAGCGCTGGACGGGCCGCCAGCCACGGCGAAGCAAACCGCCAGGGTCACGCGGCGGGGCACACGGTGAGCGACGAAGCCGAAGGCCACGTTGCCCACCAGGGCGGATCCGCCCATGACCGCAACGAGCAGACCGAGGGCGGCCGCGCCTCCCAGTCGATCGTTCGCATACAGGGGCATCAGGGTCGCGCCGCGGGCGGCGTCGAGCAGGTTGGTGACCAGGACGAGGCCGACGACCAACCGCATCAGCGGGTCGTGGATGACGAAGCGGAAGCCTTCGGCCAGGTCGGCCCAGTAGGAGGAACGGGGAGCGCTATCGCTGCTGTCGACGCTCAGCCTGACGGTGGCAGGGACGGCTGCCACGAACGCCCAGGTCAGCAGGGCTGAGACCGCGAACGTTGCCGCGTTGACGAAGAGGGCTGCGATCGGTCCCAGGATGGCGACGAGCAGGCCGGCGATCGAGGCGCCGATCAGCTTTGCGAAGCGCTCAGAGCCGTCGAGGAGCCCGACACTCTGCTCGATCCGCACGCCGGCCCTTACGGTCAAATCGGGCAGCATGACGCGCCGGGCAGTCTGTCCCGGGGTATCGAGCAGCCCGCCCGCGAACACCAGGAGGAGAAGGGCCCAGAATGGCAGCCCGACGGTCAGCGCCAGTACCGGCATGGCCAGCACGGTGGCACCACTCACGAGGTCCGCAACGATCGCCGCACTGCGGTGACCCATTCTGTCCACGACAACCCCGCCGAGCGCCCCGCCGACAACGACCGGGGCGGTAGCGAAGAAGGCCGCGATTCCCACCTCGACTCCCGACCCGCCGAGGCCGAGGACGTAGAAGGGGATGGCGAACGCTGTGATCACGTTGCCCGTTTGCGAGATTGCGTGGGCAGCCAGCAGGGCCGAGAGGGCGCCCGTTGCGCGGCGGTCGCGAGGCAGCGCCTCCTTCATGCTCTTCCTCATCGGCGGTCTGACTCAGGGACGGCGATAGGCCTGGTAGACGAGCACCACGGGCTCGGCGCCATCGGCGGTAGCCGGGTCGTGGGCAGCGCTCGCGTCGACCCACCGGTTGACCAGGGCGTCGAGCTCGGCACGCATGGTGCCCAATTCGTCGACCGTTAGACGCAGGCTGCGATCCCCGCTCGCGCCGGCCGCGACCCACTCACGAGGCAGGGTCGGTGTCGCGTCGATGTAGTCTGTGTTTTGTCAACTTGAAGCCGGCCATTTCAGCGCTAATTAACCGGCCAGTTCGGCACTGTTTCCGGCCATTTGAGCAAGGCGGCCTGAACGGCCGGTTTTTGGGCGGCCCGGGCTATTTCATGAGGGCGTGTTTCACGCGGTAGGACTCGCCGCGGAACTGCAGGAGCCGGCCGTGGTGGACGATGCGGTCGATGACGGCTGCGGCCATGTTGTCGTCGCCGAATACCGTGCCCCAACGGGAGAACTCGAGGTTTGTGGTGATGATCAAGCTTCTTTTTTCATAACCGTCCGCGATGACCTGGAACAGGAGTCGGGCACCCTCGGTATCGATCGGTAGGTAGCCAAATTCATCGATTGCGAGGAGCCGGTTTTTGGCTATGTTGGCCAGCTCCCGATCGAGGCGGCCTTCATCTTTGGCGCGGCGCAGCTGCATGACCAGTGACGAGGTGGTGAAGAAGCGTGCCGGGATTCCCTCGCGGCAGGCGGCAGCGACCAGGGCGCTGGCGAGGTGGGTTTTGCCGGTGCCGACATCGCCGTAGAGGACGAGGTCCTCGGCTCGGTCGATGAACTCCAGCGACGTCAGTTCTTCTCGGCCGTAGTCCTCGGGGAACTTGACGCTGGAGTAGTCGAAACCTGTCAGTGATTTCAGCGCTGGTAGTCGGGCGGCGCTGAGTAGTCGTTGGCGGCGTGAGGCTTGCCGGGATTCGTGCTCGGCGAGGAGCATGCCGTGCAGGTACTCACGTTGTTTCGGGGTGCCTTTCTCGGCCCATTCGGCCAGCACGGTGTTCGTCAGCGATGCCTGCCGGCCGGTCTCGATGATGTCCTGAACGGTGACGAGGCTCACGCGATCTCTCCCGTCAGCGTGTTCACGGTGGTGAAGGCGTCGGTGGTGAAGATGTCATAAACACTCAAGTCCACGTTCTCCGCCGCCGGGGCGGTCCCGTCGGCCAGGCGCCGGGCGAGCATGCCCAACGCGGCGATCTCGGGGGCGTCTCCGCGCTGGATGAGCAAGTGCGCAGCAGTGATGGCGGCGTCGAACCCGGCCGATCCCGAGGCGGCATCGACGGCGTTGAGCAGCCTTCGCCGATTAGTGGCCGTGGCTTTGTCGAGCCAGTCGCGCACCGGCTCGGGGACCAGAGGCCGCAGCTGGGAATGCCCCCAGGCTCCGGGCTTGGTCACCAGCAACGGCAGCAGTGACGCCGGTTCGAAGATCGTCTCCGTCTGCCGGCCGAAGGCGCGCGGGAAGGAGCAGACGGGCGTGGCGTGCTCGTCGAGGATCTCGACGACGTCGTGGCGTAACCCGACGGTGAGGGTGCGGCTGTGGAAGGAGGACCCGGCCGCGTAGGTGTTCCCGTCAATGAGCAGGTTCCCGGTCTTGTCGGCAGTGCGGGACTCGTAACGCACCGGGTCGAACCCGACTCCGGGCAGCGCCAGAGACGCGGCGACGTCTTGGGCGAAGAGTTCGCTGATGGGCAGTCCTTTCCGGTAGTGCGTGGCCTCAGCCAACGCCATGCACCGGGCCATCAGCACGTCGTTCAGGCCCTGCAGCGTGGCCGCCTCGGGTTCGGGGACCATCAGGTTCCGGCGGAGGAACCCGACCGCGTTTTCCACGTTGCCCTTCTCGTTGCCGGAGTACGGATTGCAGTAACGGGACTCCGATCGGTAGTGCAGTTTGAACGCGCCGAACAGTTTGGTCTCAACCACCTTGGTGCCCACGCGTCGTCCGATGCCGGTGGCGTTATCAAAGACCAAGTGCCGGGGCGCGGCGCCGATGTGGTCGAACACGGTGCGCAGTCCGTGGCAGACGCACTCGGCGGTTTCGCCACGGTAAGCCTGAACAAAGCGCATGTTCGAGAACGGGAACGTGACGACGAAGATGTGTAGGACCTGCCGGATCCCACCGATGATGGCCTCGGCCTGCCCGAAGTCGACCTGCGCAGTGCCAGCCGGCCAGACCAATTCAGTGAAGCCCTCACCAGCCTGACGGTGGAGGGCATTCCACTTCTTCACGAAACGTTGCACCGGCGAATAACTCCCGCCGAAGGCCTGCTCGGCGACCAACCGGTCAAAGACCCGTTTGGCTGTGTGGCGTTGCTTGCGCGGCCGGCGCTGGTCCTCACCCAACCACTTCTCCACGGTCGCTTCGAACCCGGTCATCGCCGAGCCAGTCGGCCGGGCCACCGGCACCGGCGGCTTCGGTGAGTAATCGTGTTGCCCGGCGTATTTGACCACCGCGTCGCGGCTGACTCCCAACCGGCGGGCGATTTCCCGGCCCGGGATTCCGTGGGAGTCGAGTGTTCTGATATTTTCTTGCACGGACATGGGTACCGTCATCTGCTTCCTGGTTCCTTCCGGCGCGACCGCTTGGCAGTAGCTACGCCGTAAGGAACCTATCTGGGGGTGGCGGGCCCATGTCTCCAGCTCACTGAAGAGGGCCTCGGCCACCGGTGATCTCAATCTCTGCGACTTCCCCAAATCCAAGGTCTGGGAGGGGAATCGACTGGCCTGATTCTTAGCGCTCTTTTGGCAGGAAACCGGCCGCTAACTTGGCAGGATTCCAGTGCTGAAACGGCCTACAAAGAGTTGATCACACACAGTAGTCGGTGAACCGGGCGGCGTAGGCCTGAGCAATCGACTTCTGCAGAACAGAAGACGCCGCCAGCTTGTCGGGGTCGTCGAGTAGATCGGCGGGCTCCCAGCTGGTCAGCAGGGTCGTGGCCTTCCACCAGCGTTCGCGGTGGTCGGTGCTCTGAGCCTCGGCGGGCTCGATCAGGGCGATGGAGGCAAGCTTGCCGAGGTGATAGCTGATGGTACCGGGAGCCTCATCAACGACGTCTCCGAGCTGGGCGGCGGTCAACGGGCCGCGTTCGCGAAGCAGGCCGAGCAGACGCAACCGGGTCGGATGCGCGAGGACCCGCATGGAGGCAGCCGAGCTGAGCGTGGTGCGTGAGGCGTCGCGGGGGGTCATACCGATGACCCTATAAGAACAACAGTTATTGCGCAACGATTGTTGCGCAATAACTGTTGTTTGATCTTTCTCCCGCTCCTAAGCTGAGTCCATGGTCAACGAGGCGGAACATGAGGGCAGGGCTCTTCGGGTCGACGGTTTGGTGAACGCACGCGATCTCGGTGGCCTCCCCCGACAAAATGGAGCACTGACTCCGAGAGGCGTTTTCTTCCGTTCCGAGAATGTCGACTGGGTTACCCCGGCGGGATGGAACCAGATGCGTGAGGCCGGCATCCGCACCATCGTCGACCTCCGCCAGGCAGGAGAACGGGCGCGGGACACCCAGCCGCGGCCCGATTGGCTGACCACTCTCACAGTCGATCTGGACGGCCTCGATGATGCCGTCTTCTGGAAGGACTTCTGGAGCAATGGGCTCAGCGGCACGGCCCTGTACTTCTTGCCGCATCTTGAGGCGATGCCCGAGCGTAGCGTCGCTGTCCTGTCCGCGTTGGCCAGCTCGCCAGAAGGAGGAGTTCTCTTCCATTGCATGGGCGGAAGAGATCGAACCGGACTCATCGCGATGCTGCTTCTGACTGCCATTGACACGGAACCGGACGCCATCGTCGACGATTATCTCGAAACAGTCAGACTGGCCCATCTTCGAGCGGCAACATCGAATCGGAACAACGCTGAACCCGAGATCGAGGCGTTGTGTCAGACCTACGGCACGACAACAGAGGGCGCATTTCGCTCAGCACTTCTCGGCCTCGACCTGGAAGGGCTCCTCGCCTCATCTGCGCTCAGCGACGTCAACAGGGCTGCCGTCACGAGCTGGCGAGGCTCCGTCTGACCCGGGTGCACGACATGACGCACTGAGCGTTCCGCTTGCGCGTGTCCATCTCGGCTTTGCCCTGCGGCGACGCCAACCAGCGATAGCGAAGAAAAGGCTCAGTCGAGCTTCTTGAGCATCTTCACCGAAGTTGTCTCGTAGCCGAGGGACTCGTAAAGCCCCCTGGCCCCGGTGTTGAATCCGAAGACGCTTAGGCCGAGAGAGTGCGCACCCTGTGTGCGTGCATATTCCTCGCCGAGCAGCATCGCCGTTCTCCCATAACCCTGGCCACGCTGGTCAGCGTTGATGAGAACGTCCCAGACCCACCACGCTCCCGGATCGGTGGTGACATCCTGCCCGATCCACAGATATCCGACTGCCTCATCAGCCTCGTTCATGACGTGAAAGACCTCATTGCCAGGGTTCTGAGTACCATCCGGGAACGAACGAGCCATGCTCTCGACCGCTATGCGCCGAGCTTCCTCGTGTGATCGGCCCTGGGCAAGCAAATCACCGACGTACTCGGCACAGCTTTGGTCGATCCACGTTAGGAAATCGCTGGTGTGGATTCGCTGAAGGGTTACGGTCATCGCTCAATTCTTCCAGGCCGAGCCGTCGGGTTGCACGGACAGAGCGGGGACGGGCAGGAGTGGCTTGAACTATTGCCATGGCTGCGCCCATGAGGTCGTTGTTGCCCTGACTGGCTCCTGATCTGTCGCGCTAAACGTTCCTGCGTGGGCCGGCTGGGATGAGTTGATTACCAAAACTCCGAAGGCAAACCTCTCAAAGTGGCGGATCACCCTGCAGGGACAGTACATCTGCCATGGCACGGGTGGCGTCATCGAACCTGTTTGGGATCTCGAAACCACCCGACCGGTGGTATCGACATGGACAATGCTAACCAAGCTTTGCAATCCGTAGGAGGAACTATGTCTCAGCAACGTCTCGGCTTCATCATTGGTGGCGCCGTCACCGCAAGCGTCGGAGTGCTTCTGCTAATCGGAGGGTTCGTCGCCTTCTCGATACTCGTTGCATCTGCCGAGGGCAGCGACTCAAGCGGGGACGGCACCTTCGCGGTGACGGCGTTTGTTATCGGCGCAGCGGCTGCCGTGATCGGGCTCGTGCTGCTCATCGCAGCGCTAATCCGCCAGCACCGCGGATGACTGCGCGCCACCGGATCTCGTCCCGAACGGTTCCGGGAACTGGGCGTGCCTAAGCCGCGACATGACACCGGACGCGCCTGTCGACGCGAGTGTCGCTGGGTTATGACGTAACTCAAACATGGGTATTCGTGAAACACCGCGGAGCATGCCGGGGAAGCGGGCCACCCAGCAATTGGTGGCCGCTTCTGAATTCCTAAAGCGGATCGCTTGTACCCATAAATTCTCAGTGGGTTGTTCGAAGATTATTCTTCAGAAGTTATGGCAGGTCTCACGGTGGGCGCCGATTTCGATGCCGATGCCGCCCTCTACGCCAATGGCACCATCGATCTGAACGAGTTCGGCCGGCGAATTCGTGCCCGTAATCGCCATGGCTAGATTCGTAGACCCGTATCTCGATAGGGCAACCGGACATGATCGGCGCTGCACGAACCATTCGCCTCCCGATGCACACCGTGGAGAAGCTCAACAAGATCAAGCGCATCCGCAGCGACCTCACCGGCACCCTGCACCACGAACCCACCCTGGCGGAGCTGGCCGAGGCCTGCCAGTCTCCGATGACCGACGTGCGGGCCTTGCTCGACTGGGACGTCGAACCAATCTCAAATCAGACTCCCCTCGGCGAGGGATTGGCCGACATCTCCGAGCTGATCATGGACGACGACCTGCCCCAGCCAGACGAATACGCGACTCAGGCCCTGCGCCGGTCTGACATCACGTTCTATCTCGACGCGCTGCCCACACGGGAGCGAACTATCTTGGAGGCCCGGTTCGGGTTACTTATGCGGATGAGCGCTCGTTGTTCGCTTCTTACGCAGCACAACGACGAGCGCTCCCCCGATGATGAGCAGGCCACCAACCGCGCCGAGTAGTCCAAGCGGCACGCTGGTCGACAGATACGCACCACCTGCGATCACGAATGCGACGCCGATCAAGGCCAGGACACCCTGGACGACTAATGTTTCGCGCATGAGCGAGCTCCTGAATCGCGAGGTTGAGTTGCACTTGAGTGACAGCCTCGCACAGGCTCATGCCGCCGGGCAGCGATTCCACGTAGACGTTCGTCCATTGCCTAGGTAGAACCGGAGTGTTTGAGCCTGGACGTCACGCGCAATGACTGCAACACTCGAGTCATGTTTCTTCGATAAGCGCGCAAATCCATGTCGACAAATCGACCTAGCCACTTGTCTGAATTGAGGAACACTGTCATGACCGGTCACGTCCCGCTGAGTGGTGGAATTTCTCAACACCGTGCGGGTCAGTGGTTCTAGTCTAGGCGGCGGCGAGTTCTGGGAGGATCACCGCCTCGTCGATGACCTCGATGGGATTGTTCATGGTGGCCAGCTCGAGCATCGAGGCCTCGGAGAAGTAGCGTCTTTCGCCGGCTTCCCACTCGTCGTGCTGCTCGATCAACACCGACCCCGCCAAGCGCAGCAGCGCGGCGGCGTTGGGGAACACGCCGACGACGTCGGTGCGGCGTTTGATCTCCTTGTTCACCCGTTCCAACGGATTAGTGGACCAGATCTGGCGCCAGTGCCGCCGCGGGAACGCGGCGAAGGCGAGCAGGTCGGGTTGCGCGTCGACGAGCATCGCGGCGACCTTCGGGTGCGACCGACTGAGCATCGTGGTGACCTCGCGGAACTGCTTCTCGATGTGCTCACGGTCGGGTTGGGCGAAGATGGTGCGGATGATCGAGGCCACCATGTCCTGGGATCCTTTCGGGATCACGGCGAGGACGTTGCGCATGAAATGGACTCGGCATCTCTGCCACCCGGCGCCTTGGAACACGGTGCTGATGGCCTTCTTGAGCCCGGTGTGGGCGTCAGACATGACCAGCTTGACCCCGTCGAGACCGCGGGTCTTGAGCGACCGTAGAAACGACGTCCAGAAGCCCTCATTCTCGCTGTCACCCACGTCGAAGCCCAGTACTTCCCGGCGGCCGTCGGCGGCGACCCCGACCGCGACGACGATGGCTTGGGACACGATCCGGTGGCCGACCCGGGCTTTGCAGTAGGTGGCATCGAGGAACACGTAGGGGAAGTCCTGGGCGGCCAAGGTGCGGTCGCGGAACTCGGCCACCTCCGCGTCCAGGCCCGCGCAAATCCGAGACACCTCGGACTTGGAGATCCCGGTGTCCGCGCCGAGGGCCTTGACCAGGTCGTCGACTTTGCGGGTTGAGACGCCGTGGACGTAGGCCTCCATCACGACCGCGAACAACGCCTGGTCGACCCGTCGGCGCCGCTCGAGCAGGGCAGGGAAGAACGACCCGGCACGGAGCTTCGGGATCTTCAGGTCGAGGTCGCCGGCGGTGGTCGTCAACGTCCTGGATCGGGTGCCGTTGCGGTGGGTGGTGCGGTCGCCGGAGCGCTCGAACGGGGCGGCGCCGATGAACGCGGTCGCTTCCGCATCGATCAGTTCCTGGTAGAGCTTTTCGGTCGCGGATCGGATGCGATCGGTGACATCGGTGAGTTTGAGTTCTCCCAGCAGGTCGAGCAGGGCAGACTGGTCTAGAGCCATCGTGGTTTGTGTCTTTCTGTGAGTAGCTTTGATCGGTTCTCACTGACCATCCCACGGTGGCTCTTCACGTTGACGAAGCAACACTCAAGAGCGGGAAACCACACCACTCACGGGGACGTAACCTCATGACCTTGCATATCCGCGATGCTTCAGCCGAGGACATCGATTTTCTCGCTGCAATGCTGCTGGAAGCAGCTAACTGGCGCCAGGACCGGCAGACTGCGACTCTGCAATCGATCATGAATACCCCCGACCTGTGGCACTACCTCTCCGACTGGAAACGGAGCTCAGATTTCGGTTTCCTTGCACACGAGGCGGACAAGCCGGTCGGTGCCGCGTGGGCGAGGTTCATGACCGCCGAAGATCCCGGATATGGATTCGTTGACGAGGACATCCCCGAGCTGGGCATGGGCGTAGTGAGCACTCATCGAGGCCGGGGCGTGGGCCGCGTTCTTCTTGAGCAGACCATACGAGCCTCAGCGGATCGTGGCCTCCGGGGACTGAGCTTGAGTGTCGAGGATGAAAACGAGCGAGCCCGCGCTCTATATGTGAGCAACGGATTCGTGGTCGCGGGACGAGCCGGCAATTCGGACACGATGCTCTTAAGGTTTTGACCCGCTGAAGGTTCCCTTGCGACACTCGACGAGCTCCATCCTGGGAAGGCGACTTTTGCGCTCGACCTGCGTCGCTGACCGTCCGTCTTTCGGGACACGCAGGAGACGACACTCCCGGCACGGCTCCCCGGCCTGCGTACACGCTCATGGCATGAGCCAAGTGCGCCTGAGTGGTCAACTCGTCTGCCGCGATCGGGCCCAGACGGCCGTAGCGCTGAGCCTCTTTCGGATCACGTCGAACGAACGCGTGCGGACCCGGGAGCCCGGGTGCATCTCATTCAGTGTCGCCTCGACCGTCGATCCCATGGTGTGGCAGGTCGACGAGTGCTTCCAGGACAGTTCTGCGCTCAAAGCACACCAGGACCACGTTGCGGGAAGCGACTGGGGACGGGTCACAGCCGGGATCGAACGTCGCTACGCGATCCACGGGCTCTAGTCACCCCACATTGCCCCACCTTGGGCTGCCGGTACGAGAACTACGGTGCTACCTAGCGGAGCGCCTCGACCAACTGAAACCGCTCCAGCACGACGAGCGTTTCGTCATCGAGTGTGAAGTCTGGATTATTGAGGAAGTCACGCATCTCCGCGCTGTGCCAGAAGGCTTCATGACCGCGCCGCCAGGCGGCTACGGAGTCGAATCCTTCGCCCTCATCGCGCGCATGCTCGAGGCCGACGTCAGCAAGTCGGACTATCTCGACCGCAACCGTCTGGATGATCGCCACCGCGGCATCGTTTGAATCCACAACCGTCTGCCTATACCCGACGATCGGCAACTGTTCGTCCTCTACCGAAAACTCCACGAAAGTCGAGCTGGTGGAGGTCTTCTGGCCGGCCAGAATTGCGGCGATCAGACGATCCCGAAGCGGGCCTGGAAAGCCGAACTCAGCAATCGGGAATTCACCGTGGTTGGTCATGAAGTGATCCTAGGTGCCGAGGCACGAACCCCTGAACCCCAAGGCGTTCCCCTGCTCACCCTGGATCATGCAGTTTCGTCGCTGTCTACGCCTTCAAGATCAGACAGCAGATCTTCTTCATCCGTTGTCATGATTCGTCGAAGAAGCGCATCGTCCGGATCGACCGGGCGGAGGGTGCGTTGAAGAAGTTCCGCTGGGCCATGATCAACAGTTCGATCGGGTTCAATGTAGTGACCTTCGGTAATGGCGGTGGAGCCATGGCCGAGAAACGCGGCTGCCGCATCGGTGCTCCCACCGCGGGCAATGACGGTCGCCCCCGTGCGGCGGTACCAACGCAAAGTGATGTCGGGTTTATCTAGTCCTGCCAGCTCCAGAAATGCTCGAAAGGTGCGTCGAACGTTGTAGGGGCTGAAGGGGCCACCGTTTCGATTCGCAAAAATTGTTCGTTCGGAGTCGTTCGGGCCCATAGCGGAAAGCCGCGCGCGAAGAACGGCGGCCGCAAACTCTGGCAAAGCAATGCGGCGAATCGAGTGCTCAGTTTTGGGGTGGGGCTGACGGACAGCACCGTGACCGGTCCTCAAGACGACCGTGCCGGTCACCTCGATCACCATGCCCTGCGGACGATCATGAACATCGCACGGACGCAAAGCGAGGGCCTCGCCAATCCTGAGCGCCGATCCCAGAAGGATTTCCAGAATGTCCCGGACCTGCCCGTCGGGTTTTGGGCCGAGAACGTCGGGGCCGGTGCGCCAGGTCGCTGCCGCGTGGCGGATGGCCGCGATCTGTTTCAAGGTCAACGCCTCCGGAGTGCCTTTGGGCTTCTTCAGCTGCGAGGTGCCCTCGACGGGGTTTCGTGGGATCGCGTCGTAGCGCAGCGCGAATCCGAACAGGAGATTCAGCATGGTCCGCGAATGCTTCGCCCGAGAGTACGACACGGCCAGTTCCGACTTCAAGAAGCGTTCGACCCGACCGGTCGTGATCTCTCCCAGTGTGAAGTGTTGGAACGCGGGCAGCACATGCAGGCGGATATCGTCGCGGTAGTTCTCTTTGGTCTGCTCCACAAGGTCCTGCAGTTGAAGATCTGCCAGCCACAGGGCCACAAGGTCACCGAAGGAACTGCTGAGCGAGAGCATCCCGGACGTTCCATAGCCGGAGCGATTCAGCAGTCGCAATTTCAGGTTCGCCTTGGCGGCGGATTGGGATTCGCCGCGTGCGGTTACTACCCGCAGGCGCCCATCGGCATCCCTGTATCGTGTTGCAACAAGGAACCTGTCGGCCTGGCGGCGAACACCGATCTGTCCGTACGTGCCAATAGCCGTGTGAGGGCGACCAGCCATTACCCTCGCCCCACCCGCGATCGCCGTGCGTCGTCTTCTTCCAAACGACGAAGCCACGCCTCGACCTCGGACGCCCGAAATTTCAGCTCGCGGCCGATACGGAAGCCATGTGGACCTCGACCATGATGGCGCAGGTCGTAGATCGTCTGGATGGGGACGCCGAGACGTGCCGCCAGATCGGAGATAGACAGAACCGACTCGAAGTCGCTGGAGAGAAAAGTTTCACTAGTCATACCTACGAGGTATGCAAGCGATTCCGAACCCGCCCGGGAACACCTCGAGGGCATTCGAAAAAGGTGGGCACGAAAGCAATAAGTGTCGAATAAACGTCGAACGGCCATCCCAAATCCCTTGTTCGGGTTTTGGAATGGCCGTCTGACCTTTACTATCGGTGGATCCGAGGGGATTCGAACCCCTGACCCCCTGCATGCCATGCAGGTGCGCTACCAGCTGCGCCACGGACCCAGACTTTGTTTCGAATTCCTCCGAAACAACTTCATTAGGTTACTACATGTTTGGAGTGCTCGCGAACCAAACGCTACTCCGCGGCATCGATTTCCACGATCGATCCGTCATCGCCGGCACTGGGAGCAATGTCGGATGAGTCGTCGATGGCGCGCGCGCTGGCCAGGTCGATCGGGATGACCGGGCAGTCCTTCCACAGGCGCTCGAGCGAGTAATAGACGCGCTCCTCCTCGTGGAACACGTGCACCACGAGGTCGCCGAAGTCAACGAGGACCCAGCGGCCTTCGGCGCGGCCCTCACGGCGAAGTGGCTTGTAGCCGGCTTCGATCAGCTTGTCCTCGATTTCGCCGGCGATCGCGACGACGTTGCGTTCCGAGCGCCCCGTGACGATGAGGAAGATGTCGGCCAACGGCAACGGGTTGGAGACGTCAATGGCAACAAGGTCCTCCCCCGCTTTCGAGTCGGCGGCGGCGGCGGCCACCTTGAGGAGCTCGAGAGCGTGGGCAGAAGCGGTCATCGATTGAATCCCTGAGTTAGTGAAGGTGAGTGGTGAGGTGAAAGTGACATCAAAGACATCAGTAGATGTTGAAGGCGTAGCCGACGACGAAGAGCGATAGGACGCCGATTGCGAGCACGGCGGCAGTGATGGCCAGGACCGTCGGCAGGGAGGCGCCGCGCTTGCGCGGCGGTGTCATCACACCCCTGGTGGAGGTGTGGGTGCTCACGGCACGACTGGCACTGACCGGCGCCACATCGTTGTGGTGGCCGCCCTCGTCCAGTTGGTCGAGCATCCGGTCCATCTCCGACGAATCGAAGAGGTTGGGGTGCTGGCCGGTGGCGCCGAGACTGCGGGGCAGGTCGATGGACCCGGTGATCATGATCTCACCGGTGCTGGTGATGGGACCGCCGGGGCCCTGACGAGGGATGGAGGGCAGGATCAGCGCGTTGGTGGTCGTGGGGAAACCACCCGCGCCGACGCCACGACCCACGAGATCGTCGAAGGTCGCGTCGTCGCGGCGCCCGATGGTCTCGATGTGGCTGTCGTCTTCGCGGTCGACCGACCAATGGCCGATCGGCGGGTGCAGGACAGTGCTGTCGATCGCGACGTCCGAACGCTGCGGGTCGGCGCCTGCGGAGCGCGGCGCCGGCGCCGGCGCCGGCGCGACCTGGTCCTGGCCGGACGTGGTGCCATCCACGCTCGCGGAGGATGCCGCCTGCAGGGCGCGTAGTTCACGACGGGTGAGGGTGCGACCGGTGTCGGTGTCGACCGGGGCCTCTGGCGTCGGCGCGGCGGCGGCCGGTGCGGCGGCGGCCGGTGCGGCGGCGGTCGGCAGCGGGGCCGGAGCAGCATTGGCCCGCACGGACGTCAGGCGCTCGACGGGCGGTGACGTGTGACGCGAGTGGTGCGGCTCTGCCGGCGTCGCGGCGGGCGTGGGTGCAGCGGGCGTCGGTACAGCGGGCGTGGGTGCAGCGGAGTCGCCCGTGGAGGACTCCTGGGCGTCACCGGACTCGGCGACCGCAGGCTCCTGCTCCCGAGCCAACTCGCGCAACTGTCGTCGCGTCAGTGGCTGCGGGCTATTACCCAACGTCATGCCACACTCCGATACAGATGGTGCTTTGAGATGTACTGGACTACCCCGTCGGGGACCAAGTACCAAACCGGGAAGCCCCGGTTCACGCGTGCCCGGCAGTCAGTAGACGAAATCGCCAGAGCCGGAACCTCCAGCAAGCTTACGTCCTGGTTAGGCAATCCTGAAATACTCAGATCGTGTCCCGGGCGACTCACAGCCACGAAGTGGGCCAGTTTCCACAGTTCCGCGACATCCTTCCAGCCGAGGATTTGGGTGATGGCGTCGGCGCCGGTGATGAAGAACAGCTCGGCGTCCGGCCGTTCGGCGTGTAAGTCTCGGAGGGTGTCGATGGTGAAGGTCGGGCCGGTGCGGTCGATGTCGACACGGCTGACCGTGAAGCGGGGATTGGACGCTGTAGCGATGACCGTCATCAGGTAACGGTGCTCAGCAAGAGTCACATCCGGCTTCTGCCACGGCTGCCCGGTGGGCACGAAGATGACCTCATCGAGGTCGAAACTTTGCGCAACCTCGCTCGCTGCGACAAGGTGGCCGTGGTGGATGGGATCGAAGGTGCCGCCCATCACTCCGATGCGCGGGCGGTTCCGGGTCACGTTGCGCCGATTGTCAGTGGCCGCCGTGGCTGGCGGCGCCACCGTGGGCGGCAGCGTAGGCGTTGGCCTTGGCACTGTGGCGGTTCGCGACGTCGCGGGAGCTCCAAACCACGAATCCGAGGGCAGAGAAGACGATGAGGGCCACGAGGCCGTAGACCCAGGTCGGGACGGGCAGCTGGGTGTGCTCGACCTCGGCAAGTACAGCGGTCACGAACAACATGAAATCTCCATTCAGGAATACATTTCTGCCGGTTAGGGCGAGCCGACGAGGGCGGGCGGTGGCAGTACCGAATTCAGTCTAGCGGGACCATCCGCCCGCCCCCACGAGCGGCACCGTCCCTAGTGGCGGATCTGGCCGGTCCCGCGCACTATCCACTTGGTGCTGGTGAGCTCGGGCAGCCCCATCGGACCGCGCGCGTGCAGTTTCTGCGTGGAGATCCCGACCTCGGCGCCGAAGCCGAATTCGCCGCCGTCTGTGAAACGGGTGGACGTGTTCACCATCACGGCGGCGGAGTCGACCTCGGCCAGGAATCGCTCCGCGTTGACGACGTCGTTGGTGATGATCGACTCGGTGTGCCCGGTCGAGTATCGCCGGATGTGAGCGATCGCGGCGTCGAGGTCGGGCACCACGGCGACCGACAGGTCAAGGCTCATGTATTCGGTTGCCCAGTCCTCGTCGGTCGCGGGAATCGCCGCCGGGTACAGTGCGCGTACCGCGTCGTCGCCGTGGATCGTGACTCCAGCCCCGGCAAGCTTCGCGAGTACTCCGGGCAGCACCCGGTCGGCGGCGTCCTCGTGCACAAGCACGGTCTCCACGGCGTTGCAGACGCTGGGCCGTTGCACCTTGGCGTTGTGCACGATGTCCGCCGACCACTGCTCGTTGGCGGAGGCGTCCAGGAAGATGTGCACGACACCGGCCCCGGTTTCGATCACGGGCACCGTCGACTCGGTCACGACGGCCTGGATCAGCCCGGCGCTGCCGCGCGGGATCAACACGTCGACCTGTCCGCGGGCCTGCATCAGCGCGGTCGCGCCGGCCCGGCCGAACGGGTCGATGGTCTGCACGGACTCCCCCGGCAGCCCGGCGGCGACCAGCGCATCCTGAATCACGGCGACGAGAACCCGGTTGGAGTTCTCGGCGGCGGAGCCGCCCCGCAGCACGGCGGCGTTCCCGCTCTTGAGCGCCAGTGCGGCGATGTCCACCGTCACGTTCGGCCGAGCCTCGTAGATGACGCCGACAACGCCGAACGGCACGCGCACCTGGCTGATCTTGACGCCGTTGGGCAGGCTGCTGCCCCGCACCACCTGACCGACAGGGTCGGTCAGCGCTTCGATCTCGTCGACGGCGTCGGCGAGTGAGCGGATGCGCGGCTCATCCAGGCTCAGCCGGTCCAGTAGCCCGGCGCTGAGGCCGTTCTGGGCGCCGGCAGCCAGGTCACGGGCGTTTGCGGCGAGGATCTGCGGCACGTTCTCGCGCAAGGCCACGGCGATTCCGTGCAGCGCGCGGTTCTTCCCCTGCGTGGGAGCGGACGCCAGGGCGACGGAGGCCGCGCGGCCGGCGACGAGCAGAGCCGTGAAGTCGACGCTCGGCTCCGCACCGGACCCGGTCGGTCCTGCGGCGGGCGGTACGGCGGCGGGAGTGGTCTGCGACATGACCTCAGCTTAGGACAGGCCCCTGCACGCTTGCCGGGTCGGCGGGCTCGAACCAGGTTCCGATCCGGTCGCCGCGCAGGGCCTCGGCGACCAGCGCGGTCGACGTCACCAGGACCGCTGTTCCGGCCTCGGCCGCGATCCGTGCTGCGGACACCTTTGTGCCGGCGCCGCCGGTTCCCACCCCGGACTGGGAAGAGCCGAATTCCACGCCGAGCAGGCTGTCGCCCAGCCCCACGTGGTCGATGCGTTCGGCGCCGGGCAGGTGTGGGGGCCGGGTGAAGAGCGCGTCAACGTCGCTGAGTAGAACGAGCAGGTCGGCCCTCACGAGGGTCGCGACGAGGGCCGCAAGTCTGTCGTTGTCGCCGAACCGGATCTCGTGGGTGGCGACGGTGTCGTTCTCGTTCACGATCGGCAGGATCCTCAGGTCCAGGAGACGGTCCATGGCCCGCTGGGCATTGCTGCGGTGTGACGGGTTCTCGAGGTCCCCCGCGGTGAGCAGAACTTGGCCGGCGACGATGTCGTAGCGGTCCAGGCTCTCCTGGTAGCGAAACACAAGCAGGTTCTGGCCCACTGAGGCCGCGGCCTGCTGGGTGGCCAGATCGGTGGGCCGTTCGTCGAGCTGCAGGTACGGCATGCCGGTGGCGATTGCTCCCGAGGACACCAGGACCACCTCGGTGCCCCTGCCGTGCGCGGCCGCGAGGGCATCCACCAGACGTGGGATCTGGCCGGCGTTGGCGCCGCTGATCGAGGAGGAACCCACCTTGACCACGATGCGCGAGGCCCCGGACACCCCGTCCCTGGTCAGGACGCTCATTCGCGCACGCACCAGGGCACACCCAGCCGGAGGTCGACGATTCCGGGCCGGGTCACAGCAGCGCTCGCCCGGGTGCCTGCGGTGCAGGTTCGAACCAGGTACCGACGTGTTCGCCGAGGAGGGCCGGTCCGGCCAATCCGGTTGCGGTGACGAGCACGGCCGTTCCGGCGGACGCCGCCAGGCGGGCCGCCGTGACCTTGGTGTTCGCGCCGCCGGTACCGACGCCGGGCCCGTTGCTTCCGCCGAATTCCATGCCGACGAGCTCCTGGTCGAAACCGATGTCGTCGATCCGCTCGGCACCCGGCAGGTGCGGCGGCTTGGTGTACAGCGCATCGACGTCGCTGAGCAGCACCAGCAGGTCGGCGCGGATCAGCACGGACAGCATGGCCGCCAGCCGGTCGTTGTCCCCGAACCTCAGGCCGTAGGTGGCCACCGTGTCGTTTTCGTTCACGATCGGCAGGATGCGCAGGTCGAGGAGTCGGTTCACCGCCCGGCGGGTGTTGCTGCGGTGCGGTTCGTTGAGGAGATCGCCCTCGGTGAGCAGCACCTGTCCGGCGGAGATCCCGTGCTGGTCCAGAGTCTTCTGATACGTCGCGGCGAGCACATTCTGCCCGACGGATGCCGCGGCCTGTTGGGTGGCCAGGTCCGCCGGCCGGTCCTCGAGGCCGAGGTGACGCATCCCGCTGGGAACCGCACCGGAGGACACGAGCACGACTTCGGCGCCGCGGTCATGCAGCTTCGCGAGCGTCTCGATCAACGGGCCGATCTGATCGGCGTTGGCACCGGTGATCGACGACGACCCGACCTTCACGACGACTCGCCGTGCCGAGGAGATCCGGGCGCGCTCGTGCGAGCTCATGCGGAGTCGCCCTCCTTGGTGCGCCGGCGCTCGGCATTGTTCTCGGTGACGACGCCCTCGCCGGCGTTGTACTCCTCTTCGCCGGTGGACCACATGCCGGCTTCCCGCTCCCGGATCAGTTCCGCACGCGCGGCGGACTTGGCGTCCATACGCTTGAGGTACTCCTCGCGACGCTCGTTGCTGGTGCGGCGCTTGGAGTCGTCCATCCGGCTGTCGGTGCCGCGGGGGGCTGTGATCAGTTCAGCGGTGGAGGTGAGGGTGGGCTCCCAGTCGAAGATCATACCGTCGCCGGGGCCGATGACGACCGTTGAGCCGGCGACTGCGCCGGCCTTGAACAGTTCGTCCTCTGTGCCCAGCTTGGCCAGACGGTCGGCGAGGAAGCCGACGGCCTCGTCGTTCTTGAAGTCGGTCTGCTGCACCCAACGCTCGGGCTTGGCGCCGAGGATTCGGAAGATGTTGCCGAATGAGCCACCCTCGACACGCACGATGAAGCCACTGTCGTCGACGGGCTTGGGGCGGATGACGATGCGCGGTTTGAGTGCCGCGGCTTCGGCGCTGGTGATCCGGCCGGCCTCGACGGTTTCGGCCAGGGCGAAGTTGAGCTGGCGGAGTCCCTCGTGGCTGACGGTGGAGATCTCGAAGACCCGATAGCCGCGCTCCTCGAGTTCCGCCTTCACGAAGGCGGCGAGCTCGCGACCCTCGGGGACGTCGATCTTGTTCAGCGCGATCAGCTGGGGGCGCTCGAGCAGCGGCGTCTGGCCCTCCGGCACCGGGTACGCGGCGAGTTCACCGAGGATGATGTCGAGGTCGCTGATCGGGTCGCGGCCGGGGTCGAGGGTGGCGCAGTCGAGCACATGCAACAGTGCTGTACAGCGTTCGACGTGGCGCAAGAACTCCAGGCCGAGGCCCTTGCCCTCACTGGCGCCCTCGATGAGGCCGGGCACGTCGGCGACGGTGTAGCGCACCTCACCGGCATCCACGACGCCGAGGTTGGGCTGCAGGGTGGTGAAGGGGTAGTCGGCGATCTTGGGCCTGGCCGCGGAGATGGCGGCGATCAGGCTGGACTTGCCGGCCGAGGGGTAGCCGACCAGTGCCACATCGGCCACGGTCTTGAGTTCGAGGTAGACGTCGCCCTCGAAGCCGTAGGTGCCGAGCAGCGCGAATCCGGGGGCCTTGCGCTTGGTGGAGGCCAGCGCGGCGTTGCCGAGTCCACCCTGACCGCCGGGTGCCACGACGATTCGGTAGCCGGGCTCCGTCATGTCGGCGAGTTCGTTGCCCTCTGCGTCCTTGACGACGGTCCCCAGCGGCACGGACAGTTCGATGACGTCGCTGCCGTAGCCGTTGCGGTGGTCGCCCATGCCGGGTCCGCCGTTGGCGGAGCTGCGGTGGGGTGAGCGGTGGAACGCGAGCAGGGTGGTCACCTGCGGGTCGGCGACGAGCACGATGTCGCCGCCGTTGCCGCCGTTTCCGCCATCGGGGCCGGCGAGAGGCTTGAACTTCTCGCGTTTGACCGAGACACAACCGTTTCCTCCGTTGCCCGCTCGCAGGTGCAGCGTGACTTGGTCAACGAACGTGGCCATGGGAATGCCCCTTCCAGGTGGCGATAAAAACAAACATGAGGACGAGCCGAAGCCCGCCCTCATGCTGAAAAGCTGTGTGGATGCCTAAGCGGCAGCCACCACGATGTTGACAACCTTGCGGCCACCCTTGGCGCCGAACTCGACCGAGCCGGCTTCGAGGGCGAAGAGGGTGTCATCGCCACCACGACCGACGTTCACGCCGGGGTGGAAGTGGGTGCCACGCTGACGGACGATGATCTCGCCTGCGCCGACAACCTGACCACCGAAGCGCTTCACGCCGAGGCGCTGCGCGTTGGAGTCACGACCGTTGCGAGTGGAACTCGCACCTTTTTTGTGTGCCATTAGTTATTCTCCTCGGGCCTAGGCGATGCCGGTGACCTGAACGCGAGTGAGCTCCTGACGGTGCCCCTGACGCTTCTTGTAACCGGTCTTGTTCTTGAACTTCTGGATGACGATCTTCGGGCCGCGGAGGTCGTTGAGGACCTCGGCAGTGACCTTGACCTTGGCCAGTGACGATGAGTCGGAGGTGATCTTGTCGCCGTCGACGAGAAGCACGGCGGCCAGCTCGACGTTGCCGTCCTTGTCAGCCTTGATTCGGTCCATCGTTACGATGGTCCCGACCTCTACCTTCTCCTGCCGCCCACCGGCGCGCACAACTGCGTAAACCACTTTACGTACCTATCTCTGGGGAACCCCGGGGGCTCCGATTCCTATGATGGAAAGTTACCGAGCGCAAATGGGCCAAGTCGGACCATTTCACTTCAGAAAACCTTGGGCGTTACGTGGACACAGTCCTACGCACACCAACACTCGACTTTAGCTGATCGGGTAGCCCCGGTCAAACCATCTCACGGGGGTGTGTCGCGCGCCCGGTTGGAGAGCGCCGCCAGAGTCAAGCTGAGGGGCGGGATACTCCATACACTTTCAGGATGGGCATACTGATCGACCAGCCGGCCTGGCCGGCGCACGGCACGCTCTGGTCGCACCTGGTGAGCGACTCGTCGCTGGCGGAGTTGCATGCCTTCGCGGCCGCCCAGGGCATCCCCCGCCGCGGCTTCGATCTCGACCATTACGACGTGCCCCAGGCGCGGTACGACAGCCTGGTGGCGGCGGGGGCCGAACCTGTCGACTTCCGCGGGCTGGTCACCCGGCTGCGGGCCAGCGGACTGCGGGTCAGCGGCCGGGACCGACGCGACCAGGCCGCGCACCGTCACTGACCTCCCGGACTCACCAGGTGGCGTCGATGCCCACGATACTTCGGCTGATGACACCGGTGGACAGCTCCACGAACACCGTTGTTGCCGTGGTGGCCTGAGGGTCGACCGGATAGCCGTCGCTCTGCTGGGTCTGACTGTTCGGCACGGTTTGGATCGCGAGGTACTGGTCGTTCGGTGACACCGTGAATCCCACGATCGTCTCGTTGGGCAGAACCGGCACGTAGACCACCCGGCTGGTCGGCGTGGCCACGTCCCCGGTCACCAGGATGAGCGACTGCGTGACCTGACCGGTGGCCTGGTCGAATTCGGCCACCCGCTGCACGAACCCCTCTCCCCCGGTGAGGAAGTGCAGTTCGGCGGTGTACGGCGTGCTGCCGGCGACATCCTGCGGCACGATGGCCGCCTCGGTGCCGGTGGACAGGTCGAGGATGTACTGGCTGCCCTGATCGGAGACCGCGATACGCAGTCCGTCGGGGGCGGAGGCGTTCAGGTTAAGAAACTGGCCGATCGGGATGGGCGCGGCCTCGCTTCCGGACCTGGGGTCGATCAGGAGCAGGGTGGTGTCGAAGAGTTGGGCCACGATCTCGGCGCGGTCGGCCATGAAGCCCCAGGCGATGGCCTGGACGGGTTGGCCGTCGAGCCCGGCCACGGTGTCGACGGTGCCGCGGGTCAGGTCCAGCAGGAACAGGGTGTTGTCGTAGGCGTTGCCGGCCGCACCGGGGCTGCTGCTGAAGCGGAAGCCGACGGTGGCCGACGACGGGGACGCCTGCAGGTCGTGCACCGTCCCGGTGCCAGGCAGCGTGAGCGCGGCGGCACGGCCGTCGGGGTCGACCAGGCTGAGCACGTTGGTGAGGTCATCGTTGAGGGTGGCCACCACCAGTTCGTCGCCGACGGGAACGAAGGACTGGATGTACGGGGCGCTGAACACGACACTCGTCTCGGCCGATCCGACGGTGGTGCGCACGATCCGGTCCGGCGCCTTAGAACATGCCCAGGAGCGAGATCGACGCCCGGCGCAGCACGGGATGGCGGGGCAGGAACCGGGTGATGAAGCCGTGCGGGAGCCAGACCTGCACCACGGTCGAGAGCAGGATGCCGAGGAACACGAACGGCGCTGATTCGATGATCACGCTCAGCGCGAGGGTGATGGTGTCCTGCGCCCGGACGGGCAACCCCCAGCCGGCGAAGGCGGGACTGAGCGCCCGGACGGTGAAGGCGAGGGCCACCAGCACTACACCGAGGATCAGGCCGGTGGGCACCCGTCGCGACGTCCCCCGGTCGCTGTGCATTCGTCGATTTCACCTGTGCAGGGTCGGGTTCCGGGTCAGCGGGCCGGTCCGGGTGGGCGGGACGACAACAGCGGTGCCGCCCGAAGGCGGCACCGCTGTGGATCCGGGAACGGTCGGTGACCGTTACGGGTTGTCGTGTGTGGGAACCACGATCGGCTGCACGGCGGCGGTCGGACCGCCGGCCGTGGTGACCCGGCGGCTGCGCGAGCGGCCCTGGCCGGGCTGCTTGGGCTCCGGCAGGGCGTCCAGCACCGAATCGAGAAGCTGGTCGGTGACCTGCTTGCTCACCGGGCGCCGACTGCGGGGCGACTTCTGCACGGGGATGTCGAGGATTGCGACGTCCTCCGTCGAGTCGGCCGACGCGGCCTCCGGAGCCTGGACCGCCGCTTCAACCGCCGCGGCGGGCTCGGGCTCTCCTGCTGCGTGGGCCTGCGCCTCCGGCGCGCTCTCGTTGGACTGGCCGTTCGCCTGGCCGTTGCCGCCACCCGACCGGTTGCCGGAGCGTGAGCCGCGAGACGTCGAACTGTCCGCCGGCGCGGTGTCAACACTGTCGGCGCCGGTAACGACGTCGTTCGCGACCTCGACGGGGGCGCCGGAGACCACCTCGGCTGCCGGGGCAGCCGCCTCCGGAGTGATCACGGGGATCGAGCCGGTCAGCGAGCGGCTGATGGTACGCGCGGCGATCAGGGCGAGGGCATGCTTGGCGTCCTCGGTGATTCCGTGCGTGCCGTGGCCGGCCCTTGCGGCATCCGTCAGCGAGGGCGCGGCGTGAGCCTGGCCCGAGTTCTGGTTGCCGTTGCCGCGCTGGCCTGCGCCCTGAGCGTCATGCCCGGCCCCGCCGTTGCCGTTGGACTTGCTGCGGGGGCGACGCTCCTGAGCGGGCTGCGCGGTCTGGCGGTGCTTGACGACGGGGTCGTGGTGGATGACGATTCCACGTCCGGCGCAGGCTTCGCAGTTCTCGCTGAACGACTCCAACAGGCCCAGGCCGAGCTTCTTGCGGGTCATCTGCACGAGCCCGAGCGAGGTCACCTCGGCAACCTGGTGCTTGGTGCGGTCACGGCTGAGGCATTCGACGAGGCGGCGGAGCACCAGGTCCCGGTTGGATTCGAGCACCATGTCGATGAAGTCGACAACGATGATGCCGCCGATGTCGCGCAGGCGCAGCTGGCGCACGATTTCGTCGGCCGCTTCGAGGTTGTTCTTGGTGACGGTCTCTTCAAGGTTTCCGCCCGAGCCGACGAACTTGCCGGTGTTGACGTCGACAACGGTCATCGCCTCGGTGCGGTCGATCACGAGCGAACCACCCGACGGCAGCCAGACCTTGCGGTCGAGGGCCTTCTCGATCTGCTCGGAGATGCGGAATTCGTCGAACGCGTCGCGTTCGCCCTCGTAGCGCTGCACGCGCTCGACGAGGTCGGGTGCGACCTGGCGCAGGTAGGACTCGATGACTTCTTGGGCATCGTCACCGGAGATGACCATCTTGTGGAAGTCCTCGTTGAAGACGTCGCGCACGATCTTGATCAGAAGGTCCGGTTCGCTGTGCAGCAGGGCAGGCCCAGACACGGTTTCGACCTGCTTGGCAATGGAGGCCCACTGCGCGGTCAGGCGGTTGACGTCGAGGGTGAGCTGTTCGTCGGTCGCGCCCTCGGCGGCGGTGCGCACGATGACGCCCACGTTGTCGGGCAGGACCTCCTTGAGGATCTTCTTCAGGCGTGCCCGCTCGGTGTCCGGCAGCTTGCGGCTGATGCCGTTCATGGAGCCGTTTGGCACGTAGACGAGGTAGCGGCCGGGCAGGGAGACCTGGCTGGTGAGCCGGGCGCCCTTGTGGCCGATGGGGTCCTTGGTGACCTGCACGAGCACCTTGTCGCCGGGCTTGAGGGCCAGCTCGATACGTCGGGTCTGGGCGTTCCCCGGGGAGTTGACCGCGGCGGCATCCCAGTCGACCTCACCGGAGTAGAGCACGGCGTTTCGGCCGCGGCCGATGTCGACGAAGGCGGCTTCCATGCTGGGCAGCACGTTCTGCACCCGGCCGAGGTAGACGTTGCCGATCAACGACGCATCCTGGTTCTTGGCCACGTAGTGCTCGACCAGCACACCGTCTTCGAGAACGCCGATCTGGATCTTGTTGTGTTTGGCGCGCACGATCATGGCCCGGTCGACCGACTCGCGGCGGGCCAGGAACTCGGCCTCCGTGATGACGGGACGACGACGGCCGGCGTCGCGGCCGTCGCGGCGGCGCTGCTTCTTCGCCTCCAGGCGGGTGGAACCCTTGATCCGCTGCGGTTCCGTGATGAGCTCGGGCTCGCGGGGGGTGCGAACGCGCACAACGGTGTTGGCGGGGTCGTCGCTGCGGCCCTCTTCACCGGTGCGGCGGCGGGCACGACGGCGCACGGTCGAGGCTTCTTCGGAGTCATCGTCCTCGTCGTCGAGCACGCGTCCACCGGATCGCACCGGTGCCGGCAGGATCGCCGGAGCCTGGAAGATCAGGGACGTCGTCGGGCGACGGACCTCCTCGACGTTGTCGTCGAACGGGGTGGGCAGTGCCGGGAAGGCCACGGGCTGGTCGAGCGCGTCCGCGCTCAGTGCGTCCACGTCCACGGCGGGCTGCGCTGCGGCAGCGTCAACGGCCGGAGCAGTCTGCTCGGCAGGTGCCGCCGGTGCTGTCTTCCTGGTTGTTTTGCGAGTGCCGAACAGGCCCTTGCGCTTCTTGTTTTCGTTGTCTTCCACCATCACTGGTGCGCTCCTTGACCGCTGTGGGTGACCGCGCCACTCACTCGGTTACTCTCTCGTGCGACGCTTCCGCTTGCGCGAAAACCCCGCGAATCCTATTGCGTTGACGCAACCGGCCCGTGGCTCTGGTTGCTAATACCTTTGGTCTAGGACCAATGAATCTGGGCGAATGTAAGCCCATTAAGCCTTTTGGCATCGGTTTGAGCGCGGCTCAAACGACTGTTCCGATTATCGCACGCATTCCCAGGGTCGCGGACGCGACACATGGCATAATCCGGATGTGCCATTCACCACGTCAAAAAAGCCTCCGGTCGGTCTTGCGGTTTTCCTGATCATCGCGGGGGCGATCGGCTTCGCGGCGGCGTTTGCGCTCACGTTGGACAAGTTCACGATGCTTGAAGACCCCGCGGCGCCGCTGTCCTGCAACTTCAGTGTGCTGGTGGGCTGCAGCACCAACCTCGGCTCCTGGCAGGGCGAGCTGTTCGGCTTCCCGAACCCGCTGATCGGGGTGGCCGCGTGGAGCGTCGTGATCACCATCGGCGCCGCGATCCTGTCCGGCGCCCGCTTTGCGCGGTGGTTCTGGCTCGGCCTGAACATCGGCGTGACCGGCGCGCTGGCCTTTGTGATCTGGCTGATGGGGCAGAGCTTCTTCGTCCTCGACGTGCTGTGCCCGTGGTGCATGGTCACCTGGACGGTGACGATCCCGGTGTTCCTGGCCGTGACCCTGTACAACCTGAAGACCGGCATCATCCCGGGTTCGGCGCGGGTGCGGCGCCTCGCGGCCGGCGCCTACTCCTGGATCTTCGTGATCACCATCGCCTGCTACCTCATCGCCGCCACGGTCGCCCAGCTGCAAATGGACTTCCTACACCGCCTCTAGCCCGGTCACCCGGGTGGTTAGGCGAACCAGAGCGCCAGTTCGCGGGCGGCCGACTCGGGCGAGTCCGAGCCGTGCACCAGGTTCTGCTGCACCTTCAGGCCCCAGTCGCGGCCGAGGTCGCCGCGGATGGTTCCGGGGGCGGCCGTGGTGGGGTCGGTGGTGCCGGCCAGGGCGCGGAAACCCTCGATGACACGGTCACCGGCGATGCGCAGCGCCAGGATCGATCCACTTTCCATGAATTCGACGAGCGGTTCGAAGAACGGCTTCCCGGCGTGCTCGGCGTAGTGCTCGGCGAGGAGCGTGCGCTCGGCCTGCACGAGCTTGATGTCGACGAGGGAGTACCCCTTCGCTTCGATGCGGCGCAGGATCTCGCCGGAGAGGTTGCGGGCCACGCCGTCGGGCTTGACCAATACGAGTGTTTCCTGGACGTTAGTCATGAGTTCTCCTTGTGCTGTCTGTCTACTTGTTACGTCTGTCGATACGTGAGCCGGTGATCATGCAGTAGGTCCACATGCCGGCGAAGAGTGCCCCGACGAAGAACATCGCCGGGTTGAGGAATCCGGTGGCGACGATGACGACCTGCACGGCCCAACCGACCCCATAGGCCCAGTTGTACCGTAGCAACCCGAGGGTGCCGACCATGATCAGGCAGAGCAGCGCTCCGCCGCCCAGGGTGACCCAGGCCGGCAGCTCGCTGAGCCCGAAGATCACCAGGGTGGCCAGGAACACCACGATCAGCTCGAAGCCGAGCACGATCGAGGCGAGCGAACGCCGTACGGAGGACGCCCGCGGCGCACTCACGGGGTCATCCAGTCCCCCGCGTCGGCCAACGCCACGGCGTCACCGACGAGGGTGATCGATCCCGCGACCAGCACGGCGCGCTTGGGGGCATCCTGAGCCCAGCCGCGGGCCGCATCGAGGGCCTGCGCGAGGTCGCCGAAGCGGAAGGTGTCGGCGTCGCCGACGTGCTCGGCAACGAGGTCGGCGAGGTCGTCGACGGGGATCGCCCGCTCGGAGTGCGACTGGGTCACGTGGAAGCGGGCGACGGCGGGGCGGAGGGCCTCGATGATGCCCGCGGCGTCCTTGTCCTCGAGGATTCCGAGGACGACGACGATCTCGTCGAAGTCGAAGTAGCTCTCCAGGGCCGCTGACAGCGCGAGCGCCCCGTGCGGGTTGTGCGCCGCATCCACCAGCACGGTCGGCTCGATGCCGATCAGCTGCAGGCGACCGGGCGAGGTCGCCGTGGCGAGGCCCTCGACGAGGATGTCTTCGACGAGGGCCTGGCTGCCCGCGCCGAGGAACGACTCCACGGCGGCGATGGCCACGGCCGCGTTCTGGGCCTGGTGGGTGCCGTAGAGCGGGAGGAAGAGCTCCGAGTAGGTGCCGGCGATGCCGCGCACCGAGATGAGCTGACCGCCGACGGCCACGTGGCTGGCCAGGAGAGCGAAGTCGCCTCCCTCGCCGACCAGGGTCGACTCGGTGAGCTCGGCCGCCCGGCTCAGTTCGGCCAAGGCCTCCGGCAGCTGGGCGGCGGTGACGACGGCCGCCGCGGGCTTGATGATGCCGGACTTGGTGCGTGCGATCTCGGCGATGGTGCTGCCGAGCCGCCTGGTGTGGTCGAGAGCGATGGGGGTGAACACGGCCACCTGACCGTCGGCGACGTTGGTGGAGTCCCATTCGCCGCCCATGCCGACCTCGAGCACGACCACGTCGACCGGCGCATCCGCGAAACAGGCGAACGCCAGAACGGTGAGGGCCTCGAAGAACGTCAGCGGTTGGTCGCCCGCGGTCGCGAGTTCGGCGTCGACCATCTGCAGGTACGGCTGGATGTCGGCCCAGTTAGCGGCCAGGGCCTCGTCGGTGATGGACTGCCCATCTATCACGATGCGTTCGTTCAGCCGCACGAGGTGAGGGCTGACCAACAGCCCGGTGCGCAGCCCGTAGGCGCGGAGGATGCTCTCGATGATGCGGCTGGTGCTGGTCTTGCCGTTGGTTCCGGTGACGTGGATGATCGGGTACGAGTTCTGCGGGTCGCCGAGCAGCTCGACCGCACGGCGGGTGGCCTGCAGCCTCGGTTGGGGTGCGCTCTCGCCCACCCGTTCCAGCAGTGCGGCGAGCACGGCATCGCCGGCGTCACGGAATTCGTCGGGGTAGTAGTCGTCAGACATTGATGGTTCCTTTTTCGCGGGCGACGGCAACGATGACCGGTCCGTGGTTCGCGTAGTGGTCGGCCTCGAAGCGCACGTAGTGCTCCACGACTGAGCCGGACAGGCCCTGCAGCCATTCTGCGGGGGTGCCGACGGCGTCAGCCGAAGCGGCGTGCGTGTGGAAGCGGGTGGCGAGTGTCTCACCGGCGACGTCGACCCCGCTCGCGAGGGCGAACGTGGCGGCATCGGCGTCGTCGAAGAAGACCAGGTCGAGCCGAATGCGGTCGCTGACCTCGAATCCGGCCGACTTGCGGGTGTCCTGCACGGCCCTGATCAGGTCGCGGGCCAGGCCCTCGGCTTCGAGTTCGGGTGTGGTGGTGGTCTCCAACAGCACGAAACCGCCGCCGGAGAGCAGCGCCAGCGCCGAGCTGTTCAGCACGGACTCGGCGTCCGCCGCCGTGGAGGCTGCCTGCAATTCCAGGTCGTACTCCCCCGCCTCCAGGGCGATGCCGCCGGCGGTGACGACGCCGTCGGTCCCGGACCAGTCGCCGGTGCGGGCCGCCTTGATGACCTGTTGCACCTGCTTGCCGAGCCTGGGGCCGGCGGCCCGGGCGTTGACGGTGAGCTTGGAGGTGATGCCGTAGCTCTCGGCGCTGTCGGCCGATTGTTCGACCAGGGTGACGGCCTTGACGTTCAGTTCGTCGCGCAGGATGGCCTCGAACCCGGCCAGGGCGGCCGTCTCGGTGGTGACCACGGTGAGGTTCGCCAGCGGAAGGCGCACCCGCAGGCCGGCCTTCTTGCGGAGCGACAGCACGGTGGAGCTGATCAAGCGGACCTGGTCCATCGCCGTGACCAGTCCGGCGTCGGCAGGGAATGCCGCGGCGTCGGGCCAGTCGGTGAGGTGCACGCTGCGGCCTCCGGTCAGACCCTGCCAGATGCGCTCGCTGATCAGGGGCAGCAGCGGGGCGGCGACCCTCGTCACGGTTTCCAGCACCGTGTACAGCGTGTCGAAGGCATCCGCCCCGGTGCCGTCGGCAGCGACGCCGGCCCAGAACCTGTCGCGGGAGCGCCGCACGTACCAGTTGGTCAGCACGTCGGCGAAGTCGCGAAGACGCGAGGCGGCCAGCGTGCTGTCGAGCCTCTCGAGGTCGCTTGTGACGTCCTCGATGAGGTCGCGGGTCTTGGCCAGCAGGTAGCGGTCGAGCACGTCGGTGGAGTCGGTGCGCCAGGTGGCCGTGTAGCCGGAGGCGTTGGCATAGAGCGAGAAGAAGTACCAGGTGCTCCAGAGCGGCAGCAGCATCTGGCGGGTGCCCTCGCGGATGCCCTCCTCGGTGACGATGAGGTTGCCGCCGCGCAGCACCGGCGAGCTCATCAGGAACCAGCGCATGGCGTCGGAGCCGTCACGGTCGAAGACCTCGTTGACGTTGGGGTAGTTCTGCAGCGACTTGCTCATCTTCGCACCGTCGTTGCCGAGCACGATGCCGTGGCTGACCACGTTCTTGAAAGCGGGCCGGTCGAACAAGGCGGTCGAGAGCACGTGCAGCAGGTAGAACCAGCCGCGGGTCTGCCCAATGTATTCCACGATGAAGTCGGCCGGGTTGTGGCTGTCGAACCATTCGCGGTTCTCGAACGGGTAGTGCACCTGGGCGAACGGCATCGAGCCGGAGTCGAACCAGACGTCGAGGACATCCTCGATGCGTCGCATGGTGGACGCCCCGGTGGGGTCGTCGGGGTTGGGCCGGGTGAGCTGGTCGATGTAGGGGCGGTGCAGGTCGGTGGGGCGCACACCGAAGTCGGCCTCGAGCTCGTCCAGCGAACCGTACACGTCGATGCGTGGGTAGGCGGGGTTGTCGCTCTTCCAGACCGGGATGGGCGAGCCCCAGTATCGGTTGCGGCTGATCGACCAGTCGCGGGCGTTGCCGATCCACTTGCCGAACTGGCCGTCCTTGACGTTCTCCGGCACCCAGTTCACCTCCTGGTTGAGGTCCACCATGCGGCCCCGGAAGTCGGTGACGCGCACGAACCAGCTCGACACGGCCTTGTAGATCAGCGGGTTGCGGCAGCGCCAGCAGTGCGGATAGGAGTGCTCGTAGCTGGCCTGGCGCAGCAGCCGGCCCTGCGACTTGATCAGCTGGGTGAGCGGCTTGTTGGCGTCGCTCCAGAGCTGGCCGGCGACCTCGGTGACCTCGGGCAGGAACTTTCCGCCGTCGTCGAGGGACAGGATCACGGGGATGCCGTAGGCCTGGCAGACCATCTGGTCCTCCTCGCCGTAGGCGGGCGCCTGGTGCACGATGCCGGTGCCGTCGCTGGTGGTCACGTAGTCGGCGACCACGAAACGCCAGGCGTTCTGGGTGCCCCACTCGCTTTCGTCGGCGTAGTAGTCGAAGAGCCGGTCGTAGGAGACGCCCTCGAGCTCGCGGCCGGTGACGGTGCGGCTGATCGCGGCCGTCGCGTCGGCGGCGCTCTCGTAGCCGAGGTCCTTGGCGTAGCTGCCGACCAGGTCGATGGCCAGGAGGTACTCGGCGCCGAGCACCTCGGTGGTCGCGGCGGATGCGTCCTGGCCGGCCTGCTCGCGCAACACCTCGGCATCCGGGGTGCCGTTGGCGCCGGCGGGAACAACGGCGTACATGATGTCCGGGCCCACGGCCAGGGCGAGGTTGGTCGGCAGGGTCCACGGTGTGGTCGTCCAGGCGAGGGCGCGCACGGCGGTGAGACCGAGGGTCTCGGCCTTCGCGCCCACGAGGGGGAAGGTGACCGTGACGGTCTGGTCCTGGCGCATCTTGTAGACGTCGTCGTCCATGCGCAGTTCGTGGTTGGACAGCGGCGTCTGGTCGCGCCAGCAGTACGGCAGCACCCGGTAGCCCTCATAGGCCAGTCCCTTGGTGTGCAGTTCCTTGAACGCCCAGATCACCGATTCCATGAAGGTGATGTCGAGGGTCTTGTAGTCGTTCTCGAAGTCCACCCAGCGGGCCTGGCGGGTGACGTAGGTCTCCCAGTCCTTGGTGTATTCGAGCACCGATTCGCGCGCGACGGCGTTGAACGCGGCCAGGCCCATCTGCTCGATCTGGCTCTTGTCGGTGATGCCCAGCTTCCGCTCGGCCTCCAGCTCGGCGGGCAGGCCGTGGGTGTCCCAGCCGAACCGCCGGTGTACCTGCTTGCCGCGCATGGTCTGGAAGCGCGGGAACAGGTCCTTGGCGTAGCCGGTGAGCAGGTGGCCGTAGTGCGGCAGTCCGTTGGCGAACGGCGGGCCGTCGTAGAACACCCACTCAGGGGCACCCTCACGGTTGTCGATGGAGGCCTGGAAGGTGCCGTCCTTCGCCCAGAAGTCGAGCACCTCGCCCTCGATCTGCGGAAAATTCGGAGAGGGAACGACGGGAGCGTTGGGGGTGGCCGGATCGGACTGGTTGTCTTCGGGGGACTTCGGGTACGTCATGCTTCTCCTGGACGAGGCGGGTGAAAAGCCGCTGGCCTATTCCACGAGGACGCCCGCCCCGACAGGGCAAAACGCGGTACCACCTCGCTTGCCGTTCCCGTGCAGGCGAACGACCGCTCATACAAAGGCTGTGACGGGCCCGACCCGTTCGGCTCTACTGGCTGGTCTCGCACCGGGGCGCGATTCCACTGTTCTTCCGAAGACTCCCCGGTGATGGCCGGATCAACGTCGGTCAATAGTACCGCTCCCGTCAACCCCGGTGCCCGTCGACTCCGGCGTCGGGCAGGTCAGCCGCGATCGAGAACAGGCCAGAATCCGGCGCAGACCGGAGTGATAGCCGCATCCACATAGGCGGTCAGGTCACCGCGCGCCACTCCGGCGCCGGCCCACTCCGCGGCGGCAGCGGCCGCTGCGGCCACCACGGCGGTGGAGAAGGCGCGCCCCACCGGGTCGGTATCGGCCGAGTGCCCGGGTCGCGCGCCCACGAATTCCCGCACCAGGCCCACCTGCACCAGAAACCGGGCGAGGGCGGATGCCTCCAGCTCGCTGGCCGTGTTCATCAGCTCGTATTGGGTGACGGACCAGGGCACCCGGCCGGGCCCGAACCCCGCGGCCACCCGCAGCAGTGCTTGGCGGACCGCACCAGTCACGCCGGCGCTCCGGTCACACTCGGCCAGCGCGCCGGGCAGAGCGCCCAGGCCCGCGTCGACATCCACCCAGAGCAGGTCGCTCTTGGCGGAGAAGTAATTGAAGAACGTGTTGCGGCTCACGCCGGCTCGCCGTGCGATGTCACCGATGGTGGTCTTGGCGTAGGTCTGCTCGAGGAACAGCTCGGCGGCAGCCTCTTCGAGCATCGCCCGGGAAGATCCGCGAGGGCGGCCGACGGTGCGGGAATCGTTCATGGTTCTTTCGTGTTCTACGATGGGACTCGACGTCTTCGGTTTTTGGACCGAGTCCAATAATGGCACAGCAGCCTTCGAAGCAGACATCGCGGCCGGTCCCACGGCCGTTCCGCACCGTCGACGCACGTCTCCCCCAAACATCCCGCACTCCCTGAGTACCCGTGAAAAGAGCCCATCGCATGCCCCGTCCGGCACCCTTTCGATCCACACCGAGTCTCTCGGCCCGGCGCCCGCTCGGCGTGACCCTCGCGGCCGGCGTCACCGTCCTCGGCCTCGCGCTGACCGGCTGCACCAGCGCCGCCCCGCCGGCCTCGTCGACCCCGACGACCGGCGGAACCCTCACCTACGCCTCCGGCGACGCCGAACCCACCTGCCTCGACCCGCACGTGGGCGGCAACTACCCGCAGGCCCTGGTGAGCACGCAGTACCTCGAATCGCTGGTCTCCCTCGACTCCGAGGGCACCGTCATCCCCTGGCTGGCCGACAGCTGGACCGTCAGCCCCGATGGCCTGACTTGGGAGTTCACGCTGCGAGACGGCGTCACCTTCTCCGACGGCACGCCGCTGGACGCGGCGGCCGTGCAGGCCAACATCGCGCACCTGCAGGACCCGGCGACCGGGTCGTCCACCGGCTATCTGGCCCTGGCGAAGGTCACCGGCACCGAGGCAGTCTCCGACTCGGTCGTGCGTTTCACCCTCGCTCAGCCTGACAGTGCGCTACTCGAGTCGCTCTCCCAGCCATGGCTGGGCATCCAGTCCCCCACCGCGCTGGAGCGCAGCCAGGATGACAATTGCGCCGCCCCGGTGGGAACCGGCCCGTTCGTCGTCGACTCCTGGGTCAAACAGAACGCCATCACCCTGGTGCGGAACGACGGCTACACCTCCCCGCCCGCCGACGCCGAGCACGATGGACCGGCCTACCTCGACACCATCGTCTGGCGCTTCATCCCCGATTCGGCCTCCCGCTATGCCGCGCTGCAGGCCGGCGAGGTCGACGTGATCGACAACGCCCAGCCCGACACCATCGCCCAGGCCGAGCAGAGCGATTCCATCGTGCACCTGGATGCCCCGCGACCCGGCGCCTCCAACCGGATCGAGCTGAACTCGGGCAAGGCGCCGTTCAACGACGCGGCCGTGCGCGAGGCGTTCATCCGCTCGTCGAATGTCGATGACGCCGTCGCGTCCCTGTTCCAGGGCAGCGCGGAGCGCTCCTTCTCGGCCCTGTCCAGCGTCGAGCCCCTCGGCGTCTCCCGCCCGAAACTCTTCGACTACGATCCCGCAGCCGCCGCGGCCCTGCTCGATGACGCCGGCTGGTCCGAGAAGGACGCTGACGGATACCGGACCAAGGACGGCGTGCGCCTCACCGTGGTCTTCCCGGTGAGCACCAACCAGTCCATCCCGGCCGAGCAGTCCCTGTTCGAACAGATCCAGGCGACCGCCAAGGAGACCGGGTTCGACGTGCAGCTGACCAAGCTCGACCTCTCCAGCTGGTACACGGCCCTCGGCAGCAACGCCTATGACGCGGTGAGCGCGCCGTACACGAAGGTCGGGCCGGACGTCCTGCGGATCCTCTTCCACTCGGACGGCATCACCCCGGCACCGAGCGGCTATTTTGCCAACCACGCCCAGGTGAACGACCCGGAGCTGGACTCGCTGCTCACCCGGGCCGGCCAGGTCTCGACGGGCTCGACCACCGGAGGGGCCGCCGACGAACGCGCGTCCCTGTACGCCGACGCGCAGGACTTGATCCTCGAGGGCTTCTACGTCCTGCCGCTCTACGACCAGCAGAACCACTTCCTGCTCGGCACGGCCGTCCAGGGCGCCCGCGCCCTGCCGACGGTGTCGACGCCCACCTTTTATGACGCATGGCTGAACCGCTGACGGATGCCCGCAGCTCCGGCCGACGGCCCGGCCGGCGGCTGGGCTCGCTGATCGGCTTCCCGCTCGCACGGAGGCTCGGCGGCGCCGTCTTCGTGCTGTGGGCGGTGGCCACGCTCACGTTCTTCGCCGTCCGGCTGATCCCCGGCGACCCGGCCGAGGCCATCCTGGGCGGGCCGGGGTCTCAGACCTCACCCGAGGCTCTCGCCGCGGTGCGTGCTGAATACGGTCTGGATCAGCCTGTCTTCCTGCAGTACCTTGCCCAGCTGGGCCGCCTCGCCACGGGAGACCTGGGTCGCTCGTACGCCCTGAACATGGACGTGGGTCCGCTGGTGCTCAGTCAGCTCGGGGGCACCCTGCTCCTGGCGGTGCTCTCCCTCACCGTCGCCTGGTTCCTCTCCCTGGGGCTGGCCACCTGGTCCACCGGACGTGGTCCGGTGGCCCGGCGCATCGGGTCAGGCCTGGAGATCGTCGCGGCGGCGCTGCCGCATTTCTGGCTGGCCACGACCCTCATCGTGGTCGCCAGCGTCTGGTGGGGCATCCTGCCGCCGATCAGCACCGCGGATGCGCGCGGCCTGGTCCTCCCGGTGCTCACCCTGGCCATCCCCCTGGCCGGGTTTCTCGGCCAGGTGATGCGGGAGAGCCTGACCACGGCCCTGGATTCCCCGTTCGTGCTCTCGGCCCGCGCCCGCGGGGAGAGCGAGCGTGGGGTGCTCTGGCGCCACGCACTCCGGCACGCGGCCCTGCCGGCCATCGGACTGTCCGGCTGGGCCTTCGGCTCGCTGATCAGCGGTGCCGTGGTGGTCGAGACCGTCTTCGCGCGCCCCGGACTCGGCCGCACCCTGCTCAACGCGGTCACGGTGCGCGATGTGCCGGTGGTGATCGGCGTCGTGATGGTCGTCGCGCTCGCCTATATCCTCATGACGATCCTCACCGACCTGGCCACCCACCTGGCCGACCCGCGCCCCACCACGACAGCACGCACCTCCGGAGGAGCAGAGTGAGTGAACTCGAGATCACCGCCTCGGCGACCGGTCGGCCGGGTGGCCGGGACACAGACCATAACGGCCGACCGGGTTCCGCGTCGACCGGTCGGCGCGTCCGGCTCAGCGCCGTGGAAATCGCGGCCGCCCTCCTCGCCCTGCTGCTACTCACAGCGGCCATCGCCCCGAAGCTTCTGGCCCCGGGCGATCCGCTCGCGATCGACCCGCTGTCGGCATTCGGTGCGCCATCCTGGACGCACTGGTTCGGCACCGACGAGTCCGGCCGGGACATCTACACCCGGGTGATCGACGGCGCTCGCGATTCGCTCGTGATCGGTATCTCGGCCACCCTGATCGGGCTGGGCCTTGGCGCCGTGCTCGGAACCGTCGCCGGTACGCTGGGCTCCGCCGTGGACTTCACGGTCAACAGGTTCCTCGAGGTCCTGTTCGCCTTTCCCGGCCTGCTGCTCGCGCTCCTTTTCATCCTCGTCTTCGGTCCAGGGGCTGGCAGCGCGATCGTGGCCGTCGGGCTGTCGACGGCACCGGGATACGCGCGCATCATCCGCGCCCAGCTGGTGCGGGTGCGCTCCTCGGCGTTCGTCGAGGCCGCCACGGTGCAGGGACTGGGCCGCGGGCGCATCCTCGGCCGGCACATCCTGCCCAACACCCTGGCACCCCTGCTCGTTCTCGGCACCCTCGGAGTGGGCCAGGCCATCGTCTGGGCCGCCGCCCTGAGCTACCTGGGCCTGGGCGCCCAGCCGCCGGCCGCCGAATGGGGCGCGATGCTCGCGGCCGGCCGCACCTACATCACGTCGGCGTGGTGGATGAGTTTCTTCCCCGGTCTGTTCATCGTGCTCACGGCCGTGTGCGCCACGGCCCTGGGCCGAGCGATTGAAGGCCGGATGAGGCACGCATGAGCGCCGCCGACGCTGTTCCGATGGCCGTGCCGGCGAACAGCCCGCTCGAGCCGGCGCTTCGCCTCCGGAATCTCTCGGTCGGGTTCGGCTCCCAGACGGTGGTCCGCGGGGTGTCCCTGGAGCTCGCACCGGGCGAATGCCTGGCTATCGTCGGTGAGTCCGGGTCGGGCAAGAGCGTCACGGCGCGCAGCCTGCTGGGCCTCGCCGGTGCCGGTGCCCGGGTCAGCGCCGACGAACTCAGCCTGGCCGGCGAGGCGGTGCTCGGCCTCAGCGAGACCGCCTGGCGCCGACGCCGGGGCCGCGACGTGGGCCTGGTGCTGCAGGACGCTCTCGCGTCGCTCGACCCGCTGCGCCCGATCGCGCGGGAGATCGGTGATTCGCTGCGCCTGCACACGGAGCTCGACGATGCTGCCCGCAGCAGGCGGGTGCTCGAGGTCCTCGAAGCCGTCGGCCTGCCCCACCCTGAGCTCTATGCCGGCCGGCGGTCCGGGGAGCTCTCCGGCGGCCAGCGCCAGCGGGCGCTCATCGCGGCCGCGCTCGCCCTCGATCCCCCGCTGCTGATCGCCGACGAACCCACCACGGCGCTCGACGTCACCGTGCAGGCCCAGGTGCTCGACCTGCTCGAGGAGATCCGCGACCGCGGAACCGCCATCCTGCTGATCAGTCACGACCTCGCCGTGGTCGGCCGCATCGCCGACCGGATCGCGGTCATGCACGACGGCCGGATCGTCGAGACCGGCCCGACGGCCGAGGTGCTCGGGCGCCCCACGCACCTGGAGACACGGCGGATGCTGGCCGCGGTTCCCGTGGACAAGCCGCGGGGATCCCGGCTGGTGCCCCCGCCCGAGCCTGGGCCGTCAGCGAGGTCGATCACCGTTCCGGGCATCCTGCGCGTGGCCGAGCGGCCGGTCGCGCCCGCCGCGATGGCGTTCGCCGGTGCCGTGGGCGCCGCTCCCGGCCCCGGCCTGGCCCTGGAAGGCGTCGGGCTGAACAAGACCTTCCGTGGCCCGCACGGCACCGTGCAGCACGCGGTCGCTGACGTGTCCTTCAGCCTGCCGCACGGCCGCACCCTGGGTATCGTGGGCGAGTCCGGCTCGGGCAAGACCACCACAGCACGTCTCGCCCTGGCGCTCACCCCTGCGGACTCGGGTGAGGTGCGCCTGCTCGGCGAGCCGTGGAGCGCGCTGCCCGAGAAGGACCGACGGGCCCGTCGCCGTCTGGTGGGTGCCGTGTACCAGGATGTGCTCGCGTCCTTCGATCCCCGGCTGAGCGTGCGTGAGATCCTGCGTCACGCCGTCGCCCTGGCCGTCGACGTACCCCAACCACACGGGCGCGACGGCACTGCCCGCCGGGCCGGCGACGCCCGGGTGAGTGCGCTCCTGGACGATGTGGGCCTGTCGGCCGCCCTGCTCGATCGTCGACCGACCGATCTGTCGGGCGGGCAACGACAGCGGGTCGGCATCGCCCGCGCCCTGGCCTCCCGCCCGCAGATCCTGATCTGCGATGAACCGGTGTCCGCGCTCGACGTAAGCGTGCAGGCCCAGGTGCTCGACCTGCTCGACGAGCTGCAGCGCGAACTTTCGCTGAGCATGCTGTTCATCTCGCACGACCTGGGTGTGATCCAGCACGTCAGCGACCAGGTCGCCGTGATGCACGCGGGCCGCATCGTCGAGACGGGTTCGGCTGAGCAGGTTTTTGCGGCACCGGTGCATCCGTACACCCAGGCCTTGCTCGCGGCGGTGCCCCGGCTCGTCTGATCCGGCTTCCTCCGATCCGGCTCATTCGAACAGGACCAGGCGAGCCGGGGACGGCGAGCAGGATCACCCGCCGCCGGCGACGACCTGATCGTTCACCAGCTGGGGCCGCAGCCCGGCAGGGAGTAGCCGGAGAGCCACCTCGGGCTAACCCGGTAGTTGATCAGCAGAACGACGCTCGATGGTGGCGGCCAGGCGCGGCATCACTGCCGTCATCGGGCTCACTGGACCGACTTGGCGGCTTTGTGTGCATTCTGGGCACTCTCTGCCTTCGCTGCGGACTTCTGCGCCTTCCGGGTCCCCTTCCGCGCACTTTTCTGCGACGCGGGCTGTTTCCCCGTCGTGGTGGACTTCTTGGATCGTTCGACCGGCTGGGCGTCTAGTGTCACGGCGTCTGGGCGGGATGCCGGGCGGATGCTGCGCAGCACCATCTGCTCAGGACAGACGGTGGAAAGGAAGTCGCCCACCGACACGGCGAGGCGGTCTCCCGCCAGCGCATAGAGGATGCGGTTGGCGTCGCGACGCTCGGTGACCAGGCCAGCGATCCTGAGGACCGACAGGTGCCGGGATATTGTGGGCCCGGTGGCCGGGAACCGTGCGGCGATCTCTCCCGCAGCCAACTCGCCGTCCTTCAAGTCCTGCAGGATCTGCCGACGGGTGGGATGCGCCAGGGCGGTGAAGACATCGCCAACGGCTTCGGTCGTGCTCGCAGCTTGCATGTTCGCAATGTAGCACTCAAACTAAATAGCACACAAGCTAATTAGCACACAAACAATTCTAGAGCACGGTGATCGTGGAGACCGGCGTGTGCGCATCTTCGTCTCGGCGATCGGCGCGGATGGCGATAGCGCTCCCCACCGAGGACCGGCCAAGTTGCCCGGAGTTGAAGCTGATCAGCGCGGCGAGCCGGACCACGACCGGCGCCGGCGCCGCCTCGAGGTGCCCGGCCGCCCGCACGGAGTGTTCCACGGTGCGCATCAGTAACACCTCGGGGATCTGTTCCTAGCTCGGGACGTGGCAGTAGAGCGAGGCCTGCCGGATACCCACAGGTCGGCTGGGCAGCCTCCCAAACAGGGCCCGGATCGGCCGTCCGAGGGGGTCCAGTGCGGCCTTCGGCGCAGAATCGGCTAGATTAGATCAGCACTACTGAAGGCACCTCACCATCGACACGGTGCCGCAGATATCGAATCGGAGAGTCATGACCAGCGCCGACCGCGTTCCCGAAAAGCCTGCCCTCGAAGGGTTGGAAGCGAAATGGGAAACCAGCTGGGAGGCTCAGGGCACCTACCGCTTCGACCGTGCCGGCGCCACGAAGGAGTCGATCTTCTCGATCGACACTCCCCCGCCCACGGCGTCCGGCTCCCTGCATATCGGCCACGTCTTCAGCTACACGCACACCGACGTCGTCGCCCGGTTCCAACGTATGCGCGGCAAGAGCGTCTTCTACCCGATGGGCTGGGACGACAACGGCCTGCCCACCGAACGCCGGGTGCAGAACTTCTACGGGGTCCGTTGCGACCCGTCCCTGCCGTACACGGCGGACTTCGTTCCTCCGTTCCAGGGTGGCGACGGCAAGAGCACCAAGGCCGCCGATCAGCTTCCCGTGAGCCGTCGTAACTTCATCGAGTTGTGTGAACGCCTTACCGTCGAGGACGAAAAGCAGTTCGAGGAACTCTGGCGCACCCTGGGCCTCAGCGTCGACTGGACCCAGAGCTACCGCACGATCGCGCCCGAATCGATCACCGCGTCCCAGCTGGCCTTCGTCGGCAACGTCAACCGCGGCGAGGCGTACCAGGCGATGGCGCCCACCCTCTGGGACGTCACCTTCCGCACCGCCGTCGCCCAGGCCGAGCTTGAAGACAAGGAGATGCCGGCCGCGTATCACCGGGTCTCCTTCCACCAGCCGGATGGCGGAACCATCGAGATCGAGACCACGCGCCCTGAGCTCCTGGCTGCCTGCGTCGCCCTGGTGGCGCATCCGGATGACGACAGGTACAAGGAGTTCTTCGGCACGACGGTGCGCACGCCCGTGTTCGACGTCGAGATTCCCGTTCTCGCCCACCACCTCGCCCAGAAGGACAAGGGCTCGGGCATCGCGATGATCTGCACCTTCGGCGACGTGACCGACGTGGTCTGGTGGCGGGAACTCGACCTGCCCAACCGCGCGATCATGGGTTTCGACGGCCGCATCATCGCCGAGGCTCCCGACGTCATCGTGACACCGGCCGCACAGGCCGCCTACGCCCAGCTCGCCGGCAAGACCGTCTTCTCGGCCAAGCAGGCCGTGGTCGAGCTGCTCCGCGAATCCGGCGACCTGATCGGTGACCCCAAGCCGATCGTGCACCAGGTCAAGTTCTTCGAAAAGGGTGACAAGCCGCTCGAAATCGTCTCCACCCGGCAGTGGTACATCCGCAACGGCGCCCGCGACGAGAAGCTGCGCGCCAGACTGATCGAACACGGCTCCGCCTTGCAGTGGCATCCTGAGTTCATGCGGGTGCGCTACGAGAACTGGGTCAATGGCCTGACCGGCGACTGGTTGGTGTCCCGACAGCGTTTCTTCGGGGTCCCCCTGCCCGTCTGGTACCCGCTCGACGCCGAGTCCAACCCCATCTTCGACCAGCCGATCATCGCCACCAGCGACCTGCTTCCCGTCGACCCATCCTCCGACGTCGCTCCCGGCTACACAGCCGAGCAACGCGGCCAGGCCAACGGCTTCGTCGGCGAGGTCGACGTGATGGACACCTGGGCGACGTCATCGCTGACCCCGCAGCTCGCCGGCGGCTGGGAGCGCGACCCCGAACTCTTCGACCTGGTCTACCCGTACTCGCTCCGCCCGCAGGGTCAGGACATCATCCGCACCTGGCTGTTCTCCACCCTGCTGCGCGCCGAGCTCGAGCACGGCGAATCGCCGTGGCAGCACGCCGCGCTGTCCGGTTTCATCGTGGACCCCGACCGCAAGAAGATGTCCAAGTCCAAGGGCAACGTGGTGACTCCGGCCGACGTGCTGGTTCAGCACGGTTCGGATGCCGTGCGGTACTGGGCTGCGTCGTCCCGCCTGGGCACGGATGCCGCCTTCGACCCGAAGAACCCCACCCAGATCAAGATCGGCCGCCGTCTGGCCATCAAGATTCTCAACGCCAGCAAGTTCATCCTCGGCTTCGCCGGCGATGACGCCGCCCCGGTCACCGAGCCCATCGACGCGAGCATGCTGGCCCGCCTCGACGTGGTTGTCGGCCAGGCCACCGCGGCGTTCGAGGGCTACGACCACGCCCGCGCACTCGAGCTCACCGAGAGCTTCTTCTGGACGTTCTGCGACGACTACCTCGAACTGGTCAAGGAACGCGCCTACGGCGAAGCCGGTCCGGAGCAGGCCTCGGCCGTTGCCGCGCTGCGCATCGCCCTGTCGACGTTGCTGCGCCTGTTCGCCCCGTTCGTGCCGTTCGCCACCGAGGAAGCCTGGTCCTGGTCGAACGACGGCTCGGTGCACCAGGCCCAGTGGCCCACCGCCTCCGGCGTGGCCGCGGATGCCGACAGCATCGCCCTGTTGGATCTGGCTAGCCGGGCGCTCACGGGCATCCGTCGCGCCAAAACCGACGCAAAAGCGTCACAGAAGTCTGCCGTCGAGTCCGCCACCATCGGCGGACCTGACGCAGAGGTGGCCCTGCTCGCCCAGGTCGCCGCCGACTTGAAAGCAGTAGGCCGGATCACCGACTTGACCTTCGTCAAAGCCGATGACTTGGTCGTAGCTGATATCGTGCTCGCCACGGTGTCGGAAATCTAAAGGAGAACCGCATGTCAATCAAGGTCCGCCCGCTGGGCGATAAGGACTTCTTCCCGTGGCTCGGCCTCTTCGAAGGGTACAGCGAGCTGTCCAAGAGCGACCTGACCGATGAGAAGGCTCTGCGCGTGTGGAGCTGGATCATTGACAAGAACCATGATCTCGACGGCGCTGTCGCGGTCGACGACAACGGCGACTTCGTCGCCTTCACCCTGTACCGGGCCGTCCCCCGCACCCTCAGCGGCGACGTGGGACTCTTCATCGATGACCTGTACGTGACCCCCGACGCCGAAGAAGCCGGCGCCGGCCGGGACCTGATGGCCTTCGCGACCGAGTACGCCAAGGCGCACAACTACAGCAAGCTGCAGTGGACCACCGCTGCCGACAACGCCGCGGCCCAGAAGCTCTACGACGAGGTCGGCACCCGCACCAGCCTGGTCACCTACGAGGCAGAGGTCTAATCATGCAGCTCGGAACCCGCTGGTCCCTCGGCGCAGAACCGCCCGCGGGCCTGCCCGAGGTCGTCGTCATCGCGCTGCAGGCCGTGGAGGGCGACCTCGCCGCCCTGCCGGATGACACCAGCGCCTGGCGGTGGACCCTGACCTGGCTCGAGGGCAACCCGGTCATCGAACTCGACGACGGCACCGTCATCAGGTTCGACCCGAAACAAGACAGCGCCACCATCACCCAGCCTGCCGTCGTGGTGGACGACGACGAGGACTGGATCTAAAGATCACCGGGTGGCGATGATCTCGCCGTGCGGGATGCCGAACCACGCGTCCGGGTCCTGAGCCCACTGGTGCCAGGCCGCGCCGATCTCGTGGAGGTCCGCCAGCCTGGCACCGGTCTCGATCGCCCGGGCGGCGAAGTCGGGTTCGGTGGCCCGCGCGGCCCAGGATTCCCCCCACCACTCCCGTTCGGCCGGCGACGCGAAGCACCAGATGGATGCGCTGCTTGTCACCTCATCGAAGCCCGCCTGCCGCGCCCACGCCTTGAGCGCCCGCCCGGCGTTCGGGTCGCCGCCGCCCTGCCCGTGCACCCGGCGGTACACCGACAACCAAGTGGCCAGCCCGGCAAGCCCCGGATACCAGGTCACACCGCCGTAGTCGGCGTCTCGGGCGGCCAGCACGCCGCCCGGTTTCAGCACCCGCCTCATCTCGCGGAGCGCCGCCACAGGGTTGTCGAGGTGCTGGAGCACCTGGTGGGCATGCACGATGTCCACCGACGCATCCGGTACCGGGATGGCGCAGGCGCCACCGACCAGGAAGCGCGCGTTCCTCACCCCGCCGTCGAACGCCAGGCCCGCCGCCTGCTCCACCATCTGGCGGGACGTGTCGATACCGAGCACCGTGCCCGGCGCGACCCGGCGCGCCAGATCGATGGTGATGGTGCCCGGCCCGCACGTCACGTCGACGATGCTGAGCCCCGCGCGCAGCTGTGGCACCAGGTACGCGGCCGAGTTGGCCACGGTACGCCAGGTGAGCACCCGCGGAAGGTGCTCCCGGCCGGCCCCGGGTTCGTCTCGCGGTGCGGTTTCCTGACGCTCCGGGCTCTCAGTCATGCCCACACCCTACGTCGCCGTCAGGGTCAACGCACCGGGCACTGCCCGGGCCGGTATCCCGACGGCGACACTAGGCTGGGGCGATGGCCGACACCTTGAACCCGTTTCTCGCTCCCAGCACCCTGCCGTACCAGCTGCCGCCGTTCGCCGAGATCCGCAACGAGCACTATCGCCCGGCCTTCGACGCCGGCATGGCCGAACAGCTCGCCGAGGTCACCGCCATCACGGCGGATCCCACCGAACCGACCATCGAGAACACCCTCATCGCCCTGGAACGAAGCGGACAGGTTCTGCAACGCGTGGCCACGGTGTTCTTCTCCTTGAGCGCGTCAGACTCGACCGAGTTCGGCACGGCCCTCGAGGAGGAACTGGCGCCCAGACTCGCAGCGCACGCCGACGCCATCCGGCTCGACCCGGCCCTCTACGCCCGGATCGCCGTCTTGCACCAGCGCCGTGCCGGCCTGGATCTCGACCCCGAGACCGCCTATCTGCTCGAGCGGTATTACACCGAGTACACCCTCGCCGGTGCGGCACTCTCCGACGACGACAAGGTCGCCCTGCGCGACCTCAACATGCGCCTGTCCACCCTGACCACCAGGTTCGAGAAGAACCTGCTGGCCGACACCAACGCCCTGGCCCTGGTGCTCGACGACGTCAGCGAGCTGCACGGACTCGGCGAGGGCGAGATCTCCGCCGCCGCGGAGGCCGCCGCCGAACGTGGTCTCGCCGGCAAGTACGTCATCACCTTGGTGCTGCCCACCAGCCATCCCTACCTCGCGTCTCTCACCGACCGTGCGGTGCGCGAACGCCTGCTGACCGCCTCCAGGTCCCGGGGCATCCGCGGCGGCGAGTACGACAACCGCGAGCTGGTGCTCGAGATCACCCGGCTGCGCGCCCACCGTGCCCGGCTGCTGGGCTTCGGCAGCCATGCCGCATACGTCACGGCCGACGAAACGGCCAAGTCCCCCGAAGCCGTCGCCGGCATGCTGGACCGGCTCGCACCGGCCGCGGCACGGAACGCCCAAGCCGAGCAGCAGGCGTTGCAGGACGCTGTGCGGGACTCCGGCGGCGACTTCGATCTGGCTGCCTGGGACTGGGCGTTCTACACCGAGCGAGTGCGCCAGTCCCGATTCGATGTCGACGCCAGCGCGATGCGTCCGTACTTCGAACTGGAACGGGTGCTGCACGATGGGGTGTTCTTCGCCGCCACCCGGCTCTACGGCGTCACCTTCACCGAGCGCCCCGACCTCACCGCCTGGAACCCCGAGGCCAGAGTCTTCGAGGTCGCCAACGAGGACGGCCCACCGGTCGGCCTGTACATCGCCGACTTCTACACCCGCGATGCCAAACGCGGCGGTGCCTGGATGAACGCCCTGGTGTCCCAGTCCACCCTGCTGGACACCCCGACGATCGTCACCAACAACCTCAACCTGCCCAAGCCCGCCGCCGGCTCCCCCACGCTGCTCAGCTTCGACGAGGTGACCACCCTGTTCCACGAGTTCGGCCACGCTCTGCACGGCCTCTTCGCGGAGGTGACCTACCCGCGTTTCGCCGGCACCAATGTGTACCGGGACTTCGTCGAGTTCCCCAGCCAGGTCAACGAGATGTGGATGCTCTGGCCCGAGGTCCTGGCGAACTACGCCAGGCACTACCGCACCGGCGAAGCCATGCCCCAGGGGCTCGTCGACAGCATCCGTGAGTCGACGACGTTCAACGAGGGCTTCGGTACCAGCGAGTACCTGGCCGCGGCCCTGCTTGACCAGGCCTGGCACAGCATCAGCGCCGACGACTCGATCACGGATGTGGCCGCGTTCGAAGCCGCCGCGTTGGCCGAGGTGGGCCTCGACAACCCGGTGGTGCCCACCCGGTACGCGAGCACCTACTTCGCGCACACGTTCTCCGGCGGCTACGACGCCGGCTACTACTCCTACATCTGGAGCGAGGTCCTCGACGCCGATACCGTGGCCTGGTTCACCGAGAACGGCGGCCTCACCCGGGCCAACGGGGACAGGTTCCGCGACCGCCTGCTCGGTGTGGGCGGCAGCGTGGACCCGCTGGCCGCCTACCGGGACTTCCGCGGCCGTGACGCCCACATCCAGCCCCTGCTCGACCGCCGCGGGCTCAACTAGCCCGCTGTTCCCGGTGCGGACAACTGGTCCCGGTGTGCCGGGTGCAATTGTCCGGAACGGGCACGGTCGCCCACTCCTGCCGCGTCCGTGAAGCGGAAACGCCCCCACCGAGGAGGCGGGGGCGGTTCTGACCTGACGGCGCAAGTGTGGTTACGCGGACTTGTTTTCGCGACGGGCCTTGTGCAGCACGATGGTGGGAGCCGCGTTTTCGAGCACCGACTCCCGGGTGACGATGACCCGGGCGACATCCGTGGCGGACGGCACCTCGAACATGATCGGTCCGAGCACCTCCTCCATGATGGCGCGCAACCCGCGGGCACCGGTCTTGCGGAGCACGGCGAGATCGGCGATGGCCTCGAGGGCCGGCTGCTCGAAGTCGAGCTCCACCCCGTCGAGTTCGAACATGCGCTGGTACTGGCGTACCAAGGCGTTCTTGGGCACGGTCAGGATCTGCATCAGCGCAACCTGGTCGAGCTGGGTTACCGTGGTCACGACTGGTAGGCGGCCGATGAACTCGGGGATCAGACCGAACTTGTGCAGGTCTTCCGGCAGGACCTCGCTGAACAGGTTGATGTCGTCGCCCTTGCTGTGCAGCGGGGCGCCGAAGCCGATACCTTTCTTGCCGGCACGCTGGGAGATGATGTCGTCGAGTCCGGCGAACGCGCCGGCCACGATGAAAAGCACGTTCGTGGTGTCGACCTGGATGAATTCCTGGTGCGGATGTTTGCGCCCGCCCTGCGGCGGCACCGACGCGACGGTTCCCTCGAGGATCTTGAGGAGAGCTTGCTGCACGCCCTCCCCCGACACGTCGCGGGTGATCGACGGGTTTTCGGCCTTGCGGGCGATCTTGTCGATCTCATCGATGTAGATGATGCCGGTCTCGGCACGCTTCACGTCGTAATCGGCGGCCTGGATGAGTTTGAGGAGGATGTTCTCCACGTCCTCACCGACGTAGCCGGCCTCGGTCAGGGCCGTGGCATCCGCGACGGCGAACGGCACGTTCAGCCGCTTCGCGAGAGTCTGCGCGAGGTAGGTCTTGCCGCAGCCGGTGGGGCCGATCAGCAGGATGTTGGACTTGGCGATCTCGACATCGTCGTGGATGGCGTCGGCCGCTGTGAGGGTGGCGCGGCTGCGCACGCGCTTGTAGTGGTTGTAGACGGCAACGGCGAGGGCGCGCTTGGCGGCTTCCTGCCCGATGACGTACTCCTCCAGGAATCCGAAGATCTCCCGGGGCTTGGGCAGTTCGAACTCGCTGCCGGCTTCTTCGGCTCCGGCCTCGGCCAGGCGTTCCTCGATGATTTCGTTGCAGAGCTCAACGCATTCATCGCAGATGTACACGCCGGGTCCGGCAATGAGCTGCTGCACCTGCTTTTGGCTCTTTCCGCAGAAAGAACACTTCAACAGGTCGGCGCTCTCGCCTATTCGGGCCATCCGTGAGCCTCCTCCATCAGTGACGCTGAATTCGAGCCTAGCTTGTGCGTGTGACAGATTTGTGCACCCGCGGAACAAAGCGGAACGGCGCGCCGCCTCGACAGCGACGCGCCGTTCCGCGAACAAGCTGGCCAGAGGGCCAACTCGGTGGTGGAGTGCTACTTGACCAGCGTGGGTACGCTTTTGCGGCTGGTCAGGATCTGGTCGATCAGGCCGTACTCGAGGGCCTCGGGGGCGCCGAAGATCTTGTCGCGGTCGATGTCCTTGTGGATCTGCTCCTTGGTGCGGTTGGAGTGGCCGGCGAGGGTCTCTTCGAGCCATTCGCGCATCCGCTGGATCTCGGCTGCCTGGATCTCGATGTCGGACGCCTGGCCGCCACCCTGGCCACCGGCTGAGGGCTGGTGGATGAGGATGCGGGCGTTCGGCAGGGCGAGACGCTTGCCGGGGGTTCCACCGGCGAGCAGCACGGCAGCGGCGGAAGCCGCCTGGCCGAGGCAGACCGTCTGGATGTGCGGACGGATGTACTGCATGGTGTCGTAGATCGCCGTCATCGCGGTGAAGGAACCACCGGGCGAGTTGATGTACATGACGATGTCGCGGTCCGGGTCCTGGCTCTCGAGTACGAGCAGCTGGGCCATCACGTCGTCGGCGGAGGCGTCGTCAACCTGTACGCCGAGGAAGATGATTCGGTCCTCGAACAGCTTGGCGTACGGGTCCTGGCGCTTGTAGCCGTAAGCCGTGCGCTCCTCGAACGTGGGGAGGATGTAGCGCGACTCCGGGGCCTGCGGTGCCATTCCACCGGGAGCCATACCGCCGGCCTGGTGGCCAAAGTTCGTGAATTCCATTGTCGTACCCGTCCTACTTCTTGTTCACTGAGTCGTCGGTACCGCCGCCGCCGACCACTTCCGACGCGAATTCGCGCAGGTGGTCGACAAAACCGTAGGCCAGGGCCTCCTGGGCCGTGAACCAGTTGTCACGGTCGTTGTCGATGAGGATCTGCTCGACCGACTTTCCAGTCTGCTCGGCAGTGAGCTCGGCCATGCGCTTTTTCATGTCCAGGATGACCTTCGCCTGGGTCTGGATGTCGGCCGCGGTGCCGCCGAATCCGCCGGACGGCTGGTGCAGTAGCACGCGAGCGTTCGGGGTGATGTAGCGCTTGCCCTTGGTCCCGGAGGAGAGCAGGAACTGGCCCATCGAGGCCGCCAGACCGATTCCCACGGTGACGATGTCGTTGGGCACGAACTTCATGGTGTCGTAGATCGCCATGCCGGCGGTGATCGAGCCACCGGGTGAGTTGATGTAGAGGAAGATGTCCCGCTGAGAGTCCTCCGCCGCCAGCAGCAGGATCTTGGCACAGATCTCGTTGGCGTTGTCGTCCCGTACCTCTGAGCCGAGCCAGATGATGCGGTCGGCCAGCAGTCTGTCAAAAACGCCGGGTGTAGGTGCCATTTCGGCCATGTCGCGCTCCGTTTCGCTTGTCGCTTCAGAATGAATCTATAGGGTCCAACGCGCGCAAAAGGCTCTGTTCGCCCTCGGCAGATTCACCGGGGGCCGGCATACGCAGAACGGGCCGGATGTCCGTGGACATCCGACCCGTTCGCAGGCGCCCCGAGGAACGCCGGCCGGTGTGCGCGGTGCTACTTCTTTGCTGCGGCCTTCTTCTTCGGCTTGGCCTCAGCGGCCGGGGCCTCCTCGGCTGCTTCGGCGTCGGCTGCTGCCTCATCCGCCGTTGCCTCATCCGCTGCGGGCTCATCGTCGACGACGGCCGTGAACTCGGACAGGTCGACGGTGGCACCGTTGGAGTCGGTGACCAGCGCCTTGCCCAGGGCGATAGCGAGGGCCTTGTTCCGGGCGACCTCGGCGACCATGGACGGGATCTGGCCGTTGCCGGACAGCGCCTGAACGAATTCGCTCGGGTCCATGCCGTACTGCGACGCACCCTGGATCAGGTACTGGGTGAGCTCGTCCTGGCTGACCTTGACCTGCTCGGCCTCGGCAATGGTGTCGAGGAGGATCTGCTGGCGGAAGGTCTTCTCGCTGGCTTCGGTGACCTCGGCGCGGTGGGTCTCGTCTTCGAGCCGGTTCTCGCCCTCGAGGTGACGGTGCACCTCGTCGGCGATGATCGCCTCGGGGATGGGGACCTCGACGGAGGAGAGCAGCTGCTCGATGAGCAGCTCGCGGGCCTGGTTTCCCTGGCCGAACACCTTGGAGCGGCCGACCTGCACCTTCAGGCTCTCGGTGAGCTCGTCGATGGTGTCGAACTCGCTGGCGATCTGCGCGAAGTCGTCGTCGGCGGTGGGAAGCTCGCGCTCCTTGACGGCGATGACGGTCACGGTGATCTCGGCGGTCTCGCCCTCGTGGTCGCCACCGAGCAGCTTGGAGGCGAAGGTGGTGGTCTCACCGGCGGTGAGGGACTCGAGGGCCTCGTCGATGCCCTCGATGAGGTCGCCGGAGCCGACCTCGTAGGAGATGCCGCTGGCGTTGTCGACCTCGACACCGTTGACGGATGCGACGAGGTCGATCTGGGCGAAGTCGCCGCTGGTGGCGGGACGGTCGACCGTGATCAGGGTTCCGAACCGGCTGCGCAGGGTGTTGAGTTCCTCGGTGACCTCGTCGTCGGAGATCTCCACGGCGTCAACGGTGAGCTTGAGGCCCTCGTAGGCGGGCAGGTCGATCTCGGGGCGCACGTCGACCTCGATGGCCAGAAGCAGGTCTCCAGAGAAGTCCTTGTCGCTGGGCCATTCGACGATGTCGGCTTCCGGGCGGCCCAGCGGGCGCAGCTTGTGTTCGTCGACGGCCTTGCGGTAGAAACCGTCGAGGCTCTCGTTGACGGCGTGCTCCAGCACCGCGGACTTGCCGACGCGCTGGTCGATGATGGGCGGCGGGACCTTGCCCTTGCGGAAGCCGGGGATGTTGATGTCCTCGGCAATGTGCCCGTAGGCGTGGGTGATGCTGGGCTTCAGCTCTTCCGGGGTCACCGAGATGGTGACCTTGGCGCGCGTGGGGCTCAGCTTTTCTACCGTGGACTTCACGTTTAAATCTCCTGTGTTCGACAGATTATGTTCGACAGATGTGCAGGGGGGTGATGGTCGGGGCGACAGGATTCGAACCTGCGACCTCTCGGTCCCAAACCGAGCGCTCTACCAAGCTGAGCTACGCCCCGGATGTCATCTCACCCGTTGGGGCCACCAGCTCGGCGCGCAGACTCACGCGACAGGCGGATTGACCTCCGTCAGTCTAGTGCACGAGCTGCAGCCCGGGGCATCCTTGAGGGTATTCCGGGCGCGTTCTGGTGCATCTGCCCCGCACTCGGCGGCGTCGGGGAAAACCTTCCGCGAAACCTGTACTACGATATTCGAGTGCCAACACGTCGGCACATGGGGATGTAGCTCAATGGTAGAGCCTCAGTTTTCCAAACTGATGGCGCGGGTTCGATTCCCGTCATCCCCTCCATATTGTGCATCTGTGCCCCGTTCGGACAATTGGTCCCGGTGCGCCGGGCGCCTTTGTCCGCACGGGGAACAGTTGCCGGGTCTGTAACGGCCCGGCCGGTTCAGCCGAAGTCATAGCTGACGCCGGTCAGGCGCTCGCTCTCGGCCCAGAGCCGGAGCGCGTCACCGGTATTCCTGGCGCGCTTGGAGCGTGTCACCGGCACCGGATGCCCGTGCTGCTGCCCGAACCCCTCCGGCCCCACGAACGAGTTGCCGTCCAGACCAGGCACGGTACTGGCGTAGAGGGTGGGCAACGCGCCCCACCCGGCCGGCTGGGCCAACTCGCGGATGAGGGCCACCGTCAACCGGGCTCGCCTGGTGGTGGCCTTCGCGCCGCGCATGGTCGGGCCGGCGGTCTGGAGGTTGGTCAACGCGAAACCCGGATGCGCCGCCATCGCCCGCAGCGACACCTTCGCCGCCGCCGCCCGGCGCTGCAGCTCACTGGTGAACAGCAGGTTGGCCAGCTTGCTCTGCCCGTACGCCGGCCACGGTCGGTAGCGTTTGGCTCCCATCAAGTCGTCGAAGTTCATGGTGCCGATCCGGTGCACGGTGGACGAGAGCGTGACCACGCGCGCATCCGGGGCGGCCAGAAGCAGCGGCAGCAACCGGCCGGTGAGTGCGAAGTGGCCCAGGTGGTTGGTGCCGAACTGCATCTCAAAACCGTCGGCCGTCTGCCGCTGGGGCAGGTTCATCACGCCGGCGTTGTTCACGAGCAGGTCGAGGCGACCGGTCGCGGCGGTGACCTCGTCGGTGAAGGCGGCGATCGAGGCCAGGCTGGCAAGGTCGAGCACCCGCACCGTGAGGTCCGCGTCCGGCAGGCCATCCCGCATCCGTTCCACTGCCGCCGCTCCCCTGGAGGCGTCCCGCACCGCCAGGGTCACGGATGCCCCGTGCGCGGCCAATTGAGTCGCGGTCACGAAACCCAGCCCTGAGTTGGCCCCGGTCACCACGGCAGTGGTGCCGGTGAGGTCCGGGATCTTCTCTTCGGTCCAGCCGAGCCCGAGTTTCGGTTCCACGCTTCAGGCCAGGCCGAGGGTGTCGAGCGAGGCGCGCAGGGTCGCGGCGGAGTGTTCGAAGAGGGCCTGTTCCTTGGCCGAGAACGGCACGTCGATGACGCGGGCGATGCCGCCGGCATCGATGACGCTAGGCACCGACAGGGCCACCCCGCTCACGCCGCGGTAGTCGGTGAGTACCGAACTGACCGGCAGGATGGCGCCCTCATCGCGCAGTACCGCCTCCACGATCCGGGCCCCGGACAGGCCGATGGCGTAGTTGGTGGCGCCCTTACCCTCGATCACCTTGTAGGCGGCGTTCTTGACCTCGTCGGCGATGGACTCGAACTCGGCCTCGGAGAACGGCACCGACCCGGGCGAGGCCGTGACGCCGGAGCGGGCGACCCCGGGCTCGCTGCGCGCGAGCATCCAGTCGGCCAGCGAGATCGGGCCGATCCGCGCCTGCGACCAGAGCGGGAACTCGGAGTCGCCGTGTTCGCCGACGATCAGGGCGTGCACATTACTGATCGCCACCCCGACCCGTTCGGAGAGCATCCAACGCAGCCGGGAGGAGTCCAGCACAGTGCCGGAGCCGAACACCCGCGCCGGCGGCAGGCCGCTGAACTGCTGGGCGGCGACGGCGAGCACGTCGACGGGGTTGGTGACCAGCACGAAGATGGCGTCCGGGGCCCGCTCGACGAGCTTGGGCATCAGGTCGCGGAGGATCTCCACGTTCACGCCGGCCATCTCGAGGCGGGACTGGCCGGGGTGCTGCCGGGCTCCGGCGGTGATCACGACGACGTTGGCGCCGCTCACGACGTCGAGATCGTCGCCGCCGGTGACCCTGGAGGCTCCGGTGAACTGGGTTCCGTGGGCGAGGTCGAGCACCTCGGCGGCAACCTTGGCGGAATTGATGTCGTACAGGGCCACCTCACGCGCGGATTCCCGGATCAGGGCCGCGTAGGCCAGGGAGGTTCCGACGGCGCCGGCGCCGACGATGGCCAATTTGGAGTTCTCAATCACGCTCATGGTCCCAGTGTCCTCCATCGAGCCCGCACCCCGGCACTGTTCGGCGTGGCGGATGCGGGCCACTATGGCTGCATGTCCGACGAGGAGCCGACGTCGACACCGCCGGGACCCGAGGTTCCACCCGCGGTGCGCGCCCAGTTGCTCGCCACCGAGCACTGGAGCCTGCTGGCCTCCCGCAGCAGCACCCAGGGCGAGGTGCTCACCCGCATCAGCATGTTCCTTTACCTGGTCTCGGCCGGGCTGGTGAGCCTGGCCCTGGCCGGCCAGGCGACCGATTTCGACGAAGGATTCCCCGGTTTCGCGCTCACGGTGCTGAGCATCATCCTGCTGGTGGGCATCCTCACCCAGCTGCGGGTGACCAACGTGAGCATGGAGGACCTGGCCTACGTGCTGGCAATGAACCGGTTGAGAGCGGCGTACGTCGACCTGGACCCGGGTGTGGCGCCCTACCTGATGGCGTCCCGTTTCGACGACATGCGTGGCGCCCAGACCACCTACTACTTCCTGGGCGTCCGGCCGCGGAACCTCAGCCAGATCCTCGGCAGCAGCATGGTGTTCATCATCGCGGTCAACGCCACCTTGCTCGGCTTGTTACTGGCCGGCATCACCCTCGGGCTGGGCCTGCCGCTGGTGATCAGCGTTGCAGCCTCCGTCGTCGGCAGCCTGTGCTTCCTGGTCGGCTCGGTCGTGGTGGGCGGCAGCCGGTATCTGGGTTTCTGGCGCCGCTACACGCCACTGTTCCCCTCTCCCCCGGCCGACAATCCGGCCGCGGCGCCGCCCGGATGAGCCGCAGCGGGCGGCTAGCCCTGCAGGAAGGCCAGCACCGCGAGCACCCGGCGGTGGTCCGACCCGGTATCGTCCAGGCCGAGCTTGACGAAGATCGAGGTGACGTTCTTCTCGACCGCGCCCACCCCGATGACCAGCCGTTCGGCGATGCCCACGTTGGTGCGCCCCTCCGCCATCAGCCCGAGCACGTCGCGCTCCCGCGGGGTGAGCGCCGCGAGCGGGTTGGTGCGCCGGGCCAGCAGTTCCCGCACCACCTGGGGGTCGAGCACCGTGCCGCCGGCGCTGACCCTGGCGACGGCGTCCTGCAGCTCGTCGAGGGAGGCCACCCGATCCTTGAGCAAGTAACCCAGTCCGCCCTCGCCGGACGCGAGCAACTCCTGCACGTAGGTGCCCTCGACGTACTGGCTGAGCAGCAGGATGCCGATGCCCGGCAGCCGGCGGCGCAGCTCGATGGCGGCGCGCACACCCTCGTCGCGGAAGGTGGGGGGCATCCGCACGTCGAGCACGGCGAGGTCGGGCCGGAGGAGCTCCACCTCGGCGAGCAGTGTGTGCGCGTCGCCGTAGGCGGCGACGGTCTCGAAGCCCGCCTCGGCGAACAGTCGCACCAGGCCCTCACGCAGCAGCACCGAGTCCTCCGCAAGCACCAGTCGCAGGGGGAGGTTCGGGTTGGGGCGCTCGAGTGTGCTCACCCGTTCAGGATAGGTCCCGATCACACCGGGGCCACCGAGCTGCCTGCCACAGAACTGCCCAGGACGGTCACGACCGGGATGTGGGCGCCGATGGCCGTCGGGCCGCCCGCCGGGCTCAGCACCGACAGGATGCCGCGGAGGCCCCTGAGGCGCTCGTCGAGGCCGGCCAGGCCGTGGCCGTCTCGCAGCACGGCGCCGCCGTGGCCGTTGTCGATCACCCAGAGGTCGAGCCAGGTGGAGTCGTCCTCCGGCACCCGGCGGAGTTCCAGGTGCAGCCGGATGCCGGTGGCGCCGGCGTGCTTGGCCACGTTGGTGAGCAGTTCGGCGGCGATGAAATAGGCGCTGCGCTCGATCTCTGAGGGCAGCCGGAGGTCGCGGTCCACCTGCAGTTCACGCTGCACGGGCACGGTGCTTCTGGCCGCGAGTGACTCGAGGGCCGCGATGAGGCCTCGGTCCTGCAGGATCGGCGGCACCAGCCCACGGGACAGCGCCCGCAGCTCCTCGAGGGTGTCACGGGCCTGCTCGCGGGCTTCACCGAGCAGCCGGCGGGCGGCATCCGGGTCGTCATCGAGCCGGCGTTCGGCGCTGGCGAGGTCCATCTGCAGGCGCACCAGGCGCTGCTGCGGGCCGTCGTGGATGTCGCGTTCGAGCCGGCGCAAGGACTGGTCCTCAGCCGACACCGCGGCACCGCGGGAGGCGCTGAGGTCGGCGACCTCGCGCTGCAAGGCCTCGGACGACCACGCACCCAGCATCACCACGGCGATGCCCTGGTGCATCATGACCAGCGCCCGGGTGAGGAACGGGAGGGTGAGCAGGAAGGCGAGGCCGAGTGCGGCGTTCACGACGTTCTCGGCGACCAGATTCTGGGTGCTGCCCGGACCGTAGGCACCGGTCCACAGCCCGAAGAGCCCTACGGAGCCGCTGTCAGCCGGCAGAGTCCAGCTCCACAGCCAGTAGGTGAGCCCGCCGAGCGCGCCGGACACCCAGACGATGGTAAGCGACCAGGACACGAGGCCGACGATGAAATTCACGACCATCCCGTGGAGCAGGTAGAGCCAGTAGTGCCCGGACACCAGCGGGCCGAGGATGGCGCGCAGCGGCGTGGCCGGCTCGCCCCGCGGAGTCCATTGCGGCGCGGTGATGCGGGGCCGGCCCGCCCAATTCAGTCGGGTGAGCTCGACGACCCCGAAGCCGCGCGCGGCGTACAGGGCGGCCACCACGATGAACAGGCCCACGAACAGGGCGACCAGGCTCAGGCCGGTGGAGAACAGGGTCACGAGGACCGAGAAGGCGACGACGATAACGGGCAGGGTCGGCAGCAGGAAGCCCAGTTCCCGCGGTGTTCTCGACCAGAGGCCGAGGTACCCGCGCCCTGCGCCCGACAGGCTGTCAGATCCGTCCCCGGGCGCTCTGCCGGTGGGGCTGCCGGAGGTCAGGCCTGACGGCGCACTGTTCGGCTGCCCCGTCGGAGTGCCGGTCGGAGCGGTGGATGGTTCGCTGGCGGGCTGCACGAAGCCCAGCGTGGCAGAGTTCAGGCGTTCGGTGTTGCCATTGGAGGTGCTGTCGGTCATGCTGTCGGGGGTGTCACCGGGGCCGGGACCGGCTGGGCTGTGGGCGGAGTTAGGGGTGTTGTTCGTCATGGTTCCAGCGTGCCCGGCGACGCAGACGGCGCCCATCCCCCTAGCCGCCGGATCGGGTTGGGGGTTATCCCCCGCAGGCGCGTCACACGCACGTCACGGGGTCTCGACAGGCTCGACCGACGAGTGGGCGCGACCCATCCGCACGTCACGGGGTCTCGACCGGCTCGACCAACGAACCGGGCACGACACGCACGTACGTCACGGGGTCTCGACAGGCTCGACCGACGAGTGGGCGCGACCCATCCGCTGGTTGAGCTTGTCGAAACCTGGCGAGCCGATGTCGCGGGCGCGACCCTGCACCTGTCGATTGGTCTCGACAGGCTCGACCGACGAGTGGGCGCGACCCATCCGCTGGTTGAGCTTGTCGAAACCTGACAAGCCGATGTCGCGGGCGCGACCCTGCACCTGTCGCTTGGTCTCGACAGGCTCGACCGACGAGTGGGCGCGACCCATCCGCTGGTTGAGCTTGTCGAAACCTGGCGAGCCGATGTCGCGGGCGCGACCCTGCACCTGTCACGGGGTCTCGACAGGCTCGACCAGCGCACCTGGGCCAACCGGGCGTGCTTAGAGCGTGGTGTGCGTGAACCGGCCACCGAGAAGCGTCGCGGCCACGGGCATGCGCCGCAGGTCGGCGACGGAGGCGACGAACGGGTCGATCTCGCAGACGGCCAGGTCGGCCGGCTGGCCCACGGCGATGCCGTGCCGGCCCCGAGCGGACGCCGCCAGCGCCGCCTGCCGGGAGATTGCCTGGCCGGGGTGCCAGGCGGCACGGTCACCACGGCTGCGGCCGACCGCGGCGGAGATCGCCACCCACGGGTCGAGCGGGGCGACCGGCGCGTCGGAGCCGAGCGCCAGGTGAACGCCGGCGGCGAGCAGGTCGGCCAGTCTGAAGGCCCGGTCGGTACGGCCGGCCCAGTACCGGTCGGCCACGTCGCGGTCGTCGAGGGCGTGCTCGGGCTGCACACTCGCGGTGATGCCCAACCGGGCGAACCGGGCCACATCGGCCTCGGTGAGCAGCTGGGCGTGTTCGATGCTGCCGGTGCAGCCCACAGCCTCGAAGGCGTCAAGGGCCAGGCTGTTCGCGTTGTCGCCGATGGCGTGCACGGCGGGTCGGATGCCCGCGGTGTGGGCCCGGCGCATGTGCTCCACGAGTTCGTCGGTGGGCACGGTCAGCATGCCGCGGTCGTGCTCCCCGGAGAGCCCGGGGTACGCGTCGAAGCAGTACGCGGTGCGAGTGTTCAGCGAGCCGTCGGTGATCACCTTGTAGGGGCCGACGGTGAGCAGCCCCCCGGTGCCGTCGATCACCTGCCCGCTGGTGAGGCCCTGTGCGATCGCGTCATCGAGGTGGTGGGTGTACAGGCCGAAGTCGACGCGCAGGGAATTCTGACCGGCGGACATCCGGCGACGCCAGACGTCGAGATTCCAGGTCATTTCGAGGTCGACGATGCCTACCACGCCGCGAGCGGCGGCGGAACGTGCGGCCTCGGCAGCCCAGGCGTCGAGGTCGGCGTCCGGCACGTTGTCGATGGCGCGTTCGACGGCGAAGGCGTCGTCCTCGCGGAGCAGCCCGGTCTGGTGGCCGGCGAAGCCGTAGACGGCGAGGGCGGCGGAGTTCAACCAGCAGCTGTGCAGGTCGCCGCTGACCATCACCACGGGTACCGGACCGGACACCGCGTCGAGCAGGGTGCTGCTCGGGGCATCCGGCCAGAGGCCGTCACGAAAGCCGAAGCCGACCAGCCGGTCCTGGTCTCCGGCCGTGGGCAGGGCGGCCAGTGCCGCCAGCCGCCCGGCCACCAGCTGGGCGGCGGCGTGTGCGCTGGTTGCCTCGGACACATCGAGGCGCCGGGAGGTCTGCGCCCACTGGCTGAAGTGCACGTGGTTGTCCCAGAGCCCCGGGATGATCCAGCGTTCGCGGAGGTCCTCGGTGCGGATTGTCGGTGAGCGGCCGGCGTCGGCCGCGAGGTAGCCGATCGAGGTGATCTGGCCGTCGTCGATGCGCACGTCGACGAGCTCGTCGCTGCCCGGCAGCCGGCCGTTGCGCAGCAGCAGGCTCATTCGGCGGCCTGCCGACCGGACGCGGCCTGGTCGGATTTGCGCTGGCCGGACTCGCGCTGCTCTGGTGCGCCCTGTTCTGGTGCGCCCTGGTCGGGCGAACTGGCGTGGGCGCGGCGCATCTGCGCGGCGAGCGACGGGCTGGCGTACGGACCGTCACCGTCCAGTTCGGCGAGGATCCGCTGGACTGTTTCGGCCGGCTTGTTCTGGCTCATCTTGTTCTTGGCCGTGAACCGCGTCACCCGCAACCGGAACCCGACGGTGCCGGCCACGATCCGGGCCGCGTATTCGGCGTTCTCGACGGTGCCGTTCATACGCCGGGGTTCGGGCAGGCGATCTTCGAAGTGGTCGACGAGAGCGGCGAGCACCCGCAGGTTCTCCGCGTCGCTGAGGATCTCGGGCGTGCCGTGCAGGTGCGCGGTGACGAAATTCCAGGTCGGCACGGCAGGGCGGGCGTCGTACCACCCGGGCGAGATGTATCCGTGCGGGCCCTGCACGATCATGAGCAGCTCGTGCGCGCCCAGCTCGTGGAGCTGCTCGTCGGGCCGGCCCACGTGGCTGAGGAGCACGATCTCACCGTCGGCCGCCTCCGGGTCCAGGATCACCGGATAGTGCGAGGCAACGAGCTCACCGGCATCGGTGTGGCTGACCAGGGACACCCAAGGGTTCTCTCGGATCAGCCGGCGCACCTCGTCGACCTGGTCGAGCGCGAAACTGGGGTTGGTTCTCACGGGGCGGGCTCCTGGTGCGATGAGGGGTCGGCGGCGGATGTGGCGGGTACGGTCGCCTGGGCGGGGCCGGTGGGGCAGGTCAGGCTTGGCAGGACGGGCAGTAGTAAAGCTTGCGGGCGGCCATTTCCTCGAGGGTGATGTGGGTGCCGCAGACCCGGCAGGGCAGGCCCTCGCGTTTGTAGACCCAGTGCCGGTCGGCGCGGTTCTTCATCGCGAGCACGTAGGCCTGCCCGTCGAGGTCGTCCATGGTCATCATCTGGCCGGTGGCCACGCCGATGGCCAGCAGGTGCGCCCAGTCCCGCCAGAGGGCGCGCAGGCTCTCCTCGCTGAGGGACTTGCCGGGCGCGTGCGGGTTGATCCGGGCCCGGAACAGCAGTTCGGCGCGGTACACGTTGCCGATGCCGCTGACCACGGATTGGTCCATCACGAGCAGGCCGATGCGGGTGGGCTTCTTGCGCACGGTGTCTACGAAGCGCTGTTCGGCCTCTGGCGTGTCCTCCAGCTGAGGGTCGGGTCCGAGCCGGTTCATCACGGCGTCCACTTGGGCCGGGTCGAGCACCTCGCAGGCGGTGGGGCCGCGGAGGTCGGCCGAGACGGTGTCGGTGAGCAGCCGCACCCGCACCTGACCCACGGGCTCCGGCGGGAAGGTGCCCTCGGCCGGTCCCTGAGCCTGTCGGAGGGTTTCCTGCTCGGCCATCCGCACCCGGGTGCGCCGGGGCGCACCGATGCTGTGCATCGAGTTCTCACCGGCAGAGTCCAGCACCGCATCGCCGTCCGGCCCGCGCGAGGCGAGAGCGCCGAGGTCGGTGCCGCGCTGGTTGGTCTGGCCCATCCGCCCGTTGCTGGAGGCGATGGTGGCGTCCATGATGATGTCTCCCGCGAAATCCCAGGCTCCGTACATGCCCAGGTGCACGCGCAGCCACAGGCCGTTGTCGAACTCGAGGAACATCTGCTTGCCCACGGCGCGGGCATCCGTCATCACGTGGCCGTCCAGTTGCGCGGCCCCGGCGGCGAACCGGCCCTGCGGGCTCGACAGCCAGACGCGGCGGCCCACGAAGTTACGTGCGAACTGCCGGGTGATGCGGTGGACGGAATGACCCTCTGGCACGACGGCGCCTCTCGGATTCGGGTGGTGGACAGCTCAGCTGACCAGGTCAGTTGCTGAGGACGGTGCCGGCAATCGTGCCGGTGTTCTCGTACTCGGCCAGCTGGTCGATGCGGCGCTGGTGACGCTCCTCACCGGGGAACGGCGTGGCCACGAACGTGTCGATGAAGGCGATCACGTCGTCGATGGGGTGCTGGCGGGCGCCGATCGCGATCACGTTCGCGTTGTTGTGCTCGCGCGCCAGAGTAGCCGTCGCCTGGTTCCAGACCAGCGCTGCCCGCGCGCCCCTCACCTTGTTCGCGGCGATCTGTTCCCCGTTGCCGGAGCCGCCGAACACCACACCGAGGGCGTCGATGCCGGCGGCCTGGTCGGCGACCACGGCTACGGCCGCGCTGATGCAGAACGCCGGGTAGTCATCGAGCGGTTCGTAGCTCGTGGGCCCGTGGTCGATGACCTCGTGGCCGGCGGCGTCCAGGTGCCTGATCAGGTGCTTGCTGAAGTCGAGTCCGGCGTGGTCGGTGGCGATGTGGATGCGCATGCTCAGCAGTCTATTTTGTCAAGCCCGGGCGGCGCTCCGCCCGGGCGGCGCGGGCGCTACTCTGCGGCGGCCACGAGCGCGGGCGCGAAGATCGGCTCGCGGGTGCGGCTGCGCTTGATCTCGAAGAACCCGTCGTAGCCGGCCACGGCCACCACTCCGTCCCAGAGTGCGAGGGCCTGGTCGCCGGTCGGGGCGGGCGAGATCACCGGGCCGAAGAAGGCCACGTCGTTCACGGCGATCACCGGGGTACCCACATCCTGGCCCACCCGGTTGATGCCGTCGAAATGGCTGGCGCGCATCTGCGCGTCGAACTCGTCACTCTCGGCGTAACGGGCGAAGTCGGCCGGCAGGCCCACCTCGGCGAGCGCCGCGGGAATCACTGAATCGGCATCCGAGTTGCCCTCGTGGTGGATTCGGGTGCCCAGAGCATCGTAGAGCGCCTTGACGGTTTCCTGGCCGTGCAACTCCTGCGCGGCCTGCACCAGGCGGGTGTACTTGAGAGCTCGCGGGAAGAATGCGCGGTACTCCTCGCTCACGTCGTTGTTCTCGTTCAGCACCGCCAGGCTCATCACCTGCCAGCTCACGTCGAAGCCGCGCAGATCACTCACCTCGTCCACCCAACGAGAAGTCATCCAGGCCCAGGGGCAGGAGGGGTCGAACCAGAAGGTCACAGAGTCGCTCATCGTTCAAGCCTAAGTGAGTCGACCGTCCTGAAAGTCGCGAAAACGAGGCACCTCAGACCCGACTAAAGCCCTGTCCAGAGGGCTTATTAGAAATGAAATGCCTGATTCAGCGGCAAATTGCGCTAAAATTGTCGCTTATGCCCGCTGAGGGGCGGCCCCGCATCCGGGGCACATGACCTCCATCTGAGGCATCTCATGACCTCCACTCAAGGTCTGGCATGTCTGCGCAAGAGTCATGTCATGACCTCGTAATGAGGCATCTCTACAGTCAGAAAGTGACTCATGTCAAACGCTATTAGCGGTGCGGATCGCACCGTCAAGAAAATCAAGAAGCCGCTGCTTCGTCGGAAGCTCAAGGTGTCCGACGTCAACGTCGTCGACCGCCCGGTGCTGCGCAAAGCTCTCGGTGGAACCATCGTCGGCAACACCATGGAATGGTACGACGTCGGAGTCTTCGGCTACCTGATCACCACCATGGGTCCCGTCTTCCTCCCCGAGGCAGACCCGACGGTGCAGACCCTGTTCCTGCTCGGCACCTTCGCTGCCACGTTCATCGCCCGCCCGCTCGGTGGCGTGTTCTTCGGGTGGCTCGGCGACAAGCTCGGCCGCCAGAAGGTTCTCGCCATGACGCTGATGCTCATGGCCGCGTCGACCTTCGTGGTCGGCATCCTGCCCGGCTATGCCCAGCTGGGCATCTGGGCCGCGGTGCTCCTCGTGCTGACCAAGCTCGTGCAGGGCTTCTCCACCGGTGGCGAGTACGCCGGTGCCACCACCTTCGTCAGTGAGCACGCCCCGGACAAGAACCGCGGCTACCTCGCCAGCTTCCTCGACATGGGCAGTTACCTCGGCTTCGCCATGGGTGCCGCTCTCGTATCGATCCTGCAAATCACCCTCGGTCAGGCCGCGATGGAGGAGTGGGGCTGGCGTCTGCCGTTCCTGCTTGCCGGACCGCTGGGCCTGATCGCCATCTACTTCCGCATGAAGATCGAAGAGTCGCCGACCTTCCAGGCCAGCCTGGACGCCCAGGAAGCGGCGCTGAAGGACCCGGCCATCGTTGATGACGACAGCATTCCCAAGGGACCGCTCGCCATCTTCAAGAACTACTGGCGCGGCATCCTGCTCGCGATGATCCTCGTCGCCGCCGCGAACACCGTCGGCTATGCCCTCACCTCGTACATGCCCACCTACCTCACCACCACCATGGGGTACGACCCCGTGCACGGAACCCTGCTGACCATCCCGATCCTCGTGATCATGGCCTGCTGCATCCCGCTCACCGGTCGCCTCAGCGACAAGATCGGCCGACGCCCGGTGCTGTGGATGGGTTCGATCAGCGCCGTGGTGTTGTCCATCCCCGCGTTCCTGCTCATCGGCGCCGGATCGATCTGGACGACGCTTCTGGGTCTGGCCCTGATCGCCCTCCCCGTGACGTTCTACGTCGCCAACCTCGCCTCCGCACTGCCGGCCCTGTTCCCCACGGCCAGCCGCTATGGAGCGATGGGCATCGCCTACAACTTCGCGGTGGCCATCTTCGGTGGAACGACGCCGATCATCATCGACGCGCTCATCGTGGGAACCGGCAACGACATGATGCCGGCGTACTACCTCATGCTGACCTCGTTCATCGGTGGAATCAGCATCTTCTGGCTCAAGGAATCCGCGAACCGCCCGTTGCCCGGCTCCATGCCGAGCGTGGAATCGGTCGAGGAGGCTCACGAGCTGGTCGCCGGCCAGTTCGAGAACCCGCTGCTCGACCACGACGAGATGCCGTTCGACGCCACGTTCGAGCCGCCGACCTCGTCGATGGACCTGAGCGCGCTCAAGACGGCCGAGTCCGACGCGGAGCCGGCCAAGGTCTAGCCTCTCAAGACCACCGCACCACATCGACGGTCGAGCCTGTCGAGACCCCCGCGCCGCACGGCACATCACGGGGTCTCGACAGGCTCGACCAACGTGTGGACGGTTTCTGAGTCCATCACCGGATGCGCCGTCGTAGAATTCTCTGATGACCACCGAGCAACACCCGCAGGGCGCACCCGCCGATTCAGCGTCCGCCGAGTCCCTCAGCAACACGACCGCCGGCGACGCATCCGCCGGCACGGCGATCGACCCGAAGGACCTCGAGGTGGCCCTGCGCGTGCTCGCGTCGCTGGCCACCATCGACCCGGACGACCCGGACTTCGTCACCGTGCGCCAGGCCACCGCCAAGATGTTCAAGTCGGTCAAGACCGTGCGCCGGCACGAGAAGCGCCAGCTGATCGCGGATGCCGACCGTGAGGTCATCGCGGCCACCGCCACCGGAGCTCCCACCCGCATCGACGACGAGACTATCGGCGCCCAGCTGCGCCTGGGCACCGACCGGCCCAGCGCCGGCGAATTGCTCGTGCCGCGGGCCTGCTACATCTGCAAGCAGAAGTACACCCTGGTGGATGCGTTCTACCACCAGCTCTGCCCGAGCTGCGCGGCGATGAGCCACACCAAGCGAGACGCCCGCACCGACCTCACCGGCAAGCGGGCACTGCTCACCGGCGGGCGCGCCAAGATCGGCATGTACATCGCGCTGCGGTTGTTGCGCGACGGCGCGCACACGACTATCACGACCCGATTCCCGCGCGACGCCGTGCGACGGTTCAGCGCCATGCCGGACTCCAAGGACTGGCTGCACCGCCTGCGGGTGGTGGGCATCGACCTGCGCGACCCTGCGCAGGTGATCGGCCTGGCCGACTCCGTCGCCGCTCAGGGCCCGTTGGACATCCTGATCAACAACGCCGCCCAGACCGTGCGCCGCTCCCCCGGCTCGTACTCCCCCCTGGTCGAGGCCGAGTCGTCGCCGCTGCCGGACGGGGAGCTGCCCGAGATCGTCTCCTTCGGGCACACGAATGACGCGCATCCCACCGCGCTCGCCGCCTCGGTGGCCAGCCACCCGATCCTGGCCGCCGCGGCGACCGGCGCCGCCCTCACCGCGGACGACCTCACCGCGCTGGCACTGGCCCCCGGGTCGTCCTCGCTCGCGCGGCTGAACGCGGGCACCGCCATCGACGCCGGCGGCTTGGTGCCCGACCTGCACGAGGAGAACAGCTGGACGGCCAACGTCGAAGACGTCGACCCCCTCGAGATGCTCGAGGTGCAGCTGTGCAACACCACAGCCCCGTTCCTGCTGGTCAGCCGGCTTCGCGCCTCGATGGCCGCATCCGACGCTCGCCGCACCTACATCGTGAACGTGTCGGCGATGGAGGGTGTCTTCGGCCGCGGCTACAAGGGCCCCGGCCACCCGCACACCAATATGGCCAAGGCCGCGCTGAACATGCTCACCCGCACCAGCGCCAAGGAGATGCTCTCCGACGGCATCCTGATGACGAGCGTCGACACCGGCTGGATCACCGACGAGCGCCCGCATCCCACCAAGATCCGTCTGGCCGAGGAGGGCTTCCACGCCCCGCTCGACCTGGTCGACGGTGCCGCCCGGGTCTACGACCCCATCGTGCGCGGGGAGGCCGGCGAGGACATCCACGGCGTCTTCCTCAAGGACTACCGCCCCGGCACCTGGTAACCCCACTCCCCCTCTCGCGAACCGTGAGAAAAGCCCCGTGAAACTCGATTCTGAGGTGCTTAGCTCACAGTTCGCGGAAGGGAATGGCGGCGCTCCCGGGCACCTCACCGTGAGTGTCGGTGGGCGCCGATAGGGTCGGAGCGTGCAGACATCTACCGCGAAGACCGCCATCGCCGACATCCCCTCGCTGTGTGTGTTCGACCTGGAGACCACCGGGGTGAACACCGACGAGGACCGCATCGTCACGTGCTTCATCGGCCGCGTCATGCGCGACGGAACCGTGAACGGCTCGTACAGTTGGCTGCTCAACCCGGGCATTCCCATCCCGGACGGGGCTTCAGCCATCCACGGCATCACCGATGAGGTCGCCAAACGCGACGGGGTCGACCCGGCCACCGCGATCGCGGAGATGCTCGCGGTTCTGCGCCGCAGCATCGAGGGCGGCCGCCCGATCGTGGCGTACAACGCCAGTTTCGACCTCTCCATGCTCAATTCCGAGGCCCGCCGCTACGGCCTGGCGCCCATCGAGGACTTCGGCCCGGTGCTCGACCCGTACGTGATCGACAAGGCCATCGACCGGTACCGCAGGGGCAAGCGCACCCTGGTGGCCACCGCCGAGTACTACGGCGTGCTGCTCGAGGGCGCCCATGACGCCGAAGCGGATGCCGTGGCCACCGGCCGGGTGGCCTGGGCGCTGTTGGCCAAAACCGAGGAGACCGACCTGCACAGCCTGCACGACCGCCAGGTCGGCTGGGCGCTGGAGCAGGCGCAGAGCTTTCAGGCGTACCTGCGCAAGTCCAAGGGCGACGACCTGATCGTCATCGACGGGGCGTGGCCGATCCGGGTTGGCGCCGACCGCGCGAGCGCAGTGCCCGTGCTCATCGCTCCCCCGGCGTAACCGACCCAGCCGCACGACCCCGCCGCACTCACCCGCGCCGTACCCGACGCCGCCGCACCGGATTGCGCCCTGCCCGCGCCGGCTTCCGCGCCCGTTCTGCGGCCCGCGGCCTCATCGGGCGCACCGCTGCCGCCACCGTGGCTAGGCTTGTTCCTTATGCGGATGCGCCAGAAGCGCCCCCGAGACGAAAATGGAGAAACCGTTGCCCGGAGAAAACCTCACCAGGATCGAAGCCCAGGAGCGGAAGGCGCTCGTCAGCGTGACCAGGTACGACGTCACCCTTGACCTGACGACTGGTCCGACGACCTTCGCCAGCACCACCACCGTCGCTTTCGGCGCCGTGGCCGGCAGCTCGACCTTCATCGACGCGATCACCGAGAGCGTGCACAGCGTCACCCTCAACGGCGTTCAGCTCGACCCGGCCGCCGTCAGTGACGGCATCCGTATTCAGCTGGAAAACCTCCAAGCCGACAACGTGCTCACCGTCGTCGCCGACGCGGCGTACACGAACACCGGTGAGGGCCTGCACCGCTTCGTCGACCCCGTCGACAACGAGGTCTACCTGTACAGCCAGTTCGAGGTGCCGGACTCCCGGCGGGTCTTCGCGGTCTTCGAACAGCCCGACCTCAAGGCCGTGTTCAACTTCACCGTCACCGGCCCCGGCGCCTGGCAGGTCATCTCCAACTCGGCCACGCCCGAGCCCACGGATGCCGGCAACGGCAACAAGACCTGGGCTTTTCCGCCCACCCACACCATCTCCAGCTACATCACCGCTCTCGTGGCCGGTCCCTACGCCGTGGTGCGCAGCGAGCTCACCTCCAGCGACGGCCGCATCATCCCGCTGGGCCTGTTCAGCCGCAAGAGCCTGTTCGAGTACCTGGACGCCGACTACATCTTCGAGAAGACCCGTCAGGGCTTCGCCTACTTCGAGGAGAAGTTCGACTTCCCGTACCCGTTCGACAAGTACGACCAGATGTTCGTGCCGGAGTTCAACGCCGGCGCCATGGAGAACGCCGGCGCGGTCACCTTCACCGAGACCTACGTCTTCCGCTCCAAGGTGACCGACGCGATCAGGGAACGCCGCGTCGTCACGATCCTGCACGAGCTGGCGCACATGTGGTTCGGCGACCTGGTCACCATGAAGTGGTGGAACGACCTGTGGCTGAACGAGTCGTTCGCCGAGTGGGCGTCGACCATCGCCACCGCGGAGGCAACCGAGTGGACCGAGGCGTGGACCACCTTCGCGGCGATGGAGAAGAGCTGGGCCTACCGCCAGGACCAGCTGCCCTCGACCCACCCGGTCGTCGCCACCATCACCGACCTCGAAGACGTGCAGGTGAACTTCGACGGCATCACCTACGCCAAGGGCGGCTCCGTGCTCAAGCAGCTCGTCGCCTGGGTCGGCATCGACGCGTTCTTCACGGGTGTGGCGTCGTACTTCAAGAAGCACGCCTGGGGCAACACCGAGCTCTCCGACCTGCTCGTCGAACTCGAAGCGGCCAGCGGCCGGGACCTGTCTGGCTGGGCCGCGCTGTGGCTGGAGACCGCCGGCGTGAACACGCTGCGCCCGCAGATCGAGGTCGACGACGCCGGTGTCATCACCGCGTTCGCCGTGCTGCAGACCGCCACGGACGACTACCCCACCATCCGCCCGCACCGCCTGGCGATCGGGTTCTACGACCTGGTCGACGGCGCCCTGGTGCGCACCCACCGGGTCGAGCTCGACGTCGACGGCGCCCAGACGGATGTTCCGGAGCTTGTCGGCCGCAGCCGCGCCGACCTGATCCTGCTCAACGACGACGACCTCGCCTACGCCAAGGTACGCCTGGACCCGGCCTCGCACGCCGTGGCCCTCGAGCACCTCGCCGCCATTGAGCGCCCGCTCGCCCGCTCGCTGGTCTGGGGATCCGTGTGGGACGCCACCCGCGACGCGGAGACTTCGCCGCGCGACTTCGTCAAGCTGGTGCTCGGCAACATCGCCACCGAGACCGAATCCACCACGCTCCGCACGGTGCTCGGCCAGGTGTCGCTCGCGGCGCAGTACTACGTGGCTCCTGAGCACCGCGATGCCACCGTCGCTTCGGTCGGCGACGCGCTGTGGACTCTCGCCCAGGGCGCGGAGGCCGGCAGCGACGCCCAGTTCCAGTTCGTCAAGTTCTTCGCCTCCGTCGCCGAAACACCGGCGCAGCTGGCCGCCGTCGCGGGATTGCGCACGGGAGCGTTCGCGCTGCCGGGCCTGAGCATCGACACCGACCTCAGCTGGGAACTGCTCGCGGCGCTCGTCGCCGGCGGCCAAGCGGGCGAGACTGAGATCGCTGCAGCCCTGGCCGCCGACAACACCGCCACCGGCGCCCAGTCGGCCGCGAACGCGCGCGCCGCGATCCCCACCACCGAGGGCAAGCAGGCCGCCTGGTCGTCGCTCATCGATGTTGATACCGCCCCGAACACCATCGTGCGGGTCACCGCAGCCGGGTTCCTGCGCGCGCACGACACGAGCCTGCTCGAGCCGTTCGTTGGCCAGTACTTCGACATGCTGCAGAAGGTCTGGGCGTCGCGCAGCTACTCCATCGCGGAGAAGCTGATCGTGGGTCTGTACCCGTCGCCACTGTCGAACCAGGCCCTGGTCGACGCGACCCGCGCGTGGCTGGATGCGAACCCCGAGCCCGCGGCGCTTCGCCGTCTCGTGGTGGAGAACCTGGCCGGCGTGGAGCGGAGCCTCCGCGTGCAGGCCCGCGACCAGGAGTAACCGCAACTACCCGCAGCACCTCGACGGCGTCGCCTCGATTTCCTTGTGAATCGGGCGGCGCCGTCGGCGTCTCAGGATGCGCCGGGCACGCGCTCGGTAGACTGGGCGCGCTATGACATGGGACACATTTTGGACAACAGTCAACCTGATTCTGGGATGGAAAATCATCAGAGTCGCATTCATCATCATCTTCGCGCTCATTGCGCGTTGGCTGCTTCTCTTCGCCATCCATCGCGTTGTGAACCAGATCGTGTCCGGGGTGAAGAAGACCCAGAACGTTGACGACACGCAGGCTCTGAACGTCTCGCCGGTATCCGCTGTACGCACCGTGCAGCGCACCCGCACACTGGGTTCCGTGCTCACGAACATCGTGAACGTGCTGGTCGTCGTGGTCAGCATTCTGCTGATCGTGACCGTGATCGACCCCAACATCCTCACCTCGTTCGCCCTCCTCACCGCCGCTCTCGGCGCCGGCCTCGGTTTCGGCGCCCAGAACATCGTCAAGGACGTGCTCAACGGCCTCTTCATGGTGATGGAGGACCAGCTCGGCGTGGGCGACGTGGTGGACCTGGGCCCCGCGACGGGTGTCGTCGAGGCCGTCGGCATCCGCATCACCCAGGTACGCGACGTCAACGGCACCCTGTGGTTCGTGCGCAACGGCGAGATCCTGCGCGTCGGCAATATGTCGCAGGGCTGGGCCCGCGTGATCATCGACCTCGCCGTGCCGTACAAGACCGACGTCGACGCCGTCCAGGCCGAGATGCTGCGTGTTGCCGTGGAGATGGCGACGAACAGCAAGTGGCGCTCCAGGGTGCTGGAGAAGCCCGAGGTGTGGGGCATCGAGTCGATCGCCGAAGAGGCCATCGTCATCCGCATCGTCATCAAGACCCGCACCACGGCCAAGGACGATGTGGCCCGCGAACTGCGGTTGCGGCTCAAGAAGGCGCTCGACGTGATGGGAATCGAGTTGCCCTCGCTGACCAGCATCGTGCTCACCGGTTTCGAGGGCGCCGCGAGCGTGCAGGGCGCCCGCCCGCCGCGCACCACACCGCTTCCCGTGATCGCTCCGCCAAAGAAGGCCCCACGGAAGAGCCGTGCCGCCAAGGCCGCCGAGGCGGCAGCCGCGGCCGCCGCGCCGTCGCCGCACGCAGCGACACCGCAGACCGCAGTGCCGCAGACCGCCGCGCCGCAGACCGCCGCGCCAGACACCGCAGCACCCCAGCCCCCGCGCGCTGCGAAGCCACCGGTGACGCGCCCCATCGGGTCCACCCCGCAGACCAGCGACGCCACCGCCCAGCCCACCACCCGCATCCCGTCCATCGCCCGCAACCAGGCACCGCGTGCGCCCCGCACAGTACACCTGCCGGTGCAGGATGCTTCCCCCGCGTTCTCCGACGCGCCCGACGTTTCGAGCGCACCGCCCGTCGCCACACCGCCCGAGCGCCCGGCGGCCACAAGCGAGCCCGCCGGGTCTCCCACCAAGCCCGTCTCGAAGCAGCCGGCGAAACCGCGCACCCGGCCGATCGACAAGCCGGCCGAGCAGAATCCGGCAGAGCAGAAGCCTGCCAGCCAGGCGCCGACGGCCCAGAAGCCGGCTGGGCAGAAGTCGACCGCCCAGAAGCCGGCGGAGCAGAAGCCGGCGGAGCAGAAGCCGGCACCGCCGTCCGACCCGAACCCCCCGCGCGATGGAGACCTCAATGACTGATCCGAACGCTTCGAACGACACCATCAGGCCCGCCTCCGCCCAGGGGCCGGTCCTGATCCCGGTCACGGGGGCCTCAGGGGTGCACCTACGCGCCGGCGAAAACGGCGCGGCGCTCGGGCCGTCGTTCTACCGCGAGGTCGGCGGTCGGCCGTTCTTCGAGAAGCTCGTCGCCGAGTTCTACCGTGGCGTAGCCGGCGACCCCGTTCTGAAGCCCATGTACCCGGAGGAGGACCTCGGCCCCGCCGCCGAGCGGCTCACCGGGTTCCTCGAACAGTACTGGGGCGGCCCCGGCACGTACAGCGAGCAGCGCGGCCACCCGCGCCTTCGCCAGCGCCACCAACCGTTCAAGGTGAACCCTGACGCACGCGACCGCTGGCTGCTGCACATGAAGAATGCCCTCGACTCCTGTGAGCTGCCGCCGCTGCAGCGCGCCACGCTCTGGGACTACCTCGAGCGCGCGGCGCACGCTATGGTCAACACTTTCGACGAATAACCTCCACCGCGCGCCATCCGTGCCGCACGCCCCTGTTTCACCACCTCACTGACAACGGAGTCATCATGAGCCCAACCCGCCCCGGCCTGCCCGCCCAGCCGAACACATCCGCAGACGTGATCGTCGTCGGAGCGGGCTTGGCAGGCTTGGTGGCCACGGCCGAACTGGTCGACGCGGGCAAGCGGGTGCTGCTGGTCGATCAGGAGCCCGCCGCCTCGCTCGGTGGGCAGGCCTGGTGGTCGTTCGGGGGCCTGTTCCTGGTGGACTCTCCCGAGCAACGCCGGATGGGCGTGAAGGATTCCCTGGAGCTTGCGCGGCAGGACTGGTTCGCCAGCGCAGGTTTCGATCGCACCGAGGACTACTGGCCCACCCGGTGGGCCGAGGCGTACCTGAATTTCGCCGCCGGCGAGAAGCGGGCCTGGCTGCGGGAGCGTGGGGTGAGGTTCTTCCCTGTCGTCGGCTGGGCGGAACGAGGCGGGTACACGGCGCTTCAGCACGGCAATTCGGTGCCCCGATTCCATATCGTCTGGGGTACCGGGCCGGCTATCCTGGAGCCGTTCATCACGCGGGTGCGCGAGGGCGTGCGTGCGGGCCTGGTCACGGCGCTGCACCGGCACCAGGTCGATGAGCTGATCATCGAGCGCGGCGCCGTGGCGGGGGTTCGCGGCAGCCTCCTGGCGCCCAGCACCGCGGCACGCGGGCAGGCCAGCAACCGGGATGCAGTCGGCGAGTTCGAGCTGCGCGCCTCCGCGGTGATCGTCACCAGCGGCGGCATCGGTGGCAACCACGATTTGGTGCGAGCGCAGTGGCCGGCCCGGCTCGGCCCCGCCCCGGCCACGATGCTCTCGGGCGTGCCCGCCCACGTCGATGGCCGGATGCTCGGCATCACCGAGACGGCCGGCGCCCGGCTGATCAATGGCGACCGGATGTGGCACTATACCGAAGGCATCGTCAATTGGGATCCGGTCTGGGCCCGGCACGGCATCCGCATCCTGCCCGGCCCGTCCTCACTCTGGCTGGACGCCACCGGAAAACGACTGCCGGCACCGCTGTTTCCGGGTTTCGACACCCTCGGCACGATGGAACACCTGCTGAAGACCGGCCACGAGCACAGCTGGTTCGTTCTCACCCAGAAGATCATTGAGAAGGAGTTCGCGCTGTCGGGCAGCGAACAGAACCCTGACCTCACCGGCAAAGACCTGCGCCTGCTCGCCAAGCGCGTCGCACCGGGCGCCCCCGGCCCGGTTGAGGCGTTCAAGCGCAACGGTGAGGACTTCGTGGTGGCGGACACCCTGCACCAGCTGATCGCGGGCATGCAGCAGCGATCCCCCGAGGTGCGCATCGATGCGGGGCGGGTGGAGCGCGAAGTCCTGGCCCGCGATCGTGAACTCGACAACAACTTCAGCAAGGATGCCCAGATCAACGCGATCCGCCAGGCCCGGCAGTACCGCGGCGACAAGCTCATCCGTGTGGCGAGCCCGCACAAGCTGCTCGACCGCGCCAGTGGGCCGTTGATCGCCGTGAAGCTGCACCTGCTCACGCGCAAGAGCCTGGGCGGCATCGAAACCGACCTCTCCTCCCGGGCGCTCAACCCCGACGGACAGCCGGTCCCCGGCCTGTACGCGGCCGGCGAGGCCGCCGGATTCGGCGGCGGCGGGGTGCACGGCTACCGCTCGCTCGAGGGCACCTTCCTGGGCGGTTGCCTCTTCTCCGGCCGCACGGCCGGCCGGGCCGTCGCCACCGCGCTCTAACCCCGCGAACCGTGAGTAAAGCCCCGAAAAACGCCGAGTCAGGGTGCTTAACTCACGGTTCGCGAGGGGACTTAGGCGCGCAGGCTCCAGGGCTTGCGGCGCACCAGGATGTGGCCGCGCGCGGTGCTCAGCCGGGTCCAGGGGCCGGTCTCGAACAGCTGCACCGGCTCATCCGCCGCCAGGAACCCCAGGCTCACCGCGGCGAACCCGGCCCCGGTCGGCACGAAGTCCAGCGCCTCGATCGGGCGACCCCAGACCTCGGAACGCACCCGCTGCACGATCTGCTCGCCGGTACCGGTGGGGATGACGGAGGCGACCTCGGCGATCCCCTCGCGGGCGGCGGCCTCGAAGACGGCAGCGGACGCGCTGCCCTGGGACTTCCAGCCGCCCCGAGGCGGCGTGATGCCCGCCCAGGTCACCGACGACACCTGCAGCGGCACGGTCACCGTCACGGGTGCCTGAGCGTCCGTCATCGCCGCCTCAAGCCTCAGCAGCCGGTCCAGCAGCGACCGCACCGGCACGACGACGTCCAGTTCGACGGCTTCGGTCAGCGCGAACGTGCGCAGCCCGAGCACGGTGGGGCTGGTGTCCAGCAGTCCCCGCGGGTACAGGATCGCGGTGTAGACGGCAAGCACGCCCGCGGCGGACACCAGGCGCACCGACCCGTCCTCCACCCTGCTGGCGCGCGAAAGGTAGACCTGGAGGTCGCCGAGGGACAGGGAATCTGAGAGGGAGAATGACTGGCTCATCTGCTGTCTAAACTACCAAGGTACGTCGGCGTCCACGGACCCGAGCTCGAACAAGGAGGCAGCATGCACGCACCGCTGGAGGGTCTTCTGGCCGCTCTCGACCTGACCGACACCGGTGCGCGCACCAGCGAAGACATCTTCACCGGTCCGTCCCAGTGGATGCCGCAGGGGCGTGTCTTCGGCGGACAGGTGCTCGCACAGTCCCTCGTCGCCGCCATTCGCACCGTGCCGGACGAACGACACGTGCACTCGATGCACGGCTACTTCCTGCGCCCCGGCGACGTGAACCACCCGATCACCTTCTCGGTCGACCGCATCCACGACGGCCGCTCCTTCTCCACCCGCCGCACCCAGGCGTACCAGAACGGCGTGCCGATCCTGTCGATGATCGCGTCGTTCCAGGACGAGGATGAGGGCCTTGAGCATCACCTCGAGATGCCGACGGACCTCCCCGACCCTGAGTCCCTGCCGACCACGGCAGACACCCTCGGTCACATCGACCACGACTTCGCGCGCGCCTGGGCGAACGACCGGCCGTTCGACATGCGTCACGTGCCTTCCTCGATCTACCTCACCGTGGACGGGGAGCACACCAGCAAGCAGATGCTCTGGATGAAAACCTTCGAGCCCATCCCCGACGACCCCGACCTGCACCGCGCCGCGCTCGCCTACGTGAGCGACTACTCGATCATGGAACCGGTCATGCGCCGGCACGGACTGGCCTGGGCCACCCCCGGGCTCAAGGTCGCCAGCCTCGACCACGCCATGTGGTGGCACCGCTTCGGCCGGGTCGACGAGTGGATGCTGTACGTGCAGGACTCCCCCTCCGCCCAGGGCGGCCGCGGCCTGTCCACCGGCAGCATCTACAGCCGTGACGGCCTGCTGCTGGCCACGGTGGCCCAGGAAGGCATGGTGCGGGTGCCCACGCCCCGGGACTAGGATCCCGCTGTAGACCCACCCTCGCCCTCATTCTCATCCGTACCGGGAGCATCATGACCGACCCAGCAGCCCTCACCCGCCGCAGCCTGCTCATTGCCGGCGGTGCCGGAACCGTCCTCGCCCTGGCCGCTTGCGCACCTGACGAGACGAGCAGCGACACCGACCCGGGTACCAGCACACCCACCGAAGTCGCCGTGCTGTCGGACATTCCTGTCGGCGGGGCCGTGGCGGTGATGCTCGACGGATCGCAGATCATCGTCTCCCAGCCCACCGCCGGCGAGGTCGTGGCCTTCAGCGCGATCTGCACCCACGAGGGCTGCATCGTGGTCCCGGAGCAGAAGGGCCTGAACTGCCCGTGCCATAAGTCGCTCTTCGACACGGTGACCGGAGCGGTGTTGAAGGGTCCGGCCACCGAGCCCCTGCCCGCGGTTAAGGTCGCGCTCGACGGCGACAAAGTCCTCGCCGGCTAACCCCGTGCACTCTCGCGAACTGTGAGCTAAGCCCCGAAAAACTCGGGATTGTGGTGCTTAAGTCACAGTTCGCGGGAGGCTATTTGCGAGTGAAGGTGATCGCGGGCTCGAGGTAGGGAGTCCAGGCGGCTCGCTCGAGTTCGTTGATCTTGCGGGGGCGTTCCGTGGCCGCATCCACCAAGACGATGGTGGTGGTGGCTCGCGCGTACAACCGGGCGCTGTCCTGACCCGCGGGACCGTAGACCTCGTAACACACGTCGAGGCTGGCGCCGCCGAGCTTGCCGATCCACAGCTGGATGTCGATCGGCGAGCGCAGATACGGGATCGGAGCGAGGTATTCGATCTCAAGCCGAGCGATCAGCGTCAGAGTCGCCGCGCCCGGCCGACCGTCGAGCACCGCCGTGCTCTCACCGGCAGTGGACGCGGTTGACTCCGGCTCGTCGTTCGACCAGAATGCCTGGATGCGCGCCTCCTCGAGGAGGCGCAGCATCTCGGCGTTGTTGACGTGGGCGTACGCGTCAAGATCCGACCAGCGCAGCCGGATGGGAACGTGTAGCCGCATAGCTACCTAGTCCCTGGTGAGCTTGCGGTACGCGGACCGGTGCGGCTTGGCCGCGTCCGGGCCGAGTCGCTCGATCTTGTTCTGCTCGTAGGACTCGAAGTTGCCCTCGAACCAGTACCAGTTGCCCGGAGCCTCGGCCGTGCCCTCGTACGAGAGGATGTGCGTGGCGATACGGTCCAGGAACCACCGGTCGTGGGTGATGACCACGGCGCAACCGGGGAACTCGAGCAACGCATTCTCCAGCGAGCCGAGAGTCTCGACGTCCAGGTCATTAGTCGGTTCGTCGAGCAGCAACAGGTTGCCGCCCTGCTTAAGGGTCAGCGCGAGGTTCAGGCGGTTGCGCTCACCACCGGAAAGCACACCGGCCTTCTTCTGCTGGTCGGGCCCCTTGAAGCCGAAGGTGGACACGTAGGCCCGGGACGGCACCTCGGTCTTGCCGACCTGGATGTAGTCCTGGCCGTCGGAGACGACTTCCCAGAGCGACTTGTTCGGGTCGATGCCGCCACGGGACTGGTCGACGTAGGAGATGTCGACGGTCTCGCCGATCTTCAGGTCACCGGCATCCAGCGGCTCGAGGCCCACGATGGTCTTGAACAGCGTGGTCTTACCCACACCGTTCGGGCCGATGACGCCGACGATGCCGTTCCGCGGCAGGGTGAAGGACAGATCTTCGACCAGGACCCGGTCGCCGAAGCCCTTCTTGAGCTTCTTGGCGTCGATGACCTGAGCGCCCAGGCGCGGGCCCACGGGGATCTGGATGTCTTCGAAGTCGAGCTTGCGTCCGCGCTCGGCCTCGTTGACCATCTCTTCGTACCGGGCCAGACGGGCCTTCGACTTGGCCTGACGGCCCTTGGCGTTGGAGCGAACCCAGTCGAGTTCCTCGGCGAGGCGCTTGGAGAGCTTGGCGTCCTTCTTGCCCTGCACCTGCAGGCGCTCCTGCTTCTTCTCCAGGTAGGTGGAGTAGTTGCCCTCGTAGGGGTACAAGTGGCCGCGGTCGATTTCGGCGATCCACTCGGCCACGTGGTCGAGGAAGTACCGGTCGTGGGTGACGGCGAGCACGGCGCCGGGGTACTTGGCGAGGTGCTGCTCGAGCCAGAGCACGCTTTCGGCGTCGAGGTGGTTGGTCGGTTCGTCCAGGAGCAGCAGGTCGGGCTTCTGGAGCAGCAGCTTGCACAGGGCGACGCGGCGCTTCTCACCACCGGAGAGGTCGACGACGGAGTAGTCGCCCGGCGGCGTGCGCAGGGCGTCCATCGCCTGTTCCAGCTGGGAGTCGAGGTCCCAGGCGTCTGCCGCGTCGATCTCTTCCTGCAGTGTGCCCATCTCTTCGAGCAGGGTGTCGAAGTCGGCGTCGGGTTCGGCCAGCGCGGCGCTGATCTCGTTGAACCTGTCGACCTTGGCCTTGATCGGGCCAACACCTTCCTGCACGTTCTCCAGCACGGTCTTGGTCTCGTCCAGCTCCGGCTCCTGCATCAGGATGCCGACGGAGTAGCCGGGCGACAGCCGGGCCTCACCATTGCTGGGGGTGTCGAGGCCGGCCATGATCTTGAGGATCGTGGACTTACCGGCACCGTTGGGGCCCACCACGCCGATCTTGGCTCCGGGGAAGAACGACATCGTGACGTCGTCGAGGATGAGCTTGTCTCCAATGGCTTTGCGCGCACGCACCATCGAGTAAATGAATTCAGCCATAGTGTTTACCAGTCTATTTGGCGCGTGGCTCCGACGAGACACGTTCCGGTTGCGAGCGGGGCGGCGGCGATGCTGTGATAGCCGCCGGACGAGGGGCCGTTCTGGCCGATCAGGCACTCTCCGTTGACGCGGGCGGAGAATTGGATGGAGTCGGCCGGTTCACCCGTTGTGGTGGTGTCCGAGGTGACTTCCATGGTGGTCTTGTCGAAGCCGGCGGCAACGAGGGCGTCGACGTAGCTGCGGCCGGCCGGGTTGGGGTCCGCGGCGAGTGCTGCGGTGATGACCGAATCGAAATACGGCAGATTCTCGGCGGCCGCGCCCTCGGGCACAAGCGCCGGCGCTTCAGCGACCGTGGCAATGGGCGTTGTTGTCGGAGACACGGTCGGCGTCGGCGTCGAGGCGTCACCGGTGGGCAGCGAGCAACCGGCCAGGCCCAGTCCGAGGACAAGGCACGCTGCCCAGGTCGTCGCTCTGCGGCAGCGCCGAACGGGTGCGTCCAAGTTCCGCGCCACGCGTAGTCCTCCCCCACCGCCGCACGCTGCGACCGAGAAGTCGAGTCTAGGCGGACTGTGTTTCCGTTTCCCCCTGGGTACCGTCAAGTCCACCCAGCTCAGCCTCGGCCGCACCCGCAGGCCCGGCCGGAATCCCGCCCTCGGCGCCGCCAGCTGAGTCCGGGTCCCGCTGCTCGGTCGCCGCCGGCATGATGCTGCGCACCAGGGACGTCGTTCCCCAGCTGAGGTTGTGGCCGACGGCGTCGGCTTCCACCTCGACGGAGGTGCCGGACCGGTCTTCGTTCTCCCAGTCACGGATGCGCAGGCGCCCGGTCACCAGCACCGGCTCGCCCTTGTGCACCGACGCCACCACGTTGTGGGCGAGCTGCCGAAAGCTCGAGACCGTGTACCAATTGGTGTCGGCGTCCACCCAGGAGTTCTTCACCCGGTCGAAGCGGCGCTGGCGGCAGGCCAGTCGGAACGAGGTGATGGCCAGACCCGAACTCGTCACCAGATGGCGCGGGGTGGTGGCAACGATTCCGGTCAGGGCGATGGTGTCGGTCACGGGATTCTCCTGGGCGGCACGAGGCGGATGGCGTTGGACGCGACCCGGGAACAGTCCTCGTGCCGGGTTCGTGCTCCCGGGCCGCGCTGCAGCCACCCTCCGCCGATCGGCACCGGTTGGCGACGCCGAGCGTCCCGGCTGTGCAGAACCAGCGCCCACCGCCGCCTGGGGAGGGGCCGCAGACCTAGAGTGAGTTCATGACCTTCACTGCTGCAGAGAACCGCTATTCCGAGATGCCGTACCGCCGAACCGGGCGCAGCGGTCTGAAACTCCCCGCACTGTCGCTGGGGTTGTGGCACAATTTCGGCCACGAGCGGTCGATCGACACCCAGCGCGGCATCCTGCGCCGGGCCTTCGACCTGGGCGTCACCCACTTCGACCTGGCCAACAACTACGGCCCGCCCCCCGGCTCCGCCGAAACCAACTTCGGCCGCATCTTCGCCGAAGACTTCCGCCCCTACCGCGATGAGATGATCATCTCCAGCAAGGCCGGCTACGACATGTGGGCGGGCCCCTACGGCGACTTCGGCTCGCGCAAGTACTTGCTGTCGTCGTTGGACGCGAGCCTGGGCCGCCTGGGCCTGGACTACGTCGACATCTTCTACTCCCACCGCCCCGACCCCGAAACGCCCATCGAAGAGACCATGGGCGCCCTGGCCACCGCCGTGCAGTCGGGTAAGGCCCTGTACGCCGGCATCTCCAACTACAGCCCTGAGCAGACCGTCGCCGCATACGCGGCCCTGGCCGAGCACAAGATCCCGCTGCTCATCCACCAGCCGCGGTACTCCATGTTCGACCGGCACATCGAAGACGGCCTGTTCCCGGTGCTCGACGACCTCGGCATGGGCAGCATCGTCTTCTCCCCGCTCGCCCAGGGCCTGCTGACCGATCGCTACCTCAGCGGCTCCGTGCCGTCGGACTCCCGGGTTGCCACCAGCCGGTTCCTGAACGAGAGCTCGCTCAACGCCACCTACCTCGAGCGCGCCAGGGCGCTGAACGCCATCGCCGCCGACCGCGGCCAGACCCTGGCCCAGCTCGCCGTCACCTGGATCCTGCGCCAGCCGCAGGTCACCAGCGTGCTCGTGGGCGCCAGCAGCATCGGCCAGCTCGAGCAGACCGTGGCCGCGCTGGATGCACCCGCGCTGGACGCCGACGAGATCGCCGCCATCGAGCCGCACGCTGTGCACGGCACCGGCATGAACTAGCCGGCACGCCCATCCCGATGGGGGCGGGCGCGGATGTCGGTGGCCGGTTCTACCCTGAGGCCAACGGCAACCGCGCCCGCCCTTTCGTCTGGAGCACACCATGACCACTCTCACCATGGCGGTACGACCCACGGCCATCGCTCACGGCGCCCGGCCCGCACGGGCCGGCGGCTCCGCGTGGACCAGCGGCCCGAGCCTGGTAGTCGTGCGCGACGGACTGTGGCGGGTGGTCGACGGGTCCGGGGCCGTCCTGGGGCACATCGAACGCGAGACACATCCCGACGGCGAGCGGTACCTGGCACGGCGTCTGGTCATGTCCACCCGCCGCATCGAACTCGGTGCCTTCTGGCGCATCGATGACGCGGCCGACTGCTTCCGCTGAAGCCGGGCGCTCGCGCCGCTACGCTGAAACGATGTTGCCCCAGCCGACACCCGCCCAGCCAGCCCGGTCCCAGCCAGCCCGGTCCCGGCCTGGGCTCGTTCCCGATCTACTCGCGGGGGTGCTCTACCTGGGTCGCGGGTTCGGCATGTGGATCACCTCGCCGAAGCTGATGCTGCTCGGCGCCCTGCCGGCGGTCGCCGTCGGCGCCGTGTACCTCGTCGGGATCGTGCTGCTGCTCGTCAACCTCGACGCTCTGGTCACCTGGGCGACACCCTTCGCCAACGACTGGGCCGAGCCAGTGATGCTCACGACCCGGGTAGCAGCCGCCCTGGTCTTCGTGCTGGTCGCCGCATTGGTCGTCGTCTACACGTTCACCGCGGTCACCCTGGTGGTGGGCGACCCGTTCTACGAGCGGATCTGGCACGCCGTCGAAACCGACCTCGGCAACCCGCCCAGCGCCCCGGAGCGGGGCTTCTGGCGATCGCTCGGCCGCGCCATCGGCGACGGCCTTCGGCTCCTGCTGCCCGCCGTCGGCGTCGGCTTGCTGCTGCTGGCCAGCGGCTTCATTCCGCTCGTGGGGCCCATCCTGGTCGCCGTGCTCGGCGCCCTCTTGGGCGGCTGGCTGCTGGTGGTCGAGCTCACCGGCTTCGCCTTCGACGCCCGCGGTTTCACGGTGCGGGAACGTCGACGGACCTTGCGGATGCGACGCGGAATCGCGGTCGGCTTCGGCGCGGCGGCGTATCTCTTGTTTCTCGTCCCTTTCCTGGCGGTTGTGACCATGCCCGCGGCTGTCGCCGGCGCGGCGATGCTCAGTCGGGACGCGCTCGAGGACCAGGGCACCGCACCGGCCTGACCGGCTGGCGCATCTCGGTTTGACACCGTGTATCGGCCACGCCGTCACGGTTCCCGGCGATGCGTCGGACCAGGAGGTAGCCTTCCGCACATGCAGTGGTGGAATGATTTCGTAACCTGGCTCTCAGCGACCAGGAACCAGCCCGTGATTTTCAGCGCCATCGCGCTGATCGTCGCAATTATCGTGGCCAGCCTCCTGGCGGCCTGGATCGCACGCGGTGCCATCGCGCGCCTGCTCGCCCAGCACGACCGTGAGCTCAAGGCCGCGGCCATCGGATCGATCGTGGATGCCGCGACCGAGGCATCCGTCTGGAACTCGCTGACCCCGCAGGAGCAGGTGATGAACGACCGGGCCGTCGGCATGGCCGACATCCAGATCCGGCTGTTGCCGATCAAGGGGTCCAGCATCGCGGCGGACTGGGCAGCCCACCAGCTGGCCGAACTCAAGCGCACCTCGGCCACCTTCGGCTACCAGCTCGAGCCGGCGCTCGTCGAGTTCCGCGACCGCCTCATCGACTGGCAGAAGAAGCCGTCCAGGGCCCGGAAGATCTTCCAGGCCGACCTGGACCGGTGGAAGACGCAGAACAGCTCCACCGAGAAGAACCTCGTCGCCGAGCAGGACGCCTGGGTGGCGCAGCAGCACCACGACCAGTTCGCGACCCCCGCCCCTCCCGCGCGGGCGTCGGCTGGCCAGCCGCTCGGCTACGTTCCCGCGGCAGCGCCCCCGTCAGCATCTGCGTCAACCGCGTCCCCGTCAACAGAGACCCAGCGTCTCCTCGACGATGTTCAGGCCCTGGAAGTGCGCCCAGCGCCGCTACCGAAGGCCTGAGCCTCACGCTTTCGAAACAGAAACGCCGGTCCGCTCTCGCGGGCCGGCGTTTGTTGTCTACCGGCAGGTCACCCGCCGGGGTCTTCGGACTACTTCCACCAGTCGTCGAACAGGGATGCCGGCACCTGACGCTTGTGCTCGGTGCTCAAGTAGCGGCGCTCAATGGCCTGGGCCACCTGGTCATCCACGGCCTTGCCCTCGAGGAAGTCGTCGATGTGCTCATACTGCATCCCCAGGTTCGCCTCATCGGTCTGACCGGGGGTGTCATCCAGGAGGTCTGCCGTGGGCGCCTTGAGGTAGAGCTGCTCCGGAGCACCGAGTTCCATCAGCAGCGCCCGGCCCTGCCGTTTGGTGAGACCGGTCAGCGGGAGCAGATCCGCGCCGCCGTCGCCGTATTTGGTGAAGAACCCTGTCACCGCCTCTGCCGCGTGGTCGGTTCCGACCACCAGCAGGCCATGGGCGCCGGCGATGGCATATTGCGCGATCATCCGGGCGCGGGCCTTGACGTTGCCCTTGTCGAAGTCGGTCATCGGGGTGCCGGTGCTCTGAGCGAATTCGGCCTCGAAGCCGTCGACTGCTCGCTGGATGTTGAACGTGAGGTTCGCCTCTGGCGCGATGAATTCCAGGGCCAGCTGCGCGTCATCCTCGTCCCGCTGCACGGCGTAGGGCAGTCGCACGGGCATGAAGCGCACGGTGTGGCCCTCGACGGTGAGCTCCTCGATGGCCAGCTGGCACAGCCGCCCGGCCAGCGAGGAGTCCTGCCCTCCGCTGATCCCGAGGACCAGGCCCTGTGCCCCGCTGGCGAGGAGGTAGTCCTTGAGGAAGCTCACGCGGCGCCGGATCTCCAGGGCTGGGTCGATGGTCGCACTCACGTGCAGTTCCCGGATGATTTGCTGCTGTAGTTCTCGCATGTGACGAATCTATCAAGTGGTCGCTGGGGACAGGCTGCACATCCGCTCGCTCACCTGGGAACGGTATGGACCCGTGCGAATGCAAGAAACAACCCCGCCGGCAATCCGGCGGGGTTGTGCTGTGCCCCCGGCAGGATTCGAACCTGCGACAAAGAGATTAGAAGGCTCCTGCTCTATCCCCTGAGCTACGGGGGCGCATAGCGCTTCAACGATACCGCAGTCCGGACGGCTACCCGGGCGTCGGCGCGCCTACAGGGCTTTGGCCGTGGCCACGAGCACCTGCGCGAGGGTCGGCACGCCGGTGGCGCGGAAGACCTCGTCGCCGGCGGCGTTGTGCACGATGATCGTGGGGATGGTGCGGATCCCCGCCGCCTCGGCTGCCGCGTTGTCGTGCGCCACGTCGAGTTCCCGCACCGTCGCCGCCGGCACCAGCCGTTCAACCTCCGCCAGGACGGCACGGGTCTGCAGGCACGGCTCACAGAACGCCGAAGAGAAGAAGATGAGTTCCATACCGACTCCTAGCCGTTGACCAGTGCGATGACGGCCACTACCGCCGAGACGGCGGCCAGTAGCAGCGACACCCCGACCAGCACGGCGTGCACGATCAGGAACGACGTCGGCTTGCCGGACGCATCCCGCGCCCGAGCATCCTGACTGACCCTCTTATAGAAGCGTGGCCAGACCACAACGTTCCAGACGGCATTGAGCAGCAGCAGGATGGCGAGTGTCGTAAGCATCAGGGCCAGTCTACGAGCGCCGGTCGGGCGGCGTGAGCAGCGAACGCCCCGGGGTGGGCCGTCCGGGGCCAACGCTAGACTCACCCCATGACAAATAGCAGTGACCGGTTGGTATGGATCGACTGTGAAATGACCGGGCTCGACATCAACAACGACGAATTGGTTGAGATTGCCGTGGTCGTCACCGACTTCGACCTCAACATTCTCGACCCCGGCCTCGACATCGTGATCAAGCCCGACGCCTCGGCCCTCAAGAACATGGGCGACTTCGTGCGCAACATGCACACCTCCTCCGGACTGATCGAGGAGATCCCCCACGGCGTGAGCGTGGCAGACGCCGAGTACCAGGTGCTCGAGTACGTGCTGCGTTTTGTTCCCGAAGACCAGCGCGCTCCCCTGGCCGGCAACTCCATCGGCACCGACCGGGCGTTCCTGGCCCGGTACATGCCGCGTCTGGACAAGCAGCTGCACTACCGCAACGTCGATGTCTCGTCGATCAAGGAACTCGCGCACCGGTGGTTCCCGCGGGCCTACTTCAACGCGCCCGCGAAAGACGGCGCCCACCGCGCCCTCGCCGACATCCTCGAGTCGATTCGTGAGCTCGCCTACTACCGCCAGAGCGTTTTCGTAGCCGATCCAGGACCCACAAGTGCCGAAGCGAAATCGCACGCGGCAGCCGTGGTGAACAACTTCACCCCAAACGTGTAATAGAATTCTTGAGTTGCCTTCGCTCGTGAGAGTGGAGCGGCACTTGGTGGGTATAGCTCAGCTGGTAGAGCGCCTGGTTGTGGTCCAGGAGGTCGCGGGTTCAAGCCCCGTTACTCACCCCAAGGAAACGAGAAGTCCCGGCCGCAGGCGGCCGGGACTTTTTCGTTCGCCGCGTGTCATGCTGAGTGGATGCTCACGCTCAGCCACGACGACTTCGAACGTCTCGTCATAGACGAACTCGATCTGCTCCCCGACGACATGGTGGACGGCCTCGACAACGTCATCTTCGTGGTGGAGGACCGCCCCGAGAACGGCACCCTGGACACCCTGGGACTCTACGACGGCGTGGCTCTGACCGAACGCGGCCAATACGGCTTCGGCGAGATGCCCGACCGCATCATCGTGTTCCGTGAGCCGCTGCTGGCCATCGTCGACACCCTGGACGAGCTGCGCGACGAGGTTCACGTGACCCTCGTTCACGAGATCGCCCATTTCTACGGCATTGACGACGACAGGCTGCACGAGCTGGGCTGGGCGTGACCGGGGTCGGCTACCCTGAACCATGAGTAGATTTCGACCTGGCCGGGTCATCGGCATTTCGGTGGGAACCCTCGTCATCTTGATGATCGGGGTGTACGGGCCCGCCACCCTGCTCGGCCCGCTCCCCCACGCCACCGTCGCCCTCACCGTGCCGGATGCTTCCGTGGCCGCGTCCACCCCGGTGTTGCCCGCCGCCGGGACCAGCGGCATCCTCGCCGTGACGCCCGTGGACGCTTCGACCGGTGAGAATGCCACAGCGGATCCGGCCGCGGTCGGCACCGGGACGAAGGCCCTGGGCGTGGACCCCATCGCCTTTGGCGGCGGCAGCGACCCCCTGCCGATGGCATCCGCCGCGAAGATCATCACGGCTCTCGTCGTGCTCGACGCAAAACCTCTCGAGGCCGGCGAGCCCGGTCCGGCCTACTCGCTGGTCACCGCCGACTATCAGGACTACCTCGACTACACCGCCGAGGATGCCCGTACCGTGATCGTCTTTCCCGGCGAGAGCTGGACCGAGCGGGAAATGTTGCAGGCCATGATCCTCGGCTCCAGCAACAACCACGCCGACACCCTCGCCCGGTGGGCCTTCGGCTCGGTCGACGACTACCTCACCGCCGCCAACGCCTGGTTGGCGGCCAACGGTATGCCCGATACCACTGTCGTCGACGCCAACGGCTTGGCGGACGGCAGCGCGGGCACCGGCGCCGACCTGGCCAGGGTCGCGGCCCTCGCGGCCACGAATCCCGTGATCGCCGACATCATCAAGCAGCCGGCATCCGCCCTGGTCGGCCAGCGCGGCGTGAACAACACCACGGCCTACCTGCCGGAGGAAGGCATCACCGGCATCTCCCGCAGTTACACCGACGCCGGCGGCGTGTGCTTCCTGTTCACCGCCACAGTGGTCGCCGGGGAGAAGACCTTCACCTTCGCCGGCGCGTTCCTGGGTGAGCCGGACTACGACACCCTCACGGCCGACCTGATGGCGCTGATGGCGTCGGCACGGGCCGGGGTGACCGAGTTGCCGGTGCTGGTTGAGGGCAACGGCTACGCGACCCTCACAACGGCGTGGGGCGATTCGGCCGGGGCCGTCGTCGGCACGCCCAAGACCCGGTTCGGCTGGCAGGCCGCCGCTGACGGCAACGCCGAAGTGACCCTCGACGATGTCACGACCGGGCGGGCTGGAGCGAAGATCGGCCGGGTCACGGTGGATGCGTTCGGCGAGAGCGTTTCGTCCACCCTGGAGCTGGATAGCACGCTGACCGATCCGGGGCCGGGCTGGCGCCTGCTGCACCCCATCCCGGTGATCAGCGCGCTGGTCAACAGCTGGTGATCACCGCTTAGCCGGAATCGGGGTTCAGTCCGGTTCGTCGTTCGATTCGACGGGGTCGCTGTCAGAGGAGTCGAAGGCGTAGCGCACGTGCAGCTTGCCCTGCACCGCACGGTTGTCGACCTCGTCGTACCAGAACAGTGACTCCATGCTGTCGACGGCGGCGACCATGCTGATCCGGGCGTCGTGCGCGCCGTGCAGGAGCACCCGGGTTTCGGCCTGGCCCTCCAGCGGGCCGTCCACAAACTCCACGATGTATTCGGTGTTCTCACTCTGCGGGGTAGTCATGACCCCAACTTACTGCGGCGGCAGCACTTTCGCCGCAGAAGCCGGCGCAGCGTTACGAGCCCAGCGGCGTGGCGGTGAGTCGCACCGTCGCCCACCGCTCGGGCTGGTCCCGGTCGCGGTACGCCTCCCACTCTCCCTGCCACTGGTCCCAGTGTGCTTCGAACCCGCCGCCGTCACGGGCCAGCGCGCGCTGTTTGCGGATGCCATCGTCGGCATCCAGCCACACCCGCACGTCGCTCAGCGCGGCGTGTGCCTCGGCCAGGGCACCGCAGCCCTCGATCACGAGGGGACGGCCGGGGTCGACGCCATGCCATTCGGCCGGGCCGGCAGCCGCCCAGTCGTAGCGTTGCCAGGCCGCCGGCCGACCCGCGTGCCGGGCGCCAAGCACCAACCGGCCGATTTGGTCGATGGCGGCGTCCAGACCGCCCCAACCCGGGTAGACGTCGTCCAGGCGCACCAGTGTCGGTCGGACCGGGCCCGGCCAGGCGGCCAGCACCGCGTCGGCGAGGGTACTCTTGCCCGCGCCGCTGGGGCCGTCGATGAGGATCACGGCCCGGTCGCCGACGGGATTGCGGCCCAGCGCCCGAACGGCGTCCAGGACCGGGGTGATCAGGACCGGAGTGATCAGGACCGGAGTGATCAGGTCAGGCCAGCACAAAATGCCACGTCCTCGCCAGTACGGCCGCCGTGATCGCGGTGGCGGCGATGACGGCCCCGATGGCCACGACCAGGCCGTCGCGCAGGCCGAACACCGATTCCCTGGCCCAGGTGCGCGGGAGGTCGCTGCCGAAGCCCCTGGCCTCCATCGCTGTGGCGAGCTTGCTGCCGCGTCGCACCGAGAGCACCAGCAGGGCGAAGGCGAGGCCGCCGAACCGGCGGCCCCGGCCGCGCAGCCCGCCGCCGTCGCCCACGCCGCGGGCCCGCCGGGCCAGGGCGAGGGAGTGCCAATCGTCGATGAACATGCCCACCAGGCGTAAACCGGCCAGGGCGCCGAGTACGAACCGGGCCGGCAGTCGCAGCACCTGCGCGAGGCCGTCGCCGAGGTCGGTGGGGTCGGTGGTGGCCAGCAGTACGATGCCGGGGATGCCGATGGCCAGGATCCGCAACCCGATCGCGAGGGCCAGGGCCACCGATCCCTCCGTCACCGACACGAAGCCGGCGCTGAACAGCACCGCGCCGGAGTCCTGCCCGTAGAGCACTGTGGTGAGAACGGCGAATGGTGCGGCAATCCATACCGGCGCGGTGCGCAACCAGAACTGGCGGGCGCTCAGCCCGCACCAGGCCAGCAGAACGACCTCGAGCAGAAGCGCCACCGCGGCCGACACCCAGTCGATTGATAGCATTAGGGCACAGCTGATCAGCAGCGCCACGGCGAGTTTGGCCACCGGGTTCACCTGGGCGATGGCACTCGGCCGGATCTCCGGCGTCATCAGGCTCATAACGGCTCCGTTCCGATGCGCCGGCGCAGTCCGCTGCTCAACCTGCCGGTGGCAGCGCCGGGACCGCCGGCCGGCCCGGGACCGGACACCAGGGTGAGTCGCGCATCCGCCAGTGCGGACACGAACTGCTCGTCGTGCGTGACCGCCAGAACCGCGGTGCCGTCGTCGAGCAACTCGGCCAGCAGACGAACCAGTTCGGCCCAGGTGCGGGAATCCTGCCCGAAGGTGGGTTCGTCCAGCACCAGCAGCTTGGGCCGGGTGGCCAGCACCGTCGCGACCGACAGCCGGCGTTTCTCACCCCCGGACAGGGTGAACGGGTTCGCGTCGGCCAGATGGTCCAGGCGCAGCCGGTGCAGCAGGGCGTCCACACGCTCCGCCTGCGCGGCAACCCCCAGGCCGAGGGCGCGGGGACCGATGACGAGCTCGCCCCGCACCGTGCCGGCGAGGAACTGGTGTTCGGGGTCTTGGAAGACGGTGCCGATGCGCTCGAGCAGGTCCCGGGAGCGCCAGCGGTGTGGGGCCGGCCCGAGTCCGGCGGCCAGCGCCTCCGCTGCGGCGAGATGCCCGCCCGCCGGGGCGAGGAGCCCGGCTAGGGTGAGTGCCAGGGTCGACTTGCCGGTGCCGTTCGGGCCGGTGACTGCGGTGGCGGTGCCGGATTCCAGGGTCAGGTTCAGCTCGCCCGCGACGACGACTGCCCGTTTGCGGGCGAACGGCACCCGCCCGACGCACAGACCCTCGGCGTGGAGCAGGACCTCTGCCCCGGAGCGCCCGGAACGATTCCGGCGCTCCGGCGGTGCGGGCGGGAACCTGGGAATCCACACCCCGGCGGCGGCCAGCCTCTCGCCTTGGTCGCTGAGGACAGCGTCGGTGGGCCCGTCGGCCAGGATCCCTCCGGCCGGATCGAGCACGATGATGCGGTCGACCACCTGCTGCCAGACGGCGACACGGTGCTCGATCACGATGAGGGTCGCACCGTTTGCCGCCACCGAGCGCAGCACGGCGTCCCGCACCTCCACCACGCCCTCCGGATCGAGGTTCGCGGTGGGCTCGTCGAGCAGCACAAGGCCCGGGCGCATGGCCAGCACGCCGGCGAGGGCCAGGCGTTGCTTCTGGCCGCCGCTGAGGGCACTGGTCGGGTGTCGCAGCGGCAGGTCCAGGCCCACGTCGGCGAGGGCCTGGCCGACCCGCGGCCAGATCTCGGCGCGCGGCACTGCCAGGTTCTCGCAGCCGAAGGCGACGTCGTCGCCCACCCGGGCGAGCACCACCTGGGAATCCGGGTCCTGCAGCACCAGGCCCACTCGGCCGCGGGACGCGCCGGGCCGCCGGCCGTCCACGAGGAGCTCGCCGGTCTCGTCGCCATCCTCGTCATCACCGAGCACGCCGGCCAGGGCGTGCATCAGCGTGCTCTTGCCTGCGCCGCTGGGCCCGAGCACGAGCACCCGCTCCCCCGGGTGAATGTCCAGGTTCAGCCCGGAGACCGCGGCCCTGGCCCGGCCGGCGTGCCGCCAGCCCCAGCCGGACGCCGTGACCCTGGCGCCGGTCACTGGGCGGGCTGGCTGAGTGCCCGGTCGGTCGGGCCGGATTCACGGCCGGCGGCGAACCGGCTGAGCGCGCCGGTGCGGGCGAGCCCGCGAACCGCCAACCAGGACAGCAACCCGGCCAGCACGGTGCCGGAGACGACGGCGGAGACGAAGTAGACGGCCTTGTAGCCGATGTCGAGGGCCGCGTAGCTCGTGAAAGTCGTGTCGAGCAGGCCGACAGCGACACCGGCGCCGGCGCCGGCCAGCAGGGCCACGCCCAGACGCCAGTTGGAGTAGAAGAACAGCGCCAGCACGAGCTCGGCGCCCAGACCCTCCACCACGCCCCAGATCAGGGTGGAAAAGCCCCACTGCGTGCCGATAAGCATCGACACGACGGCGGCGATCACCTCGGTGTACACGGCGGCCCCAGGCTTGCGGATGATGAGCCCGCCGAGCACGCCGGCGAAGAGCCAGCCGCCGGCCAGGAGCCCCTCGAGCCCGGGGGTGAAGGCCAGCAGGGCGCTCAGCGGCGACCACGCCAGACCCCAGGCCCAGAAGATCACGCCGCTGGCGACGCCGATGACGCTGGCTACGACGATGTCGACGACCCGCCATTTCAGCACCCGCGGTTTACGCGACGTGGAGGGGGTCGGAGTCTGAGAAGACAGGGTGTTGTTTGATGCGCGCACTGTTCGTGCCCTTTCCGTAGAGGAATACTGGGCACGGGATTGAGAAGCCTCCCTGCGCTGGCATGATCCAGATCAGGTTCGACGGTCGAAGCTGAAGTAGCTTCCTCTCAGCCCGGTTCACCGGACTCCCGTGTTGTTCGATTCGAGTATAGAACCCTGCGGGCGCATCCGGGCGCGATGAGGTGCTGCGCGACGTCGTCGCGCCGCCAAGCGCCCGCCGTCGTTAGCGCTTGAGCGCGCGGATGATCCGGGCAATGGCCTTTCCGGAGACCCAGACGAACGGGATGCCGACGGCGAGTAGCGAGATCACGTTCGGCTCGAAGCGCGCTGCCCCGCCGGACTTCACGTAGGCGCCGATCGGGATGGCCATGCCTCCACCGCCACCGCCGGCCGCGGCGGACTCGTCGCCTTCACCGCCACCGCCGAATCCGTACTGCACCAGGGCGACCGGGACGATGGTGACACCCTCGATCTGCACGGGATCCCCATAGGCCGACCTGACCCCGATGGTTCGAGCGTTTTCTGCGAGCTTCAAGGCGAGATTAGTCATGCTGCGAGGCTACTCCCCTTCCCCTTGCGGTGTCCCGAAGGGGTGCACGTCACGCTTCGGAGAACTGCCGCCACGCAGCTGCGACGCCGGCCGCACGATCCCCCGGCCGAACCTGGCGGTGACGGTGTCCACGGCCAGCTCGGCCTCGCGCCAGTCGTCGTCATCGTCCCACAGGCCCATCCCGGCGCCGTCACCGGTGCCGAGCTGCTCGGCACGCACCCCGATGAGGCGCACCCGGATGCCCCGGGCGGCGAGCACGTCGAAACTCGCGGCGACCTCTTCGTAGATCCGCCGCCCCACATTGGTTGCCTCGCTCAGGGTGCGGGAGCGGGTCACCGTACTGAAATCGGCGTAGCGCAGCTTGAGCACCACCGTTCGCGCGACCAGGCCGTTACCGCGGAGCTTCGCGGCCACGGCGTCGGACTGGCGCAGGAGTTCACTCCGCAACCGGGCCACATCCGTGACGTCGTGCTCGAAGGTGACCTCGTGACCGATGCTCTTCTCGTCGCGGTCGAGGTTGATCCTGCGCGGATCGATGCCCCAGGACAGGTCGTGCAGCTTGTGCGCGGCCGCGACGCCCACGGCACGCTGCAACAACTCGACCGGGGCGTGCGCGATGTCGCGCACCTGCCGAAGCCCGAGCCCGAGCAGGGCCTGTTCGGTGGTGGCGCCGACGCCCCACAGGGCGCCGACGGGCAACGGATGCAGGAAGGCGATGGTGTCCTCCGCGGGAATCACCAGCAGGCCGTCCGGCTTGGCCCGGCCGGACGCCAGCTTGGCCACGAACTTGGTCGACGCGGCACCGACCGAGCACGTCAGCCCGGTTTCGGCGAAGACCCGCGCACGGATCTTCTCGGCGATCTGGGCCGGCGAGCCGTGCAGGCGCCGGGCACCGGTCACGTCCAGGAACGCCTCGTCGATGCTGAGCGGTTCGACCATCGGCGTCATGTCGCCGAAGATCCCCATCACCTGGCGGGATACCTCCGCGTACCGGCTCATGTGCGGCTCGAGCACGATCGCGGCCGGGCAACGGCGCAGGGCGATGGCCATGGGCATGGCCGAGTTGACGCCGTACTTGCGGGCGACGTAGTTGGCGGCGGTCACCACGGACCGGCCGGAGCGGTGGCCGATGACGACGGGCAGGTGCACCAGTTCGGGGTGGTCGAGCAGCTCCACTGACGCGAAGAACGCATCCATGTCGATGTGCAGCATCGTGGCGGTGGTGTCGTCGACGTCGGCACCGGTGGTCTGCCGGTCGCTGCCATCCTGCCTGCTCATGCCGCACCACGCCCTTCTGCCGAACCGGCAGCAATCCAATCGAAGCTACCTTCGACAGTACAGGGTTGGTGCGGCGTGCGGCCGGTCAGAACCCGCCGAAGTCGCCGCCACCGAAGTCGCCACCACCGCCGAAGTCGCCCCAGCCGCCGGAGTCGCCGCCGACATCGCCGCCGGAGTCCGCCGTGGTCTCGGCGGCGGGGTCGGTGCCAGAGTCCGTGCCGGTGTCTCCGGAGTCGCCGGATGCATCCGCCTCACCGCCGGCATCGGGCAGGAAGGCGCCCACGATGGCCGAGCCGACGACGTAGCCGGCGACGGTGCCCAGCAGGGAAGCGCCGAGCATGCTGCCGAAGCCGGGACCCTGACGGCCGCCGGCCTGATCGCCGCCGAACGCCCGGTCCAGGGTGCCCGGCTGGCGGAGTTCGGCCCGGGTGGCGGACTTGGCGAGGGTGGCCGGTTCGGCGTTGGCCGGGCGTTCACCCTCCATCGCGTTCTCGGTCAGCTGTTGGAAGAGCAGGTTGCGCTGCTCGTCGGTGAGCTTGCTGAAGGCCTCGGTGTGCACCTGCTCGATGGTTTCGGGCGGCGCCGTGCGCAGAAGGTACCGGTAGCGCTCCACCGCGATCTCATCGTCGGTGCGCTGGGGCGCCGCCGCGCGGCGGGGCTGCTCCGGCTGTTCGGGTCGGCCCAGGAGGCGATCGAGGAATCCCATGTGTCTGCTCCTTTGGTTTGCTCCAGCCTAGGCGGCACCCGAGCGAACCGACAGGACCGTGGCCAGCGACTCCAGCGCTTTCACAGGGTCGGTGCCGGCCGGGAGGAGGACCACGCTCGTGGCCCCCGCCGCGTGCAGCTCGTCGATGCGCCGTCGTGCGGATGCGGCGGTGCCGACCACCGCCAGCTGGTCGACCCACTGCTCGGGCAGCGCTGCCGCGAAGTCCGCACGGCTGGCGCTGGTTGCTCGCAGAGCGTCGAATTCCGCAGCGAACGGCAGAACCCGGATGTGCGGGGCCCAATCGGGGTCGCCGATCCACTCCAATGCCGGACGCACGAGGGCGCGCGCCACGGCGGGATCCTCGTCGACAGCGGCCGCGTTGTAGGCCACGACGTGTCGTTTCGCCAGAGGCGGTCGGAGGTCCGGGAACCCGAAATCGGTGGCGGCCTCGTCGCGGCCGGCATCCAACGCGGCGATCGCGGCGGCGAGGTATTCCGGTGTGACGGGTTCGGCCAACACCACCCCGTCCGCGCAGGCGCCGGCCAGCTCGAGGGACTTCGGGCCCCGCACGCCCGCCAGGATCGGCGGAACAGTGGCGGGGGCGGCGGCGAGGACCACGGCATCCGCCCGGGTATACCGGCCGGATGCCGTGACGTTCGCTCCGCGCAGCAGGGCACGCATCAGGTCGATATTTTCGGCGAGCATGGCCAGCGGACTGGCCGGCCAACTGCCGGTCTGCCGCATCCAGCCCGGCATGCCGTGTCCGATTCCAACCTGCAGCCGCCCGGGGAAGAGCTCGGCGAGGGTGGCGATCTCGAGGGTCGCGAAGCAGGGATTGCGGGCGGCCGCGGGCAGGATCCCGATTCCCACGACGATGGTCGATGAAGCGGCGAGCACTACGGCGGCCTGCGCGATTCCCCCGCGGAAGAAGCAGTCCTCCACCACCCAGATCTCGTCGAAACCGAGTTCTTCGGCCCGGCGGGCGTAGGGCACAAACTGCGCGGCGGGCAGGTCGCGTGGAAGCATGACGGCAATGGCACCTGACACTGGGGACCCCGTTCGGTCTGGCCGACGGCGGGGTCGGCTGGGTTCTGGCTGGGTTCTGGCTGGCTTCTACATCGAAGCTGACTTCTTTGCAGAAATTCTCGCACGGGCGAGACGAACCGGTCTCCCCCCGGACACCTCCAGGCAAGGGGACAGTGATTCGGCGGGCTCCAGTGACAAATGACGCGGGCACGGAATGCCGGGGTGCCCGGTGTCGTTGCACCCAGCACCGGCCTTTCCCCTCTGGGCGGATGCCGCATGACCGATCAACGAAGTGAGCCCACTGTGACCACCCACGCCACCGCGCCGACCGACAGCACCACGACAACAGACACGGCACTGCCCGCCGATTCGACGGACTCAGCCCCGCAGGTCGACTGGTACACCCTGCAGAAACAGGCCCACCGCGAGTTCGCACGCCGCATCGCCGCCGTCGACGACTGGAACGCGCCGACCCCGGACAAGGAATGGACCGTGGGCGACCTGGTCCGCCACGTCGTCCACGAGCAGCAGTGGATCCCGCCGCTGCTGGCCGGGTTGACCCTGGACCAGGCCAGGCGCCGGGTCGATCCACTGGGCGACGACCTCGCCGCCGAATGGCACACGCACTCCTCGCTCGCCACGGCGGCCTGGCAGGCGGCTCCCGCGGATGCGTCGGTGCAGCTCTCCTACGACACCGTCACGGTGCTGGACTACCTGCGCGAGCAGGTGTCCGACGTGACGATCCATTCCTGGGACCTGGCCAGGGCCACCGCAGCCGACGAGGTCCTGGACGACGCGTTGGTGGCCGCCGTCTGGACGGTGTTCGAACCGCAACGGGACGCACTGGAGGCCAGCGGCCTGTTCGATTCCCCGGTTCCGATGCCCGAGGATGCACCGCTGCAGTCCCGGCTGCTGGCCTTGACCGGCCGCGACGACCGCCGCCTGGACTAACTGTTGCTCATGCGGACAAGTGCACCCGGCGCACCGGGACCAGTTGTCCGCATCGGAAACAATTCCGGCCAGAAGGGCCGGCCGGGCGCTGCTGTTACGCGATCGTGGTGCCGAAGAGTAGGCCGAGCAGGTAGGTCACCCCGGCGGCGCCGAAGCCGATCACGAGCTGGCGCAGTGCCCTCTTGAGCGGCGGCCCGCCGGAGAGCAGCCCGACGACCGCGCCGGTGGCCAGAAGCGCCAGGCCCACGAGCACGGCGGCGACGACGATCGCGGCGACACCCTGCATGCCGAACAGGTAGGGCAGCACCGGCAGCAACGCCCCGGAGGCGAAGAAGCAGAAGCTGGAGATCGCGGCGCCCGCCCCGGTGCCGATGGCCTCGTGCTCGTCGATGGCGGGTGCGGCCGACGCGTTCAGCCGACTCACATCCAGGGCGCCGGTGGCCATGGCCACGGTGCTCAGCACCTCCCGGGCGTGCACCTCGGCTTCCTCGGGCGTCATGCCCTGGGCGCGGTACACCAGGGTCAGCTCGTTGGCCGCCTCGTCCAGGTGCGAGAGCACGCTCCGGGTGGCCGGGTTCGGGGTGGATGCCTCCAGGAGTTCTCGTTGCGAGCGCACCGACACATACTCCCCCGCGCCCATCGACAGGGCGCCGGCGAGAAGACCGGCGATGCCGGTGAAGAGGATGGTGGCGGTGGGTACACCGGTGGCTCCGATGCCCAGCACCAAGGCGAGGTTGCTCACCAGGCCGTCGTTGACGCCGAACACCGCAGCCCGGAACGTGCCGGACAGGCGCTGGCGACCGCGAGCGGCGAGCCCGCGCACGACCTCCTCGTGAATGCGCTCGTCGGCGGCCATGGCGCTGGTGGCGTCGGCGTCGCCGTCGTAGGGCGATCTGGCCTCGGCGCGCTGGGCGAGGGCGAGCACGAAGACCGAACCGAACCGGCGCGCCAGCAGCCCAAGGACCCGGGTGCGCAGTGCGCCCTTCCGGGGCGCTCCGACCCTGTCGCCCAGCAGTGCCCGCCAGTGTGCTTCGTGCCGGCCCTCGGCGTCGGCGAGGGCGAGGAGGATCTCGCGTTCCTCGCCGCTTCGCCGGCCGGCCAGGTCCCGGTAGACGGCGGCTTCGGCCTGTTCATCGGCCAGGTACCGCCGCCACCGACGGATGTCTGCCTCGGCGGGCTGGGTGAGGTCGGCCACGGCGATCACGACTCCGGAGCTGCCTCAAGCGAACCCTGCGACACGCGTGCCGATTCGTGCGGGCCCGTGCCGTCGAGACCGTAGAACGGTTCCTCGAAGTGCACCACCCACACCGCTTCCTTGCCCACGACGGGGGCGTAGAGCGCCGAACCGACCAGCTCACCGGGCGCGGTGATGACTCCGATCGGGTCCTCCACCAGCGAGTCGGGGTAGCGGCTGCGGTCCAGTCGCACCACCACCTGCATCCCGACGCCGAATGCGCCAGCCACACCCGTGGGCGCGGCTGCCGGCGCGTCAGCCTGGCGGCGCTTGAAGAGGGCCATTATTCTGCCGGCTCCGCTGGGGCACTGCCGGCGCGTTCGAGCACGAGCTCGCGCACCCGGGCCGCATCCGCCTGGCCGCGCATGGCCTTCATGACCGCGCCGATGACGGCACCGGCGGCCTGCACCTTGCCGTCTCGGATCTTCGCGAGCACGTCGGGCTGGGACGCCAGGGCCTCGTCGATGGCCGCGATCAGGGGGCCGTCGTCGCTGACCACGGCCAGGCCGCGGCTGGCGACGACCTCGCTGGGCGTGCCCTCGCCGGCGATGACACCCTCGAGCACCTGGCGGGCCAGGCGGTCGGTGAGGGTGCCGTCGGTGATCAGGGCGATCAGCGCGGCGACCTGCGCCGGCGTCACGAGGCTCTCGGCGGTGACGCCGGCGGCGTTGGCCAAGCGGGCGATCTCGCCGGTCCACCACTTGCGGGCGGCCTGAGCGGGCGCGCCGGCGGCGATGGTGGCCTCCATGACGTCGAGGAGGTCGGAGTTGACGACGTCCTGGAACTCGAGGTTCACGAAGCCCCAGTCGGCCTGCAGGCGCTTGCGGCGGGCCGCGGGCGGCTCGGGCAGGGTGGCGCGCAGCTCTTCGACCCAGGCGCGCGACGGGGCGACGGGTACCAGGTCGGGCTCGGGGAAGTAACGGTAGTCGTCGGCGTCGCTCTTGGGCCGACCCGCGGAGGTGGTGCCGGTGTCCTCGTGCCAGTGCCGGGTCTCCTGCGTGATGGTGCCGCCCGCGGTCAGCAGCGCCGCCTGGCGCTGGATCTCGTAGCGCACGGCACGTTCGACGCTGCGCAGCGAGTTGACGTTCTTGGTCTCGGTGCGGGTGCCCAGGATGTCGGAGCCGCGCGGGCGGAGCGACACGTTGGCGTCGCAGCGCACGTTGCCCTCTTCCATCCGCGCGTTGGAGACGCCGAGCGCCTTGACGATTTCACGGATGGCGGCGACGTAGGTCTTGCCGATCTCCGGGGCGTCGGCCTCTGCGCCCTCGATCATCTGGGTGACGATCTCCACCAGCGGCACGCCGCCGCGGTTGTAGTCCACCAGCGAGTAGTCGGCGCCCTGGATGCGTCCGGCCGCGCCGCCCATGTGGGTGAGCTTGCCGGCGTCGTCCTCCATGTGCGCGCGCTCGATGTCCACGGTGACCTGACGGCCGCTTTCCAGCTCGATGGTGAGCTGGCCGTTGAACGCGATCGGTTCGTCGTACTGCGAGGTCTGGAAGTTCTTCGCCGTGTCGGGGTAGAAGTAGTTTTTGCGGGCGAACCGGCTGGTCTCCGCGATCTCGCAGCCGAGGGCCAGCCCTAAGCGGATGGAGGACTCGATGGCCTGACGGTTCACCTGCGGCAACCCGCCGGGCAGACCCAGGCAGGTGGGGCAGGTGTTGGTGTTGGCCCCTGAGCCGAATTCGTTGGCGCAGCCGCAGAACATCTTGGTCTTGGTGTTGAGTTCGACGTGCACCTCGAAGCCGAGCACCGGCTCGAACAGTTCGAGGGCCTTGTCGTAGTCCATCAATTCGGCTTTCTTCATTAGACGGCTCCCCCTTCGGTTGCGAACATTTCGGTGTTGGCCAGCGCGGGCGCCCGGCTGAGTAGGGTGTGCCCCCAGTGCGCCTCGAGCAGCTGCTCGACGGCGGCGCCGAAGGTGTACAGGCGGGCATCCGCGCGGGCGGGCGCCATCACCTGCAGGCCGACCGGCAGGCCGTCCTCCGGGGCGAGGCCCATCGGCAGGCTCATGCCGGGGATGCCGGCGAGGTTGGCCGGGATGGTGGTGATGTCGTTCAGGTACATCGCCATCGGGTCGTCCATCTTCTCGCCGAACTTGAACGCCGTGGTGGGCGCCGTGGGCGAGACGAGCAGGTCGACCTTGTCGAACGCGGCGGTGAAGTCGCGTTGGATGAGCGTGCGCACCTTCTGGGCGCTGCCGTAGTAGGCGTCGTAGTAGCCGGCGCTGAGGGCGTAGGTGCCGAGGATGATGCGGCGTTTGACCTCGTCACCGAATCCGGCGTCGCGGGTGGCGGCCATGACACGCTCGCTGGTGAGCGGGCCGTCTTCGGGGTTGACCCTGAGGCCGAAGCGCACGGAGTCGAAGCGGGCCAGGTTGCTGGACGCCTCTGCGGGCAGGATCAGGTAGTAGGCGGAGACCGCGTACTCGAAGTTCGGGGCGCTCACCTCGCTGACGATGGCGCCGGCGGCGGAGAGCAGGGCCAGGGTTTCTTCGAAGCGCTGAGTGACACCGGCCTGGAAGCCCGCGCCGTTGAGTTCCTTGATCACGCCGATCCGCACGCCCGTGAGGGCGCCGTCCTTCAGGCCCGCCTGAGCGGCGGCGGCCATCGACGGCCAGGCATCCGTCAGCGACGTGGAATCGAGCGGGTCGTGCCCGCCGATCACGTCGTGCAGCAGAGCCGCGTCGAGAACGGTGCGGGTGACCGGGCCGACCTGGTCGAGCGAGGAGGCCAGCGCGATCGCACCGTAGCGGGACACCCCGCCGTAGGTGGGTTTGACGCCGACGGAGCCGGTGACGGCGGCGGGCTGGCGAATCGAGCCGCCGGTATCGCTGCCGAGCGCCAGCGGCGCCTCGAACGCGGCGACGGCGGCCGCGGAGCCACCGCCTGAGCCGCCGGGGATCCGGTCGAGGTCCCACGGGTTGTGGGTAGGGCCGTAGGCGGAGTGCTCGGTGGAGGAGCCCATCGCGAACTCGTCCATGTTGGTCTTGCCCAGCGGGATCAGGTCGGCGTCGCGGATGCGGCGGACCACGGTGGCGTCATACGGCGGAATCCAGCCCTCGAGGATCCTGGATCCGGAGGTGGTGGGCATGTCGTGAGTGGCGAGCACGTCCTTGATGGCGATGGGCACACCGGCCAGGGGGCCGAGCTTCTCGCCGGCGGCGCGGCGGGCGTCGACCCGGGCGGCGGTGGCGAGGGCGGCATCGCGGGCCACGTGCAGGAACGCGTGCACGTCAGGGTCGACGGCGTCGATGTGGTCCAGGTGCGCGCGGGTGACGTCGACGGAGCTGACCGAGCCGTCGACGAGCAGGCCGGCCAGGGCGGCGGCGGTCCGGTTGATGAGGTTGGTCACTTGGGTTACTCCTCGTCCAGGATGGCGGGCACGCGGAATTTGTCGCCGGCACGGTCGGGGGCGCCGGACAGGGCCTGGTCGACGGTGAGCGAGGGCACGACGACGTCGTCGCGGAACACATTGGTCAGCGGCATCGGGTGGCTGGTCGCGGGAACGTCGGGCGTGGCGACCTCGGCGACCTTGGCGACAGAGTCGACGATCTGGCCGAGCTCGACCGTGAGGCGATCGATTTCTGCCGAGCTGAGGTCGATCCGGGCGAGGTTCGCCAGATGGGCAACCTGCTCGGCCGTGATTTCAGACATGAAACTCCCAAGAAAATCGAAGCGGAAGCCTCAATTCTATTCAATGCCGTCGGTGGCCAGGTCCGCGTTGTCGGTGCCGATCAGCGCCATGTTGTGCAGAGACTCGCTTCCGGGCTTGAAATAGTCGTTGTGGCCGATGGATCCGTCGAGCCAGTCACCGGTCACAGCGTCGGCCGCGCCGCTCACGCCGAGGGCCTTGGCGCCGTAGGAAGACGCGCCGGGATCGCTGCCGAAAAACGCCGAGTTCACGGCGGGGTCCCAGTCGGCCTTGCCGACGAAGACGTTCCCGCCTGCGACCTTGAGCCGGTCGGTGGACTGGATCTCGCTGCCGGGCGAGCCGACGACAACGAGAGCGTCGACTTCCACCGAACCGTTGGCCAGCGCCATGAGCGACACCGTCGAGCCGTAGGAGTGCGCGAACACCGAGATGAAGGGCTGGTCGCCGCCCCTGCTGGCGCGCACACCCGCCCACGAGGTTTCAAGGAAGCCGGCCCCGGCCACGGCCCGGTCACGCCCGCCGACGGAGAACAGGTCAGGCGCTTCGTAGCCGATCCAGGCGATCGTGGCGATGGTCTTGGCGCGGGTCGCCGCAGCATCCGGGTACCCTGTTACGAGCCTGACCGGGGTGCTCCCGGCGGCCGTGACGGGCGCGTGGACGGATGCGGTCTGGGCTGTGGGGGGCTCGGAGGTCGCGGGCGCGCCGTCGCGGACGGCCAACACGGCCACTTCTTCGCGGTAGACGTCGTCGGCCACTGTGGTCCAGTTCACCATCTGCGGCTCGACCTGGTAGTTCATTCCCGGCACCAGGTAGCCGATGTAGTCGGCGGTGTCCGGGTTGCCCAGGGCGATGGCCGCCCGGCCGGACCCCGACGTGTCGAGCAGGATCAGGCTGCGCTTGGGCCCGCCGTCGCTGGGGTGCAGCGCCAGAGATACCTGGGTGAGCATGGCGACCAGACGGGTCTGCCGGTTTGCCTCGGCATCCGACAGGTGGCCGTCGAGGGCCCGATTGGCCTCGGCGAAGGATTCGCGCAGGTAGTTCTCGTTGGCGCGGCTGCGCTGGGCCAGCGGCACACCGTCGAGGTTTCCTACCAATCGCGGTGTCGCGGCGGCGAGGGTGGCCCGCTGGGTGGCATCCAGCAGCGTCCACCAGGCCGACACCATGCCGGCTTCGGGCGGGGCTGCCAGCAACGTGTCGATGTGGGCGGGGTATTCGGCGGCGAATCCGGCCAGGTCGGCCAGGCCGAGGTGGGACATGCCCACGAGTAGGTTCGACCCGGCCATGGTGCGCAATTTGGCGGCGTCGATGTCGACGGCGGCGGCCTGCACCTCGAGCTGGGTCCACGCCGGCGAGGCGCCCACATCACCTTGACGGTCCGAGACCCGGGTGGACACGGTCTGGTGCACGCTGATCTGGGTGTATTCGGGTATGGAAACGGGCCCGCTCAGCCCGGCCAGGGCAAGCGAGGCTGTCACCAGTGCAGCGGCCTCGAATAGCACGACGCGTCCCGTCCCCTCCCGAACGAATGAGTAGCATGCAGACTCAGCGCCACTGGTAAGTCCTGCGCCCTCAGCCTATCGATCAGCAGGGGGGTCGCACTGCCCCTCATTCAGGGCGATCGGGGGCCCGATGGCCCGATTTCAGCGCACTGTTTCCGGCAGGTTTCCGGCTCGGGACTTCTCGACCCTTTCAAGGTGAACTTCCGGGGCTCAAAGGATGAGGCTGACCCCGATCAAGGCCCCGATCACCACGACCACTCCCAGCAGCAGGCCGGTCGCCCGGCCGATGCGACGGCGGCTGACGGTGCCAGGGCGGAAAGCTGATCGTGACACCCGGTCCAGGTTGGGAAACAGCGCCTGGAACGGCGGTTCGCGCGGCTCCAGGAGCTGCGGCGCGGCTGGTTCTTCGGTTGGTCGGTCATCGTCCTTGATGGGATCCATGCCCTCAGCCTAGTAATGCGGCGTGGGCCCGGCCGGGTGGTCACGGCTCGGGCCTCACCTGTTGCCCGTGCGGACATCTGCACCCGATACACCGGGACCATTTGTCCGCACGGGGAACAGTTAGCGCGGGGCGGGGCGGGCGGCGGGCGGGGCGGGGCGGGGCGGGCGGCGGGCGGGGCGGGTCAGCCGGCGGCGAGTTCGGCGAGCAGGGCAAGCTCGTCGGCGTCGGCGAGCCCGGCCCGGCGGGGGCCCTCCGGCACGCGGAGGCGTTCCCAGCGTAGGGTGTCGGCCAGGGTCTGGGCCAGCGGGCGGGTGACCAGTCCCGCGGCACGGGCCGCGGCGCCGTCCCTGGCGTTGAAGCCGGCGTAGTCGGGCAGCGGCAGCCAAAGCGGCAGGGACCGGGGCCCCGACCACGGCCCGACCTCGTGGTCGAGCAGCCAGTGGGCGGCGGCGCCGACGATCGGGCCGGTGTGACCGGCAACCGCTCGCGCCACCGAGAGATGTTCGGCCAGCGTGACGGTCTCGCCCGTCGCATTGAAGATTCCGGTGGTGCCGTCCTCGCCCGCATCGACGATCCACTCGGCCAGGTCGCGCACGTCGATCAGCTGCGTCAGAAGGCCCGGCGTGTCCGGGACCAGCACGCTCCCGTCGGCGCCGGCGGGTTCGCGGAACCGCAACGGCCAGTAGCCGCTGCGGTCGGAGAGGTCGCCGGGTCCCCCGATCAGGCCCGACCTGACGATCAGCGACCTGTCGGCGCCGAACCCCGCCAGCACCCGGTCTTCGCAGGCGACCTTGGCCTCGCCGTAGGACTCCATCGACTCGATCACATCGCCCGGAAGCGCCTCGAGCAGTTTCCCGCGCTCGTCCTGCCCGGGGGTGGCGGCGTCGGCGTACACGTTCCCCGATGACACGAAGGTGTACGAGGCGGCGCGCTCCCCCAGCGCCTGCACGGCGTCGGCCACCTGTCCCGGCTGCCTGGACACATCCACGACCACATCCCAACCCTCTGAGGCGACCTCCGCATACGCATCCGGCCGGCTGCGGTCACCCCGCACGAAGCGGATGCCGGCCGGCACCTGACCGGATTCGCCACGCGCCAGGCAGGTGACTCTGTGGCCGTGGTGCATCGCCGCCGTCGCGATGGTGCTGCCGAGCCAGGCCGTACCGCCGAGAATGAGGAATCGCATGGGGCCAGCTAACCCAACCTGCGCTCCCCACGGCAAGGCAGTTCGCTCTGGGCACAGAGACCGGCCGGGTGCACCGGCCGTTCTCTGCGGCTATTCGGTGTCGGTGCTCACCGTGGCCGCGTCCTCCACCTCGGCCGCAGGCTCTGCCGCGGCATCCGCCGGCACGGCGTCGGGCAGGCCGGCCGGGCCGTGTTCGAGCAGCAACCGGAACTGGTCGGCGTTGATGATGCGCACCCCGAGGGCCTCGGCCTTGGCCAGTTTGGAGCCGGCGCCTGGGCCGGCGGCCACGAAGTCGGTCTTCTTCGACACGCTGGAGGCGTTCTTGCCACCGGCGGCGATGATCGCCTCGGCGGCGCCCTCACGGGTGAAGCCCTCCAGCGAGCCGGTGGCCACGACGGTGAGTCCGGTGAGCACTCCCCCGGCTGCGGCGGCGGCGCCGGGCCCTGGGTGCCCCGGCGTCGTGAACTTCACCCCGGCGGCGGCCCAGCGATCGATGATCTCGCGGTGCCAGTCCACCTCGAACCAGTCGATCACCGCGTCGGCGATGATGCCGCCGACCCCGTCGACCTCAGCGAGCTCGTCGCGGGAGGCCGCACGAATCGCCTCCAGCGACCCGAAGTGGTTGGCTAGGGCCCGTGCGGCCACCGGACCGACGTGCCGGATGTTCAACGAGACCAGGATCCGGGCCAGCGGTTTGGTCTTGGCCAGCTCGATCTCGTTGATCAGTTTCACGGCGTTGGAGGACGGCTGCGGGCCCTCCAGCCCGGCCTTCTTCTCGGCGGCGGTCGGGTTCCGGCGGAACGGGGAGCGCTGGCGCACGGTGCCGTCCTCGTCTTCTCGCGGCAGGCCCGTCTCGGCGTCACGGACCACGACGGTGATCGGCAGCAGGTCGTCGATGGTCAGATCGAACAGCCCCGCCTCGGTGTCCAGCGGCGGGGTCTCCGGCACCGTGGGCTGGGTGAGCGCCGCCGCGGTGACCTCGCCGAGCACCTCGATGTCCAGGGCGCCACGAGAACCGATGTGCTCCACCCGGCCGCGCACCTGGGCGGGGCAGCTGCGCGCGTTGGGGCAGCGCAGGTCGATGTCGCCTTCTTTGGCGGCCTTGAGCGGGGTATGGCAGACCGGGCAGTTCTGCGGCATCACGAATTCGCGTTCGGTGCCGTCACGCAATTCCACGACCGGGCCGAGGACCTCGGGGATCACGTCGCCGGCCTTCCGCAGCACGACCGTGTCGCCGATGAGCACGCCTTTGGCCTTGACCACGTCCTGATTGTGCAGGGTGGCCTGCCGCACCACGGACCCGGCCACCCGCACCGGTTCCATCACGGCGAACGGGGTGGCCCGACCGGTGCGGCCCACGCTCACGACAATGTCGAGCAGCTTGGTGTTCACCTGTTCCGGCGGGTACTTGTAGGCGATCGCCCAGCGCGGCGCCCGGTTGGTGGCGCCGAGTTCGTCATGCAGGGCGAGCTCGTCGACCTTGATCACGATGCCGTCGATCTCGTGTTCCACGCTGCCGCGGTGTTCGCCGAAGTACCCGATGAACTCGGATGCCTCGCCAGGCGTGGCGACGACCGCGAAGTGGGTACTGGTGGGCAGACCCCAGCCGGCGAGGAGGGCGTAAACGGCGGACTGAGACTCGGCGCCGGGCTGCTGCCAGGCACCGATGCCGTGCACGAGCATCCGCAGCCGGCCGAGCCTGGCCTTCATCAGGGCGAGCTGGTCGGCGTTCTTGCTTTCGGCCTTCTGCCGCAGCGACCCGCTGGCGGCGTTGCGGGGGTTGGCGAAGACGCGCTCCCCGGCGGCGCTCTGGGCGGCGTTGAGCTCTCGGAAGGACTCGACGGGGAAGAAGACCTCTCCGCGCACCTCCATCAGTGGCGGATGCCCGGTGCCACTCAGGGTGCGCGGGATGCCGGGCACCAGGGCGATGTTCTCGGTGACGTCCTCACCGACGACGCCGTCCCCGCGCGTGGCGGCGCTGACCAGCACGCCGTTCTCGTACCGGAGGTTGATGGCCAAGCCATCGATCTTGAGTTCGCACAGGAAGTGCACGGCCCGGTTGGCGCTCACCTGCACCTTGGCGGCCCACGCCTCGAACTCGTCGATCGAGAACACGTTGTCGAGGCTGAGCATGCGCTCGGCATGCTGCACCGGGTCGAAGAGGGTGGTCTCGGCGCGGCCGCCCACGGTCTGGGTGGGGCTGTCCTGGCTGGCGAGTTCGGGGAAGAGCCGTTCGAGCTCTTCGAGGCGATGGATCAGGCCGTCGTACTGGGCGTCGGAGACGATGACCTCGTTGCGCTCGTAGTACGCGTCGCGGGCCTCGAGAATGCGGGTGGTCAGGCTCGCGGCCTCCTGCCCGGCGGCGGCCAGCGCGGCCACCGGTGACGCTCCGGTGGCGTCAGGCATTGACCGAAGCGGAGTCGGCGGGAACCGTGCCTGCGACGTCATCGCTCGCGGGGACCGGCACGGCACTGACGGTGCGGTCGATCGTGCACTGGCCCAGCACCCGGGTACCCACGTACACGACGGCGGTCTGGCCCGGTGCCACACCGGTCAGCGGCTCGGTCGGCAGGATGCGGAGCTCGGTGTGAGCCTCGACCGGCGGGGTCGCGGCGGGGTCGGCGGGAACGCTGATCACCTGGGCCACGGCGGGTTCGGGGTCGGCGTGCGCGCGGATCTGCACGTGGCAGACGAATTCGATCTCGGGGTGCTCGGGCGCCCGCCCGGCCCAGGTGAACTTGGTGCCGGCGATCTCCTTGATGGCCAGGGCTTCCTTGGGTCCCACGACGACGGTGTTGGTGATCGGGCGCACCTCGAGCACGAAGCGCGGCTTGCCGTCGGCGGCGGGCGTGCCGATCGAGAGGCCCTTGCGCTGGCCGACGGTGAACGCCACGGCGCCCTCGTGCTGGCCGAGCTTGTTGCCCTCGCGGTCCAGGATGTCGCCGGTTTCCGGGGCGACCCGCTCGCCCAGCCAGCCGCGGGTGTCCCCGTCGGGGATGAAGCAGATGTCGTAGGAGTCCGGCTTGTTCGCCACCGAGAAACCACGCTCGGCGGCCTCGGCGCGGACCTCGGCCTTGGACGGCGTGGCGCCCAGCGGGAACATCGAGTGCGCGAGCTGCTCCTTGGTGAGCACACCGAGCACGTAGGACTGGTCCTTGGCCCAGGCACTGGCCCGGTGCAGTTCCCGGTTGCCGTCGGCATCCGTCACGATCGAGGCGTAGTGGCCGGTGCAGACGGCGTCGAAGCCGAGCGCCAGGGCCTTTTCGAGCAGCGCGGCGAACTTGATCTTCTCGTTGCAGCGCATGCACGGGTTCGGGGTGCGGCCGGCGGCGTACTCGTTGATGAAATCATCGACCACGTCGAGCTTGAACCGCTCCGAGAAGTCCCACACGTAGTACGGGATGCCGATGATGTTCGCCGCGCGTTGGGCGTCCATCGAGTCCTCGACCGTGCAGCAGCCGCGGCTGCCGGTGCGGAGCGTGCCGGGCATGCGCGACAGGGCCAGGTGCACCCCGACCACCTCGTGTCCTGCCTCGACCGCGCGGGCTGCGGCCACGGCGGAATCCACCCCACCGCTCATTGCTGCCAGAATCTTCACTGGTTAAGTGTACGCACGTGGCGCCGAGTCGGCCATTCCCGCGCCGATTGCTTGCGCCCAGGCCGTCGGAAGTGCGCTGATCAGGGCATCGACGTCGGCCTGGGTGGAGGTGCGGCCCAGCGTGATCCGCAGCGCGCTCCGAGCCTCGGCCAAGCTCCGGCCCATGGCGCGCAACACGTGGGAGGGCTCGGGGATGCCCGCCTGGCAGGCCGACCCCGTCGACACCGACACGCCGGCGACGTCGAGCAGGAACAGGAGCGAGTCGCCCTCGCAGCCGGGGAAGGTGAAGTGGGCGTTGCCGGGCAGCCGGCCGGCCGGGTCGGGGTCGCCGTTGTACACGGCGGACGGAACCGCGGCGGTGACACCGGCGATCACGGTGTCGCGGAGCGCCCGGAGGCGCCGGCCCTCGGTCTCGAGCTCGGACGTCACGGCGGTGGCGGCGACCGCGAACGAAACCGCGGCAGCCACATCCTGGGTGCCACTGCGCACCTGGCGCTGCTGGCCGCCGCCGTGGATCAGCGGCACCACCGTTGCGGTGCGGGAGAGCACCAGGGCGCCGATCCCCACCGGTCCGCCGATCTTGTGCGCCGAGAGACTCAGCGCCGAGACGCCGGTGGCGTGCAGGGCGGTGAAGTCGATCGCAAGGTGGCCGTAGGCGGAGATGGCGTCCACGTGCACCGGGATGCCGTGGGCCGCGGCGAGCGCCGCCACCTCCCGAATCGGCTGCAGGGTGCCCACCTCGTTGTTGGCGGCCAGCAGCGTGACCAGGGCCACGTCGTGCGGGTTCGAATCGATGGCGGCGGCGAGGGCAGCCACGTCGACGCGGCCCAGCCCGTCCAATGGGATCCACTGCACGGTCGCCCCCTCCTGCTGGGCGAGCCACTCCACGGTGTCGACGGTGGCGTGGTGTTCCCCGCCGGGGACGAGGATGCGGGTTCGCGGGGCCCGAGCCCAGTACAGGCCCTTGATGCCCAGGTTCACCGCCTCGGTGCCGCCGCCGGTGAAGACGACTTCGATCGGGTCACAGCCCACGCTCGCGGCGACCCGTTCGCGGGCCTCTTCGAGCATCCGTTTCGCGTTCTGCCCCTGGCTGTGAATGGATGCGGGGTTGCCGACGACGGCCATCGCCTCCGCGTACGCGGTGATCGCGGCCGGCAGCATGGGTGCCGTGGCCGCGTGGTCGAGATACGCGTGGTCAAAGTACACCGACATCTGCTCGCCTCCTTCGCTGATCCGGCGCCCGGCCCTACCCGTCCGGGCTGGTCGGAGCATACCGTTCGTACTGATTACTCTAGATCTCATGACTCCAGCTGACTCCCTCCGCAATCTGGGCGTCCGCGCTACGAGCAATGGCGGGGAGCTCCGCGTCTGGTCCGAACACGCCGAGGCCATCGAACTGTGCATTTTCGACCACACCGATCCCAACTGGATCGTGCGCACGGTGGCCATGGTGCGCGACTCCCACAACGTCTGGGTCGGCCGTTCCCGCACCCTCACCGCCGGACGCCGCTACGGTATCCGGGTGTCCGGCCCCGCCGGACCGACACACTCCTTCCACCCGGAGAAAACCCTGATCGACCCGTACTCGCGGGGTCTGGCCCGGGTGGGTCCTGACCAGTGGCAGTCCACCATGGTCGACGGCGGTTTCGATTGGGCCGGGGCCGTCAAACCCAACACGCCGATGGACCACACAGTGGTCTACGAGGCGCATGTGCGAGGCATGACCAAGCTCAGCCCGTCGATGCCGGTGGAGCTGCGCGGCACCTACGCCGGGCTCGCGCACGAGAGCACCATCGCCTACCTCAAGAACCTCGGGGTGACGGCGGTGGAGTTGCTGCCCGTGCAGTCCTTCGTCTCCGAGCAGCGCCTGATCAAGCAGGGCCTGTCGAACTACTGGGGCTACAACACCGTCAACTTCTTCACCCCGCACGCCGACTACGCCACCCAGGCTTCCCAGTCCGAGGGGCCGGAAGCGGTGCTCCGCGAGTTCAAGGGCATGGTCAAGCTGCTTCACGAGGCCGGCCTGGAGGTCATCCTCGACGTGGTCTACAACCACACCGCCGAGGAGGGCCCGGCCGGCCCGGTGACGAGCCTGCGCGGCATCGACAACGCCACCTACTACCGGCAGAACGCCACGGGCCACTACATCGACGTGACCGGATGCGGCAACACCGTCAACTTCAGCCACGAGGTGCCGATGCGGCTGGTGCTGGACTCCCTGCGCTACTGGGCCAACGAGGTGCAGATCGACGGGTTCAGGTTTGACCTGGCCGCGACACTCGGCCGCGACGGCGAGGTGCACTACACTCCGGATCACCCCCTGCTCACCGCCATCCGTGACGACCCGGACCTGGCCGGCGTGAAGCTGATCGCCGAACCGTGGGACGTGGGCATGGGCGGCTGGCAGACCGGCAATTTCCCGTCCGGCTGGACGGAGTGGAATGACCGGTACCGCGACCGGATGCGGTCCTTCTGGCTCACCGACGTTGCCGCGGTGCGCAACCACTCCACCTCCGACAGCGGCATCGGCCGGTTCGCCTCCCGTCTGGCCGGCTCGGCCAACACCTTCTCGCTCGAGCGCGGCCCGCTCGCCTCGCTGAACTTCATCACCGCGCACGACGGTTTCACCATGGCCGACCTCACCGCTTACAACGTCAAGCACAATGTGGGCAACGGTGAAATGAATCGCGACGGCACCGACGGCAACAATTCCTTCAACCACGGTGTCGAGGGTCCCACCCGCGACGTCCTGGTGCTGCGCACCCGGCGCCGGGCAATGCGCAACCTGCTGGGCACCCTGCTGCTCTCCGCCGGCGTTCCGATGCTCACCGCGGGCGACGAGTTCGGCCGCAGCCAGCGCGGCAACAACAACGCGTACTGCCACGACAGCGAGCTCACCTGGCTGGACTGGAACTTCGACGACTGGCAGCAGGACCTGCACAGGGTCACCCGGCAACTGCTCGCGTTGAGGCGGGACAACCCTGCGCTCCGCCCGGTGCGATTCGGCCGGCCGGGGCAGACCACGCTCAGCGCCAGCCAGATGGACTGGTACAACGCGGCAGGGGCGTCGATGTCGGAGGCCGACTGGAACTCCCCGCAGGAACGCACCCTGCAGTACCTGGCGGCGAGCACCCCCGAGCATGAAGCCTTCAACCGCATCCTGCTGATCGTGCACGGCCTGGAGACCCCCACCGATGTGACGTTGCCGCTGCACTCGGGGGTGTCCGGCTACACGGTGCTGTGGGATTCCAGCCATGACGACATCCGCGAGGTGCAGAACGCCTACGCCCCCGGGGCCAGCCTCACCATGGGCGGCACCTCGATGCTGCTGCTGCGGGCCGAAGAAGCCCGGGCGTGACCAAGCCGGATGCCGGCGGCACCCCCGCCACCGTGGCGTTGCTGCAGGCGGGCATCCGGTTCACCGCCCACCACTACCCGCACGACGCGGCCGTGGCCGGTTACGGCCTCGAGGCCGCCGACAAGCTCGGACTCGACCCCGACCAGGTGTTCAAGACCCTCCTCGCCGACACGGGTGGCACCCTGGTCGTCGCCATCGTTCCCGTCTCCGGCCAGCTGGACCTCAAGGCGCTCGCGACTGCCGTCGGCGCCAAGAAGGCGGTCATGGCCGACCCGGTTCTCGCCGAGCGCAAGACCGGTTACGTCGTGGGCGGGATCAGCCCGATCGGCCAGAAGGCCCGGCTGATCACGGTGCTCGACGAGACCGCCGAGCTGTTCGACACCGTCTATGTCTCCGGCGGTCGGCGCGGCTTCGACCTCGAGCTCTCCCCCGCCGACCTGATCGCCGTCACGGCCGCGACCGTGGCCGCGATCGGCCGGGACCGGTGACGCACCGGCTCAGCCGGCGACGGCCACCAGCCCCATCTCGGCGGGGCTGATCAGCAGCTCGTTCCGCGGCACGACGCGCACTGTGTAGCCGAAACCGCCGGACCGGTCGAGCTCGACGGTGCCGGTGAACAGCGTCGCCGCGCCGGGCAGCACGGTCTCGGTGGCGTCCTGCCCCAGGGTGTCGTTGATCGGTTCGAGAGCCTGGGTGCTGACGTTGGTGAGGTCGTCACCGCCGGAGCTCTTGCCGTAGACCACCTGCACCGTCACATCCTCCGGCGCCAGGCCGTTCAGGTACACGTGAGCGCGGAGACGCAGTTCGTCGCCCACCTGGGGAACCGGGGCGACACCGCCGGATTCCACGTGCGCGACCGCCACGCCGGGCCACGCGCCCACGATCCGGGCCTTCCAGAGGGCCAGCTCACGGGCCGCCCGGTAGTTGTTGGCCGACAACCGGGCCTCGGAGGCGCCGGCGGGACGGTACAGCTTCTCCACGTATTCGCGCACCATGCGGCCTGCGTTCAGCTCCGGGGAGAGCCCGGCCAGGGTCTGGCGGATGTTGGCAACCCAGCGTTCGGGTACGCCGTCGCGGTTGCGCTCGTAGAACGGCGGCGCCACCTGGTGCTCGATGAGCTCGTACAGCGCCTCCGCCTCGATCCTGTCGCGCTCGGACGGGTTGGTGCTCGCGTCGGCGGAGGGAATCGCCCAGCCGTTTTGGCCGTCGAAGTACTCCGGCCACCAGCCGTCCAGGATCGACAGGTTGAGGGCGCCGTTCAAGGCCGCCTTCATGCCCGAGGTGCCGCAGGCCTCCAGCGGGCGCAACGGGTTGTTCAACCACACGTCCGTGCCCGGGTACATCAGCTGTGCCATGCCGATGTTGTAGTCGGGCAGGAACGCGATGCGGGTGCGGAGCTCGGGGTCGGCCGCGAACTGAACGATCCGCTGGATCAGCCGCTTGCCCTCTTCGTCGGCGGGGTGCGACTTGCCGGCGATCACGATCTGCACGGGGTGGTCGGGGTGCAGCAGCAGGGCGCGCAGCCGCTCGGGGTCGTGCAGCATCAGGGTGAGCCGTTTGTAGGTGGGCACCCGGCGGGCGAAGCCGATGGTGAGCACGTTCGGGTCGAAGACCTGGTTGATCCACGACGGAACAATGCCGCCGGGGTTCTGCACCAGCCAGGCGGCCCCGATGCGACGGCGGGCGTCCTCGACGAACTGGCGGCGCATGTCACCGCGCACCTCCCAGAGGTCCTGGTCGCTCACGACGGGCGACGCCCAGTCGGCCGTGGAGGTGTCGGTGGCGCCGAGCCGGTTCGCGGCGAGGGCCTTCAGCGCCGGGTCGGTCCAGGTGGGCGCATGCACCCCGTTGGTGATCGAGGTGATCGGCACCTCGCTGGCGTCGAATCCCGGCCACAGGCCGCTGAACATCCGCCGGCTCACCTCACCGTGCAGTTTCGAGACGCCGTTGGCGTGCTGGCCGAGCCGCAGGCCCATGATGGCCATGTTGAACACGTCGGGCGACCCACCCGGGTAGCTCTCGGCGCCGAGGCTCAGCAGGTCGTCCACGGCCACGCCGGGCAGCAGGTCGGTTTCGAAGTACCGGCGCACGAGGGAGGTCTCGAACCGGTCGATGCCCGCCGCGACCGGCGTGTGGGTGGTGAAGACCGTGCCGGCCCTGGCCACCTGGAGCGCCTCGGCGAAGCTCAGCCCCTCCCCGATCAGGCTGGAGATGCGTTCGAGGCCGAGGAACCCGGCGTGGCCCTCGTTGGTGTGGAACACCTCGGGCTCCGGCTGACCGTTGAGGTTGCTCCACAGCCGCACGGCCCTGGCACCGCCGATGCCGAGCAGCAGCTCCTGCAGCAGGCGGTGTTCGCCGCCACCGCCGTAGAGCCGGTCGGTCACCTGGCGCAGCTCGTCGGTGTTCTCGGGGATGTCGGTGTCCAGCATCAACAGGCGGATGCGGCCGACCCTGGCCTCCCAGACGCGGGCGTGCAGGGTGCGATCGTCCGGCAGAGCCAGGGACACCTGCACGGGCGAGCCGTCCGCCCGGCGCAGCACGGACAGCGGCAGCCCGTCGGGGTCGAGCAGCGGGTAGCTTTCCAGCTGCCAGCCGTCGGTGGAGATCGCCTGGCTGAAATAGCCGGCCTTGTAGAACAGGCCGACGCCGACAAGGGGAACGCCGAGGTCCGACGCGCTCTTGAGGTGGTCGCCGGCCAGGATACCGAGGCCGCCAGAGTACTGCGGAAGCGCGGCCGCGATGCCGAACTCGGGCGAGAAGTAGGCGATCGACGCGGGCTTCTCCCCTTCCAGCCCCTGGTACCAGCGCGGCTGCTCGAGATAGGCCCGCAGGTCGTCGCGCACCTGGTTGACGCCGGAGACGTAGTCCTGGTCGTTGGCGAGCTCCTGCAGCCGGGCCGGATCGACGGCGCCGAGCAGCGCGACGGGGTCGGTGCCGATGCTCCGCCACAGCTCCGGGGCGATGTGTTCGAACAGCTGCCGGGTGGGCTCGTGCCACGACCAGCGCAGGTTTCCGGCCAGCTCGTCGAGCGCGGCCAGCGCCTCGGGCAGGACTGCACGGACGGTAAATTTACGGATCGCCTTCACGAATCTCACCTTACGGGCGCCACGTGTCCATCGGGTAACAAACCTGTGCGTGTGGCCCCACCGATTCGGCCCCCGTTCGCTACGGTAGTTGTGTGGCCAAGACAGCAAAACGAACCGGTACCGCCCTTTCAACGCCGAGCATCGCGGACGCCCCGACCAAACTCGGTCGCATCCCCGTCCTCGACCTCTCCCCGCAGCTGAACGACAACCTCTGGCCGGCGAAGGCTTTCGCCGGTGAAGTCGTGCCGTTCGCCGCGACGGCGTTCAGGGAAGGGCACGACGCCATCGGCGTGATGCTCCATCTCACGGCACCCGATGGCACCCACACCCAGCATCCGATGCGCCTGGGCGCACCGGGCACCGACCGGTACGAAACCCTCGTGCGCCTCGATCTGCAGGGCTCCTACACCTACCGGGTGCGTGCCTACGCGGATGACTTCGCCACCTGGGTGCACAACGCCGCCATCAAGGTCCCCGCCGGTATCGATGTCGAGCTGATGTTCCTGATCGGGTCGACGCTCCTGGCCGCGGCGGGAAAGGACCTCAAGCGCCCCACCGCCCAACGCCGGCTGTTCGCCGCCGCCGCGAAGACCCTGACCAACACGAAGCTCACCCTCGCGGACCGGCTCGCCGTGGTGCACGACCCCGCCCTGGCCGCGGCCGCGGCCGTGCGGCCCCTCGCCAGCCTGGATTCGTTCTCCGACGAACGCACCGTGCGGGTCGAACGCACCCGCGCCGGCGTCGGCTCCTGGTACGAGTTCTTCCCCCGGTCAGAGGGCGCCGTGCAGAACGACGACGGCAGCTGGCAGAGCGGCACCTTCCGCACCGCCGCGGCACGCCTGCCCGGCGTCGCGGCGATGGGTTTCGACGTGCTGTACCTGCCGCCGATCCACCCGATCGGCCGTTCCTTCCGCAAGGGACCGAACAACACCCTCGATGCCGACGAGAACGACCCGGGGTCACCGTGGGCGATCGGCTCCGAAGCGGGCGGCCATGATGCCATCCACCCCCAACTCGGCACCATCGACGACTTCAGCTTCTTCCTGTCCGCGGCCGGCGCCGAAGGTATCGAGGTGGCCATCGACCTGGCCCTGCAGGCCTCGCCCGATCACCCCTGGGTGCGCGAGCACCCCGAGTGGTTCACCACGCTGCCCGACGGCACGATCGCCTACGCCGAGAACCCGCCGAAGAAGTACCAGGACATCTACCCGATCAACTTCGACAACGATCCCGCCGGCATCCGTGCCGAGGTGTTGCGTCTCGTGCGCTACTGGATCGGCGTGGGCGTGAACATCTTCCGGGTCGACAATCCGCACACCAAACCGCTGGACTTCTGGGAATGGCTGATCGGAACGATCAACGCCGAGTCGCCCGACGTCGTTTTCCTCGCCGAGGCATTCACCCGACCCGCGCTCCTGCAGGGCCTGGCCAAGGTCGGCTTCCAGCAGTCGTACACCTACTTCACCTGGCGCAACACCAAGGAGGAGCTCGAGGAATTCTTCGACGGGCTGGCCCATGACACGGCCGATTTCCTGCGGCCCAACCTGTTCGTCAACACCCCGGACATCCTCTCGGAGTACCTGCAGTTCGGCGGGCCGTCCGCGTTCAAGATCCGTGCGGCCCTCGCCGCGACGGCCGCGCCCACCTGGGGGCTCTACGCGGGCTTCGAGCTCTATGAGAGCGTCGCCCGCCCGGGCGCCGAAGAGAACATCGACAACGAGAAGTACGAGCTGCGGCCCCGCGACTTCGCCAAGGCCGAAGCGCTCGGCAAGTCGCTGGCGCCGTTCCTGGCGCGTCTGGGCCACATCCGGGCCGCGCACCCGGCCCTCCGGCAGCTCCGCAACCTCGACATCCACTCCAGCGACGACGATTCGATCCTCGTCTACAGCAAGTACCTCTCCGGCGAATTCACCGATGACGGTCGGACCGACGCGCTGATCATCGTCGCCAACGTCGACCCGCACTCCGTGCGTGAGACCGTGGTGCACCTGGATGTGAGCAGGTTCGGCCTTCCTCTGGGCTCCCACTTCGAGGTGGAGGACCTCGTCACCGGTGCCGTGTGGACCTGGTCGGCCGACAACTTCGTGCGCCTCGACGCCTTCACCGAACCCGTGCACATCCTGCACGTGCGGATCCCACAGGTACCGACCCAGAACGGACTGGCCGAATGAGACACGCCACCGGCCGACCCGCCGACGAACTGCCCGCTTTCTCGGCGCACATCCTCGAGACGGTTTCCGTCGGTTCGTATTACAACCCGCACGAGGTACTCGGTCAGCACCTGCTCGACCTGCCCGACATCGCCGACCCGCTCACCGTCATCCGTGCCCTGCGGCCTCTGGCGATCGAGGTCGTCGCGGTGCTGTCCACCGGCGCCCGCGTCGAACTGGCCCACCTGGGGTACGGCATCTGGCAGGGCGTGAGCGCCATCGGCCCGCAGGACTACGAGATCGAAGCGCACTACGAGGGCGGCCCGGCCTGGATCAGCGACGACCCGTACCGGTACCTGCCCACTCTCGGCGAGCTCGACCTGCACCTGATCGGCGAGGGACGGCACGAACGGCTCTGGGATGTTCTCGGCGCCCACGTGCGCACTTTCACCGGGGTCACCAAGCCCGTCAACGGCACGTCGTTCTCGGTCTGGGCGCCGCACGCCCGCGCCGTGCGGGTCATCGGGGACTTCAATAGCTGGTCCGGCGTGCTGCACTCGATGCGCAACATGGGCAGCACCGGCGTCTGGGAGCTGTTCGTTCCCGGCCTGGCGGCCGGCTCCAACTACAAGTTCGAGATCCTCACGCAGGCCGGCGAGTGGGTGCAGAAGGCCGACCCGATGGCCCGCTACACCGAGATCCCGCCGCTGACCGCCTCGGTGGTCGGCGAGACCGACTACAGCTGGAATGATGCGGACTGGCTGGCCACCCGCAGCGCCACCGACCCGCACGACCGGGCGATGAGCGTCTACGAGATGCACGTGGGCTCCTGGCGGCCCGGCCTGGGCTACCGGGCACTGGCCGACGAGCTGATCGGCTACCTCGAGGAACTCGCGTACACCCACGTGGAGTTCATGCCGCTGTCCGAGCATCCGTTCGGCGGCTCCTGGGGATACCAGGTCACCGGCTACTACGCGCCGACGAGCCGGTTCGGCCACCCGGACGACCTGCGCTACCTGATCGACCGGCTGCACCAGGCCGGTATCGGCGTGATCATGGACTGGGTGCCCGGCCACTTCCCCAAGGACGAGTTCGCCCTGGCGCGCTTCGACGGTCAGGCCCTGTACGAGCACCCGGACCCCCGCCGCGGCGAGCAGATGGACTGGGGCACCTACGTCTTCGACTTCGGTCAGATGCAGGTGCGCAACTTCCTGGTCGCCAACGCCCTGTACTGGCTCGAGGAGTTCCACATCGACGCGCTGCGCGTGGACGCGGTCGCCTCGATGCTGTACCTGGACTACTCGCGGAAAGACGGCGAGTGGGAGCCGAACAAATTCGGCGGCCGGGAGAACCTCGAGGCGATCAGCCTCTTGCAGGAGATCACCGCGACGGCCTACAAGCGCAACCCCGGCACGATCATGATCGCCGAGGAGTCCACCAACTGGCCCGGCGTCACCGGGGCCACCTCCGGAGGCGGACTCGGCTTCGGGCTCAAGTGGAACATGGGCTGGATGCACGACTCGCTCGAGTACATGAGCGAAGACCCGATGCACCGCAGCTACCACCACAACGAGATCACCTTCTCGTTCGTGTACGCGTTCAGCGAGAACTTCCTGCTGCCGATCAGCCACGATGAGGTCGTGCACGGCAAGGGCTCACTGATCGCCAAGATGCCGGGCGACCCGTGGCAGCAACTGGCCAACGTGCGGGTCTACCTGGCCTTCATGTGGGCGCACCCTGGCAAGCAGCTCCTGTTCATGGGCTCGGAGTTCGGCCAGCGTTCAGAGTGGAGCGAGGAGCGCGGCCTGGACTGGTGGATGCTCGACCAGCCCGGCCATCGCGGCCTGTTCAACCTGGTCGGCCAGCTCAACCGGGTGTACCGGGACACGCCCAGCCTCTGGGCCCGTGACAACGAGCCGGGCGGGTTCGAACTGCTCGACGGCGGCGCCGCGGCAGAGAACGTGGTCACGTTCGTGCGCTGGGACAACGACGGCACTCCGGTGGCCTGCCTGTTCAACTTCTCCGGCCGACCCCACACCGGCTACCGGGTGGGCCTGCCCCAGGCCGGTGTGTGGGAAGAGATCCTCAACACGGATGCCGAGAACTTCGGCGGCTCGGGCGTGGGCAACCTCGGAGTGGTGGACGCGTTCGCCGAGCCGTGGGCCGGCCGGCCGGCATCCGCCACCCTCACCCTGCCGCCGCTCGGCGCCCTCTGGCTGCGCCTGCGCCGCTAACAGCACTCGGGGACCAAGAAAGCGCCCCGCGTGGTCACCTCAGTGCGCTGAGGGGACCACACGGGCGCTTTCGCGTGCCGCGCCTGGGCTCGTATCTAGTAGAGCAGCGCGGTGAGGCGTTTGCGGGCCGGCGGCACGCGGGGGTCGTCGGTGCCGACAACCTCGAACAGCTCGAGCATCCTCTGGCGGATCGTGTTCTTGCCGGCGGCGTCCTGGCCGGGGAACAGGCCGAGCAGCCTGTCAAAAGCGTCCTCGATGTGCCCACCGGACAGGTCGAGGTCGGCGACCAGGAGCTGAGCGTCGAGGTCAGCCGGGTCGTCGGCGGCCGCTGAACGCACCTCGGCGATGGTCTTGCCCTGCAGGCGTCCGAGCAGGCTCACCTGGGCAAGGCCGGCTGTGGCCATGGCGTCGCGGGGGTCACGGGCCAGGGCCAGCTTGTAGATGTCGATGGCGGTTGGGTAGTCGCCGCGGTCGATGGCTTCGTACGCCTCACGGTGGTGCGGCGGCAGTTCGGGTTCGGCGGGCTCCGCCGGCGGGCCGTCAGGGGTCTCTGCGGCTTCGGCGACCCCGGTGACACCGTGCTGGGCGGCGAGTTCGAGGACCCGTTCGAGGACCTCTCGAATCTGGGCGGCCGGCAGCACCCCGTCGAAGAGCTGCACGGGCTGCCCGTTGATGACTGCGGCGAGCGTGGGCACCGAGGTGGCCTGGAATGCCTGCGCGAGCTGGGGGTTTGTGTCGATGTCCACAGTGGCGAGGACGAAACGACCGTTGAATTCCCTGATCAAATTCTCGATCACCGGGGTGAGCTGGGTGGCCGGCTCGCTCCAGGCGGCCCAGAGATCGACGATGACCGGCACGACCTTGGACAGTTCCAACAGCTCGGCGAAATTGGTGTCGGTGCCCTCGAGGACCAGATTCGGCACCGGGACAACGCCGGCGACGGCGCCGCCCGGCACGCTGCCGGTGCTCACACCGGCCGAGGCCGCGGGCGGGCGGTTCACAAGCGAGGACAGGTCGACGGCGCCGCGCAGGTTGGCGCCGGCCGGGGGAGAACGGTCATGGAAGCTCCACGGAATTGATCAGTCCCTGGGCGAAGCCAAGGAGAACGATTTTGTCGGTTGAATTGGCGGCAGGCACGTGGAACAAGAGCTGTTCGCCGTAGGTGCTCTGAATGCCCTTTGACGTCTTCTCGATCCCGGAGAGCGCCTTGCTCGGGCCTTCCTTGGGGGTGATCGTCGCCTTGCCGTTCACGGCGGTGACCGTCGTGATCTCGTTGGCACTCACGGCCACGATACTGCCGGAGTCGTTGGTGGCAAGGGCGATGACCTCACCGCTGCCGACGGCGTTGGTGAACTCCATCGTGCCGGTGTCTTCGAGCTCGGCGAGCTGTTTCGCCTTGTAGTCCACGCCCAGTTGGGTGCGTGCGGTGTCGCCCTCGGCTTCGAAGAGCGGGAACGAGGGGCTGGCCTCGCCGTTCAGCAGGATGTCGACATACGCCGGTCCGACCTCATTGGGCGCCATCGACATGAACTTGTTGTCCGGTGCGATGAGCGGGGCGCCGATGGTGGCCGGGGCGACCCCGGGGACCTTCGCCGAGGCCTCCAACTGCACCGCGTACTCCACGAGGTAGTTCTCCCGCGGCGACTTCTGCTTGAGCACCAGGGCCATGGTCGGCACGGACGCCTCGTCGGTGGACTGCAGCACGGTCATGACCACGCGTGGCCAGGTGTCGGTCTGCTGCGGCAGCGTGAGGGTCAATGGGGAATCCGGCAGCGCGGTGGTGGCCGCAAACGACGAGTCGGCGGTGCGGATCTTGTAGTTGGCCAGACGCTGCTCGAGGGCCGGGCCGGTGAACCGGGTGGCGATGCTGTCGACGTCCAGGTTGGCGTCGGCCTTGGCGGTGAGGTCGACGATGTCGCCGACGATGCGCTCGAGCTGCGGCACGCTCACCGCCGGCTGCGGCGTCTCGTCGACGGCCGCCGCCTCGGTGTCCTCAGTGCTGGGAGCCGGCGTTGCCGGCGCGGTACCCGAGCTTTCAGGTGCGCCGGTCGGCCAGAACTCCGGCGAGCATCCGCTGAGCGCCAGACCGGTGACCAGCACGAGAGGCGCGGCGATCATGGGCCGGCCGATCGAGCGGCGCGGGCCGGTGATCTCACTGGCCTTGATGGTCTTGGGGCGGGGCACCCGGGGCAGTCGGGGCAGTCGGGGCATCCGCGGACCGCGCGGCACGTTGCGCCGGGGGCGGCGGGACCGGCGCAAGTGCAGCAGGGCCAGCAGGTAGATCACAAAGCCGATCAGGGCCATGAGCGCTCCCCCGACTATCAACGGTCCGGCCCAGGGCGTCGCGTTGTCCGTCGGCCAGGCCACGGTGATGTCGGTCGGGGCCGGGGCAGTACCATCGGACGCGACGAGCACGGAGATGCCTTCCGGAGCACTGATCGTGGTGGTCACGGTCTTCTCGCCGGTGACCTCTTCCAGCCACAGGTCGGATCCGGCTGGGTCGGTCGGCAGGGGCGCTGCCTCGGCTTCCTCGGCGGGCGCGACCTCGGTCCCGGTCGTCGTGGTCACGGCCAGGCTCTTGGTGTCGGCATCGAGGCTCACCGCTGAGTACTCGTCTCCGCCGATCCAAGCCTGGATGTCGGCGGTGCGCGCGTACGCGACGAAGACGCTGTCGGAGCCTGAGACCGTGAGGGTCTGGCTGCCGGGGAACGCGCCAAGCGCTCTGCCGTCGATCACGGCGTAGGCGGAACCGTCCTCGACGGTAGTGCTCATGCTCGTGGAAGCAGGTTCGAGAAAGACTGTTCGCTGCGCGATGCCGAATGCGATCATCAGCGCGGCGAGAACGAATGCCAGAATGGCAAAGACGAAACGCACGTAAAACCCTCCTGTGTTGCCTGCCGATGGCTGCAGTTCACAACGCCTGCCACCGCTTGTCGGAGCCGGGAAGCAACAGACACGGACGTCTTACGATAGTGGACGCTCCTGAGAGGTGCCTAATAGCGCCGATGGATGCGGATTGGGCGCTGGACCGGCCGGGGCTCTCCCCTGAAGGCGGGATGGGGCGCACGTTCTGCGGGCACTAAAATTGCACGGGCTGCTCCGTCATGCACTGCATGCGGGGACAGGCCCCATTTATGAGGAGACAACGTGGCGACCGACGAGGCTGACTTCACCCAGGTATTCCGGGGGTACGACAAGGAGGAGGTCGATAAGGCGATCCAGGGGCTGCGCCGTGACCTGATCCAGGCCAACGCGCAGAGCACGGAGTCGGCCAGGGAAGTCAAACGGCTCGGTGCCCGGATCGACGACCTCAACGCCGAGATCGAAGAGGTCGGCAGCCCCACCTTCTCCGGTCTGGGCACGAAGTTGGAGAACACTCTCCGCGTCGCAGAGGAACAGTCCACCCGGGTCATCGCCCAGGCCGACATCGACGCCGAGAAACTGCGCGCCTCCGCAGCCGCCGAAATCGACGCGCTCAAACGACAGGCCTCCGAGCACGCCGAACGGACCGTGTCCGACGCCGCCGTCAAGGCCAGCCGGCTGCTCAGCGACGCCGACGCCGAGGCCGATGACCTGCTCACCCGCGCCAACGAGACCCACGAGCAACTCACCCGGGATGCCCTGCACGAGGCCGCCGCGATCCGCGGCGCCGTTGCCACCGAGGCCGCGGAGCTTCGCGCCACGGTCAAGCGTGAGGTCGCCGCCATCCGGTCGGAGGCCGAACGTGGGGCCGCTGAGGTGCGTGTGGTCGCCCAGCGCGAAGCCACAGAGGCACGCGAGATCGCCGCGGGACTGACCCGGGAAACCGAGTTGACCCGCGCCGAGGTCGCCCACGAGCTGGACCAGCAGCGAGCCGACCTCGCCCGGGAGACCGAACAGGCCCGAATCGACCTCGCCGCGGAGACCGAACAGGATCGCATCGACCTGGCCAGGGAGACCGAACAGGCCCGGATCGACCTGGCTCACGAGACCGAACAGGCCCGCTCCGACCTGTCCGTGGAAATCGAACAGGGCCGCACCGACCTGGCCAGGGAGATCGAACAGGCTCGCGCCGACCTCGCCATTGAGGGCGAGCAAGCCCACACGGACCTGGACCGGGAGCTGGACCGCGACCGCGCCGCAGTGAACCGCGACATCGACAAGTCGCACGCAGACCTCGCCGCGGAGGTCGAGCAGGCCAGGGCCGACCTCGCCAGAGAGCTCGAGCAGACCAAGGCCGACTTCGACGCCGACAGCGAGCAGGCCAGGATCGACCTGGACAACCACCTCACCGCCACCCGCAAGCGCGGCGAGCACGAGGCGGCCAAGCTGCGCCGCGAGATCGACCAGATCCGCGCCGACCTCGAGGTGGAGCTCAAGGCCCGCCGGGACGAGGCCGAGCAGGATCATTTGGCCCGGCACCAGACGGCCGTCGCCCAGACGCAGAAGTTCCTCGACGACTCATCCGCTCAGCTGGTCGACACCAACGCCCGCACAGTGTCCCTGCGTGCGTTGAACGAAGAGCTGGGCGCCGGCGCCCGCGCCGAGGCCAAGGCGGCGAAGACGAAAGCCGACGATGAGGCCGAGCGCATCGTTCGTGATGCCGAGGACCGCGCGGCCGCTCTCATCGCCGCCGCCGACACACGAACACGCGAACTAGTCACCGACGCTGAGGACCGTCTGGCGCAGATTAGGATTGAGCGCGACTCGGTCGCCGGCTACTTCGAGAGCCTGCGCAGCGTCCTGACCCAGGCGGAGAAGGTGAACGCCGACCAGGATTAGTCGGTTCAGCAGCCCGGACAAGCAAGTGGAGAAACAGTGAAAATTCAAAACGCCTTTCGTCTGGGCCTGGTCGGAACGCTCGGCGTGGGTCTGGGCCTGCTGATCATCAATTCGGTCATCTCGTTGTCGACCATCATCACTTACGTCGGCGCCGCCCTGTTCCTCTCGCTCGGCCTGGACCCCGCGGTGTCCTGGCTGGAGAAGAAGAAGTTCCCCCGGTGGGCGGCCATCCTCACGGTGCTGGTCGCCGTGCTGGGCGGGTTGACCGCGGTGGTCTTCGCGATAGTTCCCATCGTCGCCGATCAGATCGCCAATCTGTCAGATCGCATCCCTGACCTGGTCAGGTCGGTGAACTCGGCGACCTTCCTCGTCGACGTGCAGAAGCAATTCCCCGCCCTGGATGTGCAAGCCATCGTGAAGTCGGTGACCGACTACCTCGGCGGCAATCTCAGCGAGATTACCGGCACGATCGTCGCCTCCGGATTCGCGCTGGTGTCCGGGCTGTTCGGCGGCCTCATCATCCTCATCCTGACCCTGTATTTCACGGCGTCACTGAACACCATGAAGCGTGCCACCTACCAGCTGGTTCCCGCCTCCAAGCGCGAACGTTTCGCCGACCTGAGCGAGCAGATCACCACCGCCGTCGGCCGCTTCATCGTGGGCCAGGGTGCCCTCGCCGCCTGCAACGGTGTCTTGAGTTTCATCTTCCTGTCGATCATCGGTGCCCCGTTCCCCGCTCTGCTGGCGCTGATCGCATTCCTGTTCTCGCTCATCCCGCTGGTCGGAACCATCACCGGGTCCGTCATCATCGTGGCCACCTGCATGATTCCCGGCATCGGCAGCTCCTGGCTCACCGTGCTCGTCGCGGGCATCTACTACCTGGTGTACATGCAGATCGAGGCGTACGTGCTGAGCCCGAACATCATGAACCGGGCCGTCGCGGTTCCCGGCGCCGTCGTCGTGGTCGCCGCCCTGGCGGGCGGGTCGCTGCTCAACATTCTCGGAGCGCTCATCGCGATCCCGGTCGCCGCGTCGGTCATCATGATCGTCAAGCAGGTCGTGATTCCCCGCCAGAACGAGCTGTAGGGCCGCCAGGGAGCACAAACACGCTCCGGCGGGATACCGCGGTGGGCTCTGCTCGACCGGTCGTACGCAGCCGGTTAGAGCTCGCCGTGCCATTCTTCGGGCAACGGAGCGGCAGACGGGTTCACGACGGCGACGATCTCGTTGAGCACCCGGCGGGTCTGGCTCTCCCCCACCCACAGGTGCTTCGCACCGTCGACGGCGATCAGCCGGGCTTCCGGTACGCTGGCGAACCGGGTGCGGGCCTCGTCGGGCCGCAGGTAGTCGTCGTGCTCGGGCACCAGCACCACCAGTTCGCGTTCGTCGCCCGCCCAGGCCGCCAGTTCGGCATCCGTGGCCCTGTGCAATGGCGGCGATAACAGGATGGCGCCGCGGATCGGGTAGTCGCGGCCGTACTTGATCGCGAGTTCGGTACCGAACGACCAGCCGACCAGCCATGGCGCCGGCAGTCCGCGCTGCGCCACGAAGGCCATCGCGGCGGCGACATCGGCGCTTTCGGCGTCGCCGTGGCCGAAGCTGCCCTCGCTGGTGCCCCTGGGCGAGGTCGTGCCGCGGGTGTTGAACCGCAGCACGGCCAGGTCGGCCAAAGCCGGCAGGCGTCCCGCGGCCTTCCGAAGGATGTGCGAGTCCATGAATCCGCCATGGGTGGGCAGCGGATGCAGGGTGACCAGGGTGGCGACGGCCGGCCGGTCCACCGGCGTGGCGAGTTCGCCCACCAGGGTGAGGCCGTCCTCGGTGTGCAGCTCGATGTGCTCTCGGGTTGCGGGCAGGTCGATGCCGCCGCGGATCTCGACCGGTCCGGCCATGGTGGTGCTCCTCGTCGGGGTGTGCGCGCGCGGATTCGCTCTGGTTACTTGATCTTCCAGCAGTGCAGGTGCCAGTGCCGCCTGGCGGCGAGGTCCGCGGCGTCGCCGGTCACTCCATCACCGCGCCAGGTGACGATGTGCGCTACGCCGGGATTGATGTCCAACTGGCAGCGCGGGCACAGGTAGGTCTTGGCCGCCTGCGCGGCGCTGATGGGCTGAACGTGCCAGACGCCGTCGCGTTTCATCTCGGTGCGGCGCCAACCTGCGAGCATGCGAGACAGGTCGTCGGCCTCGTCCTCGCCGGTGCCGGTTCTGCGGCCCTTGGGGCGATTGCTGCGCGGCATGGTTCAAGTCTAACCCTGGCCCGTGAGACCCAGTGGGCCCGCCGGTGGGCGACCTAGTACCAGCCGACGTCGACGGAGTGGCCCCAGGCGCCGCAGGGGGTGCCATAGCGGCCGCTGATGTAGCCCAGGCCCCATTCGACCTGGGTAGCGGCGTTGGTCTCCCAGTCGGAGCCTGCCGTGGCCATCTTCGACCCGGGCAGGGCCTGCGGGATACCGTAGGCGCCGCTGCTGGAGTTGGCCGCGTTGACCCGCCAGCCGGACTCCTTGTTCCACAGCGATACCAGGCAGCTGTACTGGTCTTCGCCCCAGCCGCGGGACGCAACGGCGCCGTACGCGTAAGCCTGGGCGGAACCCGGATCGGGGACGGCGGCCGGTGCGGCGCTGACGGATCCGGACGACGATGACGATGCTGCGGCCACGGGGGCGGGCGCCGGTTCCGGCTCGGGTTCGTTGATGGTGTATCCGTCGATGCTCACGGCGTTGGCCACGGTGCTGGCCACGAGCAGGGACTGGGCGGCCTCACCCTCATACCGGTCGGACGCGGCGCCGGGCACCTGGAAGTAGGGGGACGCCGTTGCCCCGGAGTACGGGTCGACCACGGTGACGAGCACAAACGCGGCGGCGGCGGTGAAGGCGAACATCGACAGCGCCACGTGACTGCGCGACGCCGGGCGGTGCATGCTGCGCTGACTCGGTCGGGACGGCGCCTGAACGACGACAGGGGCGAACCGTGCGAGTGGTGCACGAAGCTGTTGCGCGGCCGGTTTACTCACCGGCGATGCGCCTGAATCAGGCGCGGAAATATTCAGATGTCTACCCACGATTCTTCGACCCTAGCTCATCCCGTGTGTAACAGCCAGGTAACGACACGCAGTTGGTCACCGAACGGCGAGCATCACGTCGATGACGCCATCGAGGACCAGGTCGACCTGGGCCTCGCGATAGCCGGCCCGCTCTGGCCGGAACACGGCCGTGCGCACGTCGTCGACGGTGACCGGATTGCCGTCCTGGAAGTAGTTGACCAGTTTCGTGGCGAGCCGGTCCACCTCTGTCCTGTTGTAGCCGGTGCTGAAGATGCTGGTGCGGCTGAATCGCTGTCCGGCGGGACGGCCGAGCCGGTTGATGAGCACCTGCGCGGTTTGGCGGGCCTCGTCGAGCCAGGCCTCCGGGCCTGCTTCGGTGGTGGCGCGTTCCCGTTCCCGCAGGGCGAAGGCGTCCTCGAGACGCTCCAGGGCCGCATCGACGTGCGTGGGCGAGTAGCCGCCCTTCTGCATCGCGAAAGCGGTGTGCCGGATGTCTGCAGCGGTGAGCTGGTCCGTCCCACCGGCATTGTCGTACGCCTGGCGTGTCGACTCGAGGAATTCCTCGACCTGTTTGAGGTTGTAGCCGAGCATCTTCTTGCTGGTTCGGGGAAACGTAGTGCTCACCGCCTCATTCTGCCCCACCGGACGCCGCGTGTCGAAAGCAGCCGAGTCAGGCAAAGATCAGGTACAGCGCATACGCGGCTGCCGCTGACGGCAGGATGGAGTCCAGACGGTCCAGGAAACCGCCGTGGCCGGGCAGCCAGGAACTCATGTCCTTGATACCGAGGTCTCGCTTGATCAGAGATTCCGCAAGGTCGCCGAATGTGGCGGCGACCAGAATCACAATGCCGAAGACCGCACCGAACCACCACGGCTGGCCCAACATGAGCACGGCCAGCAGGATGCCGACCACAGCGGTGGCCAGGGCAGCACCTGCGAAGCCTTCCCAGGTCTTCTTCGGGCTGATCGTGGGCACCATCGGGTGTTTGCCGAACGACAGACCCGACGCGTACGCGGCGGTGTCCGCCGAGATCACCAGCAGCAAGAAGGACAGGGTCCACCACTCACCGTCGGGTTGGGCCACCAGCAGGATCGCGAAACTGGCGAGGAAGACGACGTAGACCTGGATGAGGAAGCCGGCCCCGATATCACCGAGGAGGATACCGACGGGAACCCGATGTGCGGGCACGATCAGCATGGCAATGCGCCAGAGCGTGATGAAGACGATGCCGGCCATCATCGCGAGCCACTGCCCGCCGGCGCCCAGGTAAAACGCCGCCGGCACCACGGCTACGGCGGAGACGATCACCGGAATCCGGGGAACATTGCGCCCGGCCCGGCGCAAGGCCTCCGCCAATTCGAGGGCGGTGAAGGCGACGACGACAACCGCCAGGATCATGAACAGCGATTTGATGAAGACCAAGGAGACCAGCATCAGACCGCCGAGACCCAGGCCGATCAGGGTCGCCAGAATCAGGTTCCGACCTGTGCGCGCTTCGATGCGTTCGTTCGTCGCATCCAGCTGTGCCTTGGTGGCCTGCACCTGGCGCTCGATGTCAGCCTTGGTGGACTGCACCTGCGCCCGGAACTCTGCGCGGCCGGTGCCGCGACCCCGTTGGGGTGGCGTGGTGGGCCCTGGATCGTTCGTCATTGGCTGGTCTCCCTAGATAGCGAGGAGTTCGGCTTCCTTGCGCTTGAGGGCCTCGTCGATCGCGTCGATGTGAGTCTTCGTGATCTGCTCGAGTTCCTTCTCGGCGCGGGCCACGTCGTCGTCGCCGACCTCGCTCTTCAGGGCGTCGAGTTCGTCCTTGGCCTTGCGGCGGAGGTTGCGCACCGAAACCTTGGAGTCTTCACCCTTGGTCTTGACGATCTTGACGTATTCCTTGCGACGATCGTTCGTCAGCTCGGGCAGGGATGCCCGGATGACGATCCCGTCGTTGCCGAGGTTGGCGCCGAGGTTCGGGGTGTCCCGGATGGCGTTCTCGATATCGCGCAGGGCGCTCTTGTCGTACGGGGTGATCAGGAGCGTGCGGGCTTCCTGGTTCTGCAGCGAGGCGAGCTGGCCGAGCGGCGTCGGCGTACCGTAGTAGTCGACCAGGATCTTCTGGAACATCTGGGGGTTCGCACGGCCGGTTCGCACGGTGGCGAAGTCTTCCTTCGCGGCCTCAACGGCCTTGTCCATGCGCTGGGTGGTGTCGGTCAGGACATCCGTAATCACGGTGACTCCTTCTTCGGTGGCTTCAATAATCCTAGTTGGAGACGAGGGTTCCCAGTTCGGCGCCGAGGATGGCGGCGGTCACATTGCCGTGCGGAGCCATCCCGAACACCCGCATGGGCATGCTGTTGTCCATGCACAGGCTGAACGCCGTCGAGTCGACGACCTTGAGGCCGCGCTGGAGCGCATCCTGGTAGGTGATGCTGTGGATCTTGTGGGCGTCGGGGTTCGTGCGCGGGTCGTCGGAGTACACGCCGTCGACGCCGTTCTTGGCGACCAGGACGACCTCGGCGCCGATCTCGAGGGCACGCTGGGCGGCCACGGTATCGGTGGAGAAGTAGGGCAGTCCGGCGCCGGCGCCGAAGATGACGACGCGGCCCTTCTCGAGGTGGCGCTCGGCGCGGCGCGGGATGTACGGCTCAGCGACCTGGGTCATGGCGATGGCGGACTGCACGCGGGTCTCCGCGCCGGCCTGTTCCAGGAAGTCCTGCAGCGCCAGGGCGTTCATCACGGTGCCCAGCATGCCCATGTAATCGGCTCGGCCGCGGTCCATGCCGCGCTGGGAGAGCTCTGCGCCGCGGAAAAAATTGCCGCCGCCGACGACGATGGCGATCTCGACGCTCTTGGCGGCCTCGGCGATTTCCCGGGCGAGGCTGCTGATGACATCGGGATTGACACCGAGGCTGCCCGCCCCGAATGCTTCGCCCGACAGCTTGAGGAGGACTCTGCGCTTGGTACCCGTATCTGACATGTCCGTGAGCGTCCTTCCGTTGTGGATCGTGGTTCTAAAACTACCGGTTGAGCACCGGCGGGCCCTACCCGCGCTGCAGCGTGGCTGCAAGCGGACAGAGAAGAAGGAGACCGGATTGCCGAGGCGATCCGATCTCCTTCTGTCTCATGCTGTTACTTCGGGCTTACGCGCCGACCTTGAACCGGGCGAAGCCGGTCACGGTCAGGCCTGCGTCAGCGAGCACCTTGCTGACGGACAACTTGTTGTCCTTGGCGTAGTCCTGCTCGAGCAGGGCAACCTGCTTGAAGTAGGCCTGAATGCGACCTTCAACGATCTTGGGCAGCGCGGCAGCCGGCTTGCCCTCGTTCTCGCTGATCTCGGTGACGATGCGACGCTCGGCCTCCACGGCTTCCGCGGGTACGTCTTCGCGAGCCAGGTACTCCGGGTTCGCGAACGAGATGTGCTGAGCGATGCTGCGAGCGGTCGCGGCGTCCTCACCGGTGTAGCCAAGGACAACGCCGACCTGCGGGGGCAGGTCCTTGCTGGTCTTGTGCAGGTAGATCTCGAAGTTGTCACCGGTGACGGCTGCAACACGGCGAAGCTCGAACTTCTCGCCGATGATCGCGGCTTCGCCGTTGATGAGCTCACCCACGGTCTGTTCGGCGGCGGGAGCGGCAAGCGCCTCCTCGACGGAGGTGGCACCGGCTGCGGAAACCGCGTCCAGAACCTTCTCGGAGAGAGCGCCGAACTTCTCGCCCTTGGCGACGAAGTCGGTCTCGCAGGCGAGCTCGAGCAGGAACGCGGTATTGCCGATCACCTTGGCGGCGACGAGGCCCTCAGAGGTGGAGCGGTCAGCGCGCTTGGCGTTGCCCTTTGCACCCTTGAGACGCAGGATCTCGACCGCGCGCTCGATGTCGCCATCGGCTTCGACGAGTGCGTTCTTGGTGTCGACCATGCCGGTGCCGAGGCGCTCGCGCAGGATCTTGACGGATTCGAGGTTGAAGTTTGCCATACCTGTTGTCCTTACTTGGTGTCGGCTACGGGAGCGTCGGCTGCAACCTCTTCGGTTGCGGCTTCGGGCTCTGCTGCTGCGGTCTCTGCTGCTGCGGTCTCTGCAACAGGCGCCTCTTCGGCAACCGGCTCGGTGTCGACGGTGGCGTCGGCGACCTTCTCGGTCTCAGCGGAGGACTGCTCCGGGGTGGTCTCGGCCGGAGCTGCGAGCAGCTCGGCTTCCCACGCGGCGAGGGGCTCGACTTCGGCGCCCTCTTCGGGCTTCTGGTGACGCTGGATGAGGCCCTCGGCTGCGGCGTCCGCGATGATGCGGGTCAACAGGCCCACGGAGCGGATGGCGTCGTCGTTGCCCGGGATCGGGTACTGCACGTCGTCGGGGTCGCAGTTGGTGTCCAGGATCGCGATGACGGGGATGCCGAGCTTGCGCGCCTCGTCGATGGCGAGGTGCTCCTTGTTGGTGTCGACCACCCAGAGCGCAGACGGCGTTTTGGTCAGGTTGCGGATTCCGCCGAGGCTCTTGTGCAGCTTGACGAGCTCGCGCTTCTTGATGAGCATTTCCTTCTTCGTGAAACCGCTCTTGGCGGTGTCCTCGAAGTCGAGCTCTTCGAGCTCCTTCATGCGAGCCAGACGCTTGGAGACCGTCTGGAAGTTGGTGAGGAGGCCACCGAGCCAGCGCTGGTTGACGTAGGGCTGGCCGACACGCGTCGCCTGCTCCGAAATCGATTCCTGCGCCTGCTTCTTGGTGCCGACGAAGAGGATGGTGCCGCCGTGGGCGACGGTCTCCTTGACGAAGTCATAGGCCTTGTCAACGAACCCAAGCGACTGCTGCAGGTCGATGATGTAGATGCCCGAACGCTCGGTGAAGATGAAGCGCTTCATCTTCGGGTTCCAACGGCGGGTCTGGTGCCCGAAGTGCACGCCGCTGTCGAGCAGCTGGCGAATGGTTACGACGGCCATGAGCCGTACTCCTTATCTGACGAATCTGCGCAGCAGAAAACGCCTATCGGTTTGTGTCGTGATCGGATGATCACTACTCCTGGTGCCCGGCACACAACCGCCCGACTTCGTGAGAAGCGGGACCGAATGGGTGTGTTGGCCGAATGGGCACGCGTAGTCAGCGCACAAAGCGCTGCTCTGAGCACTCTAGCACTTGGCCGGCCCGTGCCGCTGACCACCGGCAGGCCCCGTGAGCGCTCTGCATCCCATCGCCTGCTGCTCCGCCAGCACTCCTCCACAGCCCCCGTGTGTCTGAGTTGTGCACAGTCCGGCGGCCGGCTCTCCCCCAGCCCGCTCGTCGCCGGATGCTGATTCCATGACTGTGACAGGACGCCCCAGACGGTTCGCCGGTAGCCTCTTCTCCGCACGCTCTGCCGTCGGCCGGTTCCGGCGCCGAGGTGCTCCAGCACGGCAGCGCTTGGTCGCGCTTTCTGCCTGCGCCGTACTGGCGTCGTTGCTCGCGAGCGGCCCCGCTGCGCCCGTCGGCCCCGTCCCGGCTCCGCCCGCGGCGCGCGCTGCGTCGGCCACCGCGGCAGAGGCGGCGGACACAGCGGCGATAGCAGCCACTGCGGCAGGGGCGGCGGCCACGGCGGCCACGGCGGCCACGGCGGCCACGGCGATGGTTGTCCCAGCGGCGACACAGCCAGCGGTGGCGGCAGTGGCGAGAACGGCAGCGCCCGTGGTGGTGGTGGTGGCACCGGCGCGGGCGGCAGCGTGGGCGTGGCCGGTCGGACCACCGCGAGAAGTCTTGCGTCCCTTCGAGGCGCCGGCCGGCCGGTATGCGGCCGGGCATCGCGGCATCGACCTCGTGGCCGGCCAGGGCGATTCGGTTCGCTCCCCCGCCGACGGCGTGGTGACGTTCGTGGGCACGGTGGTGGACCGGCCGGTAGTCTCCATCCAGCACGGCAACGATCTGTTGTCGAGCTTCGAGCCGGTCAACGCCACGGTCAGCGAAGGCGATCGGGTTCAAGCCGGACAGGTGATCGGCATCGTGGCGACGGGCGCACACTGCACGGCTCGGTGTGTGCACTTCGGGGTGCGTCGCTACGGCCAGTACATCTCGCCGGTGCTGTTCCTCGGGGGCTTGGCCCGCGCGGTCCTGCTCCCCCTCCCGCCGTCCGGCCCGCTGCCGCTCCCATCCCGTTGACTCCCGCGCACCCCCTCGCGAACTGTGAGTTAAGCACCCAAGATGTCGTTCTTTAGGTGCTTAACTCACAGTTCGCGGGCGGGACGGGCGGCCTTTAGGCGCGGGGGTGGGCGAGACGGTAGCTTTGCTGCAGGCGCTCCGCCGAGACGTGGGTGTAGATCTGGGTGGTGCCGAGGCTGGCGTGGCCGAGCATCTCCTGCACCGCGCGCAGATCGGCGCCGCCGTCGAGCAGATGTGTGGCGGCGGTGTGGCGCAGAGCGTGCGGACCGGCCGGGCCGCTGCCCGGCATTGCCTCGAGCAGTGCAGCGACGAGGCGGTACACGGCCCGCACCCCGAGTCGCTGCCGCTGGCTGCCGAGGAACAGGGCGGCAGGGTCGACCCTGCCAGCTCGGCGCCCCGTCGGAGACCCGGCCGCCCCTGCACGCGTCACCTCGGGAGTCGTGGTCCCTGCCGTCGCGGCGGGCGCTGCTCCCGCTGGCGCTTCCCCGTCTGGCGTTGTTCCTGACGTCGTCCTGGCCGGGCCCGCACTGGCCAACGCCGGACGTGCCGTTTGCAGATAGCGCACGATCGCGCTCCGCGCCGGCACCCCGAACGGCACCACACGTTGTTTGTCGCCCTTGCCGGTTACTCGCACCGTCAAACGGGACAGGTCGACGTCCCCCTCGTCGAGCCCCACAAGTTCCGAGACCCGCAGTGCGGAGGCGTACAGCAACTCGATGATGGCCAGGTCGCGCACGGCGCCGGAATCACCAGTGCTCGCGGCGGCTTCGAGCCGGTCCAGGAGTTCCTGCATCTGGGTGCGGTTGATCACCCGCGGCAGGGTACGGCCGGGTTTGGGCGAGCGAAGCCGCACGGCCGGGTCGCTGGGCAGCACGCCGTCCCGGGTGAGCCAGGCCGTGAACCCGCGGGCCGACGCGGAGCGCCTGGCGATGGTGGCTCGCGCCAGGCCCGCCTGGGTGCCTTCCCAGAGCCAGTCGCGCAGCAGCTCCAGGGTCAGGCCGTCGACGGTGGCGACAGCCCGCTCCTCGGCAAAGGTGGCCAAACCGGACAGGTCGGCGCAGTAGGCCCGAACCGTGTTCGCGGAGAAGCCGCGTTCGGTGGCGAGATAGCGGGCGAAGCCATCTATCGCCGGGTCAAGATGCATGCCACCAGCATCTCGCGCACCCAGCAGGATCTCCGCAGCGACGCGGGAAAAGCATCCATTCGAGTCCCTCCGCCGGGGGCATGCCCGTGGGGAAAGTCCCCGGTCGCCATTACCGAGCTGCGGATGTAGTGTGCCGGGAGAAGGCCGCCAGCCGATCCGCGGGGCTGAGCGCTTCCATCCGGTCGAGGTAGGCAGGGTCGAACCGGGTGACCACGTCGAAGCTGCCCAGGGGAACGTTCGAGTGCACCACCTGGTCGGCGTAGACGTGCACCAGATTCATCGACTGGCCGCCGCCCAGCCCGGTGAGCTGACGCGGCGGAGCGGCAGCGTCGATCGTGTAGCAGGTGGCCGCGGCGACCGACACCGGGATCCCGGCGAACAACCCGGTGGTGGCATAGTGCAGGTGGCCGCCCAGGATCGCTCGCACATCGCTGCCGCGAAGAACGTCCCCGAGCGCCTGCTGTTCGCGGAGTTCCAGGATCGTCATCAGCGGCAGAGCGGTGGGCACCGGCGGGTGATGCAACGCCAGCAGCGACCCGTGCTCGGATGCCCGCCCCAGCACGTCGCGGAGCCAGGCGAGCTGGTGGGGCGTGACCTCGCCGTGGTGGTAGCCGGGCACGCTGGTGTCCAGGGAGATCACCCGCAGTCCGTTCACGTCGACAACACCGTCGACGGGCGCGTCGTGGCCGTCGGTACGCAGCAGTTCGGTGCGGAACGCCGAGCGCTCGTCGTGGTTGCCCATCACCCAGACCACGGTGGCACCCATCCGCTCGGCTGACGCCTCGACGATGTCGCGAACCCGGCGGTAGGCATCCGGCTCGCCGCGGTCGGCGATGTCGCCGGTGAAGACCAGGGCGTCGATGGCCAGGCCGGAAGCCTCCAGCTGTGCCATCGCACGGTGCACGGTGCTGTCGGTGTCCACGGCGTCATACAGCAGCCGCCCGGAGCCGTCTGCGGCCGTGCCCAGGAAGTGCGTGTCGCTGAGGTGGGCGATGAGATGGGAGGCCTGCGGATGCTGGCCCATCTGCACGGATGTGCCCGGTAGCACCGCCTTCAGCCCCTCGGTCGGTGTTGTTCCCGTCATGCTTGACCCCTCACGTTCGCAGATGCTCGAGACGCGCCTGCCCTGCTGCGCCGTCACGAATCACCCTAAACGCATCCACCGACCGAACGCGGCATGACCGGATGCCCAACTGGTGCCGCTGCGGACAATTGCGCCCGGTGTGCCGGGACCCATTGTCCGGACGGGAAATAGTTGGGTCGGCGGCTCAGGTGACCCGCACCCAGCCCGTCGCCCGTTCCCGCACCGATCCCTCAAGGTCCAGGGTGCCGAGAACGCCGAGCACCGTCGTGGTCGAGAGCCCGGACCGTCGGGCGATCTCGGCGGGAACCCGCGGTGCCCGCACACTGAGCGCGTCGAACACCCGCACCTGGTCGCTGGTGCGTTCCCGTGCCCCCTTCCCGCCGTCACGGCCGTCCGCACCGGTCAGGTCAAGTTCCAGGTCGACGCCCACGCCGATGAGCTCGGCCATCTCGGCCGCCGTGGTGACGCAGATGGCGTCGTAGTCCCGCAGCAGCCGGTGGCAGCCGGCCGAGGTGGGCGAGGTCACCGGTCCGGGCACGGCGCCCAGCGGACGGCCCAGGGCGGCCGCGTGCCCGGCGGTGTTGAGCGAGCCGGAGCGCCAGCCCGCTTCCAACACGACGGTGGCACCGCTGGCGGCGGCGATCAGCCTGTTGCGTTGCAGAAATCTCCATTTGGTGGGCGGTGCACCACACGGCAGCTCGGAGAGCACGGCGCCCGCCTCCACGATGCGGGTGAGCAGGGCATCGTGCCCGCTGGGATAGAACCGGTCGACTCCCCCGGCCAGGAAGGCGACTGTCGTGCCGTTGCTGGCCAGCGCCGACCGGTGTGCCATTCCGTCGATGCCGTATGCCGCGCCGGACACAATGGCCAGGCCTCGGTCAACGAGGCCGGCCGCCGCCTCCATCGCCACGTGTTCGCCGTACCCGGTCGCGGCACGTGCGCCGACCAGGGCGATGGAGTGGCCCAGCGCCGCGAGGGCCTCGGATCGACCCCGCCACCACAGTGCCAGCGGGGCATGCCTGCCCAGGTCGCTGACCGCGGCCGGCCAGAGCGGGTCGCGCGGCAGGAGCAGGGCCGTTCCGGTGCGCCGGGCCTGTTGGAGCGACCGGATCACCTCGGTCGAGGACAACCGGGGTCGCCACCGGGCTAGGGCCTGCTCCAACTCCGGGCGGAGCCCGGCCGGGTCACCCTCCTCGTACTCGTCGCTGGAGTCGGTGAGAGTGCCGGCCAGCCGGTCCGGAGGCCACGCCTCGACCACCGAGCGGAGCGCCGCGGCCGCACCGAGCAGGCCGACCACTGTGCCGGCCACCCCGTCCCCGGGTTCGGCGATGGTGGTCCACGCCGCCCGGGCGAAGGCCTCCCCTGGGTCGGCGAGCTGCGCATCGGCGAGCTGCCCCTCAATGAGCTGGGCATCAGCGGGCCGCACATCCGTTGGCTGCACCACACCGGATGCTGCGGCTGCCGGACGTACTCCCGCGATGAGCGAGGTCACCACCGCCTCGTCGAGTCCGAACAGTGTCATGACGCCATTCCCTTCCGCAGGTACAGTGCCTGCCCTACTTCGTCTGGCCCGGGCCGGGCGACTCCGGTTAAATCTGCGACGGACCAGGCGACCCGCAATATGCGGTCGTAGCCACGCATGGTGATCCCACCGCGCTCGAGGGCCCGGTCGAGCATCGCCGTCACCCGGGCATCCAGGCGTCGCTCGGGGCTGCGCAGCCAGGGACCGGACACCTGCGAATTCAGCGTCCACGGTGTGCCGACCAGACGAGTCGCCGCGGTTGCCCGGGCAGCTGCAACCCGGTGCCTGGCCACGTCGCTGGAAAGCCGGCCGCCGACGGCGGCGATGCGCAACTGCGCGGCGGTCACCCGGGTCACGGTGAGCTGAATGTCGATGCGGTCCAGCAGCGGGCCGGAGATCCGGGCGAGGTAACGGCGCCGGGAGTTCGGCGGGCAGGTGCATTCCTGGTCTCCGGTGCCGTATTGACCGCATGGGCACGGGTTGGCAGCCAGCACGAGCTGGAATCGGGCCGGGAAGTGGGCGACGGCATTCGCCCGGTGGATGCTGATCCGACCGGATTCGAGGGGCTGCCGCAGGGCGTCCAGCACGGCGCCGGCGAACTCCGGCGCCTCATCGAGGAAGAGCACGCCGTGGGACGCCCGCGCCGCGGCGCCGGGCCGGATCTGCCCGCTGCCGCCACCGACCATCGCGGCGGCGGTGATGGTGTGGTGCGGCGCCTCCAGCGGGGGCCGGGTGATCAGCGAGCGTCCCACCGGGCGACCGCTCAGAGACCGCAGCGAGCTCACTTCGAGGGATTCGGCCGGGCCCAGGTCGGGCAGCAGTCCGGGCAGCCGGGCGGCGAGCATGGTCTTGCCCGCCCCGGGAGGTCCGAGCATGAACACGTGGTGTCCGCCGGCCGCGGCCACCTGCAGGGCGAGGATGGCCTCGTCGTTGCCGACCACGTCGAGCAGGTCGAGGTTCTCGTCGGCCGGGTCGTCCTCGACCGGTGCGCACAGCACGTCCACCTCCTGGGGCTCCAACCGGGCGCCGTGCCAGATCAGCGCGTCGCGAAGGGACGCCACACCCACCACCCGGATCCCCGGCACCAGGGCCGCTTCCTCGGCGTTGCCGGCCGGCACCATCACGGTACGGTGCCCCAGCCGCGCCGCGGCGATCACCGCCGGCAGAATGCCGGGGGTCGGCCGCAGCCGCCCGTCAAGGGCGAGCTCGCCGATGTGCACGACGGCACCCACCGACGCGGCGGGCACGACGTCGTCCGCGGCCAGGCAGGCCAGGGCGATGGCCAGGTCGAAACCGGAGCCGTGCTTGCGCAGGGCGGCGGGAGAGAGGTTCACGGTGAGCCTATGGCCGTTCAACGCGCAGCCGGAGTTCTTGGCCGCGGCGCGCACTCGTTCAGCGGCCTCGGCCAGTGCCGCATCCGGCAGCCCGATCAGCCTCATCCCCGGCAACTGGCTGGAGATGTCGGCCTCCACCTCGACGAGCGACCCGGCGAGGCCGATCAGCGCGACGGAATGGGTGCGGGCCAGGCTCATCAGGACACACCCTCGAGGTGTTCCACCACCGGCGGCAGGCCGGGACGGGCGATCACGGCAACGGCGTCGATTCGGATGTTTCGCGCCCTGGGCTCGAATTCGGCGCACCACGCGCCGGCCAACCGACGTAGCCGGGCGAGCTTGGCCACCGTGATGGCTTCGAACGGATGCCCGTAGCCGGTTCCGGAGCGGGTCTTCACCTCGACGAACACGATGTCGCCGTCCTTGGCCACGATCAGGTCGATCTCACCCTGCGCACAGCGCCAATTGCGCTCCACCACTGTGTAACCGGCCCGCACCAGGAACGCCGCGGCGCAGTCTTCACCCAGCCGGCCCAAATCGTCTTTGCGTGCCACGAGCACCTCCGGGTCCAGCGTGCGGCGGCCCGCTTCGGCCAGACCGACGGCGCTAGAGCCTGTGCAGACACGCGAGAGCCCGCTCCCTGTGGAGGAGCGGGCTCTCGATGGCCGCCGGAGACGAGACCGGCCTGCCTAGACCGTCACACTCAGACCGTGTCGGTGCGTTCCGTCGTCTGCATCTCCGTGGAGGCCTGAGCGAGCTGCTTGTCGAGCTCCTTGGCATCCACCTTTATCTCCTTTTCAATGTGCTTCTGAGCCACCAGCCCGGCCCGCTGGAACTCCTGCTCGAGCCGGTCCTTGCCCACCACGATGAGCGCGGCCTCCCCGGAATCGAGCATCTCGCCGAGTTCCTTGATGTCACCGCGGTCCAGGCTCCGCCAGAAGTGACCGACAACGCTGCCGGCCGCACCGCCGACGATGGCGCTGCCGATGATCGCGGGCGGGAACAACAGCCCGACGACGGCGCCGGCGGCGACACCGGTCCACCCGGCGTGCTTGCTGGTCTTGCGGTGCACCTGCACCGAGCCGTCGGCCTCCTTGGTGGCGACGGCGGCGTCGTACGTTCCGATCACTTTGCTGGAGTGCAGCTCGCGCACAACCTCGAGGTCGGACTCGGCGGTTGCCGCGTTGGGGTACACACCGAGGTAGAGGAAGACGGATTCGTCGGACATGAAAAACTCCTAAGTTCATCTGGGGTACGGGATTGAGCGCTGACGTAGGGGACGGTATCCAGCCCCCGTCCGGGTGTCAACCGGCGGCGGCCGTGGTCGCGGTCGTAGGCTGATCCCATGACATCCGACCGCCTGAGAGACCTGTCGATGCGAGCCATGAATGCCGTGCACCGGTCGCTTCAGGTGGTCTCCCGCGGCCGGCTGGGTTGGAAGCTCGGGCCGATGCCCGTGGTGGAGCTGCACACCATCGGGCGAAAGACTGGTGAGCGGCGTTCCACGCTGCTCACCGCCCCGATCCACGAGCCGGACCGGGTGGTGCTGATCGCCTCAAAGGGCGGCGACGACCGCGACCCGTTCTGGTACCTCAACCTGGTTGCCCAGCCCGACGTGGAACTCACCGAGAACGGCCACACCCGCCTGATGCGGGCCCGCACGGCGACCGAAGCGGAGAAGGCGGCGCTGTGGCCGACCATCGTGCGGGCCTATTCCGGGTATGCCGGCTACCAGAAGAAAACCACCAGGGATATCCCGGTGGTCATCTGCGAGCCCCGCAGACCCTGACCGGGCGCCGGCTCAGCGGCTCAGCAGCTCAGTCGGTCAGCGGCTCAGTCGGGTCAGCGCCGAGTCGTCGCCGCCGAACGCGGCATCCGTAGCCCGCAGCACGCGCAGCACATTGGCGCCGGCCAGGGCGGCCAGCTCGGCGGCACTCCAACCGCGCCGGGCCAGCTCAAGCAGCAGAGCCGGGTAGCCGTCGACACCGTCGAGCTGCTCGGGGAACTCATCGGTGCCATCGAAATCACCGCCAAGTCCGATATGGCGGATACCGGCCGTCTCACGCGCGTGCTCCACATGGTTGGCCACCTGCGCCAGGGTGACCCGGGGCGCTGGGGCGCTCTTGTCGCCCCCGAACCACTCCGCATAGGCGGCCGAGACGAACTGCGGTACGAAGGTGACCATCAGCACGCCGTCGTTGTCGGCCAGGCGCGCGAGCACGTCGTCGGGCACGTTGCGGGGGTGGGCCGTGACGGCGTGGCAAGCGCTATGACTGAAGATCACCGGGGCACTGGTGATGTCAAGGGCCGCGTGCGCCGTCGCCGGGGACACATGTGAGAGGTCCACGAGCATGCCCAGCCGGTTGAGTTCCCGGATGTACTCCACACCGCGCGGGCTCAGACCGTTGTGCACGGGCTCGTCGGTGCCGGAGTCTGCCCAGCTGGTGTTGTGCACGTGGGTGAGAGTGAGATAGCGCACCCCGAGCCTGGCCAGCATCCGCAATACGGCGGGTGAATCGTTCAGCGAGTGCGCGCCCTCGGCGCCCAGTAGCGAGGCGATGCGACCGCTCGCGCGGGCGCCTTCCACCCCTGCGGCGCTCGTGGCGATCACGAAGGTCTCCGGGTATCGTGCGGCGAGCCGGTAGACCCAGTCGACCTGCTCAAGGGTGCCCTGCACGGCGTCGGCACCGATGAGGGTGTCCTCGACGTACACCGACCAGAACTGACCGCCCATCCGGCCGGCGCGGAGCCGGGCGATATCGGTGTCGGTGTCGAGGTGGCCGTCCAGGCCCTCGACGGAGTAGCCCCGGTTTTCCCGGCACTCCCAGGCCCAGTCGTTGTGGCCGTCGATCAAGGGGGCGAGGTCAAGCGCCGCGGCAACGGTGGCCTGGGCGGTATCGACCGGGTCAGGTACGGCGCGGTGACGGGCCGCCGTGCCGGCCGGAGCGGCGACGGCGACGCTGGACGGGGTGTGGCGTGCGCTCATCCGCACACGCTAGCAGCCGAGCGGCCCGCGGAACGGGTTACTCGTCGAGTGCGAGTTCCTTGGGCAGCTCGAATTCCTTCGAGGCCAGCTCCTCCACATTGACATCCTTGAACGTCAGCACCCGCACCGACTTCACGAAACGGTCGGACCGGTAGACGTCCCAGACCCACACATCCTTCATCGTCAATTCGAAGTAGAAGTCGTGTTCGGTGTCACGACGGACGAGCTCAACCTCGTTCGCGAGGTAGAAGCGGCGCTCGGTTTCGACAACGTACTGGAACTGCCCCACAACGTCTCGGTACTCGCGGTATAGGGCCAACTCGACCTCGCGGTCGTAGTCCTCGAACTCTTCTTCTTCCATGGTGAGACAATCTTACGCGCACAAGCTAGGCCGGAGTTTTGAGCCAGCTGCGCCGGTGGTGCTCGCTCGCGCCGAGTTCGCCGATCGCGCTCATGTGCGCGGCGCTGCCGTAGCCTTTGTTGCCCGTCCAGCCGTAGCCGGGGGTGGCGATGTCCGCGGCGATCATCAGCCGGTCGCGGTGCACCTTGGCGATCACGGATGCGGCCGAGACCGATGCGCAGTCCTGGTCGGCCTTGATGCGGGTCACGACCGCCAGCGGGGTGGCCAGGGCCTTGTTCAACCAGTCGTCGTTGCCGTCCAGCAGCACCACGCCGCCGACGATGTCGACGCCGTCGGCGTGCAACTGCGCCAGGGCGCGCTTGCCGGCCAGGCCGAGGGCCGCGATGATGCCGACCTCGTCGACCTCGTGCGCCGACGCCAGTCCGACCGCGCTGTGCTTCACCCAGGCGACGGCGAGGGGCGCGAGGAGCTCGCGGCGCGGTTCGCTCAGGAGCTTGGAGTCGCGGAGCCCTACGGGGAACGCGCCGACGTCTGCGGTCACCACGGCCACACCGACGGCGACGGGGCCGGCGAGGGCGCCCCGCCCGACCTCGTCGCAGCCGATCACGCAGCTGGCGCCGGCGGCAAGCATCGCCAGCTCCACCTCGAGGGTGGGCTCGACGACGGCCATCATCATGGGCGGTACCCGGTCAGTCCGGCGAGGTTCACCTCTCGGCGTCCTCGACCCCGCGGAACACCGCGGGGTAGTCGTCCAACCAGCTCCACCGCTCCAGAGGCCAGCTGATCACGAGAGCGCGGCCCACCACGTTGTCCATCGGCACGAAGCCCTTGCCCGGGGTGTTGGGGTGGTAACGCGAGTCGAGGGAGTCGTAGCGGTTGTCTCCCATCACCCACAGGGAATTCTTCGGAACGACAACGTCGAACGCTTCCTTGGACACGTTGGTCTGCCCCTCGGGCAACAGTACGTACGGTTCGCTGAGCGGAATGTCGTTGACGCTCATTTGGCCCAGCGTGTTGCAGCAGACCACGTGGTCTCCGGGGAGGCCGATGATCCGTTTGATCAGATGGTCGTTGCTGTCCGGCGCGGACAGGCCCACCACGGACATGGTCCAGTCGAGGGCTGCAACGATCGGGCTCTGTTCGATGGGCGCCTGCGGCGGCAGCCATCCGCCCGGATCGCGGAAGACGACGACGTCGCCGCGGGAGACGGGGATCAGGCCGGGCTCCAGCTGATTGACAATGATGCGGTCATCGACCAGCAGCGTGCTCTCCATCGACCCTGAGGGGATGTAGAAGGAACGCACGAGGAACGTCTTGATCAGGAACGAGATGAGCAGTGCCACCACGAAGATGATGAGAAGGTCGCGAATGAATATCGCGACGCCGCGTTTCTTCCGCGACGAATCTGGTTCCAGGCGATGCGATCGCGAGGGCAGAGTGTTGTCTGTCATTTAACCGCCTGAGCTCCTCGCCCAGTTTAGCGGTGAGGAGCTCAGGGGTAAATCCAGCGGCCTGCGAATACGCTCAGGGAGTTGCCCGAGCGCGCCGCGACTGGCGCTGCTTAGTCGCGCTTTTCCTTGATCTTGGCCTTCTTGCCGCGGAGCCCCCGCAGGTAGTACAGCTTCGCGCGACGCACGTCACCGCGGGTGACGACCTCGATGTGGTCGATCACCGGGGAGTGCACCGGGAAGGTACGCTCGACGCCGACCTGGAAGCTGACCTTACGGACGCAGAAGGTCTCGCGAACGCCTTCGCCGGAGCGGCCGATGACGACGCCCTGGTAGACCTGGACACGCGAACGCGCGCCTTCAACGATGTTGACGTGGACCTTGACGGTGTCGCCGGCGCGGAACTCCGGGATGTCTGAACGCAGCGATGCTGCGTCCACCTGGTCGAGAATATGCATGTTATTCGCTCTCTGTACCCGCCACAGGTCGAGGACGTTTTCGTGGCGCCCCGCCCCCTCACCGAGGGTGAGGTGGTGGCGACCAATTGAGTGTGTGCGTGCCGATAGAAATGCAGCTCCCCTGTGGCAGAGACATGCCGCGGCACAAACGCTTATTCTGCCACGAAACCAGGCCGCGCACCAAACCCCCGTGTCGGCGCCGGACCTACCGGTCGGTCGGCTTCTCCCGGATGATGATGACGGACGGGTCAGCGGGCGGATGCGACGCGTTCTTGCCGGCTGCGTCCTGGTCCCCGGCGAAGCTATCGGTCATGGGCTGGAACGGGTTCTGGCCGGCTGGCACCGTGCCGAACCTGGCGGTTTCGTCGATGTAGACCAGGGCCTCGCGCACCCGTTTGCGGGCGGCATCGAAGAGCTCCCACAATACGAACCAGAAGGCGCCGAGGCCCACGAGAACCACGAGCACGGACAGCCAGGGAGCCGTGACCGAGTACACCCCCATCAGCACGATGAGAACGTGCCAGAGGGTCAGCACTCCCACATCAGCCCAGGACACCGCTTTGGCGGCCCGTACCTCTCTGCGGGCGATGATGAGCAGGCTCACCACGAGCAGGCCGAACCCGATGGCGACAGCGCCGAACGTGGCACCGAGAACCTGCCAGGCGGTGCTGCCGAAAATAGACGCGGCGACCATGAGCCAAAGCGGAAGCACGCCGACGGCTACGAACTGCCAGTAGTAGAAGACCCTGCGGAGAATCACAATCCCAAGGTTACTCGCGGGTGCGTCGCCGAGCCTTGGAGTTCGCTGGAGGCAGAAGCGCGGCGTCGGCGGCGTCGGCGGCGTCGCCCAGGTCGGGGCGCACCTTCCGGGTGCGTTCGATCTGCTGCTGCCGACGCCAGGTCGCGATGGCGCCGTGGTTGCCGCTGAGCAGCACCGGCGGCACCTCGAGGCCGCGCCAGCTGGCGGGCTTGGTGTAACTGGGGTATTCGAGCAGGCCGTCCTCGTGGGACTCCTCGATGAGGCTCTCCGGGTTGCCCACCACGCCGGGGATGAGCCGTCCGATGGCTTCGATCATGGCCATGACGGCCACCTCGCCGCCGTTGAGCACGTAGTCGCCGAGGCTGACCAGGCGCACCTGGCCGCGACCGGCGAAGTGGTCCACGACGCGCTGGTCGATGCCCTCGTAGCGTCCGCAGCCGAACACCAGGTGCGGCTGCTGGGCAAGATCGCGGGCCATCGCCTGGGTAAACTGCTCGCCCGCAGGCGACGGGAAGATCAGCACCGGGCCACCGGCGGCATCCGGTGCGGCCGCATCCGTTTCAGGGGCGGCCGGCAGGATGCTGTCCAGTGCTTCGCCCCAGGGCTCCGGCTTCATCACCATGCCGGCGCCGCCGCCGTATGGCGTGTCGTCGACGGTGTTGTGCCGGTCGTGGGTGAAGTCGCGCAGGTTGTGCACGTTGAGGTCGATCAGGCCGGACTGCCGGGCGCGGCCGAGAAGCGAGATGTCCAGCACACCGAAGAACTCCGGAAAAATACTGATGATGTCGATGCGCATGGGGGCAAGTCTACGAGTGGCGGGCGGCGAGCTCCGGCGCGGTCTCGGCGTCGTCGTCGTCCTGCAGGGCCGCGGCGCGGTTGACCTTGTTGCGGTGGGAGAAGTACAGCGGTAAGGCGGTGAAGAGCACGGCGCCGAGGAAGTTGCCGATCAGAACGGGGCCGGTGTTCCACCCCCACCAGTCGGCGAAACTGATGTCGGCGCCGAGCAGCATGCCGGCCGGGATGACGAACATGTTCACCACGGCGTGCTCCAGGCCCAGGCCGAAGAAGGTGAGCACGGGCAGCCACATGCCCAGGATCTTGCCCGACGCGGAGGTCGACGTGTAGAACATGATGGTGCCAAGCGCCACCATCCAATTGCAGAGCATGGCCTTGATGATGGCCACCAGTACGCCGCCGGCGCCGACGGCGGCGTAGGGCAGGACCTTGTGCTCGGCCATCTTGATGATCGCCTGGATCATCGGGTCGGTCGTGTCCGTGCCGAGGTAGGTGATGACACCGACGTAAAGCGCGGCGTAGAGGCCCGCGCCGACGATGTGCGCGGGGATGACGATGGCGAAGTTCTTCAGGCCTTTGGCGATGGTCGTGCGGCCCTCGAGGATCGCCAGCGGGATGAGCGCGAAGCTGCCGGTGACCAGCTCGAGGCCGAGCATCAGGATCACGCAGAACCCGACCGGGAACACCAGAGCGCCGACGATCGGCAGACCGGTCTGGGCCGCCGCGGTCAACGCGAGGGTCGTCGCCGCACCGAGGATCGCTCCGGAAAGCGTGCCGCGCAGGAACATCTGGCGGGCGGTGAGGTTGGTCTTGACGACTCCGGAGTGGACCAGTTGATCAATCAGCTGGTCCGGTTTCACGTAGGACATGCGACGGTACTCCTCTTCAACGGCCGCGATCTATACGAACGTGAAGTAGGTGTGGCGCGGCGCGCCTCTCCCCGTGAACTGGGTCAGGGGCGGTTATGCGTCCTGGCCGTCTGGAGTCGGCGTCGCTGCCGGTTCTTGAGGGGTTTCGGCATCCGCTGCCTGTTCGGCGTCGGATTCGTCGGCGTCTGATTCGTCGGTGTCCGGTTCGTCAGTGTCCGGTTCGTCAGTGTCGGGTGCGTCCGTGTCCGGCTCGTCCGGCAGCTCTTCGAGCAGCCCGGGCGGCGGGGTGATCGTGATGACGCCGGCCTTGATGTCGACCGAGGGCACGATCGCCTTGACGAAGGGAATCATCACCTCGCCGTTGGCGGTCTTCACGATGAGGAGGTCTTGGGCCGGCAGGTGTTCGAGGCGGGTGAGCGTGCCGATCTGCACTCCGTCGCGCACGACGGCGAGTCCCACCAGCTGGTGGTCGTACCAGGCGTCTTCTTCATCCGTCTGCTCGGCGGAGTCCTGGTCGATCCAGAGGATGGCTTTGGCCAGGGTCTCCGCGGCCTCGCGGTCGGGGACACCCTTGAAGAACCCGACGGCGTGCTGGTTGTACCAGCGCAGCTCGACGAGTTCGATGGTCTTGCCGTGCCAGGGTGAGCTGGTCGGCACCTGGAGGGTGAACACGGCGCCCGGAACGAAACGTCGTCCCGGGTCATCCGTGAACAGCTCCAGCTTGATGGCGCCCTTGAGGCCATGGGCCTTGGTGAGGCGCCCCACCCGTAATTGGGTGTCTGGGGTCGTGCTGTCGAAACTCATGAGGGGCTAGTCCACGCCGCTTCAGAAGTCCGTGTCGACAACGTCGACCCGCACGCGCTTGCCATCGGCCAGAGCGGCCACGAGAGTGCGCAGCGCCTTGGCGGTGCGACCGGCGCGGCCGATCACCCGGCCGAGGTCCTCGGGGTTCACACGAACCTCGAGCACCTCGCCACGGGGTGAGTTCTGGGCTACAACGTGCACGTCGTCCGGGTGATCAACGATTCCCTTGACGAGGTGCTCAAGCGCGGGAGCGAGCAAAATTACGCCTTGTCCTCTTCGGTTGCCTCTGCGGCAACGTCTTCGGTCGGGGCCTTGGCTGCGGGCTTGTCGGCCTTGGGCTTCAGAACCGGCTTCTTCTTCTCGTCGGCGACGAAGGGAGCCTTCGGCTCCTTGATCTTGACGGTGGAGACGGCGTTCTTGTCACCCTTGAAGATGCCCCAGTCGCCCGTCAGCTTGAGGAGTGCCGCAACCTGCTCGGTCGGCTGGGCGCCGACGGAGAGCCAGTACTGGGCACGCTCGGACTTGACTTCGATGACCGAAGGCTCCTGCGTGGGGTGGTAGATGCCGATCTCTTCGATGACACGACCATCGCGCTTGGTGCGCGAGTCGGCCACAACGATGCGGTAGTACGGCGCACGAATCTTGCCCATGCGCTTCAGACGGATTTTGACAGCCACAATTCTCCTGTGATTTAGATGTTTGGCGAACTGACAGCCGTGAGCGTGGGGGCACACTCGGCACAAGCTCAATAAGGTTCGTGTTACGCCGGATTAGAGGGTCGGGCGCAACGGAACTCGACTAATCATTGTGTCAGACATCGACCACTTTGTGATAATCGAACTCTGACTCGTGCAGAAAACCGGGATGGCTCCGCGACGCGGTGGAGCGCGGCAGTCGGAATCCGGGTGGATTAGCTGTCAGGATTGGGCCAGATCGCCCTTACCGGGGCACACGGCACGAAGGGCACACCAGTGGGAAGCAGGGCGGGAACCGGAACCGCGGGAATCGAATTCGCTCGCTCCGCGCGTTCGACGGTCGGGATCGAGTGGGAACTTGCCCTGGTAGACCGGGCCACCGGCGATCTCGTGTCGATTGCCGAAGAGGTCTTGGACGCCCTGCGCGGACCTGATGGCTCCCCGCATCCGCACATCACCGGTGAACTCCTCCTGAACACCGTGGAGCTCGTCTCCGGGGTGCACCGCACTGTGGCCGGCGCGGTTGCCGACGTGGCCGGCCAGGTCGCCGAGGTGCGTGCCATCACCGATCCGCGGGGTGTCGACCCGATCTGCAGCGGATCGCATCCGTTCGGCCAGTGGTTCGAGCAGAAGGTCACCGATAAGCAGCGCTACCACAAGCTCATCGACCGCACCCAGTGGTGGGGGCGCAACATGATGATCTGGGGCATCCACGTGCACGTGGGCATCGAAGACCGCGCCAAGGTCATCCCGATCCTGAACGGGTTGCTGAGCTTCGTGCCGCATCTGCAGGCGTTGAGTGCGTCCAGCCCGTTTTGGGCCGGCGTGAACACGGGGTACGCGTCCAATCGTGCTCAGATGTTCCAGCAGCTGCCCACCGCAGGGCTGCCCTGGCGCCTCGAGAACTGGGCAGCGTGGGAGGCGTACGTCAACGACCTGACGGTGACGGGGATCATCGAGGATGCCAGCGAGGTGCGCTGGGACATCCGCCCGTCACCCCGCTGGGGCACGATCGAGGTTCGGGCCTGCGACGGGGTGTCCACTGTGCAGGAGCTCGGTGCGATCGCCGCTCTCATCCAGTGCCTGGTCGAGTGGATGTCGACGGAGATCGATGAGGGACGGCCGGTTCCCACGATGCAGCCGTGGTTCGTGCGCGAGAACAAGTGGCGGGCGGCCCGGTATGGCCTCGCGGCGGAGATCATCGTGAACTCCACCGGCACCGAACGCATGGTGACCGACGAGGTGCGCCGTCTGGTCGAGGTGCTCTCCCCCACCGCCGAGCGGCTGGGCTGCCTGCCGGAGCTGGTGCAGCTGAATCTGATCCTCGACCACGGTGCCAGCTACCAGCGCCAGTTGGCGGTCGCGGCCACGCACAACGGCCACCTCTCCGCCGTGGTCGCCGCCCTCGCTCGGGAACTCCGCGAGGGCCTGGCCCCGCTCACCTAGCCCAGGTTCGCGCTCGCGCCACTCCCGCGAACTGTGAGTTAAGCACCGTGTTTTCGTGATTTTGGGTGCTTTTCTCACGGTTCGCGGATGGGGTGAGACGGGGGGGTGCGCGGGCAGGGGCGGTGTCGGTGGTAGGTGAGACGATCTCAGGTATGAGCATCACTGTTGAGGCACCAACGCCGGCTCCGGACGATGACGACCACTCTCCGACGCCCAGCCTGGACGAACAGGTCCAGGCCGATCTGATCCGCTACACCGAACTCATCGCGGCCCAGGACCGCCTGATCGCCAGGGCCCAGGCCCGCCGCATCGAACATCTCGTGGACATGCAGGACTGGAGCGAACAGCCCCAGGTCGCGTCCCGGCTGCACGGCAACCCGGAGAACATCCGCCTCGCCGACCACAACGCGGCCACGATGACGGCGGACCAGGCCCGCGCGGCCGCGCACAACCGGTGGGACGACCACGACGTCGCCCGGCGGACCATCGTGAGCGAAACCGCGTGCCTGACCCGGGTGGCCGAACGCACCATCGACCGGCAACTCGACGAGGCCCGGAACCTCTGCGGCTTCGCCCCGGCCACGTTCGAGGCCTTCGCGGCCGGACAGATCAGCTACCGGCACGCCACCACCCTGCTCGACCAACTGCGCTCACTCCCCACGGACCACCAAGCCGGGTTTGAAGAACGGATACTCCCGGAGGCCAAGCGACTCCCGGTGGGCCGGTTCCGCGACAAAGCCCGCCGGCTCCGGGAGCGGCTGCACCCGGAGTCCATCGTGACCCGCACCACCAACGCCCTGGCCGAGAGGCACACCCGGTGGGAGGCAGCCCCGGATGGGATGGGCTGGTTGCACTGGTACGGCACCGCCCACGACACCAAAGCCGCCTACACCCGGATCAACACCATGGCCGTGAAACTGAAAAAACTCGGCGACCCCACCCGGGCCGGCGACGCGGCCGGGGAAGCCGGCGGGCGGGCAGGCGCGGACGCGAGCGCGGGGACAGGCACCGAGGACGACGCGGCAGCCGGTGCGGGCTCCAACTCGCGCCTGGCTGAGGACGAGGAGCAGCACAAGCGCACCCTGGACCAGCTCCGCGCCGACATCACCCGGGCACTCCTGCTGGACGGCATCACCCCCGACGGGATGGGCGCCGGGATCCGCGGCACGGTCATGATCACCGTGCCCGTGCTCACCCTGCTCGGCCTGGACGAGGAACCCGCCACCCTCGAGGGCTACGGGCCCATCTCCCCCGAGATGGCCCGACAGATCGCCGGACACGCCCCCAGCTTCACCCGACTACTCACCCACCCCGAAACCGGAGTCGTGCTCTCCCTGGGCAAAACCCAGCACAAGAACACCACAGCCATGAAGAAATGGCTGAGGGTGCGCGACGAAACCTGCCGATTCCCCGGCTGCTCCCGGCCCGCGGTCACCAGCGACATCGACCACACCCACGACTGGGCCGACGGCGGCACGACCGACTGCGACAACCTCGCCCATCTCTGCGAACCCCACCACCGACTCAAACACCTCACCCACTGGCGAGTCACTCAGGAACCCGGCGGGATCCTGCTTTGGACCTCCCCGGGCAAACGCAGCTACCGCACCGACCCCGCCAACCCGATGGGACCACCCCGGCCACAACCACCGGTGGTGGGTCCGAAAACCCGGAAACGACCCCCGGAGGATAGCTATCTGATGCCTCCCCGGCACCGGCCAACCCGGACACCCACACCACCGGTCCCCGACAACCCGCCGTTCTGACGACGCAATCGAGCCGGTCTAGGAGGCGAGGACGCGGGCGGCATTCTTACTGTCGCGCCACGCGATCCAGTCCTCGACCGGCGCCAAGTCGTATGCCGGGCCTGAGATGCCGAGGGTGAAGAGGGTGGTGCCGAGTTCATAGAGGTCGTCGGCCTCCGCGGTGGTCTTGTGGCGCAGCTCAGTGGAGATCTCGATCTCGGTCATGTCGCGACCCACCGTGTCGCACCACGTTCCCAGAACACCGAGCTTGTGCGCGAGAACCTCCGGGGTGGAGAACGAGTGCCAGATGTCGGCGTGCTGCGCGACGATGCGCAGCGTCTTCTTCTCGCCGCCACCGCCGATCAGGACCGGGATGTCGCGCACGGGCGCGGGATTGAGCCTGGCCCAGCGCGCCTCGATACGGGGCAGGTCCACGGCCAGGGCATCCAGCCGGCTGCCGACCGTGCCGAACTCGTAGCCGTACTCGACGTAGTCGCGTTCGAACCAGCCCGAGCCGGTACCGAAGATGAACCGCCCGCCGCTGATGTGGTCGATGGAGCGCGCCATATCCGCCTGCAGGTCAGCGTTGCGGTAGCTGTTGCAGTTCACCAGGGCACCCATTTCGATCACACTGGTCTGCTCGGCCCAGGCGGCCAGGAGAGTCCAGGACTCGAAATGCAGGCCCTCGGGGTCGCCGGAGAGCGGGTAGAAGTGGTCCCAGTTGAAGGCGATGTCCACGCCGAGGGCTTCGACGGCCGAGACTGTGTTGCGGATGGACGTGTAGTCGGCGTGCTGTGGGGCGATCTGGACGCCGAGGCGTACCGGACGGGGCTGAGAAGAGGTCATTGCAAAATCCTAATCCCCGGCCTCGCCCGGCTCGGCTCGTCCAGGTCGGTTCGTGCCGATCCGGTCGTGCCAATCGGTCCGGCTCTGGCGCTACCGGCCGAGCATCTTCTGCAGGGCCGCCATCTCCTCGGCGGAGGGACCGTCGGCGCCCGTCTTGGCGCCGCCGCCCAGGCCGAAGCCCGAGCCGCCGCCAGCGGCCACGCCGCCGACCTTTTCACCGGAGGCGATGGCCGCGTTCTCTGCGGCACGCTTGGCCGGGTTGCCCGACTTCGAGCCCTTCTTCTTCTGCTGCACCTGCGGGCGCTTGCCGCCCATGCCGCCGGGCACCGGACCCATGCCGGGAATGTTGGGCATGCCGCCCTTGGCCACGGTCTTCATCATCTTCGCGGCCTGTTCGAACCGCTGCACCAGCTGGTTGACCTCGGTCACGCTGGACCCGGAGCCCCGGGCGATGCGCAGGCGACGCGACCCGTTGAGCAGCTTCGGGGTGACCCGCTCCGCCTTGGTCATCGACTGGATGATGGCCTCGGTGCGCACGATCTCACGCTCGTCGAAGTTCTCCAGCTGCTGCTTCATGGCGCCTGCACCGGGCAGCATACCCATCATCTTCTTGATCGAGCCCATATTGCGCAACTGCTGCATCTGGCCGAGGAAGTCGTCGAGGGTGAAGGAATCGGTGGAGAACTTCTCCGCGATCTTGCGGGCTTCCTCCTCGTCGAAGGCACCCTGCGCCTGTTCGATCAGGGTGAGGATGTCACCGAGGTCGAGGATGCGGCTGGCCATCCGGTCGGGGTGGAATGGCTCGAAGTCATCCAGCCCTTCACCCGTCGACGCGAACATGATCGGGCGGCCGGTGATCGACGCCACCGACAGGGCGGCGCCACCGCGGGCGTCGCCGTCGAGCTTGGAGAGCACCACACCGGTGAAGTCGACGCCGTCCTGGAAGGCGCGGGCGGTCGCCACGGCATCCTGGCCGATCATGGCGTCGATGACGAAGAGCACCTCGTCGGGGTCGATGGCCTTGCGGATGTCCGCGGCCTGCTTCATCATCTCGGCGTCGACGCCGAGGCGTCCGGCGGTGTCGACGATGACCACGTCGTGCAGCTTCTGCTGGGCGAACTTCACGCCGTCGCGGGCGACCTTGACCGGGTTGCCGACACCGTTGCCGGGCTCGGGGGCGTAGACCGCGACGCCGGCCTGGGCCGCGACAACCTCGAGCTGCGTCACCGCGTTGGGCCGCTGCAGGTCGGCGGCGACGAGGATCGGTGTGTGGCCGTCTTTGGCGAGCCACTTGGCGAGCTTGCCGGCCAGGGTGGTCTTACCGGCGCCCTGGAGGCCGGCGAGCATGATGATGGTCGGCGGCTTCTTCGCGAACTCGAGGCGGCGCTGCTGGCCACCGAGGATCTGGATGAGCTCCTCGTTGACGATCTGCACGACCTGCTGAGCCGGGTTCAGTGCTTTGCTGACCTCATCGCCGAGGGCGCGTTCGCGCACCTTGCCGGTGAAGTCCTTGACCACCTCGAGCGCCACGTCGGCGTCGAGGAGTGCGCGACGGATCTCGCGGACGGTGCCGTCGACATCTGCGGCGCTGAGCTTGCCCTTGGTGCGGAGATTTTTAAACGTCTCGGCGAGGCGATCTGAGAGGTTTCCAAAAGTAGCCATTGTTGTCCTAGTTTAACCGGATCAGCGCTGCATCGGCTCACCCACGGCATTCCGGCCCGTTCGGCGCCGATCCGGCGCCGGTCAGGCCCCGGGGGCGATCAAGCGTTCCACGGCCCGCACCACAGCGAGTGTCAGCTATCGGTGGCGATCACGATGGTGTCACCGTGCACGTCAAGGGTCACGACGAGAAGGGCATCCGTCTCGTGTGGGCTGATCGAGTAGTCCAGCACCGCGAAGTGCTGGTCATTGCCGATGTGGTGCGGGTGGAATCCGATGCGCTGCAGCTGGATCGAGCGCAGGTAGTCGATCTGCTTGTCACCCGAATCCCAGATCAAGGCGTCTTCGAGTACCTCGGCGTCGAGTTCTTCGAACTGCGCGACGATGAACTGGCTGGTCACGGAGACCTCGGCGCTCAGGTCGGCCACGAGCGACTCCCGGGCCTGCGAGTCCAGGTCTTCCAGGGCGCTGATCATGGCGGCGACGATGTCGAGGGCCTCGGACGACACCGACTCCTCATCGGGAGAGCTCACGTCGATCTCGACGTTCTGGTCGCCGAGCTCAGCCGTGTCCGACCAATAGACCTCGCCGCTGTCGTCGTCGCTGCCGAGAATTCCGAAGAAATCGTGTTCGATGGTCATGGGACGTCCTATCCGACGAGTTTTTGCGCGAAAACGTGCGGGGTGAAACCGGTGAGGTCGTTGATCCCCTCACCCTGCCCGACGAGTTTGATGGGGATTCCGGTCTTCTCCTGGACGGCGAGCACAAAACCGCCCTTGGCGGAGCCGTCGAGCTTGGTGAGCACCAGCCCGGTCACCCCGGCGTGCTCGATGAAAGCCTCCGCCTGGGCGAGGCCGTTCTGGCCGGTGGTGGCGTCGAGCACAAGTAGCACCTCGGAGATGGGCGTCTGCTTCTCGATCACCCGGCGGATCTTGGTGAGCTCGTCCATCAGGCCGCCCTTGGTCTGCAGCCGGCCGGCAGTGTCGATGATCACGATTTCAGTGCCCGTGTTGATGGCACGTTCCACAGTCTGGAACGCCACGGAGGCCGGGTCCTGGCCCTGGGCCTGCGGCTTGACGATGTCGGCGCCCGCACGTTCTGCCCAGGTCGCCAGTTGCTCCACCGCGGCGGCCCGGAAGGTGTCGGCCGCGCCGATCAGCACGCTGCGGTCATAGACGCGCAGGAACTTGGCGAACTTGCCGATGGTGGTGGTCTTGCCGACCCCGTTCACGCCGACGACGAGCACCACGGCGGGCCTGGCACTCAAGTTCAGGGTGGGGTCCAGCTTCGCCAGGCGTTCCTCGATGCCCTCGCGGAGCATCCGGTGCAGGTCCTTGGGGTCCGTGGTGTTGTACCTGGACACCTTGGCGCGGAGCTCGGCGACGATCGCGTCGGTGATGTCCGGGCCGAAGTCGGCCTGGATCAGCGAGTCCTCCAGGTCATCCCAGGTGTCTGCGTCGATCGTCTTCTTCGCGAACACTCCGCGCAATGCGCCGGAGAGCGACCACGGGGTGCGTTCTGCCATGGGTCAAGGCTAGTCGGCGCGGACCTGCCGCGTGCACCCCGCGGGGTGGCGGGGAGTCCGGGGTGCTGGGTATCTTCACCGGTAACGCCGATGCGCTCCCCGGCGAAAGGACGTCCGATGTCTCCCGAGCCCACAATTGCCCTGGCCGGTCTGGATGCGCAGCTAGAGGGACGCGTGCTCTTGCCCGGCGCCGCCGGGTGGGACGACGCCCGGGCGGCCTGGAACCTCAGCGTGGACCAGCAGCCGCGCGCCATCGCGCGCCCGAGGTCGGTAAGGGACATCCGCCACATCATCGTCGCCGCCAGGGAGAGCGGCGTAGGCGTGGCCGTGCAGCCGCGCGGACACGGGGCGAACGGGAGCCTGGCCGACACCATTCTGGTGCGGACCACGGCGTTCGACGAGGTGACGGTGAACGTCGTCGGCCGATTCGCCCGTGTCGGTGCCGGCGTACCGTGGGGCACCCTGCTCAACCGGCTCGACGGCACCGGGCTGGTCGCCCTCGCCGGATCGAATCCCAACGTGAGTGTTGCCGGGTACCTACTCTCCGGCGGGCACTCCTGGTTCAGCCGGTGGAAGGGCCTCGCGGCGCATTCAATCCGGGCCGTCGAGATAGTCGACGCCGGTGGGGTGCTGCGCCGGGTCACCCGGGAGAGCGATCCTGACCTGCTCTGGGCGCTCCGCGGCGCGGCCGGCCTGTTCGGCGTGGTGACCACCCTGGAAATCGACCTATTCTCCGCACCGGAGCTGTTCGGCGGCAAGCTGCTGTTCCCGGCCGAGTCGGCCGAGGTGGTCATCGGCGCCGCCCTCGACATCCTGCTGGATGCGCCGCCGGAGCTGAGCCTGATCCTGGGCCTGATCAACATGCCGGACATCCCGATGGTGCCGGAGCTGCTGCGCGGGCGAAGCTTCACCCAGGTCGACGCCGTCTTTGTCGGTTCGGAAGCGGAGGGCCAGGCGCTGCTCGCCCCGTTGCACAGCATCGCCCCCGTGATCGCCGACCTCACCCGCGCATTCCCCATCGGTCAGCTCGGTGATGTGTCGGCCGAGCCCCAGGACCCCTCGGCAACTCTCGATTGGTCGATGGCCGTCACCGAGCTTGATGCCGCGACCATCGCCGAGCTGCTCGAGGCCTTCCGCACCAGCAGCTACGCCGGCCTCACGCTGCTGCAGATCCGGCCGCTCGGCGGGGTGATCGTCGACGACGGCGTGGGTGCCGACGGCGTGGCCGGGCATCTCGACGCGGCGTTCCTGCTCTTCGCGGCGGCCATTCTGCCGCCCGGCGCGCCCGTCCCGCCCGGTGACGTGCGCCACCTCCTCTTCCAGCCACTCGAGGACACCCTGCAGGCCGTCGGGTCGCCACGCACCGTGCCGTCGCTGCTCTCGGCCGGGCAGGATCTCGGTGCCGCATTAGCGCCGGATGCCCTGGAACGGCTGGGTGAGATCAAGCAGGCGATCGACCCGGAGAACCTGTTCCGCAGCAACCGTCCGCTGCCATCGGCCTATCTGCTCGCCTGAGCGTTCTGGTCAGGACGCCCTCTCGTCGACGTCGGCGGCACTCCGGGCCGCGGCGCCGTCGCCCCGTACGATGCGTTGGCCCACGACCGCGGACACGCCGTCCTGCCTCATGGACACCCCATAGAGGGCGTCGGCGATCTCCATGGTGCGCTTCTGATGGGTGATGACGATCAGCTGGCTGGTGGTGCGGAGGTCCTCGAAGATGGTCAGAAGCCGGCCCAGGTTGGCGTCGTCGAGCGCCGCCTCCACCTCGTCCATGATGTAGAACGGGCTGGGCCTGGCCTTGAAGATCGCGATGAGGAGGGCCACCGCCGCCAGCGAGCGTTCCCCTCCAGAGAGCAGGGAGAGCCGTTCGATCTTCTTGCCGGCCGGTTTCACCGAGACCTCGATGCCGGTGGTCAGCATGTCCGACGGGTCGGTGAGCTGGATGCTGCCGCTACCGCCGGGGAACAGCACCGGGAAGACCTCCGCGAACGCTGCCTGGGTGTCGTCGAAGGCTCTGGCGAAAATGGTCCCCATCTTGTCGTCGATATCATCGATGATGGTCAGCAGGTCGGCGCGGGTATTGGTGAGGTCCGTGAGCTGCTCGGTGAGGAAGGAGTGCCGCTGTTCGAGCGCCGCGAACTCCTCGAGGGCCAGCGGGTTGATGCGGCCAAGCCGCGCATATTTACGTTCGGCTGCGGCCAGGCGGGCCTGCTGCGCGTCGCGGTCGAACGGAACCGACCGGCCGGAGCCGTCGTCAGAGCCGGTGTGGTCTGAGCCGGTGCTGTCGGAGCCGTCTCCGACCGGCACCGGCTGATCGGGCCCGTACTCTGTCACGAGAACCTCTTCGACCAAACCCAACTCGCCGGCGGCGCGCTCCAGGAGGGCTGACAGCTGCAGCTTCTTCTCGTAGATCGCCAGCTCCAGCCCGTGCACGTTCTCGGTGATGGCTTGCAGGCGAGTGCGCAGATCGTTTTCGGCCCGGCGAAGCTGGGTGAGTTCCTGGTTCTGGCTGGCCCGATCGGCTTCCGCGGTGGCCAGCCTCTGCCGGGCTCCGGCGACGGCGCGCTCGATCGAGCCCAGCACGGCGGGCAGTGCATCGGCCACGACGGAGGCGGCGTCCACCTGGCGCCGGCGGATCACGGCCCGGCGGGCGGCGGCATCGGCCTCGGCCCGGTCCGATTTGAGCTGCCGGGCCAGAGACGCCGCCCTGGCCTCACCGCTCCGCACCCGTTCCTTGGCCGTGTCGACCTGCAGGCGCGCCTCGATCTCGGTTTCCCTGGCCGCTTCCAGCTCGGCATACAACCCGTCGCGGGCACTGACGTCGAGGATGGGCCGGGGCGCGGACCGCAGGGTGTCCAGCGCGGACGCGCTCGCGGCCGCCGCCCGCTCGGCGTCGGCGACGCCCGCAGACGCCAGGTCGGCGGCGGCGGACAACCGGTCGAATTCGGCCGCCGCAGCATCCACCTGCACGGTGAGGCGGCTGCGCGAGTCTGCGCGGGCGGTCTGCCGGCTGCTGTGCTCCCGCAGGGTGGTCTTGGCAGCCCGCGCCTGCTCCCTCGCGGTGGCCAGCCGGGAGCGTTGCCCACCGAGGTCGCCGGAGACCTGTTCGATCTGGGAGGTCACCTCGGCCAGCCGGTTCTCGGCGGCGTCGCGTTCGGTGACGAGCTCGAGTTTGCTCGGCGCGGCTCCGGCGCCGCCCTGCAGGGAGTGCACGGTCAGCACGTCTCCCGCCCGGGTGATGAGCTTGACCCTGCCGGCGGCCCCGGCCGCCGCGAGGGCGTCAGCGGCGGCACCAGCGGCGGCGAGGTCATCCACGATCACGGTGTCGGCGAGCAGGCCGAGCACCCCGGCCGGCGCATCGACGACGCTGTGCGCGGCCCGGCTGCCGGCCAGTCCGGTCAGATCGAGCGGCGTTACGGGCGCCGCATCACCCGCCTGGGTGAGGAGCAGGTCGACCCGGCCGAGGCTCTCGAGGTCGGCGTGCGCCACGGCGGCGACGGCGGCCTCCCGGTCGTCGGCGGCGACGGCGTTGGCCAGGGAGCCCAGCGCGGCGGCGATCGCGCGCTCGAAGCCGGGCTGCACTCTCATCAGTTCGGCGACCAACCCGCCGATACCGGGCAGGTCGGCGTCGATCAGGGCGGACGACCCGTCCTTCTGGCCGAGGGCGAGGGACAGGGCGCCGGTTCGCGCGGCCAGGGCGTCGCGCTCACGTTCGTTGCCGTGCAGGAGCTCGCGGAGCCGCTCGATTTCGGTTTCCGCGTGGGCGACCTCGCTTTCGGCACCCTGTACGGCCTCGTTCAGGTCGATGCCGGTGTCCTCGGCATCATCGGCATCGTCGAGTTCGGCGAGCCGGCCGCGGGCGTCGGTCAACCTGGCACGGGCGGAATCGAGGGCACCCTCCTGGCGCAGCACTTCCCCGCGCACCGCGGCCAGGCGGGACGCCGCGGTGTCCGCCTGCCCGGCGAGGTGGGAGACCTGCAGGTCATGCCTGGAGACCAGCGCGGATTGCGCGGCGATCTCGTGGTCCACGGCGTCGAGGTCGCGGCGCACGGTGGCCGTTCTGCTCCGCGCCCGGGACCATGCGTTCTCGGCGGCGAGGATGCTCGCCCGGAGCCGTTCGACCTCAGCGGCAGCGTCCTGCACCCGCTGCGGCGTGACCGTGGGGTTTCGCTCGACCGGTTCGGCCTGCGTACCGAGGAGGGCGAGGCGCTGGTTGGCCAGGGTGTAGAGGCTGCGGAGGCGTTCCTGGGCGGATTCGAGTCCGAAGGCGGTGCGGCGGGCGACGTCGACGGCGTCGCCGACCTGGGCGTCTTCGAGCCGGCGGACGCGCACCTGGTTGTTTTCGAGCTGGTCCTGGATGACGATGCGCTCCGAGTGACGTTCGCTCTCGGTTTGTCCGTGGGCGTCGAGGGCGGTGCGCAGGGAGACCACATCGTCGGCGAGCAGCCGGGCACGGGCATCGCGCACGGCAGCGGCGATGTGCTGGGCCTCCCTGGCCACCTGCGCCTGCTGACCGAGCGGCTTGAGCTGTCGGCGGATCTCACCGGCCAGGTCGCTGAGCCTGGTGAGGTTGGTCTGCATCGCCTCGAGCTTGCGCACGGTCTTTTCCTTGCGGCGGCGGTGTTTGAGAATTCCGGCGGCCTCCTCGATGAAGCCACGGCGTTCCTCCGGGCTGGCGCGGAGCACGGCATCCAGTTGCCCCTGGCCGACGATCACGTGCATTTCCCGGCCGAGCCCGGAATCGCTGAGCAGCTCCTGCACGTCGAGCAACCGGCAGGTACGACCGTTGATGGCGTAGTCGCTGCCGCCGTTGCGGAACAGGGTGCGCGAGATGGTCACTTCGGCGTACTCGATCGGCAGCGCCCCGTCGCTGTTGTCGATCGACAGGATCACCTCGGCCCGGCCGAGCGGTCCCCTGGTGGAGGTGCCGGCGAAGATGACGTCTTCCATCTTGCCGCCGCGGAGGGTTTTCACACCCTGCTCGCCCATCACCCAAGCCAGGGCATCGACCACGTTGGACTTGCCGGAGCCATTCGGACCCACGACACAGGTGACGCCGGGTTCGAAGGCGAAGGTCGTCGACTGCGCGAAGGACTTGAAACCCTTGAGGGTGAGGCTCTTCAGGTACAACCCGGCCGTCCTTCCCGCAAAAGTATCGTGATCAGTCCACGGTACCGGACGGCCCCTCGTTTACTGGGATCGGCCCGCCCGCGATCCACGCCAGCCTGTCGGTTCCGCGGCACCGGGTCTCGGCTCAGCGGGCATGGAGGGTCGACCGTTCAGCGTCGATGAATTGAGCATCCCGGCTGCGCCAGGACGGTCGGGCTGGGCGGAGTTCGCTGCCGCCGTCGAGGTGCGCAACCGGGTGGAGGCACACGCCTACGGCACCGGTGAGCTAGCCCAGTCGGCCGAGGAGCTGCTCCCGGCGTCCCTGACGCCGGAGCACTCCCCCAGACAGTTGTTCGTGGCGCGCTCCGCGGGCACGATCGTGGCCCGCGCTCTCTACGAGACGCAGTCGGACCCGGCGTCCCTGTTCGCCTGGTTCACCGTGGAGGTCCTGCCTGAATGGCGTGGCCGGGGCATCGGCTCCGCACTGTCGACGGTTCTGGAGTCGCTGGCCGACGCCGAGCGGCGCAGCAGCCGCGTGGTCTACGCGGTCTCGCCGCCCGGGCCCGGCGAACGTGTCGCGGCGCCCACTGGCTTCGGTTCGGTGCCGTCGGCACCCCGAGGTGCGCTTTCTCCTCAAGCGGGGCTACCGGCTCGAGCAGGTGGAGCGAGGCAGCCGCCTGCAGTTGCCGATGGAGCTCTGGACCGTGGAGCGGCTGCAGCGCGAACAGGACGCCTACGCCACCGGCCCACGGTTGGCCGTGGTGACCGCGGCGCTGCATCGGCCGAGCGGTCACCTCGCCGGCTTCACCGAGCTCTCGGTGCCTGGCGATCCCGGCCGAGCCGTCTCGCAGGAGGACACCCTGGTGCTGCGCGAGCACCGCGGGCATCGCCTCGGCATGCTGATGAAGCTGGCCAATCTGCAGCAACTCGCCCTGGGGCATCCGGAGCAGCGGGCGGTGACCACGTTCAACGCGGAGGAGAACCGCTACATGCTCGACGTCAATGAGGCGCTCGGGTTCACACCGATGGGGTACGAGGGGGCCTGGCGGAAGGTCGGCGCAGCCGCTGGCACCGCGGGCAGTAGTGCGAGGACCGGTTCATGAACTTGACCCGCACCAGGTCGGTTGCGCATCGGGGGCACGGCGTGCCCTGCCGGCCGTAGGCGTTGAGGCTGTGCGAAAAGTACCCTGACTGACCGTTGACGTTCACGTATTGGGCGTCGAAGCTGGTGCCGCCCTCGGCCAACGCCTTCAGCAGAATCTCGCGGATGGCGCCGAGCAGGCGGCGGGTGCTCGCCGCGGACAGCGACGCGGCGGGCTGGTCGAAGTGCACCCGGGCGGCGAAGAGGGCTTCGTCGGCATAGATGTTGCCTATTCCGCTGACCACCTTCTGGTCGAGCAGCACCCGTTTGATGCCGGACCTGGTGTGTGCCAACGCTCGGTAGAAGGCCGGGGCGGAGAAGCCAGGGTCGAGCGGGTCGCGGCCGATGTGCGCCACCTGGCCGGGAATGAGGCCCGCCCAGGCCGGGCCGGAATCGGTCGGCGCGCCGGGATCGGAATCGGAATCGGCGGCCCCGCTGCGGCCAGGTGCCATGCCGGGCCCGGAGTAGCCGGCCGGGAGGCCGTCGGCGGTGGCGCGCATCCTGTCCACTGCCATGCTGCCGAAGAGGCGCTGGTCCACGAAGTGCAGGGCCAGTTCGCCGTGCTCGGGGTGCTGCAGGGTCAACCGGATGCGCAGCAGCTTCTCCGGGTTCTCCCCCGGTGTGCGCAGCAGTACCTGTCCGCTCATGCCGAGGTGGGCCACGAGGGCCAGGCGCTCGGCGCCGCCGGCGGTGTCTCCCGCCCGGGCCAGTGGGAACCAGAGGAACTTGCCCCGTCGGACGGCGGCCTCGATCCTGGCGCCGGTCAGGAGGGTGTCGAAGCCGCCCAGCGATCCGTCGTGGCGGCGCAGGGACCGGTCGTCGAACACCTCGACGCCCGTGACGACCGCGCCGGAGACGGCGGTTTCCAGACCGGCCCGAACGACCTCGACCTCGGGGAGTTCGGGCACGGGTCAGCGCCGGGGTGTGCGCAGGCGCGTCCACGCCTCGAGGGCGGCGGCCATCTCGGCGTGCTTCTTGCTGGTGCCCTCGCCCGTGGCCGTGACGGCGGTTCCCACGGTCACCGTGGCGACAAAAACCTTGGAGTGGTCCGGCCCGCTTTCGGCGACGGAGTAGACCGGGACGCCGGCACCGAGCCGGGCAGCGGTCTCCTGCAGGCTGGTCTTGGGGTCCATGGAGATTCCGAAGTGACCGGGATCGGCCAGCATGGGCTGCAGCAGCCGCATCACGAATCGGGTCGCGGATTCCACACCGGTGTCGAGGTAGACGGCACCGATGAGGGCCTCGACGGTGTCGGCCAGGATCGACGACTTGTCACGACCACCGGTGAGGGTCTCCCCACGTCCGAGGCGCACGAATTCGCCCAGGCCGATGCCGCGGGCGATCTCCGACAGCGCGGCCGTTGACACCAGACTGGCCCGGCGCTTGGCGAGGTCACCCTCCGGCAACAGCGGGTAGTCGCGGTACAGCATCACCGTGACGGCTTGGCCCAGAATCGAGTCGCCGAGGAATTCCAGGCGCTCGTTCGTGGGCAGGCCACCGTGTTCGTATGCGTAGGACCGGTGTGTCAACGCCAGTTCGAGAAGACCGGCTTCGACCTGCAGGCCAAGGATCACCTGCAGGGCCGCCATCGGATCATCCGGTTGCGACGCCCGGGCAGCAGAAACTCCTGCAGCGGGGTGCGCTGCAGGAGCATCGGCTGTTCCGGGATCGGCGTCAGAACCTGACACGGTTGTGCGCACCACCCCTGTGACTAAACCCTCTGATTAGACGTCAGCGACCTTGCGGCCCTTGTACTCCATGAAGAGTGCGGTGCCTGCAGCGTCGGAGACAACCTTCGCGCGGTGCGGGAGGCTGTAGACAACCTTGCCGTTTTCCATGGTCTTCACCAGGGTGGGGGCTTCGGCCTTCCAGCAGGAGCGGCGTGAGCGGGTGTTGGAGCGTGATTGCTTGCGCTTCGGGACTGCCATGACTACTTCTCTTCTCTATCCGGTACAGCCTGGATGTCGTCATCCGTGCTGATGCTTTCGGAAGCTTGGAATTCCAATAGTGCGGACCAGCGGGGATCCTGCACGTCACTCGGTTCAAGTTCAGGGGAAGTGGCACGCCGTTCCCCGGTCTCTGGGTCGAGACCTGGGCAATCCCGCCGGCAAACCGGCTGGAACGGCAGTGACAACACCACTGCATCCCTGATTAGTGGTTCAAGATCCACGTGGTCATCTTGAACCGCACACTCATAAGCTTCGTCTAGATCGTACGCGAAAAGCTCCACAAAATGAACTCGGACAGGCAATTCGATGTCAATCAGGCATCTTCCGCACTCTCCGGCGGCTTTTCCGGTCACATCCGCGGTCACCAGGATGCCCTCGTGGATGCACTCAAGGCGCAGATCTGCTTCGAGGGTGGAGCCGGCTTTCACGGCAACGAGCGCTTCACCGAGGTCGTTGGGCACGACGATGTCGATGTTGCGCTCAAACATCGTTCCCGGGCGGTTGATGACGTCGCGGACGTCAACCTTGTACGGGGTCTTCTTGAACTTATTCACAAGGGAAAATTCTACGCGTCGAATCGGGGTGGTCGGTCCGCTCCGGTGTGTCGCCATGCGCCGGTCACTCCGCGGTACCGGCGGCCAGGCCCATCCGGCGCAGCGCCGTCGACGTCAGCGACGCCGGAATGATCAGGGCCCTGGCCCGTTGGGCCGGCCCGGAACTCTGCCGCAGGGCGGCCAGGAGTAGGTCGAGGTCGCCCAGCAGAGTAGCGCCTTGGTTGGCCGCCGGACCCTGCCGGCGGGCGTAGTGCGCCTGCTCGGTGGCCACCAGCAGTCGGTCGAGCGCCTCGCGCACCTCCGGCGCAGCGCTGACGACGACCTTGTCCCGGATGCTGTCGGCCAGTTCCCGGGGGGTGAGCGTGTCGTAGACCGTCACCCCCTGGTCCACCGCGGTGTCGGCCAGCTCGCGCCAGGCCAGCACGGGCCCGGCCCGGTTCGCCGCCAACAGGCGCCGGCGTCGGCGGCGCCGGACCAGCCGGATCGCGCCGGGGGTGAGCAGGAGGATGAGGACGCACCCGGCAACAAGCCCGATCCGGGCCAGGGTGCCTGGCAGCTCATCCTCCGGCGCGACCAGGCTGTCCAGCGGTCCGCTCTCCAGCCCCGGATTGTCGTTTTGCCGGGGTACGACCGACTGGGCATCGCCGGCGGATGGCGCGCCGGAAGCCGTGGTGCTCTCGGGTTGGGCATAGTCCGGAACGGACCCCCGGCCGGGAGTCGGTTCGAAGGGCACCCAGCCGATCCCGACGAAGTAGAGCTCCGGCCAGGCGTGCAGATCGTCGGAATCGACGTTGTAGCGGTTCTGGTCGTTGACGGCCGTGGTGGTGCGGGTGCCGGGGAGGTAGCCCAGTGACACCCTGGCCGGTATGCCCAGGCTCCGTGACATCAACGCCATCGCCGAGGCGAAGTGCACGCAGTAGCCGCGTTTCACGTCGAGGAAGGTGGCGATGACATCCGCTCCCCCGCCGTCGTACCCGTCCTCCACCGGTGCCTCGGTGTCGTAGGTGAAGTCGTTTCCGCGCAGGTAATCCTGAATGGCCACCGCGGCGTCATAGGTCGAATCCGTGCCCTGGCTGACCGTGCGGGCCGTCTCGCCGATGATCCCCGGCGTGCCCATCGGCAGGAACAAGCTCGGCTCGATCGACACCGGGTATCGGCCACCGGCGTCGCGCAGTTGTTCCCTGGTGGGTTGAAGTTCGAGGGAGGTCACCGTGTAGCGTTGGCCGATCGTGGAGCTGTCGGTGCTCGTTATCGACCGGTTCCGGTCGTTCCAATACCAGCTCCCGGTGAGCCCGTCCACTCTCGTGGCCGGCACTGGAACGGGCAGCATCTGGGTGTCCACACCGTCGATCACGATCATCGTGCTGGCCTCGGTGCGGTCCACCTGCTCAGACAGGCCCGGTGGGGCTGGGATCGACTCGACGGTCAGGTCCTCGTCGATCTCACTGGCTCTGGGCAGCCAGCTGGTCCCCTTGATGTCATCGAGGGTGAGCACGGCGAGGTAGGGCTGCTCATTGGCTGACGTGCGGTAGTGCAGGGCCGGACCGGGCTGGGGCCGGCGCAGGTCCTGGCCGAGATCGATCATCGGGCTGATCCCCCGGTTGAACAGGGCGCTGTTGGGCCGCGAGCCGAACGCGCCGCCGGAGATCACGGGCGCGGAGAAACTGAACACGAGTGAGCCGATGATGCCGATGGCACCGATGGCGATGGCGCCTCGAACGGCCCCCGCCGCGCCGGTGATTCCAGTTCCGCGTCCGCCGGCCTGGCGGTTGACCTGCAGGCCGCGCAGGTGCACGTCGATACGGAGCAGGAGCAGATAGGCGGTCGCTGTCGCGGCCAGGGCGATCCAGTCCGCTCCGGTGGACACCACGAAACCGGGCACCGCGAGGGGCACCAGGGCCGGGATTCCGGCCAGCGCCGGTCGGCGTAGCCCGATGGCCAGGAGGTCCATCACGATCGCCAGCAGGCCCACCCCGCCGGCCAGGAGGAACAGGATGCCGTCCAGCACCTCCGCGGGGGTGCCCTGCACCTGGATGGAGCTGACACCGGCCGTGGCCAGCTCGGTGAAGCGGGTGAGGGTGTCACCGGTGGGGACCAGCCAGAGCAGTCCGGTGCCGCCGCCGAAAAACAGCGTGAGCACCATCACGAGCACGCCGGCGGACAGCAACGGCACGATCACCGCGGGGACCCCGGCCCGACGCAGCCCGGCGGCGCCGGCCAGGACGACGCTCGCCACGATCAGCAGCACCAACCACCAGGCCGACCCGGCGAGCACAGTGCCCAGGGCGGTGCATCCGGTCATCAACAGGCCAAGCACCGCCAGGGTCAGCGGCCAGCGCACCACCGGCGGTCGGTGGGACTCCCTGTTCGGCCCACGACCGGAGGGCCCGCCCCCGGTCTGACCGGCCCGAGCCCGGGCGGCCCTGGGTTGGTCAGCCACGGCGCGGTCGGCGCCGGCCACCTCGGTCCCGGTCACCGCGCCTCCGCCCGGTCCTGGCCGGCCTGCGCCCACGCGGCGTCTACCGGCGTCCTGGCGGTCAGCGGCACGCATTGCCAGCCCGCGTCGCTCAGGCGCTCGACGGCGGAGCTGTCGACAGTGTCGAACACGAACGCGACAGCGGGCTGGCAGAGCCCGCGGAGAGTGACCAGATCGTTCGTGTCGGCGGCGCCGATGTCAACAAGCACGGCGAACGCCGGGATCTGCCGGCCGAGCGCGACGGTGTGCCGGGAGCCGGGCTGGTCGTGTGTGCCGTGCTCAACACGATCGCGCTGGACCACGCTCGCCAGCGCGTCGATGAGCGCGAGCGCTCCCTCCGGACCGGTGAAGGAGACCGGGTCGTCGCCGCGCAGTCCACCCCGACGCCCGTCGTCGGGGTCGTGCAGGGCCCGGGTATCTCCTGCTCGGGTCCTGGCGGGCAGGAGCTGGCAGGGTCCGAGCTCCACGACATCGACCCGGAAACCACCATCGAGCAGATGGACCGCGATGGATGCCGCCAGTTCGATGGCCAGTTCGAATTCGGCGTCGTGTGCGAGGCCGGTTCCGCGCCCACCGCGGGTGGTGTCCAGAATGATGCGGGCCTCGGGGTGGCTGCGCTGCTCCTCCTGCCGCACCATGATCTCGCCGTGCCGGGCGGTGGCCGGCCAGTTGACCCTGCGCATCGGGTCCCCCGGCCGGTATTCTCTGGCGATCAGCTCGTCGGAGTCGTTGTTGAGATGGCTGAGGCGCTCGTGCCGGGAACCCTCGCCCCTGGTGATTGAGACACCGTTGCCCGGCAGCGGTGTGACAGTCGGCGTCACGGTCAGGTCGTGCTGGGAGCCGACCGGCCACTCGCTGCAGGCGAGACCGAAGGGGTCGGTTCGGCCGACCATGATCGGGCCGACCGGGTACACGCCTCGCCGGGGCGGTCGCAGCTGGTAGCTGACCCGTGCGGTGTCTGCCGCCCCCGGGCGCCGGACCCGGGCCGGAGCGAGGCCCCGCAATGGCTGACTCGGCGGCACGTCGACTCCCCGGCCCGCGGTGTCGCGCCAGCGCAGCCCGAGGAGGGGCGCCGGGGCCAGATTCTGGATCTGGATCGTCACGGTGGCGCTGAGCCCCGCCGACACGGTGCCTGGCCTGAAGCTGCGGCTGACGGCCATACGAAGCGGATGCACCAGGACGTACCCGAGTGCCGCCAGGGGCACCAGCAGCAGCAGGCCCGCCATGAACAAGAGGTCCCGTTCGTCGTAGGTCCAGGCGAGCACGAAGAGCACCGCCCCCACACCCAGGAAGACGGCCCCGCGCAGCGTGGGTCGGACCATCCGGCGGGCCCGGCGGGTCGTTGCGGTCAGGTCGCTCCTGGTCATACTCTGCGTCATGTCGTCTGCGTCACGGTCGTCTGCGTCACGTCCACCTGCGTGTGCATTCCCATGATGGCTCCATCACGTGCCGGCCGCTACAGCCGGCCCTGGGAACCCGTCGGTACGGGTGTGGCGGCCAGGATCCGCCTGACCGTCTCCTCGATGAGCATGGCGCTGTCCTGGGAGCGGTGGCCCAGCGCGCGGGTGGTGGGAACCAACCGGTGACCGAGCACGGCGACGGCGAGGGAATCGATGTCGTCGGGAAGCGCATATTCCCGGCCGTGCAGCGCCGCCTGGGCCTTCGCGGCCCTGATGAGCTGCAGTGTCGCCCGCGGACTCGCGCCCAACCGCAGGTCGCGGTCCTCGCGGGTGGCGCGCACCACGGCCACCGCGTATTCCTTGACCGCAGCGGAGGCGTAGACGCTGCGGGCGGCCGACATCATGCCGCGCAGTTGGGCGCCGGTGACCACGGCGTCGATCCGGGCCAGCGGGCTCGTCAGGTCTCGGGAGTCGAGCATCGCGAGTTCGGACGCCGGGTCGGGATAGCCCATTGAAATGCGTGCCATGAACCGGTCCCGCTGTGCCTCCGGCAGGGCGTAGGTGCCCTCCATCTCGATGGGGTTCTGGGTGGCCACGACGGCGAACGGGCGGGCCAGAGGGTAACTGTGCCCGTCGACGGTGACCTGGCGTTCCTCCATGCATTCCAGCAACGCCGACTGGGTCTTGGGACTGGCCCGGTTGATCTCGTCGCCGATCACGATGTTCGCGAAGATCGCGCCTGGCTTGAACTCGAACCTTCGTTCGGCCTGGTTGTAGACCGAGACCCCCGTGACATCCGAGGGCAATAGGTCCGGGGTGAACTGGATGCGGCCGACGCTGCAGTCCACCGATTTGGCGAGGGCCTTGGCGAGCATGGTCTTGCCCACGCCCGGCACGTCCTCGATGAGGAGGTGGCCCTCGGCCAGAAGCACGGTGAGCGCGATCTGCACGGCGGAGTGCTTGCCGTCGATGACGGACTCGACATTGCGCATGATCGCCAGGGCGGCTGCCTGCACTTCGGGCAACGCCACGTCGGTTTCGCGCTCGACATCGATGGCGCCAAGAGGGTTCACCCTGGCCGTCGCCGAGTCGGCGACGGTTGACTCCGAGACCCAGCGCCCCGGGAACGCGTTCATGCGAGCTGTCGATTCAGAAAGGCCGCGACGGCGGGCGGCACGTACGGGGCGATGTCGCCACCGAGGGCGGCGACCTGACGCACTAGGGAACTCGACACGTGGGCGTGGGCGGGATCGGGCAGCATGAAAACAGTTTCGACGCCGGCCAGGTTGCGGTTCACGATCGCCATCGGCGTCTCATACGCCACGTCGATCTGTGAGCGGATGCCCTTGACCAGCACGCTGGCGCCCACGTCGACGCAGTAGTCCACGAGCAGCCCCATGCTCCAGGAGCTGACGATGACGTTGCCGGGCACTTCGGCCTCGAGGATCGCCCGTTCGATGAGGGACACCCGTTGGGTGATGGGGAGGAGCGCCGACTTGCCCGGGTTGTGCACCACGAGTACGTGGAGTTCGTCGAAGAGCCCGGCGGCCCGTTGGATCACGTCCAGATGCCCCAGTGTGACGGGGTCGAACGAACCAGGTACGACGGCGATCCTGCGCATACGGTTCACCCTAGCGCCAGCGTGCAGCGGCCGCTGCCCGGTCCGGTCGGATTTGCCAGACGTCTAGTCCTTTGTCAGGGGCGCTGCTTATCAGGGGCGCTGCCAAGCCCCCCACCCCGGGGAGAGAGGGCCGGCGCTGGAGAACGCTCAGCCCTTGGACAGCGCCGCACGCTCCGAGTCGTCGAGCCGGCGGCGCACGGCCGCCCGCAGCGCCGGGATGGTGCGGATCTCCGGGTCGCCGCCGATCAGCACCCGCGCCGCGGTCCTGGCCTCGGCGATGATGTCACCGTCGGTCGCTACGCGAAGCAGCCGAAGCGACGACTGGCCGCCGGACTGGAAACGGCCGAGCACATCGCCCTCCTGGCGTTGTTCGAGGTCGACCTGCGCCAGGATGAAGCCGTCGAGGGTCTTGGCGACCGCCTCGATCCGGTCCCTGGCCGGGGTCCCCGACGGCGCCGCCGTCACCAGCAGGCACAGGCCGGGCACGCCGCCCCGGCCCACCCGGCCGCGCAGCTGGTGCAGCTGGGAGACACCGAAGCGGTGCGCATCCATCACGACCATCACCGAGGCGTTCGGAACGTCGACGCCGACCTCGATGACCGTCGTTGCCACGAGCACCTGGATGTCGCCGGCCGCGAAGGCCTGCATGGTGGCATCCTTCTCGTCGGCGCTCATCGCGCCGTGCAGGGGCGCCATGCGGGCATCCCTCAACAACGGATGGCGGCGGAGTTCGGCGTGCAGCTCCTCTACTGTGGTCATCGGGGTGGCGTCGAAATCGATCTCCTCGCCCTGTTCCAGCTTCTTCGGCGCGATCGCCGGGCACACCACGAAGCACTGGCGACCGAGCGCCAGCTCCTCGGCCACCCGCTGCCAGACCCGCAGCACCCAGGCCGGTTTTTCATCCACCGGCACCAGGAAGCTCTCGATGCCGGGGCGCCCGGAGGGCAGCATCATAATGGTGCTCACGTCGAGGTCGCCGAACACCGTCATCGCGATGGTGCGTGGGATGGGCGTGGCCGTGAGCACGAGCACGTGCGGGGGCAGCTCGGCCTTCTGCCGCAGTGCCTCACGCTGGTCGACGCCGAAGCGGTGCTGTTCATCGATCACGACGAGGCCGAGGTCGAAGAAGCCGACGGTGTCGCTGAGCAGGGCGTGGGTGCCGATCACGATGCGCGCCTGGCCGGACACCGTGCGCAGCAGGGCCTTGCGCCGCTCGGCCACCGGAAGCTGGCCGGTGAGCAGGGTGGGCATCAGTTCTGCGGCCAGGTCGGGGCCGAGGATGCGACTGATCGAACGCAGGTGCTGTCCAGCGAGCACTTCGGTGGGCGCCAGCAACGCCGTCTGGCCGCCGGAGTCGGCCACCGCGAGCATGGCGCGCAGGGCCACGACGGTCTTGCCGGAGCCGACCTCGCCCTGCACCAGCCGGTTCATCGGGGCCGTGAGGGCGATGTCCCGCAGGATCTCCGCGCCGGTGATCTCCTGGTCGACGGTGAGCGCGAACGGCAGAGCAGCGTCGAACCGTTCCAGGTAGCCGCCGGCAACCGGCTGCCGCGACCGGGTGCGCAGGGCCCGATGCTCGGTGTGCTGCTGCACCAACACGCACTGCAGCACGAACGCCTCGGTGAAGCGCAGGGTGGCTCTGGCTTCGTTCCAGTCCTCGTCGGTGGCCGGGCGGTGGATCCGCACCAGTGCGTCTCGGTGCTCGAGCAAACCCTGTTCGCGCCGCAGCCGCTCGGGGATCGGGTCCTCGATCGGGCCGAGTTTCTCGATGACCTTCACGATCAGCTTGGCGATCTGCCAGCTGGTCACCGCTGCCGTCGCGGCGTAGATGGGGATGGGCCGGTCGGCCCACAGCCGGGCCTCTGCGGCGTCCTCCGGAGAGATGGCGGCATCCATCGGGTCGTCGCTGCCCGGCACGATCTCATAGTCGGGGTGGGCGAGCTGACGGGTCTTGTTGAAGATCGTGACCTTGCCGGAGAACATCGCCCGCATGCCGGGGCGCAGCGTCCTGGGCAGCCACGGCTGGTTGAAGAAGGTCAGCGAGAGCATGCCGCGCCCGTCGGAGATGATGACCTCCGTGCGGTGCGGCGACTTCTTGCCCGGCTGCCGGCTGCCGGGGTGTTTCACGGTCACCGACAGCACCTCGGCAAGCACTGTCACGGCCTCATCCAGCGGCAACGCCGCCAGGGTGGTGAGCTCGCCGCGGCGAGCGTACCGTCGCGGATAGTGACTGAGCAGGTCACCCACCGTGGACATGCCGAACGCCTTGCCCAGCAGGGTCGCCGGGGCCGCGCCGAGAACGCCCGGCAGGCCGGAGTCGAGGGTCAGTGTGTGGGGGTCGTCCGCGGGGTCCCCGTGCGAGGCGGCGGCATCCGAACCGGTCATACTCCGATGCTAAACGTCACCGCCGACACTCAACGCCCGCGGCGCAGACTGTGCAGGAGCCGCGGCGGCTAGGCTCGAAGGCAAATGACGCGAATTGTCGCCGGGTTCGCCGGCTCCCTCACCCTCACCGTGCCGGCCAAGGGCACCCGGCCCACCAGCGACCAGGTGCGCGAGGCGCTCTTCTCGGCCCTCGACGCACGGGACGCCATCCGCGAGTACCGGGTGCTCGACCTGTATGCGGGTTCCGGCGCTCTTGGCCTGGAGGCCGCCAGTCGTGGTGCCAGGGTGGTGACCCTGGTCGAGAACGGCTTCGCCGCCAGCCAGACCTGCCGCAAGAACGCCGCCGCCGTGCAGAAGGCCGCCCCGAAAGGCTCGACCCTCTCCATCGCGGTGTCCAGCCAGGCCGTGCAGTCTTTCCTCGCGGGCACGCCTGACGGCTTCGACCTGGTCTTCCTCGACCCGCCGTACGACCTTGCCGACACGGAACTGGCCGCGAACCTCGCCGCACTGACGCCGTTGCTCGATCCCGACGCCCTCGTGGTCGTTGAGCGCTCCTCCCGGTCACCCGAACCCGCGTGGGGACCCGGACTCGAGCTCGAGCGCCGCAAGGACTACGGCGACACCACCCTCTGGTACGCCGGGGTGGCCGGCCCGGCCCAGTAGTTTGTTCTGCCGCGCGCAGCCGCTGGGCCGACCCCCTGAGCCGAGCCCCTGAAGAGGGCTGGTCAGAACGGGTATGGACGGCCTACGTTTGGGGTGTGGGCATCGTCGTCCACCCATCCGAAAGGTCGACCCCGTGCGCATAGCGGTAGTTTGTGCCAGCCATTACGGCGCCACGCTCGGAATCGCAGAACGGATCGGCGCCGAACTCACCCTCGCCGGCCTCGATGCGCACGTCTACGACGCCGCCACACCCCCGCACGCCGAGGATGTCGCGGGTTTCGACGCTTTCGTCGTGGGCAGCGCGGTGTACATGGGCCACTGGCTCAAGGATGCGAGCACCTTCGTGCGCCGCCATCAGCCGACCCTGCTCGAACACCAGGTCTGGCTGTTCAGCAGCGGCCCGCTCGGCACGGAGACGACGGATGCCGACGGGGCCGACCTCCGGGAGAGCACAGTGCCCGCCGAGATCGACGAGTTCACCAACGCTGTGCGCCCGGTCGGCCACCGGGTGTTCTTCGGTGCCATCGACCCGGAGGCTCTGAGCCTGCCCCATCGGATGATCCGCAAATTCCCCGGGGCCGCCGAGAAGATCCCGGCCGGCGACTTCAGGGACTGGACGGAGATCGAAGCCTGGGCCCGGGAGATCGCCCGCACCCTGGTGAAGGCCGGCTGAGCCGAGCAACACCGCACCGGCATAGTCGGGGCAGCGGCTTGGGAGGTGCGGCTACGAGGTGGCGCCGTCCCAGCCCCGGTACGGATCCCAACCGCCCTGGGTGTGCGGTTCACCGTCGACGAGCACGAGGCCGGGCTGATCGGTGACGGTGCCGATGCGCCGGAATCCGGCGGGGAGCGTGGCGGCGGGTGGGAAGGTGGCCAGCAGGCCATGGTCCTCTCCCCCGCCCAAAGCCAGCTCAGGTTGGTCGCCGAGCGCGGCCGAATCGAAGTCGACGCCCACGCCGCTGGCCCGCGCGAGCCGTCCCGCGTCGATGGCGAGGCCGTCGGACACGTCGAGCATGGCGCTCGCTCCGGCCGCCGCGGCGACCGGCCCCAACCCGATCGGCGGAACGGGCGCCAGCTGCGCCTCGACGAAGCGCGGCTCGCGCAGTTTCAGGTCGTCGGCGGCCGCCCGGTCAGGCATACCGTCGGCATCCACACCGAAGCGGAACAACAGCCCGAGCCCGATGCCGGCATCACCCAGTCGGCCGGCGTGGGCGACGACGTCACCGGCCGTGGCGCCCGAACGCAGCACCGGAGCCCGGCCCTCGAGGTCGCCGAACGCCGTGATCGACAGGGTGATTGCGTCGGAGGCGGACAGGTCGCCGCCCACCACCCCGCAACCCGGCGCCAGCGCTTCACAGCCGTCACGCAGCCCGTCGGCGATGCCGAGGATGACAGAAATCGGCGTCGACGGCGGAGCGGCGATCGCGACCACGAGGGCCGTGGGCCTGGCGCCCATCGCGGCGACGTCGGACAGGTTGGTGGCGGCAGCCTTCCAGCCCAGGTCGTGCGGCGTCGACCAGGCCAGTCTGAAGTCCGGGCCCTGGATCATCATGTCGCACGTGACGACGAACCGGCCGTCGGCGACGGACAGCACCGCGGCATCATCCCCCGGACCGAGGAGTTCGGTGTCGGCGTGCGGCAGCCTGGGAAAGATGCGGGCGAGCACCTCGCCCTCGCTGAGGTCGGCCAGGGTCTGGTCGGGAGCGGTCTGGTCGGGAGCGGTCTGGTCGGGAGCCGTCTGGTCGAGCGCGGCCCGGTCGGGAGCTTTCGTCATGCTTCAAACGGTAACCTGAATGCGATGACTTTCCAGTTCACTCACCTGCGCCGTCCCGGTCGCCGCACCGGCCCGGTCCCGCGCCGACGCGCCGCCACAGCGCTGCTGCTCGCGGTCGCCGCCGTGCTGATCACCGGCTGCGCCGCCGCGGTTCCGATGCAGCCGGCAGCGGATGCAGAGAACCCGGCCTGCGCCGACATCATCGTGCGCCTGCCCACGACCGTGGCCGACCAGCCCGAGCGGGAGACGAACGCCCAGTCCACCGGCGCCTGGGGCGAGCCCAGCGCGGTGCTGCTCACCTGCGGAGTCGAGGTGCCCGGTCCCACCACGCTGCCCTGCGTGAGCATCAACGGGATCGACTGGATCGAGGACGACTCCGAGGCGCCCAAATACCGGTACACGACCTACGGCCGGGAGCCCGCCACCGAGGTGTATATCGACTCCGAACTGGTCAGCGGGTCGACCACCCTGGTCGATCTCTCCTCGGCCATTTCCAACATTCCCGCCACGAAGCAGTGCCTCGGCGCCGAGGACGCCACGCTGCCCACGGACATCCCCGCGCCCTGAGCCGCCCGGTTATTCCGTGACGACGGCCGAGGTGCGGCGGCGCTTGTGCGCCGCGCGTGCCAGGGCCACCTCGATGAGTTCGTCGATCAGCTGCGGGTAGGTGTAGCCGCTGGCCAGCCAGCAGCTGGGGAACATAGAGATTGGCGTGAAGCCGGGCATGGTGTTGATCTCGTTGATCACCCAGCCATCGGCGGTGAGGAAGAAGTCCACCCGGGCCAGGCCGCGGGCGTCGATGGCCTCGAACGCCCGCACGGCGACGCGCTGCATCTCAGCCAGGTCGGCCGCGGCGAGGTTCGCCGGGCAGACCAGCTCGATTCCCGCAGCGTCGAGGTACTTGGCGGCGAAGTCGTAGAAGTCACGCCCGGTGACCACGACCTCTCCCGCAACCGAGGCGTGCGCGGGATCGCCGGGGCGGCCCTGCAGAACGGCGACCTCGAGTTCGCGGCCCACCAGTCCGGCCTCGATGAGCACCTTGTCGTCCTCGGCCAGGGCCACGGCCATCGCCTCGGCCAACTGGTCGGGGCTGACGACCCGGCTCACGCCCACGCTGGAACCGGCCCTGGCCGGCTTCACGAACGCCGGCAGGCCGAGCTCTGTCAGCGCCGCGTAGGCCTGGTCGGGTGTTTCGGCCCAGTCGTCCGCGGTGACGGTGTGCCAGGGCGCGACGGCCAGCCCGGAGTGCTGCAAGACGGTCTTGGTGAAGTGCTTGTCCATCCCCAGTGCGGACGCCAGCACACCAGAGCCGACGAACGGCAGATCGACCAGTTCGAGCATCCCTTGCACCGTGCCGTCTTCGCCGTACGGGCCGTGCAGGATGGGGAAGACCAGGTCGACCGAGCCGAGGCTGCGGCGGCCGGAGCCGTCGACGACGGTCAGTTCGCGGCTCGCTGCGCTGTCGGGCCAAAGCACCCGGCTGCCGTTGTCGGTGACCTCGGGCAGGGCCGCTGCGGACAGCGTGAACTTGGTCGGGTCGTCGTCCTCGAGCACAAAGGCGCCGTCGCGGGTGATGCCGACCGGGATGACCGCGTAACGGTCCCGGTCAATTGCCGCGAGTACCCCGCCCGCTGTGGCGCAGCTGATCGAATGTTCGCTTGAACGCCCCCCAAACAGCAGCGCTACCGTGAGCTTCTCCGTCATCAATGGTCCTTTCACCCTGCGGTGCGCCGGAGTCAGTGGTGAGGTGCGGCGCGATATCCCGCGGCTTCAGCGTACCTGCCAGCACCTGTCGCACCTGTTCGACGATGGGCATGTCGACACCCTTGGCGCGCGCCAGCTCGAGGATCGGGCTCACGGATGCCAAGCCTTCCGTGGTCTGCTGCATCTGGGCGATGACGTCGTTGTAGCTGTAGCCCTGGCCGAGCAGTCGTCCGGCGGTGTTGTTGCGGGACAGCGGTGACTGGCAGGTGGCGATCAGGTCGCCGAGACCCGCCAGGCCCGCCAGGGTCTCCGGATGGGCGCCGTAGGCCACCGCGAAATCGGTCATCTCCACGAGGCCGCGGGTGATGATGGACGCCTTGGTGTTCTCGCCGTAGCCGACTCCGTCGACGATGCCGATCGCCACGGCTATGAGGTTCTTCAGGACGCCGCCGAACTCGGTGCCGATGACATCAGTGTTCACGTAGGAACGGAAATACTTGGTCGTGGCCAGCAGGGCAACGGCGTGCGCCGTCTCCAGGCTCGACGAGGAGACCACCGCGGCGGTGGGCTGCTCCTTGGCGATCTCCAGGGCGAGGTTGGGCCCGGAGATGGCGGCGATGCGGGACGGGTCGATCGGCAGGACCTGCTCGATGATCTCGCTCATCCGCAAGCCGGAGGAGCGTTCGACGCCCTTCATCAGCGACACGATGATGGCGCCCGGAGCCAGGAACGGCTCCGCCTGGATGAGGTTCTCGCGCAGGGACTGGCTCGGCACCGAGACGAAGACCTGCTCGGCGCCGGCCAGTGCCAGGTCGAGGCTTGACGTGGCGCGGAGGCCCACGGGAAGGTTGATCCCTGGCAGGTAGTCGCTGTTGCGGCGTCCCTCGGTGATCTCCCTGGCCAGCTCGGGGCGGCGGGCCCAAAGGACGACATCCGCTCCCCCGTCGGTGAGGATCTTGGCAAACGTGGTGCCCCAGCTTCCCGCGCCGAGGACGGCGACTCGGGTGCCTGGCTGGACTTTAGGCTTCAAAACGGCCGGTCTCTTTCTGGTCGTGCTCAGAGGGGTTCCAGCGTTTGGCCGGTGCGGTCTCGTTGCGCAGGTCTTCGAGCAGGGCGGTGATGGCATCCATCACCACGGCGGTCGCCTCGTTCAGCGTGGCGGTGTCAGGGTTGCGGCCGCGGAACTCGGCCAGGTCGATCGGGTCGCCGATCTTCACCAGGATGGTCTTGCGCGGGAACAGGTGCAGCTTCTTGGAGTAGCGCTCCATCAGCTGCTGGGTGCCCCAGTGCGCCGCGGGCACGATGGGGATGCCCTGCTCCAGAGCGATGCGCACGGCGCCGCTCTTGCCGCGCATCGGCCACAGCTCCGGGTCACGGGTGAGCGACCCTTCCGGGTAGACCACCACCATCTGGCCGCGCTCGACCAGGCGACGGGCGGCCTTGACGGGCTCACTGCCGCGCACCGCACCGCCACGCTGCACCGGAATCTGACCGGATTTCTTCAGCAGCCAGCCGGCGACGGGCAGCTTGAACAGCGACGCCTTGGCCAGGAACCTCGGCAGCCGACCAAGCTTCCAGCTGACCATGCCCATCACGATCGGGTCGATCTCGCTGTAATGATTGGGCGAGAAGACGAACGCACCCTGACGCGGGAACTTGTGACCGTCGGTGATCTTGTAGCGGGCAACCGCATTCATCGGCGGGACCACCAGCACGGCCAGCAGCCAGAAGATCGAGGGTGTGCTCTTCTCGGAGCGGACCCTGCGGTTGGTCGTCACCGTCGACGGACTGGGCGAATCTGGCACGTTTGGATCTGGCACGTTTGGATCTGGCACGGTGCCATTATCCTGCGAGATCGAAGTCAGCTCCCAATAGTCGCAGCTTGGTGATGAAGTTCTCGTACCCGCGGCTGATGATGCCCACGTTGCTCACGGTGGAGGTGCCTTCGGCCGTGAGGGCCGCGATCAGGTGGCTGAAGCCACCGCGCAGGTCCGGGACCTCGATGTCGGCGCCGACGAGCTTGGTGGGCCCGGCGATGACGGCGGAGTGGTTGAAGTTGCGCTGGCCGAAGCGGCACGGGTGCCCGCCGAGGCATTCGCGGTGGATCTGGATGGTCGCGCCCATCTCCACAAGAGCATCGACGAAGCCGAAGCGCTGCTCGTAGACGGTCTCGTGCACGATCGACACACCGTGGGCGTGGGTCAGCGCGATCACGAGCGGCTGCTGCCAGTCGGTCATGAAGCCTGGGTGAACATCCGTTTCGATGATGACGGGCTTGAGGTCGCCGCCCGGGTGGTAGAACCGGATGCCGTCGTCGTGGATGTCGAACGCGCCGCCGACCTTGCGGAAAACGTTGAGGAAGGTGAGCATCTCGGCCTGCTTGGCGCCGCCGACGAAGATGTCGCCGTCGGTGGCCAGCGCGGCCGCGGCCCAGCTGGCGGCCTCGTTGCGATCGAACAGGGCGCGGTGCTGGTAGCCCTGCAGGCTGTCGACACCCTCGATGCGGATCACGCGGTCGGTGTCGACCGTGATGATGGCGCCCATCTTCTGCAGGATGTTGATGAGATCCATGATCTCGGGCTCGATGGCCGCGTTCTTGAGCTCGGTGATGCCCTCGGCACGCACGGCGGTGAGCAGAACCTGCTCGGTGGCGCCCACGCTCGGGTAGGGCAGCTCTACCTTGGTGCCCTTGAGGCCGTTCGGCGCCGACATGCGGATGCCGTTGGGCTGCTTCTCGACGACGGCGCCGAACTTGCGCAGAACCTCGAGGTGGTAGTCGATGGGTCGGTCGCCGATGCGGCAGCCGCCCAGGTCGGGGATGAAGGCTTCGCCGAGGCGGTGCAGCAGCGGGCCGCAGAACAGGATCGGGATGCGGGAGGAGCCGGCGTGGGCGTCGATGTCGGCGTAGTGCGCGCTCTCCACATCCACCGGGTCGAGCATCAGGCTGCCGGGCTCGTCGCCCTCGGTCACCTTGACACCGTGCGCCTCGAGCAGGCCGCGCACGATGCGCACGTCGCTGATGTTGGGCACGTCGCGCAGGATACTGGGCGTCTCACCGAGGAGGGCGGCGACCATAGCCTTGGTGACCAGGTTCTTGGCACCCTTGACCTCGATGCGGCCGATCAGCGGGCGTCCGCCGCGGATGGTGATCTTGTCGCCTACCAGGCCCACATTGGCACCATGGCTCTGCGCGTTCCCACGCTCTGAGCTGTCTTGAACGTTCTCGCGCACCTGATTGGTGTCTCCGACGATGATCACAAATTTACCTGCCTTGCGGGGAGTGTGCGGGGGCGCCAGGGCTCCCGGTGGGATTCGAATTCTGCGATGCGCGCTTCATCGCGCAGGGTGAGGCCGATGTCGTCAAGCCCTTCCAGCAGTCGCCATCTAGTGTATTCGTCGACCTCGAATGAGACTGTGAGCTCGCCGACACTGGCAGTACAGGCAACCAGATCCACGGTCAAATCTATTCCGGGGTCGGCTTCGAGAACTCGCCACAGGGTCTCCGCGTCGGCCTCGCTGATCTGGCCGGCGAGCAGTCCTTGCTTGCCGGCGTTGCCGCGGAAGATGTCGCCGAACCGGGGGCTGAGCACGACGTCGAAGCCGAAATCGCGCAGTGCCCAGACGGCGTGTTCCCGTGAGGATCCGGTGCCGAAGTCGGCGCCGACCACGAGGACCCGGGGGTTCTGGTACGCGGATCGGTTGAGAATGAACTCAGGATCCTGCCGCCATCCGTAGAAGAGGGCGTCTTCGAATCCGGTCTTGGTGACCCGTTTGAGGAAAACCGCGGGGATGATCTGGTCGGTGTCCACGTTGGACCGGCGCATGGGGACGGCGACGCCGGTGACGGTCGTGAATTTCTGCATGTCGGGCGCTCCTACAGCTTCGCGGTCGTGAGATCGGCGGGCACGATGTCGGCGGGCACAGCGCCGGCCGGGATGGTGCCGTCCTGCACGAGGTCCCAGGGGCTGGACAGGGTGCCGCGAATGGCCGTGGCTGCGGCCACGAGCGGGGAGACCAGGTGGGTGCGTCCGCCCTTGCCCTGCCGTCCCTCGAAGTTGCGGTTGCTGGTGGAGGCGCAGCGTTCCCCCGGGGCGAGCTGGTCGGGGTTCATGCCCAGGCACATCGAGCAGCCGGCGAAGCGCCACTCGGCGCCGAAGGCGAGGAAGATCTTGTCGAGGCCCTCGGCCTCGGCTTCGATCCGCACGCGGGCGGAGCCGGGCACCACGAGCATCCGGACGCCGTCGGCGATGACCTTGCCCTTGATGATGTCGGCTGCGGCACGCAGGTCTTCGACCCGGCTGTTGGTGCAGGAGCCGAGGAATACGGTGTCGACGCGGATGTCCTTCATCGCGGTGCCGGCGGCCAGGTCCATGTATTCCAGGGCCCGTTCGGCTGCGCTGCGCTCGTTGGCGTCGTCGATGTCGGCGGGGTTGGGCACGGTGTCGCTGAGGGAGACGCCCTGGCCGGGGTTGGTGCCCCAGGTCACGAACGGTTCGAGGGTATCGGCGTCGAGGATGACCTCGGCGTCGAACGTGGCGCCCTCATCGGTGGCCAGGGTGTCCCAGTACTCGACGGCGGCGTCCCAGTCGGCGCCCTGTGGCGCGTGCGCACGGCCTTCGAGGTACGCGTAGGTGGTGGCATCCGGAGCGACCATGCCGGCGCGGGCGCCCGCCTCGATCGACATGTTGCAAATGGTCATCCGACCCTCCATGGAGAGGGCGCGGATGGCGCTGCCGCGGTATTCGAGCACGTAGCCCTGGCCGCCGCCGGTGCCGATCTTGGCGATAACGGCCAGGATGATGTCCTTGGCGGTAACGCCGGGGCGCAGGGCGCCGTTCACGGTGATGGCCATGGTCTTGAACGGCGTGAGCGGCAGCGTCTGGGTGGCCATGACGTGCTCCACCTCGCTGGTGCCGATGCCCAGCGCCATGGCGCCGAAGGCTCCGTGGGTGGAGGTGTGCGAGTCGCCGCAGACCACGGTGATGCCCGGCTGGGTCAGGCCCAGCTGCGGGCCGACCACGTGCACGATGCCCTGTTCGATGTCGCCCAACGAGTGCAGGCGAATGCCGAACTCGGCGCAGTTCTTGCGCAGGGTATCGATCTGGGTGCGGCTGGTCAGGTCGGCTATGGGCCTGTCGATCGCCAGGGTCGGCGTGTTGTGGTCCTCGGTCGCGATCGTGAGGTCCGGCCGGCGTACGGGGCGACCGGCCAGGCGCAGACCATCGAAGGCCTGCGGGCTGGTGACCTCGTGCACGAGGTGCAGGTCGATGTAGATGAGGTCAGGGGTGCCGTTCTCGCCCTTGGCCACCAGGTGCTTGTCCCAGACCTTCTCGGCCAGGGTGCGGGGACGGATCCCCGACGTGGGTGAGTCCGTGTTCACTGCGTTAGTCATGTTCGTGCGTCTTCCTCGGGAACGGTGGCAGCCAACGACAAACTCCGCGACGAGTGGGCCTTGTCAGATACGAGACTCGCCGCGGCACAGAAGAAGTAGTCGACGTTGCAGCACACCTCAGGCTAACACTCCCCTTCGAGTCCGCGAACTGTGAGCTTTGCACCTCAAAATCGGGGCTTTCAGGTGCTTTGCTCACGGTTCGCGGATGCTCGGCCGCGTGCTGGGGCCGCTGACGCTGGCCACGGAGGGACGGCCGACGTATGGTGTGCGCATGACGACGGTGGCCGCTGGGCAGAAGACAGGCAGGGTGCTGGTGGTGATCCTGCTGGCCCAGTTCATCATCGTCGTCGACTCGACCTTCATGAACGTGTCGCTGTCCACCCTGGTGGCGGAATTCGACACCACGGTCACCGGCATCCAGAACGCCATCACGCTGTACACCCTGGTGATGGCGGCGTTCATGATCGCCGGCGCCAAGGTGGGCGACATCATCGGCCGCAAACGCGCCTTCGTGATCGGCCTCAGCGTCTACTCCGTCGGCACCACCATCACCGCCCTCTCCCCCACCCTGGGCATCTTCATCCTGGGCTGGTCGATCCTCGAAGGCCTCGGCGCGGCGATGATGCTCCCCGCCATGATGTCGCTGATCGTGTCGAACTTCGTTGCCGGTCCCGCCCGCGCGAAGGCCTATGCCGGTTTCGCCGCCATCGCGGGCATCGCGGCGGGGATCGGGCCGATCATCGGCGGCCTCTTCACGTCGTACCTGTCCTGGCGACTGGCCTTCGCCAGCGAACTCCTCGTGGCGCTTTATATCTTCACCCAGCTGAAGATCATCAAGGATGCGCCGTTCCTCGGCAGGAAACCGCGATTCGACTGGACTGGATTCATCCTCAGCTCCGCCGGACTCATCACCGTGGTCCTAGGCATCGTGATGGCCTCGGCGTACGGCCTGTTCGTCAGCCGGGTCGACGTGGAGGTGTTCGGTCAGGTTGTGCTCACAGCAGGCCAGATCTCCCCCACCGTGATCCTCGTGTCGATCGGACTGCTCGTCCTGATCGTCTTCATCCTGGTGGAGCGGAGCCGGGACCGGCACCACCACGACACCCTTCTCGACCTGAGTCTCTTCAGCATCCGCGCCGTCTCATCCGGAACATCCGTGCAGCTGCTGCAGTACCTCGTGCTGACCGGCGCGATCTTCGCATTGTCTCTCTACGTGCAGATGGAGTTGAATTACTCGGCCATTCAGAGTGGGCTCACCCTGCTGCCGCTGTCCCTGGCCGTGCTCCTCTCGGCCGGGGTCAGCGGGCGGGTTTTCAGTCGCCGGTTCGCCCCGCGCTCGGTTATTCTCGCCGGCTTCGGCATCATCGTGCTGGGGGCCGCGGCGATGGGGCTGCTGGCCAGGGATGCGACCAGCGGCACCCAGTTCATCCTGGGACTGGCGCTGGTCGGCTTCGGTGCGGGCACCATAGCCTCCCAGAACCAGAACCTCATCATGTCGTCGGTGAAACCGCAACGGTCCAATGAGACGTCTGGGGTGATCAACACCGCGCAGAACATCGGGGCGTCGCTCGGAACGTCGCTGGCCGGGGCACTGATCCTGTCGGTGTTCGTGCTGACTGCCACGAGCCTGATCGACGACAGTCCGGCGTTCACTGCGTCGGAGCAATCACAACTGGACACGGCGGTCACCGAGAAGGCGCAGATCATCAGCGACGCCCAGCTCAGCACCGCGATCTCGGAGTACCCGGCCGAGCAGCAGGACGCGATGATCGCCATCAATGCCGATGCCAGGCAGACCGCGCTGACGGTGGTTTATGCCGGACTGGCGTTGGCCGGTCTCCTCGGTTTCGGCGCGGCCCTGCGGCTGCCCAGAACCCCGCCGCTGGCGAGCACCGCGACACGGGCCGAGGTGTAGCCGTAACTGTTACTCGTTCGGACTATTGTGCCCGGTGCGCCGGGCGCAGATGTCCGCTTCGGCAACAGTCAGGCCCGGGTGACCTCGACGGCGAATTCGCCGAGCATCAGTCGGGTGTCGGCCGGGAGCGGGGTGCGGATGCCGGGTTCGAGTTCCACCCTGCTCCCGTCGGCGCCGATGAGGCTCACGCCATTGGTGGAGTGCAGATCGGTGACCGAAAGGTCGTCGTCGAAGGAAAGCTCCACGAGGGCGTGTGACTTGGAGACCGACCGGGCAGGGTCGACGACGCTGACCATGGTGGAGGGCCGCCGGGTCACCGGCGAGGGGTCGCGGCCGAAGACGAGCGATCCGGTCACCGGCATCCGTTGGCCGTCGGCCAGTCGCAGCTGCCAGCCGGTCACGGTCTGAGCCGGCGCAGCATTGCCGTGTACTGCGCTGACGGGCGCGACACTGACGGGCGCGGCGCCGAGGGGGGCGACACTGACGGGGGCGGCGCTGACGAACGGGCGCGGCGGCACCGGCGTGGTGCCCAGCTTGGTGGGCACGAACGCAGGGATGGCCAGGACCGCCGGCGACGGACCCGTCGGCGGCGCCGCGTCCCCCGCCGGTGTCGCCGCCGGAGCCGGGGCGTCGCGCACGGGCGGGACGATGACGAGCGAAACACTGACGAGCGGGTCGGCGTGGGGAACTCGTGCCGTCACCTCGTCACTCTCGTCGCTGGACGGGAACATCCCCGGTGGGGGAACGATGAAACCCGGCTTATCCACTGTGGGTCCTAACCCTGTGATCCCTCTTGGTTCCGGGTGGATTCCCGGCTCGCGTATGCGCTGATCAAGCCTAGCCGCGGCCTCGGGCGGTGGCACGGCCGCCGCGCAGGTTCACCTGGTTCCAGTCCCGCTTGGACCGCAGCCGGAACCGGCTGAACAGCCGGCGCAGACGCCCGGCGGAGGTTTTCGCGGTGGCGAGGGACTCCTCGGCCTGAGTCCAGGTGGTTTCAACGAGCTCGTCGTCGACGTCGGCGCCGCCGAATACGGCGCTGTCGACGGCGTCGGCCACCGGCACCAGGCGGTGCGCGGCCACGAACGCGGCCGTGTCGACGACCTCGATCGGCTGGGCCTCGGCGGGATCGGCGGCGCCCATGTCGGTACCCGCGGCCGCCTCGGTCCCGGCGACCCGGCTGCGCGGTTTTTTGGGTTCAGGCTGACCGGCCAGCTGAGCGGCCAGCTGAGCGTCCAGGCTCACCGCGACCTGACGGCGGGTCGAGTCCCTCGGTACGTCGAAGCCGAGCTCGGCGAATCCGTCGGTCAGCTCGGACCAGGCGCCGGCGGCACGCTGATCACCGGTGCCCAGGGTTTTGCGCCGGCGCCGGCGCCGGGCCTTGAGCGCGGCGACGATCAGCAACGGCACACCGAGCAGCAGCAGTGGGATGCCCACCACCCCGATGATCGCCCACGCCCAGCCGGGCAGCACGAAGTCCTTGTCCTTGCTCTCGTTCTTGGTGTCGTCGATCTCCACCGCCGTGAGCAGGTCGTCGGCCTCGTTGTCCATCCGCGGGGGCTGCCGCACCTGCGGCTGCGGCACCGTCTTGGGCTTGGGAGTCTGGTCCTGGGGCACGTCGGTCTGCTCGGGAGTGGGATAGAACGCGACCCAGCCGATGCCGTCGAACGCTACCTCGACCCAGGCCGTCACGTCCGTTCCGGTGACCTCGACGCTGGTGGCGTCTTCGGGCACCTCGGGCGCGAAGCCCATGACCACCCGCGCCGGGTAGTTCAGGCTGCGCGCCATCAGGGCCATGGCCGCCGCGTACTGTTCCTCGTCACCGACCATCTGGGTGCGGGTGAAAAGCTCGTTGAGCCGGTCGGCTCCGTGGCCGGCGCGGGACGGGATACCGTCGGACGCGAGCCCGTGACTGAGGAATCCCTTGGTCTTCAGCGCCTGCTCGATGGCGCGCAGGCTGTCGATGGGCGTGTCGGTGCCGCCGGAGTACTCGATGGCCTTGGCCACGACGACGTCGGGGATGTTCTGAACGCTCGGCAGGGTGACCTCGGCCACGGGAACGTCGGCGAGGTCTTCGTCCCGGTAGGTCTGCTGCAACATGGCGGACATCGTGTACTCGTACCCCGGATGCACCCCGTTGGTGAGCACGGAGGTTCCACTGTCGGCGTTGTAGCGCAGGTTCTCCGATTCGGCCTGACTGTCGGCGTCGTCGAAGTCGACCGTGCTCGGGTACCCCACCCCGGGCAGCCAGACGTCTTCGTAGCCGACCACGTCGACGGTCACGGTTCTGTTCTGGGCGCTGGTGACCAACGGCGGCTCAGGGATGGTGCGGCCGACGAGGCGGAAGCTGCCGGAACCGTTGGCGACGCTCTCGGCGGCGGCCACGTTCCAGAGTTTGCCGTCATAGGCATCCATGCTGGCCAGGCGCACCACTTCGCCCGGCTGCAGGCCGGAGACCGTGAACAGTGGGGTGTCCGCGAGGGTCTTGGTGTACTGCCGGAAGCCGGACAGTGGGCTGTTGAACTCGAGGGGGTCGAAGGGCGGCTGGATCTCCTCGCGTAGGACGAAACGGTCCTTCGGGTTGGGGGCGAGCACACCGCCGACGAGGGCGCCGATCAGGATGGCTCCCAGCATCACCGTTGCGGTGCCCAGGAGTTTGCGGCGCAGGAGCCGTCTGCGGCCCGCGGCGTCCGCGCCTTGCACGCTGGTGCGTCGCCAGCCGACCCAGACGATGGCGACCACGGCGAAGGCCACGCCGCGCAGGCCCGCGAAGTAGGTCTTGTCGGTGCCCATCAGGATGCCGGTCAGGTAGAGCAGCACCGGCCCAATGAGCAGGATGCCGGTGCGCCAGGCGGTGCGGCGGCGCCCGGGCAGCCAGCGGCTGGCCAGCATGGTACCCACCAGGGCCACCAGCCAGGCGGCGAAGTACGGCAGCACCGGCATGTAGTAGGGCGCTTCGACGGGCGTTCCGAGGGTCACGATGTCGGCCCAGCCGAAGACGGCACCGAGCGCGAGCCCGGCGGTGGAGGCGATGCTGGGCAGCACGCCGATCAGCGCCTCCCCAGGCATGGTGAACGGGGTGCCGAGGAGGAAGTAGAGCAGGATCGCGGCGAGCACGTTGGTGACCACGCCGAGCCGCAGCATGTAGCCGAGAACGGCGGCGCCGGTGCCGACGAGCAGCCCGCCGAGGCCGGCCACCAGGAAGTTGTAGTCGCCGAAGGAGGTCTCCAGGCCGAGCACACCGAGCAGGGAGAGCAACGACAGAACGGCGACATCGGTCCAGCCGGTGCTTGGGAATCGCCGGAGCGCCGCGCGAACGGTGCCGGTGCCGGCGGTGGTGGTGGCGGTGCTGGCCGCGGTGCTGTCGGCGCGGGCCGGCTCTGGAATGCTGCGGGCAGCGCGGGTGAAGCGGCTCATCGGTGGACCCGTCGGAGAAGTTTGGGCAGGTCGGCGAGGTCGCCGAGAGTGAGGACCGTGAGGCCCGACACCGTGGACAACCGGGACTGGGCCCCGGGTTCGATACGGAAGGCGATGGTTGTGGTGTCCTTGCCGAAGAGGGTCTGCGCGGCGCGGAACTCGGTGAGGTCGATCAGGGAACCGGCGACCACCATCACCACGCTCGGCGGCGGCAGGCGCCTGGTAGCGATGCGGGCGAATTCACGCAGGCTGGGGAACTCGTCACTGACCGCTTCGATGCGGGACGAGTCGTCGAGCAGGGCCACCGGCGTCGCGGTGCGCAGGGCCAGCTTCTCGGAGACCACGCTGATTCCGGTGCCGTCCCTGATCACCTGGAGGGCCAGCGACGCCGTCACGGAGACGGCTAGTTCGAACTCGTCCTCCGAGGCGTAGTAGCGGGACTCCGCGGTGTGCACGATGGTGAGTTGGGTGCGCCGGGTCTCTTCGAATTGCCGCACCATCAGCTGGCCGGTGCGCGCGGAGGTACGCCAGTGCACGTTGCGGAGGGCATCGCCGGGTTCGTAGGCGCGCAGGGCGTGGAAGGAGATGTCGTCGCTGGTGATCTTCTTGGTGATCTCACCCTCGAGGTCGCGCATCAGGCCGGCGGCCGATGAGGCGATCCGGGTGGTCACCGGGTGCACGAACAGTTCAACGGCCTCGGTCCAGCGCACGATGCGGCGCAGCAGCCCCAGCTGGTCACCACGAACCGAGACGGCGGGGCCGGCAACGATCACGGCCCGGCGGTGGGTGGGTACGGCGAAGAGCTCGTCGTGCAAGGCGGCGGCGGCCAGCCCGGGGATCACGAACTCCGCCAGGCCGCTGCCGACCGGAAGTTCCATGCGGGCGGGCAGCAGGGCGCGCTCTCCCGAGTTGGTGACGGTCATCTGACCGAGCGCACGGCCGCCGGCCACGACCCGGTGCGGATTCAGCTGCAGGTCGACGGTGTAGGTGGCGCGGCCCACGATGAACGGCACGGCTACCAGCATCGCGGCCAGCAGGGTGGTGGCGAGGTAGGTGAATTCGACCCAGCCGAAGGTGATGCTGAGTCCGTAGGACAGTAGTGCTCCCAGCAGCACGAGCCGGCCGGCCGGGCCGATCACGTCGGTGACCGGCCGGATGCGCTGCCAGGCGACGGCCAGCACCTGGCGCAGCAGGCGCCAGGCGTTCTGCGCCCCGGCGCCGAGTGCGCGCGCCAGCGACCTCAGGGCGTGTTCGGCCGGTGAGGTTCTGCGGGCGGCGCGTTCGGGGCGGGGTTTCATGCGGCGCGGAATGCGGGCGGTGCGACCTCGACCAGGATGCGGTTGACAATGTCCTCGGCGGTGACGCCGGCGAAGTCGGCTTCGGGGTCGACCATGATGCGGTGGGCGAGCACGGGCACGGCGAGGTCACGGATGTCGTCGGGGGCAACGAAGGTACGTCCCTGCGACAACGCCCAGGTCTTGGAGGCGCGGGCGAGGGCCAGGGCGCCGCGCATGCTGACGCCGAGGGTGGACGACACGTCGGTGCGGGTGGCGGTGACGATCTCGTTGAGGTAGCCGAGCACGGCGGCGTCCACGAACACCTCGGAGGCGAGCTGGGCCATGGTGACCACGGAGCTGGACGCGATGATGGGCGTGATACCGGCATCTCTGGCCCGGTTCGACGAGTCGAGCAGCAGGGTCACCGCCGTGTCGTGGTCGGGGTAGCCGAGCGACGTCTTGAACAGGAAGCGGTCCAGCTGGGCCTCGGGGAGCGTGTAGGTGCCGGCCTGCTCGATCGGGTTCTGGGTGGCGATCACCATGAACGGGCTGCCGACCTCGTGGCTGACACCGTCGACGGTGACCCGGCCCTCTTCCATGACCTCCAGCAGCGCCGACTGGGTCTTGGGGCTGGCCCGGTTGATCTCGTCGGCGAGCACAATGGAGGCGAAGATCGGTCCCTTGTGGAACTCGAACAGGCCCTTGCCCTGGTCGTAGATCGTGACACCGGTGACATCGGAGGGCAGCAGGTCCGGGGTGAACTGGATGCGCGAGTGGGTGCCGTCGAGGGTGTTGGCCAGGGCCTTGGCGAGCACGGTCTTGCCGGTACCGGGAAAATCCTCCAGCAGCACGTGGCCATTGGTGAGCATCGCGGCCACAACCAGGCGGATCACGTGTTCCTTACCCAGGATGGCCTGTTCGACGTTGCCGGCGAGCTTGCCGAACGCCTCGGCGAACCAGTCTGCCTGTTCTTGTGTGACGCTCATCTGATGTTCTTCCTGTTCTCGTTCGTTAGCCGGAGCATGTGTTGGGCGCCAGGTTGTTCCAGGCGGCGCCGGAGATCGTGTTGGTCTCGGGGATCCCTGTGGGACCGTTGACAAGTACCTTGATGTTCTCGCCGCCGACGCGCACGCCCAGCCAGTTCTGGAGGCGCACCTTGCCGTTGACGTTCACCGAGTAGTCGATGTTCGTGAACGCGCTCGAATCGCCGTTGATGGCGGTGGTCAGTCGGTGGTTGCCGGCGGTGAAGTTCTCGTACCTCATCTCCACATAGTTCCCGACAGGAGCATTGGCGCCCTTGCAGATGAACGCGCTCGGCGCCGGGGGCGGCGGGGTCGGTTGCGGGGTGGCGGTATCCGATGAGGTCCAGTCGCCGCATCCGCGCGGATTGCAGGCCCGGACCTTGTACTGGTACTGCTCATCGACGTTGCCGGTGGCCGATGCGGTCCGCGCGCCGTTGGTGGACCCGTCGGCCGCCCTGCCCTTGATCCACTGGTACTCGTAACTGCCCACGCCACGGCCGCCGTCACTGCCGGGTGCTGCCCAGCTCAGGCTGAGCGCTCCGGTACCCTGGCCGGGCGCCTTGAGGGTGGCGGATGCCGGTGCCCCCGGCCGCCCGTAAGGCGTGACGGTGTTACTGGCGGCCGACACTGCCGAGTCACCCAGGGCATTGCGCGCGGTCACGGAGAAGGCGTAGCTGGTGCCGTTGGTCAACCCTGTGATCGGGTGCGTTCCGGCGCTGGTGACAGTCTGCCTACCGCCGGTCCAGCTGATCGTGTAGTCCAGGATTTCCGAGTTGTTGGACGACGGGGCGGCGAACGTCACGCTGGCGCTGGCGTCGCCCTCCACGGCCTGGGGTTGTTTGGGCGCATCCGGGTTGTTGCGGATCACGAAGGTGATGCGGGCCTGGGTCTGCCGGGCGGGGTCCCTGGTGGCGTCCTGGATGCGATAGACGACAGTTAGCGTGCCGGTGGCGCCGGAGCCGGTTTTCACGGTGACGCCGCTGGCGGTGTTGCTGACCGAGGCGGTGCCGACCTGCTGTTCGATGGTGGCGGAGAGCACGGTCAGCGGTTTGCCGTCTTGAGCGAACGGGTTGTAATCGTTGTCGAGCACGGGCACGGTGATCGAGGAGCTCGGCCGGGTCTCGATGCCGGCGCCGTTGGGCCCGGCATCGTCCACGGCCTGCGGCACCGGCCGGGTCGAGGAGACCACGCTCACGTCCACCGAGCCGGGAATGGTGAACTCCTTGTAGGTGACCGTGAAAGTGAGCCGCACCTTGGTGCCCGGCTGGGTGCCGAGCGGGGAGGAGACCGTGAGGTTGCCTCCCGAGATGGATGCGGCCACATCCGCCGTCGTGCCGCCGAGCGAGCCGTAGCTGAGCTGTTCGATGATCGCCGGGTTGGGATGCCCACTGGAGGAGCGCAGGTTCACGACAGTCGCGGCCTCGCCGGCCTGCACTGTGGCCTTGGGTGGGGTGAAGGTGGGGGCGACGTCTTCGAAGTTGGGGTCGCCGACGGTAATCGGGATGGTGAGGGTGGCCTGGTTGCCTTTGGGGTCATCGGCGCCGGTACCGTCGGTGACGACGAAGGTGAGGGAGGCGGGGCCGCGATAGTCCTTGGCCGCCACGAAGCTCAGCCCGGTGGCGCCGGTCATGGCATTGGACCCGTCGCTGTTGGTGGCGGTGGCGCCCAGCAGCAGCGCCGGCCGGCCGGACGGGACCTCGACGATGTCGCCGAGGGTCCACGACTTGGAGCCGTTCATTTTCACGACCTGCGGGCCGATGTCTTTCAGGAACGGCGGCGGGAACTGTTCCTCTTCGGGCGTGGGCTCTGTGGAGGGCGCGTTTTCGGGCTCGACGGGCTCGGGTTGGGGTTGCGGGGGCACGATGATGAACGCCGTGGCGCTGAGCTGGTCGAGCTCGTTGGTGAGCCGGTAGGCGATGGCCTGGCGTTCCTCGGACGGTCTGACCCGCACGGTGCCGTCGGTCTGCAGCACACCGTTGTCGGCGTTGGGGCCCTCGAGGGTGATCACCAGGTCCTCGATCAGGCCGCTGGGGTTTTCGGCACCGTCCAGCACGGTCACGTCGATCGGCGTGCCGGCCAGGACCTCCTCGGGTTCGACGAAGTGGTCGATCGCCACGGGGTACTGCGCCTTGGCGTCTTCGGTGACCTTGACCTGCACAAACGCCGTGTCGGCGCCGCCATGCCCGTTGGTGATCTCGTACCGCAGCGTGTACGTGCCCTCTTCGGCCGGAGCCTTCACGATGACCCGGCTACCGTCGACCATGGCCGTGATCCCAGGATCCACCTCGGGCAGCTTCTTGGACAGCGTCAGCTTGTAACCGTTGGGATCGGAGTCGTTCAACACCACCGGGATCGACCCGGCGCGGCCGGGCTTGATCTCAATGGCGTCATCGACGGCGTTCGGGGCCAGCAGCTCGGCCGGCCGCGGAATCACGCCGATCCGAACGGTGCCCTCGGCGGTCGCGCCGAAGGTGTCCGCGACCTGGTAGGTGAACGAGTCGGTGCCGGCGGTACCGGGGTAGGCCTCGTAGATGAAGAAGTCGCTGCCCTGATCGACGATACGGCCGAGTTCGGGACTGCTGGTGACGGCGGTGAGGTAGACCGAGTCGCCGTCGGGGTCGATGCCGTCCAACGGCACCTGAACCTTGATGGTCGACTCCGCGAAGGTGCGCATCGTGAGCGGCAGCGGGGTGGGCGGGCGGTTGCCCGCGTCATCGAGCCCGATCACCGTGAATCGCACGGTGGCGGTGGCAGTCTCCTGGAAGGAATCCGTGATCGTGTAGGCCACACTGTAGGCGCCGGCCTGGTCGGGCGCCTGGAAGCGCACCTGACTACCGGTGACGAAGGCCAGGCCGCCCACGTTCTCGGTGCCGGAGAGGTCGGGGACGACCGACATGGTGGCGGAGTCGGGGTGGTAGTCGTTGTCGAGCACCGGCACGCTGACGATGTCACCGGCGCGCACACTCACGGAGTCGTCGACGGCGACCGGCGGCTGATGCTTGATCAACGGCGGCACCGGCACCACGGTGACGCCGGCGGTGGAGGTGCCCTCACCGTCACTGATCGTGTAGGTGAACTGCACCTGCTGCGTCAGGGCGGCGGATGCCGTGACCCGCAACACCGTGTTGGTGAGGATCTCGACGGTGACGAGGTCGTCGGTGCTGCTGAGGTCCACCGATTGCACGGCGAGGACCCGGCCGCTGGGCGAGACGTCGTTGTCGAGAACCGGGATGGTGACCGGTTCGGCCGCGCGCAGGTAGGCGGTGTCCTTCACCGCGATCGGCGGCAGAATCTGGGTGGGGCTTTCGATGACGTCGACGCGGATGAGGCCGACGCTGGAGGTGGGGCCGGCGCCGAGGCTGTAGGTGAAAACATAACTGCCGGCCTTACCCGACGACACCGCGATCGTGCCCCGCTCGAGGTTCGCCACGGCGGTGAGATCCTTGGGCACCTCGTTCACCCCGATCAACGCCAGCGGGGCGCCCGAGGGGGTGACGTCGTTCTTCAACGGTTCGATCAACGCCGTCTCGCCCACGAACACCGTCGTGAAGTCCGGCGTCCCGACCGGGTTCAGGGTCCCGGCCGCCTTCACATCCACCGTCAGCACACCCGTCGCGGTGAGGGTGCCGTCCGAGACGACGAACTGCACCTCTTTGACCCCCAGCTCCGCGGTCTTGGACTCGAACGTCACAAAACCCTCCGGGCCAAACCGCACCCCGTCGCCCGTGGTCGGCGACGCCGACACCAGGTAGATGTCGTCACCGTCGGGATCGATCCAGTCCGAGAGCACGTTGTAACTCACGATCTGGCCCTGCTCCACACTGACCGCACCGACCCGGTTCGACACCGGCGCCAAATTCTGATCCAACGGCCGCATGGTCACGTTCACCTGGGCCTCGGCCACCGCGCCACGCCCATCGGCCACCGTGTACCTGAACGACACCGTCCCCGCCACCGCCTCCGCCGGCGTGAACTGCAACGCCCGACCACCATCGATGAAATCCAGACTGCCCTGCGACTCCGAAAAACCACTCACATTCGTCACCGTCAACACATCACCATCGGGGTCCGTGTCATTCTCCAACACCGGCAACACCGTGGTCTTACCCGGCCGCACCCCGTACTCATCATCCCGAGCCAACGGCGCCCGGTTCACATTCGTACGCTCCGCCAGAGTGTCCTCAAAGGACTGCTGCGCGGCCTTCTCGGTGCCGTCCTCGGCTTCCTCCTCCTCCGGAGGAGTCACCTCCTCCCAGTTCTCCACCAGGCGCATATTCGCATCCACCAACCACACATTGCCGTTGGAGAGATTGTTCAACGCGATCACGTCCCGGTTCACCCGAAACTCCAACACCGACCCCCGCGTGGGCTGCTCAATGATTTCCCGCAGGACCTCGGCGCCGTCGCAGGCCGCCAGATAACGTTGCGCACCCGCCCAGGCCCCGTGGCCGCAGCCGTTCAACCACACCGGCGACGACACATCCGCCGGGTCGGTGACGGCGGTGGAGAGCTTGGCGTCGATCGTGATGATGTCGGATCCGTCGTCGGAGCCGTCCAGGGGGATCTGGAGCAGGGCTGCGCCGGTGGCAACGAGAACGCTGTCGTTCTCGGCACCGGTCTGTTGAAGCTTGAGCGTGTCTGCCGGCAATTTCGTGCTGACGCCGTCCACGATCAGCCGGCCGTTCTCGGTGTCGAGCAGCACGGGTTTCTCCCCCACTGCGGCGATCTGGAACTCGCCCAGCTTGGGCAGGTCGCTCGTGGCGGCTGTGGGTTCCTCGGCCGTGGGATCGTAGGTGCTGAGGCTTTTGTCTTTCGGGGAGGCTCCGAAGACGACGCCGGCCGGCGACACGGCGATGTGACCGCCCTTACCCAGCTTCAGAACCGGGTCCGTCGTCTGGGGGTCAAAGCTCAACTCCCCCGCGGCATTGATCACCCACACCTCACCGGTGGGCGCCATCACCGCCAACGAGTCGCCGCCGTAGACGACCTCAGACCCGGGCGCCACATCCACCCGTTCACCCAGCGTGGTGAACGCCGGGTCGACCCGCTCGATCGAGCCCACACTGCCGTCGATCAGGAAGACGTCATCACCGTCCTGCAACACATCGAACGCACTCGAGGCGGCATTGACCGACCCGTTCAGCTCCTCGATCTGCCGGTTCAACCGGCCCGCCAACAACTGCTTACCGTTCGTCACCCACACGTCACGGGCCTCGAGGTCCACATCCGTGACCGGGAACCCCTCGTGCAGCACAGCGAACGTCAACGGAACCCCAGCCAGCACCGACAGGGCCACGACGGATGCCGATACCCGGCGGCCCCGCAACCACGAACTGAGGGTCCCCACCCGTACTCCCCCACCTGTGCTGTTCGAACGTGTCTGGCAAGAAATCATGTCGTGCTGGCTGCGCTGTGATCTTGGGCGCTGCCCTCTGACCGGCTCTTACGCTAACACGCAAACAGGGGCCACTCGGATGGGGAGGACTACCCGTTTCAGCAATCCCTGATGTTCTGCCAGTCCGGACGTGTCGTGTCCGCCGACGGTATAAACCAGCCGTTGTAACTGGCGTCTTCGATGAGGAAGTAGAAGTAGTGCACCCCGCGTCGCACCGAGTGACAGACGGCATCGACAACGGTGCCCGCCTGCAGGTAACCGCGGGGATTGTCCGTGCAGCCGTGCGAACTATTCAGGTTGTTGTTCTGGTACGACGCCGTGCTCTCAGGACAGGTTGTCCTGGTCACAGAGGCGGCATTGTTGCTCGGCGCCCAGGGCGGTGGCGGCGGCGGGGTGGTGGGCGTTGCGACGTTCGAGGTGGCCCAGTCGCCGCAACCGCGCGGGTTGCAGGCCTGCACCCGGTACTGGTATGGGGTGTTTGCGGTGCCGGTGGCCGAGGCGATCCTCGCGCCGTTGGTCGAACCGTTCGCGGCGCCGCCGGCGACCCACTCGTATGTGTAGCTGCTGACCCCGCGCCCGCCGGTGCTGCCCGGAGCGGCCCAGCTGAGACCGAGCGCGCCATTGCCGCTGGCCGACGCGGTGAGGTTGGCGCTGGCGGGTGCACCGGGAACGCCGTAGGGAGTGATGGTGCTGCTCCGCGCCGAGGCGTCCGAGGTGCCCTTGGCGTTCTGGGCCGTCACCTGGAACGCATAGCTCTGTCCGTTGGTGAGTTCGGTGATCTCGTAGGTGCCGGCGCTGGTCACGTTCCGGCTCCCGCCGCCGGTCCAGCTGATCGTGTAGCCGGTGATCTGGGAGTTGTTCGAGGACGGCGCCGAGAAGCTGATGGTGGCGCCGGCATCGCCCTCGGCCGCGGCGGGCGCATTGGGGGCGTCCGGGCGATCCCTGATGACCAGGGTGATGCGCCCCTGGGTGGCCCTGGCCTGATCCTTGGTGGCGTCGAGGATGCGGTACACCGCGGTGAGGGTGCCGGTGGCGCCGGGCCCGGTCGTGATGGTCACCCCGCTCGAGGAGTAGGAGACCGAGGCCTTGCCTCCGCTGACGTCCTGTTCGATCGACGCGGCCACGACCGTGAGCGGTTTGCCGTCTTGAGCGAACGGGTTGTAGTCGTTGTCGAGCACGGGCACCTGCACGACCGAGCTCGGGGTGGTTTCGATGCCGGCGCCGTTGGGTCCGGCGTCGTCAACGGCCTGCGGCGCTGCACGGGTCGACGACACGACGGTGACGTCCACGGCGCCGGGGACGGTGAACTCCTTGTAGGTGACCGAGAAGGTCAGCCGCACCTTGGTGCCCGGCTGGGTGCCCAGCGGTGACGACACCGTCAGCGTGCCTCCCGAGATCGACGCGGCCACATCCGCCGTGGCGCTGCCGAGGGAGCCGTAACTGAGCTGCTCGATGATGGCAGGGTTCGGATGTCCGCTGGAGGAACGCAAGTTCACCGCGGCCGCGGCTTCGCCGGCCTCGACGGTGACCTTGGGCGGGGTGAAGGTGGGGGCGACATCTTCGAAGTCAGGGTCGCCGACGGTGATCGGGATGGTCAGGGTGGCCTGCCTTCCCTTCGGGTCATCGGCGCCGGTACCGTCGGTGACGACGAACGTCACCGACGCCGGGCCCCGGTAGTCCCTCGCCGCGACGAAACTCAAGGAGGATCCGCCGGCCACCTTGGACCCGTCGCTGTTGGTGGCGGTGGCGCCCAGCAGCAGCGCCGGCCGGCCGGACGGGACCTCGACGATGTCGCCGAGGGTCCACGACTTGGACCCGTTCATTTTGACGACCTGCGGGCCGATGTCTTTCAGGAACGGCGGTGGGAACTGTTCCTCGTCCGGGGTGGGTTCGGTGGAGGGTTGGTTCTCGGGTTCGACGGCTTGGGGTTGCGGGGGCACGATGATGAACGCCGTGGCGCTGAGCTCGTCGAGCTCGTTGGTGAGCCGGTACGCGATGGCCTGGCGTTCCTCGGACGGTTTGACCCGCACGGTGCCGTCGGTCTGCAGCACACCGTTGTCGGCGTTGGGGCCCTCGAGGGTGATCACCAGGTCCTCGATCAGGCCGCTGGGGTTTTCGGCACCGTCCAGCACGGTCACGTCGATCGGCGTGCCGGCCAGGACCTCCTCGGGTTCGACGAAGTGGTCGATCGCCACGGGGTACTGCGCCTTGGCGTCTTCGGTCACCTTGACCTGCACAAACGCCGTGTCGGCGCCGCCATGCCCGTTGGTGATCTCGTAGCGCAGCGTGTACGTGCCCTCTTCGGCCGGAGCCTTCACGATGACCCGGCTACCGTCGACTATGGCCGTGATCCCCGGGTCCACCTCGGGCAGCTTCTTGGACAGCGTCAGCTTGTAACCGTTGGGATCGGAGTCGTTCAACACGACCGGGATCGAGCCGGCGCGGCCGGGCTTGATCTCGATGGCGTCGTCGACGGCGTTCGGGGCCAGCAGCTCGGCTGGTCGCGGAATCACGCCGATCCGAACCGTGCCCTCGGCGGTCGCGCCGAAGGTGTCCGCGACCTGGTAGGTGAACGAGTCGGTGCCGGCCGTGCCGGGGTAGGCCTCGTAGATGAAGAAGTCACTGCCCTGGTCGACGACGCGGCCCAGGGTGGGAGCCGATGTGACGGCGGTGAGGTAGACCGAGTCACCGTCAGGGTCGATGCCATCCAACGGCACCTGCACCTTGATGGTCGACTCCGCAAAGGTGCGCATGGTCAACGGCAGCGGGGTGGGCGCCTGGTTCTCGGCCGCGTTCACTCCGATCACGGTGAACCGCACGGTGGCGGTGGCGGTCTCCTGGAAGGCATCCGTGATCGTGTAGTCCACACTGTAGGCACCCGCCTCGGCGGGCGCCTGGAACCGCACCTGATTACCCGTGACAAAAGCGAGTCCACCGGCACTGGACGTGTCAGCGAGCTCGGGCAGCACGCTCATGGTGGCGGAGTCGGGGTGGTAGTCGTTGTCGAGCACCGGAACGCTGACGATGTCTCCGGCGCGCACACTCACGGAGTCGTCGACAGCGACCGGCGGCTGGTGCTTGATCAGCGGGGGCACCGGCACCACGGTGACGCCCGCGGTGGAGGTGCCCTCGCCGTCGCTGATCGTATAGGTGAACTGCACCTGCTGAGTCAGGGCAGCGGATGCGGTGACCCGCAGCACCGTGTTGGTGAGGATCTCCACCGTCACCAGATCGTCCGTCGTGCTGAGGTCCACCGACTGCACGGCCAGCACCCGGCCGCTCGGCGAGACGTCATTGTCGAGAACCGGGATCGTCACGGGTTCCGCGGCCCGGAGGTAGGCGGTGTCCTTGACAGCGATCGGAGGCAGAATCTGGGTGGGGCTTTCGACGATGTCGACGCGGATGAGGCCGACGCTGGAGGTGGCGCCGGCGCCGAGGCTGTAGGTGAAGACGTAGCTGCCGGCCTTGCCCGACGACACCGCGATCGTGCCCCGCTCGAGGTTCGCCACGGCGGTGAGGTCCTTGGGCACCTCGTTGACGCCGATCAACGCGAGCGGGGCGCCCGAGGGGGTGACGTCGTTCTTCAACGGTTCGATCAACGCCGTCTCGCCCACGAACACCGTCGTGAAGTCCGGCGTGCCCACCGGGTTCAAGGTGCCGGCGGCCTTGACGTCCACCGTCAACACACCCGTCGCGGTCAGGGTGCCGTCCGAGACGACGAACTGCACCTCTTTGACCCCCAGCTCGGCGGTCTTGGACTCGAACGTCACAAAACCCTCCGGGCCAAACCGCACCCCGTCGCCCGTGGTCGGCGACGCCGACACCAGGTAGATGTCGTCACCGTCGGGATCGATCCAGTCCGAGAGCACGTTGTAGCTCACGATCTGGCCCTGCTCCACACTGATCGCACCGACCCGGTTCGACACCGGCGCCAGATTCTGATCCACCGGGCGCATCGTCACATTCACCTGCGCCTCAGCCACCGCACCACGACCATCGGCCACCGTGTACCTGAACGACACCGTCCCCGCCACCGCCTCCGCCGGCGTGAACTGCAACGCCCGGCCACCATCGATGAAATCCAGACTGCCCTGCGACTCCGAAAAACCACTCACATTCGTCACCGTCAACACATCACCATCGGGGTCCGTGTCATTCTCCAACACCGGCAACACCGTGGTCTTACCCGGCCGCACCCCGTAATCATCATCACGAGCCAACGGCGCCCGGTTCACATTCGTACGCTCCGCCAGAGTGTCCTCAAAGGACTGCTGCGCGGCCTTCTCGGTGCCGTCCTCGGCTTCCTCCTCCTCCGGAGGAGTCACCTCTTCCCAGTTCTCCACCAGGCGCATATTCGAATCAACCAACCACACATTGCCGTTGGAGAGATTGTTCAACGCGATCACATCGCGGTTCACCCGGAACTCCAACACCGACCCCTGAGTGGGCTGCTGGATCGACTCGGTCAACACCGCAGAACCCTCACACGCAGCGATGTAACGTTGCGCGCCGGCCCAGGCCCCGTGCGCGCAGCCGTTCAGCCACACCGGCGAGGACATATCCGCCGGCTCCGTGACCGGGTTCTCCATCGACGCGTCAACGGTGACGACCGTGCCGCCGTCGAACGGAACCTGCAGCAGCGCAGCACCCGTGGCGACGAGCACGCTGTCGTTCTCGGCGCCGGACTGCTGCAGCTTGAGGGCTCCGGCCGGAATATCCAGTGACTCGCCGTCGAGGACGACGCGGTCGTTCTCCGGGTCGAGGAGCACGGCCTTCTCCCCCACCGCGGCGATCTGGAACTCGCCCAGCTTCAGCAGGTCGCTCGAGACGGGCTCGACCGCGTCTTCGGAGGCCGGGTCGTAGGTGAACAGGGTCTTCTCGGCCCGCGACGCGCCGAAGACAATCCCGCCCGGCGACACGGCGATGTGGCCGCCCTTGCCCAGCTCCAGAACCGGGTCAGTGGTCTGGGGGTCGAAGCTCAACTCCCCGGCGGCGTTGATCACCCACACCTCACCGGTAGGCGCCATCACGGCCAAGGAATCGCCGCCATAGACGACCTCGGACCCGGGCGCCACATCCACCCGTTCACCCAGCGTCGTGAACGCCGGATCGACCCGCTCAATCGAACCGACACTGCCGTCGATCAGGAAGACATCATCACCGTCCTGCAACACATCGAACGCACTCGAGGCGGCATTGACCGACCCGTTCAACTCCTCGATCTGCCGATTCAACCGGCCCGCCAACAACTGCTTACCGTTCGTCACCCACACATCGCGGGCCGCAAGGTCTACATCCGTCACTGGGAAGCCCTCGTGCAGCACGGCGAACGTCAACGGCACCCCGGCCAACACCGACAGGACCACGACGGAAGCGGACATCCGCCGGCCCCGCAACCACGAACTGAGGGTCCCCACCCGTTTTCCCCTCGCGTGTAGCAGTCGCCGTACGAAACAGCTCCAGCTGCAGGACCGTGCGCGTCATCCGCTACCGCGGGACGTTAGCACTGGCTCCTGATCGGCTCTTACGCTAACACGCGAAGGAGTGCCACCACTACGGGTACTCCTCACCCTTGCGGGACTCCTCGGCCGCCCGGTCCAGCAGCACAACATCGTCCACGCTGACCAGTCGAGTGGCCACGGCGTATTCGACCAGTCGGGCCCGCCGGTTGGTGGCCAGGTGGCCGGTGCCGCCGCGGAGCCCGGCGACACCGAGCTTGTCGAGCTTGCTGCACACGTTGTCGAGCTTGCGGTTGAAGGTGGTCATGCTCCACCCCACCCTGGCCGCGGCCTCGGCCGAGCTGGGGATGGCCCCGCGGCCGGGGACCGACTGGGTGAGGATGCGCTCGGATAGAGCCACGATCAACAGCCGCTGACTGGTGGTGAGGGTCACCGGAAGGATGGTGGTGCTGCCGCTTTCGTGCGATGCGGACAACGAGGTGTTGTAGAAATCGTCTTCAGCGTGGATCGTGAAGTCGTAGGTCGACGATCCGGCGCTGAACATCACGTGCATGGTCTGGAACACGATCGGCAGTTTCGCTCCGGGTGCCAGCCAGGCCTGCACGGACCCTGTCGTGTCCGACACGGTTGCTGAGAGCAGGTTGCCGACGTTGGCGATCCACCACATCCCGAAGTCCTCGTAGAGGCGCAGGAACGTGCGGTGCAGGTAGGGGTTATCGTCGATGGTGAGGTCGGATTCCCGCCCGATCGAGAATGCCGAGCCGGGCTCGACCGAGTACCACTCACCGCAGAACTCGATCCGCAGCGGTTTCACGGCGCCGGTCGCGGCGGCGCCGGTCTCGTCGGCGCCGGTCTCAACGGTTGCAGGCACGGTTGGCCTCCGAGACCTTGCCGTCGGCGCGTTGCAGGTAGATGTCCAGGCACACGGTCGTACCGGGGACGATTCCGTCCACGGTGATGTCCGCCGTCGTGCTGAGGGAGGGCTGTGCCGGGTTCTCAGCACGGGCCCACCGGTACACGTCGCCCTCCTGCGGGCTGGGGTTGCTCACGGTGAAGGTGACCTGGGTGCCGTCCACCGAGGTCGCCGTGCCGTCGAGCACCGGGGCCGGCACCCCGGCGGCGACGTTGGCGCCGCCCGGCTCCGCCGGTGCCGGGGATTTCGTGGGAGTCTGGGCCGAGCCGTCAACGCCCGTGAGCACCACGGCGGTGGCCACGGCGCCGACAAGCAGGGCACCGGCCACGATGGAGCCGATCAGCAACAACGGGCGTCGCCGCGGAGGGCTATCGACGAGGGCGGCCGGGTCGTCAACGGATGCCTGGACTGCGTCCGGCATGGGCGCGGCCGCCGGGCGCACGGCTCCGCGGGGACGCACAACGGTGCGCTCCCTGACTGGCTCGATGACTCGGGCGCCCCGCACCCGTGTGGCGTCGGCCGAGTTCGGTTTTTCCGGCGGGGCTTCGGTTGCCGGGCGAGCGGTCGCAGCCGCCGGTGCCTGGGCGCTGATCGACACCACCGACCTGGCCCGGGTCTCGTCGTCGCCGGCCGGCGCATCCGGTCTGACGTGCTGCACGCCCGCGACGGTGGGGATGTCGATGCCCGTGGGTGCGTAACCCAGCTCCAGCTCCACCCGTTGCAGGGCGCGGGCGAAGTCCACAGCCGTGGCGAATCTGTCGTCGCGGCGGGTGGCCATGGCCTTGGCCAGCACCGCCACGAGCGAGCGCGGCACGTCGTCGCGGCCGATGGGGGTGATGGCGCCGCGTTCGATGCGACCGATCAGGTCGAGGGTGCCGTTGGAACGTCCGTGGATCTCGAACGGTGTCTGGCCGGCCAGCAGGGTGTGGATGGTGGCGGCCAGCGAGAAGACATCGCTGCGGACGTCCGGCCGGGGGTCGTCCTCGAACATCTCCGGCGGCGACCAGGGCACGCTCATGCCCACCGACTGGCTCTCTCCGGTGCCGGTGGATTCCGGTACGGCCGGGCGGTGGCCGCCGGTGCTGGTTTGCACGGGCAGTTCCTCGTCAAGGCTCGACGAGATGCCGAAGTCGGTGAGGGCGGGCCAGCCGAAGTCGTTGGTGAGCACATTGGCCGGTTTGATGTCGCGGTGCAGGATGCCTGCGGAATGGGCGGTGGCGATCGCGCCCGCCAGGCGGACCCCGGTGCGCAGGGCGTCTTCGACGCCGAACTTCTCCCGCTTGTATCGCTCGGCCAGGCTCGGGCCCGAGCAATGCTCCATCACGAAGTACGGTCGTCCGTCGCCGGCGACGTCGGCGTGGTAGATCGTGACGATGTACGGGTGGGTCGACAGTTGCGCCATCAGGTTCGCTTCGTCGACGAACTGCGCCTGGGTCGAGGGGTTCAGCTGCTCGGTGAGCAGCACCTTCACCGCGACCCGGCGCCGAGGAAGCCGCTGCTGGTAGAGGAATACGTCGGAGAACCCGCCGGAGCCGAGAATGGAGACGAATTCGTAGCCGGGCAGTTCGGGGGCGACGGAGGGCGGGCGGCGCATCACTCTTGCCCGACCGTGATGGTGATGCCGCTGCCGAGGTCGATGACAGTGCCGACGATGACCGCCGTTGGCTCACCCTGGCGCAGCTTCTGGGCGGGTTTGCCGGGCAGGGACACGAGAGTGCCGTTGCGCGAGTGCAGATCGGTGACCACCACGGTGTCCCCCTCGACGGTAAAGTGCACGTGGTTGCGCGAGACGTCTTGATCGGCACCGCCCAGACTCACCAGGCGGGGCACGAGGTCGCCGGACATTTTGCTGACGCTCGGTGCCCGGCCGACCCGGATGGGCTGGTTGAGCGGTTCCCGCACACCGCTGGGCAGCAGCAGGTACAGCCGCGGTACGGCGACGGGTGTTGGCGCGTCTGAGGCAGACCCGGAGTTGTTGCGGCGGCGTGAATCCCGCAGCTTCTGGATGTCGCCGCTCATCACGGTGTGGCCGTCGTGGTCGCCGGGGACGTCGGCGATGCCGACCGAGTCCGGGGCGCTGACGCTCTCGTTGTCGTCCTCGGCGTCGGGCCGAACGGCCGCCTGTTCGACGCCGCGCATCACGGTCGCTCCGAACAGGTGGTCGTAGCCGCCGGCGAGGTCGGCATTGTTCTCGACGGCCGGGTCGGCGGTGGTGATGTCTGAGATGGTCTGCTCGATAAAGGGCTGCCCGGCAATGGTTTGCTCGCTGACGGGTTCGGCGATCGTGCGTTGCGGAACCGGCAGCGGCGCCGGGGCGGTCGCCGGGGCGGTCGCCGGGGCGACGGGCGGGGCGACGGGCGGCACGATGTGCAGCGGAGGAGCGACAGGCGAGGGCGGCCCCGCCCGGACGGGCTCCACCGCACGGGCGCTGTCGACCACCACGTGCAGGCGGCGGGTGCGCACCATGCCCGCTTCCAGGGGAAGGCCCGTTCCCAGCGGCAGGGCGGCATGATCGTTTGCATCGGTCAGGTCAGCGTCCGGCTTCTCGGTGCCCGGCGCCGCGGTCACCGGCGCGGCGGTGATGTCCACCCCGGTGACATGCATCACGGAGCGTTCCACCCAGGTGGAGATGCCCAGGCCGCCGATCGAGACGTCCCCGTCGGCGGTGGCCAAAACCACGACGACGTCCCCGCGCACGAAAACCCGCATGGTCGCCGGAGCCGCTGTGTCCCAGGACAGGAGTGCAAAGGGCGGGGTCTTGGACAGTCCCCCCGCGGTGAGCTCGTCGAGTACGGCGCGTGCAGCCTGCTCGGCGGGGCCCGGGCCGATCAGGCTCTCCCAGACTCTGGCCGTGGCAGCGGGGCCGGCGGCAGGGAACAGCACCAGACGGTCCGCCATGGCGCCCGCCAGCCATCCGCCCCGGATGTCGTCGTCGTACGAAAGCACAGATCCCCCCATTGCCTTGATCCTACCTAAGGATTCGTGTTGCGCGGCCGAGTGTCTTCGAGGTGCTCGTGTATCCCCGCCGGCCGTTCGCGGGTCACATCGGTGTCATGGCCGGGGTCACCCCAGGTCGACTCGACGATGACGACGGTGACGTTGTCCCGGCCGCCCTTGGCCAGGGCGGCGGCGACGAGCACGTCGGCCAACGAGCCCAGGTCCTCCGGCACGGTATGCGAGGCCAGCAGCTCGGCGATCTCGACCACCGACAGCTCCTTGGTGAGGCCGTCGGAGCAGATCAGGAAGGAATGCCGTCCCGTAGCGGGCAGCAGCCAGACATCCGCGTCGACGAATTCGTCGGCACCGATGGCGCGGGTGATGACGTTGCGGTCCGGGTGCTTCTCGGCATCCGTCGCCTTGATCAAGCCGGCATCCACCATCTCCTGCACAGCAGAATGGTCGACGCTGAGCTGTTCGAGGGTGCGGCCGTCCCAGGTGTAGATGCGCGAGTCACCGATGTTGAAGGCCATCCAGTGGAAGCCGACGTCGTCGCCGGCGTCAACGAACGCGACACCGGCCAGCGTGGTGCCGGAGACGGCCGTGCCGAAGTCGTCGGCGGAGCTGAGATCCCGCACGGCGTCGTTGGACGAGTGGATCGCGTCGAGGATCCGCTCGGGGGTCGACGGCACGTCTTGTTCGATGTGGTCGTTGAAGACTCGGATGACGGTCTGGCTGGCGGCATCACCGTGGGCGTGGCCGCCCATGCCATCGGCGACGAAAAACACCGGCGACTGCGCCAGGTAGCTGTCCTCGTTGATCTTGCGCACCCGTCCGACGTCGCTGCCGGCACTGAAACTGAAACGCACGCTCGAGTTGCCGAGCGTGATCGCACTCTCACCTTTCACCGCCATGTGCACCCCGAAAGTCCCGTCCATGCTCCGACTCGAAGCGCTCCCGCCCCGTTCGGGGGAAGTGGAGCTACCACCGTACCAATACCCCGGGCTCGTTCAGACGCAGTCTGACCGGGTCATTCACCGGTCGTGGGCACGGGCTCAGCAACGGCGGCATTCCGCTCGCGGCGGGCATCTCGCCGGGTCTTGATCAGGCTGGCGATGGTCGCGACGGCCATCGACAGGATGATCACGGCCAGGGACGTCCAGGTGTCGATCTCCGGCGCCCAACTGAAGCCCTCGCCGCCGTTGAGGAACGGCACTTCGTTGTTATGCAGGGCGTGGAAGACCAGCTTGACGCCGATGAAGAAGAGGATGAACGCGATTCCATACTTGAGGTATTCCAGGCGTTCGAGCAGCCCGCCGAGCAGGAAGTACAGCTGGCGCAGGCCCATCAGGGCGAACACATTGGCGGTGAACACGATGAACGGGCTCTGGGTGATACCGAAGATGGCCGGGATCGAATCCAGAGCGAAAATCAGGTCGGTGGTGCCGATGGCGATCAGCACGATCAGCATGGGTGTGAAGAGGCGACGACCGTCGATGGTGGTGCGGATCTTCGCGCCGTCGAAGCTGGGCGAAATGCGGATGTGCCGACGCAGGTAGCGCACCAGAGAGTTCTCCGCGTCGTCCTCGCCGCCTTCCTTGGCGAAGGCCTGGTGGACGGCCGTGTAGAGCAGGAAGGCTCCGAAGATGTAGAAGATCCAGCTGAAGTTCTCGATCAGCTGGGCGCCGAGCAGGATGAAGACGCCGCGCAGCACGAGGGCGATGATGATGCCTATCATCAGCACTTCCTGCTGGTACTTTCGAGGCACCGAGAACCTCGCCATGATGATCACGAAGACGAAGAGGTTGTCGATCGACAGGCTGTACTCGGTGAGCCAGCCGGCCAGGAACTGCCCGGCGTGTTCGCCGCCGCCGAAGATCAGCATCAAAAGGGCGAACACCAGCGCCAGGCCCACGTAGAAGACAACCCAGAGGGTCGCCTCGCGGATAGAGGGGACGTGCGGGCGTTTGTAGACGATCAGGAGGTCGGCGACGAGCACCAGGGTCAGAACGACCAGCGAGATCACTTCGAAGGCGATCGGCAGCTCAAGATTCACGAAAAAGGGGCCTTTCGAACGTGCGGCGAATGCTGGGCGTTGACACCCGCGGCAGAGGGCCAGGCGGGGGCCCAGAGGGATGATCCCCTACGCCCTTCAATGTTACCCCTCGCGTGCTTCCCGGTTCCGCCGGGGTGCAGACAAAACCGGCCACCCCGAAGGGCGGCCGGCTGGGTCGTACTGGCGCTGCCTAGATCAGCCAGGTGTACTTCTGCACGATCGGCAGAGCCTTCCAGGTCTTGCCGAAGCCCCAGGTGTCACCGGCCGCGAAGACGGCGATGACGATCAGCGCGAGCGCGTAGATGATGTGGTAGTCCACGAGCGGGTTGTTCGAGGCCGCGCCGGCGGCGAACGGCCACTCGGCCAGGTACATGAAGACCATGATGAGGCTGCCGGCGACGGCGCTGATGCGCAGGCCAACACCGAGCATCACAGCAAGTCCCACGGCGATCATGCCGAGCATGAAGAGGAAGTCGACCAGCGGGCTGGCGATCCCCACGAAGAACGGCTGCAGCGGACCGGTGACGCCGGGGCTGTTCAGGAAGCCCTGCGCCGGGGTGCCGCCGTTGAGCCAAGCGCGCTCGGCGGGAGTGGAGAAGCCCAGGCCGAAGGTCTTGTCGAGGAAGGCCCACAGGAAGATGAATCCAGTGGCCAGGCGCAGCACCGCAAGGGTGCGACGCTGGAGCAGGGTGGTGCCGGTCGTCGCGGCGGGGGCGGTGACCGCTGCCCCGCGGGTGGTGGTGCTGGCCATGGGATGGTTTCCTCTGTGTCGAATTCGAAGCCCCGAGTCGTCTGATACTGGACTGTGAATTCCAGACTCCCAGCCCGTTTTCAGCAACGATAGGGTCGAAGGTCCCAAAAGAAAAAGCCCGACCTCCCTCGTGAAGAAGGAGAACGGGCGTTTGTGACCCCAACCGGATTCGAACCGGTGTTACCGCCGTGAGAGGGCGGTGTCCTAGGCCGCTAAACGATGGGGCCGTTTTTGCAACTTCACGAGTATGCCACAGGCTTGATACCGAGTTCAAATCGAGTGCGTCGTCCGCGCGTCGCGCGGGGCATCCTCTGCACCTGCCGGGATGCCTGGGCCGACTGCGGGTGCTCACAGGATGCGCGTGTCGCGCGTTGCCCGTGCTCTGATTTGGGTATTAGCTCGAGACATGAAGTTGACCAAACTGGAACACGCCGCACTCGTGATCGAAGCCGCGGGGCAGAAGCTTTTCATCGATCCCGGATCGTTCACCACCGCTTTGACCGAGACGGCGAATGCGGCCGCTATCGTGATCACCCATGAGCACCCCGACCATTGGACGCCCGAGCAGCTGAACCGCGTGATCGCCTTGAACCCCGGCGTACCCGTCTACGGGCCGGCCGGGGTGGCTGCGGCGGCGGGCGACATCGCCGTGACCGTGGTCACCGAGGGTGACACCGTGAGCGCCGGGCCGTTCACGCTGCGGTTCTTCGGCGAGAAGCATGCGGTGATCCACTCGTCGATCCCGGTGATCGACAACGTGGGCGTGCTCGTGAACGATGAGCTGTTCTACCCGGGTGACGCGTTCACCATTCCCGAGGGTGTCGACGTGAAGACCCTGGCCGTGCCGGCGGGCGCGCCGTGGCTGAAGATCAGCGAGGTCATCGACTATGTGCTCGCGGTCAAACCCCTGCGCAGCTTCCCCACCCACGAGATGGGACTGTCGCGCAGCGGCAAGGACCTCGCAAACTCTCGCATCAAGGCCGCCACCGAGCAGAACGGCGGCACCTTCTTCCCGCTCGAACCACACGAGTCGCTCGACGTGTAACCGCGCCATCCGCCGCATCGCCGCCTGCACCACGCACAGCTTGAATCAAAGGAGATCTCATGCGCTTCTCGTTGCTCATCATCAAGGCCGAGACCGGGGAGGGCGACATCTCTGAGGAGGAGCTGCCGCCGTTCCGGGAGCTGTTCGATGCCTACGCGGCCTCGCTGCAGGAGTCGGGTGCGCTGATTGCGGCGGACATCTTCCGGCCCGCCGCGGAGTCCACCACGGTGACGCTCCGCGGCGGCAGCCGGGAGGTGCGTGTCGGCCCGTTCATCGACGCCGTCGAATCGCTCTCCGGCTGCTTTGTGATCGACGTGCCCGACCGCGCCGCGGCACTTGACTGGGCCCAAAAATGCCCGGCGGCGCTCTACGGCGTTGTCGAGGTGCGCCCGGCGGCGCTGGCCTTCTACGACGGACGTTGGCGCGGCGAGAGTTGAGCTCACACGGTGTCTGAGTCCTTGCCTGGGTGTGGACTCTCTGTTCGGTCGGCCGCCTCGGCGAGCCGCCGTGGCCGTGGAGCCGGTGGCTACCCCGTCGTCCACGATCAGAGCGGTACGTCCCGCCAGGTTCAACCGATTGTGAGGATAACGGCCGCTAACGAGGATGCTTTTTCCAATCCCGTCCTTCTAATCTCACTTTTTCCTTACAGCGAGGCGCTGCTCCGTCGCACCACGCTATCGACGGGAATCTCGACCTCGACATCCGCGTCGTTGGCGGGGTCGGCTGCGGTGTCGGCGTCCTAGCCGGAGACCCGGCGGGCCGCCTCGTCGAGCAGTCGGGCGACCTCGTCGTCGGTGGTGGCCGAAAAGTCTGTATAGAACTGTCCCACCGCCCAGAACGTTTCCGGGGCCGCCAGGTACACCATGTCGTCGGCGCCGGCCATCTTGGCCAGAGTCTCGGCCGCGATCACCGGCACGGCGAGAATCACCCTCTCGGCGCCGAACCGCCGGGCCACGTCGCCGGCTACCCGCGCGGTCGCCCCGGTGGCCACACCGTCGTCGACGATCACGACGGTGCGCCCGTCGAATGGCAGCCGGCTGCGCCCCGGCCGCAACCGTTCGACCCGGGCCTCAAGAATCTCGCGTTCGCGAGCTTCGACGGCGCTCACCTCGGCATCGGTCACCCCCGTCAACGCCACCACCGATTCGTCGACAAGCTCCTCGCCGCCCTCGCCGATGGCCCCCATCGCGAACTCGGGTTGGAACGGCACACCGAGCTTCCGCACCACGATGACGTCGAGCGGTGCGCCGAGCGCCGCGGCGACCTCGAACGCCACCGGCACTCCTCCGCGCGGAACACCGAGCACAACGACGTCTCGCTCGCGCAGGTAGAGGAGTTGCCGGGCCAGCTGGCGGCCGGCGTCGACACGATCGGTGAAGAGCACCACCGGGCCATCATCGACCCGTTGGCCGCCGGGCGCTAGACGCGAGCCGCCCCGGCCGGGTTGTCGGGGTGCGAACCGCGCCACTTTATAAGGAAATAGCGACATTTCAAGGACCAAATCGCGCACAGGATCCTAGCTTGCGGCCTATTTCCTTTTAATCTTCCTTGGCCCGGCCTGTGGCGGCGCACCAACCAGCCGCCCCGGCCGGAACTGACCCGCAAGCGAGTCCGGAGGGGCCGTTTTCGGGCACTGATTCGGGGAGGTCCCCTTTTGCGCCGACAGCGGTCAACACCTCACCCTGATACCGTGACGCATAGGCAGTCGGTCCGTCCGGGGCATCCGCGTCAGGTTGCCCTCACTCGGCGGGCTCGCGCCGACAAGGCAGGGAAGCGGTTAGTCCATGAAGAGAATTTCGTATTGCGGAGATTCGTTCCTGACCACTGATGGGGCCGCGGATGCACTCTTGGCGTTGGTCGTCGCGTTGCCGGACGGGCACGATTCCGAGTTGCTCGAACTGCCGGCGGTCAACAGCGACGGGGACGAGATGGTCGTCCAGGTTGTGGTCGGACCCGGCAGTGAGCTGCTCAGTGTCCCGGAAGAGTCCACGGCGGGCGAACCGGATACGCTCGAAACCGTCGCTTACCTGCAGGGTCGCATGCAGACGATCACGCTCCCGCACGATCTCAGCTACCTAGAGGCGTCATCCTTCGCGGAGTATGAATGGGACTCCCTGTGCGTGCTTTAGGCCGGATGGAACGTGCTCGCGAAGCCGTCAAGAAGGTCACCACGACCGCGTAACCCGACGACAACACCGGGCACGACATTTCCCTAAAGAGAAGTCCCTCGTCAAGGGCTTGAGGGTGCGTCCGCTGCGCCCAGAATACGATGACTCACGGCACAACGCGGTTACTTAGGGTAGGCTTTCCTATTGTTCGCCTTCACCTCGTCACCAAGGGACCCATGAGAACTCTGCCCTCCACTATCGTCGTCACTGCCGCAGCGGCCTCAGTCGTCCTTGCCCTCTCGGGGTGCGCCGGTTCTGCCGGAACGACGTCCTCGTCGCCGGCGCCGACCGATTCACTGGCCGGCTCAAACCTGACCGTCTACAACGCTCAACACGAGGAGCTGACCCAGGAATGGGCTGACGAATTCAGTGCGGAGAGCGGCGTGACGCTCACTCTTCGGAACGGGTCGGACGCCGAACTGGGCAACCAGATCATCGCGGAGGGCTCAGCCTCCCCGGCCGACGTGTTCCTCACCGAAAACTCCCCGGCAATGTCGCTCGTTGACAACGCGGGCCTGTTGGCCGATCTGGACAGCGACGTTCTCGACCAGGTGCCGGATGCCTACAAACCGTCCACCGGAACATGGACCGGCATCGCCGCCCGCTCGACCGTGGTGGTGTACAACCCCGCTTTGATCAGTGAGGCGGAGTTGCCGGCATCGCTGGAGGATCTCGCGGACCCGGCCTGGAAGGGCCGTTGGGCTGCGTCGCCGAGCGGCGCGGACTTCCAGGCCATCGTGTCGGCCATGCTCGAGCTGAAGGGTGCCGACGCCACGTCGGAGTGGCTCACGGCCATGAAGGCCAACTCCGTCGATTACAAGGGCAACAGCACGGTCATGAAGGCGGTCAACGCCGGCGAGATCCCGATGGGCGTGGTTTACCACTACTACTGGTACATCGACCAGGCCGGAACGAAAGAGAACAGCGCGAACACGGAGCTGCGCTACCTGAAGAACCAAGACCCGGGAGCGTTTGTCAGCGTGTCCGGCGGCGGTGTGCTCGCGTCGAGCAAGAACCAGGCGGCCGCCCAGGCCTTCGTCAAGTTCATCACGAGCAAGACCGGGCAGGACATCCTCCAGACTGGAACCAGTTTCGAGTACCCGGTCGGCAGCGAGGTGACACCGAATCCGGCGTTGCCCGCGCTCGACACATTGGATGCTCCGGTCGTGGACCCGGCCACCCTGAACAGCACCAAGGTCACCGACCTGATGACCGAGGCCGGGATCCTCTGACCCTGATCGGTAACCTGATCCCGCGAGAGGATGGAAAACGTGACTACGTCGACGGCCCCGCAGGGGCAGCGGCGGCGGATCGCGAGCCCCGGCTCCAGGCCCTGCGCCCTGCTGCTCGCACTCGTATGCGTAATCGCCGTCGCAGTGCTCGTTCCCGTTGGCTTTGTCGCATCCGTCGTCGCTCAGGTGGGTTGGCCCACCCTGGCGCCGTTGATCTTCCGGCCCAAGGTGGGCGAACTTCTCGTCAACTCGGTTCTCCTGGTGGTGATCGGAGTTCCCCTCTGCGTGACCATCGGCGTCGGCGGGGCATGGCTGGTGGAACGCACGGTCCTGCCGGGACGACGACTGTGGGCGGTTCTGCTCGCCGCTCCCCTGGCCGTGCCGGCCTTCGTCAGCAGTTACGGCTGGGTCAGCGCCGTGCCGTCTCTCGGGGGGCTGGGCGGGGGCTTGCTGGTGGCCACACTGGCGTATTTCCCCCTCGTCTACCTGCCGGCTGCCGCGACCATCCGCCGTCTCGACCCGTCTCTGGAAGAAACGGCGCGCAGCCTGGGATACGGCTCCTGGGGTGTGTTCTTCACCGTGGTGCTGCCGCAACTCCGTTTGGCGATCTGGGGCGGCGGGCTCGTCGTGGCCCTGCACCTTCTGTCGGAGTATGGTGCGTTTGCCCTGATCCGGTTCGACACCTTCACCACCGCGATCGTGGTTCAGTATCAGTCGACGTTCGCCGGGCCGGCGGCCAGCGCGCTCGGCGTCGTGCTGGCCATGATCTGCCTGGTGCTTCTGGTTCTCGAAGCGTCCACCCGGGGTCACGCCCGTTACGCCAAGATCGGCTCGGGAAGCGGCCGGCCGGGCATGCGCCTACCCCTCGGCCTATCTGCGCCCCTCGCCGTGGCGGCCCTCGGCGCACTGGTCATGCTGTCGTTGGGCGTTCCACTGGCCAGCCTCTGGCGGTGGCTGATCGCCGGAGGAGCCGCCGCCTGGGTCCAGCCTGAGCTGGGCACCGCCGTCGTGCAGACGATGCTCCTCGCCGGAGGCGGCGCAGCGGCGGCAATCGCCGTGGCGATGCCGGTGGCCTGGCTCGCGGTGCGCCAGCCCGGACGCATCGCCCGCACCCTCGAGGGCGCCACCTACGTGTCCAGCAGCTTGCCGGCCATCATCGTGGCGCTGGCCCTGGTCACGGTGACCCTGCGGACGGTGCCGGCGCTGTATCAGACAACGTGGACGGTCGTCTTCGCGTATGTGATCATCTTCATGCCTCGAGCACTGGTCAGCCTCAGGTCCGGGCTCGCGCAGGCGCCGATCGCTCTCGAAGAGGCCGCGAGGGCGCTGGGGCGCTCGCCGATGGTCGCCCGCATCCACGTCACCCTTCCGCTCATCCTGCCGGCTATCGGCGCCGGCGCGGCTCTCGTCGGACTCGGCGCGGCAAACGAACTCACCGCCACCCTCCTCCTGGCGCCCAACGGCACGAGAACGCTGGCGACGCAATTCTGGTCGGCCAGCTCCGCCGTGGCCTATGCGAACGCCGCACCGTACGCGGTCCTGCTCATCCTCCTCGCCGCGCCAGCCGTAGCGATTCTCTTCACCCAGTCCAGAAAGCGGGAGCGCGGATGACGTCCCTCACCATCGAACAGGTCTCCAAGAGCCTCGGCGGATCACCCGTTCTGCGCGCCGTGTCACTGTCGTTGGAGGCCGGCAGCCGGCTGGCCGTGGTGGGCGCATCGGGAAGCGGCAAGAGCACCCTGCTGCGACTGATCGCCGGCTTCGACCGGCCTGACAGCGGAAGCGTGCTCATCGACGATTCCCTCGTCTCCGATGACACCGTGTTCGTGCCGGCGCATCTCCGCGGCATCGGCTACGTCGCCCAGGATGGCGCTCTCTTCCCGCACCTCACCGTGGCGCAGAACATCCGTTTCGGCCTTCGAGGCCCTCAACGCCGGGGCCACGAGGCGGATGCCGCGGCCGAGCTCGTCGGACTCGATGTGCGCCTGCTGAAGCGCTACCCCCATGAGCTCTCCGGAGGCCAGCAACAGCGGGTGGCGCTGGCCCGCGCACTGGCTCCGGGACCGCGGATCCTACTGCTGGACGAACCGTTCAGCGCCCTGGACTCCGGATTGCGCAACCAGACCCGGCATGCCGTCGTGGAGGCGGTCGAACTCACCGGCACCACGACGGTGCTCGTCACCCACGACCAGGCCGAGGCGCTCTCGTTCGGTCAGCAGATCGCCGTGATCTCCGGCGGCCGGATCGATCAGGCGGGCTCGCCCATCCAGGTGTTCCAGAATCCGTCCAGTCCCCAAACCGCGGACTTTCTCGGCGACGCCATCTTCGTGCCGTGTCAGGTGCAGGGGGCGATTGCCGAGAGTGCGCTGGGGCGGCTGAATGTCGCCTACGACCACCGCGCCGGCGGAGGCGAGGCCCGCGCCCTGCTGCGGCCGACACAACTGAGCCTGGATTTGAACCCTGACCGCACCAACGCGGTGATCGTGCGCTCGTCGTTCAGCGGTTCGACCGTGCGACTTGACCTTCGGCTGACCGATCCGGGCGCAACCACCGACTCCGTGCTCACCTTCGATCTCATGACAGCCCATCCGGACGGGTATTCGGTCGGCACTGCCGTTGCCCTCTCCGCGGCCGGAGCCGTGGGCGTCTACTCGCCCGCTCGCTGAGGTCGGTACCCGGCTATCCTCTGTGACACTCCCAGCGCTGACGCCTGACCTGCCGCCGTCAGCTCGGCTGATGCGTCTAATCGCTGCCGCAATGACCAAAGGGACCAGCAGGGCGATCGCCATCCGTCTGGCTGGCTCTATGGCCCGCACTCGCGCTGGTGATCATCGGCGCCTAACCGCGGGCAGATCTATGGATCACAGCGTCTTCGATTTGACCCTGTCCCTAGGACATGGGTTTGGATGGGCTAATGATCTCTCCGATTCCCCGATACCTGCGAGCACAGTTCGCGATCGTCGCTCTTTCCGGGCTGGTGCTCACCGGATGCGCATCGACCTCCCCGTCAACGGACGCGAGCTCGGTGCCGCCGGGCGCGCCCCCGGCACAGCCCGTCGACGGCGCCGCGGAATTCACCTCACTCGAGGCGACGTACGACGCACGCCTGGGTGTTTATGCATTGGATACCGGAACGGGCAGTGAGGTCTCCTGGAGAGACGATGAACGATTTGCGTACGCGTCCACTATCAAGGCGATGGCCGCTGCTGCTCTCCTCGACACGGTGGGGCTGGCCGGATTGGCGACCCCGGTGCCGATCGAAGAGTCGGACATCGTGCCGTACTCCCCGGTCACCGAGCCCCGGGTCGGCGGCTCGATGACACTGGGCGAGATCGCTCACGCCGCGATGACCGTCAGCGACAACACCGCGGCGAACCTCATGTTCGAGGCACTTGATGGACCCGCCGCCCTCGACGCGGACTTGAGCGGCCTCGGCGACGACACAACCGTCGTGTCCCGCACCGAACCTGACCTGAACGAGGCAGTACCCGGGGACGATCGGGACACGACCACGCCGAGAGCGTTCGCCACGAACCTCAACGCATACCTGTTCGGAGAGCAACTGAGCGGCGAGGAGAAAGCACAGCTGGAGACGTGGCTGACAGGTACTCAGACGGGCGACACGCTGGTTCGCGCCGACCTTCCCGCAGACTGGGTAGTTGGTGACAAATCCGGTTCGGGCGGCTACGGCACCCGCAATGATCTTGCCCTCATCCGCCCGCCCGGTCGGGCACCCATCATCATCTCGGTCATGTCCAGCAAAGCCGAGCCGGATGCCGAGTCCGACGACAAACTCATAGCTGAAGCCGCTGCTGCCGCGATGGTCGCCCTCGATGCCGTGAATGACTGAACGATAGGCGCAAACGGACGACTGGGGGCGCTGAATGTGCTCCGAGAGGAGCTACGCTCGGCGCCGGACTGTGGTCCGGGCAACAGCTCTTCGCCCGTCGGCACACCCGTCAGCATCTGTTCGGTAGGTTGTCGCGCACCGCGAACGCGTCGAGGCCGGGGACTTGCGACCGGGCTTGACTGTGTCCCTAGGACATGGTCTTGACTGTGTTCACTACCGAAAGTGGAGGGCACAATGCTTGGGACGAGAACTTTGCATGCGCACAGCGCCATCGACGGAAGGATGAAGTGAGCGACGACGACGCCCATGTCCAGCCGGATGGCACGGCTGCCAACGTATCCGGCGAGGCGACCCTCCCCGAGGCCCTCATGCTACTTCTGTTCGACCCCCGGAACGGAACCATCGCCGGTGAGGGGCTGCCCCTGATGTATACCCTCGGCGGAGCGGTGCTCACCGAACTCGCTCTCCGAAAGCACATTGAACTCGACGGTAAGCGCAGCGTGCGCGCTGTCGGGGACGCTCCCGCGGATCCCCTCCTGGGAGGAGCCTGGGACCGCATACCGACTACTGCGAGAGGCATGAGATCGCTCGTGATCGACATCGGCACCCGGTCGCGGGAGCCCACGTTGAACCGGCTCGTGGACCGGGGGGAAATCCGCCGGGTTCCGCGCCGTTTTCTCGGGCTCTTTCCGACTCATGCGCTTGAGGGCGGCGACACCGATACACGGGAAGGCCTGCTCGGTCCCGTTCGGGCGGCGCTGGTCGACGGCGCCGCGACTGATGGCCGCACAGCTGCGCTCATCGCGCTACTCTCGGCGAGCAATAGCCTCCCCGCGATGCACGCCGACATTCCGTGGTCGGGTAGCATCTACACCCGGGGCAAGGAGTTCGAACGCGGCGAGTGGGGCGCCAAGGCCGCTTCGGACATCATCGTTGCCTCCCTCGTCGCGCAGGTCGTGTCCACAGCGTTCGCGACGACCGTGGCCACGCTGGCGCGTCCGGACTGAGCGTTCAAGAACCCGCTTGCGGTCGAGTAGATGATCCGGCGTCATGGCTGATTCGGAGAAGTGACGTGGTTCGCCGGCATCTCGCGCGAGACACAGTTCATGAGATGACGTGATCAGGCCGACCGCGTGCGGCGTGCATAAGCGCGCGCCTTCATCCGATTGCCGCAGGTGGTCATCGAGCACCATTTCGCGCTGCCCGGGCGGCTGTGATCTACGAGGAAGAGGTTGCATTCGACGTTGGCGCATGGCCGCAAGCGGCCCGGGTGTTTCTCTACGATGTCTGACCAGGCGATAAGGACCCGGACGGCGAGCAGATCCTCTGCAGGTGCACGCACCTCCCACCTGACCCCGGCAAGAGTCACCTGGGGAGTGCGCACGACCTGGTTCAGCACGGCGGCGAGCGCAGCGACATCGGCGTCCGCCGGGTTCCGGATCACTGCGTGCAACGCCGCTCGCACCCGGCGAAGTCGAGAGACCTCAGGCGACGAGCCTGAACCTCCCAGGCGACGGGCGAAGGTGCCACCGGCAACGCCATCAAGCTCGTCGATGACCGATCCGTCGACAACCGGCGCGCTGTTCAGCACTGCCAGCAACAGGTCTTCATCGGTCACGGTCACTCTCCATCATCCATCCTGTGCACTGCGCTACACCTATGCTAGCGTCTCAATAACCACTAAAACAATCCAAGGGGGTTAATCATGGTTACTGTCCACTACAGCACTGTCTCGGTCGACGGTCTCGACGTCTTCTGGCGCGAAGCCGGTCAGACCGACGCCCCGGTACTCCTCCTGCTGCACGGATACCCGACGAGTTCGCACATGTTCCGCCACCTCATCCCGCTGCTGGCCGACCGCTACCGAGTCATCGCTCCCGATCACATCGGCTTCGGCCGCTCGTCAGCACCGTCCGTCGACAACTTCGACTACACCTTCGACGCGCTGACCGCTGTAACACAGAGGTTTCTCAAAACGATAGGCGTGCAAAAGTACACGATTTATGTGCAGGACTACGGCGCCCCGATCGGCTGGCGCCTCGCCCTCGCCGATCCCGCAGCCGTGGAGGGTGTCATCTCGCAGAATGGCAACGCCTATGAAGAGGGCTTTGTCCCCGAGTTCTGGGACGCGATCTGGGCCGACGCGGCCGAACAGACGACGGAAACACGGGATGCATTGCGTCCAGCCCTTGAGCGCACGGCCGTCGAGTGGCAATACCTTCACGGCGTCCCCGATCCCACGACCGTCGACCCCGATGCCTGGGAGCACGCCCTCGCACTTCTGGGCCGCCCGGGACTGGACCTCGTGCAGCTTGCACTCTTTAGGGACTACGTGAGCAACCGCGCACTGTACCCCGCACTTCACGAGTGGCTGCGATCATCCAGGGTGCCCGTTCTGGCGGTTTGGGGCCGGAATGACGAGATCTTCGCCGCGGCCGGCGCCGAGGCGTTCAGCCACGATGCCCCGCACGCTCGGATCGAGCTCGTCGACGGTGGCCACTTCCTCCTCGAATCCGACCTGGATCAGGTGGCTGACACTATTCTCGAGTGGCGCCAGGAGTTCTAACCGCCCCACGCCCGGGCAAACGCTAATCCGATCTCTTGCCAGATTTCTTGCCCAGGCTCGTAAAATGAAGATGTGGATGACTCTCGAAGTTGCCGCCGGGTCTCGCCTTCGGGTGGACGCGGGAGCTGACGGGGCGCCCTCTGTGGATTCAAACACGTGGATCAACGTCGGACTTGTGCTGCTGTTCGTTCTGGTCGGGGGTGTGTTCGCGGCGACGGAGATGGCCTTGGTTTCGTTGCGGGAAAGCCAACTGCATGGTCTGCGTAAACGAGGAAGCCGCGGGGCGAAAGTCGTTTCCCTCGCGCGTGACCCCAACAAATTCTTGGCGGCAGTTCAAATCGGCGTCACGGTCACGGGATTTCTCTCCGCCGCTTACGGGGCGTCTACGCTCGCGCCGGCTCTTATGCCGCCGCTCGAGGCGATCGGTCTGCCGACGGAGGCGGCGAGCGTTGTGGCGCTCATCGGGATGACATTGATGATCGCGTACCTGTCCCTGGTCTTGGGCGAGCTCGTCCCGAAACGGCTGGCGTTGCAGAGGTCTGCTGGTGTGTCCCTTGCCCTGGCTCCACCATTGCTGGTTTTTTCGGCGGTCATGCGACCGGTGATCTGGTTGCTGTCTGTCACGACGAACGCCGTCGTCAGGATCTTGGGCGGGGACCCTCACCTGAAGAATGAGGCGATGTCGGATGAGGAACTGCGCGATCTTCTGCGCGCCCACCCCGGTCTGGAGGCTGAGGAACGACGGATCCTGAGCGAGGTCCTCACGGTCACCGAGCGCACTGTCGGGGAGGTGATGCGTCACCGGGCGGACGTGACGTTCCTGACCGGCAGCCAACCGGTGTCCGACGCTGCTCTCGAGGTTCGGGCGATGCCGTATACCCGGTATCCGGTCATCGGCCGGTCGATGGACGACATCCTCGGATTCGTCCACGTCCGCGACCTCCTCGGTCCGACCGAATCCTCCACCGGCACCGTCGCAGACCTGTGCCGCCCGATCCTCTATTTTCCGGGCACGAATCGTATTCTGCCGGCAATGACCCAGCTGCGCCGAGCCGGCGTACACATCGCCGTTGTCATCGACGAACACGGGGGAACAGACGGAATCGTTACCTTGGAGGACCTCGTTGAAGAACTCGTCGGAAAGATCCGGGACGAGTACGACCCGCCGGAGCCTGAACCGCGATCCGTCGGGTCAGACGGCACATGGATCGTCGATGCAGGCTTGAACATCGAGGATTTCGCGGAACTCACCGGTGTTGAACTCGAAGATGGCCCCTACGACACAGCGGCTGGCTTCGTCACCGCACGGTTGGGCCGGCTGCCGCGCCGCGACGATATTGTTCCCGTGGGTACGCACCGGCTGAGGGTTGCCACCATCGAGGGCCTGCGCGTCACCCAGATCGAGGTGCTGTCCAGCTGAGACTCGACCACGGTGACGCGCACTCGGTTAACCCACCTGCAACGCCGCCGCTCGGTGAGGAGATAACGAATCAAGTGGCGGCTTGCGCAGACAGGTTAGGAGCTGGAGAGGGCGGCGAGGACGTCGTTGAATGCTCCATTCGCCTCTGCGAAGCGGATGGGCTTCACGTCCTCCACGAGAATCTGCTCGGCGTCAGGATGCTCCTGCAGCAGTGCCATGATCTCGTCGAGGAACTCGTCGAGCGGCATACTCTGGTCGCTGTCCTGCTGATTCATCAGCTTCGTCTGCACGCCCGGAGGGCACCAGCCATGGCTCGTGACTTGTCCACATGGCATCAATGCCGAAGTTCGTCATCCGGTTGTGAACGTCGTGCACACGAACGCCAGTGTCCACTTTGAGCTGTCGAAGTGAATAGCGCGTCATCTCAAGGTGCGGCGTCGAAGCATTCGGGTGCGAGCGAGTGACCCCACGAATCGCGAGCAGGCCTTTCTCCATGTAGTTGTTGGCGAGAACCGAGATATCCGATGCCTGCCCTAGTAGCCCGCACCTCGAAGTGACACGGTCAAGCTGTCCGAGGGGTACCAGATCAAGCAGGTGACCCTTCTGTCCGCGTGCAGGTTCCAGCTGCTCTCCGACGGATACATCGGTAGGAACTCGAACACGGAGTCTTCGTAGCGGATACCGACGAAGTCCGCGAATTCCTGTCGGCACAGAGTGTTCGCGAGCTCTTGGGTGGTGGCCTCGCCGGGATACTCAACGCCGTCGGCGCCGCCCAGCGTGACGCGTGCATACGCCTCATCGTCATGTGTTTCGGTGCAGGGAACGACGGACTCTGGACCAGTCGGACCGTCTTTCCTCACATCAACGCATTGGCCGACCTCCGGGTGGAAGAGCTGAGCGTCGGCAGGGGAACCCTCAGGAGCGGGAATCGGGAACGCTGACGGCGTGTCTGCAGGCAGGGCACGTTGCGCGGTGAATTCTTCAGCGATGTCGGGTCGCTGACCCGCGCATCCGCTCGCGCCGGCAACGAGCATCCCCGCCAGGACTGCACCGAGGGCAAGACGGCCGGCGCGTACCTTATTTTCTGAGAACACGTATCCAAACATTCAACTAGCACTCGGTCGCGCCACCCGGCGTCTCCGCGTAGCTCTGAGGACCGCATCGGCCACGAGAAGCACGATACCGCTCCCCGCCACGGGTCGGCCGAAGAAGATCAACCCGCCGGCGCCGATGTTCGCGTCATTGGCGTACGGGTCTGTGATGACCCATGCGAGCATGAGCATCGTGAAACCGATGGCGAGCAGCAGCGTTCCTGTGGTTCTGAGCCGGTCATATCGAGTCCCCTCGGGTTTCTGGCGTTCCATCCAGTGCCTGGTAGCTCTGGTCAGTTGATGGCCTTCGCGTCGAGAGCCGCTTCCAGGTCAGCGAGCAGGTCCGCTTCCTCTGTGGCGATGAGATGAGCGCGGTACAACACGTCGAGCTGAGCAGGGTTGTACAGGTCCTGAGCTACCGCGACCAGAGTGTTCTTGGTAAACGCGGTGCCGCGGGATCCCAGGGAAGCGAGATTCCTGAGCCTCGGATACTCCTCGACTGCACGACTCAGGGCTGGGGCGAGAGCCGCGCCCAGACGCTGACGGGTGGCCCGATCGGCGTCCGCCGCGAGTCGGTCGAATTCAGAACTTGATTCAGTACGCGGCTCGTCACGCATCATGCTGGCCAGTTCACTCATGGCCGAGTCGTTGGAGATCCGCGAAAAGACCATGATCATCGCGCGGTCGACCGGAGAAAGATCGACCGCGACATCACTGAACTGCACCGGGAGTTCCGGGGGCGCTTTGTGCCGGAGGATCAGCGCGAGTTCGCCGCGGGCGCGTTGCAGGCGTTGGATCGTTGCCTCAAGCTCGGCATCCAGCACAACGATCGCACCGTCGGCGTAGTCGTCGGCGTGACCAAGGGCGGAGATCTGCGCTAACGGCACCCCGAGCCCCGCGAGCCGCGTGATCTGCAGCAGGCGCAGGAGGTGGGCAACTGCGTACTGTTTGTACCCATTCGACTTTCGCTCCGGCATGTCAAGGAGTCCGACCTTGTGATAGTGCCTGACGGATTTGATTGTTGTGCCCGCGAGTTCCGCAAGTTGGCTAGTGCTCCATGCCACGCTGTTTTCTCCGTTCTGTGAGCGCACCCGACCATGCGTGCCGTCCGCTTCCATGGACGCCGCCTTCTGCGCTCCCAGTTCGGGGAACACCATCGCCGCGACGAGACCTGTCATACCTCTAATTGCACTCGACCCTGCGCTCTGGCTGTAGTACCGCCGTGTCACCGAGATCTATGACACAGCGTCACTACCGGGCGACACCGATGCTCGCCTTCTGACGTTCGACTCGGCTCGCTGTTCGCCTCATCTGCACTCGGGCGTCTCCGGCCGATCGGGACGCCACCCTGTGGTTAGAGCCAGCCGCGTTCTCGGGATAGTCGGGCGGCGTCGTAGCGAGTGGAGGTCCCGGTCTTCTGCATGCTGCTCGAGAGGTAGTTGCGAACCGTGCCCGATGCCAGATGCAGCCGCTTGGCAATGTCCTTCACTGAGTACCCGTCGCTCGTCTGGCGGAGGACGTCGAGCTCGCGGTCGGTGAGCGGATTGTCGTCGACGACGGAAGCCTCAAGCACATCATGTGCGATCCACCGCCCGCCCTCGTGCAGATGCCGGATGACGTCGGCGATTTCTTCAGGGTCGGCCGCCTTGCTCATGAACCCGCGCACTCCGAGCTTGAGGGCACGACGGAGGACACCTGGTCGGGCGTGGCGGGTGAGCATGAGGATCGTCTGCGTCGGCAGGTCACGCAGGATCACTTCGACGGCCTCGAGCCCGTCCATGCGGGGCATTTCGAGGTCGATGACGAGCACGTGTGGCCGGCATCGCAGAGTCGCTTCGACGGCTGCGGCTCCGTCTTCTGCCTCGGCAACGACCTCGATCGCGCCGTTGAGGGGAAGCAGGGCTGCCATCGCCGATCGGAGCAGTTGCTCGTCGTCCGCGAGCACAACACTGATCTTGTCGCCCGTCATCGTGGTGCTCCCCCGGCTTCCGCGGCTTCGGCGGTCGGGCGAGGTGCATCGATACTGTCTTCGGCATCGAGGGTCGCCCAGACGGCAAATCGACCGGTCGACCGGCGGGTATGGAGTTCGCCGCCAGCGAGCTCGATGCGTGCACGCAGGCGGGCGAGTCCCCTCAACTCGGACTCGTGGCCGTCGGCGACTCCGTCGTTCTCTACCTCGACACGACCCGGCGACACCATGATCAACACGATGCGCGGGCTGGCATGGCGCAGCAGATTCGTCGTGGCCTCGCGCAGCAGGTGTGAAAGCAGCGGATGAACCGCGACCGCGGGACCGCTGTTCTGACGCACCTGAACGTCGATCCCCACGGCTTCGCAGAGCCGCCGGGCGTTTTCGAGTTCGGCCGGAAACTCGATCTCATGCCGGGCGTATGCCAGTTCCCTGGTCTTCCGGATCGTGTCGTCGACGAGCCGGCGGATCTCACCGAGTTCGCTCTGGGCCCGGTCCGGGTCGATCACAACGAGCCGCTGCGCGAGCACAGTTTTCAGTTTGATGACGTGCAGGGTGTGTCCTTGGATATCGTGTAGATCACCGGCGAACCGCATTCGCTCGTGAGCGATCCCAAGCTCTGCCTCGGCTTGTTTTGCCCGTTCAAGACGGCGAACGACCAGCCACGACCGTTCGCTCACAGCGACGACACCGGCGATGAAGAGTGAGCCGGCGATGGGCAGGAGGATATACGAGTCGACGAGGTCCAGCGCAGGCGGACGTGTGGTGAGAGCTGCGGCACCGACGAGCCCGACGCCGAGAGAAAACGCGATGGTCATGAGTAGCCGATGATTCGGCAGCCGCGCCACCATCAGCGCACCGATGAGCGAAAACGGAACGAAACCCACCGGACCAGCCAGGGTCAGGGCTCCGACCAGCCAGGCGCCCCCAGTGTAGATCAGAACAAAGATGACGCGGCGCGGGTATCCATCGAGGCTCCATTCCTTCAACACGATAAGGAAGACGAGGAGTCCAGCAACGACGATGAGCCCTTCCCACCAGGACTGGGCAGTGAGTACAACCCCGACAACGCTCAGAGGGGCGATCGCGACGATCGCAGTGAGCATCGCAATCAGACGCATGCGTCGCATTGTCGCTGCGTCTCCGGTCCCGCTATCTTTGTTGGTCACATCCGGCTCTCTGATTTTTTGCGCTTCAGCGCCGCCATTACCGGTACTTTGACCGCGAGCGCCACCACGACCATGGCAAGGGCAACGAACTGGATGCCCTCATTCTGGAGGAAGATATCCGAGATGGTATCGGGCAAGGATGCGAGTACCCCAGTGTTGTTTCGTAGCCCGAAGTAGGCGATGAAGATTGTGGCGGAGAGCGCGGTGATTGCGTTGAGGGCGAGATTGAGAAGTTTCATAATCTGCAACTCTCCCCGCCGCCCGGTTTTCACGGTAGTGACACCGTGTCATGGATCCAGGTGACGCTGTTAAGGCAGAGCCACCGGTCAGTTCGACGCCCCGCCGGCCAGACCGGCGCGAAAAGAAGTCAGGACGTCCACTGGAGCGTGCCGATATGAGCATCGAACAGCCGCACAAGCAGATCGGCAAAGGCACCGACCGGATCACCATCTCCAATGGTGATGAAACTGAAGATCAGCCAGCAGCCAACGTCTCCGGGAGCGGATACCGTGTAGGTGACCTGACGGCCGGGCGCGAGGGCGAGCGGCTCTTCGGTGTGCTGATCCGGATACGCCACTGTCTCTTCACGGAGGGCCAGCTGTCCGCCGACGTCGATACGCCGTGCCTGGCCGAGAGAGTGGCGCTCAATAGAATCGAGCATTGCCTCCGGGTCACCCTCGGGCTGGCCGTCCCGGAACTCCGCAACACTGTACGAAGCGGGGATGACCACCTCGCCCATCCGCTGGGTTGGCAAGCACAGCTCGGCGGCTCCGGCGTGCCGTGCCTGCTCGACGAGCCGGCTGAAATGCCTGTGCAGTTCGTTCCGGAACGGCGTGACACTGTCGCGTGGCAACTCGGCAGGAAAGGCCCGGAAGGTCAGCTCGTCGATCCGACGATCGACATCAACGCTTGCATCGGGTGCCAACGAGAGCGTCTCCCAGCCGGGGATGCCAATCAGGGAGTAGGCCGTCATGAAGCCACCGGCACAGCAGGCTGGGGTACGACAGGGCGCACGGATCCCAGAAGTTCGAGGATCGCATCGGCCGCCTCGGGGATGATTCCGAGATCGAATGTTCGAACCGCGACGACGATGTCGTGCTCCCAGGCCCGGCGAGCCACCGTGAGACTGGCCACGATCGACTCGCCAGGCAGGTCATCCAACCTGAGCACCGAAATGCCGTCATCGAACTCGGCGGGCAGGGTCTCCACTGTTGGCGGACGGACTGATCCAGGGTCCAGTGCCCCCGCGACCTCGAACAGATAGTCGGGATCGTCGCGCAGCTGCGGCGTGACACGCAGCGTGGCCAGGATCGGGTCGGTGGCAGGCAGCCCAGTTGCAAGGAACGTCTCGACACCGGGCGCGCTTCGCGAGATCTCGATGCAGGCATCCACGAGCACGTCCAGGTCTGCATCACGATCCGTGACCGAATCCTGCCCGGCCGGGAGGTTCAGATCCGACCGACGCACCGCCTGTTCGCGGAGCACGGCTTTGATCTGCTGCCTGGTCTCCGCGTCGTCGTGCACCGCGGCCGCATTCTTGCCGCTCGATCGCGCTGGGAGGTGGAACCAGCTGGTCAACCCTGGGGTGAGCATCAGGGTCGTGGCAGTGTCACTCATCGTCGTCCTCCCGTCGTTCGGGCAGCTCGCCACTCTCGTCGCCGACGTCCGGCTTCCGCACCGTCGGGCGTTGGACCTGCCAGTTCGTCAGCGAATCGTTGGATGTGACGGAAGCGCCTGCACGCAGAGTCGGAGAAAGAAGTCGCACTTCACGCTTGTCTCCACCCACTTCGGGCAGGACGGTGCGCGTGAAGTGGATCTCCGGTGTCGGAGCCCACGGGGTCGGCCGGGCATCCCGGTCCTTCAGCACTGTCGCGGGCGGCGGAGGAACCGGCGGCGGCTGCGCCGGCCCCATCATCTGTTCGGCAACCTGCGCGATCACGTCAGACGGCACCGCTGGCGGGGTGAAACCGAGATTCCGCATCCGATCCACGAAGTCCTGCTCAGGGAAGATGCCGTACGTTTCTGCATAATACGCGAGCGATGCAGGCCAGACCCATTCGCCGTCGCAGTGGTATCGCAGCGGCACAACGAGGGAACGCGCGGGGTCCAGTTCATCCTCTCCCCAGCCAGGCGCGGCAAACACAACGGTTCCGGCGGTGAGGTAGTCGATGACTCTCGCAGCCTCACGCGGGTCGAGGTCCTGATCCCGGCGAACGGGGGTCGCGGTGAACTTCATGAGGACACACTCCAACTTTGGGGCAGGTGAGTCCGCCACGACCCCGCGGGGAACTTGGAGCTCACGAAATCAAAATCCTTTGCTATGTACCACGAATCAGGTACGAAGGGATGGATAATATGGGTCGCTCCGTCGCTCCTGACAAAAGGAGAGCCCTTCGGGGCAACCACCACGGTATCCATATGGTTTGCGAACTGCGTTGCGAAGCCTCCGCCTCTTGTGCCCGTATTGCAGGAGATCAGGGTTATGTGGCTGAAGTTCTTCGCTGCCGGATCCATCCGGATGAGGGTCGCAAGGTGGGAGGCGCTCAAGTTCCAGTTGCCGATATGTACCAAATCAGAACTGCCGTGCACGAACACGTTGTAGGAGTTGGGAGACAGGTCCATCTTCGCCGCGCCGGCGATGTGCCCCGCGTCTTTGACGGGGTCCATGAAGTGTCTCCCGTTTGTGCCCACAGCACGGCTGTTGTTCCAGATGGCCTGGAGCACTGGGTGCAGGATGGGTGGTGCGTCCGGCATGACGGTGTCTGGATCCCGGCGAAGTGGTGGTGAATCCAGGCGAAGTGGTGGTGAATCCAGGCGAAGTGGTGGTGCGTCCGTCATCTCAGTGTCGGGCCCGAATCTCCGAGGGAAGTCCGGAACAGGTGCGCCATCCGGAGTGGCGCGGGCGGCCTTTGCGGCATTCGCCGCGGCCTTGGCCGCGCTCCGAACCATCAGGAGCATTACGCCACCGCCGATGAGCAACCCGGCGATAGCGAATCCCAGGTCGGCCAGGCTTCCGCCCCCCAGGCCGAGGAGAGCCGCCTGCGCCGCAACTTCGACTGCCACGAGCGCAAGCTCGATGCCCGCGATGGCCATCAGAACGGCCGCGCCCAAGCCCGGAATCAGCAGCGCGATGACCGCCAAAGCCATGCCGATCACCATCAGGACTTGCGTGAGGATCTGGAGGAATTTCACGAACCACGCCTTGATGCGGTCGCCGGTGGTGTCGGTCAAGCCGTCGTCGAATCCCGCCCGGATAGTCTTCGCCGCCCGACTTCCGGCGGCGTTGAGCTCGGCCAACACCGAGCCGAGCTTCGCTTTGGCCGCTAGGAGGTCCTCTACGGAGATGTCCTGGCGTCGGGAATTCTCGGTGTTCGCCGCCTCATCCTCCGCCGACAGGGTACCGTCCTCTGGCGCGATGATGTCCGGCACTGCAGATGCTGCCCGGCCTCGTCCGTCGGCCTCCACAGCGTCATCAAGGGCGTCGGCCGAACCTTGCAGACCGATTTCGATCGCGGGCAGGAAGCCGGTCACGGCGTCCACAACGTGCTGGTACCGGCCGACGACCTTGTGCAGGTCCTCCGACACCTCGCGGGCCGACTCTCGAAGCGCGTCAGCGTATTGTCCTTTCAGGACATCGCCGCCCGCGATCTTCTCGAGAGTCGCGGCCTCGAGCTCCAGTACCTGCGCGAACTTGCGGTACTGGCTGGCACGCGCCTCAACCGCAAACGTATCCGCGGTGACCGGATCCCCGTCCTGATCCAGCAGTTCCCACTGGCCGGGGCGCTTAGGCACTGCCGCCACCGTCCGGGCTCAGTATTTCGGTCAACTGCTTGTCGACCTCCGGCCACGTCTGGCAGCCTTCGTCGACTTTGTCGCCGAGGCTCTTAATGCCCTTGAGCATCTTCTCGCGATGAACCCGCCAGTTCTCGACGAATTCGGTCATCGCTTCGCGAACATCGTCCTGGCCCCAGATGTCGCGCTCGCTGTCCATGGTCTCTTTAGCGTTGTCGAGCTCGTCATGAATCGCTCTCAGATTCGCGTTCGTGTCGTCAAGAGTCGCGTCGACCAGAATATCCACTGGAATCCCCCCGCCTGAATCAAAATGCAGCGTCTTGTCGTTATGGATGCGTGGTCAGCACGCGGGCATCCACTCTGCGCAATAATGCTGGTCGGAACGCTAACACACGTTCATCCGATAGTCCCCTTAACGGGGGTGTCGCGATAGCGGCGGTCCCTACACTGAGGACATGATTCAGCCCCTCACCAGCACTCCCATCGGCCTGCTCACCAACAAAGTTGTTTTCATCACCGGCGCCAGCCGCGGCATCGGCGAGGCCGCCGCTCGGCTCTTCGCGCGGGAGGGAGCCGCCGTCGTGCTGGCCGCCCGCGGCAGGGAGGCCCTCAACCGCATCGTCTCCGATATCCGCGCTGAGGGAGGAGTCGCGGACGCGGTCACCTTGGACCTCGCCGATCGTGCGAGTATTCTCGCCGCCGTTGACCGCGTCGATGAACTTCATGGCCGGCTCGACGGAGCCTTCAACAACGGTGCAATCGCACCGAAGCAGATCGGACTGCTTGACACCGTCACCGAGGAAGACATCGATGAGCAGTTCGCTGTGAACTTCCGCTCACACTGGACCGCAATGAACGCCGAAGCCGCGCTGATGCGCCGCGGCAGCGGTGGGGCGATCGTCAATACCTCGAGCATCGGCAGCCGCCGCGCGAACCCGGTCCTGCCCGCGTACGGTGCAATGAAAAGGGCGCTCAACAGCATCACCGAAACCGCCGCGGTCAGTTGGGCCGGTGCCGGTATCCGGGTCAACGGCATCACCCCAGGCGCAACTACCACCCAGATGATGGTCACGTTCGAGGCAGAGGTCCCCGGTATCGTCGATCAAATCACCGCTTCGATACCGCTTGGACGCCTGGCCGAACCTCACCAGATCGCTGAAGTAGCCGCATGGCTGCTCAGCGACCGGGCCTCCTACGTGACAGGGGCAATCGTGCCGGTCGACGGCGGCGCCGGCGCCTGAGCCGCATCAGCCTCACCAGGAGGAACCCGCGGTCGGACGACGCGCACCGCACCGGGCAACAGGGGCCTCAGCAGCCATCCGAATGCCGACCCCCCCGCCATGAACGAGCGCCGCACTCACAGGACCGGTACTTCGGAAACGGTGGGAACGAGGACGGTCACCAACTCCCCTGATCCGAGGTGGACGAGGGCGCGGCCCAGGGTGATCTGCGACGAAATGGACGAGCGTGGCACCCGAACGCCGACGAGGTCGCCGTCCAGCGCCGTTTGAGGGCTGAGGAGCGCGCCGCGACGGTTCTTCTTCGCGTCAATCTGCCATCCGGAGAACCCGCCGGCGATCTGGCTCGCGTCGCCCGCGATGACGAGCGCGCGGCGGTTGTCAGATGCAGAGCGGATGTAGGCGCGCAGCCACGCTTTTGCGGGGGCTTCGGCGAGAAGCTCAGCATCGTCGATGAGAAAAGCCACATCCTTGCCGTCCGGGTCGAGCAACGGGGCGAGGACGCTCTCCTCGACCTCCTCTTCGGCGAGGACAGCGCGAACACCGGGGCGTCCCTCGAGTCGGCGCAGCGGACTGACCCGGGGTGCGGCGATCACCAGCTCCGTGCCCGAGCGGAGAAGGGATTGCGCCATGACGAGGAGCATCGTGCTGCGGCCCGACCGCGCTGGTCCGGCGATGATGAATGTCGGAGCGTCACCGGCGAGGTCCATACCGATTGCCCCTATCTGGTCGCCGCCGATCCCCAGCATCGCCCACATCGGGCGAGCGGCCTCCGTTCCCGCGTAGGCGTAGGCACCATCAAGGTCGATTTCGGAGGGCAGATCGTCGACGCGGAATGGACCGCCAGGGACGGCGGGCGCGGCGGCGCGCATGGCTGCTGCAGCGCGCCTCACCGCTTCGGTCTGTCCGCGGCCCGACGGATCGCTTCCCAGCACTGCGGCCTGCACCTCGCGCCCGCTGCGGGACCGGAAGCCACGCCCTGGGGGAATCTCCTCGGGCAGGGTGCGGTGGTTGATCCCCGCCATGCCGAAATCGAGCCGATCGGTGAGCCGCAAGAGGAGCATCTCATCGGTCAGCACGCCCATCCGGCTCGACAACAGGCTGCGGTCTCCCGCGATGACAAGGTGGATGCCGGCACTCGCACCATCGCGCAGCAACTCGTGCACGATATCGACGAGGACGCCGCCCTCAATCTCGCCGAGGGTGCTGACGAAGCTCTCCCACCGGTCGATGAACACGATCACGTGAGGCAGGGCTTCGCCGGGTGCGGCATGCTCCCTTTGCTCGGTGACATTGGCGTTGTTGCCCGCCCCGAGCACCTGCTGCCGACGGCCCAGATCGCCGCGCAGCCTCAGGAGCAAGCGTTTGGCGCGGTCGGTCTGGCTCCGCTGCACCACGGCACCCGAATGGGGTAACTCATCGAGCACGGCAAGAGCCCCGTTACCGCAGTCGAGTGCGTAGAGGTGGAGATCGGTGACGGCGAGCCGGGATGCCGCGCTGACCGCCATCGTTCGGAGAACACTCGATCGGCCAGATCCCGGAGCGCCGACCACATACATGTGGCCGAAGTCATCCAGATCGATGACCGCAGGACCCTGATGCTGGGCAGTGGGTTCATCTTCCTGGCCCCACGCAAACGCGGAAGGCGCCTCGGGGGTCGCGAGGGACTCGCGGTCGATGAGTGGCGGCAAAGGCTGCAACCATGGGCTGCGAGGACGCGCGATGCCGGCGCGTTCGGCTGCGTCGACCAGCGTGTCGACGATGGCGGACAGGTCGGTTTCGTCGGCGACCCGGCGCTTGGCCACCTTCGGACGCGGGACCGGAGCGCCGAGTGTCGTGGGTGAGAGTCGCGCGACGAAGAGCGGCTCGATTTCGGCGACCTCGCTCCGGCTGAGCCGGCGGCCGCCGACGCGAGCGGTCTGGAAGGGAATCAGGGATGCGTGGCCGAGGCGGGCGTAGGCGCGACCCGGCTGCGTCTTGGCTATCCGAGCAGCATCCGGGGCGTCGATGACATCGCTCGACTCACTCTTGTCGGTCATGCGCAGAGCAATGCGCAGGTTCGTGTTCGCCCGAATCTCCGGGGAGATGACGCCGGAGGGTCGTTGGGTCGCGAGAATGAGGTGGATACCGAGTGAGCGGCCGCGCTGCGCGATGTTCACGAGACCCGAGACGAAGTCGGGAAGTTCTTTCGCCATCGCGGCGAACTCGTCGATGACAATTGCGAGCCGCGGGAGGGTCGGGCCCGCATATCCCCTGAGCTGTGCGTCCAGATAGTCCTCGAGGTCTTTGGCTTCAGCCAGCGCCAGCACATGCTCACGGTAGGTGAGCTCAGCACGGAGCGAATCCAGCGCCCGCTCCACGAGGTGGGAGTCAAGATCCGTGACCATGCCGACAGTGTGAGGCAGGCGCGCGCATTCGCTGAACGCGGCGCCTCCCTTGTAGTCGACGAGCACGAACGTCATCGTCTCCGGCGTGTTCACGATGGCGAGCGACGCGACGACGGTCTGCAGGAACTCCGACTTGCCCGAACCTGTGGTTCCTGCGACGAGCGCATGCGGGCCGTCGCGTACAAGGTCGAGCGAGAACGGCCCATCAATGGAGATTCCGACCACTGCCTCGGTCGATCCGCGCGCAGACTGCCAGCGCGACGCGATGTCCTCGGCGCTCATCTCCTCCAGAGCGAGAACCTCGACGAGCCTGGCAGAGTCGGGAATGAGGCCTTCAGATTCCGACACGGTGACGTCTCGAATGGGGGCCATTGCCCGTGCAATCTCCTCGAACCATTCATCCCGCACCTCGTCGACAAGGATTTCGCTGACCTCGTCCGCATTGTGTCGCTTCAACCTCATGCCGCCCTCGGCGCGTGCCAGCACAACAGCCGTGCACTCTTCGGGTAGTTGCTGCTCGTCACCGTCCAGACAGATGACGCTCACTCCGACTCCCGGACCGTCCCGAAGAATACCGACGACCCCGGGGAGAGCACGGAGTCGCCGCGCACCGTCGAGAACAACCACGAGATCCGGAGTGAACACCGATTCCCGCGTTGACGCATCACCCTGCGCAGACCGTCGCTCAGCGATGATCGTCGACAGCTCGGACACGCGGGCCGAAATCGTATCCGCTGTGGCGCCGATAAGCGCCAGCGCGTCCTGCCCAAGGGCCGGACGAACGTGCGGCAGCCATGCGGTCCACGCCCAGGCCTCAACGCTCTCAGACGCGGCAAGCACATAGATCTGCACATCCCGCGGGCTTTGCATCACGCCGAGTTGGCCAACGATCCAGCGCGCACGGCGCCGCGGCCAGTCCCCCGGTCCGGCGATGCCCAGGACCCCGGTCTCCCGCAGCGACACAGTGACGGGTACTGAGCTCATCACACCGTTGGAGCGGCGGCGGTGCTCCGGCTCCGCGAGATCATCGAGTACAACGCGGCTTGGCGCACTCGCCAGACCCAGACGCACCTCGAGGTGGTCCGGGTCCGCGATCCGACGTTCCCACAGACGCCTGGTCGGCGTCGTCGCGATCAGACTGAGTTCTGCCGGACCAGGGCTGGTGGTGCGGCGACGGTGCTGCTCTTTCCGCACAGCGTCCCGCACCTCCGCTTCGAGCGCCGCGCGTTCATCCGCGTGCTCCTGAACCTGCCGACGGTGGCTCTTCACACCGTTGCGGCGGGAGTTCCACCAGTTCCCCACAACCATCAGCGGGGAGGCCAGCGCGAGAAGAAGGAAGCTCGGTGATTTGAAGATCACGGCGGTGACGACCCCGAGGAGGGCGGGCATCGCTGCCGCCAGCCACGGGAGCGGGTTGCGTTGGGGCTGGGTCGGCGCGGCCGGAAGACGGTAGTTCATTGCCGGCATCGCTGGCAGCAGGCGGGGCGGGCGGTTGTAGTCGAGTCGACCGGGTTCCGATGAAGGGAGAAGGTCGGCGTCCGCACGCGCGGCGGGCTGCACGATCAGCGCGCTGGGACCCAGCCGGAGTTGTGCCCCGGTCGGCCACGGGGTGTCGACCTCGCTCAGCGGGAGGTCGATCGTGTCGAGGGTCACGGGAACAAGTGACGGTCGCGCATCCGGGGATCGCCGCACGGAAACTGAGCCATCGAACGCGACGAGCAGGACCACCGCGGGTCCGCTCACCCTCGGCGCGTCGACCAGAAGGTGCCCCGCAGGATCGACCTGCACGGTGGCCTCTCCTATACCGAGGCGGAGGACTGAGCCTGCTCCGGCACCACCCGCAACACAGAGGTCGACCGACCCGTCCGGGCCTGACGAGGGCGCGTCGGTCTTTCCGAACACGACCGCTGAGCCGTCCCGCAGGCCCGTGTGTCGGAGCTCGGATTCTGCGCCGATCTGTCGGCCGTCGACCCACATCGTGGCACCACGTGGTGCTCCCACCTCGGCCGCGAGACGCTCCGCGACGGCAGCGGAAGGGGTGCGAGGATCCGCATCAATGGACAGAAGGGCTTCCCTGGCGCCCGCTCGGGCCACCACAAGTATCCCCACCGTCAGCCCGCGTTTCTGATCGCCGTGGCACGGTCACGGAACTGCACGTCTGGCAAAAATCCGCTGCGCAGGGTGTTGTCGTCGTCAACGGTGAACCGCCACTTCGCGCTGGGAATATCCGCCAAAACGATGACGACCCAGCCGAAGCGCGAACTCGCGAAACGCTCGGAGAGCAACGCTTGCTGCGCCGCCGATGGAGCACGGGACAACACGAGAATCCCGCGGCTTTCTGCCTCGAGTTCGGGGATGAGTTGGTCGAAGGTGGACATCCGCACGACGGTTTCGGGTTCAGGCAGGCCATTGCCGATCATCACGACCCGAGGCTCGTCCGACCAGGGGTTTCCGGTCAACTCTCCCAGCCATCGGCGCAAGACCTCGTGGGTGACCGGGGTCGGTCCCTCGAGACTGATTGGCCCGCGCGCCAATGCGAAGTCGACGAGCACTCGGCCAGACTCGGCTATGCCGAGCGTCACCAGGCGGGCGAACGCAGCCGTTGATCCTTCGGAGACGGGTTCGCTCTGCAGACGGGCTATCGACGCGGACCAACTCTGGCCGTCCTCCGACGCGGTCCACGGCTCGGGTGCCGGAGACACCGGGCTCGACAGCTTCAGTCGCATCGTCGGTCCTTCGAAGAACACGCCGAGCACTCGAGGCACCGCCGTTCCGGCCTTCTCTGCTGCGGCCATGAGAACCCGGAGCGCACGATCGACAATCCAGGACGCTGAAGTGTCGGTGCGCAGAAGGCTGTCATCAAAGGGGGTCCCCTTGGATGCCGCCCGACGGCGCGCCCGCACCGCGAACGCCACGGCGGCCACGATGCCCGCGACGAGCGCAATCACTCCGATGATTACGGCGGCGGGAATCCCGGCCCCGGCCTCGTCGCCGGGGTCCGCGGCAGGCTCTTCGCCCTGGTCAGGTTCCGTGCCTGCCTCGCCTTCTCCCGGCGCGGGCGTTTCGACGTCGCCGACCACGGGCAACGGGCCGAACTCGATTCCCGGACCAGCGGCATCCGACGGCATCTGCAGCGTCCAGCCCGCATCGACTACCGTCGGATCGGTCAGGGTCTTGCCGTCCGGCTGTGCTCGGCCTTTGTTCAGGTCGAAGATCTCGGTGAAACGATTTCCGTCGCCGAGGAAACGCTCGGCAATCTCGAACAGGAACTCCGGCTCGCCGGTTTCCTTTCGGACGACCACGTAGTAGTTGACGTCTTCGTCGGTAGAGCTCCGCTCGACCGTCGCCAGGGCCGAGGAGACTGCCGTCGGAGCGCCCGCGTGCGCGGAGTCCACGGAACTGAGCGCCACCATCGGAAAGGCCACAAGGCCGGCCACGATCAGGCCCGGTAGGGCGGACCTGAACGACGGCAGTCCCCCGCGATTCACCCTCATGCTGCACGAGCCGATCCGGGAACCATGGCGGCATCGCCAAGATGCTGCGGGCCGTCATCGCCTGCCCACCGGAATGTCGTCATCACCGCGTCGAAGAACAGCACGAGAGCGTCGGCGAGTTGCTCGGACTGTGGTGAATTCCACATCACGTTGAAGGACAGCGTCAGCCACTGCCCCTCGATCTCGTCGCGGCTGATCGTGTAGACCACTTGCCGTGAGGAGGCCTGCGGCCATTCCGGATCGGACTCCACATCGCGCAAGACCGAGGTGACCCGAGCCGCCGGGCGACCGTCGACCTCGAGCACCTCGCTTTCGTCGTAGCCATCCGTCATGACGCTGGCCACGATTTTCATAGGGTCCTCACCCGCGTCGCTGTCGAACTCGACCTCGATGATCGAAGCCGGAACCAGAATGCCGTGGATCGGCTGCACCGGCAGATAGACGACCGACGCCCCGGCGTTGTCCGCGTCGTTGATCGCGCCCCGGAGGCGGTCGCGGGACATCCGTCGCAACGGTTCGGTGCTGTCGCGCGGAAGGTCCGGGGGCAGTACGCGCGATACCACCTGCTCAATGGCCTCATCGAGCTCGCGTTCCCTCCCCTCCCCTGCGGGAAAGCGCGCCCACCCCTCGGGGAGAAGGAATACCCAGGCATCTGTGAGTTTCATGTGTGCTCTTCCTGAACGTGGATGGTGCCGATGAGCTCGTCGAGCACGTCGGGCATAAGTGGGAGTAGCGCGAGGTCGGTCGTTCGCCAAGTGAGCACTACGTCAGCGAGTTCGGTGCGGAGGGCGAGGACGATACTTGCCCACGCGACGCCGTCTGAGTCGAGGTCGACCCGGGTGACGCGGAGCGCGTCGCCGGAATCGAACTCGGGGTATTCGACATCAGGCGGATCCATGGCCGTCCCGCCGGTGGCCCCGCAGACCGCCAACAGGTCCGTCGGAGCCAGCGGATCGAACGCTGCGACCGCCACGTGAACGGGAATCGGTGTTCGACCGGCGACGCCGACAGCGGCGATGATGCGGTTGCTCGGACCGATCCCGGCGGCGAACTCCGCGAGGGTGCTCACGGCGCCGGTGGCCATCTCTTCGAGTTCCGCGCTTTCGGGGCCGATTGCGTCGCCGTCGGGCGGGCCGAGCGAGGAGACCACCAGGATCGTCGCCCAGTCCCGCCAGTCGTCCGCCGCCGGAACCGGCACGACAAGCCACGAGGGGGCCTCCGCCAGAGAACTCCACCGGAGGCGATCGTCGTCTCCCGTCACAGCGGTCCGCCCGGCCTAGCCGACGTCAGTTTGGAGTACTGGGCGTCGGCCCACGACCATTGGGTGCGCGAATCGCCGGCGTTTGTCGAGGGATTGGCGATACCGCCGAACACGCCGGCAGTCCAACCCCAGGTCTTTGCGGCACCGCCGACGTACAGCCATTTCGGCACCCCTCCGGTCGACCCGGCTCGGAAGGTGTCGAAAATGGTGCGGTTGATGGTGTTGAGGTCCATGGCGTCGTCGATGCCGAGAACCTTGTCCCACCGCCATTTCCCCGCTATATCGGTGAATTTGTCCTTGTTGCCCTGGAGGTAGCCCGGGTTCCGCACATCCCACCAGGCTGGCTTCACCTTCTTGCCGTCCATGAACGTCTGGAAGTTCCGCAGGGCGGCGACCCGTGATTCAGTCAACGCCGCGGGCGATCCGCCCCCGGGTGTCCTCCCCGTCCTAGTCCAGCCGATCCGGGCATAGAGACGACTGATGTCGCGGCCGAGAGCACTGCTCCCCAACTTGAGGCTCGCGGCCTGCCCGGCTTTCAACACCTTGGTAGCGATGGCCCCGAAGCCGATCAGCACAAGGCCGACCACTCCGGCGATGACGTTGAGCCAGCTCGTCTCTCCCTGAGCCGCCAGGATGATGTTGAAGACTACCGCCACAGCGGCGACGCCCAGCCCGATGATCGCAATGATACCGACACCGCTGACCACCAACCCGACGATCGCCAGCGCCAATCCGATATAGCCGAGCACCTCGACGAGCTTCTTGAGGACCTTATTCAGAACGTGGATGCGCCTCTCGTGTGTCGACGACTGAAGTCCGTCAACGTCCCAGCCGTGGCGGATCGCCGCGGCGGTGCGGTCGGCCGCTTCACCCAATGCGCTCATCGCCCGCTCCGCCCGGCTCTTTGCCGCCGCCAGATCGGCCCCAGCATGGTCCAGAGCGCGGGTCCGAGCCTGCGACTCCCGGTCTTCCGTGGGAGTGGGCGGTGGTGCGTCTGCGGTGCGCGTGTCCAAAGGATCAGGCAGATTCTCGGCCGAGCGTTTGCTGGCAGATGCCTCCGACGCCTCGGATACCGCCCTCCAGGTTTCCGACCGCGCGAGTTCCAAGTCCTCTCGATAGCCGACGAGAGCGCGCTCCACCTGGTCATACCGGTTAGCCGCCTTGCCGATCGCCTCCGCGCTGTCCCTCGCCCGTTTGCGCATCGCGTCAGCGGACACTCCCTTAAGAAGGGTTTCGTCGCCGTCGCCGATCTTCTTGAGCAGCGTCGCCTGGGTGGTGAGCGCCGAGGAGATTTCCTTGTAGTGAAGGATGGCTGGATCAAGGTCGACCGCCCCGCTCGGCACGGGATCGGTGGCGTGGTCGAGCAAATGCCAGTCGGCGGCGCGTGCCCCCATCAGGTGTCCGCCGGGGTGATCACGTCAGCGAGCTGGATCTCGGTCTCGCCCCACGTCTCAGAGGCCTGTTGCATCTTGGCCTGGAGGTCTTTGAGGTTCACGGTCAGCTTCTCCCGTTTGACCCACCAGTCTTCGACGAAGTCGTACATCGCGGATTCCACTGTTTCGTGCCCCCAGATGTCTTTTTGATCATCCCTGCTTTTATTGGCGTTGGTGAACTCGTCGAAGATCGCCTTAAGCTGTTCAGCCGCTTCGTCGACGGCGATGGAGGTGACCACAAGGTCGGGCATTAAGGGTTCCTTCCGCAGACCGGACGACCCGGCCGCGATCGCGGCCGGATCGCTTGGAGACTTGTTGTCAGCCCTTGATGACCTTGGCGAGCTCCTCGTCTGTGCCTCGCAGGGCGAGTGCCGCCTGCTTGATGTATTCGCTGATGCCGTCGAGTGAACCGACCATCTTCGTCGCAGATTCGTTGAAGTCGGTGTAGGTGGCTTCGAATGCGACGGACGCCTTCTCGGTCACGAAGCCGCCTGAGACGAGGCCGCCGACGAGGTTCTTCAACTCCCCCAGCTTGGACTCCAAGTCCATCTGACCGTTCTGCAGTCGCTTGGCAGCGTCATCCATTTCGTCATAGGTCACGTTCAAATTCGCCATGTCAAGGCCTTTCAATTTGCATTGTGGTCTGGTCTATTTGTTTTGTAGGTGCACTGTCCGGAAGCAACGCTATACACATTGGAACGTGCCGTCCACCCTCCTACGGGTTACACGGCGTGTCTAACGGGTTACGCGGCGTGTCGGCGAGAGAAAGGCGCCTCCCGCACCACACTTCCCCCTCAGGCCCGGACCGGGACCGCCGCCGGCATCGCCTCCAGTGGGTCTACGGAACAGTCAAGATCGCCCGTCTTGACGACGGACGGATCGAGCCGGTACATCGATAGTCGCGGTTTGCTGGTCACTGGATCTCCTCAGAGGCGGCGGCACGGTCGTCCGTCTCGCCCGCTGCCAGCTCCTCGAACTCGTTCGGGCGGTGCACCGTGCTCTGCGATGTCCGCGAACTCTGAGCGCATCCGCTGCAGGCGCCCGATCGTCACGGCAAGCTCGGCGTCGAGTGTCCGAAGCGCTTCGCCCGGATCGTCGTGGGCGCTGCGCATGGCGGCGATCCGGGTGAGCGGCAGGCCGATGTTGGGCCCATTTGGGCATTTTCGGGCCCGGCTTGACCCGGTCCCTAGGACATAGTGTGTGATGGAATCTCACGCCGTTACAAGGAGATTCGGATGTCATCGACCGTCACCAACCGGTCCGGAGCGAGGCGCTTAGTTGCCGTGCTCGCTGTGATCGGCATCGGGCTGCTGAGTGCCTGCAGCCCTGACGCTGCCGAAAGCGAGCACACCACGATGCCCGACGTCGCCGCACTCGCCGGCCCGCTCGCCGACCAGGAACTCTCGTGGGACAACTGCCAGTTCGCCTCGGCGCTCGATCCCACAGACACCGACATCAGCAATGTGTAGTGCGCCACGGTCAAGGTGCCGCAGAATTGGAATGACCCCGACCCCCACAAAGACCTGGGATCTGCGTATCTCGCAAGCAAAGAACATCGAGACCGACGATCCCGACTACAACTCCACCGTGCTCATTCACCCGGGCGGTCCCGCCGCGCCCGGCCTGCCCTTTGCCGCGCAGATCCAGCAGGCAACGCCCGACTTGAAGGCGACCACCAACTTCGTGACTTTCGACCAGCGCGGCATCGGCCAGAGCAGCATCGTGGAGTGCGAGTATCGGTACGACCCGGTAGCGGGCGAGCAGGGTGAGCTGGAGGCGATCGCCGCGGCCTGCTCCGACGTCCCCGAAGTGCGCACCGTCACCTCCGAAAAGACCGCCTACGACATGGACTTCATCCGCCATCTGCTCGGAGCGCCGTCGGTGACCTACTTCGGCTCGTCGTATGGCACCTGGCTCGGCACGTGGTTCGGGTCGCTCTTTCCTGAGAACATCGACCGGATGGTCTTCGATTCCGCCCTCGATGTCACCCACGATTCGATGGAGCATTTCCTGTCGGCGCAGTACACCGGCTTCGATCGACAGTTCCGCCTCCACCTGATGAATCGGATCGCTCGCAACGACGCCGCTTACGGTCTCGGCGACGATCCCGAGGCAATCTGGACGCGATACTTCGCGGCCTCCGACCAACCGGAGTTTTCGGAAGCGGCTGGACTTGTCTGGACCACCACGGGAGCGTTGGCGACGTTCAGCAAGAATGTCCCCTACCCCGTCGCAGCCGAACTCGTGCAACAGATCATCGCCGAGGGCGAGTCGGAAGCCGACAGTGCGGTGGCCCCGACGGGCGACCCTGCGGGCGCGGCCTCCCGGATCCTTGACCGCCTTGACCCGGCGGTTGTCCCCACCCCACTTGTGGATGCTGCACGCGCACAGATCGCCTTTCAATCACAGCCCGCTCCCGCTGAGCCGGAGACGCGTACCTTCGCCAGCACCGTCGACTTCGCCTATTGCAACGACGGTCAGTGGACCCAGGGTGCGGGATATTGGACGGCCGAGAACGCGAAGACCGCCGACGTCGCACCGTTGACGAAGCAACTGGGCCGACTGGACGCGCCGCCGCTGTGCGCGTGGTGGCCGAGCAAGCTGGCGATGCCGGGCCCGCCGGCGGATTTCCCCGAGACGCTGGTGATTCAGAGTGAAGTCGACGCACTCACCCCCCTGGAAAGCGGACGAACCACCGGCACAAAGCTTCCGAACACCAGCCTCCTCCTCATCAACAACGAAGGAGTGCACGGCGCCTTCCCGTACGGCACTCACGGTGTCGACACTCCGGTAACGGAGTTCCCTCTCGGGCGGTGACCGACAGGGTGCCATCACCGTCACGGGCGCCCGCCGTGTCCCGCTGGAGGCGTCAGAGTTCGAATCATGGTGGCCGCTTGACAAGCACGGTGAGCACATCGGCTCAGAGGACGGGCAACCGACGTTCACAGACCCCAGTGTTCCGGCACGGGACCATTCCGCGGGTCTCTGATCCGCCGTTTCCCCGCCCCGCGAAGCCGATGCCGGATGAGGCACCAGAAATGAGCACTACTGATGCAGCCGCGCCTGTCGACTCGTTTGGATTCAATACTGTTGTCATCTTTCGAGGTTAGAAATCACGGCGACCATCTGCATCGGTGAAACCACGGACTGATGGATCTTACGTTGGGCGCCGCCCGGCGCCCAGGAGCGTGAACCCGATCAGCAAGAGAGGGAATACCGTCGGCGCCGCTGCGACGACACCGAGCACGGTTCCGAGCACCGAGATCATCGTGCCGATTCCGAGAGAGGTGTGGCGACCAAACCGCTCCGTGAGCCGGCCAAACGGCACCACGGCACGGCCTGCTCCCAAGGTGCTGAGCGTGGCAGCCGCACCCGCAATCGCGTCACTTCCGCTCACCTGAACGGCGAGAACCGAACCCAGCGACGTAGATCGCTTTCATTCGAGCGGGTGGCGCCATCACCCAAAGTAGAAACGCCTGAACCCGATTGGGCGGCCGACGGCCAAGACGGGGACACGTCAGTGCTTCCACTGATGGAATCGGCGCAGATAATCCGTAGCTTCGGTTGAACGGTGTCGCTTTCGACATCTCTCACCAACTACCGATGGAGACTCCATGTCATTCACCGACCAGCCGACCGAGACTCAGCAGACGCAGTCACATGCTCAATACGATTACATCGTGGTGGGGGCAGGCACAGCCGGCAGTGTCATCGCCACTCGTCTGACCGAGGATCCCGAAGTGCGGGTCCTCCTGCTCGAGGCCGGGTCGAGCACTCCCCTGCCTGGGATGGCAACTCCGGTGGTCTGGCCCATGCTGCTCGGCTCGTCCGCAAGTTGGTGCGACAACACAGTCGTTCAGGATTTCACCGGCCAGAGCATCGCGGCCCCCCGCGGAAAGGCCCTGGGCGGCTCGTCCAGCATCAACGGGCTGACCTACGCTCGCGGCCACCGGTCCAGCTACGATTCCTGGGTTAAGCAGGGTGCATCGGGCTGGGGATTTGATGACCTGCTCCCGTACTTCCGGCGCAGCGAGTGCGCGGTCCAGCGCGACGGCGCCCTCCGCGGCACCGATGGTCCGCTGACGGTAGGGCCCACACCCGATCCCAGCCCCGCCGTGGTGGCTGCGTTGGCCGCTGCTGCGGAACTCGGCTACCCGATGGCCGACGACATCAGCGGCGGACTTGAGGACGGCTTCGGATTGGCGGATGTCAACGTGAAAGACGGTGTGCGCCAGAGCGCCGCCGATGCGTACCTGCGTCCCGCGATGGCTCGCCCGAACCTCCACGTCGTCACCGACGCGACCGTGAGCCGCCTCGTCATCGGCGACGGCGTGTGCACCGGAGTCGAATTCACCATCTCTGGAGCTTCGATGACCGCCACTGCCCAGCGAGAAGTCATCCTCACCGCGGGGGCGATTGGCTCCGCGCAGTTGCTGCTGCTCTCGGGTATCGGCCCTGCCGACCACCTGGCCGAGCTCGGCATCGACCTGGCGTTGGACCTACCCGGTGTCGGCACAAATCTTCATGATCACCCGATGTCCACGGTTCTCTATGAGGCAGCATCCCCGCTCGAGACCATTCCGAGCAGCGTCTGGGGCCAGGGAATCGGCCTCGTACAGACCACCGGTTCCGCCGCCGGACCCGATCTGCAAATCCTTCTGATCAGCCAGCCGTACCGCGCCCAAACGCTTCCCGGTCCAGACAATGGATACGCCATCGGATTCTCGGCGATAGTGCCGCACAGCCGCGGCACGGTACGACTGCAGAGCTCCGACCCGGCCATGGGGCCCCTCATCGACCCCCGCTACCTCTCTGACCCACGCGACGTCGAGGTCATGACGGAAGGTCTACGCGTGGCTCAAAGCATCGGCCGCGCCGCTGCACTTGCCGCGTGGCGCGGAGACGAGGCTCAGCCGGGCCGACCGCTGAATGACAATGAGGATGTGCTCGACTACCTCCGGGAGAGCCTACTGGTCTACTTCCACTACGCCGGAACCTGCCGCGTGGGCACCGACGACCTTGCGGTTGTCGACCCCGAACTCCGAGTTCGTGGCATCGCCAATCTTCGGGTGGCCGATGCATCCATCATGCCGTCGCCTGTCTCGGCAAACACGAATGCCACGGTCTACGCAATCGCGGAGCGCGCAGCCGAACTCATTAGGGGCTAAGTAGCCTCCCCCCAACAGGCCTGGAGAGGCCTGTTGGGCCCGGCACGCGCAAGGTGATCGTGATCGGCGCGGGTCGCCAGGTGGCGTCAGGCCGTCAGCGGGGGTCCCGGATTTTGGAACGAGACGCCGCGCCGGTTTTCCGCAGAATCGCCGATACGTGAGATTCGACGGTGCGGATGCTGACAAACAGTTCGGCCGCGATCTCCCGGTTGGTGTGACCCGCAACCAGAGCCACCCGCACCCGCTGTTGTGCGGCGGTCAACGCGGAACTCGACCTGGTCTTGCGCGCTGTCGCGACGGCGGCAGCGACCTGCTCACGGACATCGACGCTGTCGCTCGCGTTGGCACGCTCCGTAGCCATATCGAGTTCCCGGCGGCCGAGCGTCACCTTGCGAAGTCGGCTCAGCACTCGAGCCCGCTGTAGGCGGCACAGCGCCTCGTCTGCGAAGCGGTGGGCGTGGACAGCCGCGTCTACAGCGAGGCCGGCTTCGGCGAGTGCCTCCTCGAGACGGCCGGCCGCAGCGAATTCCATCGAAGTCAGCCGGTGCAGGCCGATGCGTGCGAGCGGTCGGTCCCTCGTTGCCAGGAACGAGCGCATCACGGCAAGGCGATCCGCTGCCTCCTCGTTGTTCCCCATCATGAAGAGTGCCTCGATCAAAGGCAGGTCGATGCGAAAGCGACTGCCGGGTTCGACGAGTTGCAGCGCATCGGCAACCAACGCAGCCTGTCGAAGATGATCGACAGCAGCCGACCAATTTCTTTGCGCAAGAGCGGAGAACCCGCGAAGTGCGGGCACGATCATCTTCACGAATTGGCCCGTGCCTACATCCGAGTCGTGCCAACGTCCGAGCATTTCACGCAGCTCATCGTGCCTGGCCTCGCTGACCAGCACCAGACCCACGATTGGCAACACGCTGGCGGGCAGACTGGAAGAGTCGGCACGGTGACCTGACTCTGCCAGGAGTGCTATCGCGGCCGCCACGTTCCCGCCCGTCAGCTCGACGTGGGCGGCGTGCGCCAGGAACGCACGCTCGATGCCGTCCTTCCCTTCGGTCCTGGCCCAGTCCACGAGTTCGGAAAGAGCGAGACGCGAGGAGGCGAAATCGTCGACGAGATGCGCGAGAAACCCGGTCGCGGCCAGGCCGGTGTCCTCAAGACCCGACACGATCTGGATGCCCTGACGGCGAGTGCTTTCGTCGATCAGTTCCGCATTGAGACCGCCGCCGGCGTCGAGTTGAGACCGGATGGTGCCCCTCAGCGCTCGATGGACCGCGTTTGGAGCGTCGACACTTCTGAGCCGGTCGAATGCCAGCGACGAGAGTTGGCCGCGCTCCGTGACCGTCATGAGATCGTCAGCAACCATGTGCGCTTGCACGACCGCTTGCCGGATCCGATCGTCCGCTGCCTTGTCAAGGTGTCGAACGAGGAAAGCGGTCACAGCATTCCGACCGCTGACGGATGCGAGTGCACTCGTCGATAGGGCAATGAAGGCGTCGAACTGGTGTATGTCTAGCCGTTCTGTGGCCACGTGCTCGAGTGCGGTGAGGCACGCCGCCAGATCTCCGGCGGAGGAGAGCTGCTGCGCCTGACTCAGCACCCGATCCACATACTGCGTAGACGCGGGATCGGTTCGCCAGACTGCCTGGGCAGCGAAGTGAGCCGAGCGCAGACGGGCCCCACGCTGCCGCATGACAACCGCGGCCTCCGAGAGGGCTGCTGAGATGAATTCATCGGGCCCGCTGGGCTGCGACTGCTGCAGATGCTGCGCCTTGACGACGGGGTCGTGCACCGCATCGGCAATGAACCGGTGCAGGTTTCGGCGACGGCCAGGGGTAAGACGAGCTGCCGCTGCCGAAGCATGAAGCGGATGCCGCGTTCTCACCGTCTCCGTGGTCAAGGACAGGAAGCCGGCGGCTTCCGCGTCATCAACGGCACCCTCTGAGATTCCCGCGAACGACAGAACGGCAGCCAGAAGATCATGTTTGGGATGGCCCAGCAACGCCACGATCGACACGACGTCGCTGGCTTCCGCGCTCAAAAAGCGCAACCGCTCGGCGATGGCCCCCGCCAGCGACGGTGGAACCGCGACCGTGCCAAGCATGCGGGCACCAAGGTCAGCGAGAGACCCACGGCTCATCAGTTCGAGTGCCCAGAGCGGATTACCGCCCGTGTGCTCGCGCAAGGCGACCACCTGCGCCTGGGTCAGGGTCGACGGCCAGCCCGGACGGATCACACCGTCGAGTTCCTCAACCGACAGGCCCTGAAGGACGCGCTCGTCTGTGAGGTCAAACCCCAGGTCGAGTGCTTTGCTGGGGGAATCGACGGTCGGCCGACTCGCTGCGAGTAGGTACACCCGGTGGCTCGCCGAACGCCTGAAGGCGCGCTCGACTGTGGCTCGCGATTCGGCATCCGCCCACTGGGCATCATCGATCACGATCGCAACAGGTCTCCGCGACGAGATATCGGCCAGAATGCCCTCGAAAGCGATGGCAGTAGCCAGCGACGGCAGCTCAGTGGCAGCGGGTTGACGGCCCATCGCGATCTGCAGAAAAGAACGATACTCATCGGGAACGCTCGTGAACGAACTCAAATCCAGCGGTTCCAGCAGGTCCCAAAGCATGCTGTAAGACGTGTGCCGCTCAGCGAACGAGGGCGTGGCTCGCAGCACGATGAAGCCCGCCGCCGTGAACCGGGCCGCGGCCTCGCCGATCACCGTCGACTTGCCCATGCCGGCCTCACCGGTCACCAGAATCTGTCTCGCTTGCCCGTGCGGCATCGCGGCAATCTCTGCCAGAAGCAGCGTTCTGGTCATTTTGTCAGCTTCCTCACGGCGGTCGCGCTTTCTCCGATTCGACCCACCTTAGTGAGTCGGCCTGTCATCTCGGCCACACCAGATGGCCTCCGTCAACGACTCGCTGCTCATCCCCCTGAGATCTCCGTACTTCCACGGATGACTCGGCCTGAGCCACTTCAATACGCTCATCAGATGAGAGCAATCACGCGCGTGGACCGATCGCGGATCACGGGGCTCCCATCGTCACGGACATCGGACCTACTGTGAGACGGATTGGCGACTTCCTGCTCGACCATCCGAGTGTGGTGACGGGATCCCTCATCGGCATGGTGCTTGCCCAGTTCGTGGTGTCGCTATGGATCCCCGCCGTCGCGGTGTCTGCGCCATTCGACGGCCTCGGCACAGAGCGACGGCAGGTCGCTGTCAGTGCGTTGGCGCTGGGAGTTGCTGGCGTCGCGGCGATGGTCGGTGGATTCTCCGGCGTTGTCGTGCTCTTCGGCTTGAGCAGTATCGACCAGCGGTTTCGCACCGTGCGCCTCATGGCGTCCACGAGCCTTCAGCGCAATTGGATGTCGGTGGTGACGACCCCGCTCGCGGCCGCATTCGGTTCGCTCCTTGCGTCAGCCCTGGCCTCCGCCGGCGCAACCAGCGTCGCTCTCTGGGCCCTTGAAGCGTGTGTCCTCCTGGCCGCCCACGGGGCAATTCGACTGGTTGTCGTGTTGTTCGAACTTGTCAAAGTGGTCGATGAGTCGGATGCAGCGGCAGAGCAGTCCCTGGCTGACTAGTGTCAGGCGGAGGACCCCCTCTGGCCCACCCCGGAGTTTCTCTCGTCTACGCCTTCGTCGCTCAGAGCCCTGATAGTTTCCACGAGTGCCCGGAAAAGCAACCGAAGGCGTTAGATGAAGGTAATCCGGCAAGCGATAACGTCCGCGGCCACGGCATCCACGAGTAGTCCTGTGGCTTCCGCATACCCCACCAGGCGTCGCAGCGCATCGTCTGGGTCCGTGTGGGTCTGAGCGATGATCACACCGGTGGCTTGGTGCACCTCTGGGTTGTACCAGCTGGTGGATAGCTTGAACTGTTGATGGCTTTCGATGGACACGTTCTGTCTGGCTTTCCGCCTCGATTTCGGGTGGTGAGGCTCGCATCCATTCTGAAGCACGTCCCCCGAATGGGTCAATACCATCTTCGGTGAGCTGTCTCGGGCCCGTCGAGTTTTCCGGTGGAGGGCTAGAGGCCGGCTTATTCCTTCAGTGTGCCCGGCCGACTCAGCCTTGCGACCGCGACCCAGCGTATTCTTCAGCTGCCCGGAGGGAACAACATCCCGCGAGGTCCTCGTTCTCACAGACGGAGGAGCCCGTGTTGTGTCGGTGTCTCTGATGTTCGAACAGCAGACCTGGCTGTTACGCCACTTCGTACAGCCTTTCGAGGGCGCAGGTGATTGAGTCGAAGCTACCGATTGGGTGCGCCTGATCGTCCCGGACCAGGAATCCTCGAGGCGTGCGTTGAATGGCGCCCGCCAGCTCGTTGGTGACCTCGTGACGCACTTCCCACATCGCCGGCCCGGCCCCCACAACCGAGAAAAGCTGTTCATAGTCCATCGAGAGTGCCTCACGTCTCCGGATTGCCTGCGGATGTCTTCCGCGATTCAAGTGTGCTCTTCGTATGCCACTGGCGTAGCTGTCCATTTGTTTAATAGCGGGTGTCGTAACCAGGACAACCACGATCCGTCCGAGCGACTCGGCTGGCAGCAGACACCGGAACTGGGCCACGTTGTTGCGGCTGGTGCTCACCGGAAAGGCGCTGGGATGTGCGCTGCCTTTCCCCACTCAAAGCAGTGCCATACAGTGCGGCAGATGAACACTCGCTCTGAAAACCACCGGGCGTTCGGGTGGGAATTGACGGGGCCTGGCATTTTGAGGACACTCAGATCGTGACCACGGACATAGATGATGAAGAGACCATCCGCCAAGTCGTCGACCGGCTCGAGAAGAAGTTCCCCGATCTCCCCCGAATTCAGATCGAGGACGTTACTCGATCCGAATTCGCGGCCCTCGCCGACCGACCTGTGAGGGACTTCCTCACCATACTCACTGAGCGCGCGGCAAAGAAGCGACTTCGGAAGGCCGAGTAGACGATCGGAGCGCCAGCAGCAAACCAGCATCGACCGGGACCCGCGCCAGCAACCTCCGCGCGATCAATCGTCAGCGGTCGTTCATCCGATGCACACTGTCAGTTAATCGACTTCGCGCCGTGCTCCTTACAACATTGTCCGAACGGCATCCTCGCTTTCTGTCTGATGCCACCTGATGCTCTCGAAGATTCGCCGCACCCGAACCTGCACCATGCTCCCTCCCGAAAGGCGTCGCGATGAACCGTCCTATCCGAGTGCTGTCGCTCTACGAAGGCTTCTTCGCCGGTGGAGCCCGCATCCTGCACACCGATCTCATCGCCGGACTACACAGCCAGGCCAACCAGGTGCACAGCGTCCTGTCAATCGCGTCGGCAGCGCGCCGCGAGTCGTCCGTGCAGCACTTGCACACTGACCCCCGGTACCTGCACCTCATCCAGTCAGGCATCGAGGTGACAACCCTGGGGCGGCTGGCCGGCGCGGACGCACCGGCGCCAGCGACATTCACCGAACGCCAGCTGCGCATCGCCGCGGACGCGGTCCGGCAAGCCGATGTCGTACTGTCTTTGAAGGAACAGCCGATCGGGCTCCTGCTCGCCTTACGCGAGCGTGGCTGGATGCCCGGCATCCCGGTCGCAGCCTGCCTTCATCGATCCGACCCGACGCACTCGGGGGCCGCTCTCTCCTGGCTCAGCGAAGCGTCTGCCAGCGGTCTGTTGACAACTGAAATCTCGTGCGCCCGGTCCACCAGCGACGCTTACGCGCCTTTCCTCGCGCCCACCACTGAGCGATTCGTCATCGGCAACGGCATTGACACCGATCGCTTTCGCCCCGCAACGGAGGATGAGCAAGCGTTTACACGAAGTCGGTTGGGGATACCGGCCGCGGCGCCCGTCGTGGTGCTTGCCGCCAGATTCGACGAGATGAAGAATCCCGGCCTGTTCCTGCGTTCCGCCGTCCTGTTGTCGCGGCAGCGTCCCGAGACGCACTTCCTTGTGTGCGGCGCTGGAATGACGCCGGGGAACGACGCATTCCGCACCCTGCTCACCGAGTCGGGTGTCAGCGGTACAACGAACGTTCACGCCCTCGGCCTTCGCGACGACATGCCGACGATCTACCAGATCGCCGACATCGTTTCGCTCACGAGTGCTTTCGGTGAGGCCTCACCACTCTGCCTCCTCGAAGGCGCTGCCTCAGGAGCGACGCCAGTCACAACCGATGTCGGCGACTCCGCAGTTACGGTGCAGGGCATCGGATTCGTCACGACGCACGACCCCGCGAACATCGCCGCGACCTGGCATGACGTACTCGACCGACGAGTGGAGCTCCGCAGCCGCAGTCTCTCCGCGCGCGATCGCTTCGGACGCCAACGAATGATTGCCGATTACGTAGCCGTCGTGGGCACCCTGCTGGGGAGCAATCGGGCAGCGGCCTGACAAGGGCTCTCCGAGCAACGGAGTGGACGACTGCCTCTGCGCCTACTCACCAGAATGCCGGGACAGGCAGATGGCGGGAACACGTCGCGAGCAAGACAGCTCCGCGGTATGGGTGCGCGGATACCTCCGAGTGATGCCCCAGCATGACCACACTTCGTAGCGTCGAGGTTATGGATTTCATCAATGAGCTCATCACCGTGGCGGTCACCTCCCCGTGGCTCTACCTCGTCATGTTCGCGGTAGCGATAGTCGACGGGTTCTTCCCTCCGATCCCCAGCGAGACAGTGCTCGTGGCCGCAGCGGCCGTCGCGGTATCAGCCGGCGGCCCGAACCTCGTCGTCCTCGCTGCCGTGGCAGCCGTCGGAGCAATCATCGGCGACAACATCGCTTACACGATCGGTCGGGCCGTCGGGAGCACGCGCTTTGGCTGGATGCGGCGACCGCGAGTGGCGGCAAGCTTCGAGTGGGCGCAGCGACGTCTTCGAAACAGCGGCGCGGGCCTGATCCTCGCTGGACGCTTCATCCCGGTCGGACGCGTGGCCGTCAACATGTCAGCGGGTGCGGTGGGGTACCCGTGGCGGCGGTTCCTCCCGCTTAGCGTCGTCGCCGGAGTGGCGTGGGCGGCGTACAGCGCGGGCCTCGGCCTCGCAGCCGGCCAGTGGCTTGAAAAACAGCCGCTGCTGAGCGCGCTTCTCGGCACCGCACTCGCCCTCCTCATCGGCCTGGTCATCGATCGGCTGATGGAATTTCGGCGACGCTACAGCCTCGGCCGAGTCGTCACACGCGTTGAGACGAATGCCGTGGCCACGGCTCGCCAGCCGAGCGTGACAGGATGACCGACATGGATGGAACCGTGCGACACAGCAGGAAGAGCACTGTTCAGCTGACACTCCTGATGATCGCCACCGTCGCGCTGGCGGCCGTGCTCGTCCCCGTCCACGCCGCCGTCTACGGCACAGCTGTTCCGCTTGCGCTCCTGCTCGGCGTCGTGCTCACCGCCTCCCTGCTCGTCGCCATCCCCCGCCCCCGGATTGCCATCGGGCTGTTCTCGCTCGCGGCATTCCTGCTACCGCTGTTCGTGATTCCGGAAAGTGTCGGGCCGTGGCCATGGACGGTACCTGCGCTGATCACGTTTGCCGCATTCGTCGGCGTGATCACTTTCCTGCACGGCTGGAGAATGGGTCTGACCCCGCTGCTCGTCGGCAACGCGGGCTCACTCGCGGCGCCTCTGCTGCAACCCGAGGTTGCAGCGGCGAACCCGCCGACAGCCGATCTCATCGTCGCCGCGTCGATCAGCGTTGTCGCATATATGGTCGCGATACTCCTGGCCGGACGCATCCGCGCCACCAAGGAACTCACCAGCGAGCGGGATCTCACCGCGCAGGAGCAGTCCCGCCGTGTCCTGGTGGAGGAACGCAACCGAATTGCCCGCGAACTGCACGATGTCGTGGCTCACAGCCTGTCCCTCATCCAGGTACAGGCGTCCACCGCACGGTACCGCGTCCCCGATCTGGCCGACAACGCCGCCAAAGAACTGGCCGATATCGCAGCCACTGCCCGCGGATCCCTCACCGAGATGCGCCGCCTCCTCGGCGTGCTGCGCACCGACGACCAGACCGCGGAACTCGCCCCGCAACAGGGAATCGAGGACATTCCCGCTCTGATCGACAGCACCCGGCGTACCGGCGTGGACGTCGCACTGGAGCTCATCGCCCTGACCCCCGACGTCCCGCCAACCGTGCAGATCGCGGCGTTCCGCATCGTCCAGGAGTCGCTGAGCAACGCGGTCCGCCACGCCCCAGGCGCCTCCGTGTCCGTCCAGGTCCGGACGGAGCCCTTGATGCTCCGGCTGCGCGTGCACAACACCGCTGCCGGCGTGCCGCCGGTACAGGGCGAAGGCCATGGCCTGACGGGGATGCGTGAACGCGTCGCGCTCCTCGACGGGACCTTCGAGGCCGGTCCTGATGCCGACGGTGGTTGGACCGTCGAAGCAGTGCTTCGGTGGCATCCTGAGCCCGGTATGGAAAAGGAGAATCCGTGACAATAAGCGTACTGATCGTCGATGACCAGGCGATGGTGCGTGCCGGCTTCGCGGCGCTCTTGGACGCACACGACGGCATCCGCGTCGTGGGCCAGGCCGCCGACGGCGCCGCAGCCGTGAACCTCTCCGCCCGGCTCGACCCCGATGTGATCCTGATGGACGTCCGGATGCCGCAGCTCGACGGGATCCAAGCGACCCAACGCATCCTGGGCCCCACCTACCCAGCAGCGCATGTGCCACGTATCCTCATGCTCACCACGTTCGACATCGACGACTACGTCTATGACGCGCTTCAAGCGGGCGCGAGCGGTTTCATCCTCAAGGACGCCTTGCCGGAGGAACTGGTGCATGCGGTCCGCGTCGTCGCCGCCGGCGACGCACTGTTGGCCCCCAGCGTTACCCGGCGGATGATCGCCCGGTTCGCCGCCCAGAAGCCTCGCGAAGCGCGCACCTCGGCTCAACTCGCAGATCTCACCGATCGTGAGCGCGAAGTGCTCGTGCTCATCGGTGCGGGAAGGTCGAACAGGGAGATCGGCGCATCGCTGTTCATCGCCGAGCAGACGGTGAAGACGCACGTCGGCAAGATCCTGGCAAAAATCGGTGCCCGCGACCGGGTGCAGGCTGTGATCTTCGCCTACGACACGGGGCTGGCCGAACCCGCATAGCTTTGCGAGACGTCGCTCCGGTCTAGGCCCCCGGTAGGGTGCAGGCGGCACCGACGGTTGATGTGCGCCCCGGCACCGCATTCTTAGGCTCCTTGGACAACGACCAAGGAGGTCACTTTGACCATTGAGCAAGCAACACCCGTAGCGCTGCCCGCCGCCCGTGAGCGTGTGCGCGAAACGGGAATCGATTTCGTGCGTGCGCTGTGCATCATCGGCGTCGTGCTGATGCACGCCATCATGGTGGGCGTCACCGTCGGCAACACGGGGCCGGTGTTCAGCAACGCCAGCCACGGGACCTGGTGGGTAGCACCTCTGAGCTGGGTGCTTATGGTGGTGCCATTGTTCTTCGTCATCGGCGGGTTCTCGGGCATCCTGTTCTACCGACGCCTGCGCGCCACGGGCGGCACAGCCGCAGGTTTCATAGCCGCCCGCATACACCGGCTTCTCTTGCCGGCGCTGCTCGTGTTCGCCGTCGTCGGATCAGGGCTTGCGCTGCTCACTCTCCTCGGCGTGCCTGCCAACCTCGTAGGCGTCGCCGGGCTCTATTACAGCCAACCGCTGTGGTTCCTCGGCGTCTTTCTACTCTGCCAGGCCTTACTGCCCGCCCTCACCACAGCCCACGAGCGCGCCCCACTGCGCTCCCTCGCAGCTCTCACGACTCTCGCGGCGGGTGTCGACATTGCCAGGGCAATCAGCGGCATCGACTCCCTGGGCTTCTTCAACCTCGCATTCGTCTGGTTGGCGCTTCAGCAACTGGGGTTCTTCTTCGCCGACGGCACCATCGACCGTCTCAGCCGACGCGCCCGCGCCCTCATCGGGTTCGGCGCCGTCGCAGCACTTGCCCTTGCCTGTGGATCGGGCCTGTACTCGCCTGATCTCATCGCCAACGTCAACCCACCGACGACGGCCCTCCTCCTGGTCGGTATCGCCCACACCAGCGGGCTCTCCCTGTTTCGGGCAGGACTGGAGACGATCAGCCGTCGTCCCGGAGCCGTTGCCATCACAAGCTTCGTGACTCCACGCGCGATGACCATCTACCTTTGGCACATGCCGGTGCTGCTGGCTATGGCAGGAATCTCAGCCATCTCGGCGATGGTATTCGGCATAGATCTCCCGGCGCTTAGTACCGCCGCATGGTGGCTGGGACGTCCCGTGTGGCTGATAGTCGCCTTCGTCCTTATCGCCATCGTGGCGACATCCGTTTCGGGTCTCGAAACGGTGAGGTTGCGGACTCCGACACCTTCCCGGGCCAAGGCCGCCGCCGCTGTTCTGCTGGGCGGCGCGAGCGTTGTGATCATGCTCATCTCAGGCGCAACGGTCATCACGGCGTTCGCCGCGGTTGCCCTGGTGCTCCTGGCGCTGCAGCTCAGCAACGCCTGAGGGCGACGACCGCGACGGCAAGATCAGTCACGACACAGCGGACGGATGCACCGTACAGGGATACAACGACCAAACTGCTGAACCCCCGTTTCCGGGGGCTCAGCAGTTCACGATGTCTTGAGCCATCACAGCAGTGTCACACCAAACCAATGATCGCCAAAAGGACCGAAACGCTCGGGAGGGCTGGTGGAGGGTGATGGCGTCCCTTTGTTGCTGGTTCTAGGTCCCGAGGACCACGGTAGCGAGTGTGGCAGAGACGGTTGTGATCCCCGTCCAAATCACGATGGCGACGGCCTGCCACAGGATGACTCTGCCCTTGCTGATGCCGGAGGCGACAAAGATGGCGGCGGTGAAGTGAGTCGGGATCGCGAGAGGGCCCAGGATGCTGGCGCCAGGGACTCCGAATCGGATCAGCCACTGGCGGATCTTCTGCCGTCCTTTCGACTCGGGCTTGACTTCCTCGGGTAACACAGCGGCATCCGCTTCGTTGACCGGCCCCGTTTCCACGGCTCCGGCGTAGGCCATCATTGGTACCGGAGCTGTCCGTGACCGGCGGGCCACGACGGCCAATCGAACTCGGGAGCCCAGCAGAACGACGAGCACGACCGAGGTCAGGTTTCCCGCGACAGCTGCAGCCATAGCGACCAGCGGATGCAGACCACCGAGGATTCCGATGAGGGCGGAGATTTCACCTTCGATGAAAGGGACCGCCCCTGCCGCGGCGACGATGAGCGGCTGCACAAAATCGGGTACCTGTCCGACGAGCTCTTGGAAGCCGTCGATCAGATCAGCGACGGGATTGGACATTGAGTTACTTCCTTTGGTTGGGGGTGGGGGCGCTACCCGGCTTCGGAGATGAGGCGAGCACGGTAGAGCAGTTCACAATGAGCTTGGTTTGCTGGACCGCCGTTAAAGCAGCAGTTCGCTGAGCGGGTGCACGAGGTAGCGGAGGGAGTATGCCTCCCAGACCGCGCCCACAATGAACCAGCCCAGGGCCAGAAGTCCGAGCCATCCGAACTGTCGAAGGCCGCGAAGGTAACCCAGCCGGCGGGTGGTTGCGTCGATGGTCGCGGGGCGCAGCCAGGACCTGCCCAGGAGGTAGGCGCCGAAGACCAGGATTGAGTAGGCGTGGAATTCGATCAACGCGGTCAACGAATGCGGGATCCACCCGACGGCGGCGATCTCGGTGGTCGGGAACAGGCCCGATCCGAGGGTGAACGCCTTGTAGGCGAAAAGAGGGATGGCGGCGAACGGCACGATAAGGGACGGGAGCACGATCCACGCTGCGGCGGCGCTGACGACGTTCACTCCCAGAATGACCAACGCAAACAGCCACGGACTTTCGAAGAGAGAGCGCACCAGGCCGTTCGTCCCGTCAGCTTCCGAGGAAGCCGCCTTCTGCGCTCCGAGTTCGGGGAACACCATCGCCGCGACGAGTCCGAGGATGAAGAAGCCGAACACGATCGCGTTGATGATGAGGAAGACGGGGAGATTCCCCCGGATGATCCGGAAAGGTTTGCGGTAGAACCGCACGTGGTCTGTCATACCTCCAATTGCACTCGACCGTGCGCTCTGGCTGTAGTACCGCCGTGTCACCGAGATCTATGACACAGCGTCACTACCGGGCAAGCAATACTCGCGATCCATCTCCGGCCCGTCCGCTCCCCCCAGCAAAGGTGGCCCGATACTCGGAGGGGGTCACATCCACGATCCTGCGGAAGTGCAGCCGTAGGTTCGATCCGGTTCCCAGGCCGACCTGATCCGCGATCTGGTCGACGGACAGCCTCGTGGTCTCCAGGAGCTCTCGCGCGGCGTCGACCCGGGCGCGCAGGATCCACTGCAACGGGGTGTTGCCGGTCTCTTCGGCGAAGCGCCGCAGGAACGTGCGCGGCGACATCCGCGCATGCGCCGCGAGACCGTCGATGGTGAGGTGCTGGTCGAGCCGCAGCATGACCCATTCGCGGGTCGTGGCCAGAGTGTCACCGCGGGGTACGGAGCTATTCTTCGGCGAATACTGGGCTTGCCCTCCGCTCCGGTAGGGCGCGGTCACGAGGCTGCGGGCGATCTCGTTCGCCGCGCTCACCCCGAGGTCGCTTCGCACAATGTGCAGGCACAGGTCGATGCCGGCGGCGGCACCCGCCGAGGTGAGGATACGTCCTTCGTCGACGAAGAGCACGTTCGGCTCGACAGTGATCTCCGGGTGTCGCTCCGCCAGCTGCTGCGCCGCGTCCCAGTGCGTCGTCGCACGGAGACCGTCAAGCAGACCGGCATCGGCGAGCGCGAACGCACCGTAGCAGATCGACGCGATCCGCACACCGCGGGATGCCGCGCTCCGAAGTGCTTCGTACACCTCTGTCGGCACCTGTCGACCCGCCGGCGCGTAGCCCGGGACGATGATCGTATCGGCTCCCGCCAGCGCCTCCAACCCACGGGAGACGGCGTACCCGAAGCCCCCGTGCGCCGGCACCGTTCCGGGCTCGACCCCGCAGACCGAGACTTCATAGGGGAACCCCGTCTCAGGATGGAACACCTCCGCTGGAATCCCCACGTCCAGAGGGAGAGCACCATCAAGCACGAGAACCACCACGCTATGGGGTCGTTGCATCACATCACCGCCCTGTTGTCACTATCCTCACACATATTGGCATTGCCGCCACTGGAGTGCCGGTACCCAGTACCAGACACTGAGATGACACCCGTTCGGGCGCGGTCGCGCCCGACACTCCAGATGAGGAATACCTATCATTACTGACACCATGAATGCCATTGTCCTTCCCCGTTTCGGCGGTGTTGCTGCGTTCGAACTGCGCACCGTTCCCGTACCGAAGGTCGAACCCCGCCAGGTGCGGGTGCGCGTCCATGCGACCGCCGTCAACCCGCTCGACATTCAGATCCGCCGCGGAGACTACGCAGATCACGTCCCTCTCCCCGCGATCATTGGACACGACATATCCGGCGTGATCGAGGAAGTCGGCTCCCACGTGACCGAATTCCGCGCAGGCGACGAGGTCTACTACACACCCCAAATCTTCGGCGGCACCGGCTCGTACGCCGAGCAGCACGTCGCCAACGTTGATCTCGTCGGCCGGAAGCCGGCGAATCTCAGCCACCTCGAGGCGGCAAGCATGACGCTCGTCGGCGGGACGGTGTGGGAGGCTCTCGTGACACGAGCTCTGCTCACAGTGGGTGAGAGCATCCTCATCCATGGCGGCGCGGGGGGTGTCGGCACGATAGCGATCCAGGTCGCGAAGGCCATGGGCGCACGGGTGATCACCACAGCGAAAGCCGGCGACCACGAGTTCGTGCGCTCTCTCGGCGCCGATGAGGCGATCGACTTCACTTCGGCGGATTACGTCGATGCCGTGGCCGAGATGACGAGAGGCAAGGGAGTCGACGTCGTCCTCGACACGATCGGCGGAGACACGCTCACACGAAGCCCGCTCACGCTCGCCGACTTCGGACGCGTCGTCAGCATCGTCGACATTGCGCAGCCGCAAAACCTGATCGAGGCGTGGGGCAAGAATGCCGCCTATCATTTCGTTTTCACTCGGCAAAACCGCGGCAAGCTGGATGCCCTCACCAACCTTGTCGAGCGCGGTCTCGTGAAGCCGGTCATCGGCGCGACTCTCCCGCTCGCTCGGATGGGCGAGGCTCATGAGCTCCTGGAGAACAGGCGGTCTTATGCACTTCACGGCAAGATTGCGATCGACGTGGCAGGCGACACTGTCGCCCTGCCCACTCGCGCCTAGGTGTGAGCGGATCGAGGTCGTCGACCGACTGACTTTCAGCCTCGATGTGACGGTTTCGATGAACATCCAGAACAACCAGGCTTTGCGCTAGCTGCCGAGATACGCTTCGAAGTGGCGCTCGATCGCACGGTGAAGGAGGATCTGATTCTCCGGGTTGTCGAAGCCGTGGCCCTCGTCGGTGGCGAGAATGTATTCGACGGGGATGCCGCGTTCCCTCAGTGGGGTGACGATGTTGTCTGACTCGGCCTGCACGACCCGGGCGTCATTGGCTCCCTGTGCGACCAGCAGAGGGGTCTCAATCTGATCGATCATGGCGATGGGCGATCGGGAGCGCATATCCTCTGCAGCGGCGGGGTCATCGGGGTCGCCGACGTACCGGAACCAGCTATTGGCCATATAGGGCCTGGTGAACGGCGGGAGCGACCGCATGAAGTTCACGAGGTCGGACACTCCTACGTAGTCGACTGCTGCAGCAAACCGATCAGGCGAGAGCGCTGCGCCGACGAGGGCAGCGTAACCGCCGTAGGATCCGCCCATGATGCCGACGCGTTGTGGGTCGACGTATCCTTGCGCCACGGCCCAGTCGACGGCGTCGATGAGGTCGGTGTGCATAGCGCGCGCGAACTCGCCGATCGCGGCCGTGGTGTGATGTCGACCGTAGCCGGTCGAGCCGCGGAAATTGACCTGCAGCACCGCATAGCCTCGGTTGGCGAGCAGCTGTACCTGCGGGTTGTAGCCCCAGGTATCGTGCTGCCAAGGACCACCGTGCACCAGGAGCACCAGGGGAAGGTTCGCGGGGGCCACTCCGACGGGAAGTGAGAGAAAGCCTCGCAACTCCAACCCATCGCGAGCCGAGAATCCGACCGCTTCCATCGACGCGAGGTGGGCCGGCTCGAGATGCGGATAAGGACGGAACAGGATGTGGGCTTCCCCGGTGGCGTGGTCGTAAAGCCAGCTCGTCGCGGGATCGCGGTCATGAATGAATGTTGCGACCCAGCGTCGTTCTGTCTGGTCGGAGGACAGAGTGCCCAGCACCCCGTCCGAGAGCTTCGACAGCGCTCTGAAAACCTCGGTGAAACTGTCATCCAGCACTTCGATGCGTGGCCGATCACCGATGAATCTCGCTGCGATGACCTCACCTGTGCGGCGGCTGGTGAAGACCGTGGGCGGGAGGACTCCGGGTGCCATTGTCCCGAGGATGTCGAGGCTGGAGCCCCCGGCGGCGGCAACGACTGTCTCATCGCCGGTGTCTCGATCGATGCGGATCAGCCGGAGATGGTCCGAGTCACCGTACGCGCCGATCAATAGACCCGTCCCATCAGGGGTGACGAGTTGAGGCTGCACGCCCACGGGGTACTCGGCGCCGCCTATGCGTCGGAGTTGTTTGCGCGCACCGGTTCGACGATCAATCGCCGAGAATTCCATCGTTCCGTCCGCCGTCATGCGGGTGGAAAACGCCGGCGACCCGTGCTGGTCCAGCAGTACGTTCTCCGTCGGATCGGTCTGCTCATGATGGAGGGTCATCTCACCGGTTGCCACATCGATGAGGAACAGATCGATCGCAACCGGTCGCTTGTTCATGGCGACGAGCATGCTGCCCGGGTGCGACGGCAACGGCTCGGCACCGAAGACACGTGACCCCGGGGCAGAGGCGTGAGGTCCTCTGCCGGTTCGTCTGGTCTGCTGAGGTCGACCCGGTACAGGTGCCAGTCCTCGTTGCCATCGGTGTCTTGCAGATACAGCACCCAGCGAGAGTCGTCACCCCAGTAGTAGGTAGTGATACCTCGTCGGTCATCATGGCTGACGCACACCGCGTCGGCATGGTCCGCGTTGACCCCCCGCACCCACACGTTGCGTCGTCCATGGGCGGGTGCGAGGTAGGCGATCTTCGATCCGTCCGGCGAAATCGACGGATGGGAAAAGGCCGGATCCGCGAAGAACTCCTCGACAGCGATCAGGCGGGGCGGTGAGCCATGATTCAGTTGCGAGTGCATAGCGGTGATCCTTCGGGGTGGCTGTGCTTGGCGTCTCGAAAGGGCGGTCGGCGAATCAGAGCGTGCACGCCAACTCGCCCTCTGGCAGTTCGAGGTGGATGAGATAAGCCGCGGCAATTTCGTCCACGCACGGGCTCGCGCCACCCGAGACAACTGTATGTCCTTCGCCCTCGACCGTCAGCAGGGAGCTGCCGAGCGATTCTGCGAGGCGGATGCCGCCCGAATGTGGGGTGGTCGGGTCGCCTGTAGTCGACACAACGAGTGTGGCGGGGAGCCCTTCGATTTCATGCGCGTATGGGATACCCAGCTCGCCGGTCTCCGGCCAATCTGCACAGTGGGAGCGGGCGGCCTCGGTCACGTCGGTACCCGGGTCCATGAACGGCGCCTGCTCGTAGGTATCCGTCCGCAGCGCGGCGAGGTCGTCGGCCGACAGCTCATCCTCGTCGACGCAGTTGATCGCCATGAGTGCCTCGGTGCTGCCGTCGGAGGTGTCTCCGTCGCCCTCGAAGCCGCTGATGCCGTACGCGAGTGCGAGTAGTTCGTTCCCACGGCCTTGCTGCACCTCTTGCAGGCCGGTGATGATGCGTGGCCAGGCGTCGGGCGAGTACAGGCCGCCCATGACGCCGCTGAGTGCGACCTCGAAATTGACTTCCTCCTCCAGCGCGGGGACCGGACTCTCTCCCAGGGGCTGAAGGATGGCCTGGAACGCTGCGGTCCATCCAGCCGGGTCGGTACCCAACGGGCAGTCGTGCTGTGTGGCGCAGGAGGCTGCCATTGCGTCGAATGCCACCTGGAAACCGGTGTAGGACGCGAGAAGTCGATCCTGCAGCTGCAGGGTGGGATCGAATGCCCCGTCGAGAATCATCGCCCGCACGTTCTCCGGGAACTCTTCGGCATAGACCGAGCCGAGGCGTGATCCGTAGCTCTGTCCCAGGAAGTTGAGCTTTTCCTCGCCGAGCGCCTCGCGGAGCACGTCCATGTCCTTCGCCGTGGTGCGACTGCCCATGTTCGCGAGGGCATTTATGCCGCCCGATCCTTCAGCGCACCGCTCGACGAGCGCCTGAGTGTCTGCTTCGGTGAGCGCCGGCGCGATCGAGCCGAGGCGTTCGAACACCTTGTCGCCTGCGGTTGTGCTGTCTTCCGAGTAGCAGTCGACCGCCGGCTCGGTGGCACCGACCCCGCGGGGGTCGAATCCGACCAGGTCGAAGCGTTCGGTGATCGCGCTTTCCCCCAACGTCACCGACGCGCCCATCGTTGTGAGAAGCCCGGCTCCGCCCGGACCGCCCGGGTTGTACAGCAGCGATCCCATTGACTCGCCCCGAGCGGCGATCCGGACAACCGCAACCGACGCCGTCTCACCCTCAGGGTCGGAGTAGTCCATCGGCACCTCGAGCCGCGCGCACTCCGGCTGATTGGGCGCGAGGGGGAAGTACTGCTCATCCAGGGCTGTGACCGCGTAGCTCTCGCAACTCTCCCATACGAGCTCCTGGGTGTGGTAGCGGTCGATCGGCTTATTCTGGGGATCGTCCGCGGGCACGCCACCTGCGGGTGCGCACCCGACGAGCAGGACCCCGAGGGCGACCACAGCAGCCGTCACCGTCATCCCGCGCCATTGTGCTCGTGTGCTGTTGCCGTGCCCCGAAACCACTGGCGGGGATAACTGTTCTCGTTGCCTCATGTTCAGCAGATAACACTATGTACCAGCTACACAGTCAATCTGTTCAGGCTGTATGCGTCGCTGATCGCTGACCGACGTTTAGCCGCTCCTGCGCGATGGCGCTCGCGCGCCCCAGCACGTCGAGCTGCGCCACGTTGTACAACTCTCTAAGGGCCTCGGTGACTGCCTCTCGGGTGACTCGTTGACCCTTCGAGATATGCTCGACCGGCTCCATCACCCACGGGTAGTCCACGAGGTGCTGGGCGAGCTTGGGTGCGAGCGTCTCGGCGACGAGCTGCCTCGTCGCGTCATCGGCGTCTGCGTGAAGTGTGTCGAATGCCGCACTGGCGCCGTCGGGCTCCGGCTCGGACTCAATCATGCGTTTGACGTCTGTCATCGCTGACTCGTTGTAGAGCCGCGAATAGACGAGCAAGAGCGAACGATCCGGATCGGACAGCCGAGATGCCACATCCTCGAAGCCCGACGGCACATCGATGGCAGAGGACCCATCGAGGGTGGCTCGAATCTCGGCGCGGGTCCTCTGCAGTCGCTCGATGTTGACGGTGAGGTCCGCCTCGATCGCCAGAAGCGCGGCCGTCGGAGGCCCCCCTCCGAAGCCCACGGTTTCGATCTGCGCGAGTGGTACGCCCAGGTCTCGCAAGCGCCGGACCTGCAGCAACCGTACGAGGTGCCTGGCGCCGTACTGTTTGTAGCCGTTGGACGTCCGACCCGGTTCGTCGAGCAGACCCGAGCGGTGGTAGTAGCGCACGGTATTCACCGACGTTCCGGCGAGCTCCGCGATCTCCCGTGTACTCCATGGCATGGTTCGTCCATTCTCCCCTGCCGGTTGACGGCCTGGTAGTCAGGACCATCTAAGTCCATGTTCATGAGTCCGACTCAGGCAACGGGCGTTTAGCGTGCGCCGTGTCACGCCAGTCGGCGGGCGAAGGCCTGCAGCGGGTCCAAGGTCACACCTGCTCGCTGCCGCCGTCGACGAAGACTTCGGCCCCGGTCATATACGTGCTGTCATCGGAAGCGAGGAACAACGCTACGCCAGCGATCTCATCGGGACGACCGAGCCGACCCATGGGCGAGTCGTCAGCCATCGCCTTCAGCATGGCGGCAGCCTCGGTAGGCCCTGGAGCCAGGTCCGTGAGGCCTGGCGTCTCCGTGGAACCCGGAACGAGGGTATTGACTCGAATGCGTGCGCTAGCAAGCTCGGCGGCCCAGGTACGACCGAAGGAACGGATGGCCGCCTTCGACGCGGCGTACGCGGTGAATGCCGGAGTGCCATTGCTGGCGGAGGTGGAGCCGGTCAAGATCACGGACGCGCCGTGGTTGAGCAACGGCAGTGCCTTTTGGACGGTGAAAACGGTCCCGAAGACGTTGCGCGCGAAGGTGCTCTCGAGATGGTCACGGGTCAGGTCCGCGAGTGCAGCGAATTCGCCGCCTCCGGCATTGGCGAAGAGCACATCCAATCCGCGCCCGCCCGCTTTGACCGCGGCGAAGAGGACGTCCAGATCCGTGTCACTGCTGACGTCACCCAGCACGCCGATTGCGCCGTGGCCGATCTGTTGGACTGCTTCGTCGAGCTGGTGCTGTCGCCGACCGGTCACGTAGACATGTGCCCCTTCCGTCGCGAACCGTTCCGCCGTGGCGAGGCCGATTCCCTGCGTTCCGCCGGTGACCAAGGCCACCTTGTTGTCGAGTCTTCCCATGATCTGCTCCTTTTCGTTGAAGTCCCACAATCCGCCCGGCGCCCTGCAGCGCGTCACGCTCTCTGCGCTATGGGCTTTGTCTACCGGTGAGCCGATCATGGTAATGTTTCTGACTGGATAGTCAATAACTGTAGGCCATATTTGACCTAACAGTCAAGAATCGAGGCGGTCGCCAGCGCCGCCGAAGGGACGCGCTGAATGCCACGACCACGAAAGTTCGACGAAACGGAGGTAATCGCCTCAGCGAGCCGGGCGTTTGCCAAGACCGGTTACGCCGGCACCTCGGTGGATGATCTCGTCGCTGCAACCGGACTCGGCCGACAGAGCCTCTACAACGCATTCGGCGGCAAGAAGGAACTCTTCATGCGTGCCCTCCTCAGCGACACCGAGGACGCAGTCGCAGCCGTTGAAGCGCTGCGCCACGGTGTCGACAGCCCTATCGTCCGCATCCGCGCGCAGCTCTTGAGGGTCGCGGTCACCTACGGCTCGGGTCGGGAGCAGCCCTCACTGTTCGCCAAGGCTGCGATGGAACTCTCAAGCCAAGACCCGAAGGTTTCCGCATCGGTTCTCAGTACCTTCAACGCTATGCAGATCCATTACCGGGCGTGCATCATCGAAGCGCAAGACGCCGGCGAGGTAGAGGCCGACGCTGACGCTGACGCCCTGGGGGCATTCTTCCTGGCCCTTATCGAGGGGATGGCGATTCTCGGGGGTTCAGGGGTCTCCAGGACAAACCTGACGGCTGTCGGCCTGACCTCGCTTTCAGCGATCCCACTCTCCGATCGCGGGCGGCACGCCCTGGTAGGACCTGCAGGCGACTGGAGCTGACGCACCAACAAGAATTGAGTCCGCGCGACAGCGCGAACCTCGAACGAACAGAGCCCGATGAGGCAGTCTGCTCGTTCGTGTGGTCGAGGAACCGTCAACCCACCATGTGCGCGGTCGTGGTCCAGGTTGGGCCGTCAGCTGTCCCCAGTGATTTCTAACCCTGCCAGACCTGAACGACCGACGGACGTGGGGCGGCGACCCGCCCGCCGCCGCCGGTGGTCGTGTAGTCAGGGAAGTAGGAGTGCTGGTTGGCAAAGCTCCCGTCTTCGCCCGGGTGCTGCACGGCCACATAGACCATTCGCTCGTCGTCTCGAATGATGGGGCCACAGGTCTCTGACTCGCGCGGCACGGCGAGGAACTGGTCGACGCGGCCTCGGTTGGTTCCTTCGAGTCCGACACGGAACAGGCCGTCGTTGTAGCCGATGGTGCCCGGCTGGCCGTCGGTGGAGATCCACAGGTTGCCGGCGGTGTCGAATGCCAGGTTGTCTGGGCAGGAGATCGGTGAGACCTGGTCGCGCGGAAACCCAGCGAAGTATGCCGAGCCGGAGACGGCGGGGTCGCCGCACACTAACAGGATGGTCCATCCGAAGCTCGTCGCGGTGGCGTCGTTTCGCGACTCGGTGATCTCGATCACGTGGCCGTCGCGGTTCACCGTCCTCGGGTTGACCTCGTCGACTCCGGCCCTTCCGGGCAGGCCACGCTCCGTGTTGTTGGTGCAGGCGACGTATACCTTGCCGGTGGTGGGGTGCGGTTGCACATCCTCCGGGCGGTCCATCTTGGTGGCGCTGACAGCATCGGCGGCGAGGCGGGTGTGCAGGAGCACCTCCTCGACGGTGAAGCCGGGAACGGCGCTTGCCCCGTTCAGCGTCAGCGGGATCCACTGGCCGCCGCCGTCAAACGCACCATCGGTCGGCAGGGCGCCCGTGCCGGTGATCTCGGCCGCCGGAGAGTTGCCGCTGAAACGGGCAACATAGAGGTCGCCGGACTCGAGAATCGTCTTGTTATGCGCACGGGCCTTGACGCTGTTCCCCGTGCGAAAGGTCTTGTGAGAAACAAACTTATATAGGTAGTCGAAACGCTCATCGTCACCCATATAGGCCACGACGCGGCCGTCGCCGGCGACGGTGACGTTGGCGCCCTCGTGCTTCATCCGACCCATGGCGGTGTGCTTTACGGGGGTGGAGCTGGGGTCGAGAGGGTCGATCTCCACGACGTAGCCGAACCGGTTCGGCTCGTTCACGTAGCCGGGGTTCGCCACGGCGTCAAAGCGCGGGTCGATGGCCTCCCAGCCGTAGGTGGACGGCGATGCCGACAGGCCGTACCGCTTCTGCCCCGCCGTCACTGCCGGCGAGCGGAAGTAGTTATTGAAGTTCTCCTCGCCCGACAGAACGGTTCCCCACGGGGTGGTGCCGCCGGCGCAGTTTCCGAACGTTCCGAGTACGGTCAGACCCTCGGGGTCAGCCTGCGTCTTCATCAGGTCGTGCCCGGCGGCCGGACCGGTCAGACGAAACGGGGTGGATGCCGTAATGCGGCGGTTGTAAGCGGAGGAACGCAGGTAAGCCCACGGGCGACCTCTCTTGTCGCGCTCGAGCTCGACAACGGCCAGGCCGTGCGCAGCCATCGTGATCCGCAACTGCTGCAGCCGTGCGGCCTCGTTCGCGGCCGGCGGGAACATGATTCCAGGGTTGGTGTATTCGTGGTTCGTGACCAGCAGGCCATGGCGACCGCCGCCGCCCTGCAACTCGATGATGTCGAGGTAGTCGTTGTTATAGCCGAACTGCAGCGCCTGCGCCTCAGGAGTCTGGTTGTTGATGTCAAACTCGGGCGCGCCGGCCAGGATGGGGTCGCCCCAGCGGATGATCGGCGCCCACTGATACCCGGACGGAACCACAAAACTGTCCACCGTCGCGGCAACCGGAGCGATGGCGGTGAACTCCAACCCAGGCCCTGCGGCGTGGGCTGCAGACGTGCCGCCGACCGGCGAATCGAACGCAGAAAACGCGAGCGCCAGGGCGCCGGCACCCGCGCCCAGCAGCATCGAGCGACGGGAGAGTGCCAGGCTGACGATGTCTCTCAAGTATTCATTGTCTGACTGGTTGCAGACCCCCATCGCGCAGGCGTTACCGCATTTCAGCTGGCACGTCACCGGACTGCGCTTGCCCTTGGTGTGGCTGGCCATCGGAAGACTCGTCCGTGTTTCCTGCTGCGACATGATTCTGATTCCCTTCGTCGGTCCGTCTCGACAAGCTCAACGCAACAAGGCGCAGGTGGCCGTCCGGTTGCGCTCAGGTGAACACGGACAGGCCGGTAGGTTTCTCCCAGATGGCCCGAGCTCAGCCCCGGTCCGCCTGACGCGGCCGCACGTGGCACCGGTCTGGTCGGACGGTGCCGTCGCAATTAATCGAAGTTCGTAAGGGTCTCTGAAGGGTGCTCGCGCCGCGGAATCCTGAGCCTATTACTGCTGGGGTATCTTGACTCCAACCCAGAACCGCTGATGGCTGCTTCGGCTTTTCGCCCACCCGCAACTGGGGCGGAATCACGTGGGTTTCCGCTGTTTTCATTGGATTAGAGAACGTGCTGAGACGAACGAATACGTGCTGATTCTGGCCACGATGCGATGTATCTTTTGCGATTACGGACAGGACTCCAGGGTCCGCGTTGAGTTCGTCATCCGCCCCCTCCCGGTACGTCCTATTCCTCGTGGGAGACAGGAGTCAGAGCTGCCAACGTGGCGCCCGCCCACCGCTCGACAAACTTGGCGAGTCGCCCCTGGCGGTAGCGCCTTTGCGACGAGCTGGTAGCAGGATTCCGAGGACGTGGTTGCGCCTGACGTCACGCCAGCATCGCCCAAGGGGATACGTCATTCCCGACTCACCAAGGCTACTTGAAGGGTTGCGTCCCTGTGAGTGGTGTGGTTTCCCGCTCTTGAGCGTTGCTTCGTCAACGTGAAGGTCCACCGTGGAATGGTCAGTGAGTACCGATCAAAGAACTGACAAAGGACACCACACGATGGCTCTAGACCTGTCTGCCCTGCTCGACCTGCTGGGAGAACTCAAACTCACTGATGTCGCGTCACGAAATACTTCGGCGCCAGTCGCAGGAGCCGCTCGTCGCCCGTGCCCGCGAGCGGCGATGAGGCTTCGCCGACTCTATGTGGCATTGGTCATTGAGAAGCATTGCCAACTAGATAAATCTATTGCAATGCGCTTATGTATCTGATCTGATGAGGTCATGGCAAGCGGTGCAGGTGTAATCGAGGCGGCAGAGATTTTCAAGGCGCTGTCTTCACCGGCTCGGCTGGAGGTGCTGCGATTGCTTGCTCTATCTGACATGTCGGTCACAGCCCTTGTGGGCGCGACGGGCTTGTCACAACCTCTAATGTCACAGCATCTGGGCACATTGCGTTCAGCGCGGCTGGTCGCCGTTCGCCGGATTGGACGGGAGGCGACGTACTCAATTGTGGATCGTCATATCGCCCACATAGTTGAGGACGCGATCTCTCACGTCCTCGAAGAGGACCTCCAACACACACTCACTAAATAGGAAGAGACGATCATGTCGACAATCGAAATCCACGCTGAGCACACCCTGTCCGAGCACGAGCACGGTGTCGACTGCGGGCATCAGGCAATCGAGCACGACGATCACACCGATTACGTTCATGGCGCGCACCACCACGCTCTCCACGAGGGTCACTATGACGAACACGAGGCCAAGGCGGAGCACACGGTCGAGGATCACACCCACGGCGCTGACTGTGGCCACGAATCCGTCAGCCACGGCGACCACACGGACTTCGTGCATGACGGCCACAAGCACGCTGAGCACGCTGGCCACTACGACGAGCACTAATCAACACCGACGCGCCCTAAATAGGCCTGCCCGAGCCTAGCGCTTGGCGATGGCCGGCGGCAGGTTCTCCGCGGTAGGTGCAGCTTGGAAGTAGTGCGCGGGGCTGTGCGTGCGTATGGGCTTGCCGATCCCCAGTACGGCGTCAAGCAGCACGGCCGGAACGCTCTCGGCCGGCGTGTCGAGGCGCGTTGGGCCGCCGGATGCTATCCAGTCCACCAGGGCGTCCAGCGCGGCTGGCTGGTCCATGCCGCCCAGCCACACGGATGGACCGGTTTTTCCGGTGGCACCGTTGCGCCGGGCCACCGCAGCAACCGCGCCGGTGGCGCACGCTCCTAAACATTCTGTGGCGACCAAGACGGCGCCCCTGCCGGTGGTGATAGTTGACCGCAGCCGGTCGGCGCCGCTCTGGCCAGCAGCCAACCGGTGAAGCGCCTCGCAGCGGTGACCTGCACACATGGCCACCAGCGGTCCGCTGGCTCCTCGGTCGGTCGAGGGTGTAGCGTCTGCGTTTTTCATCGTGGGCACCTGTTCTGTCGTGTCGAGGTGGCTCTTAGGTGGTGGACTCGCTGTCGAGGTCCCAGGCCGGGAAAGGATCGGCCAGAGACTTCCATTCGATGGGACCGCCCACGAACTCGTGATTGGTCAGCAGGCAGTCGTCGAGGTTTGCGGTGAGCTTGGCAGCGTCGAGGTCCATTCCGAAGAAGGCGATCTCTTGACCCCACGGCGACTCGGGGTCCTGACTTCCCATGCTGGTCGGTTCAAAACCGATGGTCGGACCGGCACTATTCCATGAGCCGACAACGTGGGGACGGGAGGCGAGACGGAAGAGCCCGCGGGAGCGCAGGATCTCCCCCGCCTCGGCCGTCCGAGCACTGAGAAACTCAGCCAGCCGACCCGGGTGGAACGGGCGAGGATCACGGTAGACGACGCATCCCAGCCCGGCACGGCTCGTGGTCAGGAGCCCCTCACCGTTGAGCTGACGAATCCAGCCCGGGCTCTGCTGAAGCCAATCCAGCATGTTCTCTCGCGGAGGTAGCCAGGGGCTGATCGTGCTGCGGCCGTGTCGGGCGAACACGACCTGACTGGAGGGGTTGAGGAGGCGGACGAAATCGCGCAGGTCGGCACAACCGGCCGAGGTCGACAAATCGGTCTTGTTGATCACCACAACGCTTGCCCATTCGATCTGCTCGACCAGCGCATCGGCAATCGTGCGGTCATGCTCACCGTGCGTCACACAGGACACAGGAGGAAACGGCGCCAGAGCGTCGCTACGGATGTCCACCCAGAATGTGGACGCGTCAAGCACGCTCACAAAATTGCCGACACGGAGTCCGTCAGCACCCGGCCACAGTGACCTCTCGTCGCTGGCAGCGACAACGGACATTGCCACCTCGATAGGGACTGCGGACGGGTGAATCTCCAGCATCGCTCCGGTCGGGGTGACGCGCGCAATAGCGTCACGCACGGCACTGGGATCGGCCCCGGCGAGGCTGATACTGGTCGTGCCGGTGGCCCGCGCGATGGACGTTTTACCGGCACCGGTCAGTCCACTAACGAGGTTCACGGTGTGAGAGGGCGATAAGTTCATAACTGCTACTCTAATTGAGATTTGTTCTCAATAAGGAAGAAGTGGGCATGAAAGTCAGAAATTCGCTCAAGGCGCTCAAGAAGCTCCCGGGTGCACAGATCGTGCACCGCCGGGGACGGGTGTTCGTGATCAACAAGAAAAACCCGCGCTTGAAGGCCCGACAGGGTTAGCGTGGGAGAGAACCGCAGCATTCTCGACACCGTCGTTGTCGGCGCCGGTCCCGCCGGTGTGGGCACTGCCCTTGCGCTCCAGGCTGTGGAGGGCCTGGTGCACGGGGTCATCGAGCGCGGCCAGCTCGGCGAAACGTTTCTGCAGTGGCCCGAGCAGCTGACTTTTTTGACGCCGTCCTTCACGGGAAATGGATTCGGGGCGACGGATCTGAACTCAGTGCACCCGGAAACGTCCCCGGCGTTCAGTTTGGGTGTCGACTATCCCACCGGCGCCCAGTACGCCCGCTACCTCCGGGGGGTAGCCAAGCATTTCTCCGTGCCGGTCATGACCCAAACCGAGGTCTCGGCTATCACAGCCACTGTTGAGGGGTTCACCCTAACCACCAGCAAGGGCACCGTTCTAGCCCGCACGGTGGTCTGGGCCGGTGGGGAATTTCACAACCCGCGTCAACCGAGCATGGCCGGTAGTGAGCATGCCGACCATTCCTCTGCTCCGGCGGCGTGGACGGCACGATCAGGCCAGGTGGTGGTCATCGGCGGCTACGAGTCCGGACTCGACGTTGCTTGTTTCCACGTGGAAGAGGGCGCTAGCGTCACGGTTGTCGACCCGGATCATCCGTGGCAAGCCAGGTCCGGATCCGACCCGTCGTTTCGGTTGGCTCCGCGTACTCGTCAACGCGTCAAGTCGGCTCTGGCCACTGGGCGGCTCACCCTGTCCGACGCCGGCCGGGCCACAGGGATCAGGCCCGATGCCCGGGGTGTCTACACGGTCGCTCTCATGGGTGGCATCGCTGTAGCGTCTCATTCCCGCCCCGTTCTGGCCACTGGATTCGGACCTGGATTGGGACCGGCCGCGCACTTGTTTGAAGATCGTGCAGACGGCTGGCCTCTCCTCGATGACAACGACGAATCGACCGTGAATCCGGGCATTTTTCTTTCTGGGGCGGCGCTGCGTCACGGCGGGCTGAAATTTTGCTTTGTCTACAAGTATCGACAACGCTTCGCGCACGTTGCTCGGGTAATCGGAGAACGACTCGCCAAGGACTGTTCCGGATTAGAAGCGTGGCGACTCGCCGGGATGTTGACCGATGATTTGAGCTGCTGCGGCACGGAATGCGCCTGCTAAATCCCGCCAGCACACCGCGCTCATTTTTTGCGCTCGCAGGACGGTCGGTGACGTCGCCGTGGGCGTTGTCGGTTCTGCTGCTCTCAGCGATCGGGGTTGGTTCCGTTCTCGGGTCCATCAGCCCCCATACAGGTGAACGGCTCAGCGGCGCCGTCGACGCCACCGTGCTCACGCTGCTGTGTTTGCTCCTATTTGAGGTTCGTTTCTCCGATGTTCGGCGGCTGCGCTCCGCACCACGATTTCTGGTGGTGGCGTGGTGCGCGAATTTTATTCTTATTCCGATCATCGGGTTCACCATCGCCTCCCTCTTTCTCTCCGAGGAGCCGTTGCTGTTCACTGGGTTGCTGATCTACTTCCTCGCCCCATGTACGGACTGGTTTCTTGGGTTCACCCGACTTGCCGGGGGCAACACCGCGCTCGGCGCCGTTCTTTTGCCTGTGAACCTCCTCACCCAGCTCGTGCTGTTTCCCGTCTTCGTCGCTCTCTTCGCCCGCACGACTCCCGTCGCAGATCCCGGATCGATGCTTCAGACGGTCGGGCTGTGGTTCGCCGTTCCGGTAACCATCGCAGTGTGTGCGCGCTTGCTGCTCACCCGGTGCCTCACCGCAGCGGCTTTCGACCGGCTCCTCCAAGTCGTCGGCGTCATCATTCCGTGGGTACTCGCCACAGTGATCGTGGAGATATTCGCCGTTCATATCGGCGCGATCCTCAGCCGGGTTGAGGTGTTCGCGACTATCCTGCTTGCCGTCGTGATCTTCTTCACTCTCACGTATCTGCTCGGCCACATACTCTCAACAGTGTTCAGGTTCCGGTACCCCGAGCATGCTCTTCTGACGATGACGACCGCGGCCCGAAACGCGCCGCTCATGCTCGCGCTGACCATGATCGCCTTTCCCGGGCAACCCCTCATCTACGCGGCCCTCATCATCGGCATGCTCGTCGAGTTCCCCCACCTGACCGTCATCCGTGTGCTGCTGATCCGCAACCGCCACACCACCGAGAACCAGCCACTGGACTGCACTTCCCCCCAGCCCTGCCTCCACCGTCGGCCACCACGGGGTGTGGTGCGGGCGCCCAACGTCGATGTGAGAAACAGGGCGCGCTAATGCGGCAAATCCCGGTCATCGCGTTGACGGGGCACCTTGGCGCGGGCAAAACGACAGTCTTGAACAGGTTGCTGCGCGCCCCCCAGTCACGCCTGGGCGTGGTAATCAACGACTTCGGGACCATCAACGTGGACGCCGGCCTAGTCATTGGGCAGGTCGATGAGGCGGAGGCCATCAGCGGAGGCTGCGTGTGCTGCCTACCGGATGCCGGCGGACTGGATGGCGCCCTGGAAAAACTCACCCAACCACGGTTGCGCCTAGACGCCGTGATCGTGGAAGCCAGTGGCGTCGCCGACCCGACCGCTCTGGCCCGCCTGATCCGCTACAGCGGCATCGACCGTGTCCGTCCGGGGGGACTTGTCGATGTCATCGATGCCGTCGAACACTTCCGCACCATCGACCTCGGTGTTCTGCCGCCGGCACGGTACGCGGCAGCGTCTCTCATCGTGATCAACAAAACCGACCGCCTCCCCGCCGCCCGGCGGGACGCGGCAATCGCCAAAATCACCCAGCGGGTCCACGAACGCAACCCACACGCACACATCATCTCCGCCGCCCGCGGCCGCATAGACCCCGCCCTCGTGTTCGACGCCGCCCGGACCCCGGCCCCCGAGGCAGAGCTCCCGTTCGCATCCCTCATGCACGACAACGATGAATCCCACACGCACGCGGATGCCGTGACCGTGCTGGCCTCCGGACCCGTTGACCCCGGCCGACTCGTTGACTTACTCGAAGAGCCACCCGACGGGGTCTACCGACTCAAAGGCGCCGTCACAGTCGGTACCGGCACACATCACTACCGGTATGCCGTCAACGTCGTCGGTCGGCATATCCACGTCGGATCGCACCCTGCAAACACGGGCACCGATGGGCTCGTGGCGATCGGTATGCATCTGCGCGGGCACGCCGTCGCAGACCGACTCGAAAGCGCCCTTCAGCCTGTTGCGGAACGCCTCACCGGAAACGGGTTGCGCCGCCTCACCCGCTATCGCCGACTCAGCGTCTGAAACACAACATCACTCTCTGGGAAGAATAGGACACCGCATCAATGATGCTCAATCACAGCCTGTGGGCGATCACCCGGCAGCATCCACGACGCCTGGCCGGGACGACTGCACTGCTGATCCTGGCCACAAGCACTTATCTTGCCCAAGCATGGTTCACAGCGCACGCCCTGGCCGCACTCGTGGCAGGTCGCGGCGATGCGGCCCTGGGGTGGCTGGCGGGCATCGTGGCGGTCTCGATCCTGCGAGTGGCCGTGAACCTGGTCCAAACACGTCTCGCCAACAGCCTAGGCGGCGCCGTTCGGCTGCGCTTGCGTCGCGAGCTGACCGCGGCAGCGCTGGCGCCCCGCCGCCTGCACGACACTGCCGAACGCACGGGCGTTGCACGCCTCACGCTCACGGACGGCATCGACGGCGTTGACGTGTATGTGAGCAAGTACGTGGGTCACCTTCTGCAGGTGTTCATCCTGTGCCCGGTGATCCTGATCGCGATCGCCCAACTCGATTTCTGGCTCGCACTTATCTTGACCTGTTGCCTCGCCATGGCGGTGCTGGCCCCTCGATTGTGGCACCGGGTGCTGCGTAGCCGCGGCAGCGCCCACTGGGACAGCTATGAACGTCTCGCCGCCGACTTTCTCGAATCGCTTCAGGGCATGAAGACCCTGCGGCTGATCGGTGCAGTCGGGCGCACCCGTGAACGACTGTCCCGACGATCCAACGAACTGCACCAAGCCACAGTCGCCACCATGCGAACCTCACTGTTCGACACCGCATTGGTCGACCTCGCCATTCAAGCAGGAATCGTCGGGGCGGCCGCGACTGCCGTGCTCGCAGCAACGGGCACCGCACAGCCGAGCGTCGAAATATATCTACTCCTGCTCCTGGCTTCTGAACTGTTCCGCCCCATCCGCGACCTGTCACGGCACTGGCACTCTGGCTATCTTGGCCTGTCGGCGGTCGCGGGCATCGACGTTCTCCGCGCCGACGCTATTGCTGCTTCAACCGAGGCAGAACTCAGTCCCAGCAACGCCGCGATCACCCTCACGAACGTAACGTTTGGCTACGCCGGTGGAATACCCGTGCTGCGCGGTGTGACGTGCTCCCTGGGACCCGGCACGATCACCGCCCTGACCGGTTCATCAGGCGCGGGTAAAAGCACCCTTTTCGATCTGATTCTTGGCTATCTGCAACCCGAAACGGGGTCGGTCTCGGTAGCCGAGTCTGGCGCTGCGGCCACTCACGTAAGCGTGGTGTCCCAACACAGTTATCTCTTTTCCGGGTCGGTGCGCGATAATCTGACGGTTGCTCGGCCCGGGGCAACGGATGCTGATTTACATGCCGCCGCGCGCGCCGCGGGCATCCACGAGGAGATTCTCACACTATCGGGCGGATACGACGCCATCCTGGCTGAAGGCGGCGAATCCCTCTCCGGCGGTCAAAAACAGCGCCTGTCGGTCGCCAGGGCGCTGCTCGCCGACCGCCCGGTGCTGCTTCTCGACGAGCCGACAAGCGCCCTCAACGACTCGCTGGCCCATCACCTGATGGCAACGCTTCAGTCCGTGGCCCGAACGAAGGTTGTTTTGATGATCGCCCACCGCACGGAAACGCTCGACTTCGCTGGTCGGATTCTGCGCCTAGACGATGGTGTCCTCCATGAGTGCGAACAGGCAGTTCGCGCATGAATCGGCATCCGATCCTCGGGTTGGTCCCGTACCTGCGCGGAGAGACAAGAGGTCTTGCCTGGGCCTTCGCCGTGAGCGTGCTCAGTTCACTCGCCCTGGCAGCGCTGATGGTGGGTACGGCCTGGGCGTTGGGCCTCGCCGTGGTGGAGAACCGGGCCCCGCAGCCTGGCTTCTGGGCGCTGCTCGGTGCGGGGGTGCTGCTGCGGGCGGCGCTCACCTGGCAGGAAATGGACGTCTCGCACAGCCTTGCGTACCGGGTACTCGCCGCCCTGCGCATGAGCCTGTTCGACGGCTTCGCCCGCAGCACGCCATCCCCGAGCCACCTCAGCAGCCTTTCGCACAGCGGGGACCAATCCGCGGCCGCCATGGGCGACATCGAAAAGCTCGAGTTCTTCTACGCCCATACGATCGCTCAGCTCGCCGCGACCGGAGTCGTGGCTGTGAGCGGCATCGCGTTCCTGGGCGTCCTACACCCGTCCATGGCAGTGGCCGTTGTGGCGGCAGTAGTACTGCTCCTGGCCTGCAGCCGAGTTGGTGTGGCACGGTCCCGCCGGTTGGGCGAGAACATTCAGGAGTGCAACTCGGCTCTCTCGTCCCGGGTGGTCGAAAGCCTCACCGGGCGTCGCGAAATTATCGGTTACGGGCTCCAGGGACGCGTGGTCGACGATCTGGACCGATTCACCCGCCGAAGCGCAGGCCTACAACGCCAGCTCGATGCAACAACTGTCCTGACCACCGGCCTGCGCGACGTCATCATCGTCAGCACTGCGGTGGCCCTTGTCATCATCGCCACCTCAACTCCAGGCCTGAGCGTGGCGTTCCTGCCGCCGCTGATGGCGGGATGCTTTGCCGTGCTCGGCCCGGTGGCCGACGCCGGATCAACACTCAGTCAGCTCCATTCACACCGAGCCAGCGCTCGACGCGTCCTCGAGGGAATCGCCAAAACAACCGAGGTCGCCGATGCCACCGCACCGCTCCAGCTACCAGCCGGCGCCCTCGGCCTCGACGTCGTTGACCTCTCCTTTGGGTATGCCGCCGGCAATCCGGTCTTTACGGACTACAGCCTCACCATCGCACCAGGGGAACGGGTGGCACTTCGAGGCGCATCCGGCGCAGGAAAGACCACCCTCGCGCACCTGCTCTCTCGCTTATGGGCACCGGATACGGGACACATCGACCTCGTCAACCGGGCCGGCCACCGAGTCGGGCTAACCGAAATCCACGACGCTGACTTCCGGAGTGTCGTCGCCGTCGTCAGCCAGGACGCCCTACTGTTCCACGGCACCGTGATCGACAACCTCCGCCTGGCCGCACCGGCGGCGACGGTGGCCAACATCGCTTCTGTCCTTCACAAGGTGGGCGCTGACGACTTCATCGACGCCTGGCCCCAGGGTATGGATACCATCATCGGGGAACGAGGCACAGCCCTATCGGGCGGGCAGCAAGCCCGAATATGTTTAGCTCGCGCACTGCTCATGCGTGCGCGGATCCTGATCCTAGACGAAACGACGGCGAGCCTTGATCCCACCGCCGAAGGCGACGTTACCCGACTCGTTCAGGGCCTCTCCCCCGACGTGACGGTGATCACAATCACGCACCGAGCGTCAACGCTCGCCGCCTCTGGACGCATCATCGACATCCGTCGCCCGAGCTAACCTCGGGCGACGGACACCAGTTTCCGTTCTAGAAAGCCGTCGGATACAACTCGGCCGCCAGCTGCTGAACAACACGAATGTTGCCCAGAGTGCCGGGGAACACGTCCGCGGCACTGATCGCGATCATCCGGTCATTCTTCACTGCAGCAAGGTTGGGGAACGTTGCGCGAAGGTAGTCTTCGGTCTCCGCGGCTTGCTGCTCCGTGCTGACAGCGAAGACGATGGCCTCCGGGTTTTCGGCGGCGAGGGACTCCGGTGAGATACTCGCAGCGAAGAAGTCGGCAAAGGCCGCGTCATCTGGCGAGTACACGTTGTCTCCGCCGGCAAGTGAAATCATGTCGTATTCGACACCCGCACCGATTGCGGACAGCGATCCCCCTTCCACAAAGAGCTGGGCAACGCTCAGACGGGGCTCCTCAGCGATGGCTGCCTTCACGGCGGCTAGGTCGGCTCGTCCCTGGTCGCTCAGGGTCTTCGCGGCCTCCCGGACATCAAAAATTCGGCCGAGGTTGTCGATATCAGTGAAGATATCGTCGACCGTGCCCGCGTTGCGACGCTCGAGACACCCACCGGTTGCTGTGTAAGCATTCACCCCAGCTTGTTCGAGCTGGGCGATACTTGCGAAGCCCTGCTCAGCGGTGAACTCGTACCCGGTGGGCGAATACACAAAGTCCGGTTCTGCGCTGAGCAGAATTTCGCGCGTCGGCGGTGCGTCATCGCTCAGCACCGGAATGTTAGCCGCCTGTGCGGCCACATCGGCGGGCAACTCTGCAGTACCGACCTGGGCCTGGCCCACCAGGCTCTCGTCGAGGCCTAGGCGCAGCATCAACTCCGTTTGAGAAGGGCTCAAACCCACCGCGGATACTGGCACGCCCGTAAAATTTAGTGTGCGGCCGCAGTTTTCAACCGTCCAAGCGTCTGAAGAAGCAGCGGGGCCGCCGGTCGCGCCGACTCCCGTTCCGCAGGCGCTGAGGATGAGGACCATTCCGGTGGCCGCCGCGGTTGCCGTCAGGTTTCGTGTGAGGATACGGTGTTTCATTGCTGAGCTTTCTGTTTTGGTGTGGGGTTGGTTTGGCTGGACTGCCGTGAGCTGTAGGCGATGAGAAGCTGCCCAGTTTCGGGGTGACGCATGCGGTGTGAGCGCACCCCGAAGACGTCGCCGATTAGTTCGGGGGTCAGCACGTCTTCGGGTCGCCCGAAGGCGGCGACTCGGCCGGAGTGCATCACAGCGATCTCGTCGCAGTGTGCAATAGCCAGATTGAGGTCGTGCAAGGCCGCGATCGTGGTGAGGCCGAGGTTTGAGATGATGTGCATCAACTCGAGCTGGAAAGCGATGTCGAGGTGGTTGGTTGGTTCATCAAGCACAAGCACCCGGCTTTGTTGCACGAGGGCACGGGCCAGCAGAACCCGCTGCTTTTCACCACCGGACAGCCCGGAGAACGCCCGGGCTGCAAAATCGAGTGATCCGACATCCGACAGCGCTTGCTCTGCAAGGCTGAGATCGTGCCTAGTATCTGCACCGAATCCCTTTCGGTGTGGCACCCTCCCCAGAAGTACGACATCGAGAACATCCAGGTCAAATTCCGATTCGGATTCCTGGGCCATCACGGCCACGTTGAGTGCCACCGTTCGCAACGGCATGCTCCAGACGTCGGCGCCGTCCAACAGAACCGCACCGCCCGTCGGCCGTGCAACGCGGTAGAGGCTGCGCAGCAACGTTGATTTCCCGCTTCCATTGGCCCCCAGGATTCCGACGGTGTGCCCTGGCTCGATCACGAGACTGGCTTCGTGGACAACGGGCGTACCACCAAGTGAGATGCTCACCCGGTCGAATGTGACTCGCATCAGATCAGGCCTCTCATCGGTGCAGCCCCGCCTTGACGGCGCGTTTGCGGCGCATCAACCAGAGAAAAAACGGTGCTCCCACCATGGCGGTGAGAATGCCCAACGGGATCTCCGTCGGCGCAGCCACCGTTCGGGCGAGAAGGTCGGCTAACGCGAGAAACAGGCCCCCCGCAAGCACCGCGGCCGGCATCATCCGACGGTGGTCGCTGCCCACAAGGATCCTGCACACGTGCGGAATGACCAGGCCGACAAAACCGATTCCCCCAGCAACGGACACGATCGTCCCCGTCAGTAGCGCCGTGGCCACCAGCAACCCGCCTCGCAGCCGCTGCACAGAGACACCGAGCGACGTCGCCGCCTCGTCACCCATCAGCAAAGCATTCAACGACCTACCCTGCACAAGGGCAAGCACCAAGACTCCTGCCAAGACCACAGCCGGTGCAGCCAGCTGGTTCATGGTGACCGCCGAGACACTCCCCAGCAAGAAAAACAGCACACTGAAGACATTCTGCGCATCGGTTGTGATTGTGAGGTAACTCGTGGCCGCGCTAAACAACGAACCCAGAGCAACCCCAGAAAGGATGAGCCGGGTCGGTGAAATAGCACCGCGCTGACGGGCGAATAGATACACGGCCGTGGTGGCCACAAGCGCGCCCGCGAAAGCCGCGGCCTGCACGCTCAGACCGCCGACGACGGCAGAACCCAACACAATCACCAACACAGCACCCACACCCGCACCTGCTGAAACTCCCAGAATGTATGGCTCGGCCAGCGGGTTACGCACCACCGCCTGCATGAGCGTGCCGGCAAGAGCCAAGCCTCCCCCGGCGAGCAGAGCCATCAAAACCCGCGGCAATCGGAACTGCCACACCGCCTGGTCCTGCAAAACCGTGATCGATCCGTCGACCATCCACGGCATGCCAGGTACGAGATGCCCGATGATGATGCGCAGCGAGTCGGCCGATGACACCGCCACCGGTCCGGCGCTGCTCGAAACAAGCACAGTCAGAAGGATCAAAACACAGAGAGTAGCGTACAGAATCTGAGACCACCGAGTTCCTTTTTGGCGCAGAACTGTCAGAGACGCCGACGGCGGCGCGAACACAGGCCGGGTCATGCGGGCGAAGCAAAGGTCGACATCATTCCTTAATTATAATGATTTTCAATAAGACACGTCCACACGCCAGCGGACACCCGCTTCGCCAGTGTGCGCTCGTGACTACTGGCGCACTTCGGCTGAGATCCGTGATCGCCCTGTGACATTTCCTTGTCAAAGGCAGCCCTCAAACTCACCGACCCAGCACTGTCCCTGGCAGCGGCGGAACGATTGCCGGCGTTGCTGGTGATCACACCAGTGGCGTGAATTCCGTCGGTTGGTCGACAAGCAGCAGACAATAGGTCGAACTGAGAATCGCTCTCACAGGAGCGCTTCGTTGGCATTGCGTCCCGGAAAGGAAGTCTCCCTTGGCCATTTATTCCTCCACACGTACCACGCGTCGAGCCACGCACACCATTGGCAGCACAGCTCTCGGCCTCCCGGCCGCATTTTCCCTAGTTCTTGGCGCCTCGACACCGTCCTTCGCCGCGACAGGTTCGCAGACCGGCGAATGGGACGTTGGTGTCACGTCCAGCACCCAGTCACCAAAGCTCAAGAGCTAACTCCGTCGGCCGTCCAGAAGGTGGCTGGTCCGCGCGCCCACGAACCACGGCAGTCTGACCGATACCCAGGTGCGCTGGGGGGCGCGGAGCACGCGGCTCCGCGCCCCTCGATTCGCCGCAGGGTTAGCCGGCGGCTACGGCGATCTCGTTCGGCGTGATGTCGAGTTCGCTGCTGGAGAGGATGTCACCGGTGGCCAGGTCGACGGCGTGGATACTGTTCGCATCGGGCTCTGTGACATACGCGATGCCGTCGGCGACGACTAGGGCGGGGTGCGGATCCTGCCATTCGGCCGGACCTTCCCACGCCTCGATAACGGGGAAGGAGTCGGTGAGTTCACCGGTCTCGGGGTCGAGCACGTGGATCGCGCCGTCCGTACCGATGAGGTACGCGAGGTCGTTCGGGCCGCGTGCGACGCCGCGGAAGGTGTACTCGACGCCCTCAGGAAGGTCTACGACCTCGAGCGACTCGGCGGCGGTGTCGATAAGAGCGACCGCTTTCAACAGGTAGCCCTCGGCGTCGGGGTCGTTCTTGTAGTCGCCGACGATGATGGGGCTGGTCTCGCTGACGTACGCGTTGCCCATGCGTCCGTAGGGCTGATCGGGGGCATCGAGCTTCTTGATCTTGCCGTCACGGTAGACAATGGCGCCGTTTTCGCAGCCGAAAACTACTGCCTCGTCGGCGGCGGTGCCTTCGCCGTGAACCCCGGGGCACTGGTCGTTCGAGGCGATCACTGCACCGGAGGTATCGCGGGCCTCGATCCCGTTGCGTTCGTCGGAGTTTCCGACGGTGGTGAGGAAGGTGCCGTCCTCGAGAACGACCGAGACACCGTGGTGCGCCTCTACTCCAGCGATGGTCTCAACGTCGGGGAGGCCGTCCGAGGATGCCAGTGCGGCGGTGTCGAAGATCGTGGTGTCGCTGGTGCCGTCGGCGTAGAGGATCGTCTTGCCTGCGTGGCGGACGACGTGGCCGGGGGCGTCGGCCTCGAAGAGGACGTCGGTGAGCTCAGGCTTGCCGCCAGTGCCGGCAGCGGTGTTGAGCACCTGGAAGCCTTCGCTCATGGTGACCATGACGTGTTGGCCGTCACCGGCCTGGTTGAGTCGGGTGAACTCTTCGGTTTCGAAGTCGGCGACCGTTTTGAGGGTCGTCCCGTCGAGGACGAGGACTCCGCCCTCGTAGGAAACGGCGACGCGTGAATCGGCCTTCTCAACCGTGCTCGGAGGAGCTGCTGCGGGGGTAGTGCTTGACGAACAGGCCGCGAGGGTCGCGATCGTGCCGAGGGTCAGCAGCGTAACGCCTGCTCGCCGGAGATGGGGGGTGCGCATATGGTTTTCCTTCTTTATAGGTGGTGGGTTCGGGTGCTATGGGTAAAGCCCAGTGGCGATGCGCTGCGTGTTGACGCGCATCATGGTGAGGTAGTCGGGGGCACCGCCCTCAGGTCCTGTGAGGGACTCGGTGAACAGCTCGACTACTTCCACACGGACATCGGCTTCACTCGCCAGAGCCTGGACGAGCCGGTCTGGTGAGGAGGATTCCGCGAAGATCGTTCGCACGCCGGTGTCTTCGACGGCGTCGACAAGGTCGGCGAGGTCGGAGGCGGACGGAGCGGCGAGGGTTGTGCCGCCGGGGATTACGGCTCCGACGACCTCGAAGTCGAAGCGGTCGGCGAGGTACCCAAAGACGTGGTGGTTGGTGACGAGAGCGCGGCGCTCTTCCGGGATCGCGGCGAAAGCCGCAGTCATATCCGCGTCGAGGCTTTCCAGCTCCGCACGGTATTCGGCAGTGCGCTGAGTTATGCCGCCGGGATCCGCACCGGTCAGTTCGGCGAGCACGGGCTCTAGCGCATCGACCACGGCAATCACGCGAGCGGGATCGGTCCAGAAGTGCGAGTCGGGGCTCCCCGCCGCATCGCCCTCGATATAGTCGAGGACCTCGATGTAGTCGCCCGCAACGAAAGTTTGCACATCCTCCGCCGACGCTGCGTCGAGGTGTTGCTGTAGCCCCTCCTCAAGGCCGAGCCCATTCGAGACGACGAGGTCGGCCGAGCGCAGGCGGGTGGCCTCTTGGGCGGAGATCTCGAATGAGTGCGGGTCGGAGTTCGGTTTCATCAGCGTTACGACTTCTGCCTCGTCACCAACGATTTCCTCTACGACATTGCCGAGGATGTTCGTCGAGACGATCACCAGCGGGCGATCATCATTTGCTCCTGAGCAGCCTGCAAGGGAAAGGACCACCCCGGCTGCCACTATCGACGCGGTCAGCGATCTACGGATACGGTTCGGTCGCATGGTCAGCGCCCCGTTTCTGCGGTCAAGGCGGGCTCGGTGGACGTGGTGAAGGTGCGCGCGATGCGGGCGCCGTCGGCGTAGTCGATTTCGTGCAGCTGCCGCTCCACAGGTGCGCTGAGGTAGGCGCGCTGTTGGTCGGCAATGAGGACAGGAAGGTGACCTGCGGCAATGGATGCCGCCACGAGGGGGGGTGTCTCGGCGATGACCGACCCGCCGCCGTCGAGCACGAGTACGCGGCCGTCCTCGGTGAGAGCGAGCACATGCTCGTCGTCGTCATCGACCGCCGTCGCTTCCACCAAGGGTGCGGGAGCAGGCAAGAGTACCCACGACTGCTCGCGAGTGTCGAGCAGCCAGATGCCCTCGTCGCCGGCGAGGCCGGCGACGGTGGGGCGGCCCTCGCGATTGTCGAAGGAAGTCGCGGCGGGAGCGGTTGCATCAGCGGGATACGGGATCCGTTCGACAGCGACCTCACCGTCTTGAACGGAGGCGAGCAGGGCCCCGTCACCGCAGCCGATGACGGCGCCGACCCGGGTAGTGATCGTGCCGGCCGCGTCAGGGCACCGTTCGACGAGGCCGGTGCGCTCCCCCTCGGCGGTGTACCCGACGACAGAAGCCGAGGACCCGGTACCCTCGGTGACGAGCGCGAACGATCCGACGGGTACAACCATCCCGGCCCCAGGCTCGGTGCTGATACGGAACTTCTCCGAGATTTCGCCCTTGGAGAGCGCCTCAGTGTCAAGCAGTACGGCCTCGCCGGAATCGGGGAAGAACAACCCGGTGCCGCCTGCGGTCGACAGGTTGGTCGTGGCAACGGTCGTCTCGCCTTGTCCCCGAACGAAGCCGATCAGCCGCGGTTCGGCGCGGTAGTAGTGGAAGTGGTCGACATGGTCCCAGGTCCATACGCCACTGTCGATGATTTCGATACCGTCGGCCGTCTGTGCGAACAGGTAGCGGCCGTCCGTCGTCATCGCCTCTGGTTCGCCAACGGTGCCGATATCGGTGACGCTCTCATCGAGGAGGTCGAGATGGGAGACGGCACCTGTCGGGTCGATCGATGTAAGCCCCAGGCGCGGCTCAGCTAGCTCTGCAGCATTCGCGATCGCTCCGTGGTCCGCCCCGGCCTCCTTGTCCGCGGGCGCCTCGCCCAGCTCGGTGGAGCAGGCGGTCACACCGAACGCGAGGGCGCCGAGAAGAAAAGCGGAGGTCGTGATGCGATGGCGCACGTGTTCCTTTCGAATGGAGCGAGGTATGGCAAGACAAACTTTCGATAGCCCCGCGTGTGCGGCAGCTGTTACGCGGGTATGGCCGACAAGAATCTGCGTGGTCGTAGCGCCGTGAATGCCGCGCGTGTCATAAACGACAAGCCGGAGACGGCGATGGCGGTTGCCGCGACCGATGCCCCGGCTGCCGTCGCCGCATGCCAGGAGATCAGCAAGCCGACAAACACGGAGAGCACGCCGAGAACCGCGGCAAGTAGCATGCGGGTGGGGATGCGGTTGGTCCAATGCCCGGCGGCGACTGCTGGAGCAAGCAACAGTCCCACCACCAGCAGCGACCCGACGGCCTGATAGGAGGCGACGACCGCCAAGGTGACCAGTCCGACGAGCGCCGCCTGAGCCGAGCGCGGGCCGAGGCCGAGAACGGCGGCGATCCTCGGGTCCAGCGCGAGCGCGACGAGCGGCCGGTGGAACGCGGCCGCGACCGCGAGCCCTGCTGCCGCCGCAATCGCAAGGAGCGTGATGTCGATGGGCGCGATAGCGAGGATATCGCCGAACAGGATCGACGTCGCGTCGGTGGCGAAGCTTCCCGAGTGGGAGATGATGATGACGCCCAGCGCCAGCATTGACACGAAAAGCATGCCGATGCTCGTGTCGTACGACAGCCTCCCGCGACGCTGGAGTACCGCGATCCCGAGGCTCATCGTGACGGCACTGAGCGCTCCACCAACCAGCACCGGCACCCCGAGAACAGTCGCGAGGGCGACACCAGGCAGCATCCCGTGAGCGAGGGCCTCACCGAGGAACGCCATGCCGCGGATCACCACCCAGGTGCCCACGACTCCACAGAGGATCGCGACCAACGCCCCACCGAGGAGGGCACGCTGGAGGAAGTCGAGCGCGAACGGCTCGAAGAATCCGTGAATAGGAGTAGGCACGGTACCCGACCCTACTTGATAATGAGAATAGTTATCAACAAAGTAGTATTGGTCGAATGATGTCGACCATTCACCCCTCAGCACCTCGAGCGAGCCTTCGCGGCGTGTGCGTCGACTTCGGCGGCCGGAGGGCGCTGGCCGGAGTGGACCTCGACGTGCTACCCAGTTCGCTGACGATCGTTACCGGACCAAACGGAGCCGGGAAATCCACACTTTTAGAGGTCGTCGCGGGCACACGAGAGCCGTCCTCCGGCACACGCTCCGCCACCTCCGCCGTGGCGTTCGTCCCTCAGCGCACCGCCGTCTCTGACCGCCTACCCCTCACCGTCCGGGACGTTGTCGTTGTTGGAGCATGGGGGACGGCCGGCCGCTGGCGCTCCCTCGGCACTGAGTCCCGGGTCGCTATCACCGACGCGATGGAGATGCTTGAGATCACCCGGCTCGCGGCCGAACCTTTCGCGGCGCTCTCCGGCGGACAGAGGCAGCGGACGCTGCTTGCACAGGGGCTCGCACGTGCCGCCGAACTACTGCTTCTGGACGAGCCGACCTCGGGACTGGACAGCGCCAGCGCCCAGCGGATTCGAGAGATCATGCGGTCCGAGGCCGAACGTGGAGTCGCTGTGGTCTGCGTCTCGCATGACCCAGCCGTGCTCGCTGATGCAGACCGTGTCGTGGCGCTGGTGAGGGGCATCATCACAACCGACACCCGGTTCTATCCATAACCGAATGGACTGAAACCCGGCGAACGGCTCCATAAGAGCCGCTCGGACCCGGCAGTCATCGAGGCGCGTCGCCGACTCACCATGGACGAGATACGCACGAAGAAGGCTCTCGCTCGAGCTCGCGGCACCGAGATCGACATGGCCACCAAATCCGCGGGAGAATCTCGGCGGCCATCTCACCCAAATCGTAAGGCCGACGAATTCGCGAAAACCCCCCTCTGACGTCCGAATGTCCTACATCGCTGGGTTGACTAGGCCAGTGGCTCAGCAAGGCCCTGGGCGTGTTTCAGTTGCACCAGTGCGGCAGGAACCCGTTGATGCTCCGGACGCTGGCACCGGTAGCGAGATCGACGAAGGTCGTCATGGTTCCTGTGGACGCTGGCAGCGTGGGGTATTGGTCGCTTTCACCCTCTTCGGAGACGGTTTCCACGGCCACATATTGCCTGTTGGGAGACACGCAGAAGTCGCGGATCTCAGTGTTCTTTGATGCAGGCTCATAGACAAAAGAGCTGCCAGTGCGGCCGGTAAGGGCCAAGAACGGCCGAACTTCTCCATCGGTGCCCCATGCCTGATAGAGACGAACGTACTGCCCATCACGGTCTAGAAGTTCGAGTTTCGCGGGTATGGCGTCTCCAGTTTCATCATTGACGGGTAGGTCCAGTGGCGTCACCCTGCCGTTGCTGAGATCGATCGTTGAGCCCTGGGTGGGGTCGGCAACCACGAGGGAGTTCGTTCCCGGAATGAGGCCTCGCATCTCTACATGCTGGCCGAGCGGAACGATGTCACCGCCAGCAGTAACGTCGATCAAATACATGACCTCGTCAGGGCCCTGAGCAACAAGCGATGTCGTGTTGGGAACGAAAAGGTAGTCCGAAACCGTCAAGGGCTGCTGGTCGATCCCGAGAACGGGTTGCGGTACCGCCGACTGACCGCTCGCGTCGTAGGTGTAGAGGATGTCCGCCGGATCGTCGTCCCCGTCGATCGGTGCGCCCGCGAGCGTGAAGCCGAACAGGTTTGTTGTGCCGGATGTCAAGAGATCTTTGACGACTGCGTTAGACGGCAGCGTGAGCTCCAGCTCTGTGTCGTCGGCGAGAGAAAATAGCGTCAGGTGATTCGTATCATCCTGATCGAGGGTCACCACGGCGAGGTGGCTTGGCAGCACCGCGAATTCCTGTATCCGATCTGCGTTGAACACGACTCCACCTTCACCGTTAGCAGAAAGTGTGTCTCGCCGGATCTCGTCAGGTCGCTTGTGTCCATCGCTGCCGGTTCGCAAGTCGCGATGCAATGTGAAAAGTTCCACGTCAGCGGTGGTGAAGTCGTACTCAATCGACGACCGGGCGCCTTGGAACAAACCAATGACCGGGTCGATTCGAACTCGGTACTCGGTGTTGTATTTGAGGGTTTCTTCAAAGGTGACGGTTGCGGCGGTGCCGTCTACGGCGACAGATACCGGCACGTCGGGGGTTACTGTGATGTGATCCTGGTCGATGCTGGCTATCGGTTGATCCGCGGTCAGCAGTAGTCGTTGCCCCGGGAGGGCGATAACGCTTTTGAGGTTAATGGCAGCCGATTGCAGCCCGGGTCCCCGGGTGGTGTTCAAAAGTGCCAACGTGCTGGCCAGCAGGGCGAGGACCACGACCGTGCCGAGTAGGAGCCGGGTGAATTTCCGTCCGGTTCGAATGGACCCAGACGACGTATCAGTAGACATAAGGCTGTTGGGGTTGTTTGACGGCGGCGACACCTTCAGGAATGAGCACTATCCCCTCGCTGCTGGCGACGCTTGGATTGACGGCGAAGCCGCCCGATGCGTCCACCCAACTGTCCCGCGCGAACTCGTTCTGCCACCCGGGCCGATATACCGGCACTCCGACCGGTTGGGCATCGACCACGCAGTGGGTCACAACAAACCGTGCCACGTAGAACACGTTTTCCGGATCATCTTTATCGGGCGTCACGAATCCTGTAAGTCTCGCTTTTTTTCCGGCGTAGAACTCCGGCCCGGCGCCTTGCCGCAGTAGCGAAGCCCATTCCTTCACCGAAAACTTTGACGCATCCCCTCCTGTCAACTCGATTGAGGCTTCTTCGGTCAAAGCGGCGGCCGACCCGTTCAGGTCACGCTGCTCGAGGGTGGTTGTCGTCAAAGTGGCGGGTGGGAGAATCAGCAAGGCTGTCGCGGAGGCCATGATGACGATGACGCTCGCGGCTCCCCACAAACGTTTCGGTCCTGATTCGGTTTCGTGGTCGTGCAGTGCATGCTCGTCGTCTGCAGACAGTGCGAATGAGACGATTACGACCGCTGCGGCCACCACCGCCATAATGATCGCAAAAGCGAAGTAGCGCGGGTGAATGTAGAGGCCTAGCTGGCCGGTCACACCGAGCCACACCGTCGCCACGATTCCGATCAAGCTCAGTACCGCTCCCTGCCATCGCGCGATCAGGCGGCTAAGCGACATAGTTCACCGCCAGACCCAGCACTGCCGCACAGAGGGCCACCACGCAAGTGATTTGGATCAGGGTTCTTGCCGTGAATGTGGTGCGCATCAGGGCGAGCATCTTGATGTCAATCATGGGACCGAAGACCAGAAAAGCAACGATTGCGCCGGGTAGGAAGGTGGCTCCGAACGACAACACGAAAAATGCGTCGACGTTGGAACAGATGGATACCACAAAAGCTAAAGTCATCAGCGCCAGAACGGACCAGACAGGATTCGTACCCAGTGTGACCAACACGTCCCGGGGTATCCCCACCTGAATTATGCCTGCGATGGCACATCCGATGAACAATGCCGGCATCATCGCGCTGGTCTCTCTGGTGAATAGTCGCACGCTGCGCTTCAGTCGGCCGCCGTCGTCGTGATGGCCGTTTTGAGCGGTGCAGGCAGCCTCGAATTGAGGCGTGAGTAGAGCATTCGGGCGGGGGTGCCGACTGTAAATCCAGCCGACGAGGTTAGCAATCAGGAACCCGCCGGCGATACGGCTCACGAGTATGCCGTTGTCCCAACCGAAGGCCTGATACGTCGTAATGATCGTGATCGGGTTGAGAATCGGTGCGGCAAGAAGGAACGTCATTGCCTCAGCGACAGTCAGACCCTTCATAATGAGGCCGCGCGTGAGCGGTACGTTTCCGCATTCGCAAACCGGCACAAGAATGCCAATCAGTGAAACTGCGATCCGTCGCAAGACCCCTCGTTTAGGCAAATGGCGAAGGAGGAACCCTTCGGGAAGCCAAACCTGGACCACGACGGAGAGGAAGATGCCCAGGAATACGAACGGCAGCGACTCGATGAGCACGCTGATCCCGAGCGTTGCGAAGTCTTTGGCGGAGTCCGTCATGCCTGCTGTCAGGGACTGAGGGGCCGACATGCGAAGTGCTACAAGAAGACCGACCAGGGCGAGACCGACGAGCAAGCCTTTCACCCCGGGGCGCTTGCCTCCGGGAATCCTCGCGCCAGGTCGGGGCACCGTGCCCGTGTCCGCCAGCTGCGTACGGGTGAGCAGCACAGACCTTCCGCGTTGGTTGTCGATATTTGCTATCCATTCATTCGCACACCGCCCAATCTCAACCCGACCGTGGTTGATCAGTGGTCAGGCTCAGCGCCCAATTACATGCAGATCTAGCTTCTCACAAAGCCAGTTCAGATTCCCTGGCCGGCGGTGAGCACCATCCGTCCCTGCCGGTCGGGCGCGCACGCAAGTTCGTACGGCTACCGTGTTTGCAAGTCCGCATACGGGCCTATCTGCATCCAAACGCAGACTTATACATTAGAACTTTACGTCTTGCAATCGCCGTGCACCAAACCTCAGCGTTGATGGCGGATAAGGGAAGCTCAACGGTAAAGGTTGCGCATTGACCGGCATCGGCGCTCTCTGCTCGAATGCTTCCGCCGTGGGCCTCGGTGCTGGACTTGGCGATCGCCAGGCCTACTCCCGAGCCGCCGTGGGCGCGGTCCCCGCTGGCGTCCACTCCGTAGAAACGCTCAAAGGTATGCGAAATGCGGTCGGCCGGAGTCCCATCGACCTCGTCGGAGATCGCTCATCAACTGCCGCTGCGGAGATCACCACCTCGCGCCCGGACGGGGTGTGTCGACCTGCGTTGTCGAGGGAGATTTTCAGGACCTGACCGATGCGATCGCTGTCCCGCTGACAGCAGCGTCGCGGGCGTATCCAGTCATTGCGACGGTCAGCGTTACGTTCTGGGCGATCCACAGTACAGGAGCCCTGCGAGTAGCCACGGGCTAACGTCCTCGTCGAGGAGCAGCATAGCCAACGGCGTACGGCACCTAAGAGCACCGCGGACAGCAACACAGCTCGAACACCGCCAGGTCGAAACGATCCGGGCCAGCCTGAGCTTCGCGAGGTGCTGCGACACGGCGGCCGGAGTCTTGTCGACGATGTCGGCCGATCGGTTAACGGGCAGCTCTCCGTCGCGCAGCGCAAGGACGATCCATATCCGAGTGGCATCGGCGAGCATCGAGAATATTTCGACCGCGAGCTCCACGCACGGGCTCGCCGGGTCACGACCGCACATAGGATTATCTGCATCGATACGCAGATTCTTACATACCTTTCGTTCGGGTGCCCGTGCGCCTCCATAGTTCGAGAATGCGGACTATCCCCAGACCATCGCCAACTGCCAGCGAGGATCGGTGCACCCGGCCGCCGCTCGACCGCTACTTCGGGAGGATGATTGGTACATGAAGATCGAAGTCCTATACATAGATGACTGCCCGAATTGGGTTGAGGTTGGCCGCCGACTTGAAGATGCGCTTGCCATGGTCGGAAACTCACGGACGCCGATCAGCTACCGGCTCCTTCGGACGCCCGACGAGGCAGCGGAAGTATCGTTCGCCGGCTCGCCGACGATCACACTTGACGGGGATGACCTATTTGCTACAAACGGTCGCACAACGGATCTTGCCTGCCGGATCTATTTCACGCCCTCAGGACTCGCCGGGCTCCCTACGACAGAGCAACTCATGAAGGCAATCGCTTCTCGTGGCGTTTGACTCGACCGCAGTTTGTTCCTGCTGCGGCAGGACTCTGCCGTGTCACCAAGTGCACGCCTTGGCTGGAGGAGTTGGCTTCGTCTGTCGACGATGCGGCCTATGGATAGCCCTACGTCTGCATAACGACACGTGACGATGCGTGTTCGTCTACAACGAGTGAGACACTCGCACACCGGGAAACCCCGGTGTCATTCTCTTTACTGGCGGAGCAACGGGAACTCAACGGTGAAGGTCGCGCCACGGCCGACACCCTCACTCTCGGCTCGGATGCTTCCGCCGTGGGCCTCGGTGATGGACTTGGCAATCGCCAGGCCTACCCCCGACCCGCCGTGAGCGCGGTCCCGGCTTGCGTCCACTCGGTAGAAACGCTCAAAGACATGCGAAATGTGATCGGCAGGAATCCCATCGCCCTCGTCGGACACGGCTATCACCGCTCTGCCGTCCACTACCGTTGCGGAAATCACCACCTCGCGCCCGGACGGGGTGTGCCGAACCGCGTTGTCGAGGAGATTCGTCAGGACCTGACCGATGCGATCGCTGTCCCCGCTGACAGCAGCGTCGCGGGCTTCTCCAGACATGGTGACCGTCAGCGTGACGTTCTGGGCAGCGTATTGCGCCGTCGCCTGGGCTACTGCGTCCGCGACTACCTGGGCAACGGGCAGGCGTCGTCGGTGCATAGTGAGTCGGCCTTCCTCTGCAGTCGTCACGATGGCGACGTCCTCGCTCAGCCGTGCCAGACGGGTGACCTGGTCCCCCAGCATCGTGAGGGTTGCCGGATCCGCTTCCTGAACGCCATCGGCGATGGCCTCAAGGTAGGCGCCGATGGTGGTGATCGGGGTACGCATTTCGTGCGCCAGGTCGCCCAGCATCCTCGTTCTGGTCACTTCGATCCGGCCCAGATCGGTGGCCATCGAGTTGAAGGCCGACGTGAGGTCGTCGAACTCACTGCCCAGGCCCACAGCGGGGATACGCGCCGTGTAGTCTCCGTCCGCCACCCGGCCAGCCGCTTCAGTGACGGGTGCCAGGGATCGCGTGATCCGGCGGGAGAGGAACAGGCTCACCCCGACTGACGCTGCCAGAGCAGCAAAAAGGGCGACGGCCAGGGAAAGCATGGATGCCGTCCGGAATGCCTCCTCGGCATGCACCGTTGAGTCAGCATCAGAACCGCCCATGCCCATCATGTGAACGTGGAATATGGCCGGGCCGATCCCTGCGACGACGACCCAAGCAGTTGCGACTCCGACGAGTACAACGACGAGGATGGCGCCGAGCAGGCGAGCGCTGAGGTCCCTAGGGCCAGGGACCCGAGTGCGTGTTCTGCTCACGCTCCGACGCCCATCTGGTAGCCAACTCCGCGCACTGTCCGGATGAAGACCGGTGACGACGGATCCTCACCGATCTTGCGCCGCACATGCCCGATATGCACATCCACAAGATGCGGATCGCTCATCCAACCGTCACCCCATACGGCCTCAATGAGTTGCTGCCGAGAGAAGACAATGCGAGGTTGGCCGGCCAACGCCACCAGCACCTCGAACTCGGTGCGGGTGAGGTCTACCGGCTCACCGCTTCGGTGGACTTCGCGGCCGGCGACGTCGATGTGAAGGGAGCCAAAGACAAGAGGCGGTGTGCCGAGTGCGGCGGCCTGTTCGCTGGGGCGCGGTCGGCGGAGCATAGCGCGCACTCGAGCCACAAGCTCTCGCGGGCTGAAGGGTTTGGTCAGGTAGTCGTCTGCTCCTACAGAGAGGCCAACGAGTTTGTCGATCTCCTCGACCCGCGCGGTCAGCATGATGATGTAGCAATCAGTGAAGGTGCGAACGGTACGACAAACCTCAATGCCATCCATCCCCGGCAGGCCCAGGTCGAGAACGATGATGGCGGGGGCCCAATCGCGTGCCTTCGTCACGGCGGACTGGCCGTCGGCCGCCGTCTCAACGTCGAATCCATCTCGCTCCAAGTAGCCGGCCACCAACTCGAGCAGCGGTACCTCGTCGTCGACCACCAAGACTCGCGGACGCGGCTCCGCAGTGGTCTGTGGCCTGAAGGTCGTTGACATCATGGTCTCATTGTCCCTCCGGGTTCATCCCGGACCGCTGCAATGAGCGGCTGCAGCCAATATCCCCAGTCAATCTTTGTCAAAAGCCTGACTAGTGGGCTTCGCTCACCGCTGGTTGCGTCGTCCGTGCCGCATGGGAGGGCGATCACGTTGTACCCGATGACCCACCCCCCACCACGGCAACTCGTCTCGCCGCCTGTTGGAGCGCGGCGATCTTCTCTGCCTTTCCCTCTGGCAACACCTCGGCGCATGGCATCCATCAACATGCCCGCGTGAGCTCCACCGTGACCCATCGTGTCCCGAGCTGTCCGTGTGGCCTGCCCGTCGTGGGTCGCAGCTCGTTCGTGCCCGTCATGCGACATAGCCGGGATGCCCACCGGGGTATCAGTCAACAGGGGCCCGCGAGCCGGTCGGTTCCACGTTTTCGAAATGAAACTTCGAGGCGATCGGGCGAACCTGATACCCCAAGGGGGTATAGTTCGATGTGCCCCCAGGGGTAAACGTGACGGAATTGACCGTCAGCGACGAAGGGAAATTCTGATCATGCTTACCGGTAAAGAAAACGACCTCGGCCTCACGGACTCATCTTGTGCGTGCGCTCATGTCTCACATCCAGACGGCGATAACGCTTCACCCAAAACGGCGCGCTCGGGCTTTTCGAGCACGGTCCAGGTTGCCGGGATGACCTGCTCTCACTGTGTCGCGAGCGTGACCACCGAACTAGGCCGAGTAGCGGGTACTGACAGCGTCAGCGTCGACCTCGCACCCGGCGGCCTCTCCCTGGTCACCGTGTCCAGCAGCAGTCCTGTCGATCCAGCGGCAATTGCCGCCGCCATTGCTGAAGCGGGCTACGAACTGATCCGCCAGACCCCATGAGTGGCATACAGGTCGATCTTGTCGTCGGCGGAATGACCTGCACTTCGTGTGCAGCGCGGATCGAAAAGAAACTGAATCGGATGACGGGCGTCGAGGCCACCGTCAACTACGCGACGGAGAAGGCGAGCGTGTTCATTCCAGACGGGACGTCCGTTGAGGATGCGATCGCCACCATTGAGGCAAGCGGATACACGGCCGTTCTCCCCCGCTCCGAGAGGCCCACGCCCGACGGGACGGTATTGCCCACCGAGGCCGACAAAGAAGTTGAAAGTCTTCGCCAGCGACTCGTGATCTCCGCGGTGTTGGCAGCACCCGTCGTGGCCCTGTCCATGATCGCCCCCCTCCAGTTCTCCAACTGGCAGTGGCTTGCCCTTACACTCGCCGGCCCCGTAGCGATCTGGGGTGCCTGGCCATTCCACCGGGCCGCTTGGGTCAACCTGCGGCACGGCGCAGCGACCATGGACACTTTGATCAGCATGGGAGTGCTCGCGGCACTCGGGTGGTCGCTTTACGCCCTGTTCTTCGGCACCGCGGGAATGACCGGAATGACGATGAGCCTCAGCCTCACGACAGAACCCGGCGGCGCCGCGCACGAAATCTACCTCGAAGTCGCGTCGGCTGTCACCGTCTTCATCCTGGCCGGTCGATACTTCGAGGCGCGGGCGAAGAAGCAATCGGGCGCAGCCCTCCGTGCCTTGCTCGAACTGGGCGCGAAAGACGCGACACTGCTGCGTGGCGGCGTCGAAACAACTGTGCCCACATCTTCTTTGATCGTCGGTGACCATTTCGTGGTGCGGCCCGGCGAGGAAATCGCCACAGACGGCACCGTCGTCGAGGGCAACTCGGCGGTCGATGCGAGCATGCTCACCGGAGAGTCCGTTCCCGTCGAGGTCGGCCCGGGCGATGCCGTGGTCGGCGCCACCTTGAACTCCGGTGGCCGCCTCGTCATCCAGGCAACGCGTATCGGCTCCGATACCCAGCTGGCCCAGTTGGGTCGCTTGGTCGAACAGGCCCAGACCGGCAAAGCGGAGGTGCAACGACTCGCTGATCGAGTATCCGCCATTTTCGTGCCCATCGTGATCGCCCTCGCCCTTGGCACCCTCGTTGTATGGCTTTTGATCGGAGCCGGCCCCGTGGTGGCATTCACGGCAGCGGTGGCGACACTGATCATCGCCTGCCCTTGTGCCCTCGGGTTGGCCACGCCAACGGCTCTACTTGTTGGAACCGGTCGGGGCGCGCAACTCGGCATCCTCATCAAGGGACCGCAAATTCTCGAGTCGACGCGGCGAGTCGACACCATCGTTCTCGACAAGACCGGCACCGTCACCACCGGGCAGATGACCCTCGTCGCGGTCCACCCGAATCGAAACGTCACCGAAGAGGAACTCCTCGCTTTCGCCGGAGCCGCCGAGTCGGGATCAGAACACCCGATCGCCAGGTCGATCGTGACGGGCGCACAAGCACGCGTTGTCTCGCTCCCCGAACCGGAGTCGTTCTCGTCCACAGCCGGGCTCGGTGTGCAGGCCGTCATTGACGGACGCATTGTTCTGGTGGGACGCCCCAGCTGGCTCAGCGAGCATTGGTCTATCGAGCTTCCCGCCGACCTCCAGTTCGCACTGTCCGCCTGCGAGAAGCAGGGCCAGACAGTCGTTGCCGTCGCGTGGGACGGGCAGGCGCAAGGCATCCTGGCGGTATCCGACGTCGTCAAGGACTCCAGCGCCGCCGCAATCGGGGAATTTCGTCGCCTGGGTTTGCGACCCGTGCTCTTGACTGGTGACAACGAGACCGTGGCGCGCGTCGTCGGCACAGAACTCGGCATCGCTGATGTTCGCGCTGGTGTCCTCCCTGCTGAGAAAGCCGAAGTCATCCGGGCGCTCCAGCAGGAAGGGCGCGTAGTAGCCATGGTCGGCGACGGAGTGAACGACGCAGTGGCGTTGGCTACCGCGGACCTGGGCATCGCGATGGGCACCGGCACCGACGTCGCCATCGAGGCCAGCGATCTGACCTTGATCCGCAGCGACCTTGTCGCTGCCGCCGACGCCATCCGGCTTTCTCGGCGCACCCTAGCCACCATCAAAGCCAACCTCTTCTGGGCTTTCGCATACAACGTGGCCGCGATCCCTCTTGCCATGCTGGGCCTGCTCAATCCGTTGATCGCCGGCGCCGCCATGGCGCTCTCGTCGGTCTTCGTGGTCAGCAACAGCCTCCGACTGCGCGGCTTCCGAGGACTGACCGTTGCCACTGCGACTCCCGTCACGCCCCAGCCCAGCGCTCAGCCAGTGGGGATCAATTAGCAGGCTGCTCACGTTCACAGCTGAACTTTGTCAAGTGCCGATACGGTAGCCGGGTATCTATTTTTCGGTCGACTGGAGGTGACATGAACTCGCAGAGTATTGCTGCTGCTGGTCGTCGCCGAAAGCCCGTTTACTCCATCGCGTTCACGGCCGCTCTGGTGTTGGCAGCCATGCTATTGAGCCTGCTAGCCATGCACTCCATGATCGGTAGTCACGGCTCAATCTCACATACTGCCGACGCTGCCGCCCATGAAACCGCACTACCTACCGCCGTAGAAGCTGGGGTTCTCACAACCGCCGGAGCTGTGGCGGCGGTCATTCCACTCAGTGCGCATGCCGAAGTCGGACTCCACGGCTGCGCGGACTGCATGCTCGTCTGTGCAGTATGGGCGATGACCTGCGCCCTGCTACTCGTCCTGGCCGCGCTGATCGTGCTCGCGCGCTACCCGGCAACGTATCGGCGCCTCCTCGACGCTGGCGGGCGGATCGTCGCAGATTTCCAGGGCCCTGCGCTTCATCTTTTCCGGCCCAGCTTGATCGTGCTTTCCATCAGTCGCACCTAAAACCGGCATTGGCCTTCGCGTCACTTGACGCCTGCCTTCACGACGCCGTATGGCGAACCGGTTTCTTACGCCTGACTCTGAATGGATTGACAATGCCCAAGCCACGTACCTACCTCCTTACTGCCGCGGCCATCGCGACAGCACTCACTCTCAGCGCCTGCGCCGGCGGAACTACCGATACCGGTTCATCTGCCGCCCCCAGCTCCCCCGATTCCTCCGCCTCCTCGGTCGATTTCGCCGACGCGGACGTCGAGTTCGCCCAGATGATGATCCCCCATCACGAACAGGCCGTTGAGATGAGCGATGACCTCCTTGCGAAAGACGGCATCGACCAACGCATCATGGATCTGGCCACCGAGATCAAAGACGCCCAGGAGCCCGAAATCCAGCAGCTCGAATCGTGGCTGACAGCCTGGGGCATGGATGACACCAGCTCCAGCGAGATGGATATGTCTGACATGGATCACGGCACGGACGGCATGATGTCCGATGACGACATGAACGCCCTCAAGTCCGCGTCCTCAGAGGACGCCGGGAAGCTTTTCCTCGAACAGATGATCGTTCATCACCAGGGCGCCATCGCCATGGCGCAGACCGAGATCGACGAGGGACAATACCCGGACGCGGCTGACATGGCCACGAACATCGTAGAGAGCCAGACGGCTGAGATTGATGTCATGAACGACATCCTCGCCACACTGTAGAACTCCTCCACCAGGAGCGGGGCCGCGCATCGCGGCCCCGCTCCGCGGCGTGCCCAACTCGGAAACCATCTCCTTGCCTCCCTAAGGCCCCGATGGAGCGCGCCATTGTGATCGCAAGGACCACCTCTTCATGACCGCATCACCCGATCTTTCCCGCAAAGAACTGCGTCTGGCCGAAAAGCACCCGCACCGCCGCCTCCGAGCACAACGACCACTCCCCGCGACCCGTCAACCGGCCCGCCGCATGAAAGTTACCCCTCGTAAACAGCTGTCTTCCGCGGCCGCTCTTGCGTTCGCTGCCCTCCTCGCGATCAGCGTGTCGGTCCCAGCACTCGTCGTGAACCCTTACGCGCAGACCCTCGCGGCGCCCACTGAGCGATCCGATATGGAAGTACAAAGCTTGACGGCGTCGGGAAACGGAACCATCGCTGTCGCCCAGGACACGTACACGTCCCAAGCCATCCAGGAGACGCTGCGGACTGAGGACTCGCTCCCGGGCGTCTACTCCCAGACCGCAAATACCTACGTGAATTATCTCGGCTCTGCAATTCAGTGGCCCTTCCTTGTCGGAGTACCCATCACCACTGACTTCGGCCCTCGGATTCCCCCGTGCGATGGATGCTCCAGCTTCCACAAGGGCATCGATATGAACCCGGGCGTGAATACTCCAATTCAGGCGGTAGCGGACGGCGTCGTACGAGAAGTCTCCAGCACCGACAAAAGCGGCCTGGGTGTGTACGCGATCATCGACCACATGATCGATGGGCGTCTGGTCAGTAGCCTGTACGCCCACATGACGGAAGGCACCCTGGCACTTGCCGTCGGCGACCCCGTCCTCGTCGGCCAGCTGGTGGGGAATGTCGGCAATACCGGCCAAAGCACCGGGCCACACCTTCACTTCGAGATTCTCCTCGATGGCATCACGCCCATTGACCCGTACGCCTGGCTAACAAAAAATGTGAGCACACGATGACGAGCCCTCAGCGTGATCAACGTCGCACGCCGCGCCGAAACCTGAACGCACTCTGGACCGCGGCCGTGGTCCTGACTTTGGTGTCAGGTGCGGGCTGGGCTGCCCAACCGGCAGTAGCAGCCGAGTATCCGTCCTGGTCCGATGTTGAAAACGCGCGAGCGAACGAAGCGTCCAAACAAGATCAAATCAGCACACTCAACACCCTCATTTCTGGCCTGACAGCCGACGTCGCCGCCGCACAAGAAGAGTCCACACGCCGCGGCGCCGAATTCGAACACGCCCAGGGCGCCTTCGACGAGGCCACCTACCGTGCCACAGCTCTGCAAGCCCAGGCTGACGATGCCGGCGCGCAAGCCGCACTCTCCAGCGAACAAGCCGGCCGGCTCGCGGCAGGGCTCGCCCGCAGCGGGGGCGCCGACCTTTCTATGGCCATCCTCCTCGCGGGAGACGAAACTGACGCTTTGCTGTATCAGCTGGGCTCCATGAGCAAACTCACGGAGCGTTCCGCCGCGGTCTACGATCAGGCCGCATCCGACCGAAATTCCGCAACCGCCCTGACCGACCAGGCGAAAGTGGCACAACAAAAGCTCGGCTCCTTGGCCAAGGAGGCCGAGACGGCCCTGACCAAGGCCATTGCCGCTAGCGCCGCAGTGGAAGTCACTCTCGCCGAGCAGCAAACAAACGCGGGCATTATGCAAGCCCAACTTGCCGTGCTGACCGACGGCCGCGCTGCCACTGAAGTCGACTTTGCCACAGGAGAGGAAGCCCGACGGGTTGCCGAGGCTGCAGCAGCCGCCGCCGCGGCAGCAGCGAAGGCATCTACGGGCGGTTCGGGAGGGTCGAGCGGGTCAGGCTCCGACTCCGGCCAACTCAGCGGACAGGGCTGGGCACTTCCCGTGTCCGGGTGGATCAGCGACAACTTCGGTCCGCGTCCCAACAAACCCGTCGCCGGAGTGGGCGCGTTCCACTACGGCACAGACCTCGCCGCCGGGTGCGGCGTTCCGGTCAAGGCCGCAACGGGAGGCACCGTCATCTACTCCGGGTACCTCGGCAGCTATGGCAACTGGGTGCTCATCGATCACGGCAATGGTGTCCAGACCGGGTACGCCCATAACAGCGAGATCCTGATCAGCAACGGCCAGCAGGTGTCCGCCGGGGAGACCATTTCGTTGGTCGGGACCACCGGGGCATCCTCCGGCTGCCACCTGCACTTTGAAACTCGAGTCGATGGCGCCCGCATCGATCCGGAGCCGTTCATGAGCGCACGAGGCATCACCCTTGGCTAGGCGGCGTCAGTCCCAGTTGGCCGGCCCGATGCTGATCGCTATGGGAGCAGCCGTTGCCCTGGCCGGCTACTCGACGGCGGAAGATCCATCAGATCCGTCAAACCCGACGACTGCATTCGAGCATGTTCACGGTCTTGGTGCCGACCCTGTAACCGGAAACACCTACGCGGCAACCCATCACGGCGTGTGGTTGATCCCGACGGGGGTTTGCCCGATACCTATCTCACCGGCCCGGCCCGGCCCGCTGACACAGAGTTGACCCAGATCGGTGGCCGCGCCCCAGATGCCATGGGGTTCACAGTCTCCCCCGCCGGGATGCTCTTCATGTCGGGCCACCCGGACCCCACAGAACAATCTGCCTCCCGGGCACCGAACCTCGGGCTGGTGTCCAGCAACGACCAAGCACAAACGTGGGACACGTTATCACTGGGCGGACAGACGGACTTTCACGACCTCGACACCGTGACCCCGCCCACCGGCGAACTCCGCGTATACGGGTATGACCCGCAGCAAGGCGCCCTGTTGGTCAGCGACGACAGCGGATCCACCTGGACCACGGGGGCGACCGCCCCGATCCGGGACCTGACAGCAGACCCCTCCGATCCCGATCGGGCCATCGCAACAACGGCGGACGGACTCATCGAAACTTCAGACGGTGGCCGCACCTTCCGCGCCGTTTCCGACGCGCCCGTCCTGCTGCCTGTGGACATCTTGGATGAAAGCGCCGGCGGCGAGCTTGTTGGCGTCGACCCTGCCGGTGCGCTGTGGCGACAGGAAGAATCCGGCCTCTGGACGCAGACGGGCGAGGCTCAGGGTGCACCCGAAGCCCTCAGCGCCGTCGGCGGCAGCTCCCCCTGGATCCTGGTCGCCGACCCTCGCGGGATCAGCGCTTCCCCTGACTTCGGTGCCACGTGGACATCAGTCCTCAGCTACGCCGCCACTCTATGACACACCGCTCACACACCCCGAGAATCCAAGAAACGACACCGAGCCCATGAACGTTCCAGCCAGCATCCCCAGCCCCGATATCAGCTCCATCCAACTGGGACCATTCCAGATCCACTTCTATGCCCTCTTCATCCTTGCCGGGATCGCCGTCGCCGTAATCCTCACGTCCCGGCGACTCACGGCACGCGGCGGGGCGCCCGACACGGTGCTCGACATCGCCCTCTGGGCTGTGCCGTTCGGCATCATCGGCGGCCGGCTTTATCACGTCGTCACCCACCCCACCGACTACTTCTTCCCCGGCGCTGACCTCTGGAAGACGCTGTACGTGTGGGAAGGCGGCCTGGCCATCTTCGGCGCCATCCTGTTCGGCAGCCTCGGTGCGTACATCGCCTGCCGCCGGGCAGGACTGCGCTTCCTGTCCTTCGCCGACGCCCTTGCACCGGGGATGCTGTTGGCCCAAGCGTTCGGACGGCTCGGGAACTACTTCAACCAGGAACTCTTCGGCATTCCGACGGCTCTCCCCTGGGGACTGCAGATAGATGCAACCCAACCCGCATTTCCCACTGGCCTACCCGCGGGCACGCTCTTTCATCCACTGTTTCTCTACGAGATCCTGTGGAATCTTCTCGGGGTGATCCTCATCCTGCTTGCCGAGCGGCAACTCAACCTCCGGTGGGGACGCGCACTGGGTCTCTACCTAGTCATCTACGGGATGGGCCGCACCTGGTTCGAGTCCTTTCGACTCGATCCCACCGAGTTCGAACTCGGCGGGTTTAAGATCAACATGCTAATCGCCACTCTCGTCGCCATAGGAGGGATCCTATTGATCATCGTGCAGTCGCGGCGCCACCCCGAGGCCGAGACCGACCCCAAGCTGCCGATTCGGCAGGGCAGCACTGGGATCCCGGCTGAAGATGTCCGCGTGCCATCCGATGCATCGACCCCCAGCGCCCCTGAGCGAGGAAGGCTGGGATGACCGTCATCGGCTATGCGCGTGTTGCAACGCGCAAGAAGAAAGTCGACGAGCGAGAAATCGCGTTGACCGCGGCCGGCGCCGAGCGCGTGTTTGTGGACCACGGCGAGTCGAGGAATAAGGCGTCGCTGCCGCAGTTTTCTGCCTGCCTGGACTACTTGCGGGCAGGTGACCTCCTGTTGGTTTGCCAGCTGAGCCAGTTGGATCGCTTGGGTCGTGACGATCGTTTGATTGCGCTACTTCATGAGCTCGGCGAGCGCGGCATCGGACTTCGTTCGTTGGCGGAACCGGCGATCGACACGACCGGCCCCTCAGGCCGGGCCCTTTTCGACATCATCTCCGTGTTCGCTCAGCTGCGTACTGAGTCGATCCAAGTACACAGGCGCGATGGCCCCGCACCGGCTCGGGCGCATGGTCGCGACGGCGTACGCCCCACAGCGATGACCAAAGAGCGTACTGCTGTGGCTATCGATATGCGTGAGAGGGGCGCCACGATCGACACAATCGCGACCACTCTTGGCGTCGACACTGTAACTGTGCAACGCGCGCTCCTGAGCAACCCGGACGGGCAGCCGAAGTTGGGCCGCGATGAGGGCTGAGGGCGGGCAGTTGAGCCCGCTGCTCGTCCCGCGTCACCGCACGTAAGAGACCAGCCCGATCATGCCGCGAGCAGCGTGGTACGCATTGTGGCAGTGGACCAGCCACTGGCCGGGATTGTCAGCGTCGAATTCGATGGTGACAGTTCTCCCGGGCCGGACGATGACGGTGTCTTTGCGTGCTCCGTTGCCCGCGATCTGAAAAGTGTGCCCGTGCAGGTGCATCGGATGCCACATCATCGTGTCGTTGGTCACCGTGATCTGCACTCGCTCGTTGAGGCTGATATCGAAGGCGCCGGCGTAGGGGTCGTCCATGTTGAAGGTTCGCCCGTTGATGCTCCAGTCGTAGGAGTGCATGCCTCCGGTGAGCCGCATCTCGTGTCGACGTGTCGGCGTGCGGGATTGGAGGCGGACGGATTCATCGGCTCGCAACTGACCGCCGTCGGTGACGTCACCCGTCAGGGTGGACGGCATTCGATCCGGTGAGGGTGGGGTGCCAGAACCCGTGCGGATGAGTCCATAGGCGCTTCCGTCCTTGCCTTCGGGGAGAGCCAGAACCGGGGTGTAGCCGTCGACGACGGTGACGAGCGCGTCGATGCGTTCGCCCATTCCGAGGACAACGGCGTCCACCTCCTGATGCTGGACAGGAAAGCCGTCGGTGTGGGTCAGAGTCAACTTCTGCCCGGGGATGCCCACCCTGTAGGCGGTGTCCCCCGCCGCGTTGATGATGCGCAAGCGGATCCGATTGCCGGGTCGACTGTCGAACACTTCGGCCGTTTGCGGAGCCTGGCCGTTGAACAGATGGACGGGGAATGGCACGTCGCCCGCGTCACCGCCCAAGTACGGGCTGGTGAAAGTCGACCCCATTCCGCTCATGCCCGAATCCATCCCGCTCATCCCCGACCCATCGGCTAGAACCTTGAGAGCGTCGTTGGGGGTGCCCGGGAGACCGTCGAGCCAGTCGTCGAGGAGGATGACCCATTCCTGGTCGTAAGCCATCGGTTCATTGGGATCGTCGATAACGAGCGCGCCCGACAAGGCGCGTTCTCGCTGCATGTCCACGTGGGAGTGGTACCAGTAGGTTCCGGGTTGGTGGAGTAGGAATTGGTATCCGTAGTTGACGCCTGGAGCAATGGCCTTCTGGGTGACGCCTGGGACGCCGTCTGCATCGTTTCGCAAGGCGAGGCCGTGCCAATGGATGCTCGTCGGCTCTGCCAGGGTGTTCGTCACCGGCACCGCCAGGAGGTCGCCCGTTGTGGCGCGGATTAGAGGCCCATTGACTGTTCCGTTGTATCCCCACGTGGTGAGCGCGGTGCCGGCGACCATGGTGTCGAAGGTGCCGGCGATGAGTTTTTGGGTCACTGTGGCACCGTTGGCGACACGGCGGGCCTCGTACTGGGCGACCAAGGGATCGGTCGAGAGAATCCGGTCGGCCTCAGCTCGTGCGCCGGTTTCCGTCGTGCAGGACGCAAGGACCGCTGTGGCTGTGGCCGCCAGGGTCACGCCGAGAAAGGTGCGTCGGTTGAAATGAGTGACCATTTTTGCTTCCGTTAGTTCTGGCTCGCGGGCACGCGGATGGCGGGCCACTCCAGCAAGGAGAGGTGGCGCCGCAATTTCTTTTCGGACAGGCGGCCGTAGCTGAACAGCTCGCCGTCGATCAAGATGCCCGGGGCGAAAACGATGCCGACGCGGTTGGCAAGCTCACGCCCTTCGGCTGATGCCAATGGAATTTCCACGATGTCCAGGGGGTACTCGTCGCTGAGCTGCGCCAGGGTGTTCTTGGCGTTCACGCAGGATGGGCATGATTCCTGGGTCAGGACGGTGATCATCATGATCCGCTCACCCCGGCAGCCTTCAGGTCGGCGAGCAGGTCGGTCATGGACACGTACATTGTGTAATCCGGTGCGCCACCGTAATCGGCGCGCCACTGAATCGTGCCGTCAGGCCCGACGAGGAGGAAGCTGTGTCCGGCGCGAGAGTCGCCCATCATGCCGTAGTCGTTCGCACCGTACTCCTTGATGACGTCCATCTTCGTGTCCGCCAGCGCGACGGAGGCAAGTTTGTCGTCGTCCATTTTCTGCGCGATCAGGTCCACCGGTCCACTGGTGATCGTGAGCACATCGTCGACTCCGGCGGCGGCCAGCTGGTCGGATGCGGCATCCAGGTCACGCATTTGGTCCCAGCACGGCTGGCAGCCCAGTCCCTCATGGAAGTACAAGAGCACCGATTCGCCCGAGTAGTCACTCAGTTCCACGGTGTCCCCCGTGGTGGACTCCATCGCGAATCCCGGGGCCATCTCTCCCACTCCCGGAGATCCCACTGCGTAGTCGGCCGCATCGGCGCTCCTGCCCAGAGGAGCAGACTGGGCCGTCTGGGCGGGCGCGGAGGGCTGCTGCGCGAGAACAAGGAAGAACGCGCCGAAAATGGCCACGACCACGCCGGCACCGCTCAGCACGGCAAGGCGGTTGGTGTTCTTCCTCAGCGGCCGTATCGCTGCAGCCGACTTCTTGTTGCGTGATGCCATTACTGTAGTTCCTTTGCATTGTCGTGACAGGCCGGAGTGGTCGCACCGGCTGAAACCTGCTCTGACGTATCTGGCTCTGTCGCCGAAGCGGTGTGACCGGCCTGTGGGCGTCGGGCTCGCAGCGCCTTCCACACCAGGGTGGCCAGGGCGGCAAAGACGACGAGGGCCGAGAGCCAGCCGGGGACGAAACCGACGGACTGCTGAATAACCACAGCTGCGTGATTCAGCCAGGCGGTGACACGCACCTGCCAGCCGTCGGGAGCCATTCCGATGCCGCGAACCGCGATGATCATGGTGACGATACCCATCCCGAGCATCAAGCCACCGGACAACAGGCTCGACAGCGGCAGACGACGTCCACCGGGCCACAGGGCGACAGTGCGCGCCGTCAGCAGACGGCTGTTACTCCAGTCCTTCCGGTCCCACACCAGCGCAAGGACGCAGAGCGGGGCGACCATGCCGAAGACGTAGGCAATACCCACCAGTGCGGCGGTAGAGATGGACGACGCTGCCCCAGACATCGCGGCGACTCCGGCCAGCACAGGTGCACAACACGCACTCGCCGCGCCAGAAAACACGCCCAAGCCGTACACGGAGCCGATGCCTTACCCTGAACTCTTCCCCGACGGCATCGGCAGCATCAACTTCCAACCCACCAGCGTCGCGACACCAACGACGACCATGGCAATTCCCACCACACTGAAGATCCAGAAGTGGTACTGCCCCAGGGCACGGCTCACGATCGCGGCCCCCAACGCAATGGGCAGGATAATCGTGCCGACACCGGCAGCGAAAACCAATGTCATGCCCAGAATTTGGCCACGACGGCGAAAGCTGGATGCGAAAAACGCCGGCAGCATGACCGACACACAACAGGGGGCCAGTAGGGCGACGATGCCGCCTAAAAACGAGGCGAGGATTGTGGTGGAGAGCAGGACCTGCTCCATGTATTGCTCCTTCAACAGTGCACGGACTCACCGCCGTGCCGCGGGGTACGGGGTACGGGGCAAACGCCCGAGGGTCAAGCCTGGGTCGTGGTCTTTGCGGTTTCGTCGGTGGCGGCGTGAACGTGGGAGTCGTTTGAGGTGTCGCTGCCCGTGGCCTTGCCGCTGCGCATCATCATGAACATCATTCCGATCATCATCACGGGGCATGCCAGAACCGCTGCGATCGGAAGCGCCTCGCCGATCGATCTTCCGGCCACGAGCAGTCCGCCGAGGATGACGACACCGATCACGATCATGCCGATGAGATGAGACTTGCCGCCGTGGTTGTGCCCGTTCATGGACTTTCTCTTTTCTGGGGTTCGGTTGGGTGGACTGCGTCCTCCGGCGGTGTGTCAGTCCCTCGGCTATTCACGGGGAAGATCTGAGCGATCGCCCACACACCGAGAATGACGAACACCACACAAATCCCGGCGAGAATCGGCCACGCACTCATGACCATCAGTTCCTCCTACCGGGATGTCCTGTCTTGACTGTGGTCCCTCTACCCGCGGCTCCTGGTGCAGGTTTGACGAAGAAACAATAAAGAATGCTCCTCAATCTCCGAGGGAGCTCTCAGCCTTGGACTCCGCCAGAACAGGGGGCGCCGGGTTCGGGGGTTTGCGGGCCCTGCAGATAGGTGGAGAGGAATTCGCTCAGTCTCGGGTCGCCCGCACTTTCTACCTGGAGCCGCTTACCCCACGCGGTGGCGATGATCGGCGCCGGCAGGTCCGGATACGGGCTCAAGATCTCATACGAATTCGCTGCCGCGTTGGAGGTAAGGATCTCCAGCTCAGATGCAGGCAGGCCAGTTTGGTACGTCACCCATACGGCTCCGTGCTCAAGGGAATGGACGGCACGCCACGTATCCACCGGCTGCGTGTAAACCCCACAGTTCGTGAGGTCCTCCGAATGATCCCCGCCCACCGGCGGCAACTCCGGGAAGGCGACCGTGCTGAGGACGTGCTCACGGCTGAGCTTCGAAAAGCTCTCCATTCCTTCGATCGTCGAGCCAGCCGCAGAATTGTCGTCAGACTCTGCCTGCGGACTACCGAAGACAACAAATCCAACTGTCGCCAATACGGCGGCAATCAGGACGGCACATGACCCGCGAATCAACATCCTCCGTCGTTGCTCGTCCTTCTTGATCTTCCCTTTCGCCTGGTCCACGATCGCTTGCCGGTCGAGTTTTCGCTCGTTGCTCGATTGCATTTCTAATCAGTTCATTTCTGTCGGTGCTGTCGGTTGTGGTGGTTTCTATGCCAGGCAGTTGCCTCAGGGGTGATGGGTGTTGTGCATCGCTCGCGAGGATCCCGTGGAGGGTTGCAGCACTGGCGCGCTTATCAGTGGGCCAACGACGAAGAGCGAAAGGAGCATCGGGCCTGGGTCTTCGTTGCAGACGGTGCAAAGCGGACGATGGAGACATCGTCAGGGTGTGCCAAGGAGGTACTCATCGTTCCACCATCGCCCGCGAGCGCATTGAAAACGATGGAGTTTCAGTAAAGGAACGATCAAGTATCGAAGGAACCACATGGAAACTTCATAGTTCCTTCGACAGTTCCATATTCGGGGGCAGAAGACTCGACGTAGGAGCGCTACTGGCGCCAGACGAAAGGAAATTCCATGATGGGAAATTATGCGGGCGGTATGGGCGGGGTCGGCTGGGTCCTGATGGGTCTGCTCTCGGTGACGCTGATCGTCGCCATCGTGTGGATGGTCGTAGGAATGGTCACCCAGCCCAGACAAGAATCCGCCCCCGCAGCGACGCCTGAGTCGAGGATCGACACTCCAGCTGACATCCTCAAGCGCCGGCTGGCTCGAGGTGAAATCGACACAGCGACATACGAAGAGCTGAGCTCCACGATTGACAAGGTTCGCTAAACGCCCCGGCCTGTTTGCGATCCGTGCCGGTAGCCCAAAGGAGCACTGGGCGGATCGTCTGCCCGGCGCCCGAGCAAATCCCACCGCTACCCGGTGGCCACCGAACCAAAGGAAAGTACAAATGAACAAGCGCCACCTCACCACCGTTGCAGTCACAGTCGGCGTCGCTGCCGTCATCGCCACGACTGCCATCGTCGCAACCACCACCGGAAACTCTGACGCGAAGGCAGCCTCCCACAACGACATGGTCGCAGGCACCATTTGGGTCGCAAACGAAGATGGCGCCAGCCTCACCGCGATCGATGCTTCCACCAATACCGTCGCGACTACCCTCACCGGTATCGACAGCCCTCACAACGTGCAAGCCACTCCGGGTGGCCAATCTATCTGGGCGGCGAGTGGCACGACGTCGATGGCTGTGGAGATCGATTCGCAAACAAACGAGGTAAACGGCGCGTCCGCCACCGGCACGATGCCGGCCCACGTCATCGTCACCCCCGACGAGACCCGAACCTACACAACGAACAATGCCGACGACACCGTCACAGCCGTCGATATCGCCACCATGACGCCGATCGCCACGATTCCGGTCGGCGACGGGCCTCACGGACTGAGGCCAAGCCCCGACGGCAAGACCATCTACGTGGCCAACAACAAGGCAACCACGCTCAGCGTCATCGATACCGCTACCAACACCCAGATCGACGAGATCGAGGTGGGCAAATTGCCCGCACAGGTAGCGTTCTCGCCCGACGGAGACTTCGTCTACGCATCGCTAAACGGCGACAACGCTGTAGCCAAAATCGACACCAGCACCCGTGAACGCGTCTCCACACTTCCCGTGGGCGTGGGTCCAATCCAAACCTTCGTCAGCCCCGACGGGCAATACCTTCTGGCCGCCAACCAGGGCACAAAAGAGTATCCAGGCACAACTGTTTCCGTCATCGACACCGACACGTTTGATTTTGTGCGCACCGTCGAAACCGGCGCCGGCGCGCACGGTGTCACCATCGACCCGACGAGTCAACACGCCTACATCACCAACACCTTTGACAGCACAGTCTCTGTACTTGATCTCAAGGAGATGACGGTGGTGGCTACCGTCCCGGTCGGATCGATGCCGAACGGGATCACCTTCACCAGCCAGGCCGCGGGGATCGCCCCGGCCGTCGAGCTGGACCTGAAGGTGGACGACAGTGACGCGCGATTCGGGTCGGGCTAATCGCGGATTTCCGGGCTTCGAGTGCGGGTGGAACCACAATGCTCAACTACGCAAGCTACGTATTCCCTGATGAGCGGACATGTTCCGGAGACTCGAACCAAGAACCTCGCGTTCCTTAGCGTCTCCATTCAGGCTTCTCATAGGATCAAGATCAACAAGTTGCCGCGGACCGGCATAAAGAACGAGATGCAGGCCGAATTCGCCCGTCGTTCTAGCGGTCTTCGGACATCAGTCAACCCGAGAGTCGAAACGAAAAACCCCCGAGTGATCCGGGGGTTCTAATACTGCTGGGGTACCTGGACTCGAACCAAGAACAAATGAACCAGAATCATCCGTGTTGCCAATTACACCATACCCCAATGGCGTAGTCCGAGAACCGCGCCGAAAAATAACTCTAGCCCACTTCGGTGCGACCGGCCAAATTGACGCGAGGGTGTGTCGCCAGCGGGCCGAGAAGTTCGCGGTTGATGGCCACCGCGGCACGCGCGCCCTCGCCGGCGGAGACGAGCAACTGCTCCGGGCCGGGCGGGGTGGTGTCGCCCGCGGCGAAAAGACCGGGCACCGAGGTGCGGCCCTGCGGGTCGACGACGATCAGGCCATAGGCATCCGCGGACGGGTGCAGCGCACCCGCGAACGCGGCGGCAGCCTCGTACCGGGGGCGCACAAAACCGCCCGATCTGGGCACGAATTCGCCGTCGACGACCTGGATACCGGTCATGGCACCGCGCTCCCCCACAACGTCGGTGAGCGGGCGCCGGTCGACGCGGATGCCGCGCTCGGCCAGAGCCGCCTCGTCGGCGTCGGTGATCTGGCCGACGCCGTTGGTGAAGACGATCAGGTCGTCGGTCCACTGGGAGATGAGCAGGGCGTGCTCGGCGAGGTCGTCGGTCTCGCCGATGAGGGCAAGGGCGCGGTCGGCCTCTTCGTAGCCGTCGCAGGCGATGCAGCTGTGCAGGTTGGTGCCGTACCAGGCACGGATGCTCGGTAGCGCCGGCAGCGTCTCGGCCAGGCCCGTGGCGATGAGCACGGTGCGGGCGGTGACCACGCGGTTTTTCTCGCCGCGCATCCCCTTGGTGGACACCGTGAAGCGAGCCACGGTGGCATCCGCCCCGTCGGCGCCGGGCACCTGCTCGACCGTGCGCACCAGACCCGTGTGGAACTCGGCGGCCGGGTAGGCCTCGTACTCCTCGCGGCCGATGCGGCGCAGCTCCAGCGGCGGCACGCCGTCGCGGGTGATGAAGCCGTGCGAGCGCAGCGTGGCGGAGTGTCGGGGACGGTTGCTGTCGATCATCAGGGTGCGGCGGCGGGCGCGCACGAGGTTGAGCCCGGCGGCCAGGCCGGCCGGGCCGGCGCCGATGATGATGACGTCATAGGGCGCTTCGGCGCCGGCAGCGGAGCCGCTGCCGGCGTTCACTGAACCGTCGGGCGTCATGACACCAGGGTCGCCGAGAGTCGATCCAGGCGGGCCAGGGTATCGGCTTGGCCGAGGATCTCCATCGACTCGAACAGGGGCGGCGAGATCTTGCGGCCGGACACGGCGACGCGCAGCGGGCCGAAGGCGACCCGCGGCTTGAGTCCGAGGCCCTCGATCAGGATCGCGGTGAGCGTGCTGTGCACGAGCTCGTGGGTCCATTCCGCTTCGGGAATGTCCCGCAGGGCCGCTGTGGAGGCTGCGAGGATCTCGGCGGCGTTCTTGGGCAGCGAGGCGAGGGCATCCGCCTGGTGCTCGAGCTTGTCGGCGCTGTGGAACAGGAAGCCGAGCATGTCGGGCGTCTCGCCGAGCAGGGCGATGCGCTCCTGCACGAGCGGGGCGGCGGCGGTGAGGACGGCGTGCTCCTCGTCGCTGAGCGGCTCGGTGACGATACCGGCGTTGACCAGGTACGGCACCACGCGGGCGGCGAAGTCGGCCGGCTCGAGCAGGCGGATGTGGTCGCCGTTGAGCGATTCGGCCTTCTTGAGGTCGAAGCGCGCCGGGTTGGGGTTCACGTCGACGACGTCGAACGCGGCGATCATCTCTTCGATGGAGAAGACGTCGCGGTCGTGGGTGAGCGACCAGCCGAGCAGGGAGAGGTAGTTGACCAGGCCCTCGGGGATGAAGCCGCGTTCGCGGTGCAGGAACAGGTTGGACTCGGGGTCGCGTTTGGAGAGCTTCTTGTTCTTGTCGCCCATTACGTAGGGCAGGTGGCCGAAGCGCGGCACGAACGTGGTGAGGCCGATGTCGATCAGCGCGTGGTACAGCGCGATCTGGCGGGGCGTGGAGGAGAGCAGGTCCTCGCCGCGAAGCACGTGGGTGACGCCCATCAGAGCGTCGTCGACCGGGTTCACGAACGGGTAGAGCGGATGCCCGTTGGGCCGCACCACGACGAAGTCGCTGAACGAGCCGGCCGGGAAGGTGATCTCGCCGCGCACCAGGTCGTCGAAGGAGAGCTCGGTGTCGGGCACCTTGAGGCGGAGAGCCGGCTCGCGGCCCTCGGCGCGGAAGGCGGCCTTCTCAGCATCGGTGAGGTCACGCTCGTAGTTGTCGTAGCCGAGCTTGGCGTCGCGGCCGAGCTTGATGTTGCGTTCGGCGATCTCCTCGCCGGTGGCGAAGCTCTCGTAGATGTGGCCGGACTCGATGAGCTTGGCGATGACGTCGCGGTAGATGTCGTAGCGCTGGGACTGGCGGTACGGCTCGTTGGGTCCGCCGGCCTCCACGCCCTCGTCCCAGTCCAGGCGCAGCCAGCGCATGGCGTCCAGGAGCTGGGTGAAGCTCTCCTCGCTGTCGCGGGCGGCGTCGGTGTCCTCCACGCGGAAGATGAACTTGCCGCCGGTGTGCCGGGCGTAGGCCCAGTTGAACAGGGCCGTGCGGATCAGGCCGACGTGCGGCGTTCCGGTGGGCGAGGGGCAGAACCGCACGCGCACCTCAGTGCCGGTTGCGGTCGAGAACGGGTGCGCTGTTGTAGTAGACATACGCCTCTTATCCTACTGACGGTGCGCCGAACGCGGCGTGTGCGAAATGGGACCCGGCCACCGCGCCGAACAGCGACCACGGGGCCGCGTCGATCTCCCCGATCGCACGGATGGTGGCGGCAATCGCGGGAATCGACTCCGCGCCCTCGGTGCCCACGAGGTGGATCGTGCGGAAGTCGCCGGCGCTGGTGGGCCGGGCCACGATCCCGGCGGGCAACGGCGCGGCCGCGATCGCCAGGGCAGGCACGAGCGCCACGCCCAGGCCCGCGGCGACCATGCCGAACACGGCCAGGACGTTGTCGGTCTCGTAGGAGATGCTCGGGCTGAAGCCGCTGCGAGCGGCAAGGTCGAGCAGGTGGGCGCGGCAGCGCGGGCATCCGCCGATCCACTGCTCCGCTTCCAGGTGGGCCAGGTCGATGCGATCCCGGCCGGCCAGGGCATGGTCACGCGGCACCACCACGAGCATCTCGTCGCGCCAGAGCGGCACAACGGTGAGGCCCTGGGCGCTCTGGTGGTGCGGGTCGGCCTGGTCACCGGTGTAGCTGAACGTGATCGCCAGGTCGGCCGCCTGGTCGCGCACGGCCCGCACGGCCTCGGGCGGTTCTGCCTCGAGGTAGTTCAGTTGCACGCCGGGGTGTCTTTGCGAGAGCCCGCGCAGCAGGGTGGGGATAACCGTGGCCGACGCGGAGGGGAACGCGGCGAGGGTCACCCGGCCGCTGCGAAGGCCCGCCAGGTCACTGAGTTCGCCCGCCGCGGCATCCAGCGCCTGGGTCACGGTGGCGGCGTGCCGAGCGAGGATGCGGCCGGCCTCGGTGAGCCGCACACCGCGGCCGGCCTTGGTCACCAGCGGCAGGCCCAGCCGGGCCTCGAGGCGTTTGAGGTGTTGGCTCACAGCCGGCTGGCTGTAGCCGAGCGAGCGCGCCGCGGCGGTGATCGAGCCCAACTCGTTGATGCGGTGCACGATGCGCAGGGCGTGGGAATCTACGTCCAGTGCACGGTGGATATTTTCGGGCATGCTCGAATCATAACCCGCGGTTATGCAATTGATCGGGCACTGGGGATTGCCGAATGGATGGGGTGGAGCAACGCTGGAAGCATGCGCTCCACTGCTTCGTCGTTGCACCCCACGCCCACTCCCATGGCGGCAGCCCCGCCCTCCCGCTCGGCGACTCCCACCACGCTGCTCACGATCGCCCAGGCGCGGGCCGCGTACTCCCCCACGACCACCCGCTATCTCGCGGCGTGTACCTCCGGCCTTCCCACCAGCGCCACCGTGCAGGCGCTGCGCCAGGACGCCGACACCTGGGGCGGCGGCGAGGCCTCTCCCGCGCACTACCAGGTCGAGATCGACCGGGCCAGGGCCCTGTACGCCAGGCTGGTCGGGGTGGGCGCCGACCGGGTGGCGATCGGCTCGCAGGCCTCGGTGATGGCGGCGGTGCTCGCCGCATCCGTGCCGGCCGGCCGCGAGGTCGTCTGCGTCGACGGGGACTTCACCTCGATGGTGTTCCCGTTCCTGCAGCAGGAGCACCGCGGCATCACGGTGCGCCACGTGCCGGTGGCCGAGCTGGCCACCTCGCTCACCGAGCGAACCTGGCTGGTCGCCTTCTCGCTCGTGCAATCCGCCACCGGTGAAATCGCGGATGCGCCGGCGATCCGCGCGGCCGCCGCCGCGGTGGGGGCCTTCACCCTGTGCGACACGACACAGGCCACCGGTTGGCTGCCCGTGGCGGCGGGCGACTTCGATGCCACCATCTGCCACGCCTACAAGTGGCTGGGCGCCCCGCGCGGTGCGGCGTTCCTCACCGTGACGCCCGAACTGGCCGAGCTGCTGCGCCCCGTGCAGGCCGGCTGGTTCGCGGGCGAGAACCCGTGGGCATCCTGTTACGGCCCCACCATGACCCTGGCCACGGATGCGCGCCGCTTCGACGTGTCGCCGGCCTGGCCGGCCTGGGTGGGGACCCGGGTGGCGTTGGAGTTCTGCGCACGGCTCGACCCCGCCGCGGTGTACGCCCACGACACCGGCCTGGGCAATGCGCTCTCTGCCGGGCTCGGGCTCCCCCAGCGAAATCAGGCGATCGTCACCTGGGCCGATCCCGCCGGCACCGACCTCGGCCGCCTCACCGCCGCCGGCATCACTGCCTCCGGCCGCGCCGGTCGTGCCCGCGTCGCCTTCCACCTCTGGAACACCCCCGCCGACGTCGACGCGGTCCTCGCTGCCCTCGGTCGCTAGTTCCCGCCTCGGTCTCGCGGATGCCCGTGAGGGGTGCGTCTGCGTGCGGCTTCAATGTCAGGGGTAGGTGAGACGATCTCACTATGAGTAGCCCCGACCAGGCACCACCGCCCACTCCGGACGATGACGACTACTCTCCGGAGTCCGCTCCACCCGGATCCACCCCCACCCCGCTCAGCCCGACACCACCCGGTGAGCCGGGCCGGTCCGACGAACCGACGCCGGCCGGCGGGTCGGCTGAACCCGGCGAGTACGAGCCCTACGTCCGTGACGTCGCCCTGGACGAGCTGGTGCGCACCGAGCTGGCTCGGCGCACGGAACTGATCGCGGCCGAGGCACGTGCTATCGCGCAGGCGCAAGCCCGGCAGGTCGAGTTCCTCGTCGAGCTGCAGAGCTGGAGTGAGGACCCACAAGTGTCCTCCCGACTGCACGGCAACCCCGAGAGCATCCAGCTCGCCGACGCGAACGCTGCCACCCTCACCGACGATCAGGCTCGCGCCGCCGCCTACAGTCGATGGGACGACCGGGAGGTGGCCCGGCGAACGATCGTGAGCGAGACCGCGTGCCTGCTGCGGGTGGCCGAACGCACGGTGGAACGACTGATGGATCAGGCGCTATGGGTGATGTGCGCGCCGGCCACTTTCGAGGCCCTGGCCGCGGGAGAGATCAGTTACCGGCACGCGACCGTCTTGGTCGATCAGATGCGCACCGTGCCGATGGAGGACCAGGAGGCGTTCGAGGCGAAGCTGCTGCCGGACGCGAAACGACTGCCCGCGGGCCGCTTCACCGACAAGGCACGCCGGCTGCGAGAAAGGCTGCACCCGGAGTCGATCGTGACCCGCACCAGAAACGCCCTCGCCGAACGGCGCACCTATTGGGAGGCCGCGCCAGATGGAATGGGGTGGTTGCACTGGTACGGCACCGCCCACGACACCAAGGCCGCCTACGACCGGATCGTTTCCATGGCCGGGAGCCTCAAAAAGGTCGGCGACCCCGCGTCGGCGCAAACGGAGGTGACCGTCAACATGGAGGTGACGGCGGACGAGGAGGTGACGGCGGACGAGGATCAGAAACAGCGCACCCTCGACCAACTCCGCGCCGACATCACCCGCGCCCTCCTCCTGGACGGCATCACCCCCGACGGCATGGGCGCCGGGATCCGCGGCACGGTGATGATCACCGTGCCCGTGTTCACCCTGCTGGGCCTGGACGACGAACCCGCCACCCTCGAAGGCTACGGGCCCATCTCTCCGGACATGGCCCGGGAGATCGCCGGCCACGCACCCAGCTTCACCCGGCTACTCACCCACCCCGAAACCGGAGTCGTGCTCTCCCTCGGTAAAACCCAGCACAAGAACACCAAAGCCATGAAGAAGTGGCTGAGGGTGCGGGATGAAACCTGCCGGTTCCCGGGCTGCTCCCGCCCCGCGGTCACCAGCGACGTGGATCACACGGAAGACTGGGCCGGCGGTGGCCCGACAGACTGCGACAACCTCGCCCACCTCTGCGAACCCCACCACCGGCTCAAACACCTCTCGCAGTGGCGGGTCACCCAGGAACCCGGCGGCATCCTGCACTGGACCTCACCCGGGAACCGCAGCTACCGCACCGATCCCGCCAACCCGGTGGGACCGCCCCGACCCCGGCCACCGGTAGTGGGCCCGAGAACCCGCAAACGCCCGGCCGACGACACCGCGCTGACGCGCCGGCATCGGCCTACCCGGCATGCTTCGCCACCGCTACCCGAGAATCCACCGTTCTAGCGATACCCGAGCACGTCACGAGGTCCAGACGCCACACGCACGAAAGCGGCCCCGCGGTTGCCTCGTGCTGGCGAGGTGACCGATGGACCGCTATCGCGTAAGTGATGCTACTTCTGGGCGGCTACCGCGTCGATGATGGCCGTGGCGAGCTTGACCGACGAGGCGGGGTTCTGGCCGGTGTAGAGGTTGCGGTCGATCTCGATGTGCTCGCCGAAGGACGCCCCCTCGACGAAGTCGGCGCCCAGCTCGACCAGACGGGCCTGCACGAGCCACTTGGCCTTGGGGGCGAGTCCGCCCAGGGCCTCTTCGGCGTCAGTGAAACCGGTCATGCGGTAGGCCAGGAACGGCCAGGTGCCGTCCTCGGCCTCGGAGGCCAGCAGGGCGGCCGGCGCGTGGCACAGCACCGCGAGGATCTTGCCGGAGGTGATCGCATCCGTCATGATCTGGCCGCTGGTCTTATCGACCGCGAGGTCCTCCATGGGGCCGTGTCCGCCGGGATAGAAGACCACGTCGTAATCGGCGACGGTGACGTCGTCGAGCGAGCTCGGGCTCTTCAGCGCGGGCAGCGACTCAAGGTAGCTGCGCAGTTCAGCAGAGCGAGCCTCCCCGCCGGTGGCCCCGGCGGCCAGGCTGCCCAGGTCGACCGTGGGCGCCGCACCCTGGGGGGTGGCGATCGTGATCGACCAGCCGGCCTCGGTGAAGAGACGGTGCGGCTCGGCGAGCTCCTCGGCCCAATAGCCGGTGGGGTGCAGCGAACCGTCGTTGAGGGTCCAGTGGTCAGCGGCGCTGACGACAAAAAGTACGGAAGTCATGATTCTCCTAGATCGAATTCAGTGAAAGGTGCGAGCGGTGTTCAAGGATTAGTCAGCAGCCACGGCGGAATCGGTGGCAGAGGTCTTCACGACCATCTTGCCGGTGTTCTCTCCGCGGAGCATGCCCAGGAACGCGTCGACCGCGTTGTCGATACCGTCCACGACGGTCTCGTCGAAGACGATGTCGCCGGCCGCGAACCAGGCGCCCATCTGCTCGGTGAAGGCCGGGAAGTGCTGCAGGTAGTTGCCCACGGTGAAGCCCTGCAGGGTGAGGCCGCGAGTCACGATGTTGACCATGTTCTGCACGCCGGTGGGGCCGTCGGTGCGGTTCATCTGGGAGATCGCGCCGCAGAGGGCGGCGCGGCCGCCATCCTTGAACGCGCCGAGTGCTGCGCTGAGGTGGTCACCGCCCACGTTGTCGAAGTACACGTCGATGCCCTCGGGCGCGGCCTCGGCCAGCTGGGTTTCGATGTCGCCGGTCTTGTAGTTGAACGCGGCGTCGAAGCCGTACTTCTCGGTGAGCAGGGCCACCTTCTCGTCGGTGCCCGCGGAGCCGACCACCCGGGCGGCGCCCTGGAGGCGAGCGATCTGGCCCACCATGCTGCCCACGGCTCCGGCGGCGCCGGAGACGAAGACGGTGTCGCCCACCTTGAACTTGGCGACCTCGAGCAGGCCGACGTAGGCGGTGAGCGCGGTCATGCCCAGCACACCGAGGTACGCGGATGCGGGAACGTTCGGGATCTCGGGAACGACGCGGAAGCCCGCGGCGTCCTCCTGCACGACATCGCGCCAGCCGTACTGGTGCACAACAAGGCTGCCGACGGGCACGGTCTCGACGGTCGACGCCACGACGTGGCCGACGGCGCCGCCGCCCATGGTCTCGCCGAGCACGAACGGTGCGATGTAGGACTTGCCGTCGTTCATCCGGCCGCGCATGTAAGGGTCGACGGAGATGAAGTCGTTCACGACCCGCACTTGGCCGGCGGCCAGCTCGGGCAGCTCGACGACGGCGGTGGAGAAGTCGGCGGCGGTGGGCCAGCCGGTGGGCCGGGCCGCGAGCTGGATCTGGGTACTGGTTGCTGTCGTCATGCGAAACGTCCTTACTGTTCGTGGTGGGTGCCAGGCGTGGGTGGCGCCGCCCAGTTTCTGCACCGATCGTTTTACTATAGCCGGGCCATCGGTTATAGTGAAACGAGCAGTACAGAACATTCACAGGGACACCGCGTGTATCTACACCGCGCACACCCCGGACCAGACGTCCGCGGACGGAAGGCAGGCAGCTCATGGGACGGCTCCAGACGTTCGACAGCACCACTGTCGTGCAATCCGCCCGCGACGTCTTCTGGGACCTCGGCTACGACGGCGCCTCCCTGGCCGACCTCGAAGCGGCCACGGGTCTCAACCGGTCGAGCCTCTACCACGCGTTCGGCAGCAAGCGGGGGCTCTTCGACGCCGCCGTCAGCGACTACCAGGACACCGTCATCCGCCCGCGCCTGTGCGGTTTGCAGGCGGATGGCGCCGGCCGAGCTGAGTTGCTGGCCTACTTCGACGAACTCCGCGTGGCCGTGGCGAAACTGCCGCTGGACTCCCCCCGGCGCGGCTGCCTTCTGGTGAACTGCGCCACGGGCCTCGCCACCCACGACGAGCCTGCCCGCGAGGTTGTGGAGGCCTACCGCACCGAACTCGCGGCGGCACTGCGCCATGCCATAGCCGGCGCCGGCGCCGGCGCCGCCGCCGCCACTGCCGCCGCCACTGCCGCTGCCGCTGCCACTGCCACTGCCACTGCCGCTGCCGCTGCCGGCACCGGTACCGGCACCGGCACCGATGACCACAGCGAGCGCACCGACGAACGGGTGCGCACCCTCGCATCCCTCTCGATGAGCGCGATGCTGCTCGCCCGGGTCAACGCCGCCGAGTCATCCGCGCTGCTCTCCACGGCCGCCGGTCAGGTCCGCTCCTGGTTCCCCGCACCCTGACACTGCCGCCCACGCCCTAACTGTTCCCCGTACGGACAAGTGGGCCCGGTGTGCCGGGACCACTTGTCCGCAGCGGTAACATTTGCCGGGCGGTCAGGCCGCGCGGCGCACCGGGTTGGTGAGCACGCCGAGTCCGGGGATCTCGATGCTCGCGGTGTCACCGTCGGACACGCGCCGGGCGGCGCTGGAGGACCCGGTGAGGATCACGTCGCCGGGCAGCAGGGTGAACGAGTGCGAGAGGAACGAGACGATTTCGGCCATGGAGAACGCCAGCAGCGACACCTCGCCGTTCTGGAACTCGGTGTTGTTGACCCGGCCGAGGACCCGGCCATCCGTGGGATCGAACTCGGTGTCGATCACCGGGCCGAGCGGGCAGAAGGAGTCGAAGCCCTTGGCCCTGGCCCCGTGGCCACCTTCCTCACTGAGGTCGACCGCGGTGACGTCGTTGGCGATCGTGTAGCCGAAGATCGCGTCCAGCGCATCCGCGACGCTGAGGTTCTTGGCGACCCGGCCGATCACGATGGCCAGTTCGCCCTCCACGCGCACGTCGTCGGATGCCGCGGGCAGCACGATGGGGTCGTTGGGGCCGACCACGGTGGTGTTGGGCTTGAGGAAGAAACGCGGCTCGGCCGTGTCGCCGGGCGCGGCCAGCGCGGCGGCCTTCTCCGCGGCATCCGCGTAGTAGGCGCCGGCCAGGCCGACGACCTTGGAGCGCGGGATGACCGGCGCGAGCAGGGCCACATCCACCAGCGGCAGCCGGGCTCCGGTGGGGTTGTAGCCGGCGAACATGGGGTCACCGGTGAGCACGACGAGTTCGTCGTCGTCGATGATGCCGAACGCTATGGTGCCGGCGTGGCTGAACCGGGCGATCTTCACGCGGTCACCTCGGTTTCGGCCGCTGTATCGAGGGCCGTAGCGTCCAGGCGCAGCAGCCAGCCGTGCCGGTCGGGCAGGCGGCCGTACTGGATGTCGGTGAGCTCCTGGCGCAGCGACATGGTGATCTCGCCGGCCGGTGCGTCGGCATCGCCGATGGTGAAGCCCTGACCCTTGAGCTGGGCGATCGGGGTGACCACGGCGGCGGTGCCGCAGGCGAACACCTCGGTGATCTCGCCGGAGGCGACACCGTCCCGCCACTCGTCCACGGTCACGTCGCGCTCCGAGACGGTCATGCCGCGGTCGCGGGCCAGCTGCAGGATGCTGTCGCGGGTGACGCCTTCGAGGATGGTGCCGGTGAGGCGAGGGGTGACCAGGGTGTCGGTGCCGTGCACGAAGAACACGTTCATGCCGCCGAGTTCGTCGATGTGGGTGCCGGTCTCGCCGTCGAGGAAGAGCACCTGGGCGCAGCCGTTGTCGTAGGCCTGACGCTGGGGCAGCAGCGAGGCGGCGTAGTTGCCACCGCACTTGGCGGCGCCGGTGCCGCCGCGGCCGGCGCGGGAGTACTCGGTGGAGAGCCAGATGCTGACCGGGGCGACACCGTCGGTGAAGTAGGCCCCGGCGGGGCTGGCAATCACGTAGTAGCCCACCTTGTGTGCGGCGCGCACCCCGAGGAAGCTCTCGTTGGCGATCATGAACGGGCGCAGATACAGGCTGGTCTCGGGCGCATCGGGCACCCAGTCGCCGTCCACGTTGATCATCTGCTTGACCGATTCGATGAAGTCGGCCACCGGCAGTTCGGGCAGGGCCAGGCGGCGGGCCGAGCTCTGCAGCCGTTGGGCGTTCTTCTCCGGGCGGAAGGTCCAGATCGAGCCGTCGGCGTGACGGTAGGCCTTCATACCCTCGAAGATCTCCTGGCCGTAGTGCAGCACCGACGAGGCCGGGTCGAGCATCAGCGGGCCGTAGGGGATGACACGGGCGTCGTGCCAGCCCTCCTCGACGGTCCAGTCGATGACAACCATGTGGTCGGTGAAGTGCTTGCCGAAGCCGGGCTCGGCGAGGATGGTTTCGCGCTCGGCGCTGCTCCGGGCCGTCTCGGACGGCGTGACTTCGAATTCGAGCGGGAAGGTGGTGGTCTGCTGGCTCATGGGAGTCCCTTGTGGTTAGACGGGAGTGCGGTTAAGCGGAAGTGCCGGTCAGGCGGGTCACGATGGCATCGCCGACGGCGCTGGTGGATCGCGGACCCGGGGCGGCGCTGCCGGTGTTGCTGTCGACGCTGCGGGCCACGATGTCGGCCGTGACGGCCGCGCTCACCCGTGCCGCGGCATCCGTGAGCCCGAGGTGGTCGAGCAGGAGCGCGACGGAGAGGATCGCCGCCGTCGGATCGGCCAGTTGCCGGCCCGCGATGTCTGGTGCCGAACCGTGTACGGGTTCGAACATGCTGGGGAAACGACCGTCCGGATTGATATTTCCGGATGCCGCCAGGCCGATGCCGCCGCTGATTGCCGCTGCCAGGTCAGTGAGAATGTCGCCGAAGAGGTTGTCCGTGACGATGACGTCAAATCTACTCGGATTCGTGACGAGGAAAATCGTCGCCGCGTCCACGTGCAGGTAGTCGACGGCCACGTCGGGGTAGTCGGCGGCCACCTCGGTGACGAGGCGCTGCCACAGGCTGCCCGAGAAGACCAGCACGTTGGTCTTGTGCACCAGGGTCAGGCGCTTGTGCGGGCGGTTGCGAGCGGTCTCGAACGCGTAGCGCACGACCCGTTCCACGCCGTAGGCGGTGTTGACCGAGACCTCGTTGGCCACCTCCTGCGGGGTGCCCACACGGATGGCGCCGCCGTTGCCGACGTACGGACCCTCGGTGCCCTCACGCACGACAACGAAGTCCACCTCGCCGGGGTCGCCCAGCGGGCTGGGCACGCCGGGGAAAAGCACGCTCGGGCGGAGGTTGACGTAGTGGTCGAGGGAGAAGCGCAGCTTGAGCAGCAGACCCCGCTCGATGTTCGCGTCCTTGAGGCGCGGATCGCCGGGCACTCCGCCGACCGCGCCGAGCAGGATGGCGTCGTGGGCGCTGATCGCGGCGAGGTCCTCGTCGGTGAGAACATCGCCGGTGTCGAGGAACCGGGTGGCGCCGAGCGAGAAGTGTGTGAGCTCGAAGTCAACGGGCTCGGACTGGGTCACGGCGTCGAGCACCTTCAGCGCTTCGGCGACAACCTCCGGGCCGATGCCGTCTCCGGCGATGACTGCGAGCTTGACTGAGCGGGACATGCGGCTCCGTTTACGGTGAGGCAGCCGGTGGGCTGGTGATAGTGGCGCATTATTGGCGTGGAGATACCCTGCAAATCAACCCTACTGTGCGCATTACGCTGTCTATGCTGGAGAACCCTGACCCTGCGCGTCGCCGACGTGCATGTGCCACTGAAGAAGAAAGCAGTTCATCATGAGTATCGGATTGGGAATCTTCCTGTTCGTCGTCGGTGCCATCCTGGTATGGGCCCTGAACATCCAGGTCGACTGGGTCGACCTCGACCTCGTCGGCTACATCCTGATGGGGGCCGGCGCTCTCATCTTCGTGCTCGGCCTGGTGCTGCTCACCCGCCGCCGCAGCAGCATCAGCACCACCCGCAGCGCGGTCGACCCGGTCAGCGGAGAGCGCACCGTGCAGCAGGAACGGTCGATCGACGACGTCTGACCCGACTGGCCGCACCATAGGAAAAAGCCCCGGATCCGGATCCGGGGCTTTTTCGTGTCTGTGCTTGATACTGCTGCGTGCTACTACTGCTTGTTACTCCTGCGGGTTACTCGGTGAGGTCGATCGCCACCATCACGTCGGCCGTGATCGCTTCGCGCACCGACGCGAGCAGCCCGGCGGGAACGGGCGAGTCAACGGTCAGCACGCTCAGCGCGGGGCCGCCGGCTTCGTGCCGGGCGATCTGCATGCCGGCGATGTTGATCGCCGCGTCGCCGAACTCGCGCCCGTAGACCGCCACGATGCCGGGACGGTCGGTGTACAGCATCACGATCAGGTGCTCGGCGAACGGCACCTCCACGTCGTAGCCGTTCACCTCGACGATCTTCTCGATCTGCTTGGTGCCCACCAGGGTGCCGGAGACCGACACCTGAGATCCGTCGGCGAGGGCGCCGCGGAGGGTGATCAGGTTGCGGTACTCGGGCGACTCGGCCTCGGTGATCAGGCGCACCGCCACTCCGCGCTGCTCGGCGAGGAGGGGCGCGTTGACGTAGGAGACGGTTTCGCTGACCACGTTGGTGAAGATGCCCTTGAGGGCGGCGAGCTTGAGCACCGAAACGTCGTGGGCGACGATCTCGCCGCGCACCTCGACGTCGACACTGGTGAGCGGGCTGTGCGCGGCGAGGCCGGAGAACACCTGGCCGAGCTTCTCGACCAGCGGGATGCCGGGGCGGACGCTCGGGTCGATGATGCCGCCGGCGACGTTCACGGCGTCGGGGACGAGTTCGCCCGACAGTGCGAGGCGCACGGACTTGGCCACGGAGACGCCGGCCTTTTCCTGGGCTTCGTCGGTGGAGGCGCCCAGGTGCGGGGTGCTGATCAGGTTGGCGAGGCCGAGCAGCGGCGAGCCGGTCGGCGGTTCGTTGACGAAGACGTCGAGTCCGGCACCGGCGATGGTGCCGTCGACCAGGGCCGTGTACAGGTCGGCTTCGTCGATGAGTCCGCCGCGCGCGACGTTGACGACGTAGGCGGTGGGCTTCATCAGCTTCAGCTGCGGTGCGCTGATCATGCCGGTGGTCTCCGGGGTCTTCGGCATGTGGATGGTGACGAAGTCGGACTGCGCGAGCAGCTCGTCCAGGCTCACCGGGTGCACACCCAGCTGCTGGGCGCGGGCCGAGGTGATGTACGGGTCGAACGCGATGATGTTCACGCCGAAGGCCTGCAGTCGGGCGGCGACCAGGGCACCGATGCGGCCGAGGCCGATGATGCCGACGGTCTTCTCGTACAGCTCGATACCGGTGTACTTGGAGCGCTTCCACTGGCCCTGGGCCAGGGCGCCGTGCGCCGGCGGGATGTGACGGGCCAGGCTGAGGATGTGCCCGACGGTGAGCTCGGCGGCGGAGATGATGTTGGAGGTGGGGGCGTTGACGACCATGACACCGGCTGCGGTGGCGGCCTTGATGTCGACGTTGTCCAGGCCGACTCCGGCGCGGGCGATGACCTTCAGGTGCGGGGCGGCGGCGAGGGCCTCGGCGTCGACCTTGGTCGCGGAACGCACCAGGATGGCGTTGGCGGTGGCGAGCTCGGCGAGCAGTGCGGCACGGTCGGTGCCGTCGACAGAGCGGACATCGAAGTCGGGGCCCAGGGCATCGACTGTGGCGGGCGAGAGTTCTTCGGCGATTAGTACTACGGGCTTCGACACGAAAACAGATCCTTAGAAAGCGTCAGGCGAGGGAAGCTTGCGCCACGATCTTGGGGCGCCAGATACCAACACACTTTACTTGCACCAGAATGGAGCAATGAGCCCCGAGTCAGCGACCACCGCCCTAACCGTCCTGAGGATCGTGCTGGCGGTGGCGTTCGTCGGTGCCGGGATCAGCCATTTCGCGCCCGCGGTTCAGCGCACGATGTCGGCGATGATCCCGCCACGACTGCGGATGCGGGGTCTGCTGTCGCCGAGGAACCTGGTGATCTTCACCGGCGTGTGCGAGATCGCCGGCGGCATCGGGCTGCTGGTGGTATCCACTCGTGTTACGTCAAGTGTCGCGCTGGCGGTGTTTCTGGTGGCCGTGTTCCCCGCCAACGCCTACGCCGCCCGGCACAAGGACCGGTTCGGCGCTATCGCGATTCCGCTGGTTCCGCGGTTGCTCGGCCAGTTGGTCCTGATCGCTCTGGTGCTCGTGGCGGGCCTGGCCGGTTGAGCCTGCCTTGGGGGCTCTTTCTCGACTGTCGGCGGTAGGCGGTCGCGGGCCGAGTCAAACGGCAACCTTCCCGCGGCTCAGAAGATCGCGCACCATCGGGATCACGGTCGACCCGTACAGCTCTACGGCCTTCATACGGGCGCTCATTAATGTCGCGCCGGCGGAGTAGATGAGGTCGAAGCGACCGACGCCGAGTGTGCTGATAGCTGATGCCATCCTTCTGGCTACGGTTGTCGGTGAACCCACATACAGGGAGCCGAGCTCGATCTCATGGTCGAACTCGGCTCGTTGCAGGGCCGGCCATCCGCGGAGGGCGCCGATGCGGTCGCGCATTACCTTGTAGTGAGGGTAGAAGACCTCGCGGGCCTCCTCGTCCGTGTCCGCCACGAACCCAGGTGAGTGCATGCCGATGGGGTGTGCCACCGTGCCGAACTGCTCGGATGCCTGCCGGTACAGTTCGGTGTATGGAGCGAAGCGCGCAGGGTCACCCCCGATGATCGCGAGCATGAGGGGGAAACCGTAGCGGGCGGTGCGTATGACGGACTGCGGAGATCCGCCCACGCCCACCCAGGTGCTCAAGTGGCCTGTCGCGGTTTTCGGATAGACGTCGGCCTCATGCAGAGCAGGTCGCATGGTGCCAGACCACGTGACTGGCTTCTCGGTCAGGAGCTGAGAGAAGAGGTCCAGCTTTTCTTCGAAGAGTGTGTCGTAGTCGGCCATGTCGTAGCCGAAGAGGGGGAAGGACTCTGTGAAGGTTCCACGACCGAGGATCACTTCGGCTCGGCCGTTCGACAGCGCATCGACCGTGGCGAATCGCTGGAAGACGCGCACGGGGTCGTCGCTACTGAGCACGGTGACTCCGGAACTCAGCCGGATGCGGGAGGTTCGTGTCGCGATTCCTGCGAGTACGGTCTCGGGAGAGGAGATCGAGTAGTCGGGGCGGTGGTGTTCACCGACGGCGAAGACGTCCACTCCGAGTTCGTCAGCGAGAATCGCCTCGTCGAGCACCTGGCGAATTGTCTGCGGGTGCGAGGCTAAGCCGCCCGAGGCGTTCTCGGGTATATCGCCGAAGGTGTCGAGTCCGAACTCGACGCCGGATGCGCTGCTATTCATGTTTCTCATCGACCAATCTTTCTTGTACTACGGGCACCGTACTTGAGAGTTCAATTTGCAAGCGCGTTCTTATAGATGTGCTCTGCCAGCATGATCGTCGTCAAATTCGTCGGTGCAGACGGGACGAACGGCATGATGGAGGCGTCAATGACACGGAGGCTCCTGAGCCCCAGCACTGCACCAGCAGCGTCCACTACGGCCCAAGGGTCGCCGGCTGCGCCCATCGGCGCCGTCGACGTCGGGTGCGCGTACGACGCGAGCTGCTCGCCAATCACCTGGGCAAGATCCTCGTCAGTCTGCACCCCGGCGCCGGGCATCATCTCCAGTTCGGAGATGCCCGCGAAGATCGGGTTGGAAGCGATCCTACGGCTGAGCTTCACGCCTTCGAGCATGCGACTGCGATCGTGTGGAGTGGATAGAAGGTTCAGGTCGATAGCGGGTGCGATCCGCGGATCCCTGCTCTGCAGTTTCAGGGAGCCTACCGACTCTGGCTGCACGACCGAGATGGCCAGCACGATCGCGCCACCGGTTGGGCTATACGCCGGATCGATCAGGTGTGTCACAGAGATCTGAAGATCGAGGTCTCCTTCTGTTGCCGTGTGCGACTTCGACCATACGAGTGCACCCGCCGCTGGGGCCATCCCCAGGGCGTCGGACTTGAGAGCATAGGCGTTGTAGTAGAAGGGGTGGTCCTGCAGCCTCCGGCCGACGGGGAGGTCGGCTATGACATCGATGCCGAGCCCGATCAGATCCTCGGCGGGCCCGACTCCGGAGCGCAACAGTATTGCGGCGCTACCGTAGGTACCAGCCGAAAGGATGACCTCACCGGCGGCGTACGTCTGCCCGTCCGCGGTAACGACACCAACGGCAGTCGCGCCATCGAAGAGCACCCGGTCAATCTCCGCCCCGCCGATTATCGTGAGGTTGGAACGTGAGCGCACGTCAGTGGTCAAGTAGGTCAATGCGGTGCTTTGGCGGACGCCGGCGACCACGTTGAGCGGATTCGTGGAGACGCCCTCCTGGTCGCCGCTATTGGGATCATCCACCCGGGCGAGGCCCTCCGCCACGCTCGCGTCGATAAACGCGCGCATTGAGACACTGATCTCCTCGTAAGTGCGTTGCAGGATAGGGAAGGGCCCAGTGCGCCCTCGGAACGCGTCATCCCCGTCTGCGGTGCTCTCGAGTGACTTATAGGTCTCGAGCACCTCGGCAAAGGACCAACCCGATAACCCACGGGCCTCCCACTTGTCGAAGTCGCTCTTTCGTGCCCGGAGAGCGACTGCGGCGTTGACAGCTGAGCTGCCGCCGAGCACCTTGCCGCGAGGAATAGCGGCGGCGAGGTTGCTCGAGTTGAGGCGGCCCGCGAATCCCCAATCATGGTCTGCGTCTCCACCGACGACCGCCGGGTTGAGCAGGACCTGGGGGGTGCTGCCCGTGGGGTAAGCGACGCCGGCCTCAAGCAATAGCACCGACCGGGAGGGGTCTGCGCTGAGCCGGTTGGCGAGTACGGCGCCCGCCGAGCCGCCGCCAACGATGATCACGGCGAAGGTGGGAGGTGTCATGAGGTGTCCTTCCGAGAGTTGGCTGCTTGGTGCAGCCCCAGATCCAGTACAGCCGCTGGAAGCTCTTCCTGCTAGGCCGCACCACGCACCGCTCTGCCTCGGACTGACGGTGCGACCCAAGCCGCCCCATTCGGGCACCAGGTGGTGCAAGCTGGGTCAGTGAACATCGAAAGCGAACTGAAAGATTTCCTTCGGGCGAGCCGGGCGAAGCTTCTGCCGACGGACGTAGGCCTCGGCGACTCGGTAGCTCAAGGCTTCATTTCCTCCCGCCGTGTTCCCGGTCTGCGGCGTGAGGAGGTGGCGCTGGTCGCCGGCGTGAGCGTCGACTACTACGCTCGCCTGGAGCAAGGACGCACCCGGCACGTGTCCGATGCTGTGCTCTCTGCTGTCGCATCCGCTCTGCGGCTGAACGGCATCGAGAAGGAGTACCTTTTCGCTCTCGTGGCAAAGAAGAACGACGTGCCGCACGCATCGGCGCACGGTGTACCAGCGCGGGTGAAGCCGAGCGTTCAGCGCACCCTTGCCGCGTTCACCACGTCTCCGGCTGTCGTCATGGGTCTCGGGATGCGCATCTTGGCGATGAACTCGCTCGCCCGCTCGGTCTACTTCGACTTCACCAAGGTCGCGCCGCGTGAGCAGAATCTTGCTCGGTGGACCTTCCTGTCACCCGAGGCTCGAATCCTCTACTCCGACTGGGAGACCGCGGCGGCCGAGTCGGCCGCCGTCATCCGCGCCGATGCCGGCTCACACCCTGAGGATGCCGCCCTCAACGAACTCATCGGAGAGTTGACAGTCAGGAGTGAGGACTTCCGTCGCCTCTGGGCCCAGCACGGTGTGCATCGCTGTGGATTCGGAACAATCCGTCTGGCACACCCGATCGCGGGCCCGATGTCGCTCGATTACCAAGCACTCGACGTACCTGGGGAGCAGGACCAGAAGGTTGTCGTCTACATGGCACCGGAGGGATCTCCCTCGGAGGATAGCTTGAGGCTGCTGTCCAGCTGGACTGCGAAAACCGAACAGGCGATCGACGTGTTCAGCCCGTCAACCCGCCAAGCCTGAGATCACGCCAGCAGGTAGAGCCCCGTGCAGCATCCAAGCCGTCAGGTTGGTGTCGTGCGGTATGAGGACCCCCAAGGATCCCTAGACGATCAGGCTGCCCAGGCCGAAAACGAAGATGTCGAGCGAGAGAGCGGACACCAGGCAGAGCCCAGCCAGCAGGGTGAGTGCCTGCGGACCGGCCTCGCGGCGCCGGCCGAGCCAGAAGGCCAGGCCGAACACGATGACCGGGCCCAGCACACCGGCCAGCAACAGGCCCCACCCGAAGCCGTTCAGGGAGGTGTCGAGCATCCCGGCGGCATTGCTCAGCCCGAGCAGGTTGCCCAGGCCGGCCCACGCGCTGTACGCGTAGAACAGGCCGAACACGATGGAGATGGTCGCGGCCAGCCAGCCGGGGGTGCGGCGGGTTCGAGCGGTGGTGGTGTCTTCGGTGCTCATCAGAGTCCCCCGGATCCGGCGATGAAGGGCAGTGGGACCAGCAGTACGACGCCCAGGATGAGCCAGGTCCAGCGCAGCCGCGGCTTGCCGCGGGTGAGCCAGTAGGTGCAGGCGAACCAGACCGCGGGGGCCGCGATGGCCAGCCAGGTAGCCAGGGAGAACATGAACTGGGTCAGCACGTCGGCCGGCGGATTGGTGAGGCGGGAGACGCCGATGAACCAGCCGATCGTGTACAGCAGGTAGACCCCGCCCAGGATGCCCAGGCTCACCAGGGCCGGCGACGACAACGGAGCCTTAGCCTCAGGGGCGTCGACATAGCCGCCGGGCGAGCCGGTGACGGCCCAGCCCTCGGGCAGGTCGCCGGCAGGTTCCGCCGTGACAGGACCGGCCGCGCTGGCGGCCTCGGTGTCGGCGGCGGGCGCATCCGTTGGCTCGGGCGTCGTTCTGCTGCCGGACACGAGCGTGGGGTCGTCGTCGCCGGCCCAGCCGAGCGCGTCGTCATCCCGAGAAGAAGTCATGTGTCCAGCTTATTGGACCGGCGACTGCGCTTCAGTGACTGATCAGCACCTTCAGCGCGTGGGTGTCGGCGGCGCGGGAGAAGGTGTCGTAGGCGTCCAGAACGTGGTCGAAATCGAACCGGTGGGTGGCCATCCGGTCCACGGGGATCTTGTGCTGGGTCACCAGCTTGAGCAGCATCGGGGTGGTGTTGGTGTTCACCAGGCCCATGCTGATGCTGATGTTCTGGATCCACAGGTTCTCCACGTGTAGCGGCACGGGCTTGCCGTGCACGCCCACATTGGCCAGATGCCCGCCGGGCCGCACGATCTCGGTGGCCATGGTGAAGGTCTCCGGGATGCCGACGGCCTCGATGGCCACGTCCACGCCGGCACCGTCGGTGACGGCGAGAACCTCGTCCCGCCACTGGGGGCGGCCGGAGAGCACCGTGTGGGTGGCTCCGAAGGCCGTGGCCTGTTCGAGCCGGTTCTCGTCGATGTCGACGGCCACGATCGCGCCAGCGCCGTAGAGCCCCGCGGTGGCGATCGCTGCCAGGCCGACGGGGCCGGCGCCGATCACGGCGACAACGTCGCCCGGCGCCACCTGACCGTACTGCACCCCGATTTCGAACCCGGTGGGCAGGATGTCCGAGAGCATCACCGCCTCAGCGTCGGTGACGGACTCCGGCAACGGATACAACGAGTTGTCCGCGTAGGGCACCCGCACGAACTCGGCCTGGGTGCCGTCGATCAGATGCCCGAAGACCCAGCCGATGCCCGACCGGCCCTCGTCGCCGAGGCAGTGCGAGAAGAGTCCGGTCTTGCAGTTCGCACAGTGCCCGCAGGACTTGATGCAGGAGATCAGCACCCGTTGGCCCACGGTGATGGACTCGACCGCGTCGCCGATGGCGATGACCGTGCCGACGCCCTCGTGGCCGAGGATGCGCCCGGGCTGCACCGCGGGCACGTCACCCTTGAGAATATGAAGGTCCGTGCCGCAGATGGTGGTGGTGTCCACCCGCACGATGGCGTCGGTGGACCGGATGATCTGCGGGTCAGGCACGTCGGTCCAGGTCTTCTGGCCGGGACCGTTGTAGACGAGTGCTTTCACGATGACGCTCCTGTGAGTAGACGCTCCAGCGAGTCGCGGATGGCTCACCAATGCGGGCCATAGTACCCGGGAGCATCGGAGGGGGTAGTCTGGTGGGCTCGTTCGAGCCCGGGCGAAAAATGCAGCACCATCTCGACACCAACCGCGCCACCTGCTCAGCTACACGATCCAGGCGGTCAAGCCCGTGGTGTGATCCGGGCTGCCGGCACCGTGCGTCGCCGAATGATCTGGGTCACCGCGATGACCCAACCCAGCACACCGGCCAGGCAGACCCTCTCGGCCAGCCCCAGCAGGCCGGGCGCGGCGGCGGCCGCGACGCCCAGCGACACCAGGCCTAGAGCCGCGACACCGGTGAGCACGGCGGCGGCCGGAAAGGCCCCGGGCAGGTCGCTGCCGTGCAGCCACGCGGTCAACAGGCCGAAGCCCACCAGCGCGGTGACGAAGCCCGCGCCCGCGACGATGAGGTGCCAGGCGCCGAGCGCGGTGGTCGGGGCGAGCCCGGGAGCATCGGCCGGTGGGATGTCGGTGGGCAGGAAGGCGAGGGCGGCGGAGCACACCCCGGCGAACAACATCAGGCCCAGGCCGCACTGCCGCAGTCGCGACCGGGGGCCGAAAGCCCGGAGCGCGGCGACGGCGCAGACCGTGACCACTCCCCTGGCCAGGAAGTTCAGGTTCATGACCCAGCCGTACGGCCCCACCGCGAGGTTGCTCTCGGCCTCGGAGATCACGCTGTAGTGCGGCGGCAGAAGCTGCAGCACCACGTCGACGAGCACGTAGAGCACCGCGCCCACCAGGGCGACGGTGGCCAGCAGTCGGGTGGACCGAGTGGCACCGGCGCCACTCACCGCGGGTGCGTCGGCCAGCTTCTGGGTCGAGGAATTCGGCGTGCTCACGCCGGAAGCCTATCGGGCTCCAACCGGGGCAGACGCGTCGGCCGGCTGGCGCTGGGTAGCGGTGCTCGGCAGGCCCGCGCTGAGAACAACCGAGCACCTTGGCGAGAGGGCAGGTGAGGCCACTTGAGGGCGCTGGCACTGCCCTCAAGTGGCGACTCGGTGCATCCGCCCGTCACGAAGTCGGGCACCATCTGCCGAGGTGGAGGCGGACTCCCCCGCACAACCCAATCAACGCCGTTATCCGGCCGTGGTGAACGCCCCCAGACGTGCGGTTCCGTCATACCCACCGGCCGGCGGGGCGAGCCCGAAGAGCGCACCGACCGTGGGCGCCACGTCCACCGTTCGGGCCGGATCGGAGAGCACCACACCAGACCTCACGCTGGCGCTCCCGCCCGTGATGAAGAACGGTATCGGTTCCGTGGCGGGATGCCCGTGGTTGCCCGGGATCGGATTGGAGACGAGTGTCGGGTCGGAGAATCGCCACCCTGCGCGGCAGTAGGCGACAAGGTCGCCGGCCTCGTCCCCCAACCGCAACTCGGACGGCTCGGCGATGGACAGCACCCCTGGATGCGCCAGGACGAGATCGCGCACGGAGGCGAGCCCCGCGCTGCGTGTTTCCGCAGCACCGACCCAGTACAGCAGGTCAGCCCCGCCGTTCTGTCCGATCACAATATTGTCGCGAAGCTCGGGCCGGCCCGAGAGAATCTGGTCCACTGAGATGACGTTGGTCGGGATCGACCAGTCCATCGAGTGGTCGGCGAGAACGATCAGCACGCTGCTCGACCACCGGTCGGTGGCAACGAGATGATCGACGAATCGCCCCACCTGGTGATCAGTGGATGCGAGCGCGGCCGTTCGCGCGGCGCGCAGCGTGGTGCCCGTCACGTCGGAATGACCCACTCTGTCGACGTCGCCCAGGTTCGTGAAGACCAGGTCGGGATCGGCGGAGTCAACCATGGCGATCAGGGCGTCCATGGTGAACTGATCCGGCGCGTGGTTGGTGATCGGAACGAGGGGTGCCGGCTCCCACCGATAGGTGGCCCGTTCGCCGAAGATGCCGAACAGGTACGCCTTACTCAACACCGACCCCGTGGTGCGACCGGTTTCCCGGAGTCGTTCGAGCAGAGTGGGGAACCGGAGATCGGTCGGACGATCAAGGTCGCGCACGACGCCCTCCGCCCGGTCGTAGACGGCGTTCGCCGGAACACCGGAGCGGTCGGGGCGCACGCCCGTCACCATCATCACGTGGTTCGGGATGGTCTCCATGATCGGCACGGACCTGGCCGCGGGAAAATTCGTTCCCGCTGTGCGCAGCTCCTGCAGCCGAGGGGTGAGCGCGGTGGTGATCTCATCGGGCCTGCACCCGTCGACGACCAGGACGTACACCCGGGTGCGAGACCCCGGCATGACCTCCGCCGTCACGGGTGCCGGCGCCACGGCCCACGCCGCGCCGGGAGCGGCAGACAACAGCACAGCGGCGCCCGTCCCGACGGCGATCCTCAGGAATTGACGACGATCCGTTCCTGCCGACCCCGAGCCCCGCAGCGGCGTCACAGCCCCGCTCCCCGGGTCGCTCCGACGCGTTCAGTGACCGACCGGGTTCCGGCCAGCACCTGCCATGAGGTTGACAGCGCACTGGTCGATGCCGGGTTCGTGCGCTCGGCGAGCACGTACCAGTCCATCGTCACGGCGGCGGGCGTGATATCGAGAACGGAGTACCCATGGGAGTCGAAGTCGAGGTACTTGATATGTGGATTCGCTGTCTTGAAGGCCTCTTCCACGGCGACCGATACCGTTCGTGCCGGCACGCCGAGGATGTCATCCAGGTTGTCGCTGGTCACAGACGTGCAGACGAGCTCGGCGGCGACGGATGCCCCGGTCGTCGGGTACGTCAGCGGATCCGCCGGCAGGTCGCAGGCCCATCCGGAGTGGATGTCACCGGTCAGGAAGACGGCGTCCATGATGGCGTGGTCGCGCAAATGGCCGACCACGCGGCTTCGATCCGCCGTGTAGCCGTCCCATTGGTCGACGTTGTACGGCACTCCGTCGACCGTTGTGGTGCCCAGGAGCGTCTGGACGCCACCGATCTGGGTGGCCGACAGTGTGGAGGGAAAGCGCACCGGCGCGATCATGACGGGGTTGCCCACGAGCTTCCACTGCGTGGTCGCGGCAGAGAGGCCATCGAGCAGCCAATCCATCTGAGCGGCACCCGTTATGGTGCGTTCGGGGCTGGACACGGACGGATCGGCAACGCTCGCGGCCTGTTGGCTGCGGTAGGAGCGCAGATCGAGCATGGAGACGCTTGCGAGGGTGCCGAAGGAGAATCGACGGTACAGCTGGCCGCTGGGTTCGAAACGCACGGGCATCCACTCGGCGTAGGCCTGTTGGGAAGCGGCCTGCCGCGCGCCCCACGCGCCCTCCACGCCCTCCGTGTGGTTCTCCGCTCCCCCCGACCATGCGTCGTTGGCGAACTCGTGGTCGTCCCACGTCACGATGAACCCCACGGCAGCGTGCAGGGCCTGCAGATCGGGGTCCTGCTTGTACTGCGCGTGGCGACGGCGGTAATGCTCCAACGTGGTCATCTCGATCGCGGGATCATGAGGCCGCACGACCACGTCGCGCGCCTGATACTCGCCGGGCGCGTATTCGTACAGGTAATCGCCGAGGTGCAGAACCACGTCGAGGTCGCCACGGTCCGCCAGATGCCGGTAGGCGGCGAAATACCCGGCCTGCAGGTTGGCGCAGGAGACGACGCCCATCCGGAGACGGTCGAGGCGGGCGCCTGCCGCGGGGGCGGTACGGGTGCGGCCCGTGGCCGAGTGCACCCCGGCACAGCGGAATCGGTACCAGTAGCTCGTGCCCGGATTCAGACCCGTCACGGCGACCTTGACGGTGTGGTCACGTTCCGGGCCGGTCGGCGTCTGCCCCCGTGCGGTGATGTGTTGGAACCCCGAGTCCTCCGCGACCTCCCAGTCCACGGCCACGGCGGGCCCTGCACCGGAACCGGGGATCGCTGCGAGGGTCGGCGTCACTCGGGTCCACAGCAGCACACCGTCGGGAAGGGGATCGCCGGATGCCACACCGTGGTGGAATCCGGTTGAATCCGCTCCCGTCGATGTCGCCGCACGGGCCGGACCGGTACCAGTTGACACGGTCGCGGCGCCCGCAAGAATGAACACGCCGGCGGAAAACAGGTCACGTCGGGTGAGAGGGGTCATGTCCCCAGCTTGGGGGACTCCGTGGCGGCACCCTGACGAACAGCGCCTTTGTTCACCGGCTGTTCAGCTCGCTCCGACGTCGATTTTCCCGACAGACGAACACGGCCGGCCAGACCCAGGGGTGCAGCCGACTGCGGCGCCGCGGTCGCCGGGCAACAAGAAAGGACGGGACCGATTCGTGAATCGGTCCCGTCCTTGCGGTGGTGCTCGTTAGCGGGCGGCTTCGCCGTCGACGTAGTCGTCGTCGTTCGAGGCGTTCCATGCGAAGAGCTTGCGCAGCTCGCGGCCGGTGGCCTCGATCGGGTGCTCTTCGCCCTTCTTGCGCAGCGCCAGGAACTCCGGTGCTCCGGCATCCTGGTCGTTGATGAAGCGCTCGGCGAATGCACCGTTCTGGATGTCGGCGAGAACGGCCTTCATGTTCTCCTTGACGCTCGGGTCGATCACGCGCGGGCCGGAGACGTAGTCGCCGTACTCGGCGGTGTCGGAGACACTCCAACGCTGCTTGGCGATGCCGCCCTCCCACATCAGGTCGACGATGAGCTTGAGCTCGTGCAGCACCTCGAAGTAGGCAACCTGCGGCTGGTAGCCGGCCTCGGTGAGAACCTCGAAGCCGTACTGGATCAGCTGCGACGCGCCACCGCAGAGAACGGCCTGCTCGCCGAACAAGTCGGTCTCGGTCTCTTCGGTGAAGGTGGTCTTGATGCCGGCGGCACGCAGGCCACCGATCGCCTTGGCGTAGCTGAGGGTCAGCGGCCAGGCGTTGCCCGAGGCATCCTTCTCGACTGCGACGATGACGGGAACGCCACGGCCGGCCTCGAATTCGCGGCGCACGGTGTGGCCCGGGCCCTTGGGGGCGACCATGACCACGTCGACGCCCGCGGGCGCCTCGATGTAGCCGAAGCGGATGTTGAAGCCGTGTCCGAAGACCAGGGCCTTACCCTCGGCGAGGTTGGGGAGGATGTCGTCCTTGTAGAGGTGACGCTGCACCTGGTCGGGAGCGAGCACCACGATGACGTCGGCCCAGGCGGATGCCTCGGCGGCGCTCTTGACGGTGAAGCCGACCTCTTCGGCCTTGGCGCGGGACTTCGAGCCCTCCTTGAGTCCGATGACGACCTCGACGCCGGAGTCGCGCAGGTTCTGCGCGTGGGCGTGGCCCTGCGAGCCGTAGCCGATGACGGCGACCTTCTTGCCCTGGATCAGGGACAGGTCGGCGTCTTTGTCGTAGAAGATTTCAGACAATGTGGGGTTCTCCTTGTTTTGTGGATGTGTCGAGAAAATTTTGTTCGGGGTTCGTGTCGAGAAGGTGCGCTGGTCGAGCTTGTCGAGACCTTAGTTCTTGAAAACGCGTTCGGTGATCGACTTGGATCCCCGACCGATGGCGAGCAGGCCCGATTGGGCGATTTCCTTGATGCCGTACGGTTCGAGCACCCGGAGGAAGGCCGCGACCTTGCCGGAGTCCCCGGTGACCTCGATGACGACGGCATCCGTGGCGACATCGACGACCCGGGCACGGAACAGGGTGACGGCCTCAAGCACCTGGGAGCGGGTGGTGTTGTCCGCCCGCACCTTGACGAGCAGGTGTTCACGCTGCACCGACTGGCTCGGGTCGAGCTCGACGATCTTGATGACGTTGATCAGCTTGTTGAGCTGCTTGGTCACCTGCTCGAGCGGGGCGTCTTCGACGTCGACGAGGATCGTGATCCGCGACAGGCCCGGGATCTCGCTGTGGCCGACGGCGAGGCTCTCGATGTTGAAGCCACGTCGGGCGAACAGGCCGGCGACGCGGGTCAACAGGCCGGGCTTGTCCTCGACGAGGAGGCTGAGAACATGGGTGCTCATGGTTACTCCTCTTCCCAGGTGGGGGCGTGGTCCTTGGCGTACTGCACAAAGCTGTTGCTGACACCCTGCGGCACCATCGGCCAGACCATGGCGTCGCGGCTGACGATGAAGTCGATCACCACGGGCCGGTCGTTGGTGGCGAGGGCGAGCTTGATGGCGTCATCGACCTGGTCGGCGCTGGTGACCCGGATGCCCAGGGCACCGTAGGCGTCGGCCATCTTTACGAAGTCGGGCACCATCGCGGTGCCGTGCCCGGTGTTGAGATCGGTGAACGAGTGCCGGCCGTCGTAGAACAGGGACTGCCACTGGCGCACCATGCCGAGGGACGAGTTGTTGATGATCGCCACCTTGATCGGGATGTTGTTGATCGTGCAGGTGGCGAGCTCCTGGTTGGTCATCTGGAAGCAGCCGTCACCGTCGATGGACCAGACCACGCGGTCGGGTTCGGCGACCTTGGCGCCCATGGCCGCCGGCACCGAGTAGCCCATGGTGCCGGCGCCGCCGGAGTTGAGCCAGGAGTTGGGCCGTTCGTACTTGATGAACTGCGCGGCCCACATCTGGTGCTGGCCGACGCCGGCGGCGTAAACGCCCTCCGGTCCGGTGAGTTCACCGATGCGCTTGATCACGTACTGCGGAGCGAGCAGGCCGTCGGCCGGCTCGGAGTAGCCCAGCGGGAACTTCTCGCGCAGGCCCCTGAGGTACGTCCACCATTCGGAGATGTCGGGGGTGGTGGTGGTGATCGCCTCGCGGTACGCGACCGTGAGGTCGGCGATGACGTCTTTCGCATCGCCCACGATCGGCACGTCGGCGGCGCGGATCTTGCCGATCTCGGCGGGGTCCACGTCCACGTGCACGATCGTGGCGTTCGGCGCGAATTCGCTCGCCTTGCCGGTGACCCGGTCATCGAAGCGGGCGCCGAGGGCGATGATCAGGTCGGACTCCTGCAGCGCGAGCACGGCCGCGACGGTGCCGTGCATACCGGGCATGCCCAGGTGCTGCTCGTGCGAGTCGGGGAACGCGCCGCGCGCCATCAGCGTGGTGACGATGGGGGTGCCGGTCAGTTCGGCCAGCTCCAGCAGTTCCGGTGAGGCCTGGGCGCGGATGACGCCGCCGCCGACGTAGAAGACAGGCTTTTCGGCGCCGGCCAGCAGGGCTGCCGCGGCCTGCACCTGCTTGCCGTGCGCCTTGGTGATCGGCCGGTAGCCGGGCAGGTCCAGTTTGGGCGGCCAGATGAACGGGGCGCTCATCTGCTGGGCGTCCTTGGTGATGTCCACCAGTACCGGGCCGGGCCGGCCGGTGTTGCAGATCAGGAACGCCGAGGCAATGGCGGCGGGGATGTCTTCGGGCCGCTTCACCAGGAAGGAGTGCTTGGTGATCGGCATGGTGATGCCGACGATGTCGGCCTCCTGGAAGGCATCCGTGCCCATCAGGGTGGAGAACACCTGACCGGTGATCGCCAGGAGCGGCACCGAGTCCATGTAGGCGTCGGCGATGGCCGTGACGAGGTTGGTCGCTCCGGGACCGGAGGTCGCGATGGCCACCCCGACCTGGTTGCTCGAGGACGCGTAGCCCTCCGCGGCATGACCGGCGCCCTGTTCGTGGCGCACCAGGATGTGGCGGATGTCGTCCTGGTTCATCAGCTCGTCGTAGAGCGGGATGACGGCGCCGCCGGGCAGCCCGAAGACGTCGGTGACACCGAGCAGCTTGAGGGTGCGCAGGATCGCTCCGGAACCGGTGAGGGTCTCGGGAGCAGTGTCGGCCGGAGCGGTCGGCGCACCAGGGGTCGGAGCGGATGGCACGGGCAGATGTTCCGTGGTCATGAGAGGCAAATCCCTAAGTCGGTGACGGATGGTGTCGATTAGCCCGTGGTAGCACCCAGGGCCGCGGACTGCACGAGCTTGGAGTACTTGGCGAGAACGCCGCGGGTGTAACGGGGAGGAAGCGGAGCCCAGCCTTCTCGGCGGGCGGCCAGCTCATCAGGGTCGACCAGTAGGTCAAGCGAGCGAGCTGCGATATCGACCCGTATCAGATCACCATCGCGCACGAAGGCGATGGGACCTGCGTCCACCGCTTCGGGTGCTATATGGCCGATACACAGTCCGGTTGTGCCGCCTGAGAATCGACCATCAGTCAATAGTAGTACATCGGCTCCGAGCCCGGCGCCCTTGATGGCCGCGGTGATCGAGAGCATCTCGCGCATGCCCGGGCCGCCCTTGGGGCCCTCGTAGCGGATGACGACGACGTCGCCCTTGAGGATCTCCCCGTTGGTGAGGGCGTCCATGGCGGCGCGCTCCCTTTCGAACACCCGGGCGGGGCCCTCGAAGATGTCGCTGTCGAAGCCGGCGGTCTTCACGACGGCGCCCTCCGGGGCGATGGAGCCCTTGAGGATGGTGATGCCGCCGGAGGCGTGGATCGGGTTGTCCAGGGTGCGCAGCACCGTGCCGTCCAGGTCGGGCGGGTCGATCTCGGCGAGGTTCTCGGCGACGGTCTTGCCGGTCACGGTGAGGCAGTCTCCGTGGATGAGTCCCGCCTCGAGCAGGGCGCGCATGACGACCGGAACGCCGCCGTGGCGGTCGACGTCGTTCATCACGAACTTGCCGAACGGCTTGAGGTCTCCGATGTGCGGAACCTTGTCGCCGATGCGATTGAAGTCGTCGAGGGTCAGCTCGACCTCTGCCTCCTGGGCGATGGCGAGAAGGTGCAGCACCACGTTGGTGGAGCCGCCGAAGGCCATGGCCACGGCGATGGCGTTCTCGAACGCCTTCTTGGTGAGGATGTCGCGGGCCGTGATGCCGAGGCGCAGCAGGTTGACCACGGCCTCGCCGGAGCGGTGCGCGTAGTAGTCCCGTCGGCGGTCGGCGGAAGCCGGCGACGCGGAGCCGGGCAGGCTCATGCCCAGGGCCTCGGCCACGCTGGCCATGGTGTTGGCGGTGTACATGCCGCCGCAGGCTCCCTCGCCGGGGGCGAAGGCGCACTCGATGCGCTTGGCGTCGGCCTCGCTCATGCGGCCGGCCTTGACGGCGCCGACGGCCTCGAACGAGTCGATGATGGTGATGTCTTTTTCGGTGCCGTCGGAGAGCTTCACCCAGCCGGGCGCGATGGACCCGGCGTAGAGGAAGACGCTGGCGAGGTCCAGGCGGGCGGCGGCCATGAGCATCCCGGGCAGCGACTTGTCACAGCCGGCCAGCAGCACCGAACCGTCGAGGCGCTCGGCCTGCATGACGACCTCGACGGAGTCGGCGATGACCTCACGGGAGACCAGGGAGAAGTGCATGCCCTCGTGGCCCATCGAGATGCCGTCGGAGACCGAGATGGTGCCGAACTGCAGCGGGTAGCCACCACCGGAGTGCACACCCTCCTTGGACGCCTGGGCGAGGCGGTCAAGCGACAGGTTGCACGGGGTGATCTCGTTCCACGAGCTGGCGATGCCGATCTGAGGCTTGTCCCAGTCGGCGTCTCCCATTCCGACCGCACGGAGCATGCCGCGGGAGGTGGTGGCTTCGATGCCATCTGTGACGTCGCGGCTCCGTGGCTTGATATCGATCTCAGACATGTTCCGAGTCTAGAACGTCGCGGGTGGCACACGGGTCATGAACCCGTCGGCACACCCGCGACGGCGCGGTCACTCCAGCCGGGCTGCCGCCCGGAAGTCGGCCAGGAGTGCCAGCACCTCGGTGACTTCCTTGGGGCCGCGCACCCGGTAGCCGGCCTGGGTGGCGCCCGGGCCGATCTTGAGGCCGAGGTCACCGTCGCCCAGCACGGTGAAGGCGTCTTCATCGGTGACGTCGTCGCCGGCATAGAGCACCCGGTCGGCGCCGGTGTGCACGCGCAGGCGTTCGAGGGCGTCGCCCTTGGTGCTGGAGCGCACCGAGAATTCGAGCACGTTCTTGCCCTCGCGCACGGTGAGCGCCGGCAGCAGCTCGGCCAGCTGGTCGCGGGCCTCACGCTGCACGGCCTGGCCGTCCTGGGCGGTGGCCAGGCGGGTGTGCAGGGCCAGACCGGCCGGCTTCTGCTCGATCCAGGTGCCGAACACCGGCCCGGAAATGCGCTCAAGCACCCGGGTGAGGGTGTCCAGTTTCTCGACCTCTTCGGGTACCAGTCCCAGCTCGATGCCGTTGGCGTCCAGCTGCACCTCGATGCCGTGCGACCCGGTGAGCAGCACCTCCCTCTGGGGTTCGGCCACGTGCTTGAGGCTCACCAGGGCGCGACCGGAGACGAATGCGACGCGCACGCCGGGCTGGTCGAGCAGCCGCTGCACCACATCGTGGGTGCCGTCCACTGCACGGGCGTCCTCAGGCTCGTCGACGTGCGGTGCGAGAGTGCCGTCGAAGTCCAGCGCCACCAGGATGGTCCGAGCCTGGCTCAGGTCGCGGAGGGCGCCGACCAGGTTCTCCGGCACGCCGCTGGGCACAGCGGCCCCGCCCGTGAGGGTCCGCAGGAAGGACGCGGACCAGGTGGCCACGTCGTTGTCGAAGACCTTGCGTCGCAGCGCCCGCATCCGCCGGGTGCGTTCGCGCTTGGGCATGGTGATCGCCTTCATGATCGACGCCTTCATGCCGTCGATGTCGTGCGGGTTGATCAGCACGGCCTGCTTGAGTTCGTCGGCGGCGCCGGCGAATTCGCTGAGCACCAGCACACCGTCGCCGTCGTAGCGCACGGCCACGTACTCCTTGGCGACGAGGTTCATGCCGTCGCGGAGCGCCGTGACGAGCATCACGTCGGCGGCGAGGTACAGCGCCACCATCTCCTCACGCGGGTAACCGTGGTGGTGGTAGCTGATGGCCGTGTGGCTGATGGTGGAGTAGTCGCCGTTGACCCGGCCGACCGCGAGTTCGATCTCGTCGCGCAGCTGCATGTAGGTGGCGACGCGTTCCCGGGACGGGCTGGCGACCTGCACCAGGGTGACGTCCTCGACGCTGAGCGTGCCGTCTTCGAGGAGCTCGCCGAAGGCCTTGATACGGTGGCCGATGCCCTTGGTGTAGTCCAACCGGTCCACGCCGAGCATGATCGTCTTGGGGTTGCCGAGGTCTTCGCGGATCTGCCGGGCGCGTGCCTGGATCTCCGGCCGCCTGGCCATTTCCTCGTAGGCTTCGGCGTCGATCGAGATCGGGAAGTGCTTGGCGATGACGCGGCGGTGCTGGCCGTTCTGGCTGGGCACGTCCACGGCGACACCGCGGGTGGCGTAGCCGAACAGGCGACGCACGGCGCGGGAGAAGTTGCCGGCGTCGGCCAGCCGCTGAAACCCGATCAGGTCGGCGCCGAGCAGGCCGTCGAGGATCTGCTTGCGCCAGGGCAGCTGCGCGAAGATGCCGTACGGCGGGAACGGGATGTGGTTGAAGAAGCCGATCACCAGGTCGGGTCGGGCGTCGCGCAGCATCCGCGGCACCAGCTGCAGCTGGTAGTCGTGCACCCAGACCGTGGCGCCGGGTGCCGCGGATGCCGCGGCAGCCGTGGCGAAACGCCGGTTGACCTGCACGTACGCCTCCCACCATTCGCGGTGGTAGCTGGGCGAGGCGATGACATCGTGGTAGAGCGGCCAGAGGGTGTCGTTGGAGAACCCCTCGTAGTAGAGCTCGAGGTCTTCGGTACTCAGCCGCACGGGAACGATGGAGATGCCGTCGTTCTCGAACGGGTCGAATTCGCGGTCGGCCACACCGGGCCAGCCCACCCAGGCGCCGTCGGAGGCGCGCATCATCGGTTCGAGCGCGGTGACCAGGCCACCGGGCGAGGTGCGCCAGCTTTCGGTGCCGTCCTCGGCGAGTTCGTAGTCGACCGGGAGCCGGTTGGAGACCACGACCAGATCGAAGTGACCGGGTGCCACGGAATCGGGGCCGGGCTCGGAAGCGGTGCTGCCGCTCGCGTCGGTGCGTGCTGCGCTGGTTGTGCTCTGAGTGCTGTCGGCGGCGGTAGTGTCGGCTGCGGTTTCGATGATTCGTCCATTCCGGTACCCGTCTCCGCGGGCACCTGGCTGTACCTCGACGTTACCAGCGAAGACTATGCTGACGCCGTGATTCGCATCGGCATGAGCTCCACCTGCGCCTACCCGCTGCCGCTGGAGGACTCCTTCAGGTTGGCAGGGCGGGCCGGGTACGACGGCGTCGAGATCATGGTCACGCGCGACGAGGCGACCCAGGATGCGACGGCACTGGTGGCCCTGTCCGAGCGGTATGGCCTGCCGATCCTGTCGATCCACGCCCCGGTGCTGCTGCTCACCCACTTCGTCTGGGGCCGGGACCCCCGGGTGAAGTTGGAGAAGTCCGCCGAGCTGGCCGGTCGAGTCGGCGCCGGGACCGTCGTGGTGCATCCGCCGTTCCGCTGGCAGGCCGGCTATGCGGAGGATTTCCTCGACATCGTGCGAGAGCTGGCCGTGAGCACGGGGCTCCAGATCGCCGTGGAGAACATGTTCCCGTGGAAGATCGGCGGCCGCGGGGTCAAGGCGTACTCGCCCGGCTGGGACACCACCCTGATGGACTGCACCGCGGTGACCCTCGACTTCTCGCACTGCGCCCTGAGCGGCCATGACAGCCTGGCCATGGCGACGGCCTTGGGCGAGAGGCTGCGCCACGTGCATCTCTGCGACGGGTCGGGCTCGCTCGACGAGGGCCGGGTCTTCGACGAGCACCTGGTGCCCGGGCAGGGCTCCGAACCGGTGGCCGAGGTGCTGGCGCTCCTGGCCGCGTCGCGCTGGGACGGCGCCGTCGTGGCCGAGGTCAACACCCGCGCCGCCAAGACCGAGCCTGAGCGCCTGACCATGCTCACCGACACCCTCGCCTTCGCCCGCATCCACACCCGCGAACCGTGAGTTAAGCCCCCACAACTCGGGGTTTTTGGGGCTTAACTCACAGTTCGCGGGGCGGGGGCGGATGGTGAGGGCGAGTTCGGTCGCGTGATCGACGACCACCCGGGTAGCGTAGAACCAGGAGGAACACATGCGAAAGTTCTTGTTCAACAGCGCCATGATCGGCGTCGTGGCCGGCGGGTGGAACATCGTTCAGGCGACGAGGCACGGACCGCGCGACTGGCGGCTCCTGCTCACCTGGATCGGGTGGGGTCTGAGCGTCGCCGTCGCCGTCGGCAACGTGGTGAAGGATGCCGACGAGAAGGCGCTGACGACCGGCACGAAGAAGAAATAGCGCGCCCGCTCCCGCCAGTACTCGTTATGCGGCGTGTCCCCCGTGTTTTAGGGGCACAGACGAGGAAACTGGACTTCTCGCGTTGTTAGAAGGAAGGGGCTCACGATGTTCGGTCGTCGACGTCGCACCGCACCCGTCATTCAGGCTCCGGTCGCCCCGGCCCCGGCAGAACTCAGCCGCGCTCAGGTCTACGACCACGTGCACGCAGCACTGGCCGACCTCGTCGGAGCCCACGGCGCCTGGACCCTGGTCCCCCGCCAGGCCGGCGACACGGATGTGATCTTCCACGGGCTCAAGGCCCACCAGATCGCCGAGACGCTCACCGAGATCCTCGCCACCGAAACCATCCGTCTGCGCACCGACGCGCCGGCCGCACCCGCGAATGTCTCCGAGCCGCGTACCGACACCCCCGTTGACGGCATCACGGCCATCGACCCCCGCCTGACCACCGGCGCGATCCTCGTGTCCTCCGGCGCCGAGCCGACCGCGTTGCCCTGGAACCCCGCCCCGATCTCGGTCTGGGCCGAACCCCGTAACACCGTGCAGAAAAGTACCGACCAGCGCGGTTCCGAAGCGAACAGCGGCGCCCGCGCCGGCGCCGCAACTGTGAGTCGTCTCGTCGCTTAGCCGACTCTGCGCGTCACCGTGTGAAGGTGTCCGACTGGCCCTGGTGCGCGCCATAGGCCCTGGTGCGCGCCGCCGGCGCCATCGTCGCGGCCCTGGATCGACAGGGCCGCTCAGGTGGAACTGCCGCGATTGCGGGTGGCCGCGCCGTAGATGAGCAGCACGATGATCGAGCCGAGGATCGCGATCACCCAGGTGCGCAGGTCGAAAAACGACCCCATGTCGACCCCGAAGATCAGCCCGGCCAGCCATCCGCCGAGCAGGGCGCCGACCACACCGAGCAGCAGGGTCACGAACCAACCGCCGCCCTGCGTGCCGGGCAGGATCAGCTTGGCCAGGGCGCCGGCCAGCAGGCCGAGTAGAAGAAAACCGAAGAAACCCATGATGACTGCCCTTCTGTTGGCACTGCCTCGCCGGTGGCCGGCTGTGACGATCATAAAACCGCCCTCTGAAGACCGATAGGCGTTGCGGGCCCATCGTCCGGGCCATCCACCAGCGTTCAGCTGGATTCTTTGTAGGTATTCCACTGCGGTGCCCCGGCGCGGAATCCTAGATTGAAAACCATGACAGCCCGTTCAGCATTTGCCCGCCTCAGCGTGCGCGACCTCGCGCAGATCGCCATTTTTGCCGCCCTCATCGCCGCGCTCGGTTTTCCCGGCGCGCTCTCGCTGGGCGCCAGCACCGTGCCGATCACCTTCCAGACCCTCGGGGTGATGCTGGCGGGGGCGATCCTCGGTGCGCGCAAGGGCTTCCTGGCCGTGTTGCTGTTGCTGGTGCTGGCGGCCGCCGGTCTGCCGTTGCTCTCCGGCGGACGCGGCGGCCTGGTCTGGTTCACCACCTCCCCCTCCGCCGGCTACCCGTACGGTTGGCTGCTCGGCGTCGTGGTGGTCGGTGCGCTCACAGCCTGGCTGCTGCCGCGCTACCCGTTCTGGCCGGCCCTTGGCGCCACCGTGCTCGGTGGGATCGTGGCGGTCTACCTGATCGGGGTGCCCGTCACGGCGATCAACCTCGGCCTGCCGCTCTGGGCCGCCGCCGTCGACAGCGCCAAGTTCCTGCCCGGCGACCTGGTCAAGGTGGTTGTGACGGTGCTCGTCGCCAAGCAGGTGCACCGCGCCTACCCCGGCCTGATCACCCCGCGCCGTACCGCACCGGTTCCCCTGCCCGCCGTCGACGTCCGGGCGTAAGCGTGAGCTGCCCCGGCATCCGTTTCGAGGGCGTCACGCACGACTTCGATGGCCAGCCGGTGCTCCAGGGCATCGACCTGCACCTCACCGAACGGCGCGTCGGCATCGTCGGCGCCAACGGCAGCGGCAAGTCGACGCTGGCGCGGATGATCAACGGCCTGGTCACCCCGACCGGCGGCACCGTCACGGTGAACGGCTTGGACGTGCGCCGCCAGGCCAAGCTGGTGCGGCGCGAGGTGGGCTTCATCTTCACCAATCCCGACAACCAGATCGTGATGCCCACCGTGCAGGAAGACGTGGCGTTCACCCTGCGGCGGCGCGGCCTGGACGCGGCCGAGATCGCCCTGCGCACGGCGGAGGCGCTGGACCGGTTCGGCCTGACCGACCTGGCCGAACGCCCCGCTCACCGGCTCTCCGGCGGCCAGAAGCAGCTCCTGGCCCTGGCCGCGGTCCTGGTGGCCGGGCCCAGCGTCGTCGTGGCCGACGAACCGACCACGCTGCTGGATGCCCGCAACACCCGCCTGATCACCGGCCTGCTGGTGTCGCTGACCCAGCAGGTGATCGTGGTGACCCACGACCTGGAGGTGCTGGACGGCTTTGACAGGGTGATCGTGATCGACGAGGGCCGGGTGGTCGCCGACGACCTGCCCGCCACCGCCCTCGCCGCGTATCTGAGCCTGCTGTCGTGATCGGGCTGTACCGGCCGGGGACATCGCTGCTGCACCGCGCGCCGGCCCTGCTCAAGCTGGGGCTGCTTGCCGTGGCCATGGTGCTGGTCGGCCTGGTGGCGGATCCGCTGGTGCTCGCGGGCGAACTCGCGGCCGTGGTGCTGCTCTACGCGCTGGCCGGCATCCCGCCCTCGGCGGCGTGGCCGCAGATCGGTCCGATCCTCTGGATCCTTCTCTTCGCCGTGCCGGTGCAGGTGCTGGTCGCTGGCGGCTCGGTGGAGGGCTGGACCACGGCGGGGCTGATGGCCGGCCGGCTGCTGGTCGCGGTGGCCCTCGCCGCCCTCTTCACGCTCACCACGACGGTCACCGCCGTGCTCGGAGCGTTCCAGATCCTGCTGCGGCCGTTCCGCCGCTGGGTGGACGCCGACCGGGTGGGCCTGCTCGTGGCCCTGACCATCCGGTGCATCCCGCTGGTGGCGGAAATCGTTCGGGAGGTGCTCGACGCCCGGAGGGCCCGCGGCGCGCAGGGGTCCGTCGTCGCCCTGGCGGTTCCGGTCGTCGTACGCTCGTTGTACGCTGCCGATGCAATCGGAGAGGCCCTCGCCGCACGCGGATTGGACGACTGAGCACAGTGACGACAGGACACACGGAAAAACCCCGCACCCGCACGCGCGCCCGCATTCAATTCGCTGGCTGGACCGCGCTCACTGCCCTGGCGCTCGGCATCGTCGCCTTCCTCATCTGGACCCAGCTGGTCATGCCGGCCGACCGCGCCGAGGCCCAGGCTGTCTTCGACAATCCAGCCGTCACCGTGACCGACACGGCTGACTCTGTGGTGATCGCCCCGGCGGAGAACCCCTCCAACGCCGGTCTGGTCTTCATTCCCGGCGCCAAGGTCGACCCGTACGCCTACCTCGCCACGTTGAGCGGCACGGTGGAGGAGACCGGGATGACCGTGGTCATCACCAAACCGGTATTGAACCTGGCCTTCTTCGACCAGCGCCCCCTGGATGCCTTCACCGCCGCCGCCCCGGACGTGACGACCTGGTTCGTGGGCGGCCACTCGCTCGGCGGGGTGCGCGCCTGTATGTACACGCTGGACACCGAGGTGGCCGGCCTGGTGCTGTTCGGCAGCTACTGCGCCGCGGCGGTCGACGACGACCTGCCGGTGCTGAGCATCAGCGGCAGCGAGGACGGCCTGAGCACCCCGGCCAAGATCGAGGACAGCGCCGACCTGCTGCCCGCCGGCACCACCTTCGTCGAGATCGAGGGGGCCAACCACGCCTCGTTCGGCGCCTACGGCGACCAGCCCGGCGACGGCGAGGCCACGATCAGCCCGGCGGAGTCGGAGCAGGCCATCACCGAGGCGCTCTCGACCTTCACCGCGCTGCGCTTCATGCAGTCGGAGTGACCCGCCGGGTCTGACCCGGCAGGAGCCTCGCTCTTGTCGGCCCAGCGGGCCAGGGCCACTATGGCTCCTGTCGGCCAATGTCGCCCCGAACCTGGAGGAGCCATGCACGCGCTCGTCGTCTATGACACCAACTACGGCAACACTCGCACCATCGCGGAGGTGATCGCCCTGGAGCTCGGCCGGGAAACCCGCACCCTCAACGTGACCGACCTCACCGAGACCAGCCTCGACGGTATCGATGTGCTCGTCGCGGGCTGCCCGATCAACGGCTGGAAGCCCACCGAACGGATGCGCGCCTTCCTGCAGACGCTCACGCCGGGCTCACTCGCCGGCGTGCGGGCCGCCGCGTTCGACACCCGCATCAAGCTGTTTCTGCACGGGGATGCCGCGGGCAAGATCTCGCACGCCCTGCAAACCGCCGGCGCCAGCATCGTGGCCAAACCGCACGGTTTTGTCGTCGAGGGCACCGAGGGTCCGCTTGCCCCCGGCGAGACCGGCAAGGCCGGTGCCTGGGCGGCGTTCATCGGTGCCGAACTGCGGGCAAGCGCCTGAACCCAGCCGGCGGAGACGTCAGAAAAACGGCCCGTGCCAAGGCACGGGCCGTTCTGGTGGGGCGGTCGACTACGCGGTGAGCGAGTCCACGTACTCCTCGTTGTCTTCGATCCACTTCGCGGCGACGGGGCCGTGGTCCGTGCCCTCGTAATCGACGAGCATCCCGGTCTCCAGCGAGTGCAGGTGGTCGAGGTCAGCGTTACCGGAGGGCCGGCTCCGGCTGCGGTGCGGCGGCCGCCGAGGCGACGGCATCCGCCGGCTCAACCGGCAGGTGCGTCGACATCATCGTGGCTTCGTCGAACGGCGCGTGGCGGTCGAGGACGAGGTCTACCTGGGCACGGTCGATCTCGTTGGTCCAGGTGCCGATCAGCACGGTGGCGACAGCGTTGCCGGTGAAGTTCGTCAGTGCGCGGGCCTCGGACATGAACCGGTCGATGCCCACGATGAAGGCGACTCCGCCCACGAGTTGCGGGGCGTGCGCCTGCAGTCCGCCCGCGAGGGTCGCGAGCCCCGCGCCGGTGACCCCTGCCGCACCCTTGGAGGCGATGATCATGAAGACCAGCAGCCCGATCTGCTCTCCCAGCATCAGCGGCTGGCCGAGCGCCGTGGCGATGAACAGCGACGCCATGGTGAGGTAGATGGCGGTGCCGTCGAGGTTGAACGAGTATCCGGTGGGTACGGTGACGCCCACGACGGGCTTGGACACCCCGAGGTGCTCCATCTTGGCGATGAGGCGGGGCAGCGCGGCCTCTGACGACGAGGTCGAGAAGATCAGCAGATATTCCCGCCCGAGGTAGCGCATCAGCTTGAAGATATTGATGCCGGTGACCAGCTTGAGCAGGCCGCCGAGAATCACGACGATGAAGATGATGCAGGTGAGGTAGAACGCGGCCATCAGGGTGAACAGGCTGATCACGGCCTGGATGCCGGTGGCTCCCACGACCGCGGCGATGGCGCCGAACGCGCCGATCGGGGCGAGCCACATCACCATGACCAGGATGCGGAAGATCAGCGCCTGCAGGTGGGCGATGCCCGTAAGGATCGGCTTGCCGGCCGCGCCCATTTTCTGCAGCGCGAAGCCCACGACCAGGGCCACCATCAGGGTCTGTAGGATGTTGCCGGAGGTGAGCGAGGAGATCAGCGTGGTGGGCACGATGCCGAGCAGGAAGTCATGCGTGTCGGCGGCTTCGGGCGGCGCGTAGGTCGCGTCCTGCAGGTTGAGGCCTTCACCGGGGTGGATCAGGTTGCCGACCAGCAGGCCGATGCCCAGCGCGAAGGTGGACATGATCAGGAAGTAGCCCAGCGCCAGGCCGCCGATCTTGCCGACCGTGGCGGCCTTGGCGATCGATCCGATGCCCAGCACGATGGTGCAGAAGATGATCGGCGAGATCATCATCTTGATCAGCAGCACGAAGACGTCACCGAGCGGCTTGAGTGCGACCGCGAAGCCGTCCTCACCGCCGAACATCAGGCCGACGAGGATGCCCAGCCCCACCGCGACGATGACCGCGATGTAGAGGTAATGGGACTTGTCGAGCCGTTTGCGCGGTGTGCCGGCCGGGCGCCGGGCGGCAGCGCCGCGGGGAAAGGAAAGTGCCATGTCAGACTCCTTTGTCTAGGCTGGTCGAACCGGTAACGGCCCGATCAGCTGTGGTGAATACACAGTGCGGGACGAGAGGCGTACGGTCACTCTTGCGGTCATATTGGTCACGACGACGTGAATCTCGAATTCGTAAAGCGGTGAAAGGCGAGTGCCGGATGCAGGGCTGGAGCATTGCACGCCGGCTGTTCCTTGCCCATTTCGTCTTCGTTGTGTCGCTGGCGGTGTTCGTGGGCACGGCCTCGTTCGTCGACGCCCGCGACCGCGGCTACACCGAAACGGCCGACCGGATGCTCGCGGTCGCGATCTCGATCGCCGACAGCCCGTTGGTGGTCACGGCCGCCGAATCGGCGGATCCGACCGCGGCACTGCAGGCGTACACGCTGAAGGTGAGCCAGGACGCGTCGCTGGACTTCATCACGATCATGAGCCCCGCCGGCATCAGGTGGACCCACCCGGATCCCGCCGAGATCGGCCGGGAGTACATCGGTGAGACCGGCCCCGCCGAAGCCGGAAGCCCGCTGACGGAGGTGACGGCGGGGACCCTCGGCCCCTCGGTGCGGGCTGTCGTGCCGATCCTCGACCCGGACGGCCAGGTGGCGGGCATGGTGGCCGCCGGAGTGAAGACGAGCAACCTGCAGATCGCCCTCAACGCCAGGCTGCCGGCCATCCTGGCGCTCTCGCTCGCATTGCTCCTGGCCGGCTCGGTGGCCACCTGGCTGCTGGGTCGCTACCTGCGCCGGGTCACCCTGGGCTGGGGCCCCGAAGAGCTCGCCCAGCTGTTCGTCTACAACGACTCGGTGCTGCACTCGGTGCGGGAGGGGCTGGTTCTCGTCGATCGCAAGGGCAACCTCGTGCTCTACAACGACCAGGCCGCCGACCTGCTCGGCATCCCGGCCCGGCCTCCCTCGCCCTCCGCCGGCGCCTCCGCTCCCGCCATCGACGACCTCGACCTGCCGGCAAGCCTGGCCGACCTGCTGCGGAGCGGGCGCACCGCACACGACGAGATCCATCTGACCGAGACCCGGGTCCTGGTGGTCAGCCAGGAGCCCGCGGTACCCACCCCGAGCCGGGTGCGCCCCCGGACGGCGCCGATGGGGACCGTGGCGACCATCCGCGACCACACCGACCTGCAATCGCTCGGCACCGAACTGGCGTCGATGCGCACCCTGTCGGATGCCCTGCGCGCGCAGACCCACGAACACGCCAACCGGCTGCACACCATCGTGTCGCTCATGGAACTGGGCCGGGCCGACGAGGCGCTCGAGTTCGCCACCAGGGACATGGCGGTGAACCAGCAGCTCACCGACGAGATGATCAGCTCGGTCGACGAGCCGGTGATCGGCGCACTGCTGGTGGGCAAATTCGCCCAGGCCGGTGAGCTCGGGGTGCAGCTGAACGTGGATGCGGCGGGCACGCCGGTGGATTCCGGCCTCTCGGTGCAGGACCTCGTGACGGTGCTGGGCAACCTCGTCGACAACGCGCTCGAGGCCGCGGTCGGCGGCGAGGCTCCGCGCCGGGTGGACGTCGCCATCCGCACAACGATGGACACCGTGCCACCGAACGTGGTGATCGAGGTCGCCGACAGCGGACGGGGCGTGGACCCCGAGGAGCTCGACGAGGTGTTCAGACTCGGCTACAGCACCAAGGAACCCGGCCGTTACGGTCGCGGGCTGGGCCTGGCCCTGGTGCGCCAGGCGGTGACCAGGCTCGGCGGCACCCTCACCGTCACCCGTCGGAGCGGCGCCGTGTTCACCGTGACGATTCCGCTGCGGGCGCCCGTCGCCGAGCCGGAGTGGACGGCGGAGGGCGGTCCGGATGCCTGAGCAGGACGAGATCCGGGTGCTCATCGTCGAGGACGAGCCGCTCACCGCCGAGGCCCACGCCGCCTATCTGCAGCGGATGCCCGGCTTCACCCACGCGGGCACGGCGGGGACCGGACAGGCGGCGCTCCGCCAGCTCACCGACGCCGCGGCATCCGGTGCGCCGATCGACCTGGTGCTGATGGACATGAACCTGCCCGACCTGCACGGGCTGGACGTCTCCCGGCGGGTGCGGACGGCGAACCTGGACTGCGACATCATCGCGATCACGGCCATCCGTGACCTGCAGGTGGTGCGCGGCGCCGTGGCCGCCGGGGTGGTGCAGTACCTGATCAAACCGTTCAGCTACGCCACCTTCGCGCAGAAGCTCACCACCTACCGGGAGTTCCATCGCCAGCTCGGCGAGCGCTCGCGGGTGACCAGCCAGGCGGACGTGGACCAGGCCTTCAACAGCCTGCGCACGCCCTCCCCGGCGACGCTGCCCAAGGGGCTGGCAGAGGGAACCCTGGCCGCGGTGACCGAGCTGCTCAAGGCGAACAGCGCACCGGTGTCGGCGACCGAGCTCACCGAGGCGCTCGGGATCTCCCGGGTGACCGCAAGGCGGTACTTAGAGCACCTGGCCGACGACGGGGCCGTGCTCCGCACCCCGCGTTACGGCACACCGGGGCGGCCGGAGAACGAGTACACCTGGCGGCGGGACTGACCCGCAGCAGCCCGGCGGGGTCAGCCCAGCCGCCGCGCCCGCAGCACGACGTCCTCGGTGTGGTGGGCGCCGGCGCCGGTGGCCACGTGGCGGGGCCGGGTCTCGTCAACCTCGATCAGCCAGTTCTCGTCCAGCAGGGCCGCGACCTGGGCCGGGCTCACATAGAGCGCGGCGTCGAAGCCGTGCGCGGCGGCCTCCTCACCGATGGGCGTGGGGTGGTGCACGACGAGCAGCACCCCGCCCGGGGCGACGGCGTCGAGCAGGGCGCGTTCGGCATCGTTGCCCGGGGTGCGCAGCAGCGCCGGGTACTGGGCGGAGACCAGGTCGAAGGTTCCGTGCGGCAGGGCTGCTTCGACGAGCCCGGTCTGCAGCCAGTGCACCGACGTGATCCCGGCCAGTTCGGCCTGCCGCGCGGCACGCTCCAGGGCCACCCGCGACACGTCCAGGGCCGTGACGGTCCAGCCCGCGGCGGCCAGCCACAGCGCGTCGGCGCCCTCACCGCAGCCGACGTCGAGGGCACGACCGGGCCGCAGCGGGCGCGTCTCGCTCACCAGCGCGGCGTTGGGCTCTCCGCTCCACAGCGTCTCCCGGTCGGAGTAGCGCTGATCCCAGAACTCCCGCACAGCGTCGGGATCCTGAGGCGGGTGGGCGTCGGCGTCGGTGTGCGGCATGAGTGCATCATCCCGCGCCGGTGTGACGGCGACAAACCCGCTTGCCAAACCGGCAAACCGCCGCCAGGCTGGGCCGGACCGACCGGACCCGATAGCCTCGTCGCATGAGCGCTGAGGCGCCGGGCACGGCCGATGTGCCGGCCGCCCGGCATACCCTGCAGATCCTCAGCTACCTGGCGGCCCAGCGCGGCCCGGTTCCGGCGTCCAGTCTCGCCCAGGCCCTTGGCCTGCCCCGGTCCACGGTCTACCGGCTGCTCGGGGTGCTGCAGGAGCTCGGCTTCGTGCTGCACTTCCCCGAGGCCCGCCGGTACGGCATCGGCCTGGCCGCCTTCGAACTGAGCAGCGGCTTCGCCCGCCAGGAGCCCCTGGCCCGGCTGGGCCGGCCGATCCTGGCCTCCCTCGTCGACAAGATCGGCGAGAGCGCACACCTGGCGGTGCTGCACGGCCGCGACGTGATCTACCTGGTGGAGGAGCGGGCGCCCCGCCGCCCCGCCCTGGTGACGGATGTCGGAGTGCGGCTGCCCAGCCACCTCACCGCCAGCGGTCGCGCACTCCTCGCGACTCTGCCGCTCTCCCAGCTCCGGGCGTTGTTCCCCGACCGGTCCGCCTTCGTGCAGCGCGGCGACGACCCCCGCGCGCCGCTGCCGGGCAGCGTGACCAGCTACCGTGAGCTCAGCGGGCTCCTGGCCGAGGTGCGCGCCCAGGGCTACGCGGCAGAAGACGGCGATGTCACCGCGGGGATGGCATCCGTGGCCGTGGCCGTGCGTGACCACAGCGGTTGGCCGGCCGCCGGCATCGCCGTGACCTTCGCCAGGTCGAGCGTGCCGCCGGAACGTTGGCCGGAGCTCGCCGCCGCCGTGGAGCACGCCGCGGCCGAGCTGGGCCGCCGCATCAGCGGGCGCACCGGCTAGGCGCATCCACGATGCGATTGTCAGGAAAAAGGCCGAAAACTAGGAGCCAATGTCCGATTCCGTCCTTGTAATCTCACTTTTTCCCTCTAGCGATGCGTGGTTCTTCGAGAATCTTCGGCGCTGGCTGAACCTTTTGGGCCCCGGGCTCGTTGTTCAGGGTGGATGAGCATCATCCGTGGCGTGCCACTGAGACGCACCGACCATGAACGAGGGCGACATGCAGAAGAGGACGAAAATCGGCCTGTGGATAGCGGGCGCAGTTGTCGTCCTCGGCGGCGTCGCCCTGGCCTTCGGCCCGGCCGTGTATGCCGACTACGCCAACAGCAACGTGGAGGCGGCCCCGACCATAGCCCCGGCACCAACGAGCCCCACCGGCTCGGCGACCTCCGCCGCGGTGAACCCGGATGACCTCTCCGGCACCTGGAGCATCGGCGCCGACTCCTACGCCGGTTACCGCGTCGACGAAGTGCTGCAGGGCAACGATGTCACCGTGACCGGCCGCACGGCAGACGTGACCGGTGACCTCACCGTGGACTCGCTGTCCCTCACCGCGGCCACGATCACGGTGGACGTGGCGAGCATCGCCACCGACGAAGGCGCCAGGGACTCCTACTTCCGCGACACCGCCATGGAGGTCGGCGACTTCCCGACCGCCACGTTCACCCTCACCGAACCGGTCACCCTCGAGGCTCCGGTGGCCGGCGTGGCCCAGACCCTGACCGCAAACGGCGAACTCACGATGCACGGCGTCACCCAGCCGGTCAGCGTCGAGCTGCAGGCCGCGCTCACCGACGCCGGCGGCCAGGTTGTCGGCAGCATCCCGATCACCTTCAGCGACTACGGCGTCGAGGCGCCCGACCTCGGCTTCGTCAGGGTCGAGGATGCCGGCTCCGTCGAGTTCTCTCTGAATGTCGCGCAGAATTAGTCCGGCGGCATAGGCATGTTCGTCGTGGGCATCGGGCGGAGCCGGAGGTAACCGTGGCAGAGCCACACGCGGAACTCCTGCGGGCGCTGCACGATGCCCACGGGCCGGCCCTGTTCAGGTACGTGGTGCGCCTGACCGGGGATTACGGGTTCGCGCAGGACGTGGTGCAGGAGACCCTGCTGCGCGCGTGGAAGCGTCCGGCGCTGCTGGACCGGGACGAAGACGCCGTCCGCGCCTGGCTGTTCACCGTGGCCCGCAACCTCGTGATCGATGACCGGCGAAGCGCCAAGTACGCCCGGGAGATCTCGACCGACGCCCTGCCGGAAACGGCTTCGGCCGACGCCACCGATGCCATCCTGGATCGCTGGCTGGTGACGGATGCCCTCACCGCGCTCTCCCCCGAGCACCGCACCGTGCTCGTGAGCGCCTACTACCTCGGGCGCCCCATCGCGGAGATCGCCCGCCGGGAACAGGTACCGGAGGGCACCGTGAAGTCCCGCCTGCACTACGCCCTGCGAGCGATGCGGCTCGCCCTACAGGAAAGAGGGGTCACCGAATGACCTCCACCCCCGACGGTTTTCGCGATTGGGACGCCGCCTATGTGCTCGGCGCGCTCAACACTGAGGACCGACGCGACTTCGAACGCCACCTGCCGACCTGCCCGGCCTGCGCGGCCGCCGTCGCGGAACTCGCCGGGCTGCCCGGAATCCTGGCCGTGCTGCCCGCCGCGGACGCCGTGGCGCTGACCGGAACTCCGGCAGACCCGTCCGGGGGCGCTCTGCCCCTCAGCAGCTCGCCCGACGGCGGCTTGCCCGGCAGCACCGCCGACGAGCACCTGCGCGCCGCGATGCACCAGCCTCAGCTGCGGCGGCTGGCCGGAGCCGCCGCCCGGCGCACCCGGCGCACCCGGATCCGCCTGGCCCTGGCCGGCACCGCCGCCGCCGCCGTTCTCCTGCTGGGCGGCGCTCTGCTCGGCGCCGCGCTGACCGCGCCCTCGACGCTTCAGGCGGGGCCGGCCGCATCCGCGCCGCCGGCATCAACACCGACGGATTCAGCACCGACGGATTCAGCACCGACGGATTCGACGCCGACGGCGACCCGGGTCGTGGCCATGGAGCCCGTGCAGGCCGGCGCGCTCACCGCCGACCTCTCCATCACCGACACCGACTGGGGCACCCGGTTCGACTGGTCGTGTGTGTACCTGAACGAGCTGTGGAAGTACAACAGCCCCCAGAACTACGACATGGTGATGACCGATCTGGCCGGCACTTCCACCGTGCTCGCGACCTGGACGGCGACCAGCCCGAGCACCGAGAACCTCGCCGCGTCCACCGATCTGCCGCTGGATCAGATCCGGAGCGTGGAGATCCGGGCGAGCTCCAGCGGCACACCGCTGGCCCACAGCGACCTCTAGCAGAGCCACCCTCAGCCAGGCAGCGGCCGCAGTTCCCGGCTCGCCTCGGCGCGCACCGCGGCCGACACGGCATCCAGCAGCGGCGACGACAGGTTCCAGCGCTGCCAGTAGAGCGGCACGTCCACCGGATGCGCCGCCGCGAGCTCCACCAGGGAGCCGTCGGCAATCTCGGCCAGGCACTGCTGTTCGGGCAACACGCCCCAGCCCAGACCGAGCAGCACGGCGCGGGCGAAGTCGTGGGAGGTGGGGATGAAGTGGCGGGGCGCCTCGCCGGGCCGTCCGGCGTGGGCGCGCAGGAAGGCATCCTGCAGGTCGTCGTTGCGGTCGAAGGTCACCACGGGCGCCGCCGACAGCGCGTCGAGCCCGGTCGGGAGCCAGCGCCGCACGAAGGCCGGCGTCGCCACGGCGCGGTAACGCATCCGGCCCAGCGGCTCGGTCACACGGCCCTGGATGGAGTCGCGGTTGGAGGTGACCGCGGCCATGACGGCGCCGGAGCGCAGCAGCGAGATGGTGTGCTCCTGGTCTTCGCGGTGCAGATCGAAGGTGAGGTCCAGGTCGGCGGCCACCCCGGCGAGGGCGCCGAGGAACCAGGTGGCCAGGCTGTCGGCGTTCACGGCGAGGGAGATCAGCACCGGCCGGTCGGCGGGCCCATCCTCCTGCAGCGCCCGCTCGGTGTCGGCCTCCAGGAGCTCGACCTGGCGCGCATAGCGCAGCACCACGGCACCGGCGGGCGTGAGCAGCACCGGGCTGGTGCGCTGCACAAGCACCCGGCCGGAGGACTGCTCCATGGCCTTGACCCGCTGGGAGACGGCCGACGCCGTCACGTGCAGGCGGCGGGCGGCCTTCTCGAAGGTACCGTCCTCGATCAGGGCGCGCAGGGTCTCCAGTTGGTCGAGCGTGAAGCGTTGCATTAGTTCAGCTTATGCATAATGAGAAAGCGTAGCTAGACTGCACGGGCTCGGGTCTCTACCGTGGACCCATGACCCCCGCGACGACACTCCTGCCCGCACTGCTGGGCCTGGCGACGGGGCTCTCCCTGATCATCGCGATCGGCGCCCAGAACGCGTTCGTGCTGCGACTGGGCATCGAGGGGCGCACCCGGGTGATCCTGCCGGTGGTGCTGATCTGCGCCGTGTCCGATGCGGCGCTGATCCTGGCCGGGGTGCTGGGCATGGGCGCCCTGGTCGCGGCGGCGCCGGTGGCCATGGTCGTGGTGCGTATCGTCGGCGCGGCGTTCCTGGTGGGTTACGGACTGTGGGCGGCCCGCCGCGCCATTCGGCCGGGCGCCCTCCTGGTGACCGGCTCCCCCGGTGCCACCGGGCTGGGGGCCGCCGTGGGCACGGTTCTCGCGCTCACCTGGCTCAACCCGCACGTGTACCTGGACACCGTGGTGCTGCTGGGGTCGGTGGCCTCCCAGCAGGATGCCGCCGAACGCTGGTGGTGGGCCGGCGGCGCCATGACCGCGAGCCTGGTGTGGTTCGCGGCCCTGGGTTTCGGCGCGCGCCTGCTGCGCCCGGTGTTCGCACGCCCAGGGGCCTGGCGCATCCTGGACGGCATCATCGCCGTGGTCATGCTCGCCCTCGGCGCCCGGCTGGCCTTCGACCTTTAGCCCTGGCGCCGTCCCGCCGTGCGTGCGTGGGGACAACGGCTGAAGGGGATTGGCGGAGCCGCGGTACGCTTTTCCCGTGCTCTCCAAGGACCTGATCCGCCTCTACCCCGAGCTGTACCACGTGGCAGCGGATGGCGCGTGGCCGTCGATCGAGCGGCACGGGCTGCTCTCCACGGCAGCGCTTGTCACCCGCTGGGGTGTGCGGCAGGGCGCGCCGCAGGCCGCGATCCTCACCAAGCGGCGCGGCGAGTCGATCGAGCTCGAGCATCCGGACTACGGCACCGCCGTCATCCGGCATCAGAAGGCCATCCACGAGGCGTCGCTGGCCGCGGCGCTGGAGGACCTGTCCCCCGGCGAGTGGTACGCCATGCTCAACGAGCGGGCGTTCTTCTTCCTGCAGAAGACCCGGCTGAACGAACTGTTGGCCGCCCGGTCGTACCGGGACGACGCGCACACCGTGCTCACGGTGGACACCCGCAGCCTGATCACCGCGCACGAGGACGATATCGAGCTCACCAGGGTGAACACGGGCTTCGCGCAGCGGTTCAGCGCCGAGCCGCGCGGCCGGGACAGCTTCCAATCGATCGAGGAGTTCGCGCATCCCACGCGGGCGCACGCCTCGACCAAGGTGGTGGATGTGGCCGAGCTCGCGGTGTACCGCGGGGTGCGCGACATCCGTGAGCACGTCACACGCGTCGAACGGATGCGCGACGGCACCGTGCTCGAGCGCTTCGTCTAGCCGCCGCCGCGGTTCTGCCACTAACTGGTTCCCGTGCGGACAATTGGGCCCGGCGCACCGGGCCCAATTGTCCGCATCGGTAATAGTTATGCGAAGGTGGGGGCGGGGGCGACCGACGGCTCGAGGCCGTTGCGACGGGCGACCTCGCCGAGCCAGCTGGCGCTGGGCTTCGGGGTGCGGGCGAAGGTCTGCTTGTCCCAGGCGATCAGGCCGAAGGTGGGCGTGAAGCCCGAGGCCCACTCGTAGTTGTCCAGCGCCGACCAGTGCAGGTAACCGAGCAGGTCGATGCCGTCCTCGATGCAGGCGTGCAGGCCCTCGAGGGCGCCCTGGGTATAGTCGATGCGGCGGCTGTCGTCCGCGGTGGCGATGCCGTTCTCGGTGACCATGACGGGCACGTGGTCGGTGAGCTCCCACGCGGCGCGCACGCCGATGCCGGCGGCCGGCGGGAAGAACTCCCAGCCGGTGAGCGTGGTCTCCACGTTCTCGGCGACCGGGCGGGGGCCCTCTGGGCCGATGAAGGTGCGGGTGTAGGCCTGCACGCCCACGAAGTCGTCACCCTTCACGTTCTCCAGGTACCAGTCCTCGCGCGGGTGGCCGTACTCGACGAGCTTCTCGGCGGCGCCCTCTTCGTCCACGGCCACGAAGGCCTGGGTGGCAATGGTCCAGCCGGTCTTGAGCCCGCTCACCTGGGAGAGCACCTCGCGAGAGCGCTGGTGCGAGATGAGCAACGCATCCGCCACCTGCAGGTCGGGGTCGGGCAGCCCGTGCGCCACCAGGTTGGCGGCGTATTCTCCGCCGGCCAGCATCGCAGCGATATTGGGCTCGTTGATGGTGCACACGTAGTTGACACCCTCAGCCACGACGGGCAGGGCCAGCTCGGTGTAGCGCGCGAACAGGTCGGCGGCATCCTTCGACCGCCAGAACCCGTCGTTCTCGAACCAGCGCGGCACCGTGAAGTGCATCAGCGTCACGATCGGCTGGATGCCGAACTCGTGGCAGGTGTCGACCATGCGGCGGTAGTGGTCCACGGCCGAACGCGAGGTGAAGCCGCGCTCGGGTTCGATGCGCGCCCACTCGATGCTGAACCTGTAGGAGTCCAGGCCCAGGTCGGCGAGCAGCTTGATGTCGTCGCGGTAGCGGTGGAAGCTGTCGGCGGCGTCCCCGGAGGGTTCGACCATGGTCGTGCCCTGGGCATGCTCCTTGGGCCACCAGTTGCTGTTGACGTTGTTGCCCTCGATCTGGTGGGCGGCCGTGGCGGCGCCCCACAGGAAGCCTTGGGGGAAAGTGAGCATGGAGTATCTCCTTGGGGTAGCGATGGTGCGGTGTTCGTAGTCGAGGTGGTGAAGAGAGAACAATCAGCTGGTGGATGCCCAGAACTCGTCGAGCATCGCGGCCGTGAAGCCCGGGTTGTCGAGGTTGGGCAGGTGACCGGCCTGCGGGATCACCCGGTACACGGCGCCGAGCTGCTCGGCCATGAGCTTCTGAGACGGGATGGGCCAGGCGTCGTCGGTGTCGCCGTGGGCGACGAGGGTCGGCACCCGGGTGGCCCGCACGTCGGCGGTGGAGTCCGGGGTGGACTGGAGGATGCGGATGCCGCCGAGAATGTTGTCGACCGAGGAGGCGATCAGGCGGTCGCGCACGAACTCGTCGTCGGCGGTGAGCGGGCTGCCCACCGGGTGGTCGAGTGCCCAGACGGCCAGGGTGCCGTGTTCGGCCACCAACTCGGCCTCGTCCTCGTGCGCACCCGCGCGGCCGCCGGGGCCGGAGCAGAGCATGGTCAGGTCGGTGAACAGCGCCGGCCCATCCTTCGGGGAAACACTGCGCAGCAGCGCGGCCCGGGCGACGAGGCCGCCCAGGCTGTGGCCCACCAGGTGCACCGGGCCGCCCGCGCCGATGGCGTGGGCGACCGTGACGGCATCCGCCGCGAAGTCGTCAAGCCGGTAGCTCTCGATGCCCACGGGCGCGGCGGAGTCGGCCTGGCCGCGCTGGCTGTAGCTCACGACCTCCCAGCCGTGCGCCGCGATCAGCGGCAGCAGCAGCCGGAAGTCCTCCTTGGAGCCGGTGAAGCCCGGCACCAGCAGTGCCACGCCACGGCTCGGGCACTGCGGCCGCACCCGGAACGCCGTGAGCGGGCCCGCCGCGGTGTGGATGCTGAAGTGCTCGAGCTCCGGGGCCAGGGCCAGGGCGCCGAACGCGGCCGTCACGCGACGACCTTGCGCGGGTTGGGGATCGCGTCCAGCAGCCGGATCGTGTAGTCGTCCTGCGGGTTCTGCAGCACGTCGGCGGTGACGCCGCGCTCCACCACCGCTCCCCCGTTGAGCACCATGATGTTGTCGGTGACCACGCGGGCCGAGAGCAGGTCGTGGGTGATGTAGAGCAGGCTCACCCCCCACTGTTCGCGCAGGTCTTCGAGCAGGGCCAGCACCCCGGCGCGCAGCGACACGTCGAGCATCGAGACCGGTTCGTCGGCGATGATCACCTGCGGGTCGCTGGCCAGCGCCCGGGCGATCACCACACGCTGGCGCTGCCCGCCGGAGAGCTGGTGCGGCAGCTTGGCCGCGAACTCCTCCACCGGGCCGAGGCCCACGATGTCGAGCAGTTCCAGCACCCGGCGTCGCGCGTCGGTACCGGTCAGTCCGGTAAAGTTGATCACCGGGCGGGTGAGCGTGTATTCCACGGTGTGCAACGGGTTCAGCGCGGAGTACGGGTCCTGGAAGACCATCTGCACGTCACGGTGCAGCCGGCGGAAGTGCCGGCGGTCCAGCGTTCCCACGTCGAGGTCGCCGAAGCGGATGCTGCCGCCGGTGGGCTTCTCGACCGCAGTGATGAGCTTGGCGATGGTGGACTTGCCCGAGCCGGAGGCCCCGACCAGGGCCAGTGCGGCGCCGGGTTCGAGGGTGAACGAGACGTTGTCCACGGCGCGCACGGGGGCCTCGCCGCGGCGCGGGGCCGGGTAGATCTTCGAGACGTTGTCGACGATGATGGCGTGCTGGTCGGTGCGCCGGGTGCGCGGCGAGACCGTGGGTGTGTGGGTGGCGGCCTCGGTCCGCAAAGCCCCCTCGTTCTGGCGTTGCTGCCGGTCGGCGAAACCGGGCAGCTCCACCACCTCGGCGCGCGGGTCGGCGTAGTGCGAGAGCAGCATCCGGGTGTACGGGGCCTCCGGGTTTTCCAGGATCTGCCGGGCCGGGGCATCCTCGACGATGCGGCCCTCGTGCATGACCATCACCCGCTGGGCGGATTCGAGCACGATGCCCAGGTCGTGGCTGATCAGGATGGCGGTGAAGTTCTCGCTCTTCTGCAGCTCGATGATGGTGTTCATCACGGCGTGCTGCACCAACACATCCAAGGCCGTGGTGGGCTCGTCGAAGACCATCAGCTCGGGTTCGAGCGACAGGGCCAGCGCGATCGAGACCCGCTGCCGCATGCCGCCGGAGAGCTCACCCGGGAACCTGTCAAGCACCTGCGGGGTCAGTTCGACCTTGCCGATCAGCTCGGTGGCCCGAGCCGTCCAGTGGCTTCTCTCGACGTGGCCGTGGGCGCGGAAGATGTCGACGAAGTGGTTGCGGATGCTGCGCACCGGGTTGAGCGCGTTCATGCCGGACTGCAGCACCATGGCGATGCCGCCGTGGCGCTGCTCGCGCAGCTGCTCGGCGTCGAGGCTGGCGATGTCCTTGCCGCCGAAGAGGATGCGGCCCTTCTCGATGTGCGCCGGCGGCTTGGAGAGGCCGGTGAGCGCGAAGCCGAGGGTGGACTTGCCCGAGCCGGACTCCCCCACCAGGCCGACGAACTCGCCGTGGGCCAGCCGGAACGACACGTTCTGCACGGCCTTGGTGGCCCCGGCGCCGTAGCCGTAGTGCACCGAGAGGTCGTGCACCTCGAGCAGGGTGGTGTTGGCGGCGGGCGGGGTCTGCCTGAACGGTGCGGGGGTCATTTCGTGGTTCCTTCCCGGAGGCGGGGATTGCTGATGCCGTCGACGCCGAAGTTGATCAGGGTGAGGGAGGTCGCCAGCAGCGCGATGCAGAGGCCTGGGGCGAACAGCAGCGCCCACTGCCCGGTGAGCAGAGCGTTGGAGTTCTGCGCCCAGAAGAGCATCGTGCCCCAGCTCACCACGGTGGAGTCGCCGAGGCCGAGGAACTCCAGGCCGGCTTCGGCGAGGATCGCCGCGGTGGCGGCGCCGAAGAAGTTGCCTACGATGAGCGAGGTCATGTTCGGCAGGATCTCGCGGAACACGATGCGGAAGGGCCGTTCGCCGCTGAACACGGCGGCCGTGACGAAGTCGCGGGAGCGCAGCGACTGGGTCTGGCTGCGCAGCACCCGGGCGCCCCACGCCCAGCCGGTGATCACGACGACCACGATGATCATGCCGATGCCGCCGCCGGAGAGGTACGCGGCGATCACGATCATCAGCGGCAGGCCGGGGATGACGAGGAACAGGTTGACGACGAAGTTGATCACGTCGGCGCCGAACCCCCGCACGTAGCCCCAGCTCAGCCCGATCAGCACGGCGATGATGGTGGAGAGCAGGCCCGCCACGAGTCCGACGAAGATGCTGATCTGGGCGCCGTAGAGGAGTTGGCTGAGCACGTCTTCGCCGGCGGCGGTGGTGCCCAGCCAGTGCGCGGCGCTGCCGTCGGCGCTCCGCTCGAAGCCGGTCTCCCTGGCACCGTATGGGGCGATGAGCGGGGCGAAGATCGCCAGGACGATGAACACGGCGAGCATGACGAGGCCGATGCGGGCCTTGCCATTGCTCCACACCGTGGAGGCGACGCGGAGAACGACCTTCCAGGCGGAGGGTGCTGCGTCGATCGGGGTGCGGGGCGCGCGAATGGCGGCGGTGGTGGGAGGCAGTTTTTCCTTGGGCAGTGAGGTGGTCATCGTCGAGTCCTCGGGTCCAGCACGCCGTACAGAATGTCGACGAGGAAGTTGGCGATGAGCACGCTCACGGTGATCATCAGGAAGAGTGCCTGCATCAACGGGTAGTCCTGGTTGGTGACGGCGTTGAAGAGCAGGTAGCCGATGCCCGGGTAGCCGAAGACCTGTTCCACCAGGATCGAGCCGCCGACCACGCCACCGAGGGCCAGGCCGAACGAGGTGAGGTTGGGCAGGATGGCGTTGCGGGCGGCGTAGCGCAGGGCGATGGTGCGGGGTTTGAGCCCGTTCGCCTCCGCGAAGGTGACGTAGTCGTCGCCCAGGGTGGAGATCATGGTGTTGCGCATGCCCAGGATCCAGCCACCGAGCGAGGTGATCAGGATCGTGAGTGCCGGCAGCACCCCGTGGTAGAGCGCATCCCCGAGGAACTCGAACGAGAGGTTCGGCGAGGCCGTGGGACCGTAGGCCCCGGAGGTGGGGAAGAGCCGCAGCACGTAGCCGGCGAAGAAGAGCAGCAGCAGGGCCGTCCAGAAGTACGGGAAGGCGCTCATGAACGAGCCCACCAGGGTGGGTACGCTGTCGAGCCAGGTGCCGCGCTTCCAGGCCGCGAGCACGCCGAGCAGGGTGCCGAGAATGAAGGCGACCACGGTGACCAGGCCCACCAGCACGAGCGTGTAGGGCAGCGCGGCCGAGACCAGTTCGCCCACGCTCTGCGGGTAGAAGGTGTACGAGATGCCGAAGTCCAGCGTCACCACCTGGTGCAGGTAGGCCAGGTACTGTTCGAAGATGTTGCCGGTGGGCACCCCGAGCTGGGCCTCGATGGCGGCCTTGGTGGCCTCGGTGACCGGTCCGTTCTGGGCGAGTTTGGCCAGCGCGGCATCCGCCGGCGTGCCGGGCATCAGCCGCGGCAGCAGGAAGTTGACCGTGACGGCCGCCCACAGGGTGAGGGCGAACAGGCCGAGCTTGCGTGCGACGAAGCCCAGGGACGTGAGAACCGGGCTCGGCGCGTGCGCCGCATCCGTCGCACTCAACCCCGGGGTGAGGCTGTCGGCGCCGCGCGGCGCGGCAGTGGTGCTAGTCATCGTTGACCTTCTTCAGGTTCGTGAGAATGAGCAGTGGGGTCGATTCGTACGTCTTCGGCGACGAGTACGGGTCGTCGGCGCTGGGCCAGCCGGTGAACTTCGCGTCGCTGAACAGGCCCCAGGCACCGCCGTAATAGAGGCTGATCGACGGGATCTGCTCGTAGACCACCTCCTGCAGCTGGTTGGCGAGCTCGGCCTGCACGGCCGGGTCCAGGGCCACCTTGTAGTCGGCCAGGATCTCGTCGACAGCGGGGTCACTGAACCGTTCGAAGTTGTTGCTGGCCTCTTCGCCCACCGGCTTGACCCACTCGCTGGAGAGCAGGTTGTTGAAGTCGCGGAAGGTGTTGCCGGTGCCTCCAGTGGCGCCCATGGCGAGGTCGTACTCGCCGTTCCGGAGCGCCAAGGTGTAGGCGGCCGGCTGCGGGGACTCGACCTTGACGTCGACGCCGATCGCGCCCCACTGCTTCTGCACCTCCTGCACCCCCTTGAGCCAGTCGTTGTAGCCGGCCGCGGTGGTGATGGTGAGGGTGAGCTGGGCACCGGAGGCGTCGACGAGCTTGCCGCCCTCAAGGGTGTAGCCGCCGGCGGCGAGGTACTCGAGCGCCTGGGCGGTGTCCTGGGTGATCAGGCCGGCGTCGGGGATCTCGGGGTTGAGCACGTCGGCCTGGTTGGGCAGCAGGATGTTGGTCTGCCCGGCCACGTCCATGTAGCCCTCGGCGGCCGCGTCGCCCACCAGGGTGCGGTCCAGCGCCGTGGACAGGCCCTGGCGCACGTTGACGTCGTTGAACGGCGCCTTGGTGAGGTTGGGGAACAGGGCGATGGTGCCGCCCGGCGGGAACCAGTAGGTGTTCTGGTTGCCGGCATCCACCCAGGCGCCGTCGACATCGCTGATGAACGAGTATGCCCAGTCGTAGCCCTTGGTGGCGACGTCGAGCTGGGTGTTGGTGGCCGGCAGGATCAGGTGCTCGGCGGCGACGGTGTCGGCCTTCCAGTAGTCCTGGTTCTTGTCGACGGTGTACTGCTGCGGGGCGAAGTTGCCCAGCGTGTACGGACCGGTGCCGACCGGGTCGGGGTTCCGCCAAGTGGTGGGATCCTCGACGTCGGCCCAGATGTGCTCGGGCACGATCAGGGTGGTGGACGCGATCAGCTGAGCGGCGGGCACGTCCGGCGCGGTGAGGTGCACCGTGACGGTGTCGGCGCCGACCTCGAAGGTATCGATGTAGCTCCAGATGCCCTGCAGGTCCAGCGACGGATTGTCCTTGAGGAGCTGGAAGGTGAAGCCGACGTCTGCCGCGGTGAAGTCCTCGCCGTCGGACCAGGTGACGCCATCGCGGATCGCGAAAACTATCGTGGAGGGGTCCGGCTGCGTGTACCCGGTGGAGAGCCACGGGTGTTCTTCGGCGTTGAGGTTGTCGAGCACGATCAGCGGCTCGTACATGTAGAACGCCGCGACCCGCTTGTTGATCATGAACGGGTTGAAGTTCTTTTCGAACAGCGGGGAACCGTTGTCGGCCGCGACGAGCATGGTGTCGTCGGGGATGGACGGGTCCGGCGCGCTCTGGATCTGGATGCTGCAGGCAGCGAGCGTGGAGGCGGCGACGGCCAGGGCCACACCGGCGAGCGTGCGGCGGACGAGCGAGCGTCGCGCCTGTGAACGGAGAGGCCCTGATCGGGGCCGAGATCGAGTGGGTTGCATCATTACTACCGGGTTTCCTCAGTCATCGTTGAGCTGATCGCGCCAGGGACAGGCGGGGGTGGCGCGTGATCTGACTCTGAGTGTATGCGCATACATTGGCGGAATGCAAGCACGGGTTCCCCCACGGTGTTGCCGCACCCGGTCAGACGCGGGGGCAGCTCTCCCGCAGCACAACCTCCACGGGCAGGGTGAACGCCTGCGGGTCAAGCGTTGGATCCTGCAAGCGCGCGGTGATGGCGTGCACGGCGGCGCGGCCCAATTCCACCATCGGCTGGTGCACCGTGGTCAGCCGCGGCCGCGAGTGCCGGCCGGCCGTGATGCCGTCGAACCCCGTGACCATGACATCCTCCGGCACCCGGATGCCGCGCTGCTCGAGCACGTCGAGAACGCCCAGGGCGGTTTCGTCATTGGAGCAGAGGATGGCGCGGGGCCGGTCCGCAGCCAGGATCCGTGCGGCCGTGGCCCGTCCGCCATCGCGGGTGAAGTCGCTGCGCAGGATCCGCACGCTGCTCTCGGCCAGACCGGAGTCGGCGAGGGCGTCGCGGAACCCCGCGAGCCGCTCGGCGTCATCGGGGGAATCGGTGGGACCGGCGATGTAGACGACGTCGTGCACGCCGTGGCCCTGCAGCACGTAGTTGGCCAGCGTGCGCATGCCGGGCCCGTTGTTCGCGCTGACGTGGTCGAAGTCGTCGGCGCGCTGGGCGCCGGCCAGGATCACGACGGGGATCCGCCGGGCCACATAGGCGAGCAGCTCGTCCGGCACGGTGCGAGCCAGAACGGCGAGGCCGTCCACCCGGCCGGCGATGTCGGTGACCATGGCTTCCCGGCTCGAGCCGCGTCCGGCGGCCACCATCAGGGCGAAGCCGCGGCGCCAGGCCTCGATCTCGGCCCCACGGAGCACCTCGTCGAAGTAAAGGTTCTCGGTATCGGAGAAGATGTCGGCGTCGTCCTCGACGATGGGCACGGTGTCACCGCGCGCCGAGTCCACGGGCTGGTCCGGAACGGTTTCGTCGTGGCCGGGGAAAAACAGGCCGATCACATTGGTGCGCCGGGCGGCGAGCCCCCTGGCCGCCGCGCTGGGAACGTAGCCGAGCTCGGTGACGGCGGCGAGCACGCGTTCCCTGGTGTGCTCGCGCACCGCAGCCGGCGAGCGCAGCACCCTCGAGACCGTGGCGATCGAGACGCCGGAGCGCTCGGCGACGTCGTAGACCGTGGGTGCTTTCGCCACGTCTCCTCCTCGCCCTCGGTGCTGCCGCCTGTTGCCGCCGCTCGTGCGGGGTGTCCTGCCATCGTACGGCGGCTACTGTGCCCGTTCCGGACGATTGCACCCGGCACACCGGGACCACTAGTCCGGAACGGGCACAGTTACGCCGGAGCGGCGCGGCTCAGACTCCGCCGCGGGCCACCAGACGGCCGGTGCGCACGGCGTCGAGGAAGGCCTGGTAGTCCGCGTCGTTCTGGTCGGCATACCGGTAGGCGAAGTCGGTGACGGCGCGGTCGAACTTGTCGCTGCCGCCGAGGTACGCCGCGATCGCGACCGGGTCGCCGGAGCGTGCGTGCGCCCTGGCCAGGGTCCAGCCGCACGCGTGCGCGTAGAAGGTCATCCCCATCGGCACCATCGCCTCCACGACGATTGACGCCTTCATGTCGCGCAGCTGACGCCAGTACAGGTACCGGTCGGCCTGCATCCCCTTGGTCCAGCCCAGGAAGATGTCGCTGGCGGCCTGCATCATCCGCTGCCCTTGCACGACCCGTTCGCCGGGCTGCTCGTAGACGCTCTTGGGCAAGTGATCTTCGAGAACGGATGCGGTCGCCTCCTTCACCTGCAGGAACAGCGGGTCCTGCTCGTCGCGTCCCGCCAGCAGGGCGATGAACGCCCGGTTGCCCACGCTGCCCACGCCCACCACCTTGTGGGCGACGTCGACCACCTCGAAGCGCTCAAGCAGCCGGCGCCGGTCGTCCTGCAGGGTCTGCCGGTAGGCCTGCAGCTGATCCCTCACGGCGGCCTCGGTTTCCTCCGCGGTCAGCCCAACGGTCTCGGCGAAGTCCCGGACCGGAATCACAATGGGCGGCTGGCTGATGATCCGGTACTGGCCGTCAACGAATTCGGCGAGTTTGCCCAGCGCCTGCATACTGTCCCTGGTGCGCGCTTTCGCGGCGTTTTTCAGGGCGTTCTTTTCGAGCACCTTCGAGGCCTTCTTGGCCACCTTGCCCTTCTGGTTGGCCCTGGCCATGTCCATCGCGGCCAACAGCTCCTGCTCGGACATCCGGGCGTACCAGATGTCCAGGGTGCCCATGGTGGAGAACTGGGTCATCGCTTCCCGGTAGGAGCGCACCGCCTCCAGAGTCACCTCGCGGATGTCCGACGGGGAGAAGCCGTTGTTGCGAGCGGCGATCGTGAAGCTCGCCGTCATCCGCAGCACGTCGTACTCGAACGGGCCCGGCAGGGTCTCGTCGAAGTCGTTGAGGTCGAAGAGCAGGTTGCGTTCGGGCGACGCGAAGATCCCGAAGTTGGACAGGTGGGCGTCCCCGCAGAGTTGCACGATGAGGCCGGCCCGGGGGGTGTCTTTCAGGTCGGTCGCCATGATCTTGGCGGAACCCCGGTAGAAGGTGAAGGGCGAGGCCATCATGCGCCCGTGCCGCACCGGCACCAGGTCGGGCACCCGGGTGCGGTTCTGCTCCTCGAGCAGGGCGACGGGGTCCGGCCGGTCCTCGGCCGGCGACCAGCCTCGATGACTGTTCAGCGGGGTCTGGGCCCTGGCGGCCTTGCCGACGGCGGCACGGTCGGCCACGCTCGCATGCTCGGTGCCGACGACACGGTCGGCCTCGCTCGAATCCTCGGTCATGAAAGTCAGCCCTTCGCTTGACGACGCTGAATGCACCCACGATTGCCCCGGCCGGTGGGGCTGTCAATGGGAGGGCGTTCCGCACCCGCCCCGCCAGCTCGGTTTCAGCCCCTGAAGAAGGCTGTGGCGCGACCTGAGCAGAGGATGCCCATGACGATGACCCGTGCACGGGCTGAGCACCCCGTCGATCGCGGCGGGTGAGTTGGGCTACGCCATCGGACGAATCGGCTCGACGACGACGCCCTCGCCGGGCAGTCCGCTCTCGTGCAGCTTGGCGCCGCGCCCGCCGGTCGGCCACACCCGGTATTCCCGGAAGCGCACCGGCAGGCCAGCCGCCCTGGCGAGGTCCAGGTTGTCCATCACCTGCAGGTGCACATGCGGTTGGGTAGAGTTCCCGGAGTTGCCGCACTGTGCCAGCAGATCACCCGTGTGTACGACCTCGCCCACCCGAACCCGCATTGACCCGTTCCGCAGGTGCACGAGGGCGACGAATCCGGCGCCGTCGGCCAACCGGATGACGACGTGGTTGCCCGCGATCGCACCCACTCCCTGCCGCAGCCGGGCGGCCTGCCCCAGGGCGTAGGGAATCAGGCTCAGCTGGGATCGCCGGGCCACGTGATCGGGCTCACCGTCGTGCACGCGGACGACCGTGCCGCCCGCCGGCGCCAGGATCGGCCGGCCGAAGGCGACGAACCGCTCCGGCGGTTCGGTGCCGAAGAACGTGCCCCAGCTGCGCACGGCGGCGGTGCGGCCGCGCTCGTCGACGCCCACGAAGTCGATGGCGTAGCGCTCCCCCAGCAGGTCGGTGCCGTGACTCGGGATGCGTCGTGCCGGGCTGTTCGTGGCCATCCAGCGGCCCGTGAACGGCAGGCTGAGCAGGGCCGGGCCCGGTGGGGACTCCCGCGACGGTTGCGAGTGGCTCATCCCCCCACACTAAACCGGCCCGGTCGTCACACGAACGACCGGGCCTGGACAGGCGATGCCGAGTGGCTAGTTGGCGACCTGTTCGCGACGCGGCAGCACCCAGCCCGGCCGCACGAAGTGGCAGGTGTACCCGTTCGGGTAGTTCTGCAGGTAGTCCTGGTGCTCGGGCTCGGCCAACCAGAAATCGCCGACGGGCTCCACTTCGGTCACCACCGGGCCGGGCCAGATTCCGGACGCGTCGACATCCGCGATCGTGTCCTGGGCGACCCGCTCCTGCTCGGCATCCTCGAAGAAGATCGCCGACCGGTAGCTGCGGCCGCGGTCGTTGCCCTGGCGGTCTTTGGTGGACGGGTCGTGGATCTGGAAGAAGAACTCCAGCAGCTCGCGAAAGCTCGTGCGCTCGGGGTCGAAGGTGATCTCGATGGCCTCGGCGTGGTCGCCGTGGTTACGGTAGGTCGCGTTCGGGGTGTCGCCACCGGTGTAGCCCACCCGGGTGGAGAGCACGCCGTCCCGCTTTCGCACGAGTTCCTCGACGCCCCAGAAACAGCCGCCGGCCAGTGTCGCCTTCTGCGTGGTTGTGCTCATAGTGTCTCTCCTTGATCGTGGACGTTCCCTCGGCACAACGTGTGGGCGTCCGGGCCTGTTCCGGTGCGTTCATCACACACAGCGCGCTCACAGTTTAAACGGTCGTGCAGGGTACAGAAAAGCCCGGCCGCATACTCGCGGCCGGGCTTCTCTTCGTCTGGTGCACCCCCCGGACTTGAACCGGGAACCCGCTGATTAAGAGTCAGCTGCTCTGCCAATTGAGCTAGAGGTGCGTATTTTGTGCATATTTTTCACGGCGGAGGCTTCCCCGCCGACATGAGACATTACCACCAGATTCGCGCTGGACGCCAATCGAGAGTCGCGTCCCGGCGTGTCGCGCGCCGGTCACTATTCTGGACAGCGTGACCGAGAACCCGCTGCCCACCCTCGCCGATGACCTTTCCCTCGCCCTCGAGCTGGCCGACGCCGCCGACGCGATCTCGATGGCCCGGTTCGAGGCACTCGACCTGGTCATCACCACCAAACCCGACCGCACCCCGGTGACGGATGCCGACCAGGCCGTCGAGCGCGCCATCCGCGCCCTCCTGGCCGAACGGCGCCCCACGGACGGCATTCTCGGTGAGGAGTTCGGCACCGCGGGGCCCACAGCCCGGCAGTGGATCATCGACCCCATTGACGGCACCGCCGGGTTCCTGCGCGGCATCAGCATCTGGGGCACCCTGATCGCCCTCGCGATCGACGGAGTTCCCGTGCTCGGCGTGGTCAGCTCCCCCGCCCTGGGCAAACGCTGGTGGGCCGCGACCGGCGGCGGCGCCTGGTCGGCCGACTCCCGCTTTCCCGACGCCCCGCCCACGCGCCTGCGGGTCTCCGGCGTCGAAACCCTCGCCGACGCGTCGCTCAGCTACGGCAGCATCCAGCAGTGGGATGCCGCGGGCCGGCTCGACGAACTCGTCTCGCTCACCCGCCAGGTCTGGCGCACCCGGGCCTACGGCGACATGTGGTCGTACATGCTGCTCGCTGAGGGACACCTCGACATCGCCGGTGAATTCGACCTACAGCCTTACGACATGGCCGCGCTGGTGCCCATCGTGCAGGAGGCCGGCGGCCGGTTCAGCTCCGCCGACGGGGAGGACGGCCCCTGGCACGGCAGCGCCCTGGCCACCAACGGCCGGCTGCACCAGCTCGTGCTGGACGCGATCGCCCGGCCGGTTCGCTGAGCGGGCCCGCAGCCAGAGCCCGAGCCGGCACCCTGATGCGTCTGAAGACCGCTGTGCGTCGCCGTCGGGGGGTGCCCGCCGGCATCCTGGTCGCACTGACCGCGCTCACCGGATGCGGAGCCATCGACGCTGCCGTCCCCGCCCCCTCGGCCGGCATCGGCCTGGCCCCCGGCACGGATGTGTTCGCCCTCTCGGTCGGCGACTGCGTCAATGCGCTCAATGGGGATCTTCACTCCGGGGTCAGCCTGGTGCCCTGCGCGGACGACCACGACTGGGAGATCTACTACCAAGCCGGTGTGCCAGGAACCGGTCCCTCCGGCGAGGACTATCCGGGCGACGAGGTGCTCATGGCCGCCGCCGAGACGGACTGCGGAGCACGGTTCGGCTCATTCCTCGGCCTCGACCCGGCCGCCGCAGCCGATACCGACGCGCGGGCCGATACCGTCTCGGAGCTCGGCTACACCTACCTGATCCCGTCGGAGACCGACGGGAAAGCCCGGGCCGAACACGGGTTCACCTGCCTCATCGGCACCATGGGCGGGCCGGTCGCCGGGTCACTGGCCGGCGCGGCCGGCTGAATTCACGCACGACGGGGGGCGGCCTGATAGTCGGCACGGTGGCCACCGCCGTCGACCGCGCGCCAGAGTTCGTTCTGCAGCAGCAGCGCCAGCTCGCGCAGCAACACGACGTCGACGCCGTCCTCGGTCCGCGGTCTCTGGTCGTACACGCACAGGGCGCCGATCCGTTCGCCCGAGGGCGACTCGATCGGAAACCCTGCATAAAAGCGCATCTTCGGATCGGCCACGACCAGGGGGTTGTCGCGGAAGCGCTCATCCAGCAGCGCGTCGGGAACGACCAGAGCGGCGGGTTCGAGCACGGTGACCGTGCAGAACGAGCTGCTGCGGGGGATTTCGGCGACGTCCAGCCCCACCGTGGACTTGTGCCATTGCCGGTCGCCGTCGAGAACGGTGAACGCGGCCGCGCTGGTACCGAGCGACGAGCTGGCCAGGGCGACGATCCGGTCGAATCGCTCCTCCGGCTCGGTGTCGAGCAGGTTCAGCGCCATCAACGCCCGGTGCCGGGCGCCCTCGATCTCCTCGGACGTGCGGCTCTGCACCTCGGGCTCCTGCACCCTGTCGGAGCCCGGTGCGCGCTCCAGGAAGACCGCCATCCGCTCGGCCAGGGCATCCGCCCAGACTTCATAGTCGCTGGCAGCGAGGAACCGGCCGAGCGCGGAAACCGGCGGGCTCGTCAGCGGAATGAAGCAGAACCGGTCCACACCGGCGCACACCTCACGACTGACCCTGTTGAGCTCGAGAGCCTGCGCTCCGGCAAGCGCCCCGCACGGGCCGCGGAAGACCGGAAGATCCGCCAACGGCACGATCCCGGCCAGGAAAACCTCGGTGCCGAGGGAACTCGAGCGCTGGACCTGCTCGACCAACCGGCTCAGGTCCCGCCGCCAGGCCCGCACGGAGGTCAGCCGGCCGGCGTCACCGATGCCGAGAGTGAGCACCACCGCGTCGTAGCGCCACAGGTTGGCGAAGTCGATGTAGTCGGGCGCCGCACGTACGGTCATTTTCGGCCGAGAGACCACATCGACATCGGCGCCGCGGCCGGTGCGGGCAGTAAGCGCCCTGGCCAACGCCCCGGGCAGGGCGAGGGTATGGCTGAGCACACCCCAGCCGACGGCGGGACCGCCACCGACGATGAGGATACGGTCGCTGTCGATGCCCGGCGAATGAGCCTGGGGGGCATCGGTCGGAAATGGGATTCCGCGGAACTTGCGCTCGAGGGCGGTCGTCCAGGTTCGCATCACGGGGACCAGCGTCCAGCGCAGGGCTTCGCGCACGTGACCCTCCAAGGTGGTGCTGTGGGAACCGAGGTCCCACGCGAACATTGCATACAACTTGCATTCATCTTACGCATCCGCTCGTGTCATAAGATTCTTCAGTGTCCCCTGTTACTGATCCCCTGCGTATCGCCCTGGTTTCCCTGCACACCTCCCCCGGTGCCGAGCCCGGTTCGGGGGACGCCGGCGGCATGAATGTCGTGGTGCGGCACCAGGCCGAGGCGCTGGCGGCCCTGGGCCACCAGGTCGAGATCCTCACCCGTCGCTCCTCCCCCGAGATGCCCGCCGCCCGGCGCCTCACCGCGGGCGTCACCCTGCGTTACCTCGACGCCGGACCGCTCCGATCGGTGCCCAAGGGCGACCACGAGGGGTTCATCGACGACTTCCGCGCCCAGGCGGCCCGGCTCGGACCGTGGGACATCATCCACTCGCACCACTGGTTCTCCGGCATGGCCATGCTGCCGCTGGCTCGCGAGTTGGGCGTGCCGAACGTGCAGAGCTTCCACTCCATCGCCGCCGACGAGGCCACCCCGCTGTCGGATGGTGAGCGCCCGGAGTCCGGCGGACGGATGGCCGGCGAGGCCTGGTTGGCCCGGGAGTCCGACCTGATCGTGGCCGTGAGCGCCGCCGAGGCCGACACCGTGGTGCTGCGGCTGGGCGGGTCGATGGACCGCGTCGCGATCGTGCCGCCCGGTGTGGACGGGTCGCTCTTCCACCCGCTCGCCGCCGGCACGGCCGGCGCGGGCCGGGTCGCCGCCGACCGCGGTTACGCCGTCGTCGCCGGACGACTGCAGCCGCTGAAGGGCCTGGATCTCGCCATCCGGGCGATCGCCGCCGTGCCGGCCGCGCTGCGGCCCGAGCTTGTGATCGCGGGTGACGCGTCGGCCGACTACGACGGCTACATCGACGAACTGGGCCGACTGGCCGCCACGCACGGCATCACGGACGGGGTGCGCTTCGTCGGACCGCGTTCCCGCGTCGACCTGGCCAAGCTGCTCCGCGGCGCCCGGGTGGTGCTGGTTCCCTCGCACTCGGAGACCTTCGGCCTGGTGGCCCTCGAGGCCGCCGCCAGCGGCGTGCCCGTCGTCGCCCAGGGCACCGGCGGATTGCGCGAAGCGGTGCTCGACGGCGACACAGGCCTCCTGATCGAGTCGCGCGAGCCGCGGGTCTGGGCGGCAGCTCTCACCGAGGTACTGTCTGACCCCGCGCTGGCTGAGCGGCTGTCGCTGGCGGCCCGCGCCCGCGCCGAGAGCTTCGACTGGCCCCGCTCCGCCGCCTCGCTGTTGAGAGCGTACTGCACTTTGCTGCCGGTTGCGATTTGCGCGTGACCCTGCTCGACGGGCAGCGCTCGGTGTTGTTCGTTCACGCCCACCCCGACGACGAGACCATCTCCACCGGCGCCCTCATCGCCGAGTACGTCGCCAGGGGCAGCCGGGTCTTCCTGCTCACCTGCTCCCGCGGTGAACGCGGCGAGGTCGTCGACGGTCCGCTCACCGCCCTGGCCGGCACCGACGAGCTGGCCGAGGAGCGGGACCGGGAACTGGAACGGGCCACCGACATCCTGGGCATCACCGAACGCTTCTGGCTGGGCCAGCCGCCGGCCAGGGTCGACGGGCGCGAAGCCCGCCGCTATCGCGACTCCGGCATGGTCTGGCTCAGCCCCGGCCTGGCCGGACCGGCGGACGACGCCGCCGAAGACGCCCTGTCGGTGGCCTCGCTGGCGGAGGTCAGCGCCGACATCGCGGCCCTGGTCGAGCGGTTGCGGCCGTCCCTGGTGATCAGCTACGACGACGGCGGCGGCTACGGCCATCCCGATCACGTGCGTGCCCACGACGCGGCGCGTGCCGCATGCCTGGCCACCGGCGCCGACTTCGCCGAGGTGCTCGAGGCACCCGCGGCCGGCAGCGACTGGTTCGACCTGCCCCAGCACCTGAACGTGGTGACGGATGCGTTGCGCGCGCACGCCAGCCAGCTCACCGTGCACGGCGCCGAGATCGTGCACTCCGGCGGTCAGCGGGAGGCCATCGGCACCTCGGCCGGCCTGCGGCTGCATCCCCACGGCGCCGGCCCCGAGTGAGGCCGGCTCCCTTCCAGGTGATCCCTGGACACGGCCTGACTCACCCCGCATCCGCAGCTCGCCTGCCGCCGCATCCGGTCGCCGCCGGGGGCTGACGTCGGGCTCAGCCCAGGATCGCACCTGCCGCCGCCGTCACCCGCTCGCCATCCTCGCGCGGGGTCATCGACGCCGTCAGCAGCCGGCCCAGCTCGGGCGGTCCGCCGCGCTGGAATGCGGCGCGCTGCCGGGCCGCGCCGGTGCCGTCGATCCGCAACCGCGCCACTGCCTCCCTCGTCAACGCCGCGTCGCCAAGTTCTTCGAGGTCGGGCTCGAGCATCCGCACGAATCGGTCGAGGCACTCCGCCGCCGGGGCCAGTCCGCCGACCAGCGGGTCGAAGATCTGGTGTCTCATCCCGTGATGGGCCGAATGCAGCAGAGCGGCGGAGAGGAGTTCGGACGGCATCTGCGCGGACGCTCGTGCCGCGGCGTACCGCGCGGCCGGCACGGCCAGGGAGTGCGCCACGAAGGCCCGGCACAGGGCGGTGATGAACAGCGTGGTCTCGGCGTCGAGTTGTGCGTCGGCCACCCGGAACTCGATGGTGGGCAGGTGCTCCGAGAGGCGCACGTCCCACATGATCACTCCGAGGTCGACGGTGCCGCCGATGCCCAGCAGCCGAACGATCCGCCGGTCGTAGTCCGCCGCGTCGATGAAGGAGGGCGGGCAGCCCGAGGTCGTCCACCGGCGCAGCAACACCGTGCGCCAGCTGTCGTGCCCGGTGTCCTGGCCGCGCCACATCGGCGAGTTCGACGAAATGGCCGTCAAGAGCGGCAACCAGGGCCGCACCGCATTCAGGACGATCACGCCGGCCTCCCGGCTGGGGATACCCACGTGCACGTGCAGACCGCTCACCTGGTGGTCGGCGATGACGGCGTCCATGGTGCGCACGATACGTTGGTAACGCTCGGTGTCGGTGATCGACGGGAAGGGCGTCGTGTCGGGCGGAGTGCCGACGCTCGCCACGATGACACCGAGGTCGGCCGCCTGCTCGGCGACCACGCGGCGAAAGCCGGTCACGGCTGTGCGTGCCACGTCCATCCTGTCGAAAACCGCCGAGGCGTGCTCGATCTGCGAGGCCAGGAACTCCCGGTGCGTGACCTCGCGCCAGGCGGGCAGCACCGAGAGACGCGCGAAGACCTCATCGCCCACAGCCACCGGGAACAGGGTGTCTGCACTGAGGAACTGGAACTCCTCTTCGATGCCGAACGTCGCCACGTTGACCTCTTCCGTTCACGTCGGAACACGACAGTGTGATCCGCTTGCGACGAGTGTGGCCTCGCCCCGGATGGTGGTCAAGGGTCCGTCGCTCGGGGGCGCCGGGTCGTGCCGGGGCATCCGTGCCGCCCGTCGCGGACGGGTGCACAATGGTCGCGTGCACGCCGCCGCGGCCGTGCCGGATGGGAGATGGTCGGATGTGTAGATGGCTGGCGTACATCGGGGAACCTCTGCGCCCCTCGACGATCGTGCTCGACGCGAAGCACTCTATCGTCGCGCAATCGCTGAACTCCCCGCTCGGGGCCGAGACCGTGAACGGTGACGGCTTCGGCTTCGGCTGGTATCCCACGGACGCCCCGCAGGGCACCGAGCCGGCGCTCTTCCACAGCATCGAACCTGCCTGGAACGACGCGAATCTGAGCGAACTCACCCGGGCCATCACCAGCCCGCTCTTCTTCACCCACGTTCGCGCGGCGACGGCACCGCCGATCCAGCAGACGAACTGCCATCCGTTCCGCTACGAGAACTGGATGTTCATGCACAACGGCGCCATCACGGGGTGGCGACAGCTGCGGCGCGACCTGACGATGGCGATCGACCCGTCGCTGTACCCGAACGTGCTCGGCACAACGGACTCCGAGGTGCTCTTTCATCTCGCGTTGACCTACGGTCTTCGTGACGACCCGATCGACGCCATCGGGCGCGCCATCCGCACAGTCGAGTCCGTCGGTCACGACCATGGCGTGCAATTTCCCTGGCAGGGCACCGTTGCCGTCTCGGACGGCTCAACCCTGTGGGCGTTCAGGTACTCGTCCCAGGGGCGCACGCGGTCGCTGTTCCATTCGGCGGACATCCGCACGTTGCGCCAGATGTACCCGGACCAGGAGCGTCTGGCCGCCTTCGGCGATCAAGCGAAGGTCGTCGTCTCGGAACCGCTCAACGATCTCCCGGGAGCCTTCGTGGAGGTACCGGAATCATCCGCACTCATCCTCGACCTGGACGGGTACCGGCATCAGGAGTTTCTGGCTGACTGACGGGTTCTCAACAGCGTGTGGCAACAACTCAAGGGTGGAGATGCGGGGAATTGAACCCCGGTCCATTGCTGTGGTCATGTTTCTTCTACGGGTGTATCCAGTGAAGACGTTCTACTCGGCTCCGGAACTTGCCACTGTCAGCTGATCCGACGAGCCCAGCCCTCGTTTGAGTCCCCCTATACCCCGAGGCTCAGGATAGGAGCAATCTCTCTAAATGACGTCAGGGTCCGGGTAGAGAGCATTCCCGGTCTGACGGTCTCAATGTGGTTCTACTTAGGCCGCGAGGGCGAAAGCGGAACGCGAGACAGTGCGGTTTGAATTGGCACTTATTGTTTTGCAGAGATCGTTAACGAGATAACCCTGCATCCTCGACCCGCTTCTCACAGTTACGCAGGCAATGTCGAAACCGATCATCCCCATGGTCGTACCGCCGACTCTAATGAGCGAAGCAGTACGCGATTGTTGTCACACGCTGTTGAGTTGCCAATCTTGTTTCCAAGACCGCAGTGGCGAACATTGCAGCCCACCACTACGGCCTTTCAGGATACAACACTTTCGCCCCGCTCCGGTAGCGCCACCTCGCTGGCCTCGCTGGCCTCGCTTGTCGACGCCGTGCTGAGCCTGTCGAAGGCTGAAGGAAACTTACGAAACTCGATTGTGGAATATCTGAGGTTTCCTCACATTTATCTCTGATTCGTGAGAGAATGGGGTTATGGATGAAGAGCTAGCCGGCTCCACCGCACCGACGGGAACTCCTCCCGCCGGTCCGAATCTCCATGACTGGAACACAGCTTTGGCCGCTCCGGCGCCGGATGCTTCCGACCTCGATGCTGCCGTCTCGGATTCGGCCGGCTTGCCTGCCGCCAACCTAGGCGGCACCACCGACACTCCGACCACGGGCGGCACCCGCCCGGCCAACTCCCGTCGCGGCCTCACGGACGGGCGGCCCAAGTGGCGGGATCCGGCCGAGATGCCCGGGGTGCAACGGGCGCACACCGGGGTGTTCGGTGAGAAGTTGCAGGCTCTGGAGGATGCGGCTGACACGGTGCGGGCGGTGATGGATTCGCTGGACGTGAATGCGTTGAGTGACGCCGAGGTGGTGGCGTTGACGCAGATGGTGGAGCGTGCCGGCCGGCCGGTGGATGCGGCCCGGGTCAGTACCGCGACGGTGGTGGGCTACCGGTCCCGGTCCGGGTTGGGCCGGGACTCGATGGCCTGGCGGTTGGGCGCGACGCACTCGAATGACCTGTTGATCCGGTTGACCGGCGCATCGGTGCCGGAGATGAAACGCCGGGTGCTCTTGGGCGAGAAGGTGGCCCCGCGGGTATTGGGCGGGGTGGTGTTGGAGCCGGTGTTCCCGTTCGTGGCCGCGGCGCTGGCCGCGGGCGAGCTCGGCATCGACGCGGCCGAGAATATCGTGACGGGCCTGTCCGACTACAAGGTGCACGGCCGCTTCGACGCGAACCAAGCCGACGTGGATGCCGGTGAGGCCGGTTTGGTCGAAAGCGCCACCGGGTCGGTCTTCGGCCGCACCCCCGGCCCCGCAGAAACCCGCCCGGACGCTGACAGCGGCGCCGACACCGACACGGACGCCGGCACCGGCACGGACGCCGGCACCGTCTTTACGGGTCCGATCGCCCGCCTGGGTGACTCGGCCGGGTTCACCTTCCCCGCCGACCGGATCCGGGAAATGACCCAGACCTGGCAGGCCGCACTGAACCCCGACGGCGCCGCACCCACCGAAGCTGTTCTCGAGGCGAAATCGACGCTCTCTTTCGGCAAGCTGACCCGGGGGTTGCACCCGCTGCGCGGCGGAGTGACGCCGGAACTCAAGGGCATCATCCACACCCTCTTCGACAGCTTCCAATCCGCCCGCAGTGCACCCGCGTTCCCCTCCGCGGAGGACCAGCAGCGCATCGAGGCCGGCGAACTCGTGCCCGGCCAGATCCTGGACGAACGCACCGGCGGCCAAAAACGCGCCGACATCCTCCGCGGCATCCTGGTCCAGGTCGCCCAAGACCCCCGCACCCCCACCATGGGCGGCATGCCACCCACGGTGATGGTGCACGTGAGCGCGACCGACCTGCTCGCCGGCACCGGTGTCGGCTGGATCGACGGCATCGAGGGGCCGATCTCGATGACAACCATCAACCAAATGATCGACAACGGCGGCTTCCAACCGATCTTCTTCGGCGGCACCGGCGCCGTGCTGGCCCTGGGCAACAAAGCCCGCTGCTTCACCCCGATGCAACGCAAAGCCATCACCGCCCGCGACGGCGGCTGCATCATCCCCGGCTGCACCTGCCCACCCCAATGGACCGAGGTCCACCACGTCGTGCCCTGGCAGAACGGCGGCCCCACCAACGTCACCAACGGGGTCCTGCTCTGCTGGCGCCACCACCACGGCATCACCCACACCGACGGCTGGAAAATCCGCATGATCCTCGGCATGCCCGAAGTCAAAGCACCACACTGGATCGACCCCACCGGCACCTGGCGCACACCACCCCAACACCGCGCCCACAACCCCACAACCCGAAAACCACCCCACACCGAATGAGTTAGGCCCGGCCGGGTTGGCGGGCTGGCTGGGTTGTCTGGGCTGTCTGGGCTGTCTGGGCTGTCTGGGCTGGCTGGGCTGGGCTGGGCTGGCTGGGCTGGCTGGGCTGGCTGGGCTGGCTGGGCTGGGCTGGGCTGGGCTGGCTGGGCTGGGCTGAGCTGAGCTGAGCTGAGCTGAGCTGAGCTGAGCTGAGCTTGGCTGAGCTTGGCTGAGCTTGGCTGGCTGGGCTGGCTGTCTGGCTGGCTGTCTGGCTGTCTGGCTGGCTAGTCGCCGAGGTTACGGCGGGCGGAGATGGCTCGGTCGGACTCGCGCTTGTCCTGGCGTTCGCGCAGGGTCTGGCGTTTGTCGAATTCCTTTTTACCCTTGGCCACCGCGATCTCGACCTTGGCCTTGCCGTCGCTGAAATAGATCTTCAGCGGAATGAGGGTGTAACCACCCTCCTTGGTCTTGTGGCTGATCTTGATGATCTCCTGCTTGTGCAGCAGCAGCTTTCGCTTGCGACGGGGCGGGTGGTTCGTCCAGGTGCCGGCGGTGTACTCCGGAATGTGCACGGCATCCAGCCACGCCTCGCCGGACTCGATGAACGCATATCCGTCGACGAGCGACGCCCGCCCGGCCCGCAACGACTTCACCTCGGTGCCGCTGAGCACCATTCCGGCCTCGTACGTATCCTCGATGAGGTAGTCGTGGCGCGCCTTGCGATTGGTCGCAACGACCTTCTCGCCTTTTTCCCTGGGCACGGCATTCTCCTCGATCGGTTCGGTTAAATCGGCCGGGCATCCGCCGGGCAGCCCATCAGTCTAGTGGATCTGATCAGACCTTCAGATAGCGGGTGATCGCGAAGTTGGCCGACGCCGCGGCCAGCGCCGCACCGAGGACCAACAGAATGGGCACCACGGTGAACGCATCATCGAGGCCGACCAGGGCGAATCCGCTCAGGCTGACGCCCAGATAGCCCTGCACGAAGTAGTGCACGATCGCCACGATCGCACCACCGGCCAGCAGCGATCCCAACAGCGCCGCGAAGACACCCTCGAGGATGAACGGAGTTTGGATGAACCGGTTCGACGCGCCCACCAACCGCATGATGCCGAGCTCCTTGCGCCTGGAGAAGGCCGACAGCCGGATGGTCGTGGCGATCAGCAGGGCCGCCGCCACGAGCATCAGCGACGCGATCCCGATGGCCGTGTAACTGGCCACGTTCAGCACCGAGAAGATCTGGTCGAGGTACTTGCGTTGGTCGGCAACGTTCTCGACACCGGCGACACCGGAGAGGCTCTCCACCAGCACGTCGGAGTCCGCGGGGTTGGTCAGGTTCACCCAGAAGGTCTGGTTGAGCTGATCGGCCGTCACATAGTCGGCCACGGGGTTGCCCGCGAACTGCGTCTTGAAGTTCTCGAACGCCTGCTCGTGGGTCTCAAAGTAGTACTTGTCGATGAAGGTCGTCAGCGTCGGGGACTGCAGCTGCGCCTCCACCGAGTCGATCTGCTCCTGGCTGGCCTCGCCGGCCGTGCAGGTCTCCCCCGGCGAGATGGCGGTGCACATGTAGATGCCCACCTGTGCGCGGTCGTACCAGAAGTTCTTCATCTGGCCGATCTGCATCTGCATGAGGATCGCCGCTCCGACGAAGGTCAGCGAGATGAACGTGACCAGAACGACCGAAACGACCATCGAGGCGTTGCGGCGCAGGCCGTTGGATGCTTCGGAAAGCACAAGTCCGAGTCTCATCGGGTGGGTCCTACGTTCTGCTCACTGGTCGGGTCGGGCTTTTCGCCCGGAGCGCGCAGGCCGAGTTTCTCGGCCAGGGTGAGCTGTTCTGGTTCGTCGTGCTGGGTGACCGGAAGGACCGGCCTGGACATCGTGGAGGTCGGCGGTTCAACCGGAGACTCAGCATCCGACCGCGGGGTGACCGCAGCGGGAGCGTCGGCTCGCGGCGCAAGCGGCGCAGGCGGAGCAGGCGGAGCAGGCGCAAAGGCCGGCACGTTCTCTGCAACGGCAGGCCGGGTCTCGGCTGCCGGCACGGACTGTGCGGCGGTCGGTGCGGCGGTCGGTGCCGCGGTCTCGGCGACGGTCTCTGCGGGAACAGTCGGCGGAGCGGTGTTCACCGCGACGGCGGCGGCCTCGACCTCTGCCGATGCCACCTGCTGGGGCAGCACCTCGGGCGCGGGGTGGGTGAACGGCTCGACCGGGGTCTGATCGGTGATCGGCCCGGCGCTCGATGCCGTTGTCGGCATCCGCGACGACCGGGACGCGGCCCGTTCGCCCGGCGCAAGCACCATCGGGATGGCCGCGGTGGCGTAACCGCCCTGGCGCTCGTCACGCACGATCTGGCCCGCGGAGAGTTCGATCACGCGGCGCTTCATCTTGTCGACGATGCCCGCCTCGTGCGTGGCCATGATCACCGTGGTACCGCCGGCGTTGATCCGAGCCAGCAGCGACATGATCTCGGCACTGGTGGTCGGGTCGAGGTTACCGGTCGGCTCGTCGGCCAGAACGATCTGCGGCTTGTTCACGATCGCGCGGGCGATCGCCACACGCTGCTGCTCACCACCGGAGAGTTCGTGCGGCAGCCGCTGCGCCTTCTCGGCCAGCCCCACCATGTGCAGGGTGTCGGGCACGGCCTCCTGGATGTACCCGCGAGACTTGCCGATCACCTGCAGGCTGAACGCAACGTTGTCGTAGACGGTCTTGTTCGGCAGCAGGCGGAAGTCCTGGAAGACGACCCCGAGGTTGCGGCGGAAGTACGGCACCTTGCGGTTGGAGATGGAGCGCAGGTCCTGGCCGAGCACGTGAATGCTTCCGCTGGACGGCTTCTCCTCCTTCAACATCAAGCGAAGGCAGCTGGACTTACCCGAGCCCGAAGCCCCGACCAGGAAGACAAATTCGCCGCGAAGAATCTCGACGTCGATTGAGTTCAGGGCCGGACGGTTCGTACCGGGATATTTCTTGGTGATGTGATCAAATCGGATCATGGCGTTTCGAGCCTAGGCAGCCATCCGCGTTTTACCTACTTGCGACATGCCTCAACCAGCAAGTCCAAAGGTTCGCGGGCGTCGTGCCGGCGCCTTAATCGGTCGGGGTTTTGCGCCACCGGATGCCCGCGGCGATGAATCCGTCCAGGTCGCCGTCAAAGACGTTGGACGGGTTGTTGACCTCGTACTCGGTGCGCAGGTCCTTGACCATCTGGTACGGAGCGAGCACGTAACTGCGCATCTGGTCACCCCAGCTGGCGGTGATGATGCCGGCGAATTCCTTCTTGGTGGCCGCTTCCTGCTCACGCTGCAGCAGCAGCAGCCGGGAGGCCAGCACCCGCATGGCCGCGGCACGGTTCTGGATCTGGCTCTTCTCGTTCTGGCAGCTCACCACCAGGCCGGTGGGCAGGTGGGTGATGCGCACGGCGGAGTCGGTGGTGTTGACCGACTGGCCGCCGGGGCCGCTGGAGCGGAACACGTCGACCCGGATGTCGTTGTCGGGGATCTCCACGGCCTCGGCCTGCTCGATCAGCGGTACCACCTCGACGGCGGCGAAGGAGGTCTGGCGCTTGCCCGCGGAGTTGAACGGGCTCATCCGCACCAGCCGGTGGGTGCCGGCCTCGACGCTGAGGGTGCCGAAGGCGTACGGCGCGTTCACCTCGAAGGTGGCGGACTTGATGCCGGCCTCTTCGGCGTAGCTCACGTCGAGCACATTGGTGGTGTAGTCGTGCTGCTCGGCCCAGCGCAGGTACATCCGCAGCAGCATCTCGGCGAAGTCGGCGGCATCCACCCCGCCGGCACCGGCACGGATGGTGATCACGGCCGGGTTCGGGTCGAACTCGCCGTTGAGCAGGGTGTGCACCTCGAGGTCGCCGAGCACCTTCTGCACGCTCTTCAACTCGGCGGTGGCCTCCTCGGCCGACTCCTGGTCGCCCTCGGCGTTGGCCAGCTCCACGAGCACCTCGAGGTCGTTCAGGCGCGACTCGATGCTCTCGATGCGCTTGAGCTCGCTCTGGCGGTGACTGAGGTCGCTGGTCACCTTTTGGGCGTGCTCGGAGTCGTTCCACAGGTCGGGGGCACCCGCCGCATCGTTCAGTTCGGCAATGTCCAGGCGCAGCCTGTCCATGTCGATCACCGACCGGATGTCGTCAAACGTGGCCCGCAGCGCGGCGATCTGCTCAGAGAAATCCAACTCAATCATTGTGGAATCCAGCCTACCGGGCGAGAGGTAGCATCGAACGGATGAGTACCGACCGCCCCTTCAGCCTCCGGGGAGTGGCTCTCGCGGCGTTCCTGCCCACCATGCTCTTCTCGATCGGCGAGGGCGCGATGATCCCGCTGATCCCGCTGGTGGCCGACAGCCTCGGTGCCTCCCTCGCGTTTGCCGGATTCATCGCGGCCATGGTGATGGTCGGCGAACTCGTCGGGGACATTCCCAGCGGCGCGGTCGTGTCGCGCTTCGGCGAGCGGAACTCGATGATCGGCGCGTCGCTGCTGGCGATCCTTGCCGTGCTGGTCTGCATCGTCGCCCCCAACCCGGTCGTCCTGCTGGTCGGCATCTTCCTCATCGGCCTGGCCACCGCCGTTTTCGCCCTGGCCCGGCACGCCTTCATGACCAGCTACGTACCCGTGGCCTACCGGGCCAGGGCCCTCTCCACCCTCGGCGGCGTCTTCCGGGCCGGCTGGTTCGTCGGCCCGTTCATCGCGGCCGGCGTCATCCAGCTCACCGGCAGCACCACCGCGGTCTTCTGGGTGTTCATCGTCTGCTGCCTGGCGGCGGCCGTGGTGCTGATGCTGCTGCCGGACCCCTCAAGCACCTTCGCCAGCGCAGCGCCCGGAGCACCCACCGGCACCACCGTGCGCACGGCCGGAGAGGACGAAGCCAAGGCGGAGACCACCGGCCTGTTCGCCACCATCTGGCGCTACCGCGGCGTGCTGCTACGACTCGGCACGGGCGCGGGCCTCGTCGGCGCGATGCGCGCCACCCGCACGGTGATGCTGCCGCTCTGGGCGGTCAGCATCGGCATCAACGAGCCGGACACGGCCCTGATCATCGGCATCGCCGGCGGCATCGATTTCGCCTTGTTCTACGCCAGCGGCCAGATCATGGACCGGTTCGGCCGGATGTGGACGGCGATCCCGTCGATGATCGGGCTGGGCATCGGCATGGTCGCCCTCTCGTTCACCCACGACCTGCCCGACAACGTGGCATGGTTCATCGCCGTGGCCATGTTCCTGTCGCTGGCCAACGGCATCGGCAGCGGTCTGCTGATGACCCTGGGCGCCGACCTGGCACCGGCAACCGGGCCGGCACCGTTCCTGGGTGCCTGGCGTTTCACCGCCGATTTCGGCAGCGCCGCCGCTCCCCTGGCCGTCGCCGGCATGACCGCGGTGTTGTCGCTGTCGGTGGCCAGTGGTGTCATGGGCATCGTGGGGCTCCTCGGCGCCGGGGTGCTCTGGCGCTACATTCCCCGGTACGCACCGCGCCACCCTCGTTTTTTCCCGAGAGAAAGATAGCCATCATGCCCCTGCACGGCGAGTACCAGCCCAGCCCTGAGAAGTGGGTCCGCGATCAGGTCGACCTCTACGAGACCTCTGGCGGCACCGCGGGCACCACAATGCGCGGGATGCCCGTGATCGTGCTGAGCACCGTCGGAGCGAAGTCCGGGAAGATCCGCAAGGCCCCGCTGATGCGAGTCGAGCACGACGGCCGGTACGCCGCCGTCGCATCGCTCGGCGGCAGCCCGAAGAACCCGGTCTGGTACGCCAACGTTCTCGCGCATCCGCTCGTGGAGGTGCAGGACGGCCCGATCAGGCAGGACATGCGGGCGCGGGAGATCACCGGCGAGGAGAAGGCACTGTGGTGGGAACGCGCGGTGGCCGCGTACCCGGACTATGCCGACTACCAAAAGAAGACCGACCGGGTCATCCCGGTGTTCCTGCTCGAGCCGTTGTCCTAGTGGCCCGCTCCAAGAAGCGCGGCCCGCAACTGGACCGCATCATTCTCGAGAACCTGCTGGACGACGACGGCGCCCTGGTGGGGCGCGGCGACGACAGGGAGGCCGAGCGGTTCAGCCGGGTGGATTTCTCCGGCCGGGACCTCACCGGCACGAGCTTCACCGAGTGCGAGTTGCACGCCGTGGACCTGAATACCACGGTGCTGCGCGGCAGCTCCTGGTCGGAATGCATCGCCACCGAACTGCACGCCGCGGTGTTCAGCGCACCCCGGTCGTCCTGGCGGGACGTGCGCATCGAGCATTCCAGGCTCGGTTCGGTGGAGATGTACGACGCGAACCTGCGCAGCGTTCAGATCGACGGTTCGAAGCTGGACTTCGTGAACCTGCGGAATTCCACGCTCACGGACGTGCTGATCAGCAACTGCATCATCGACGAGCTCGACCTGTCCAGTGCCGTCGTGCAGCGGCTGGAACTGCACGACTGCCGCATCGGCACGCTCGACGTGGCCGGCGCCCGCCTCACCGACGTCGACCTGCGCTCGAGCGACTTCTCGGCCATCCACAGCCTTGAGGGCCTCAAGGGCGCCACCATCGACGACGCTCAGCTGTCGATGCTGGCGCCGCTGTTGGCCGCGCACCTCGGCATCCTGGTCGAATAGTCGGCTAGAGCCACTTCTCCGCGAGGTGCTCGGCCACGACCCGGCGAATGGTGCCGCTCTTGCCTCGCAGCACGATGGACTCTGTGCGGATCTTCGGGCCCATCTTGCGCACCCCGCCGACCAACTGGCCGTCGGTGACGCCCGTGGCCACGAAGTAGGTGTTGTCGCTGGTGACGAGGTCGTCCACGCCCAGGATCCGCTCGAGGTCATGGCCCGCGTCGATGGCCTTCTGCGCCTCGTCGTCGTCCTTGGGGTGCAGCCGGGCCTGGATGAACCCACCGAGCGCCTTGAGTGCGCACGCGGTGATGATGCCCTCCGGGGTGCCGCCGATGCCCACGCACATGTCGATGCGGGTCTCGCTCAGCGCAGCGTTGATGCCGCCGGCCACGTCGCCGTCGAGCATCAGGCGGGTGCCGGCTCCCGCGGCGCGCACCTCGTCGATCAGGCCCGCGTGGCGCGGACGGTCGAGGATGGCGATGGTCATGTCGGCCACGTCCTTGCCCTTGGCCTTGGCGAGGGCGCGGATGTTCTCGCCGATCGGCTGGCGCAGGTCCACAACACCGTGGCCCTCCCAGCCGGTGACGATCTTGTCCATGTAGAACACGGCGCTGGGGTCGTACATGCTGCCGCGGTCGGCGACGGCGATCATGCTCAGCGCGTTCTGGCGGCCGTTGGCCGTGAGCGAGGTGCCGTCGATCGGGTCGACCGCGATGTCGCACGACGGCCCGCGGCCACTGCCGACGTGCTCGCCGTTGTAGAGCATGGGGGCGTCGTCCTTCTCGCCCTCGCCGATGACGACAACGCCGTCGAAATCGACCGTGCCGAGGAACTTGCGCATGGCGTCGACCGCGGCACCGTCGGCGGCGTTCTTGTCGCCCCGGCCGATGAACGGCACCGCACGGATGGCGGCGGCCTCGGTGGCCCGCACCAACTCCATGCCGAGGTTGCGGTCGGGGTGCAGGTAGAGCGAAGCGTGTTCGGTATTCACCATTGGTGGTTGTCCTTCGAGGTCGTATGTGGGTTGCTGAGGGACGTGCCGCATCGAACGGTACCCGGCTCAGCTTACCCAGCCCCCGTTTTGGGGCAGGACCTTCTACCCCCGACGCGCTCGGCACGTGCACATCCGCTCTCGCTACACTTGACAGACACCCCAGCTCGATTTCGAGGAGACGCAATGCCCATCGCAACCCCAGACCAATACGCCGAAATGCTGAACAAGGCCAAGTCGAAGGGGTTCGCGTACCCCGCATTCAACGTTTCCTCCTCGCAGTCGATCAACGCCGTTCTCCAGGGCCTGACCGAAGCCGGCTCGGACGGCATCATCCAGGTGACCACCGGAGGCGCCGACTACTTCGCCGGCCACACCGTCAAGAACCGCGCCGCCGGCGCCCTCGCGTTCGCCAAGTTCGCGCACGCCGTTGCCGACAACTACCCCGTCACCGTTGCCCTGCACACCGACCACTGCCCCAAGGGCGCACTGGACGACTTCGTCCTGCCGCTGATCTCGGCCTCCGAGACCGCAGTCGCCGACGGCTTCAACCCAATCTTCCAGTCGCACATGTGGGACGGCTCCGCCATCGCGCTCGACGAGAACCTGGAGATCGCCAAGGGCATCATCACCCGTACCAAGGCGATCAACGCCATCCTCGAGGTCGAGATCGGCGCCGTCGGCGGCGAAGAAGACGGCGTTGAGGGCGACATCAACGACAACCTGTACACAACCTTCGACGACACCGTCAAGATGATCGAAGCCCTCGGCCTCGGCGAGCAGGGCCGTTACATGGCCGCCCTGACCTTCGGCAACGTGCACGGCGTGTACAAGCCCGGCAACGTCAAGCTGCGCCCGGAGCTCCTTGCGGAGATCCAGGAGAGCGTCGCCGCCAAGTACGGCACCAGCGCCCTGCCGCTCGACCTCGTCTTCCACGGCGGCTCCGGCTCGACCGACGCCGAGATCGCGGAAGCCGTTGCCAACGGCGTCGTGAAGATGAACGTCGACACCGACACCCAGTACGCGTTCACCCGCGCCATCGCCGACTACATGCTGAAGAACTACGACGGCGTGCTCAAGGTCGACGGTGAAGTGGGCAACAAGAAGCTGTACGACCCTCGCGCTTGGGGCAAGGTTGCCGAGACGGCCATGGCCGCCCGCGTCGCCCAGGCCACCCGCCAGCTCGGCTCCGCCGGACACTCCAACAGCTAGATCAGAAACAACCGGATGACGATGGCAGAGAACGCTCCAGACCAGTCGCCGGCGACCCCGCCGGTGGACTACCGCCCCCAGCCCCGCTACGGCGAGCTGGCCCCGGAGGGCTGGACCTGGACCCCGCCGCAGGACGAACACGCGCCCGCGGACTCTGCCGTCGTCAGCCCGGAACCGGTCCAGGCCCCCGTGACCCCTGGCCGTGCCGTACCGAGCTCGGCACCAGGATCGGCACCGACCTGGGACCGACCCGTCACCCTCAGCCTGCTGATCCTGGGGGTGCTCGGCGCGTTCTTCACCATCTCGATCCTCGGCTCGATGCCGGAGGCCTTGCAGACGCTCTACACGCAGGCGAGCCTGGGCGATTACACCGCCGCCGACTCGGTCGGCGCGATCATCACCGGCGGCAGCATCGGCCTCGGCGTGCTCTGGCTGGCCACCGCCACGGTCTCGACCATGCTGCTGCTCCGTGGCCGCCGGGCGTTCTACGTTCCGATCGTCGGCGGCGTCGTCGCTTTCGTGCTGCTGGTCGCGGTCACCGCCGTTGTGCTCGCCGGCGATCCGGCACTGCTCGACTACTTCAGCCGGCCGTAACCGCGCAGCCCGGCAGGACTACTCGGGCTGGCTGACCCGGCCACCGAGCGCCCGCGCGTCGGTCTTGCCCTGCAGATCCTTACGCAGTTCCTTGGGTAGCGAGAAGAGCAGATCTTCCTCAGCGGTCTTGACCTGCTCCACGTCTCCGTAGCCGGCATCGGCCAGGTCGCGCAGCAGTTCCTCCACCAGTTCCTCCGGCACGGAGGCCCCGCTGGTGACGCCGACGGTGTTCACTCCGTCGAGCCATTCCTGCTTCACTTCGTTGGCGTAGTCCACCCGGTAGGCGGCCTTGGCGCCGTATTCCAGCGCCACCTCCACCAGACGCACCGAGTTGGACGAGTTGGCCGATCCGACGACGATGACCAGGTCGGAGTCGCGGGCGACCTTCTTGATGGCCACCTGACGGTTCTGGGTGGCGTAGCAGATGTCGTCGCTGGGCGGGTCCTGCAGGTTGGGGAACCGGGCCCGCAGGCGCCGGACGGTCTCCATGGTCTCGTCGACGCTCAGCGTGGTCTGCGATAACCAGACCACCTTGTTCGGGTCGCGCACGGTGATGGTGTCGGCTTCATCGGGGCTGCCGACCAGGGTCGTGTGCTCCGGCGCTTCGCCGGCGGTGCCCTCGACCTCTTCGTGACCCTCGTGGCCGATCAGCAAGATCTCGAAATCGTCCCTGGCGAAGCGCACGGCCTCGCGGTGCACCTTGGTGACCAACGGGCAGGTGGCGTCGATGGCCGACAGGCCGCGCTCAGCGGCGGCGTTGACCACGGCCGGCGACACGCCGTGGGCGCTGAAGACGATATGCGAACCGGTGGGAACCTCATCCACTTCTTCGACGAAGATGGCACCCTTCTTCTCGAGTTCGCTGACCACGTGGGTGTTGTGCACAATCTGTTTGCGCACGTACACGGGGGCGCCGTACAGCTCGAGGGCCTTCTCGACGGCGATGACGGCGCGGTCCACGCCGGCGCAGTAGCCGCGTGGGGCCGCGAGCAGCACCTTTTTCGGCCCTTCCACCGGGGTATCCTTGAGCCTGTTGGCCAGGCTCGGAATTCTGGGCATGCCAAGGCCGATCACGGGCGCATTAGTACTGGTACTCACCTGAACAGTCTAAGCGGGCGCGTCTGGACAGACCGTGCGAGCCGTCAGTAGACCTGCAGACCTGGAGAACCATGAACGCTGTCACGATGCCCGCCGCCGGCGATGAGCCGCCCACCGTCGACGCCCCCTGGCCGGTCGCGGTGCTCTCGAACAAGATCCGCGGCTACATCGAACGGCTCGGCACCGCCTGGGTCGAGGGTGAGATCGTGCAGTGGGGCGCCAGCGGCGGCAACGTCTACGGCAAGCTCAAGGACCTCTCGGTGGATGCGACGGTGAGCTTCACGGTGTGGTCGTCGGTGAAGGCCCGCCTCACCGGTGACTTCAAGCAGGGCGACCGGGTGATCGCGCTGGTCAAGCCCAACTACTGGGTCAAGGGCGGCACCCTCACGATGCAGGTCTTCGAGCTGCGGCACGTGGGGCTGGGCGACCTGCTTGAGCGTCTCGAACGGTTGCGCGCTCAGCTCACGGCGGAGGGCCTGTTCGATGCCTCCCGCAAGCGGGCGCTGCCCTTCCTGCCGCACCGCATCGGCCTGGTCACCGGCAAGGACTCCGACGCCGAGAAGGATGTGCTCCGCAACGCCCAGCTGCGCTGGCCGGCGGTGGACTTCAGCGTTGTGCACGCCGCCGTGCAGGGCGACCGGATGGTCGGCGAGGTCACCGCGGCCATCACACGGCTCGATGCCGACCCGGAGGTGGATGTCATCATCGTCGCCCGCGGCGGCGGCGACTTCCAGAACCTGCTCGGCTTCAGCGACGAGTCCCTGGTGCGCGCCGTCGCGGCCTGCACCACCCCGGTGGTCAGCGCCATCGGCCACGAGGCCGACCGGCCGCTGCTCGACGATGTGGCCGATCTGCGCGCCTCCACCCCCACCGACGCCGCCAAACGGGTCGTACCCGACGTCTCCGACGAACTCAACCGGGTGCAGCAGGCCCGGGCGCGCCTGAGCAGCCGGCTCACCGGCACCCTCGCCACCGAGGTGGACAGGCTCGGCACCCTCCGCAGCCGCCCGGTGCTCGCCGGCGCCGACTGGATCATCGACAGCCGCTCGCAGGACCTCACCCGGTTCGTGGCCCGCGGTGCCGAGCTGATGCACCGCACCCTCGAACGCGCGGGCTCCAGCGTGCTGGAACTCCGCTCCCAGCTGCGCGCCCTCTCCCCGCAGGGCACCCTGGACCGCGGCTACGCCATCGTGCAGCTGCCCGACGGCCACGTGCTGCGCTCGAGCGACCAGGCGCAGGCCGGCACCGATCTGCTGATCACCGTGGCCGTGGGCACCGTGCCGGCCGTCTCGAAATAGAATGGCTGACATGACTTCGTCCGCAGGCACGCCCGTTCCCGTCGACTCGCTCAGTTACGAGCAGGCCAGGGACGAACTGATTCGCGTCGTCACGGTGCTCGAGCAGGGCGCGTCGACGCTCGAAGAGTCCCTGTCCCTGTGGGAGCGAGGCGAAGCCCTCGCGACCCGCTGCGAGGAATGGCTGATCGGCGCGAAGGCACGCCTGGACGCCGCCCGCGGCGCGGCCGCCGCGGAATGAGCCGCAGCCCCCGCCCACCGCGCGTCGTCGCGGAGCTCGGCCGCCCGGAGACCGCGGAGGAACGGGCCACCCGGCTGGCGACGAACTCCCGCAACTACCGTTCGCGGAAGACCATCAACAATCTCGTCTACTCGTTGCTGGCGACCGTGGGCGCCGTCATCGTGCTGGTGCTGATCGTGCCGCGCAGCGACACCCCGCTGACCCGGAACGTGGACTACGCCGGTGTGGCCGAACAGGTCCAAACCGGTGTCGACGTGGCTCTGGTGGCCCCCGATCTGCCCGCGGGCTGGGCCGCGAACGCTGCCGAATGGCGAAGCGGCGGCAGTGACGGCGTCTCCAGCTGGTACATCGGCCTGCTCACCCCGTCGAACGAGTTCATCGGCCTCACCCAGGCCGTCGACGCGAACCCCACCTGGCTGGCCGACAAGCTGGGGAACGTCGCCGCAGACGACACCGTCACCATCGACGGCGTCGAGTGGGACGTCTACCGCAACCCGGCGCCCCAGGAAGACCGGGGCAATTTCGAGTCCGCCCTCGTCACCGACGCCGGCGCCAGCAGTTACCTGCTGATCGGCACCGCCTCCGACGAAGAGCTCAGCGTCCTGGCCGGCGCCCTCGCCGAGCCCATCAGCACAGACATCAGCACAGAGCAGACCAGCACCGAACAGAATGGTTCCAGCGAATGAGTGACACCCTCACACCAGCCCAGGTCTGGAACGAACTGGCAGCGGGAAACGAGCGGTTTGTCGCCGGCACCCCCAGCACCCCCGCCAGGACGTCGACCGTCGCGCCGAGACCGCGTTCGTGCAGACCCCGATGGCCGCCCTGTTCGGCTGCAGCGACTCCAGACTCGCCGCCGAGATCATCTTCGACAAGGGCCTGGGCGACCTGTTCGTCGTGCGGAACGCCGGCCAGGTCATCTCCGACTCCGTGCTCGGCTCGCTCGAATACGCCGTCGCCGTGCTCAACGTTCCGCTGATCCTGGTGCTCGGCCACGACAGGTGCGGCGCGGTGCGCGCCGCCATCGACTCGCAAGGCGCAGACGCCGCGGCCCTGCCCCCGCACATCAACACCATCATCGAAAAGATCGTGCCGGCCGTGCGCCGCGTCGGCGGCCCCACGACCGGCCCGCTCGACACCGACGACATCGACGCATCCGCCGTGGGCCGGGAACACCTGCGCGACACTGTCGCCGAACTCGTCCAACGCTCCGAGATGATCAGTGCCGCCATCGCAGAAGGTACATTGGCTATCGTCGGCGCGAACTACCGGCTCCTCGAGGGCCGGGCTGATCCGGACATCGTCGTCGGCGTCGTCTAGAGCCCTCGTCACAAAGCAATGAATCGAAAGGTATGACACACCGTGGTGGACATTTCAACTGAGACAGACTCCGTGCCGACCGAATACCGGATCGAGCGCGACACGATGGGCGAGGTGCGGGTTCCCGTCAACGCGCTCTACGGCGCGCAGACGCAGCGCGCGGTCGAGAACTTCCCGATCTCCGGGTCGGTGCTCGAGTCCGCCCAGATCGCGGCCCTGGCCCGCATCAAGAAGTCGGCCGCCCTCGCCAACGCCCGCCTGGGGGTGCTCGACCCGGCCGTCGCCGACGCCATCGCGGCGGCAGCGGACGAGGTCATCACGGGCCGCCACGACGCCGAGTTCCCCATCGACGTGTACCAGACCGGCAGCGGCACCTCGTCGAACATGAACATGAACGAGGTGCTCGCCACCCTCGCCACCCGGCGCCTGGGCAGCCCGGTGCACCCCAACGACCACGTGAACGCTTCTCAGTCCTCCAACGACGTCTTCCCCACCTCGGTGCACATCGCGGTGACCAGCGCTCTCATCGACGACCTGATCCCGTCGCTCGACCACCTCGCGGTGGCGTTCGAGGCCAAGGCCGAACTGTGGGCGACCGCAGTCAAGGCCGGCCGCACCCACCTGATGGATGCCACCCCGGTCACGTTGGGCCAGGAGTTCGGCGGTTACGCCCGCCAGATGCGCCTGGGCATCGAGCGGGTGCGCACCGCGCTCCCCCGCGTCGCCGAGGTGCCGCTGGGCGGCACCGCCGTCGGCACCGGCATCAACACCCCCGCCGGCTTCCCACAGCTCGTCATCGAACTGCTCACCGCAGAGACCGAACTGCCGATCACCGAGGCCATCGACCATTTCGAGGCGCAGGCCAACCGTGACGGTCTCGTGGATGCCTCCGGGGCGCTCCGCACCATCGCCGTGGGCCTGACGAAGATCTGCAACGACCTGCGCTGGATGGGCTCGGGCCCCAACACCGGCATCGGGGAGCTGAGCATCCCCGACCTGCAGCCCGGATCGTCGATCATGCCCGGCAAGGTCAACCCGGTCATCCCGGAGGCCGTGCTCATGGTCTGCTCCCGGGTGATCGGCAACGACGCCACCATCGCCTGGTCGGGCGCCTCCGGCGCGTTCGAGCTCAACGTGGCCATCCCCGTGATGGGCACCGCCCTGCTCGAGTCGATCCGGCTGCTCGCCAACGGGGCCAGGGTACTCGCCGACAAGACCGTCGACGGCCTGGAGGCCAACCTCGACCGGGCCCGCGCGCTGGCCGAGTCCTCGCCGTCGATCGTCACCCCGCTCAACCGGGTGATCGGCTACGAGGCCGCCGCCAAGGTCGCCAAGCACTCCGTGGCTCAGGGCCTCACGGTGCGAGAGTCGGTGATCGACCTCGGTTTCGTTCAGCGCGGCGAGGTGACCCTCGAGCAGCTCGACACGGCTCTGGACGTTCTGAGCATGACGAGGCCGCCGCAGTAGTAATCGCTGGTCGAGCTTGTCGAGACCTGGTACCGGGTCTCGACAAGCTCGACCGACGGATCGGTCAACTCAGCTCGTTGCCCTCCAACATTTCCGTGACCAGGGCGGCAATGGCGCTCCGCTCCGACCGGGTCAGGGTCATGTGCGCGAAGAGCGGGTGCCCCTTGAGGGTCTCGATGACCGAGGCGACCCCGTCGAAACGGCCCACCCGCAGGTTGTCGCGCTGCGCCACATCGTGGGTGAGCACCACGCGGGAGTTCTGCCCGATGCGGCTCAGCACCGTCAGCAAAACGTTCCGCTCCAGCGACTGCGCCTCGTCCACGATCACGAAGGCGTCGTGCAGGCTCCGGCCGCGGATGTGGGTGAGCGGCAGCACCTCGAGGATGCCGCGCTCGACGACCTCCTCGAGCACGTTCTCGCTGACCAGGGCGCCGAGGGTGTCGAAGACCGCCTGGCCCCACGGGCCCATCTTCTCCTGCGCGTCACCGGGCAGGTAGCCGAGCTCCTGGCCGCCCACCGCGTAGAGCGGCCGGAACACCATGATCTTGCGGTGCTGCTGACGCTCGAGAACGGCCTCAAGGCCCGCGCAGAGGGCGAGCGCCGACTTCCCCGTCCCCGCTCGACCTCCCAACGACAGGATGCCGATCTCCGGGTCGAGCAGCAGGTCGATCGCCAGGCGCTGCTCGGCCGAGCGGCCGTGCAGGCCGAACAGGTCCCGGTCGCCCCGCACCAGGCGCAACTCGCCCCGGCCGGTGACCCGGCCGAGCGCTGAACCGCGATCGGAGTGGATCACCAGGCCCGTGTTGACGGGCATGTCCTGCACCAGCCGGGTCTGCAGGGACTCCTTGTCGTAGAGGTCGTTCACCTGCTCGGCGCTCAGGGTGATCTCATCCATGCCGGTCCAGCCCGAGTCCACCGCCAGCTCGTGCCGGTACTCGTCGGCGGCCAGGCCGATCGAGGCGGCCTTGACCCGCAGCGGCAGGTCTTTGGACACCACCGTGACGGCCAGCCCGTCGTTGGCCAGGTTCATCGCCACCGCCAGGATCCGCGAGTCATTGTCGCCCAGTTGCAGGCCGTTGGGCAGCACCGACATGTTGGAGTGGTTCAGCTCCACCCGCAGGCTGCCGCCCTCGCCCACCGGGATGGCGAAGTCGAGCCGTTCGTGCTTGACCCGCAGCTCGTCGAGGTAGCGCAGCGCCTGCCGGGCGAAGTAGCCGATCTCCGGGTCGTTGCGCTTGGACTCGAGTTCGGTGATCACCACCACCGGCAACACCACGGCATGCTCGGCGAAACGGAAGATCGCCTTGGGATCCGAGAGCAGCACCGAGGTGTCCAGCACGAAGGTGCGCTCGGTTTGGTCGACCCCTGAGACGCTCTGGTCCACGTTCAGGTAGTCGGTTCGATTAGCGGTCACAGCCACTCCCACCCCGCACCCGAGGGTGCGGATTCTTAGCGAACGACCACAAGCTTTTTTTCTCGAGCCGTACTTATGTGGCCGTCTCGATCAGGTGCCGTACCTGATGTGATGAACGTACGTCGATCGGCTGGGAATTGGAAAAACGACACGCCCAAGGTCATGAGACGTTAACGTTCACCGCCGGCGGGCGGGGCACACGGGGCGGGCAGTCTAGTAGGTGGCGCCGGCGGAGTACGCCATCAGAGCGCCTCGCAGCATGTCGACGGTGTCGCCGGCGAGGTGGGCGTGCACACTGAGGCGCACCCTGCCGCCCCTGGTCGTCACGGTGACCCCGTGGTTGTGCAACGCCGCGCCCAGCGCGGTGAGGCGCTCGGCGGGCGGCGCGAGCACCACCAGGCCGGCCCGTTCCCGTACGTCCCTGGAGGAGACAACCGGCAGGGCATATTCGTCGGCCAGGTTGATCAGCCGGTCCACGTTGCCCTGAACGGCGCCCTCGATCGTGGCCACCCCCACGGCCTGGATCTCCTCCAGCGCCGTCGCGAACCCGGCCTGGGCGATGCCGTCGCCGTTGGTGACCCGGAACGCCGACGCCGCACGCACCGGCGGCAGCACCTCATCCCAGGATTCGGTCGCGTCGGTGCCGGTGAAACCGGACACGACGGGGGTGAGCCGTTCGACGGCGCGGTCGCTCAGGGCGAGGAAACCGGTACCCCAGCCGGCCCTGACCCATTTCTGGCCGCCGGAGACGACAACGTCGGCGACCTCGTAGGCCGCGTCGACCACCCCGAAACCCTGAATCGCGTCCACGATGAGCAGCCGGTCACCGATCACCTGCCGGATGCCCTCCAGGTCGACCCTGAAGCCCGTGCGGGAGTCGACCAGGCTGACGGCGACCGCGGCGGTGCCCGGTGTCAGCTGGTCGCGCACCTGGCCGGGCGTGACCGCTCCGGCGCTATTCTCGCCGCCGTCCACCGTGAGCCAGAGCGGGGTGGCCACGTGCAGCGCCTCGGCGGCGCGCACGGCCGCGAACGGCACGCTGGGAAAGTCCGCCGGCGAGAGCAGCACGTCACCCGTGAGACCGAACATGGCGTGCATGAGGCCCATGCTGGTGTTCGGCTGCGACACGATCTGATCGGTCCGGAAGCCGAGAACGGCCGCCACCGCGGTACGCATCCGCAGGTCTTGCTCACCGAAATGCCCCAGACTGCCGAACCGCGCCCTGGCGAGGATTTCGGTCTGGCCGCGCGTTTCGGCCACGACGGCCCTGGAGACCGGGCCGATGCGACCGTAGTCCAGGTAACCGGGGTCTTCGGTGAATCCGTCCAGGTAGCCGGCCAGGGGCGTGTCGACCCTGCTCACCCGCCGAACCTGCGGTGCCGTTTGGCGAAGTCGCGCAGGGCCCGCAGGAAGTCGACCTGGCGAAGGTCGGGGCCGAGGGCCTCGACGAAGTAGAACTCGCTGTGCGCGCTCTGCCAGAGCATGAAGTCACTGAGCCGCTGCTCGCCCGAGGTACGGATGACCAGGTCCGGGTCGGGCTGGCCGCCCGTGTACAGGTGCTGGCCGATCAGCTCAGGGGTGAGGGTCTCGGCGAGGTCTTCGAGGGTCCCGCCGTGGGCGTGGTGGGTGGAGACGATGCTGCGCATCGCATCGGTGATCTCGGTGCGGCCGCCGTACCCGACGGCGAGATTCACGTGCAGGCCGCGGTTGGCGTGGGTGCGGGCCTCCGCGGCGGCCAGGGCGCCTTCGAGCGGGCCGGGAAGGCACTTCTTGGAGCCGACCTGCTGCACCTTCCAGTCCCGGTAGTGCGAGAGGTCCTCGGCGAGGTCAGCGATGATCTCGAACAGGGCATCGAGTTCCTCGGTCGGCCGCTGGGTGAGGTTGTCGGCGGAGAGCAGGTACAGCGTGACGACGGAGATGCCGAGATCGTCGCACCATTCCAGGAACTCGCGCATCTTCGCGGCCCCGGCCCGATGGCCGTGCGCGGCGGAGTCGTAGCCGAGCTGCTTGGCCCAGCGGCGGTTGCCGTCGATGATCATGGCAACGTGCTTGGGCAGGACCGCGGCGGTCAGCCCGCGACGCAGCCGACGCTGGTAGATCCGGTAAAGGAGTCCGCGTCCGAGGGAGGATTGCCGCATCTGCACACAGTTACGCTAGCTCAATCCGGCCCGCGTTCGCGCCGCATGGCTTCCGGCGCTGCCGTATCCTGACAACATGGCCTCCACGGACGACATCCCGAATCTCCCTCTTCTCGAAGACGAGATCGAGCATCCGCTTGCCGAAAAGCCAACCTGGCGGGGCTGGATCCACGCGGGTACGTTCCCGGTCACCATCGTCGCCGGCATCGTTCTCCTGCTCGCCGCCGACGGCCCGGCCGCGAAGTGGAGCTCGGCGGTCTTTGTGGCCAGTTCGATGCTCCTGTTCGGCAATTCGGCGTTGTACCACCGGTTCAACTGGCAGCCGCGCACCCGGATGGTGCTCAAACGCATCGACCACGCCAACATCTTCCTGCTGATCGCCGGCTCCTACACGCCCATCACGGTGCTGGCCCTCCCGCCGGAGAAGGCCGTGCTGCTGCTGTCGCTGGTCTGGGGCGGCGCCATCCTCGGCATCGCGTTCCGGGTGTTCTGGATCAACGCCCCGCGCTGGTTGTACGTGCCGCTCTACCTGGCGCTCGGCTGGGGCGCACTGATGTTCATCGTCGACTTCTTCCAGGCCGATGCCCTGATGATGACGCTGATCATGGTCGGCGGACTCTGCTACTCGGTCGGCGCCGTCGTCTACGGCCTCAAGAAGCCCAATCCGGTTCCCGGAGTCTTCGGATTCCACGAGATCTTCCACTCGCTCACCGTCGTGGCGTTCCTCTGCCACTGGGTCGCGATCCTGATCATCGCGACCCACCCGCTCTACCCGTAGGGCCCGCTCCACACTTAAGGAGTGTCGGACTTCTTCTGCTCAGCCGCCGCGGCATCGCGTTCGGCGACCTCGGCCTGCAACCGTTCCCGCATTTCGGCACGGTAGGTGGTGCGGCGGATGCGCCGGGCCAGGTCCATGCCCAGCAACAGGGTCACGACCGCGACAAACAAGATCGCGAAGAAGCCCCACGGTCCCGGAGTGACGGTGTCAGGGTTGAACTCCGGCGGCGGGGTGTTGGACAGGATGAAGCCGAGCACGGGCGCGAGCGTGACGCTCATGCGTCGTCCCGCACGCCGCTGAAGAGGTCGGATTCGGGCATGACGGTGTCAACTTTCGATTCGACGAGCTGGAAGTCCTCGTAGGGCCAGGCTTTGCGGACCATGTCGTTGGGCCAGAAGAAGAAGCTGCTCGTGGGTGAGACCTGGCTGGCGTGCGCCTTGAGGGCCTCATCACGCACCTCCAGGAAGTCCCCGATCGGCACGTGCGTGGTCGCCAGGTTGGGGTAGTCGCTCATCCGCTCCCTGGCGCTGGCGAGCGGCTCGAGAAGGTCGGAGTCCGGTTCGGCGACGCTCAGCTCGAGGTACATGGCGTCCATGCGTTCGAGGTTGAAGATACGGTCGTAGTACAGCTTGTCGATCTGCCACGGCGCGCCGGCATCCGGGTACCGCTCGGTGTCAGCCGCCGCCCGGAACGCCTCGAGGGAGACCTCGTGGGAACGGATGTGGTCGGGGTGCGGGTAGCCGCCGTTCTCGTCGTAGGTGACGAGCACCTGCGGGCGGAACTCGCGGATGATGCGCACCAGGGGTTCGGCCGAGTACACCAGGGGAATGTCGGCGAACGAGTTCTTCGGCACCCCGCCGTCGTCGGCCATGCCGGAATCCTGGTAGCCCAGCCAGCGGTGCTGGATGCCCATCGCCTGCTGCGCCGCCGCCATTTCCAGGCGGCGCAGTCCCGAGAGGTCGCGCTCGGCCATGGCCACGTCGACCAGGTCCTCGTTGAGGATGCTGCCGCGTTCACCGCCGGTGCAGCTCACGATGAGCACCTCCGCGCCCAGGCTTCGGTAGTAAGCGTACGTAGCGGCGCCCTTGCTCGACTCGTCGTCGGGATGGGCGTGCACTGCCAAGAGCCGCAGCGTCATGAAACTCCTCAGAAATGCCAGCTAACCTAGGTGCAAGCCTAATCGTTGAACAGTGAGTGTGGAGTCTTCAGTGGCCGTGAGCAGCAACCTCGACGAACGCTATGGGCGAACCTCCGGCAGCAGGATGCGCGACCGCCGGGTGCTCTGGATCGTCGCGGGCGCCTTCGCCCTGATCCTCACCGCCTGGGTGGTCTGGGCGGGACTGGACGGCGCCGGCCCGGCGATCGAGGCCAGGGACACCCGGCACCAGATCATCGACGAGAACAGCATCAGTGTCACCTTCGAGGTGTCGCTGCCCACCGACACGGCCTCCAGCTGCGCCGTGCAGGCGCTCAACGAGTCCTTCACCGTGGTGGGCTGGAAGGTCATCGACCTGCCGCCGTCTGACGACTACACCCGCTCGTTCACCGAGATCGTGAAGACAACGGAGCTGAGCAACACCGGATTGATTTACCGCTGTTGGTTGACCTAGACTGATGTATTCGCCCTGACAGAAGTCGGGGCGTCCGCTGTATGGCGCGGTGTCTTCGTAGCGTACTCAGCGACGAACGGCCGCCTCCGCGGCACCATCGGCGCACTATCTGCCGGCGCACCACCGATCAGCACGAGAAGGAGAGAACCATGACAACCGAAACTTCGGTCACCTGGCTGACCCAGGAGGCCTATGACCGCCTCGCTCTGGAGTTGGACACTCTCAGCACCGTTGCTCGGGTGGACATCGCCAACAAGATCGAGTCGGCCCGGTCGGAGGGTGACCTCAAGGAGAACGCGGGTTACCACGCGGCCAAGGAGGAGCAGGGCAAGATGGAGGCCCGCATCCGCACCTTGACGTTGCTGCTGCGCACCGCCGAGGTGGGCCACGCCCCCGAGAGCAAGGGCGTCGTGGAGCCCGGCACGATCATCACCGCCACGATCGCCGGCGATCAAAGCCGGTTCCTGATCGGCAGCCGCGAGATCGCCGGCGACAGCGACCTGGACGTGTACAGCGAGAAGAGCCCCCTGGGTGAGGCCATCATCGGGCTGAAGGTCGGCGCGAAGACGAGCTACGAGACCCCCAACGGCAAGCAGATCGCCGTCGAGATCCACCTGGTGGAGACCTTCACCGGTTGAGTGCCGCGCACAACGTGAAACGGCCGGCTGCATGGCAGCCGGCCGTTTTTTCGCGTCTCTAGTCGGTGCGCGGGTCGTACCCGGCGGCGCGCAGGGTGTCGACGACGTGCTGGCGGTGCTCCGGCCCGCGGGTCTCGACACTGATATCAAGCTCGACCTCGCTGATCTGCAGACCCACGCCGTGCCGGGTGTGCAGCACCTCGATGACGTTGGCGCGCGCCTCGGCGAGCAACTCGGAGATCCGGGCGAGCTGTCCCGGCCGGTCGGGCAGCATGATCCGCAGCTTGAGGTACCGGCCGGATGCGGCCAGGCCGTGGCTGATCACGCGCTGCATGAGCAGCGGGTCGATGTTGCCCCCGGAGAGCATGGCCACGGTGTTGCCCGTCGCGGTGATCTTGCCCGCCAGGATGGCCGCGACGGAGACGGCGCCGGCCGGTTCGACAACGAGCTTGGCCCGTTCGAGGAGCACCAGCATGGCCCTGGCCATGTCGTCCTCGGTGACCGTGACGATCTCGTCGACGGCGTCGCGGATGATCGCGAAGTTGAGCAGGCCCGGCTTGGCCACGGCGATGCCGTCGGCCATGGTGGGGCTGATGTCGATCGCGAGGGCCTCGCCGGCTGCGAGAGAGGGCGGGTACGCCGCCGCGTTCTGCGACTGCACGCCGATGACCCGGATCCGACGGTTGTGGCTGGCCGCGTACTGCTTGAGCACGCTGGCCATGCCGGCGGTGAGCCCGCCGCCGCCGATCGGAACGATCACCGTGTCGAGCTCAGGTACCTGGTCGAGGATCTCGAGGCCGACGGTGCCGGCGCCGGCGACGACATCCGGGTGGTCGAACGGGGGGATCAGGATGGCGCCGGTCTCGCGGGCGTACTCCGCGGCGGCCAGCAGCGGCTCCGCGACGGTGTGCCCGCGGAGGATCACCTGGGCGCCGTAGTCCCTGGTGGCCTGCAGCTTGGGCAGGGCGACACCGACGGGCATGAAGATGGTCGCCTCGATGCCGAGTTCGCAGGCGGCGAAGGCCACGCCCTGCGCGTGGTTACCGGCCGACGCGGCGACGACGCCGCGGGCCTTCTCCTCGTCGGTGAGCTTGGACAGCCGGTTGTACGCGCCGCGGATCTTGTACGATCCGGTGCGCTGCAGGTTTTCGCATTTGAGGAACACCGGGGCGCCCAGAATCGCCGACAGGTACCGTGAGGTCTCCATGGGGGTCACATCGGCCACCCGGGAGACGATGGTGCGCGCCGTCTCGAAGTCGGCCAGGGTGGGGCCGGCCAGATCTGCGGGGGCAAGAACTGCGGGGCTGTCAGTCATGGACGGGTCTCTCTTATTCTGCTGTGCTCTGGGATGTTGCGATCGTGACCGGGGCGGTCCGCGCCTGCCGGAACCCCGGCCGTTGCGGAATGGTCTGCCACAGGATGGAGCCGGGCACAGCGCCCGCCGGTGGCACTCCCCCGCGCCAGGCACCGCTGTGGATGTAGCTGATCATAACGTTCAGCACGGCCGCGACGGGAACCGCGAACAGGGCGCCGGGGATGCCGGCCAGAAGAGCACCGGCCGCGACGACGAGCACCACGCCGAGAGGATGCACCTTGACGGCGGTGCCCATGATCAGCGGCTGCAGCACGTGACCCTCGATCTGCTGCACCAGGAGCACGACGCCGAGCATCAGCAGGGCCACGAACCAGTCGTTGAAAATGAGCGCGATGAGCACGGCCACCGCGCCGGTGGCCACGGCTCCCACGATCGGGATGAACGAGCCCAGGAAGACCAGCACGCCGATCGGGATGGCCATCGGCACACCGAGGATCGCGGCACCGGCGCCGATACCGATGGCGTCGATCGTGGCGACCAGGATCTGCACCCTGGCGAAGTTGCCCAGGGTCCGCCACCCGGCCATGCCGGCGCCGGCGATGGCCGGCCGGGCCCGGCGGGGGAAGATCTTGACGATCCAGTTCCAGATACCGGCACCGTCGATGAGGATGAACAGCAGGCTGAACAGGGTCAGCAGCGCACCGGTGGCCAGGTGCCCCAGCGACGAGCCCAACGACAGCGCACCGGTGATGAAGATCTGACTGTCGTTCTGGAGGGCGTCGACCGCCTGGCCGAGGTAGCCGTTGATCTCGGCGTTGCTCAACTGCAGCGGCGACGCGGCCAAGAGCTCCGTGAGGTTCGCGTACGAGGCGGCAAACCGGGAGCTCAGCCCCACCGAAGCGGCCGCGATCTGGGTGACGGCCAGCGTGACCAGGCCGGCGATCACCGCGAGGGTGCCCACCAGCGCCAGGGCCACGGCGAGGCCCTTTGGCCAACGGTGCCGGGTGAGGAAACCGACCAGGGGCACCAGCAGGGCGGACACCAGCACCGCCACCAGCAGCGGAATCACGATGAAGCGCAACTGCACCACCAGGAACAACACCACCGCGATGGCCGCCGCGATCACCAGCAGCCGCCACGCCCAGGCGCCGGCCAGGCGGATGCCCGCAGGGATGTTCTCGTCCACCCCGTTCGGCTCGGCCGGGATGGGCGACACGACCGCCGTGATCGGCTGTGCCGAGGGTGCCGAGGGCGCCGCGGGTGCCGGGGGCTCCGTACGGCCTCTACGCCGGCGGCCGAACCAGCCGGATCTTCCCGTGGATGTGCTCACCGAACCAGTCTAAGACGCTGCGTGAACCGGTACCGGTGCGCCGCGGAAGCGCACCACAACGGCGTCGCCCACCTGCAGGCGGTCGCGTACGTCGTGCTGCACAACGACGGTGCCGCCCTGCGCGAGCCGCACGCTCGTGCGGCGCAGCGACCCGAGGAAACTGGAGATCAGCACCGTGCCGGCCAGGCTCCTGCCGGCCGCGCTCAGGTCCGTAGCACCCACGCCGCTCGGCCCGGCCGGGGCCAGCGTCAGGTCCTCCTGGCGCACGAAGACCAGCACCGCGCCATCCGGATGCGACGGATCGAGCAGCGGCAGCTTCACACCGTGCACCTCGGCAAAACCGTGCCGCACCACGCCCGGCAACCGATTGCTCAGCCCCACGAAGTCGGCGATGAACGGGGTCGCCGGCCGGGTGTAGAGCTCCTCAGGCGTGCCCACCTGTTCGATCCGGCCGTCCCGCATGACCGCCACCCGGTCGGCCACGGCGAGGGCCTCGTCCTGGTCGTGGGTGACGAACAGGGTCGTGATGCCCAGGTCGGTCTGGATCCGCCGGATCTCGTCGCGCAGTTGCACCCGCACCTTCGCGTCGAGCGCCGAGAGCGGTTCGTCCAGGAGCAGCACCCTGGGCTGGGTGACCAGCGCCCTGGCCAGGGCCACCCGCTGCTGCTGGCCGCCGGAGAGCTCGTGCGCGAACCGGCCGTAGTGGGCGTCCAGGCCCACCAGCGCCAGCGCGGCCGCCGCCCGCTCGCGCCGTTCGGGGGCCGGCACCCGGCGCATCCGCAACCCGAATTCGACGTTCTCGCCGGCACTCAGGTGCGGGAACAGCGAATAGGACTGGAACACCATGCCCATGTCCCGGCGGCTGGTCGGCAGAGCGGAGACGTCGTCGCCGTTGATCCGGATGCCCCCGTCGTCGCAGCTCTCCAGTCCCGCCAACACCCGCAGTGCCGTGGTCTTGCCGCTGCCGCTGGGGCCGAGCAGGGCCACGAGTTCGCCGGCCCGCAGGGTGAGGTCGAATTCGGCCAGCGCCAGATGAGTGCCGTAGCGCTTGGCCACCCCGGCGAATTCGACGACGGCGCCGGTCCTGGTCTCTGCACGCTGCGTTGTCGCCTGGCTCATGGTCGGTCTCCGGTCGGGTTCGGGGTCGCGGTCTGGGGTGATGACGCGGTGACCGCGCGCCGTGTGCGGGTGCGGCGCGGGGCGCCGAGCCTGCCGATGGCCATCAGCAGGGCGAAGGCCACGAGCAGGGCGATCAGCGAGAGGATCACCGCGGTGTACGGGTCGTCCTTGCTCACCACGACCAGTGCGGTCTGCAGGTTCACCCGGTTGAGCAGCGAGGCGATGGTGAATTCGCCCAGCACCACGGCCACGGCGATGAACGCTCCGGCGAGGATGCCCCGGCGCAGGTTCGGCACCAACACCCGCAGCAGCACGCTGCCCCAGCCGGCGCCGAGGGTGCGGGCCGCCTCGCTGAGGGTGCGCACGTCGACGCCGTCGAGGTTGGCCTGGATGGCACGGTAGGCGAACGGCAGCACGGTGATGCCGTAGGCGAGCGCCAGGGTCCAGACGCCGCTGCCCACGAGTCGGGCCACGACGGAGAACACCGGCGCCAGGCCCACCACGAGCACGATGGCGGGAATCGAGATCGGCAGGATGCAGATGATCTCCAGCGTCCGGCGCAGCCTCGGGAACCGGATGTGCACGAGCAGCATGGTCGGCACCAGCAGCAGCAGCATGATGGCGACGGTGCCGAGCGCCAGGCCCACCGAGTTGCCCAGCGCCACCAGCACGGGCTTGTATTCACCGGTGAGGCCACCCTGGAACAGCTCGGTCCAGCGGTGCAGGTCGTAGCCGCCGACGAGTCCTCGTCGCAGGGTGAACTCGACCATGGCCAGCACCGGCACGACGAAGACCAGCCCGACGACGCCGAGGATCAGACCGCGGACAAGCCTGCTGGGAGCGTGGGCGACGACGCCCGTGCTGCGGAGCCCGCCGCTCATCGCTGCCACCTCGCCGCGCGGGACTGCAGCAACGAGTAACCGGCCATCACGACGGTCATCACCAGGATCATGCCCAGGGCGAGCGCCCCGGCCAGGTTTTCCCGGCCGAGCATGGTTTCGCTGGTCAGGGCCGAGCGGATCTGCAGCGGCACGATCTGCGACCCCTGGCTGGTGAGGGCCGCCGCGGTCGCGTAGGAGGAGAACGCGTTGGCGAACAACAACAGCAGGCTGCCCAGGAAGGACGGTGCCAGCACCGGCAGAGCGATTCGCAGCCAGTAGCTGCGGGAGCTGCCGCCGAGGGTGGCGTTGGCCTCGGCCCAGGTGGTCTTCAGCGACACCAGGGCGGGCATGAACGTGATCACCATGAGGGGCACCTGAAAGTAGACGTAGGGCAGCACCAGGCCGGGCAGCTCGTAGAGCCAGACACCGTCCGCGTAGATGTCGACGCCGAAGGTGTCGCGCAGGAGCACGGTGACCATGCCTTGGATGCCGATGGTCGCGATGAACGCGAACGCGAGCATGACGCCGCCGAACTGGGCGAGCACACTGCTCAGCGAGTCGATGGTCGACCGCAGCGGTCCCTCCGGCGGGGCACCGAGCAGCGCGTAGCAGACCAGGGCGCCCACGATTGCGCCGATGACCGCGGTCAACGCCGACAAGCCGATCGAACTGCCGAAGGCGGCCAGGACCACGGGGTCGGTGAGGGCGGCGACGGTGTCGAGGGTGAAGGCTCCATCGTTGCCGACGAACCCGGTGCCGACCGCGATCAGGGTCGGCAGCCCCAGGAAAAGCAACACGTACACCGCGAACGGCAGCAGCCCGAAGGCTGCTGCCGGTACACGGAACCTACTGGACAGCCGCTGCCCACTTCTCGCCGAGCAGCGTGGCTGCGGCTTCGCTCTGCGCTCCTGTGGGCACCACGGTGGTGTCCGGCACGGCGGGCAGGGCGTCGAACAGGTCGGCGTCGATGGTGCCTTCCGCGGCCATGGCGTCGGCCCGGGCCGGGCGGGCGCCTCCGGCGAGCCACAGGTTCTGGGCGTCGTCGGTGTAGAGGAATTCCTGCCAGAGGCGCGCGGCGGCCGGGTGCGGCGCATCCACGTTGATCGCCTGGTTGTAGTAACCGGCGTATCCGGTGCCGGGGAAGACCACGACCTCCCAGTTGCGCTCACCCTCCAGCTGGGTGCCGTAACCCACGTTGAGGTAGTCCCAGTCGAAGACCACTGGGGTCTCACCGGAGGCGATGGTGGCGGGGGTCGGGTCGATCTTCACGAAGTTCCCGGCCGCGTTGAGGTCGCCGAAGAAGTCGATGCCGGTTTGGAAGTCATCCACCGAGCCGTCGTTCTGCACGGCGGCCATGCCGACAGCGGCGAACGCGGCACCGGCCTGGGTCGGGTCGCCGTTGATGGCGACCTTGCCCTTGTACTCCGCGCCGAGCAGGTCGGCGAGCGACTTCGGTGCCGGCACGGTGTCGGGGTCGTAGCCGACGGCCATGTATCCGCCGTAGTCGCCCACGTACAGCCCGCTCTCTTCCTTCAGGGCGTCGGGGATGTCGGACCAGGTCGCCACCTGGTACGGGGCGAACTGGTCGGTGTTGGCCAGGGCAACGGCCAGGCCGAGGTCGAAGACGTCGGGGGCGGTGTCCTGGCCGGCCAGGTTCTGGGCTGCCTGGATCTCCTCGGCGCTGGACCCATCGGGGGCGGCCTCGGTGATGGTGATCTCCGGGTACTTCTCGGCGAACAGGTCCAGCACCGCGCCGTAGTTGGCCCAGTCCCGCGGCAGGGCGATGACGTTCAGTGCCCCTTCGTCGATGGCCGCGGCCTCGAGGGCGGCCAGGTCGCCGAAGGCGGAGATACTGGTCGCGGTGGAGGCGTCGACGGCGGTGCCTGTGCCGGACGCGTCGGCGGCGCCCGAGCAGCCGGTGAGGGTGAGGGCGACGATCGCGGTCGCCGCGATGGTGGCTGCCAGGGTTCGGGTGGTAGGCAAGGGTTCCTCCGTCATGAACAGTTCGGGTGCCGGGTAACCGGTCGCTGCGAGGCTAGAGGCGGGGAATGTCCTGGTGCCGCCCTGCTCCTAAACGGCGTGTGAACGTCGTGTGTCACCGGGCATCGGTAGGGTCGAGTCGTGGTCCAGACGATCTCCCCCGCCCTTGCCCGCCGCATCGCCCTCACCGCGCAGGGCTTCGGCGGGACCTCCGCGCCCGCTCCCGGCATCCGCCAGCTTGGCGCCCTGGTGGAGCGGCTCGGGTTGCTTCAGATCGATTCGGTGAACGTCTTCGAGCGCAGCCACTACGTGCCGGCGTTCAGCCGGCTCGGCCCGTACGACAAGGCCCAGCTCGACCGGTTGTGTACCGGCACCAAGCCGCGCCTCACCGAGTACTGGGCGCACGAGGCGTCGCTGATCCCGGTCGATGACTGGCCGCTGTTCCGCTGGCGGATGCAGGCCTACCGGGACAGGGCGGCCGCCGACGACGCGCACTGGTCGCGGGACAACGCCCCGATGCTGGCCTGGCTGCTGGGCGAACTGGCCGCGAACGGCCCCCTGCGCGCCAGCGCCATCGAGCACGACGCCAACACGAAGCGCGGCCCGTGGTGGGGCTGGTCCGACGTGAAGATCGGCTTGGAGACCCTGTTCCGGTGGGGTGATGTGGTCAGTGGCGGCCGGGAGCGCTTCGAGCGGGTCTACGCGCTGCCGGAGCAGGTCTTCAGCACGGCACTGCTGGACCGGCAGGTCTCCGCCGCCGACGCCCACCGCGCTCTGATCAGCCAGGCGGCGAGGGCGCACGGCATCGGCACGGTGAAAGACCTGGCCGACTACTTCCGGTTACGCACCGAACCCGTCAGGGCCGCCATCACCGACCTCGTGGAGGCCGGCGAGCTCATCCCCGTCGAGGTGCCGGGCTGGGGCCGCGGCGGGGCGGCCGGCGCTGCCTGGTTGCACCGGGACGCCCGGCTGCCGCGCCGGATGGATGCCGCCGCCGTGCTCAGCCCGTTCGACCCGGTGGTCTGGGAGCGGGCGCGGGCGCTGCGGTTGTTCGACTTCCACTACCGCATCGAGATCTACACCCCCCAGGAGAAACGTCAATTCGGCTATTACGTGCTGCCGGTGCTGCTGGGCGACACCATCGTGGGCCGGGTCGACCTGAAGAATGACCGGCAGGCCGGGGTGCTGCGGGTGCAGGCCAGCTGGGCCGAGCCCACAGCGCCCGCCGACACCGCCGCGCGGCTGGCCGGGCTGCTGCGGAGCACCGCCGCGTGGCAGGGCCTGTCCGACATCGAGGTGGTGCCGCGCGGCACCCTCGCGGGCGGCCTCGCTGCCGAGCTGGCCTAGTTTCCCGGTCGCAGCTGTTCCCAGTGCGGACAAGTGCGCCCGGCGCACCGGGACCAGTTGTCCGCTTCGGGAACAGTTGGCTCAGAGGGTTAGAACTTGCTGCCCATCGCGTGCAGGCGCTCGATGCGCTCGTTCAGCGGCGGGTGGGTGGCGAAGAGCTTGTCCATCACGCCGGGCTTGAGCGGGTCGGCGATCCACAGGTGCGCCATCGAGGTGTTCTGCTTACGCATCGGCCGGCCGTACTCGCCGAGCTTGGCCAGGGCGCTGGCCAGCGCGTCCGGCTGACGGGTGGTGAGAGCTCCCGTCGCATCCGCCAGGTACTCGCGCTGACGTGACACGGCCAGCTGCACCACGGAGGCGATCAGCGGGGCCACAACCATGGCGACCAGGCCGAAGACCAGCACGATCGGGTTGCCGTTGTTATTGTTGCCGCGTCCGAAGAACGCCATCCGCAGGAAGATGTCGGAGATGAAGCCGACGGCCACGACCAGGCCGAACACGATCATCGACACCCGGATGTCGTAGTTGCGCACGTGCCCGATCTCGTGGGCCATGACGCCCTCGAGCTCGGCGTCGTCCATGATGTCGAGCAGACCGGTCGTGGCGGCCACGATGGCGTGCTTGGGGTCCCGCCCGGTGGCGAAGGCGTTGGGCGCCGGGTCGTTGATGATGTAGACCTCGGGCATCGGCGTGCCGGTGGTGATCGACAGGTTTTCCACGATGCGCCACAGCCGGGGGTGGTCGGTGACGCTGTTCACCCGGATGCCGCCGCTCATGGCGATCGACTGCCGGCCGGCCGCGAAGTACTGGATCAGCGCATAACCGCCGGCGACGACCAGGGTCAGGATGAGCACGCCGGGGCCCTGCACACCGTAGGCGGCGCCGGCGAGCCAGCCGAGCCCGGAGATGATCACCAGGAACAGCACGATGATGACGACGGTGTTGCGCTTGTTTCGCGCGATCGCGCTATACATGGATCCTCTTCGAGCTCAGGGTGAGAACTAGACGTGGTCAGGACTGGTTAGAACTGCACGCGGGGCGGCTCGGCGATGGCCGCGGCGTCGCTGACCTCGAAGAACTCGCGCTGGGTGAAGCCGAGGTTTTTCGCAAACAGATGGTTCGGGAAGACCTGGATCTTGGTGTTCAACTCCCGCACGCCGCCGTTGTAGAACCGGCGCGAGGCCTGGATCTTGTCTTCGGTGTCGACCAGCTCACCCTGCAACTGCAGGTAGTTCTGGCTGGCCTGCAGCTGCGGGTAGGCCTCGGCAACGGCGAAGATGCTCTTCAGGGCGGTCTGCATGTGGTTCTCGGCCGCCGCGGCGTCCACCGGGCCCTGCGCGGAGAGAGTCTCGGCGCGCGCCTTGGTGACGTTCTCGAAAACCGACTTCTCGTGTGCCGCGTAGCCCTTGACCGTTTCGATCAGGTTGGGGATGAGGTCGGCACGACGCTTCAGCTGCACCGTGATGTCGCTCCACGCTTCATCCACTCGCACCTTGAGGGTGATGAGCGAGTTGTAGGTCGCCCACAGGTAGATACCCGCGATCGCAACGAGTACGACAACGATGAGGACCGGGATGAGCCATTCCATGGCAACGTCTCCTTGCAATTGAAGCTGTGACAAATTCTCCGGGGGCGAGTGAGCCGGTGGGGATTGAGCCCATCATAACGAAGCACTCTGGGGCTCCCATGTGCTTCCCATGACACTCCAAGGAATCGCGCCGCACGGCACGTGACATTCGACCCTGACCGGCGAATAATGCAGTCATGGAGCACTCACCAGGGCATCAGCCGGAGCCGGCCGTTGCGGTGTCCGGCCTGCACGTGCGCCGCGGCACCCGACCGGTGCTGGCCGGGCTGTCCCTCACGATCCCGGTTGGCGTCGTCGTGGGCCTGATCGGGCCGAGCGGATCGGGCAAGACCACTCTCATGCGCGCCATTGTCGGCGTGCAGGTCGTGCAGTCGGGATCGGTCACGGTGTTCGGCCAGCCGGCCGGATGCGCGGCCCTCCGCCGGCGGGTAGGCTACGTCACCCAGGACGCCAGCGTCTACGACGACCTGACCGTGCGGCAGAACCTGGACTACTTCCGGGCCGTGCTGGGCGCCAGCCGCGCCGACGTGGCCAGGGTCATCGACGCGACGGACCTGGGCGCCAGCTCGGCCCAGCTGACCGGGTCGCTCTCCGGCGGGCAGCGCAGCCGGGTGTCGCTGGCTGTGGCCCTAATCGGCTCCCCCGAACTGCTCGTGCTCGACGAACCCACCGTGGGCCTGGATCCGGTCCTCCGGCGCGACCTGTGGGCCCTGTTCCACCGCCTGGCCGCCGGCGGTACCAGCCTGCTGGTCTCCAGCCACGTGATGGACGAGGCGGCCAGGTGCGACCGGCTGCTGCTCATGCGCTCAGGAGAGGTCCTCGCCGACGACACCCCGGCCGGGTTGCTCGCCGCCACGGGCACGACGGACATCGAGGCCGCCTTCCTCAGCCTCATCGAGAAGGGCGCATGACCATCACCCGCACCCTCGCCACCGCCGGCCGGGTGCTCACCCAGATCCGGCACGACCCGCGCACCATCGCGCTGCTGCTGCTCGTGCCGAGCCTGCTGATCGGCCTGGTGGCTTGGATCTTCTCCGACACCACGGTGTTCCAATCGGTGGGGCCGGCGATGATCGCGCTCTTCCCGTTCATCGTGATGTTCCTGGTCACCAGCATCACCACCCTCCGGGAGCGGCGCACCGGCACGCTGGAGCGGTTGTTATCGATGCCGATGGGCCGCGGCGACCTGATCCTCGGCTACACGCTCGCGTTCGGGCTGCTCGCGGTGCTGCAGTCCAGCATCGCGGCGCTGTTCGCCGTCACGGTCTGCGGGCTGGACATCGCCGGCTCGCTCTGGCTGCTGGTGGCCGTCGCGGTGGCGGACGCCATCCTGGGCACGGCCCTGGGGCTGCTCGCGAGTGCCTTCGCCCGCACCGAGTTCCAAGTGGTGCAGTTCATGCCGCTGCTGGTCTTCCCGCAGATCCTGCTCGGCGGTATCTTCCTGCCGCGCAACCAGCTGCCGGAGGTGTTGCAGGCGATCGGTGATGCGCTGCCGCTCTCGCACGCCATCGACGCGCTCACTGCTGTGGCCGACGGAAACCACGACGACGCCTACGTGCTCGGCAAGCTCCTCGTCATCCTGGCCTGGATCGCCGGTGCGGTGATCCTGGCCTCCCTCACCCTGCGCCGCCGCACCCCCTAGCCCCTCCCGCGAACTGTGAGCTAAGCACCTTTCCGGGCCCGTTTTAGGTGCTTAAGTCACAGTTCGCGGGCCTAGCGGGAGTTGAGGACCCGCTGGAGCCAGCGGTAGGAGAGCTTGGGAGTGCGCGGGCGGGACGGGTCGGTGAAGTCCACGTAGACCAGGCCGAAGCGCTGGGTGTAGCCGGCCGCCCACTCGAAGCCATCCAGCAGCGACCAGACCAGGTAGCCGCGCAGGTCCACGCCCTCGGCCGGCCCGCCGGGGGCGACGGCGTCCACGGCCGCGACCAGGTGCTCGGCCAGGTAGTCGATCCGGGCCAGGTCGGTGACCGCGCCGTGCGCATCCGTTCGGTCGGGGTAACTCGCACCGCCGGCGGTCAGGTAGACCGGCGGCAGGGCCTTCTGGTAGCGCTCATGCAGTTCGGCGAGCAGCACCGGCAGGTACTCCGGGGCGTTCGGCCAGCCGAACCCGGTGACCGGATGCTCTCGGAACGCCTCGACATGGAAGGGCAGGCGGTTGACCATCGGGCGCTCCTCGGCGGGCCGCTCCCCCGGCACACTGACCGGTCGGGCCCCGCCTGCGGCCACCCGGGTGGGCTGGAAGTAGTCGACGCCGTAGAAGTCCAGCGGTTGGTGGATCGTGCGCAGGTCGTCTGGCTCGATCTCGTGCAGGAAGCGCAACTCGTTCTCGAACACCCCGGCGGGGTCCGGGTAGCGGCCGAGCAGCACCGGGTCGGCGAAGAGCCGGTTGTGCAGCAGGTCGTAGAGCGCGGCCGCGTCGCGGTCGGCCTCCCGGTCGGTGGCGCTCTGCACGGGCGAGTGCGCGTTGGACAGGCCGATCCGGCCGCTGACGTCGGCGGCGCGCAGGCCCTGCACCGCCAAGCCGTGCGCGAGCAGCTGGTGGTGGCCGGCCGGCAGTGCGCCCAGCAGCAGGGTCTCGCCCGGGGCGTGCACGCCGATCGCGTAACCATTGAACATCACCGTGGCCGGGTCGGCGATGGTGACCCAGCGTTCGATCCGGTCGCCGAAGACCTCGCCCATCTGGTGGGCGTAGTCGCCGAAGCGCATCGCCGTGTCCCGGTTCAGCCAGCCGCCGCGGAGCGCCAGCGGGGTGTCCCAGTGATAGAGCGTGGCCATCGGGCTGATGCCGCTGCCGAGCAGTTGGTCGAGCAAGCGGTCGTAGAACGCCAGGCCGGACCGGTTGAGCGACCCGCGCCCGTCGGGCTGCAGCCGCGGCCAGGCGAAGGAGAACCTGTAAATGTCTGCGCCCAGTTCGGTCAGCAGCGTCACGTCCTCGGTCAGGTTGGTGACGTGGTCGGCTCCGATCGACGCGTTCTGGCCGTCCAGGATGCGCCCGGGCGCGCGGGTGAAGGCGTCCCAGCTGGATTCGCCGCGGCCGCCGTCGCGGGCGCCGCCTTCGATCTGGAAGGCGGAGGTGGCCGTTCCGATCTGGAATCCGGTGGGCAGCCGGTCGCCCAGCTCACTGGCCCGGTGCTGCCAGGCGCGGGAGGCCGGGGTGTTGCTGTTCATGGTCCAAGGACTCTTTCCAGGTAACGGTTGGTGAATCGACGCTCCGGGTCCAGCCGGTCCCGCACGGCGAGGAAGTCGTCGAAGTGCGGGTAAACCGTGCGGAGTGTGTCCGCGGTCTGGTTGTGCATCTTCCCCAGTGTGGGCGACCGTCGTGCGCGCGCATAATCGCCTCGACATCGGTGAAGTAACGGCTGGGGTCCTCCCGGTAGTACGTGTGCACGGCGATGTAGCCGGTATCCCGGCCGAAGCCGGTGGACATCCACAGGTCGTCTGCCGCGGCGGTGCGCACCTCGAGGGGGAAGGAGATGCGCCAGCCGCGCTTCTGGATGAGCGCGCGCACCTCGCGGAGTGCTGCCGGCACCGCCTCGCGGGGCAGCGCGTACTCCATCTCGTGGAACCGAACAGAGCGGTTCGTGACGAAGACCCGGTGCGAGTGGTCGGTGAAGTCCCGGCGGCCGGTGAGCCGTTCGACGAGCCGGTTGACCCTGGGCACGACCGGCGGCACGATCAGGCCGGCCGCGCAGGTGGCGCGGTACAGCCCGTTGGCGAGCAGTTCGTCGTCGACCCAGCGGTTCAGCCGGCCCCGCGGGGCCCGGCCGGTTCCGGGCGGCAACCGGGTGTTGGTCTTGGTCAGGGCGGTCTCGGTATGCGGAAACCAGTAGAACTCGAAGTGGTCGGCCGAGGCACTGCGTTCGAGGTACCCGTCCAGCACGTCCTCGACCGGCTCCGGCGTGTCGACGGCATGCAGCAGGTAGGCGGGCACGCACTGGATGGTGAGGTCGACGAGGATGCCCAGCGCGCCCAGGCCCAGCCGCACGGCGGGGAGCAGCTCGGGGTTCTCGGAGTCGCTGACGTGCAACAGCGTTCCGTCGCCGGTGACCAGGGTGACGGCCACGATTTGGGCGGCCAGGCCGGCGAAACCGGTGCCGGTGCCGTGCGTGCCCGTCGAGGTGGCGCCGGCGATGGTCTGCCGGTCGATGTCGCCCATGTTCTGCAGCGCCAGACCGTACGGGGCCAGGAGCGCGGGCAGCTCGTGAAGATGGGTGCCCGCGGCGACGGTGACCCGGCCGGCCGCCTCGTCGACGTCGACCAGCCCGCCGAACGCCAGGTCGAGTTGCACCCCGGAGGCCAGCGCGATGCCGGAGAAGCTGTGCCCGGCGCCGACGGCCTTGATCCGGATGCCCGCGGTCGCCGCGGCGAAAACGGCGCGTTGCACCGCTCCCGCGCTGGTGGGCCGCTCCACCCTGGCCGGCACGACGGATTCGCTGCGTGCCCAGTTCTGCCAGCGCGCACCGCTGGCCGTCACAGGAAGGCCTTCCCTTCGCCTCGGTAGGTCGGCAGCATGTCGACCACGATACCGTCGTCGACCAGCGCGAATTCGTTGAGGTGTTCGCTGAGCTCCCCGGATTTCGTGTGCCGCAACCACACCCGGTCGCCCACCTGCAGTTCCGCCGCTGCGGCCCCGGTGACCGGGGACTGCACCTCCCCGGCCATCTCGCGGGGCACCAGGGCCAGACCCTCCGGCCAGACCAGCCGGGGCGAGCGGTCAGCGCCCGGCGGGCCGGAGGCGATCCAGCCGCCGCCGAGCAGGGCCGCCGTGGAGGCGGTCGGTTTGCGCACCACCGACAGCGCGAACGCGGCGGCCGGGGCCGGCCGGAAGCCGGAGTAGTTGTCGAAGTGGTGGCCGCCGAAGAAGCCGCTCCCGGCGGCGATGTCGGTCACCGAGGTGTCGGCATGGGTGCTCTCCAGCGACCCGGTTCCGCCGCCGTTGACGAATTCCAGGTCGGCCACCTGCCGCACCGCGGCGACGGCGGCGGCCCTGCGGGTGTTGATGTCCACGATCGACCGGTTGCGCACCCAGCGGTTCAACCTGCCCTGCACCGGCCGAGCGTCCGGCCGGTCGCCGAGCCCGGCGATCTGGGCCTCGTACGCCATCAACCCGACCAGGTCGAAGCCGGGCCGGGAGACGATCCCCACGGCCAGCGCCCTGGCGTCCTCCGGCGTGTGCACGGGCGAGCGCCAGACGCCGAGGTGGCCGAGCACCGGCGCGTTCCAGGACGCATCCAGTTCGAGGCAGACCCGGATGCGTTCACGCTGGGGCGGCGCGATCACAGCGTCGATCAGGTCGAGGTGGGCGATCGAATCCACCATCAGGGTGATCCGGCCGGCCAGCTCGGCCGAGCGGGCCAACCGCAGGATCGCCGAGGTGTCGGCGCTGGGATAGCCGACCACGATGTCATCGAGGGTCTCGGCGAGCCAGAGGGCCTCGGCCAGGGTGTACGCGAGCACACCGCGGTAGCCGGGCAGCGCGACCACGGCCTCGAGCACGCCCCGCACCCGCAGCGATTTGCTGGCCACCCGGATCGGGGTGCCCTGGGCGCGGCGGAGCAGATCCTGGGTGTTGTGCCGCAGCGCGCCGAGGTGCAGCGCGCCCACGGGGGTGTCCAGACCGCTGGTGGCCTCGGTCAGGCCCGGCCAGTACAGCTCGGGTGTCTGCCAGGGCGCCCCGCCCTGGTCGGTGCTCTCGCCGAGGGCCAACGCCAGGCTCACGCGGGGCGTCCCAGCCGAGCGACGGAGTCGGCGGCGACGTCAAGCAGGCTCGCGGTGGCGGCGTCGTTCCGGTCGACCAGCCAGGCGATGGTGAGGCCGTCGGTGAGGGCGACCACCAGACGGGCGATCTCGCCGACCGGGAGGAGCCAGACCGAGCCGCTGCGTTGGGCCGCGGATTCCAGCGCGACGGCGGCGAGGGCGTGGTAGCGCTCGTACTGCGCCTGCGCGAGATGGCGCATCGCCGGGGACCTGAGGGCGTACTGGGTGAGTTCGAGCATGGCCTTCTCTCTCAGCGGGTCGTGGCGCAGGTGATCGGCGTAACCCTGTAGCCCGACGCGCAGCACCTGCCGCAACGGTTCGGGCCCGCCCACCCCCTGGGGGACCTCGGCGGCCGGCTGTGGCAGCACGGCGGTGCCTTCCTGTTCGACGACATGACGGATCAGTTCGGCCATCAGCTCGTCGCGGCTCTCGAAGGCGTAGTGGAAGCTCGCCAACGACATGCCGGCATCGGCGACGATCGCACGGGTCGTGGCCTGGGCCACGCCCTTGTCGGCAACGACCCGCAACGCGGCGCGTACCAGAGCGCTGCGCCGGTCAGCGGCGGGGATTCGAGTCACGCGGTCACCTCGTTCCTGCCTGTTCGACGTCGAATAGTGGGGCAGTTGACCCAGTGCATAGTATGCCGCACCGGGCGCGCCGGATTGACATTCCGGGCCATGGACCGTGGAATGGTCTGAGGGGGTCCATGCTCACGTCACGCCGTTCTAGCGCGCACGGGCCGAATCATCGAGCCCGTCGGGGTGGTCGGCGAGCCCTGGTGACACGGTTGGTCACGCTGGGCATCCTCGTCGCGGCCCTGATCGTCGGCCCGCTCGCCGGCACCACGACACCCGCCACCGCGGAATCCATTGAGTCCGCAGCGACCGTCGGTACCGCCGAACCGACGCCGGAGCCCTCGGAGACCGCCGCACCCTCCCCGGCACCCAAATCGTTCGCGCCGACACAGGAACCGTCCGCGCAACCGTCGGCGCAACCGTCGGCGCAGCCCTCAGAATCGCCGTCGCCGACTCCGTCCGCCGCCCCAGCCCCGGCGCCGACCATCGACAGCCCCAGCGCCAACGCCTTCATCGGCGGCAGCATCACCGTCGCCGGAACCCGGGACCCCGCTCAGGAGATCCAGCTGCTCTCCCCCACCGGCGGCGATCCTCTGTGCATCGTGGAACCGGACGGCTCGGCCACCTGGGAGTGCTCGCGGGTACGTCTGCCCAGCGGGCCCAGTGTCAGCCTCAAGGCCGTGGTGACCAGGGACGCCGGCCTCGCCGCCGCGCTTAAAGTGCGGGTGCTCCAGGCCCCCACCGTCACGGGCGGTTCGACCGGTCAGCCCACCACGAACGGCATCGTACGCGGCACCGGGTACCCCGGCGCCACCGTGACCGCAACCCTGACCGGCGGAGCGCGCTGCTCATTCACCGCCGACGCATCCGGAGCGTGGGCCTGCCTGTTGCAGGGCACGCTGACCAGCGGGTCGGAGCAGGTCACCGCCTTGCAGCAGACCTCGTTCAGCGCCCCGGAGTCGTCTCCGGCGAGCGATCCGGTCTCGCTGACCATCGACGTCGACGCCCCGGCCGCCCCCGCCGTGGTGAACCCCGGTGCCGGCGCCACGCTCACCGCCGCCGCCGGGCCGTACGACGGGCAGGGCGAGAACGGGGCCACGGTCACGGTGTTCGCCGGCGCGTACTCGGTGTGCAGTGCCGTGGTCTTCGGCGGTAGCTGGTCGTGCACCGGGTCCGGCATCGCCGACGGTACCTACGATCTGCGCGCGGTACAGCAGGATGCCGCCGGCAACGTGAGCCCCGGCAGCCCCGCAATCAAGGTCACCTACGCCGCCGCACCGGCGGCGCCCGCGCCGGCACCCAGCCCCACTTCCACTTCCACCCCCACCCCCACCCCCACGGCCGCCCCACCCGTCGTGCCGGCGCCGACGGCCACGCCGCAACCCACCCCCTCGGCTACACCGGGCAGCTCGAGTCCCACCCCGGTGCCGGCGGTGCCCGGAGGCGGGGACGACCAGGCCGGCGCCGTTCCGCCGGCGCTCACCGTGCCCGGCGGCTGGAACGACCCCACCCAGTTCAGCACAGCGGTGATCCCGCCCTGGACGGTGGCGCAGTTCCCCTGGCTGCAGGCGGCGATGCTGACCCTGGGCGCGCTGCTGCTGCTTGTGGTGCCCGCCCGGCTTCTGGCCGGCACGATCAGCCGGGCGCGGGGCGGCCGGGCGCTTCTGGCCGGCCATCGGTTCTCCGGCCGCAACCGGGCCAGGGAGGAATTCGAGGTCGCCCCGACGGTGCGGGTCAACCGCTGGGTCGCCTACGGCGGTGCCGTCCTGACCGCCGCGGTCTTCGTGCTGCTGTCCGGACCGGTGTCTGGAACGCTGTCCTACGTCAGGCTCCTGCTCGCGGTGACGCTCGCCCTGCTCGTGGTGAACGCCGTGGCCGGCCTCGTGCCGCAGTGGTGGGGGTCGCGGGTACTGCAGGTGGACGTGTCGATGACCATCCTGCCGCGCTACCTCGCGGTCATCGCCGTCACCGCACTCGCATCCCGCGTGTTCGAGCTGCAGCCGGCCCTGCTTTTCGGCCTGCTGGGCAGCGTCGTCGTGACCGCGGGGCCCGTCGCGGCCCAGCGCGGTCAGCTGGCCGCCATCCGCGCCGGCAGCCTGCTCGGCCTGGGGCTGGCGGCCCTGGTGATCGTCGGCACCCTCCCGGTCGCCAGCAGCTTCCTCAGCGCCCTGGCCGCCGAGGTCGCCAACACCGTGGTGCTGGCGTCGATCGGATCCGCCGTGCTGGTCCTCGTGCCCATCGGCAACACCAGCGGGCGCAGCATCCTGGCCTGGTCGCCGCCGATCTGGGCGGCCCTGACCGTGCCGGCCTTTCTCACCCTGTTCGCGCTGCTCTCGCCGATGCTGCCGCAGTGGACGGGCAGCGGCACCGCGAGCCTGCTCTGGCTGGTCGCCGCCGGCTTCGCCGTGCTGAGCGTGGCCGCCTGGGCCTGGCAGCGCTTCGTGCAACCGGCGCTCGACTGAGCGCTCTGTCGGTGCCCCCGCTGGGATTCGAACCCAGACTGTGACGATTTTAAGTCGCCTGCCTCTGCCGGTTGGGCTACGGGGGCACGCCCGGCTTGGCCGGGAAGCACGAGCGGATGCCGCACCCGCGTGCGGCATCCCCTCGTGACTCTACGGTGCTGAGACGGTCTCTGTGCCGGCTTCGGCCGCGGCGACCTCGGCAACGGGCTTCTTCACCGGGGGCTTGCGCGGTGCGCGCGGGGCCCTGACGGCGGCGGCCGGGGCCGCGGCGGGCGCGGCTGCCGGCGGCTTGGGGCGGGACGCGAACTCTTCGAACACGGCGCGCGGAGTCTGCACGGCCTCGAGCGACACGATGTCGCGACCGAGGAACAGGTTCAGCACCCAGCCGCCGACGACGCGGATCTTGCGCTCCCAGCTCGGCATCGCCAGGCCGTGGTAGCCACGGTGGGCGACCCAGGCCGGGAAACCCGTGAGGGCGAAGTTGCCGGACTGGAATGCGCCGACGCCGACACCGAGACCGGCGACCGCTCCGAGGTTCTTGTGGTTGTACTCCACGGTGCCTTCACCGCGGATGACCGCGACGATGTTCTTGGCCATGAGCTTGCCCTGACGAACGGCGTGCTGGGCGTTGGGCACGCAGAAGCCGCCGACGCCGCCGCCGGAGAGGTCGGGAACCGCGGTGATGTCACCGGCGGCCCAGGCGTCGACGACGATCTCGTCCTCGGTTCCCACGCGCAGGTCTGGGCGCACGCGCAAGCGGCCGCGTTCCTCGACCGGCAGGTCGGTGTTGCGCACGATACCCGGGTTCGCCATGACGCCGGCGGTCCACACGATCAGGTCGGTCTCGAAGGTCTCACCGGTGGAGAGTTCGATCTTGCCGTCGACGGCGGAGGTGAGCTGGGTGTTCAGGTGCACCTCTGCGCCACGCGCGGCGAGGTTCTTGATCACCCAGAGAGCCGTCGACTCGGACACCTCGGGCATGATGCGGCCCATCGCCTCGATGAGGTGGAAGTGGGTGTCCTCGAAGGCGATCTGCGGGTACCTGGTCAAGAGCGAGCTGGCGAAGGAACGCAGCTCGGCGAAGACCTCGATACCGGCGAAGCCGCCGCCGATGACCACGAAGGTCAGCAGGCGGTCGCGTTCGGGCCCGGCGGGCAGCTGAGCGGCCTTGTCGAAGTTGGTGAGGACCTTGTCGCGGATCGCGACGGCTTCCTCGATGGTCTTCAGTCCGATGGCCTGGTCGGCGACCCCGGGGATCGGGAAGGTGCGCGACACGGCACCGGCGGTGACCACGACGATGTCGTAGTCGAACACCCACGGCTCGCCGACGGGCGGCGTGATGGTGGCCTTCTTTTCCGCGTGGTTCACGTTGGTGACCTTGGCGGTGAGCACGTTGGTCTTCGTGAGGTGGCGACGGTGCGCCACAACGGAGTGACGCGGGTCGATGGAACCGGCGGCGACTTCGGGAAGGAACGGCTGGTAGGTCATGTACGGCAGCGGATCGACCATGGTGACCTCGGCCTCGCCGGGTCGCAACCACTTCTCAAGCTTCCAGGCGGTATAGAAACCCGCGTAGCCGCCACCGACGATGAGAATTTTGGGCACGATTAGAAGGCCTCCTACAAGGATTGGATACGCGAGATTTTAGAGCTTGGAACGAATTCGCTTGAAATGCCGCGTGGCCCCAATGCCGAACAGCGTTACTAGGATACCAAACCCGACCAGCAGGGCGAGCGGCACGCTCACATAGGTCAGCGTGAGCGGGGTCGGCAGCCAGCCGGCGGCGGCGTTCTGCTGCGGCAGGGGCGGGTCGGCGTCCGGAACGGTCGGGGCCGCGGTGCTCGGCGTGGTGGGCGTCAGCGGTGCCGTATCGGCCCGGCGGTGCAGCGTGATCCACTCCTGCAGCAGCTCGGTGGGCGTGGCGGAGGCCGACTTGGGCACGTACGCCGAGACCGCGGCGGCGGCATCGATCAGGCCGTTGCCGTAGATCGGGCTCGGTACGGTGTGCCCGTTGGGGTTCGCGGTCTCGATCACCCGGTTGATCACCTCCGCGGCATCCAGCTTCGGGTACGCGGAGCGCACCAGGGCGACCAGCCCCGACACGATCGGCGCGGCAGCGCTCGTGCCGTACCACTCCATGTAGCCGCCGCCTGGCGCGACGCCGACGAGTTTCTCGCTGGGCGCTGCCACGGCAATCGTGATGCCCTGGGAGGAGGCGTCGAAGCTGGCTTCCTTGGACTGGTCGACGCCGGCCACGGTGAGCACGCCCGGAATGGTGGCCGGCGCGCCCACCTCGGTGGTTCCGCTGCCCCGGTTGCCGGCCGCCGCGACGACGACGACGTCGTGCTCGAACGCATACAGGAACGCGTCATCCCAGCTGGTGGGCCAGTCCAGGGTGTTGCGGGTGAGGGACATATTGATCACGTCGGCGCCGTTGTCGACGGCCCAGCGGATGCCTGCGGCGATCTGGTCGTCGTTGCTCAGGGCCGCGTCACTGGTGCCGAACGCCACGGAGACCGCGAGGATCGACGCCTCGGGCGCCACGCCGATCAGGCCGCCTCCGGTGGGCGTGCCGCGGCCGGCCAGCAGCGAGGCCACCAGGGTGCCGTGTTCGTTGTCGTCGCCGACGGGGGTCTGCCCATTGGACGATCCGACACCGGAGACGTCCGTGCCTCCGACGACGGCTCCGTTGAGTTCGGCGATGCTGCCATCGACACCGGTGTCGATGACGGCAACCGTCACACCTTTTCCCTTGGTGGTGTTCCAGGCCTGGCTGAAGCCGTAGTCGTTCAGCCAATACTCGAGGTCGCGCACCTGGTCGGCCCGGGCGACGGGGGCGTCACCGACGACGCCGACGACGGCGACGGCTGCCGCGAGGGTGATCGCGATGCCGGTGAGGATGCGGCGCCAGGCGCCCGTCACGCGTGTGCCGGCGGGCCCGAAGGCGGAGCGTAGTCCAGGCATTCGCACACTTGGGGTGACCAGGCTGCTCGCCGCAGGGCGAGGTCGCCGATCGGGTTGACGCCGGGTCCGGCCGCCAGGGCGTGGGCGGCCAGGGCGTGCAGGCACTTCACCCGCACCGGCATGCCACCGGAGGAGACGCCGGCGAGTTCCGGGACCACGCCGATTATCTCGCGGTCGGCGAGGAAGCTTTCGTGCGCGGACCTGTAGTGCGCGCGCAGGTCCTCGTCGTCGGCGAGCATCTGGTTGTATTCGTTCATCACCTGGGTGGCCTCCAGGAACGACAACGCGGCCGTCGCGGCGGGGTGGGACAGGTAGTACAGGGTGGGGAACGGGGTGCCGTCTTCCAGCCGCGGGGCCGTGGCCACCACCGTGGGGGCGCCGCAGGCACACCGTGCGGCGATGCCGATCACGTTGCGGGCGGGTCGGCCGAGTTGGGCGGACACGGTGGCGATGTCGGCCTCTGAGGCGGGGTCGAAGGGCGGTCGGGTCATTGTGCTGCCTCCTGTGGTGCCAATCCGGCGGTCATCACCGATCGAAAGACCGAATCGACCCAGTCGACCTCGGTGTCCTGGATGGCGGTGCTGATCGGCGCGCTGTCGGCGGCGCCGTCGACACCGGCTCCGGTGTCGTTGATGACCAGGAAGCTGATGTCGCCCGGCAGCACGTAGGAGAGCCGGTCGCGCGCCTGGGTGGTCACGAAGGTGCGGTCGTTCCAGCGCTCACGCTCCGCCTTGAGGTCGTCGACAGAGTCCTGCTGCGCCGCGACGGTATTGCTGAGTTCGTCGATCTGCTGGCGCTGTTCGGCGAAGGTGCGAACGCTGGGCGCGAGGACGATGACCGCGAGCACCAGGATGCCCATCATCACGAACGAGAAACCGCTCAGCCGCAGGCCCCGCAGCCAGCCGCGCACCGCGGAGTCATCGGCGAGTGTGACGGTTCTCTTCTCCGTCGGGCGCGGCGTCGGCCGGGACGTCGGGCGCGGCGTCGGCCGGGACGTCGGCCGGCGCGGTGTGGGTGGCCGGGGCGGGGTCATGCCTGAACCGGTGAAGGTCACGGTGGCTCCCGTCCGGTGCTCGGTATGGCTGCTCGATGTGTGACTGCTGGCCGGGGCACACGAAGTCGCCCCGGCTCTAGACTGCCAGATCTTTCGGCCCGAACGGTTCGCCACGGGACGGACAATCGGAATCCTGAGCAAACCCGCAGCCAAGCCGTCACGACGGCCCACACAAAGAGCTCCCCGCCCCGGACGGTGTCCGAAGGCGGGGAGCCCGTGTGTCTTCTCTGAGGCGATTAGCCCTTGAAGCGCGGGAACGCGGAGCGGCCGGCGTAGACCGCGGCCTCGCCGAGCTCTTCTTCGATGCGCAGGAGCTGGTTGTACTTGGCAACGCGCTCGCTGCGGGCCGGGGCACCGGTCTTGATCTGGCCGGCATCCGTGGCGACGGCGAGGTCGGCGATGAAGGTGTCTTCGGTCTCGCCGGAGCGGTGCGAGATGACGGTCGTGTAGCCGGCGCGCTGGGCGAGGGCGACGGCATCCATCGTCTCGGTCAGGGTGCCGATCTGGTTGACCTTGATCAGGATGGAGTTGGCAGCCTTGATCTCGAGGCCCTTGGCCAGGCGGATCGGGTTGGTGACGAACAGGTCGTCTCCGACGATCTGCACCTTGTCGCCGAGCTGAGCGGTGAGGTGGACGTAGCCTTCCCAGTCCTCTTCCTCGAGCGGGTCTTCGATGGAGACGAGCGGGTACGCCTCGAGCAGCTCGGCGTAGTAGGCGACGATCTCGGTCGAGGTCAGTTCCTTGCCCTCGAAGTGGTAGACGCCGTCCTTGAAGAACTCGGTGGCTGCACAGTCCAGGGCCAGGCCGATGTCGGTGCCGGGTGTGTAGCCGGCGAGGGTGATGGCTTCGACGATGAGGTCGAGAGCGGCACGGTTGCTGGGCAGGTTGGGGGCGAAGCCACCCTCGTCGCCGAGGCCGGTTGCGAGGCCCTTGCTCTTCAGCAGGCCCTTGAGGGCGTGGTAGACCTCGACGCCCCAGCGCAGGCCCTCGCTGAAGGTGGGGGCGCCGAGCGGGACAACCATGAATTCCTGGATGTCGACGTCGTTGTCGGCGTGTGAGCCACCGTTGATGATGTTCATCATCGGAACGGGCAGGGTGTGCGCGTTCGGGCCGCCGAGGTAGCGGAACAGGGGCAGGTCGGCCGAGCTGGCGGCGGCCTTGGCCACGGCCAGGCTCACGCCGAGGATGGCGTTGGCGCCGACGCGCTCCTTGTTGACGGTGCCGTCGGTCTCGTTGAGGACCATGTCGATGATGCGCTGGTCAGCGGCGTCGAGGTCTTCGACGGCCGGGCCGAGCTCGTCGGTGACGGAGCCGACGGCCTTGAGCACGCCCTTGCCGAGGTAACGCTTCTTGTCACCGTCGTGCAGCTCGTAGGCTTCGAAGGCCCCGGTCGAGGCGCCTGAGGGGACGGCGGCACGGCTCAGCGTGCCGTCCTCGAGAAGGACCTCGACCTCGACGGTCGGGTTTCCCCGAGAGTCAAGGATTTCGCGTGCAACAACTGCGTCAATAAGAGCCACAACTATCTCCTGTTTGTCTGTCGATCTTCGTTTGGATTTCTCAGTCCGATTGGATTTTGAGGAATACGCCGCTGTGTTCCAGTCCGAGAACAGTCTAGTGATCGCGCGCTCGGGGCGCTCTAGGACTGAAGTCCCGCCGCTCCGGCGTTCATCGATCGTTCAGCCGCCCAACGGTTTGAAAACGAGCTCGGCCGGGTCGGCGGAGTTCTGGGTCACGAAGGCGAACCTGCCGTAGCCGGCCTGGCCGGCTCGCTCGAGCAGCGCCTTGAGGTTCTTCGTGCGCTTCTCCAGGCGCACGCGCAGACCGTCGGCGACCAGGGCGGACTTGAGGGCGACGAGGGCGGCCGGGTCGGCATCCTTCTCGTGCACCAGCAGCACCGCCCGGTCGGTGTCTCCGGCGGAGCCGGCAAGAAGGTCGACGATGCGTTCGAAGCCGATCGAGAAGCCGCAGGCGGGCACGTCGGTGCCGAGGAACCGGCCGATCATGCCGTCGTACCGACCGCCGCCGCCGAGCGAGTAGCCCAGGTCGGGGTGCTTGATCTCGAAGATGGTGCCGGTGTAGTAGCCCATCCCCCTCACCAGGGTGGGGTCGAACTCCAGCGACGCGCCGGGCAGTGCGGCGCGCAGGGCGGTGAGGTCGGCGTAGGCCGCGGCGTCGAGCCAGGCCGGCGCGGCCGCGGGGTCCGGCCAGCCCGCGTCGGCGAAGCCCGCCAGGGTGTCGGCCAGGCCGGCGGTGGTGATGCCGAGCTGCGCGAGTTCGGCGACCACGCCGTCCACACCGATCTTGTCGAGCTTGTCGAGGGTGATCAGGGCCCGTTCGGTGAGTTTCTCGGCCACGCCCCAGGCGGCGAGCATGGTGCTCAGGATGCGCCGGTCGTTGATCCGGATCGAGCAGCCGGACAGCCCCAGGTTGTCCAGGGCCGCGACGGTGGCGGTGATCAGCTCGATCTCGGCGAGCGGACCGGCTTCGCCGATGATGTCGATGTCGCACTGCACGAACTGGCGGTAGCGCCCCTTCTGCGGGCGTTCGGCGCGCCAGACCGGGGCGATCTGGATGGAACGGAACACGGTGGGCAGTTCGGCATGGTGGCTGGCGTAGAACCGGGCCAGCGGCACCGTGAGGTCGAAGCGGAGACCCAGGTCGGTCAGCGAGAGCAGCTCGTCGGCCTCGGCGGCTGCCACCAGGTCGGCGGGACCGATGCCGCGCTTGAGCACGGCGAAGCCGAGCTTCTCGTTGTCACCGCCGAGACCGGAGTGCAATTTGGCGGTGTCCTCCATCACCGGGGTCTCGATCTCGTCGAAGCCGTGTGCGGCGAAGCTGGAGCGGATGACGCCCAGCGCCCGTTCACGGGTGGCCTTGTCGGCCGGGAGGAAGTCGCGCATGCCGCGAGGAGGGGTCACTGCTGTTGCCATGCCCCAATTCTGTCAGGTCCCCCGTCGCGTCCCCGCCCGGCCCGGTTCCCCGCCTTTCTGTTCCCGCTCGCGGACAAATGGTCCCGGTGTGCCGGGTGCACGTGTCCGCACGGGTGACAGTTGGCTCAGGAGAGGAGCTACAGGGCTCCGCCCGCCGCGCCCGGGGCGTCGGTGTCGCCGCCGGCGTCGCCGACCGCCTCACGGGCGATGAAGTTCTCGATGTCGAAGAGGTTGTCCTTGGCGCGCCGGGCGATGGTCAGCAGTGTCGACATTGAGGCGACCTCCTCGACCTGCTCCTTGAGGAACCAGAGCATGGCCTGCTCGCCGAGCGCGTCGCCATCCTCTCGGGCAGCACGGAACAGCGCCTCGATCTGGCCGGTGACCTGCTGCTCCTGAGCGAGGGCCAGCGCGATGGGTTCGACGATGTTCGCGAAGCCGTTGACCACCGCGGGAATGCCGGGGATCACGACCTCCAGGCCACGGTCCAGGCGGTACTGCACGAGCATCATGGCGTGGTTGCGCTCTTCGACCGACTGGCGGTAGAAATGCGCGGCGAGTTGGGGCAGGTCCTGGCTGTCGAACCAGGTGGCGATGGCGATGTACTGCTGGGACGCGGCGAATTCATTGCCGATCTGCTGGGTGAGAAGGGCGTTGAAGGATGTCTCGGTCATGATTCGACGTTACCGGGCTACGCTCTGCCCCGCTACGCGGACGGGTATCCGATGATCCCGGCGTCCCCGGGGTCGCTCTCCTGTTCACTGCTGCGGATCTCATCCTGCAGGTCGCGAAGGGCCGTGCGCAGCGCCCGCTCGGAGTCCAACCCCTGGGCCTTGGCCGCCGACACGATGGCCAGCAGGATCGGGCCGAGCTCGTCCTCGCTGTCGATCGGCAGCAGGGCGGGCGGGTCCGTTTCGAGCAGGCCGATCTTCTGGGCCCGGCCGATCACCTTGTCGGCCAGGGCCAGGGCCGGCATGCCCTGCGGGATACCGTCGAGCACGCTGGTGCGGTGCGGCTTCTCGGCCGCCTTCACGTCGTCCCAGCCGGCCACGACGGTCTCGAGGCTCTGCCGGCCCGCGTCGCCGAAGACATGCGGATGCCGGCCGACCATCTTCCGGGTCATCCGCGCCGCCACATCCTGGATGTCGAACCCCTCACCGGCCGTCTCGGCCGCGATCGACGCGTGGAAGACCACCTGGTAGAGCACGTCGCCGAGTTCCTCGAGCAGGTCGTCGCTGCTGCCGCTCTCGATGGCCTCGATCAGCTCGTGGGTCTCCTCGGTGAGGTACTGCACGAGCGACTCGTGGGTCTGCTCCGCGTCCCACGGGCAGCCGCCGGGCGCACGTAGCCGGGCGACCGTGGCCACGAGCTGGTCGAAAGCGGATGGGGTGGGCGGGGAGTATTCGGTCACACTCCATCGTAGGTGGCCTGGCTAGACTGGTCACAGGTGTGCCGGGAAGTCTGGTCGGCGGGCGAAGTGATTCGCTCTGACTCACGACAGACCCGTTTTCGGCGGGTGGACAGGACCACGCATGACCTTCATTCGCTCCGAGCGTTACGCCGCCGGATTCCTCCTCTTAGCCGGAGTCCTCGGCCTCCTCGCCGCGAACGTCGCGTTCGGGCCCGCCCTGATCGTGGCCGCCGACGAACACCTGCCCACCGGGATCTTCGGGCTCGACCTGTCCGCCAAGCACTGGATCAGCGACGGGCTGTTGGCGGTCTTCTTCTTCCTCATCGCCATCGAACTCAAGCGTGAGCTCGTGATCGGCGACCTGAACAGCATCGGCAAGGCCGCGCTGCCTGCCCTCGCCGCGCTCGGCGGGGTGGTGGTGCCGGCCGGAATCTACCTGCTGCTCACCCAGGGGTCGGGGCTCGCCGCCGGCTGGCCGGTGCCGACGGCCACCGACATCGCCTTCGCCCTGGGTGTGCTGGCGGTGTTCGGCCGCGGCATCCCCACCCGGGTGCGGGTGTTCCTGCTGGCGCTGGCCGTGCTCGACGACCTCGTGGCGATCCTGATCATCGCGTTCTTCTTCACCCAGGACCCGCAGCTGCAGTACATCGGCTTCGCCGCCATCGCCGCGACGCTCTTCGGCGTGACCAGCCGGCTGCTCAAGCCCCGCTCGGCCTGGGTGTTGGGCCGGAAGCCGGTCTGGCCGATCGTGGCCGCCCTGACCGTGCTGGGCCTGGCGACCTGGTACTTCACCTACCTGTCCGGCGTGCACGCCACGATCGCCGGCGTCATCCTGGGCCTGGTGATGGCCCGGGTCCCCGGCGGCCGCGCCCACCACGTGCTCGAGCCGTACTCCAACGCCGTGATCCTGCCCTTGTTCGCCTTCTCGGCGGCCCTGGTCGCCATCCCCCAGGTGAGCCTGGCCGAGCTCAGCCCGGCGTTCTGGGGCATCCTGGTGGCCCTGCCGGTGGGCAAGCTGATCGGCATCACCGTGGCCGGCAGCCTCGGCAGCCTGATCTCCCGGCGGCCGAACGGGTCCAAATCCGGGCTCAAGTTCGCCGACATCGTCATGGTCGCCTGCCTGGGCGGTATCGGCTTCACGGTGTCGTTGCTGATGGGCGCTCTCGCCTTCGCCGGCAGTGTCGAGGTGGTCGACGAGGCCACCCTCGCCGTGTTGCTCGGCTCAGGATTCGCCATTCTGGTGTCGGCCGTCGTGGTCAGTGTGCGGGCACGGCAGTATCGACGGGCCGCGGAAACACCGCGTCCAGCAGCGAGCCCGTCCACACGATAAGCCCGGCGTCGGCCAGCGGCTCGCCGTTCAGGCGCGGCAGCGGCACGATCATCGACCCGGCCGCGGCCGAGTACTTCGCGCCCGGGTACATCCGTTGCACCCGCACCTGCATCGAGTCGGCCAGGTCGACCGGGGCCACCCGCAGGTTGGAGCCCATCGCGACGACCTCGCCGAGACCGGCCTGCTGGGCGTGCCGGCGCAGCCTGGACACGGCGATGAGGTTGGTGACGGCCTCGGGCGGTTCGCCGTAGCGGTCGGTGAGCTCCTCGAGCACCAGGCCGATCTGATCGTCGGCGGCCGCCAGTGAGCTGGCGCCGGAGAGCTTCTGGTACGCCTCCAGGCGCAGCCGCTCGCTGTCGACGTACTCCTCGGGGATGTGCGCGTCCACGGGCAGCTCGAGCCGCAGCTCGGTCTGGCCCTCGGCGACGTCGCCGCGGAAGGTCGCCACGGCCTCGCCGATCATGCGCAGGTACAGGTCGAAACCCACCCCGGCGATGTGGCCGGCCTGCTCGCCGCCGAGCAGGTTGCCCGCACCGCGAATCTCCAGGTCCTTCAGCGCCACCTGCATGCCGGCGCCGAGCTCGTTGTTGGCGGCGATGGTGGCCAGCCGGTCGTGCGCGATCTCGCTGAGCGGCTTGTTCTCGTCGTAGAGGAAGTAGGCGTAGGCCCGTTCCCTGGCCCGACCGACCCGGCCGCGCAGCTGGTGCAGCTGGCTGAGCCCGTACTTGTCGGCGCGGTCGATGATGATGGTGTTCGCGTTGGCGATGTCCAGGCCGGTCTCGATGATGGTCGTGGAGACCAGGATGTCGAACTTGTTCTCCCAGAAGTCCACCACCACCTGCTCCAGCTGGGCCTCCGGCAGCTGCCCGTGCGCCACGGCGACCCTGGCCTCCGGCACCAGTTCGGCCAGCTGCGCGGCCACCCGGTTGATGCTGGAGACCCGGTTGTGCACGAAGAAGATCTGCCCCTCGCGCAGCAGTTCCCGGCGGATGGCGGCCGCCACCTGACGGTCGGAGTACGGGCCGACGAAGGTGAGGATCGGGTGCCGATCCTCGGGCGGGGTGGCCAGGGTGGACATCTCCCGGATGCCGGTGACGGCCATTTCCAGGGTGCGCGGGATGGGTGTGGCGCTCATGGCGAGGATGTCGACGTTGGTCTTGAGCTTCTTCAGCGCGTCCTTGTGCTCCACGCCGAACCGCTGCTCCTCGTCGATGATGACCAGGCCGAGGTCCTTGAAGATGGTGTTGTCCGAGAGCAGCCGGTGCGTGCCGATGACCATGTCGACGGTGCCGCCCTGCATGCCGGCCACGGTCTCGCGGGATTCCTTGTCGGTCTGGAACCGGCTGAGGGCGCGCAGGTGGATCGGGAAGCCCGCGAAGCGTTCCTGGAAGGTTTCCATGTGCTGGCGCACGAGCAGGGTGGTGGGCACGAGCATGGCCACCTGCTTGCCGTCCTGGATGGCCTTGAACGCGGCGCGCACGGCGACCTCGGTCTTGCCGAAGCCCACGTCGCCGGAGAGCAGCCGGTCCATCGGGATGGGCCGTTCCATGTCGGCCTTGACCTCTTCGATGGTGGTGAGCTGGTCGGGCGTCTCCGCGAACGGGAACGCCTCCTCGAGCTCACGCTGCCAGGGGGTGTCCGGGCCGAACGCGTGGCCCTTGCTGGCCATCCGTGCGGAGTAGAGCTTGACCAGTTCGACGGCGATGTCGCGCACCGCCCGGCGGGCCTTGGTCTTGGCGGCCGACCAGTCGCTGCCGCCCATTTTGGACAGCGCCGGGGCCTCGCCGCCGACATAGCGGGAGACCAGGTCCAGCTGGTCGGTGGGCACGTAGAGCTTGTCGCCGCCGTGGCCGCGCTTGGATGCGGCGTATTCGAGCACCAGGTATTCGCGGGTGGTTTTGACCGGGTTGCGGCCCCCGCTGGAGACCTCGCGCTGGGTCAGTTCGAGGAACTTGCCGATGCCGTGGGTCTGGTGCACGACGTGGTCGCCGGTTTTGAGCTGCAGCGGGTCGACGACGTTCTTCCGCCGGCTGGCCAACTTCTTGATCTGCCGGGCGTCGTAGCCGACGGTGCGGCCGTAGAACTCGCTCTCGCTCACCAGGGTGAGCTTGGTCTCCGGGATCTCGAAGCCGTGGGCGATGGAGGCCTTGATCAGGTAGGCGATGCCGGGCTCCGGGTCCGCCGGGAATTCCGCCACGATGCGGGCGGGCAGTTCGGCGCCGGCGAGCACGTCGGCGGCCCGGTCGACCAGGCCGGCGCCCTGGGCGACGACGGCGACCGTCCAGCCGTCCTTGAGCCGGCTGGAGAGGTGTCCGACGGCGCCTTCGACACTGCCTGCGAAGCTCGGCACGGCGTCGCCCTCGATGCGGATGGTGAGCAGTTCGTCGATCTCGCGGTGCTCAGGCAGCACCTCGATGTCGGTCGGGGCGGCCTGGAACGAACTGAGCGTCCACCAGACTCGTTCGGTGGCGGGGGCGCCGGGGGCGGAGTAGCGCACGGCGTCCCGCAGGGTGCCCAGGGTGAGGAAGTCACCGCTGGCCAGGTCGATGGGCGCTTCGGCGCCGGCGGTGGCGGCGTTCCAGGCTGCGGAGAGGAACTCCCGGTTGGTTTCGGCGAGGCTGATCGCCCGGGAGGCGACCCGTTCGGGCGAGATCACCGCGACGGCGGCCTGCCGGGGCAGGTAGTGGGTGACCGGCACGAGCCGGTCCACCAGCGCCGGCGCCAGGCTTTCCATGCCCTCGACCGGGATGCCCTCGGCGACCTTGGCGAGGAGGCCGGCGAGGCTGGGGAATTCGTGCTGCATCTCCCGGGCACGCTGCCGCACGGCGGGGCTGAGCAGCAGCTCCCGGCTCGGCGGCAGGGTCACCGAGTCGATGGGCTCGGGCATCGAGCGCTGGTCGGCGACCGCGAAGGCGCGGATCTGCTCGACCTCGTCGCCGAAGAACTCGATCCGGTACGGGTGCGCGGCCATCGGCGGGAACACGTCGAGGATGCCGCCGCGCACGGCGAACTCGCCGCGCCGGGTGACCATGTCGACGCGGGCGTAGGCCACGTTGACCAGGTCCACCGAGATGGCGGCGAGGTCGTGGCCGCGGCCGCCGGCGCTGAGCTCGAGGGGGTCGTAGTCGGTGAGGTTGTCGGCCACGGGCTGCAGCGCGGCCCGCACCGAGGCCACCACGATGAGGGGACGGCGGCCGGCCGCATCCGAGTTCTCCCAGTCGCGCATCCGGCGGAGCGCGTAGAGCCGGCGGCCCACGATCTCGGCACTGGGGCTGAGCCGTTCGTGCGGCAGGGTCTCCCAGGCGGGGAATTCGACGATCTCGGCGTCGTCGGAGAAGCAGCCGAGGTTCTCCCGGAGCGCTTCGGACTCGCGGCCGGTGGCCGTGATCACGAACAGGGCTCGGCCCTTGTCGAGCCGGGACCGTTGCTCCAGCAGCGCGGCCAGCAGCGGGGCCCGCAGGCCCTCGGTGAGGGAGAAATCGGCGTCACACGCCGCGAAGGCGAGGGCGTTGTCGAACGTGGAGGCACCAGAAAGCGCCGGAATCAAGCCCTGAAGAATCACCGCACAAGTCTACGGGTTCCAGGATGATCGCTAGGCGGGAGGGGCGTGGAACTTCTGCTGCGCCGCGGTGACGCCGTCTGCGGCGATCATCTCGATGGCATCCGCGGCGTCCTCGAGCATGATCGGCAGGGTGCTGCGCTCGATGCTGGAGAAGTCGTGCAGCACGAAGTCGGCGGCGTTCTGGCGGCCGGGCGGCCGGCCGATGCCCATCCGGATGCGGGTGAATTCGTTGCTGCCCGTAGCGGCGATGATGTCCCGCACCCCGTTGTGGCCGCCGTGGCCGCCGCCCACCTTGATCTTCAGGGTGTCGAAGGGCAGGTCCAACTCGTCATGCACGACGATCAGCCGGGAGACGTCGAGCGAGTAGAAGCGCAGCAGGCCCGCGACGGGGCCGCCGGAGAGGTTCATGAAGCTGTTCGGCTTGGCCAGGATCAGCTTGGGGCCGCCGGGCGCGCTGCGACCCTCGGCGACGGAGGCGTTCGCCTTGTGGTTCTTGAAGTTCGCGCGCATCCGGTCGGCGAGCACTGCCGTGACCATGTGGCCGACGTTGTGGCGGTTGCCGGCGTAGCCGGGCCCGGGGTTACCGAGCCCGACTACGAGCCAAAGATTCTCGTCCAGGGGGTTCCTTTACACAAGTTCCTGTCCGGCGGTGAGGAGGGGAAAGGCTACTCGGCGGCGGCTTCCTCGGCGGGAGCCTCGGCCTCGGTGGTCTCCTCTGCCTCTTCCTCTGCGGGCAGGTGCACGCCGATGACGACCATCTCGGGGTCGGAGACGAGCGACGCGCCGGCGGGGAGCTTGATCTCGCTGGCGTGGATGAGGGCGCCGTCTTCCAGTCCCTCGACATCGACGCTGACGCTCTGCGGGATGTTGGTGGCTTCGACCTCAAGGAGCAGGGTCTTGGCGTCGAGGTCCGCGATGGTGCCGGGGGCGCTCTCACCGGTGATGTGCACGGCGACCTCGACCTGGACCTTTTCACCCTTGCGGATGACGATGAGGTCGAGGTGCTCGATGATCTGGCGAACCGGGTCCTTCTGCACGTCCTTGACCAGGGTCAGGTGCGTGGTGCCCTCGACGTCGAGCTCGAGCACGGCGTTCGCGCGACGCAGAAGCAGGCCGATCTCGTGGGCCGGCAGGGCCACGTGCACGGGCTCGGTGCCGTGGCCGTAGATGACGGCGGGGATCTTGCCCAGCACGCGCAGCTTGCGGGCAGCGCCCTTGCCGAAGCTGTGGCGCGCGTCAGCGGAAATCTTGTTGTTGTTGTTCTTGGCCTCGGCCATGGTGTCTCCTTGCGGGCCTCGTGTGCCCGTATTGATGTGTGCTGGCGCTGGGCCCGCAGTACGGATGCTGGTTCAACTCGAACGCATGTCAGCGTGAGGAAAGGCCTTGGAGGGACTTTTCGCCGCGTCGATTACGGATTTCACCGGGCCGGTTTCCCGGGCCCCGCACGAATCCCTCGCCGAAGTTCAACTCACCACTCTAGACGATAAAGTGACGATCATGGCCAGCCTGCACACCCGAGTGACCGATGACGTCGGCCGGTCCATCGTCGATGGCACGGTTCCGGCGGGCACGATCCTGCTCTCCGATGAGATCGAACGCCGGCAGGGTGTGAGCCGGTCGGTGATCCGGGAGGCGATCCGGGTGCTGGGGTCGATGGGGCTGGTGGAGTCGGTCAAACGGGTCGGCATCCGGGTTCTGCCGCCGGAGAGCTGGAACGCGTACGATCCCACCATCATCCGCTGGCGCCTGCTCGGGCCGGGCAAAGGGGAACAGTTGCGGTCACTGACCGAACTCCGAAGCGCCGTGGAGCCGATGGCCGCGGAGCTGGCCGCCCGGCACTCGGCTCCCGCGGTCTCCGCCGAGCTGGTGGCCGTGGCCGAGCTGATGCGCAGCGCCGGCGATTCCGGTGACCTGTCCCAGTTCCTGGAGCTCGACATCCGCTTTCACACGCTGGTGCTGCACGGGTCGGGCAACCAGATGTTCGCCAAACTCGGCGAGCCCATCGCGGCGGTGCTGTCCGGCCGCACCGACCTGGGCCTGATGCCCGACCGCCCGCACGAGAACACGTTGCAGTTGCACGCCGACGTCGCCGATGCCATCGCCGCCGGCGAGCCGGGAGCGGCCCGGGTGGCGATGGAGCTGATCATGCGCCGCACCTACGCGGAGGTGCAGCCCAGCTGGTCCCGCGCATCCGGGCAATAAATATGATTACATAGGTCTAGCGGTCCACTAACCTTGATGGTGGTCATCGCTCACAGACCCAAAGGAGATTTGCGTGTCAGAAACCGGTTCAGCAAACATCGGCGTCGTCGGACTGGCGGTGATGGGCTCCAACCTCGCCCGTAACCTCGCCAGCCGCGAAGGCAACACCGTGGCCGTCTACAACCGTTCGCCCGAACGCACCCGCCTGCTCACCACCGAACACCCCGAGGCCGGCTTCGTGGCATCCGAAACCATCGCGGACTTCGTCGCCTCGCTCAGCACCCCCCGCACGGCCATCATCATGGTGCAGGCCGGCACGGGCACCGACGCCGTGATCAGCCAGCTGACCGAGCTGTTCGAGCCCGGCGACATCATCGTCGACGGCGGCAACGCGCTGTTCACCGACACCCTCCGTCGCGAGAAGGCCGTTCGCGAGACAGGCATCAACTTCGTCGGCGCCGGCATCTCCGGTGGTGAGGAAGGCGCCCTCAACGGCCCGAGCATCATGCCCGGCGGTTCAGCGGAGGCGTACGTCACCCTCGGCCCTATCCTCGAGTCCATTGCCGCGGTCGTTGACGGCGTGCCCTGCGTCACCCACGTCGGCACCGATGGCGCCGGCCACTTCGTCAAGATGATCCACAACGGCATCGAATACGCCGACATGCAGCTGATCGGCGAGGCGTACGACCTTATCCGTCGCGGAACCGGCAAGACCCCGGCCGAGATCTCCGAGATCTTCACCGAGTGGAACAAGGGCGAGCTCGAGAGCTACCTCATCGAGATCACCGCTGAGGTCCTCAAGCAGGTCGACGCGGAGACCGGCAAGCCGCTCGTCGACGTCATCCTCGACCAGGCGGGCAGCAAGGGCACCGGCGTGTGGACCGTGCAGACCGCCCTCGACCTGGGCATCCCCGTGTCCGGCATCGCCGAGGCCGTGTTCGCCCGGTCCGTCTCCTCCAAGCCCGCGCAGCGCGCAGCTGCCGCCGCCCTCCCCGGCCCGACCGCCAACCCCGTCGAAGATGTGGACGGCTTCATCGAGGGTGTCCGCCAGGCGCTCTATGCGTCCAAGGTCATCGCCTACTCGCAGGGCTTCGACGCCATCGTCGCCGGTGCCGAACAGTACAACTGGGACATCAAGAAGGGCGAGATCGCGAAGATCTGGCGCGGTGGCTGCATCATCCGCGCCCGCTTCCTCAACCGCATCACCGAGGCGTACACCGAGAACCCGGGACTTGTCTCGCTCGTCACCGCCCCGTTCTTCACCGATGTTGTCGCGACGGCCCAGGACTCCTGGCGCAATGTTGTCGCCGACGCCGCCCACGCCGGCATCCCCGCGCCGGTGTTCGCCTCGTCACTGGCGTACTACGACAGCCTGCGCGCTGACCGCCTTCCCGCTGCCCTCACCCAGGGCCAGCGCGATTTCTTCGGTGCGCACACCTACAAGCGCGTCGACAAGGAAGGCACCTTCCACACCCTGTGGTCCGGCGACCGTACCGAGATCGTCACCGAGGGCTCCTCGCACTAGAGGCTGTTCCCCCCGCTCCACCCGCTCGGCGACTGTTGCCCGTGCGGACATTGGCACCCGGCACACCGGGACCAGTTGTCCGCACGGGCAACAGTTGTCTGTGCGGTCGATCGGCCGGCCGGTCGGCACACCGCGACCGGTTGTCCGCACGACGGGCAACAGTTGGCTTGGTCACCGGGTGACCGGCAAGCCGGCAGTGACCAGCAGTCGGCTCAGCGCAGCCCGGTTGGCCAGCTCGGCGGCGCCCCACCTCACCACCCGGAACCCCTCGGCGCGCAGGTGGTCCTCCCGCACCTTCTCGGCGTACACGACGTCGCCCGGCGCACGCCCGTGCAGATATTCGTCCTTGAGGTACTTGCCCCGCCCGTCGAACTCCCCGATCAGCCGGAATCTCGGCCATTCGAAGTCGGTGAAGTACCACCCACCTTGCGGATTCGGGTGCCGGCACTGCAACTCGGGGTCGGGGAAGCCCAGCTCGAAGATCGCCACCCGGCTCAGCGACTCCCCCGGGTTGTCGGCGTTGGGACGCGCGAAGTCGATGGCCCGTTGCGCTCTGGTGCTGCCGCGAACCGACCCGCACCGGGCCAACATCTCGGACAACTCGTCCGGGTAGACGAGCATCTCCGGTGTGGCCCGTCGAGGATTCATGCCGTGGTCGAGCGCGACGACGGCATTGTCGAACGTTGCCGTCCTCGCGAGGTCGAGGAGCGTGCGAGCCGGTCTGGTCACGAGCACGCCGTCGAGTTCGACGACCTCGGCCCAGTCGAACCCGGTGCGATGCACGAACACGCCGTTCTTGCTTCGCACCCGTGAGCCCGGTACCGCGAGAACATGCACGGTCTCCGGCCAGGCGCCACCCAGCGGGATGCCCCACAGCGCCGCGGCAGACTGGTGGCTGACGACGGGGTCGTGCCGCCTCCTGGTCGCCACAACAGCGCGGATGCGGTCGAGGTATCGATCCTGGGGTGCCAGGCCGCCCCAACGGTCCGTCGTCGTGAAGACCCCGCGGCGCAAGCGGGTGCCCTGCCCCCGATCCACAGATCGGCGGAACTGCCGGGCATCGGTGTCAGAAACGCCGACGCTCTGGACGAGGAAGAGGCCCGTTCGTGGGTCCAGCCGGTCATCAGCCATGGGGTCAGACTCGCATCCGCCGTCTCACCGGGACCCGGATGGCGCCCATCGGTGCAGATCCGCCCGTCGCCCCGGCTGTGGAGGAGCCGCACCTTCCGCCGCTATCTGTTACCGTCCGGACATTTGCACCCGGTGTGCCGGGACCAAGTGTCCGCACGGGGACCAGTTCGTGCGTTCGGGAGCCTGTGCGGCGGGTCAGGAGCGGCGGGCGGCTCGGGCGAAGCGCAGCGCGCGGCCCGCCAGTCCAAGCCCCAGCCAGGCGAACGCGGCGAGCACGCCGGGCCAGGGCAGGGTGACGGCCAGCAACAGGCAGCCGGCGGCGCCCGCGTATTGCACCCAGCGGGGCAGCCAGCGTTCCTCGGGTGGCTGACGCAGCGCGGCCAGGTGCGCGATGGCGTAGTAGACCAGCACCGCGCAGGCCGAGAAGCCCACCAGCTGGGCAGGGTCCAGCAGCAGCACTCCGAACATCGCCACGAGGCCGATGGTCACCTCGGCCGTCACCGGGCTGCGCCGCGCCGGCGAGATACGGCCGAGCGCACCCGGCAGGTCCCCCTCCCTGGCCATCGCCAGTCCGGTGCGGCTGAGGCCGGCCAGGATGCCCGCGAGCGAGCCCAGGCAGGCGATGGCGGCCAGCACCCGGGCGATACCGGTCCACGGCTCGGCCCTGCCGGCCAGGTCGGCCAGCGGCGACGCAGAGGCCGCCAGGGCCGCCGGCCCGAGCACAAGCACGCACAGCAGGCCGATCACCCCGTAGACCACCAGGGTGAGGGCAAGCGCGGTCACAATCGCCCGCGGCAGGGTGCGGCGCGGGTCGCGGACCTCCTCCCCCAGGGTGGCCATCCGGGCGTAACCGGCGAACGCGAAGAAGAGCAGCCCGGCCGACTGCATGATGCCCACCCAGCCGCCCTCGAACAGCGTGCCGGAGTCGAACGCCACCGGCAACGTCCCTCCGGCGAGGCCGGCACCCACCACGAGCACCAGCGTGAACAGTCCGCCGAGCACCAGGAACACCACCACGGCGCTGAGCCTGGCGGTGCTGCGGATCCCGGCCAGGTTCACGGAGCCGAGCACCAGGATCGCCAGGACGGCCACCAGCCTGGCCTGCTCCGGCCAGAGGTAGCCGCCCAGGATCAGGGCGATGGCGCCGGCCGAGGCGGTCTTACCGGCCAGGAACAGCCAGCCGGCCGAGAACCCCCACCACGGGCCCAGGGTCGCCCGGCCGAACGCGTACGCTCCCCCGGACACCGGATGGCTCATCGCCAGTTGCGCCGAGCTCAGGGCGTTCAGCGAGGCGATCAGCCCCGCGAGGACCAGTCCGACGAGCAGGCCGGAACCGGCCGCGGCGGCGGCCGGCGCCCAGACGTAGAACACTCCGGCGCCGATCATCGCGGCCAGGCCCACCACGGTGGCCCCGCCGATGCCGAGGTGGCGCCGCAGGGTGTCCTCGGGCCGTGTCGATCCGTCCATGCACCCACAGTAGGCAATCCAGGTGAACCGCAGGCATCCGCACCGGGCCAGGGTCTGATTTACTGGAGGACACCCATGAGCGATTTTCACCCCGAACTCTCCGGCTACGAGCCGACCGACTCCTCCCGGCCCCTCCGCGGCCGGCGGATGCTGCTGCTCATGCGCATCACCGTGGTGCTCGGCCTGGTGGGGCTTGTCGTGCCCGGCGTCCTCACCACCCTGAGCATCGCCTCGGCCACGGCCGCGCGGGCCTGCGACCAGGCCGTGGCACGCTACTACCCGCTCTCGGAGGGCATCGACGCCAGGTTCGAACTGGCCGGCGCGGGCGGCTTCGGCTGGCAGTGTTACGCGATCGACCAGAACGAACGCCAGACCTTCGTGCTGCCCCTCGGCATCATCCCCGGCCCGTTCCGGCCGCCGGCGACCAGCGTGTCCTGACGCCGAACAGACCGAAGGCCGGCCCCGGGAACGGGACCGGCCTTACGACAGAACTGGGGGCGAGCGTTACGCGGCGCCCTCGAACATCGACGTGACGGATCCCTCGTCGAAGACCTCGTGGATGGCGCGCGCCAACAGCGGGGCGATCGGCAGCACGGTCAGCGTCGGGAAACGCTTGTCCGTGGGGATCGGCAGGGTGTCGGTGACGACAACCTCCAGGATGGCGTCGTTCTGCAGCAGCTCGAGCGCGGGCGGACTGAACACGGCGTGCGTCGCGGCGACGACGACACCGATGGCGCCGGCGGCCATGAGCGCCTCGGCGGCCTGGACGATGGTGCGGCCGGTGTCGATCAGGTCGTCGACGATCAGGCAGACGCGGCCCTTGACCTCGCCGACGATCTCGTGAACGGTGATCTGGTTGGGCACCAGCGGGTCGCGGCGCTTGTGGATGATGGCCAGCGGGGCGCCGAGCTTGTCACTCCAGATATCGGCGACGCGCACACGGCCCATGTCCGGCGACACGATGGTGAGGGTGGACGGGTCGAGCTTGGCGCGGAAGTGCTCGAGCAGCACCGGCATGGCGAAGAGGTGGTCGACGGGGCCGTCGAAGAAGCCCTGGATCTGGGCGGCGTGCAGGTCGACCGACATGATGCGGTCGGCGCCGGCGACCTTGAACAGGTCGGCGACGAGGCGGGCCGAGATCGGCTCACGGCCGCGGCCCTTCTTGTCCTGGCGGGCGTACGGGTAGAACGGGGCGACCACGGTGATGCGCTTGGCCGATGCTCGCTTGAGAGCGTCCACCATGATGAGCTGTTCCATCAGCCATTCGTTGATCGGGTTGGTGTGCGACTGGATGACGAACGCGTCCGCGCCGCGCACGCTCTCGTCGAAGCGAGCGTAGATCTCACCGTTCGCGAAGGTGCGTGCGTCGGTGGGGATCAGCTCCGAACCAAGTTCTGCGGCGATGTCGATCGCGAGTTGTGGGTGTGCTCGCCCCGAGATGAGCACCAATTTCTTCTCGCCGCTGCTCTTGATTCCAGGCACCTAGTCTCCGCTCTGTGAGGCGGCTGTCGCCGCATCTGTTCCCGGACGGTTGGTCTCTACCCAACCGACCATATTGCGTTGCGGAGCCACGTTGATCGCGAGCGCCCCGGCCTGCACGTCCTTGCGGACCACAGTGCCGGCGCCCGTGTAGGCTCCGTCTCCGATTCTAATCGGCGCGACGAACACGTTGTGCGACCCGGTGCGCACATGCGACCCGATCACCGACGGGTTCTTGTTCACGCCGTCGTAGTTGGCGAAGATCGTGCCGGCGCCGATGTTGGAGTGCACCCCGACCGTGGCGTCGCCGACGTAACTGAGGTGCGGCACCTTGCTGCCCTCGCCGATGACCGCGTTCTTGGTCTCCACGAAGGTGCCGATCTTGCCGTCGGCGCCCAGCCAGGTGCCCGGGCGTAGATAGGCGAACGGGCCGACGGTGGCGCCGGCGCCGATCACCGCGAGAGTGCCGTCGGTGCGTTTGACCGTGGCCCCCTCACCGATCTCGCAGTCGAGCAGGGTGGTGTCCGGGCCGACGATCGCGCCGGTGGCCACCGTGGTGGAGCCGAGGATCTGGGTGCCGGGCAGCAGGGTCACATCGCTGGCGAGCGTGGCCTTGAGGTCGATCCAGGTGGTGGCCGGGTCCTGCACGGTCACCCCGGCCAGCTGCCAGCCGCGCACGATGACGGCGTTGAGCTTGGCGGCGGTGTCGCTGAGCTGCGCCCGGTCGTTGATGCCGGCGACGAGCCAGGCATCAGCCACGGGCACGGCGCGCACCTCGGAGCCTGCCGCGCGGAGCAGCCCGATCACATCGGTGAGGTACTTCTCGCCCTGCACGTTCTCGGTGGTGAGACGGGCCAGCTGGTCGCGCAGTTCGGCGAGGCCGAAGATGTACACACCGGCGTTGGCTTCGTCGACCGCCCGCTCGTCGTCGCTGGCGTCCTTGTGCTCCACGATGCGGTCGAAGGTGCCGTCGTCGCCGCGGATGATGCGGCCGTAGCCGGTGACATCGCCAGGGAACGCGGACAGCACCGTTGCGGACACCCCGGCGCGTTCGCGGTGTGCCTCGATGAAGTTGGTGAGGGTGGCGGCGTTCAGCAGCGGCACATCGCCGCTGATCACGAGCACATCCCCGTCGAAGTCGGCCGGCAGCGCGGCGACGGCCTGCTGAACGGCACGGCCGGTGCCGGGGACCTCGTCCTGGTCGACGAGCAGGCTCTCCGGCAGGTCGAAGGCGACGAGCTCGGCCAGGCGTTCCCGTTCGTGCCGGAGCACGGTGATCACGTGGGCGGCATCCAGGGCCCTGGCCGTGGCGAGCACGTGGCTGATGATCGGCAACCCGGCCAGCGGATGCATCAGCTTGGGCAGGCTGGACTTCATGCGGGTGCCCTGGCCGGCGGCCAGCACGATGATGGCGAGGCGGGAATCGGTCACGGGGGTCCTCTCAAAACGAGCTCCGCCGCCAGGACTCGAACCTAGACCTAACAGCTCCAAAGGCTGTCGTGCTGCCATTACACCACGGCGGATTGCGCCGGCTACGGCCGGGCAACGGAGTCAAGTCTGCCAGATGCGCGGGCGCCTGCGCGTCATCCGCGCTTTCACGCGGCCGAAAACCGGATAATGGACGGATGCCTGCCAATGACGAAGTCGACCGGATCGTTGATGCCTGGTTGCGGGAGCGCCCTGACCTGGATTTCGCTCCCCTGCAGGTGTTCTCCCGCGTCGCCCGGCTGAGCAAACATCTGGACCGTGCCCGCCGCACCGCGTTCTCCAGGTCGGAGCTGGATTCCTGGGAATTCGACGTGCTCTCGGCCCTGCGCCGCGCTGGCGATCCGTACGAGCTGAGCCCGAAGCTGCTCCTGCAGCAGACCCTGGTCTCCAGCGGCACCATGACCAACCGCATCGACAGGCTCGTCGAACGTGGCCTGGTCACCCGGCGCACCGACCCCAACGACGGCCGTGGCATCTTCGTGGGCATGACCGCCGGCGGCCTCACCCGGGTGGATGCCGCGATCACCCGTCTGGTCGACGCCGAGGCGGCCCTGCTGCAGAGCCTGCCCGCCGTCGATCAGGAACGTCTGGCCGCCCTGCTGCGCAAGCTCAGCCTCGACTTCGACTGACCACCCTCTCGCGAACTGTGACGTAAGCACCCAAAACCCGAGATTTCTGGGGCTTAACTCACGGTTCGCGGATCAGCGGCGCAGCGCCTTGCGGGCCAGCCGGTTGCCGAGGAACTGCACAACCTGCACAAAAATGACGATCAGCAGCACGGCGGCCCAGGTGACGACGGGGTCGAACTGCCGCCAGCCGTAGAGCAGCGCGAACGCGCCCAGACCGCCGCCGCCGACGTAACCGGCCACCGCCGACATGTCCACGAGCGCCACGAAGATGAACGTGTAGCCCAGGATCAGCGGGCCGAGCGCCTCGGGCAGCAGCACCGTGAAAATGATGCGGATCGGGCCGGCGCCCACGCTGCGGGCCGCTTCGATCACGCCGGGCGTCACGGTGAGCAGGTTCTGCTCCACGATGCGCGCCATCGCGAACATCGCCGCCAGTGCGATGGTGAAGATCATCGCGTTGTTGCCGATACCGGTGCCCACCACGGCTCGGGTGAGTGGTTGCACCGCCGCCAGGAAGATGATGAACGGGATCGGCCTGATGGTGTTGACGAGGACGTTGAGCACCCCGAAGACACCGCGGTTGGCCAGGATGCTGCCGGCCCGGGTGAGGTAGAGGCCGAGGCCGACGACCAGGCCGCCGAAGCCGCCCAGGAGCAGGGTGAGGCCCACGATGTACAGGGTCTCCCACGCGGCAACCCACAGTTGGGGCAGGAGAGTGATGAGTCCGTCCATGGTCAGCGCACCTCGGTGACTGTCGTGAGCGCGCGCACCCGGTCAAGCGCGGCGTCGATGGTCGTCTCGTCCCCGGTCAGCGCCAGGGTGAGGTGCCCGAACGGGCGCCCCTGGATTTCGTTGATGCCCCCGTAGACGACCTGGAAGGCGATACCGTCGCGGGACAGTTCGCCGAACACCAGGGTCTGGTCGACGGTGTCGCTGCGGAACGCGAGGGTCACGATGCGGCCGGTGTGCCTGGAGCGGAGCACGTCGAGTTCCGGCTTGGACGGGAGCCCCTTGACCACCGTCGAGACGAACCGTGCGGACGCGGCCTGCTGCGGGTTCGAGAACACGTCGAACACGTCGCCGCGTTCGATGATGCGGCCCTGGTCCATCACGGCGACCTTGGTGGCCAGAGTCTGGATGACATCCATTTCGTGGGTGATGACGATGATGGTGACGCCGAACTCGCGGTTGACCCGCCCCAACAGTTCGAGCACCTCATGGGTGGTCTCGGGGTCCAGGGCGCTGGTGGCCTCGTCGGCCAGCAGCAGCGCGGGCGAGGACGCCAGGGCGCGGGCGATGCCCACACGCTGCTTCTGCCCGCCGGAGAGCTGGTCGGGGTAGGCGCCGGCCTTGTCGGCCAACCCCACGAAGTCGAGCATTTCGGCGACCCGTGCCGTGCGGTCGGCCTTGTCCCGGCGGGCCACCTCGAGGGGGTAGGCCACATTGCGGGCGACGGTGCGGGAGTTCAGCAGGTTGAACTGCTGGAAGATCATGCCGATCCCCAGTCGCACCGGTCGCAGTTCGCGTTCGGGCAGGCCGGCGACGTCCCGGCCGTCGATGAGGATCTGGCCGGCCGTGGAGCGCTCGAGCACGTTCACCAGGCGCACCAGGGTGCTCTTGCCCGCCCCTGAATAGCCGATGATGCCGTAGACGTCGCCGGCGTCGATGCTGATGCTCACGTCGTCGATCGCCGTCACATCCGGTGCGCCCTTGACGGTGGCCGGGTACACCTTGCTGACGTTTCTCAGTTCGACGAGTGGGGTGGGTGCTGGCATGCAGGTCCTTCGGTTGGAGCGGGGAAAGGCCGGCCGCGCCTCACGGGAGGGGCGGCCGGCCGGGGGCTGCTTACTTCTGGGCCGCGGTGTCTTCCTCGACCGTGGCCAGGGCGGCCTGCAGGTCGGCGGGCGACGTGGTGGCCAGCACGGCGGAGTTGCCGGAGATCTCGAGCAGGCCGTCGGTGACGGTGCTCGTGGTCTGGAAGAGCTCGACGAGTGTGGCGTAGGTCTCGTTGTCCCTGTCTTCGGCGCGCACACCGAACACGTTCACGTACGGCAGGGCGGACTCGTCGGCTGGGTCGTCCTTGATCAGCGCGTCCTCGAACTTGAGGCCGGCCTTCTCGACGAAGTCGTTGTTGATGATCGCGGCATCCACGTCGGGCAGCGACGTCGCGGTCAGCGACGGCTCGAGCGCGGTGACGGTGACCGTGGACTTGGCGGTGTCGACGTCGTCCAGGGTGCTGAAGATGGATCCGCCGTCCTTGAGCACAACGAGGTCGGCGCTCTGCAGCACCAGGAGGGCTCGGGCCAGGTTGCTCGCGTCGTTGGGCACGGCGACGGTGTCGCCCTTTTTGAGGTCGGCGACGTCGGTGACCTTGGTGGAGTACAGGCCGAGCGGGTAGATCGCCGTCGCGCCGATGGGCGTGAGGTCCTCACCGCTGGAGACGTTGTAGTCGGCCAGGTAGACCAGGTGCTGGAACTGGTTGATGTCGATGTCACCGTTGGTCAGGGCCGGGTTGGGCTGGTTGTAGTCGGCGAAGTCCACGATCTCGACGCTGATGCCCTCGTCGGCGGCTGCCGCGGTGTAGTCGGCCCAGTACGGGTCACTGGCCCCGACGACGCCGATCTTCACGGTCTCGTCGCCTCCGCCTGCCGCACCGGCACAGCCGGCAAGCAGTGTCAGGCTGGCGCCCACGGCCAGGATGCTCAGGAAGCCCTTTTTCGCGCTGTACTTCTTCACTTCAGTGTTCTCCACGTCTCGGTCGCTGTGTGTGCGTGCAACGCGGGACGAAGAGCTGGCTGGCACAGGTCATCCACGGAATCGTCGCGTGGGAATTCTGTGCCGCATCGTCGCGTGGCACTCTCCCACGGTAGCCGCAGAAGGCACGACGACCGTACCGCGCCGACACACTTCGTCACAGATGCTGCGACGACCGCCGCCCAGTCACAGCATCTGCGAGGCGGACGGCGGGTCAGCGAAGCGGTGCGCCGGTCGCCGGAAACGGCCGGGTCACTTTTCGAGCAGCACCGACAGTTCCACCCAGCGGGTTTCGAAGCCGGCGACGGCGTCTTCGGCCGCGGCGACCTCGGCCTGGAGCACGCCCAGGCCCGTGTAGTCGCCCTGGTCGTGCGCGGCGAGGGCGTTGTGCAGCTCCGTGATCTTGGCCTGCTGCTTGGCGACCTTACGGTCGATGGAGGCGAGTTCCTTCTGCGCGTTGCGGAGCTCGGCGCCGCCGAGCGCCGGCTTGCCGGAGCCCTTGGCCGTCGCGGAGGTCGGCGAGGCCGCATCCGCCGTGAAGGAGCCGCCGGCGACCTGGCGGCGGCGCAGCTCCAGGTACTGGTCGACGCCGCCGGGCAGGTGGTGGAAGCCGCCGTCAGAGACCGCGTACTGGTTGTCGGTGACGCGCTCGATGAGGTACCTGTCGTGCGAGACGACCAGCAGCGTGCCGGGGAAGGAGTCGAGCAGGTCTTCCATGGCCGCGAGCATGTCGGTGTCCAGGTCGTTGGTGGGCTCGTCGAGGATCAGCACGTTCGGCTCGTCCAACACGATCAGCAGCAGCTGCAGGCGGCGCTTCTGGCCACCGGAGAGGTCCTTGACCTGGGTGGAGAGCTGCGCGCTCATGAAGCCCATCCGCTCGAGCATCTGGCCGGGCGTGATCTCCTTGCCGCCGGCCATGTACGAGGTGCGTTGGCGGGCGATGACGTCGCTGACCCTGTCATTGCGGATGTCGTCCAGCTCGAACAGTTGCTGGGTGAGCACGGCGACCTTGATGGTCTTGCCGCGCTTGACCTTGCCGGTGTCGGGGGTGAGCGTGCCGGCGACCAGGTTCAGCAGCGTCGACTTGCCGGCGCCGTTGACGCCGAGGATGCCGGTGCGCTCGCCCGGCGCGATCAGCCAGGTGATGTTGTTGAGCACGGTCTTCTCACCGAAGGTGACGGTGACGTCGACGAGGTCGACGACGTCCTTGCCGAGGCGCTGCATGGCCATCGACTGCATCGACACGGTGTCGCGGGGCGGCGGCTCGTTCTCGATCAGTTCGTTGGCCGCGTCGATGCGGAACTTGGGCTTGGCGGTGCGGGCCGGGGCTCCGCGGCGCAGCCACGCCAGCTCCTTCTTCATCAGGTTCTGGCGCTTGCCCTCCATCACCGCGCTCATCCGGTCGCGCTCCACGCGCTGCAGGATGTAGGCGGCGTACCCGCCCTCGAACGGTTCGATCAGGCGGTCGTGCACCTCCCAGGTCATATTGCAGACCTCGTCGAGGAACCACCTGTCGTGGGTGACGACCACGAGTCCGCCGGAGTTCTGCGCCCACCGGCTCTTGAGGTGCCCGGCGAGCCAGGAGATGCCTTCAACGTCGAGGTGGTTGGTGGGCTCGTCGAGGAAGACCACGTCGTGGTCGCCGATGAGAACCTGGGCGAGGGCCACCCGGCGACGCTGGCCACCGGAGAGGTCGTCGACGAGGGTGTCCCAGGGGATGTCGCGCACGAGGCCCGCGATGACGTCGCGCACCTTCGAGTCGCCGGCCCAGACGTGCTCGTCGATGCCGCCGACGATGGTGTGCCCGACGGTGTGGCCGTTGACGAGGTCGTCGGACTGGTCGAGCACGCCGATGGTGACGCCGCGCCGGCGGGTCACCCGGCCGGAATCGGGCTCCATCCGGCCGGCGAGCAGGCGCAGGAGGGTGGACTTGCCGTCGCCGTTACGGCCGACGATGCCAATGCGGTCACCCTCGTTCAGTCCGGCGGTGACGCTGTCGAAGATGACGCGGGTGGGAAATTCAAGGTGCAGGGACTCGGCCCCGAGCAAATGTGCCATAGGGTTCGAGCCTAGCCGTCGCAGCTGAAAGCCCGGACCGCCGGCTCTCGCCCGGCAGTGCGAGGCGCGCACTTTTCGAGCTACGCGGGCACTGCGCCCCTATGCGGGTGGCGCGCCACCCGCGCACCGGCGCCTGACCCGCGCATCGGCATCCGCCGGCCGCGCGGTGCGCTAGGAGGTGAGGATCCGGGCGCCGTGCACGGGACCGGTGGCCCGCACCAAATGAAGCCGGGCGGCGCTCAGCGCCACCTGCAGCTCGAGGCCCGCGTCCACGTCGGGCACCAGGAACGCCACAGTGGGGCCGGACCCGGAGAGGATGCCGGCCAGGGCGCCGTTCGCCTCGCCGAGCTCGAGCACCCGGCCCAGGCCCGGCGCCAGCTGCAGCGCCGGAGCCTGCAGGTCGTTGTGCATCGACTCGGCCAGCATGGCCGGGTCGCCCGCGCGCAGGGCCTGCAGCACGTCGGCGTCCACGGTGGGCTGCAACTGGGCGGGGAAGATGTCCTGGGCGTGCCGGGTGCGGTGCCGGTCCAACTCGCTGTAGACCGAGGGGGTCGACATGCCGAACTCGGCCAGGGCGAGGACCCAATGGAAGGTGCCCTTGGCCAGGGCGGGGCTCAGCTGGTCACCGCGCCCGGTGCCGATGGCGGTGCCGCCGGTGAACGCGAACGGCACATCCGCGCCGAGGGTGGCCGCGATCTTCAGCAGTTCCTCGCGGCTCAGCTCGGTTCCCCAGAGCGCGTCGCAGGCGAGCAGGGTGGCCGCGGCATCCGCCGACCCGCCGCCCATGCCGCCGGCGATGGGCACGTTCTTGTCGATCCTGAGGTGCACCCCGCCGGTGTAGCCGGTATACCGGGCCAGCGCCCTGGCAGCCTTGATCGCGAGGTTGCTGTCGTCAACGGCCAGAGCCGAGGTGTCGATGGTGCCGGTGAACTCGACGCTGAAGTCGTCAGCGGCCGTGGCGCGCACGTCTTCGTAGACGGAGACGGCCTGGAACGCGGTGGCGAGATCGTGGTAGCCGTCGTCCATCACGGCGCCCACTTTGAGGAAGACGTTGATTTTGCCCGGTGCCCTCGCATGCACAACCGGTGAGGTCGCCGTGTTGGTCATGCCTCTAACCTAGGCCAGCCAGGCCCGGGCGATCGCCAGGAAGTCGTTGACGGTGAGCTGCTCGCCACGTTCGGTGGGGTCGATGCCCGCAGCGGTGAGTACGGCCGCCGCCTGGGTGGAGTCGCCGAGCACGCCGGACAGCGACTGACGCAGCATTTTGCGGCGCTGCTGGAAGGCCCCGTCGACGAGGGCGAACGTGGCCAGACGCAATTCCTCGGATTCGAGTTCTTCGGCGCGGCGCTCGAACGCGATGAGGATGGAATCGACGTTCGGGACCGGCCAGAACACCTGCCGGCTCACCTTGCCGGCGGTGCGGAATTGGCCGTACCAGGCGGCCTTGACGCTGGGGCTGCCGTAGATCTTCGACCCGGGCGCGGCTGCGAGGCGCTCCCCCACCTCGGCCTGCACCATCACGACGCCGGCGCGGATGGAGGCGAAGTGCTCGAGCAGGTGCAGCAGCACCGGCACCGACACGTTGTAGGGCAGGTTCGCCACCAGCCGGGTGGGCGCGCCAGGCAGGTCGGCGATCTTCAGCGCGTCGGCACGGATGACCGTGAGTTGTGCGGTCGGCTGCATGAGCTGCACGGTCAGCGGAAGCTGTTCGGCCAGACGGTCGTCGATCTCCACGGCCACGACGGCGGCGCCCACTTCGAGGATGCCCAGGGTCAGCGAGCCGAGGCCGGGGCCCACCTCGACGACGGTTTCGCCGGGCTGCACGGCGGCGACCTTCACGATCCGCCGCACCGTGTTGCCGTCGATGACAAAATTCTGTCCGAGTTTCTTGGTCGGGTTCACCCCGAGCATCTCGGCGAGGTCGCGGATCTCGGCCGGCCCGAGCAGGGTGGGCGCGGCCGGTTCTGTGGCTGGTGTGGGGGCAGAGTCGGTCATGCGAGGCCTCCGGCCGGGCTGATGCGAGGGTCACGGGCGGTGTCGGTCACCACAACGGGTTCCGCGTCCCAGCGGCCGTAGACGAGTTCGGTGTTCGAGGTGATCTGGGCGGCCAGCACGGCGACATCGGTCTGCAGGTGGTCGGCCATGGCGCGCAGGGTGTGCGGCAGCAGGTACGGCGCGTTGGGGCGGCCGCGGTGCGGGGTGGGCGTGAGGTAGGGCGCGTCGGTCTCCACCAGCAGCAGGGAGCGCGGTGCCACGTCCAGCGCTTCGCGCAGGGTGGCAGCGTTCTTGAACGAGACCGGGCCGGCGAACGACAGGTACCAGCCCTGGTCGGCGCAGAGCCGGGCCAGCTCGGCGCCGCCGGAGAAGCAGTGGAACACCGTGCGTGCGGGCGCGCCGACCCGCAACAGGGTCTCGACGACCTCGTCGTGGGCGTCGCGGTCGTGGATCTGCAGGGCCAGGCCGTGCCGCTTGGCGATCTCGATGTGCGCCTCGAACGAGCGGAACTGGGCGGCCCGGCCCTCCGGTGCGGTGCGGAAGAAGTCCAGGCCGGTCTCGCCGATCGCGACCACGCGGGGTCGCCCGGCGAGCTCGTCGATCACGGCGAGCCCCTCGTCGAGGGTGCCCGCGTTCTCCAGCGCCGGTGCATCGTTAGGGTGGATGGCGACGGCGGCGAGCATCCGCGGTTCGCGGGCGGCCATTTCGGCGGACCACCGGGAGGTGGCCACGTCGGTGCCCACCTGGATCACGCCGCGCACTCCCACGCTGGAGGCCAGGTCGAGCTGCTCGGCGACCGAGAGCGGGGTGATGCCGTCCGCTCGTCCTGAGCCTGTCGAAGGGTCCAGGTGCGTGTGGTTGTCGTAGACGCCGACGACCAGCGGCACCGGGGCGGGCGGGTAGACCAGGTCGCGACCGGCGCACGCCCCGCGGGCGCGGATGTGACTGCGCTCGGCGGAGTCGTCAGCCAACCGTGGCCTCGATGCGTGGGAACAGGGCGGTCAGCGGCGACACGTGGGTGCCACCCGTCCATTCCCAGGCCCGGTGGATGGGCGTGTCCTGCACCGCTCCGGTGCCGCCCAGGGCGCTCCACAGGGTGGCGGTGGCCTGCGGCGTCACCGGGGAGAGCAGCACGGCGAGGGTGCCGAGCCCGCGCACCACGGTGTGCAGCACGGTTTCCAGGCGTTCGCGGTCGTCAGGGTTCTTGGCCAGCGCCCACGGCTCCTGCGTGGTGATGTAGCCGTTGAGCTCGTCGACGAGTTCCCACACCGCGGCGAGGGCCTCGTGCAGGGCGAGCCTGTCGATGGCTTCGTCGGCGGTCTGGCTGACCCGGATCGAGGTGGCGAGGATGGCGGCATCCGCGGACGTTTGAGGGCCGCCGGCCGGGATCTCGCCGTCGCAGTAGCGCACGACCATGGCGATGACCCTGGAGGCCAGGTTGCCGAAGCCGTTGGCCAGTTCCGACTGGTAGCGGGCGGACAGGTCCTCCCAGGAGAACGAACCGTCCTGGCCGAAGCTGATGGCGCGCATGAAGTAATAGCGGAACGTGTCGGAGCCGAAAACGTCGGTGATCTGGTTCGGGGCGATGCCGGTGAGCTTGGACTTGCTCATCTTCTCGCCGCCCACGAGCAGCCAACCGTGGCCGAAGACCTGGGTGGGCACCGGGAGCCCGGCGGCCAGCAGCATGGCGGGCCAGATCACGGCGTGGAAGCGCAGGATGTCCTTGCCGACGATGTGGGTGGCGGGCCAGAGCCGGCTGAACTTCTCATCGTCCTGGCCGTAACCGGCCGCGGTGATGTAGTTCAGCAGGGCGTCGAACCACACGTAGACGACGTGGCTGTCGTCCCAGGGCACCTTGATGCCCCAGTCGAAGCTCGAGCGGGAGATCGACAGGTCGGAGAGGCCCTGTTTGACGAACGAGATGACCTCGTTGCGGGCCGACTCGGGCTGGATGAAGTCGGGGTTGGCTTCGTACAGGGCCAGCAGCTGGTCGGTGAAGGTGCTCATCCGGAAGAAGTAGTTCTTCTCGTGCAGCAGCTCCACGGGGATGGAGTGGATGGCGCAGACCTGCTGGCCGGTGTACTCGCCGGTGCCGTCGACGAGGTCGCTGGGCTGCTTGTACTCCTCACAGCCCACACAGTAGAAACCCTCGTACTCGCCCGTGTAGATGTGGCCGGCGTCGAAGAGGTGCTGCAGGAACTTCTGCGCGTTCACCTCGTGGCGCACGTCCGTGGTGCGGATGAAGTCGTCGTTTTTGATGTCGACGGTTTCCAGCAGCGGCTTCCACGCCGTCTCGACCAGCCGGTCGGCCCACTGCTTGGGGGTGACCCCGTTGGCCGTGGCGGTGCGCAGGATCTTCTGGCCGTGCTCGTCCGTGCCGGTGAGCAGCCAGGCGTCCTCGCCGCGCTGGCGGTGCCAGCGGGCAAGCACATCCGCGGCCACCTCCGTGTAGGCGTGCCCGATGTGCGGGACATCATTCACATAGAAAATAGGCGTGGTGATGTAAAAAGATGAGCCGTCGGACATGCTTTCATCTTATGGGGACCGGCCAGGACCGCCGACCCTGTTACGCCGCGCGGCTGCGCCGCCGCGCTCAGCCCAGCGGCAGTTCGGGCTGCGGGGCCGCCTTCTGACGGGTCGACCCGGCTCCGGCGGCCTTGCCGGTGAGAGCGGCCTCGTACAGATCGCGTTTGCCGAGACCGGATGCGGCGGACACGTCCGCGGCGGCGTCCTTCAGGCGTGCCCCGGCCGCCACCAGGGCCAGCACCTCGTCGACGCCGGTGGCCAGGTCCAGCACGCGGGCGCTGGCTCCGGCCACGACGATGCAGATCTCCCCGCGCACACCCGCTGCGGCCCACTCGGCCAGCTCGGCGGCGGTGCCCCGCTTGACCTCTTCATAGAACTTGGTCAGTTCCCGGCAGACCACCACGCGGCGCTCGGCGCCGAGCGCGGCGGCAAGGTCGGTGAGCGACGCGGCGAGCCGGTTGGGCGATTCGAAGAAGACCATGGTGCGCCGCTCGGTCGCCACCTCGCGCAGCGCCTGCATCCGCTCGCCGTGTTTGCGCGGCAGGAAGCCCTCGAAGGTGAACCTGTCGGTGGGCAGGCCGGAGACGGCCAGCGCGGTGAGCACGGCCGACGGGCCGGGCAGCGCCGTGACCGTGACGCCGGCGGCGATGGCGGCATCCACCAGGTGGAAGCCGGGGTCGGAGACCGTGGGCATGCCGGCGTCGCTGAGCACGAGCAGGTCGGTGTCGCGGGCCAACTCCACGAGCTCGGCGGCCTTGCCGCGCTCGTTGTGGTCGTGCAGCGCGATCAGCCGGGGCCGGTTCTCCACCCCGAGGGCCTTGAGCAGGTGCACGGTCACCCGGGTGTCCTCGGCGGCGATCACTGTGCTCGTGCGCAACGCCTCGATCAGGCGGGTTGAGGCGTCCCCGAGGTTTCCGATGGGGGTGGCAGCCAGAATGATCATGTACTCAGTCTCGCAGCCCTGGCTCTTCCGGTCGCTCACTACGATGGTCAGGTGCTCCTCACCCACCCCGCGTCCGATCGTGCGACCCAGCGTTGGCCCGACCTGTGGGTCACCCGATGGGTGCGCCTGGCCGGACCGGCGCTGGTTCTGCTGCTGACCGCTGCCTTACGCTTTTGGAACCTCGGCCACCCCGGCACCCTGGTGTTCGATGAGACCTTCTATGTGAAGGACGCCTGGAGCCTGTTCAACAACGGCTACGAGTCGACCTGGCCGGATGGTGCCGACGCCCTGTTCGCCGCCGGGCAGAGCAACGTCTTCGGCAGCGCTGCGTCCTTCGTGGTGCACCCGCCGCTGGGCAAGTGGCTGATCGCGCTCGGGATGGCCGCGTTCGGCGCCGACAACCCGTTCGCCTGGCGGGTGGTCACCGCCCTGGTCGGGCTGCTCGCGGTCGCACTGCTGATGCTCATCGCCCAGAAGCTGTTCCGCTCGGTGCTGCTGACCACGTTCGCCGGGTTCCTCTTCGCCATCGACGGCAACGCCATCGTGATGAGCCGGGTGGCGCTGCTCGACAACTCCGTGATGTTCTTCGCCCTGCTCGGCTTCGGCGCGGTACTGATGGACCGGGACCACCACCGGGTGCGCCTGGGCGCCTGGCTGAACGAGAAGCGGGACAATCAGATCGAGCCCACCTGGGGGCCGGCGCTCTGGTGGCGGCCGTGGGTGCTGGCGGCGGGATTGGCGTTCGGTCTGGCCTGCTCGGTGAAGTGGTCCGGCGCCTATTTCCTGGCCGCGTTCGGCATTTACCTCGTGGTGGTCGACGCGCTCGCCCGGCGCCGGGCCGGGCTGCCGTTCTGGGCCAGCGGGGCGATCCTCAAGCAGGGCCCGGTGACGTTCCTGCTCTTCGTGCCCGTTGCCGTTCTCACCTTCCTGGTCTCCTGGACCGGCTGGTTCGTCACCCGCGGCGGCTACTACCGGGACTGGGCCGATCAGGCCGGTCAGGCCTGGACCGGAGCACTGGCCTGGGTGCCGCACAGCCTGCAGAGCTTCTGGCACTACCAGTCCGCGGCGTACGCGTACCACGTGGGCCTGGTCACCCCGCATCCGTACCAGGCGAACCCGCTCACCTGGCTGATCATGAGCCGGCCGACCAGCATGTACTACCAGGGTTCTTCCCTGGGCGAGATCGGCTGCGGCTACGCCACCTGCTCCGAGGCGATCACCGGTATCGCCAATCCGCTGATCTGGTGGGCGGCGAGCATCGCCATCCTCTACCTGGTCTACCGGCTGGTGCGATACCGCCAGTGGCAGGTCGGCCTGATCCTGATGGGGCTGGTGGCCGGCTACCTGCCCTGGCTGATGTACCTGAACCGCACGGTCTTTCAGTTCTATACGATCGCGTTCCAGCCGTACCTGATCCTCGGCCTCACCCTGGTGATCGGCCTGCTCCTCAGGAGCGTCTCGGGCCGGGTCGTCGTGGTGGTGTTCCTGGTCCTGGCCACGCTCGTGAGCGCCTTCTACTTCCCGCTCTGGACCGGCGCCCAGGTTCCGTTCGGATTCTGGCAGGCCCACATCTGGCTGCCGAGCTGGCGCTGACCGGCTCAAACGCTGGTATTGCAGGCCGTGCATACATCTCGACATATGCCGAAATTGGAATACGTCCGCTGTTAAAGGCGTGTGAATTGGCGCTGTTTTCGGGGTCAGAACCCGTAGGATGGCCGGTATCTGCTTGACGAGTGTTTGCTCTATTACCGACTGAGAAGTCCAGATACAAACCAAAGGCCTCATGTCGGAAGCATCTGCCGCACCCACGGTGCGTATTGTCCGCACTCGCAAGGGTGGCGACTCCAAGAACCCCACCACCGAGTACTCCTCTCTTTTGCACACCGTGCGGAACCTCGGCCTGCTCGGCCGCCGCACGGGTTTCTACTGGGGTGTCTTCGCCGCTCTGGTACTGATCACCGCCGGCCTCGGCGTCGGCTTTGTGCTGCTGGGCGATTCCTGGTACCAGCTGATCATCGCCGGCGTGCTGGGCATCATCCTCACCCAGTTCGCCTTCCTTGCCCACGAGGCCTCACACCGCCAGGTCTTCGAGTCCGGCCCCGCGAACGACCGGGCCGGCCGCATCCTCGCCAACCTGTTCGTCGGCATCAGCTACGCCTGGTGGATGACCAAGCACAGCCGGCACCACGCCAACCCGAACGTGGTGGGCAAGGACCCGGACATCGACCCCGACGTGATCCGGTTCAACGAGAAGGACGCGTCAGAGGTCAACTGGCTCACTTCCTTCATCACCCGCAAGCAGGGCTACCTGTTCTTCCCGCTGCTCACCCTCGAGGGCATCAACCTGCACATCCACGGCTTCAAGACCGTCTTCGGCAGGGGCAAGGTCGACAAGCGCTGGCTCGAGATCACCATGCTCACCACGCGCATCCTGGTCTACTTCGCCGTGATCTTCTACTTCCTGCCGCTGGGCATGGCGTTCGCCTTCATCGGCGTGCAGATGGCCGTCTTCGGCGTCTACATGGGCGCATCCTTCGCACCCAACCATAAGGGCATGCCGCAGCTGCCGCACGAGAGCAAGGTCGACTTCCTCCGTCGCCAGGTGCTCACGTCGCGCAACATCCGCGGCGGCACCTTCATGGACACCTTCATGGGCGGCCTGAACTACCAGGTCGAGCACCACCTGTTCCCGAACATGGCCCGCCCGCACCTGAAAAAGGCGCAGGAGATCACCAAGGAATACTGCGAGTCGAACAAGATCCTGTACACGGAGACCGGTCTGTTCGAGTCGTACGGCATCGTCGTCGCCTACCTCAACAAGGTGGGCCTGGCCGCCCGCGACCCGTTCGACTGCCCGATGGTGCAGCGCTTCCACCACCGCTGACCCCGTTACCTTGTAAGTAGCCCTTGAAGCTTGCTTCTGAAGGGTGTTGGCCTGTTAGGCCCGGCATGGTTGTTGCCCCCAGTCGTTAATGATCCGGGGGGTGTTGTCACCGGGCCTGACTGGCATTGGGTGATCGCTAATAGGGGCTCGACTGGAACTCGTTTCTGGGTCGAACGTAACGTGGATGCCGAGACTTGATGCCGTGGACAGGCCAACTAATCCGCATGGCTGACGGGAAACTCATGATTGAGAATTACGACAGCGTCGACGTGTTCATCGGTGTTGACGTTGGAAAAAGCGAACATCACGCGGTCGCTCTGGACCGCTCTGGGAAACGCCTCTATGACAAAGCGCTCCCCAATGACGAGGCAAGACTGCGCGCCGTGATCCAGAAACTCAAGGTCCGCGGGCAGGTCCTCCTAGTCGTCGACCAGCCCGAAACAGTCGGCGCTCTGCCCGTCGCCGTCGCTTATGCCGAAGGCATCCTCGTGGCCTATTTGCCCGGGCTGGCTATGCGTCGAATCGCCGACTTGCACCCCGGTGAGGCAAAGACGGATGCCCGCGACGCGGCCATCATCGCCGAAGCTGCCCGCACCCTCCCGCACGCTCTGCGCCCGCTGCGCCTTGAAGACGAGCAGATCGCTGAACTATCGATGCTGTGCGGATTCGACGATGACATCGTCGGCCAGATGACCGCCACCAGCAACCGGATCCGGGGGCTGCTGATGCAGATCCACCCAGCGTTGGAGCGGGTACTGGGCCCGCACCTCGACCACCCGGCCGTCCTGGATCTCCTCCAGAAATACCCGACACCGACAGCACTGACGGCCGCCGGGAGGGTCCGGGTCGGCAACCGCCTCATCAAGCTCGCGCCACGGATGGGCCGCCGCTTAGCAGAGGAAATCTTCCAGGCGCTCTCCGAGCAGACCGTCATCGTTGGTGGCACCCACGCCACACGCGCCGTGCTGCCGCGCCTCGCCGAGCAGCTCAGCACGCTCCACCGCCAACGCACCGAAATTGCCGTCGAGGTCGCCGAGCTCGTCGACGCCAACCCACTGGAACCGATCATCACGAGCATGCCCGGGGTCGGTGTGAGGACCGCCGCCCGTGTCATCACCGAGATCTCCGGCAAGGAGTTCGCCACCGCCGGCCACCTCGCTTCCTACGCCGGCCTGGCGCCGGTCACCAGACGCTCCGGATCATCCATCCGAGGCGAGCACCCCTCACGGCGTGGCAACAAAGTCCTCAAACGCACGCTGTTCCTCTCCGCCTTCGCGGCCCTCAGCGACCCCGTCTCACGCACCTACTACGACCGCAAGATCGCCCAAGGTAAACGCCATAACCAAGCCCTCATAGCCCTCGCCCGCCGACGCTGTGACGTGCTCTACGCCATGCTCCGCGATGGCACGCTCTACGAAAACAAAACCCCCATCAAGACTTGACGAAACACATAGGGGCACCCCCTCGCGAACTGTGAGGAAAGCCCCCGGAATCTCGGATTCTTGGGGCTTTTCTCACGCTTCGCGAACCGATCGGTAGGGTTGAGACAATGTGGATGTGGGGAGTTGCGGCGGCCGGGATGGCCACCCTGGCGGCGTGGGGTGTGCACACTCTCGTTCCCGCGGTCCCGCTTCTGACCGCGGCCGTGCTGCTGGGCATCGTGGTGGGGCAGCTGCCCATGCTGCGCCCCGCCCTGGCCGGCCCGCTGGGGCCCGGCCTGTCCCTGGCCGCCAAACGCCTGATGCGGCTCGGCGTGGTGCTGCTCGGCCTCAAGCTCAGCCTGGTCGACATCGCCGCGCTCGGCTGGCTCACCATCAGCAGCACGGTGCTGATCGTGCTGCTGACCTTCTTCGGCACCCTGTGGCTGGGCCGCCGGGTGGGCCTGCCCGGCAATCAGCCGCTGCTCATCGCCACCGGCTTCGCCGTCTGCGGCGCCTCCGCCATCGGCGCGATGAGCGGGGTGATCAAGGCCAAGGACCGGGAGACCGCCACCCCGGTGGCGCTCGTCACCCTGTGCGGCACCCTCGCGATCGGCGTACTGCCGCTGCTCTGGCATCCGCTGGGACTGACCGACCTGAAATTCGGCCACTGGGTCGGCGCCGGGGTACACGATGTGGGCCAGGTCGTCGCCACCGCGCAGATCGCCGGGTCGGCGGCCCTCGCCGTGGCCGTGGTGGTCAAGCTCACCCGGGTGTTGATGCTCGCCCCGCTGGTGGCCGGCGTGGCGGTCTACGAACGCCGCCGGGCGCCCGTCCCGGTCACCCCGGCCGGCGACGTGATCGGCACCCCTGCCGCCGTGCCCGCCGCTATGCCTGCCGCCGTGCCCGCCGCCCGCCGAACGCCGGTGCTGCCCCTGTTCGTCGCCGGGTTCCTGGCGATGGTGCTGGTACGCACGTTTGTTCCGCTGCCCACGGCCGTGCTCGAAACAGCCGACCTGGTGCAGACCGTGCTGCTGGCCATGGCGCTGTTCGGGCTGGGCACCGCGGTGCGGCTGACCGAGCTGGTGCAGACCGGCGGGAAGGCGCTGGGCGTTGGCCTGGCCTCCTGGCTGCTGATCGCCCTGCTGGCGCTGGCCGCCGTGCAGCTGAGCTGACATGTGGCGCTCTGTTACGCCGCCGGGCCGGGGGCCGGCACCTGGCCGGTAGCGTATTCCCATGGCAGATCGCGAGTACGGCTTCACGACCAGGGCAATCCACGCCGGGAACATCCCCGACGCGGTGACGGGGGCACGGGCCCTGCCCATCTACCAGACCAGCGCCTTCGTCTTCGATGACACCGCGGATGCCGCCGCCCGCTTCGCCCTGCAGAAGTACGGCAACGTCTACTCGCGGTTGTCCAACCCCACCGTGGCCGCGTTCGAGGAACGCATCGCCAGCCTGGAGGGCGGCCTCGGTGCCGTCGCCACCGCCTCGGGCCTGGCCGCCCAGTACATCACCTTCGCCAGCCTGGCCGGGGCGGGCGATCACATCGTCTCCAGCGCCAACCTCTACGGCGGCTCGATCACCCAGCTCGACGTGACCCTGCGCCGGTTCGGCGTGGAGACCACCTTCGTGCAGTCCGCCGACCCGGCCGACTACGCAGCCGCGATCACCGACAAGACCAAGCTGATCTTCGCCGAGACCGTCGCGAACCCCTCCGGCGAGGTCGCCGACATCGAGGGCCTCGCGGCCGTGGCGCACGCCGCCGGCATCCCGCTGATCATCGACTCCACCATCGCCACCCCGTACCTGTGCCGGCCGATCGAATGGGGCGCCGACATCGTCATCCACTCGGCCACCAAGTTCCTCGGCGGCCACGGCACCACCCTCGGCGGCGTGGTCGTGGAGAGCGGCCGGTTCAACTGGGACAGCGACAAGTTCCCGCTGTTCACCGAGGCCGTACCCAGCTACGGCGGCCTGGAGTGGTCGGGCAATTTCGGCGAGTACGCCTTCCTCACCCGCCTCCGCGCCGAACAGCTGCGCGACATCGGTCCGGTGCTCGCCCCGCACTCCGCGTTCCTGCTCGCCCAGGGAGTCGAGACGCTGCCGTACCGGTTGCAGGCGCACGTGAACAACGCCCGCATCGTGGCCGAGTGGCTCGACGCCGACCCGCGCGTCGACTTCGTCAACTGGGCCGGTCTGCCCAGCCACCCGCACTACGAGCGCGGCCTCAAGTACCTGCCCAAGGGTCCGGGTTCGGTGTTCAGCTTCGGCGTCACGGGCGGCCGTGACGCCGGTCGCACCTTCATCGAATCGGTCGACCTGGCCAGCCACCTCGCCAACATCGGCGACGCCAAGACCCTGGTGATCCACCCGGCCTCCACCACGCACGCCCAACTCAGCGAGCAACAACTCGTCCACGCCGGCGTGCTGGCCGGGCTGGTGCGCATCAGCGTGGGCATCGAGGATGTCGACGACATCATCTACGATCTCGACCAGGCGCTGGCGCAGGCCGCCGGCACGTCAGGAGCGTCATGAGCACCGACACCGGGAACAGCACCGAAACAGTTCAGCTCACCAACGGCCTGAGCTGCAGCGTTCCCACCAACTCCCCGCTGGCCAAGCTGCTGCGCACCCAGCGCACCTGGGAGGGACCGGACGCCAAGGCACGCCTGGGCATCCTGCGGCGCGCAAAGTCCATCGCCATCGTCGGCGCCTCCCCCAACCCGGCCAGGTCCAGCTTCTTCGTCGGCACCTACCTGCAGCAGTCGAGCGACTACACGGTCTACTTCGTCAACCCGCGCGCCGACAGAATCCTCGGCGAGAAGGCCTACCCCGACCTGGCGTCGCTGCCGGAGGTGCCCGACATCGTCGATGTGTTCCGCAAGGCCTCCGACATTCCCTCCGTGATCGACGACGCCCTCGCGGTGGGTGCCAAGACCGTGTGGGTGCAACTGGGCATCTGGAACCAGGAGGCGGCGGAGTACGGCGAGTCGAAGGGGCTGACCGTCGTGATGGACCGCTGCATCAAGATCGAGCACGCCAGGTTCCACGGCGGGCTGCACCTGCTCGGCTTCGACACCGGGCAGATCACGGCCCGCAAGAGAATCCGGTAGCTCCGTGGGCGGCGCGGCCCGCGTACGATGGGGCGAGTGACTGCGTACGTATCGGCTCTCGACCTCTTCTCCATCGGAATCGGTCCATCCAGTTCCCACACTGTCGGCCCGATGCGGGCCGCCCTGGCCTTCGCCGAACATCTGGCCGAGAGCGGCCGGCTGGCCGAGGTTCACCGCATCCGGTGCTCGCTGTTCGGCTCTCTGGGCTCGACCGGTCTCGGCCACGGCACTCCGGACGCGATCCTGGCCGGCCTGGCGGGCCTCCGCCCGGAGGCCTGCGACCCCGACGACGTGCGCAACCTCTGGGCCCACCTCGCCCCCGGCGCCACCCTGCTGGTGAACGGCGTGCACCCGGTGCCGGTGCAGCAGAGCGACGTGGTCTTCGAACCCCGCACCCGGCTGCCCGGCCACCCCAACGCGATGACCCTCTCCGCCTGGAGCGACGACCCGACCGCTCCCGCGGTGCTCGAGGAGACCTACTACTCGATCGGCGGCGGCTTCATCCGCCGCGACGGCGACCCGATCCGGCCCGCCGCGACTCTCGTCCAGCCGATGCCGTACGCCTCGAGCGCCGCGCTGCTCGCGCTCTGCGACGATCACGGTATCGGAATCTGCGACGTCGCCCGCGCCAACGAGGAAGCCGTGCACGGAGCCGACAGGCTGGACGCCGGACTGGACGCGATCTGGTCGGCGATGCACGCCTGCGTGGAGGCCGGACTCCGCGTCGACGGAACCCTTCCCGGCGGACTCGGTGTCAAACGCCGCGCCTCGGCGATTCGTATGCAGTTGGAAGAATACGACGGTCTGACCCAGCGTGAGCGGGACACCTCCACGGAGTGGTTGCACGCCTTCGCCCTCGCGGTGAACGAGGAGAACGCCTCCGGCGGCCGCGTCGTGACGGCGCCCACCAACGGCGCCGCGGGCATCATCCCCGCCGTCGCGCACTACTACCTGCGCTTCGTCCCCGGCGCGAGCACGGCCGGCATCCGCCGGTTCCTGCTCACCGCGGTGGCGATCGGCTCCCTGGTCAAGGCCAACGCCTCGATCTCCGGCGCGGAGGGCGGCTGCCAGGCCGAGGTCGGCTCGGCCTGCGCCATGGCCGCCGGGGCGCTCTGCGCCGTGCTGGGCGGCACCCCACGCCAGGTGGAGAACGCGGCGGAGATCGCCATGGAGCATCACCTCGGCCTCACCTGCGATCCCGTCGGCGGCCTCGTGCAGGTGCCCTGCATCGAACGCAACGCCATCGCCGCATCGACGGCCGTGTCCGCGGCGCGGTTGGCCCTGCACGGCGACGGCACCCACCTGGTGTCGCTGGACACCGTGATCGAGACCATGCGGCAGACCGGCCTGGACATGATGACCAAGTACAAGGAAACCAGTGAGGGTGGCCTCGCGGTCAACGTCATCGAGTGCTGACCCTCCCCCGCAGTGGGCACACCGGCGGGGTGCCCCCGGCCAAATCCCTGACCTAAGCTAGGTTCCCGGGGGTACACCATCGACAATCTCAGCCAGAACCGGCCGGCACGGCCGCTCACCGCACTGCGTCACTCTGCACTCTTTCGCACCGGCCGCGCCATCGCACTGGCCGCCGTGCTCTCCGGTGGTCTGGTCCTGGCCGGCTGCGCCGCGGCGCCGGCTCCGGTGGTGACCCAGACGATCGTGATCACCCCGACCCCCCCCCACCCCCACAGCGACGCCCACCCCGACCCCGACGCAGGAACCGGTGGCCGAGGCGCCCGCGCCGGAGCCCGTTCCGAACCCCGACCTGCCGGCCGAGCCCATCCCGGAGGGCCCCGCGCAGGACAGGGGCGCGGGACCGGGCGCCCAAGCCGCCCCGGAGTACGACGGCGCGGGCAACCCGGTCAGCTACACCGTGATCGAGGGCGACTCGTTCTTCGACATCGCCCAGCGCTTCGACCTGCCGATGCAGCAGCTCCTGCGGATGAACCCCAAGGTGTCCGGGCTCGGCGAGAACATCTACCTGCGTCAGGTCATCAACCTCGACTGGACGACGACGGGCTGATCCCGGCTCACCGCACCGAGGCGTGAATCCGTTCGATCAGTTCGATGGTGTGCGCCGAGTCGACGGCGTTCACCGGCAGCGGAGCACCACGTAGCAGGGCGTCGGCCAGGCCCTGGTAGAAGCCTGCATAGTGTCCGCGCTGGGTCGGCACGACCTGGCTGGCCCCGTCGGCGCCGAGACGGCCCCAGGTGGCTTCCGGCTCGAGGCCGAAGTCGGCGTCGCTGGGCAGGTTGCCGGCCTGGATGGCTGCCTCCTGACCGTCGACTCCCCACTTGGTGTAGCCCGCAGCCGAGCCGAGCACCCGGAACCGCGGGCCCGCCTGGGCGGCGAAGGAGCTCACCCACAGGTGCGAGCGCACCCCCGACCCGTGGTGCAGCGACACGAAGGAGTCGTCGTCGGCGGCGCCGCCGAGCCGGCGGGTGGACAGCTCCGCGGTGAAGTCGTCGACCGGGCCGAACAGAAGCACGGCCTGGTCGATCAGGTGGGCGCCGAGGTCATAGAGCACACCGCCGCCCGCGGCCGGGGTCGCGCCGGCCTTCCAACTGCGCGGGGTCCCCGGCTTGAAGAACTCGAATCTGGACTCGAACCTGTAGACATCGCCGAGGGCGCCGTCGGCCAAAAGGGCCTGCAGAGTGAGGAAATCGCCGTCCCAGCGCCGGTTCTGGAATACCGTCAGCGGCAGCCCCAGGCTCTCGGCCCGGTTCAGCAACGCCCAGCCGTGCTCGGAGTCCACCGCGAACGGCTTGTCGATGACGACGGCCAGGCCCACGTTCAGGGCCGCGTTGGCCAGGGCCACGTGGGTGTCCGGCGGGGTGCCGATGACCACCACGTCGAGGTCGGCCGCCTGCGCGAACAGGGCCTCGGCCGTGGGCACGATCCGCACGCCAGGGTAGCTGTCGGTGGCTCGTGCGCCGCGCTCGGGGTCGCCGGTCACGATGGCTTCGAGCGAGAAGTCGGGGTTGGCCGCCAGGAACGGCGCGTGGAAGACCCGGCCGGAGAGCCCGTAGCCGATCACGGCCGCGCGAATCGGCCCGGTCAGCCTGGCTGCCGTGCCGCCGGTGGCGGTCGGGGCAGGTCGTGCATCCGCCCGGGTGCCGTGCTGCGGGCCCTGTCCGGGGCGCGGGCCCGGCTTGGGCGCCGGCTTCGGCGTGTTGATCGGGGATTCCGGCTGAATTTCTGAAGTGGCCATGGCCCGAGGTTACGCCGGTTGACGGCACCATCCGCCCATAACTGGTCCCCGTCCGGACAATTGGGTCCGGCACACCGGCCACAAATGTCCGCTTTGGGACCAGTTCGGGGGCGGGAGCGGGTCGGGCTACAGCGGCGGCGTCACGTGGTCGAAGATGACGCTGGTGCGGGTGGCCGCCACGACAGGGTCGGCCGAGAGATTGTCGACCACGAAGCGACGCAGCCCCGCGGTGTCCTGCACGGCCACATGCAGCAGAAAATCTTCGTTGCCGCCCACGAAGAAGAACTGCACCACCTCGGGCAGGTCGCGGATGCGGGTGGCGAACGGCGTGATCTGCGACCGGGCGCCGGAGTGGATGTTGATGCTGATCAAGGCCTGCACGCTCAGGCCCAGCGCGGCCGGGTCGACATCCACGGTGAACCGGCGGATCACACCACGGGTCACCAGCGACCGCACCCGCTCGAGGCAGGTGGACGCGGCGATGCCCACCGAGGCGGCCAGGGCGGCGTTCGACAGCCGCGAATTGGAGCGCAGCAACCCGAGCAGGCCGTGATCCACGGCGTCGAGGGCATCCGCGCGAACGGCCAGTCGCTTCTTGGGTGCGTCCATCCGAGGTCCTTGTCTGCCGAAGTCGGGAAGCTAGAGCCGGTTGATTCCGGTCACGGTCAGGGCCGGGATGCCCAGCTCGTCGGACTCGGCGAGGTCGATCTGGGCGCTGATGCCCCAGTCGTGATCGCCGGCCGGGTCGTCGAAGATCTGCCGGGCGGTCCACACCGCGGCACCCTCGTCGAGGATGAGCAGCCCGGCGCCGCGGGCGTTCGCCCCGGCCAGCAACTCGTCGTGCTCGGCGTAGTAGCCGTCCATGGCGTCGGCCCAGGCCTCCGCGCCGAAGCCGCTGTCGCGGTCGAGGTCGCCCAGGGCGTCGTAGTTCTCCAGCGCGGCCAGTTGCACCCGGCGGAACAGTTCGTTGCGCACCAGGATCCGGAACGCCCGGGTGTTGGTGGTGAGCCGGTGCGGCGCGGGCGGCACCACGGCGTGTGCGGTGGCCTCGTGCGCGGCCAGATCGGGGTGGATCAGCTCCTCCCACTCGTCGAGCAGGCTGGAGTCCACCTGCCGCACCAGTTCGCCGAGCCACTCGATCAGGTCGAGCAGGTCCTCGGTCTTGGCTTCGTCCGGGATGGTCTGCCGGGCGGCCCGGTAGGCATCCGAGAGGTAGCGCAGCACCACGCCCTCGCTGCGGGCGAGCTTGTAGTAGGCCACGAACTCGCCGAACGACATGGCCCGTTCGTACATGTCGCGCACCACGGTCTTGGGCCGCAGCGGGAAGTCGGCGATCCAGGGCTGGGACTGCTTGTAGGTCTCGAACGCGTAGCTGAGCAGCTCGTCCAGGGGCTTGGGCCAGGTGATCTCCTCGAGCAGCTCCATGCGCTGGTCGTACTCGATGCCCTCGCTCTTCATGGCGTTCACCGCCTCGCCGCGGGCGGCGAACTGCTGGCCCATCAGCACCGGGCGCGGGTCGTCGAGGGTGGACTCGAGCACCGAGATCATGTCCAGCGCGTAGGTGGGTGCCTCACTGGAGAGCAGGTCGAACGCGGCCAGCGCGAACGGCGACAGCGGCTGGTTGAGCGCGAAGTTCGCCTGCAGGTCAACGGTGAGACGGATGCTGCCGTCCGCACCCTGCTCCACGATCCCAGCCGCGCGCAGGGTCTTGTAGATGCCCAGGGCGCGGCGGGCGTGGGCGAGCTGACGCTTCCACGGCTCGTGATTGTCGAACACCAACGAGTACACGTTCGCGTAGGCGTCGCCGCCGCGGGCGATCACGTTGATCAGCATCGCGCTGGTCATCTGCATGCTCGAGGTGAGGGTCTCCGGTTCGGCGTCGACGAGCCGGCGGAACGACGGCTCCCCCCAGGAGACGAAGCCCTCCGGAGCGCGCTTGCGCACGATCTTGCGCCGCTTCTTGGGGTCGTCGCCGGCCTTCTCGATGGCCTTGAGGTTCTCGGTCTCGTGGTCGGGCGCCTGCACCATCACGGTTCCGGCGGTGTCGAAGCCGGCCCGGCCCGCCCGGCCGGCGATCTGGTGGAACTCGCGGGCGTTGAGCTGGCGCATCTTGACGCCGTCGTACTTGGTCAGGGCCGTGAACAGCACGCTGCGGATGGGCACGTTGATGCCCACGCCCAGGGTGTCGGTGCCGCAGATCACCCGGAGCAGGCCGCGCTGGGCGAGCTGCTCCACGAGTCGGCGGTACTTGGGCAGCATGCCGGCGTGGTGCACGCCGATGCCCATCCGGATCAGCCTGGAGAGGGTCTTGCCGAAGCTGGTGGTGAACCTGAATTCGCCGATCAGCTCGGCGATGGCCTCCTTCTGCTCCTTGGTCACGACCTTCACGCTGGAGAGCGCCTGGGCGCGCTCGAGGGCGGCGGCCTGGGCGAAGTGCACGATGTACACGGGAGCCTGCCCGGTCTTGAGCAGGTCCTCCACGGTCTCGTGCACCGGGGTGGTCTCGTAGAAGTAGTGCAGCGGCACCGGGCGCTCGACACCGGTGACCACGGCGGTGTCGCGGTCGGTGCGGCGGGACAGGTCCGCGGCGATGTCGGTGACGTCACCGAGGGTGGCCGACATCAGGATGAACTGCACCCGCGGCAACAGCAGCAGCGGCACCTGCCAGGCCCAGCCGCGGTCCGGGTCGGAGTAGAAGTGGAACTCGTCCATCACGACCTGATCGACCGGGGTGTCCTCGCCGTTGCGAAGCGCCAGGTTGGCGAGGATCTCGGCGGTGCAGCAGATGATCGGGGCGTCGGAGTTGACCGACGAGTCACCGGTCATCATGCCCACGTTCTCGGCGCCGAAGATCTCCACCAGCGCGAAGAACTTCTCGCTCACCAGCGCCTTGATCGGGGCGGTGTAGAAGCTGCGCTTGCCGGCGGAGAGCGCCGCGAAGTGCGCACCGACGGCCACGAGGGACTTGCCGGTGCCGGTGGGGGTGGAAAGGATCAGGTTGGCACCGGACACGATCTCGATGACCGCCTCCTCTTGCGCCGGATAGAGCCTGAGGCCCGCATCCGCCGCCCAGAGTTCGAAGGCCTCGAAGAGGACATCGGGATCGGTGACGTGCGGGAGGGCGGTGAGGGTTGCCATGATCCCCCAATCCTCCCCTATCCGGCGGCGTGCTGCATCAGCCAGGCCAGCAGGTAGGCCCGGCTGTTCCCGTCGTCGATCCGGTCCTCAGGCAGCCCCGTGGCGGCCGCGAGAGCGTCGGATGCGGCCTCCCGGCCGGCAAGGGCGGAGTACATCAGTAGGTAGTCGCCGAACAAGGCGTCGTAGCTCGCGGTGCCGGAGCTGCCGGAGGGCAGGGCATCGGCCAGGTTGGCCTGCACCCGAGCCGGGTCGCCGCCGAGGTAGTCGGCGACCGGGCTCATCGGCAGCACCAGGATGCCGAGCATGGCGCTCGGTTCGGCACTGAACCAGGTGGCGTAGTCCCGTTTGCCGCCCCAGACCAGCGAGGTGATGGTGTGGTCGAACCCCTGGTAGACCGGGTCGGCCAGGTCGAAGTCGGTCCAGTAGGCCCGGGCCGAGGCGGCCTCGGCTGAGAGCATCCACTCGGCCTGGGTCTGCAGCGTGGACTGGTCACTCACGGCGGCCCACAGGGCCAGCCCGTTCCAGGCGGTCACGGCCTCCGAACTGGATTCCTGGTTGTTGCCGTCGCCGAACGGCGAGGTGCCGCTGGCCCAGGAATGCCCGGCGTAGGCATCGAAGACCCGTCGGTCGGGGAACACGTCGCTGCCGCCGCTCGTGGCCAGATCGGCCGCGAGCAGGTTGAGCACCGGCGCCCAACGTTTCGCGGCGTCGGGGTTCTCCGCCGCCACAACCGCCGCGGCGTAAAAGAAGTAGCCGTAGTGGAAATGGTGGTCGTTGAACTCCTCCGAGCCGAACGAGGTGGCCAGGCCCACGATGCCCTTCGCGGCGGGATCGTAGACGAAGCAGCGCTCGGTGCGGGTGACGCAGCCGTCGGGGTCCATCCAGGTGTCGAGTGCGGCGCTGAGGCGGTCGGTGAGGGCGGACACCGCGTCATCGGCGCCGACCTGACGGGCCACCGCGAGCAGGTTGGCGGCCCGGTAGAGCGACTTGCCGCCGAAGTAGGTGTCGGCGGCGAAGGTCTGGGTGGCCAGCACATCCGCGCGCACCTGGTCGGCCAGCCGGGCGCGTTGATCAGAGTCGATGGCGGAAAGGTCCACGATTCCGCTCGGGGCGACGGTGGGTACCGACCAGTTCAGCGACGACCCGTGGCAGACCGTGAGCGCACCGTAGATGCTCGGGTACTCCCCCGCGGCGCAGGATGCGTTCTTCGCCAGGCCCGCCTGCTGGTGCGGGAGTACGGCGATCAGGGTGTCACCGCCGTCGCTGGTGTCGTAGGTGATGGTGGTGCCGGCGGTGTCGGCATCGGTGGAGTAGTCGACCCGGGTGCCGGTGACCGGATGCGCCGCGGCTTCGACGAAAGCGTCGAGGCCCCCACCTGCCGGCAGGGCGAACCAGGTGGCGGACTGGCCCGCTGCCAGGGACAGATCGGTGCCGGCCGAGAGCGTGCCGCCGCTGACCAGCCCGTAGGTGTCGCCGGCGACCTCCGCGGTCCACGCGCCGCCGCTCTGCCCGGCATCCGCGGCGGAGAAGACGGTCGGCATCGCCAGGGCCACGTCGGCCGTGGCCGTGAACGTCACGAACGGCGAGCCTTCCGCGATCACGGTCCTGCCGACCAGGGTGCCGCCGACGAACTGGCCGATGGTGACCGACGCCTCGTCGTAGGCCGTCACCCGCTGCTCGAGGGCGGTATCCCCGGCGCCGACCTGCACCCCGATCTGGCCGGCGAAGCCGCCCACGATCACGGTGGGCTCCGCAGACACCACCGGCAGTCCGAAGGCGAATCCGGTGTCGGTGAGCTGGAAGGTCAGCGGCAGCGGGAACACCGGCATCGAGTCCTCGCCGAAGACCAGGCCGGAGAACCAGCGGTTGGTGGGCGGGATCAGCCCGTCGGCGAGCCGGGCCGGGGGCAGGGATTTCACGGTCTGCTGGGGAAGAGCGCTCACCAGCGGCGCCACCTCGGCACTGGGGAACACCGCGGCTCCCCTGATCTCGTCGCCCCCGACGGGCGGGGAATCGGCGGTGGTCGTCGTGCAGGCGGCCAGAAATGTCGCGAGCACGACAATCGTGGCCATCGTGAGCGGGCTCCTCCTCGTCCTCCGCACGTTCACAGGCCGATCGTCCGCAGGAAGCTGAACAGTCCGTCGCTGGCCCCGGCGAGAAGGCCGTCGTCGCGCAGGGAGATCGTGGCCGTCACGGGTGTGCCGGGAGCCATCAGCCCATTCGCGGCGCCGTCGACGAGGTCGGGGCTCACGACCTTCGCCGTCGTCTCCGCCTGGCCGTCGGCGGTCTGCACGTCCAGGGTATCCATGGTGCCGGCCACCCGGGTCTGGTTGGGCAGCAGGATGTCGACGTCCGCGCCCGGTTCGATCCGCGCGTAGTCACCGCTGGTGAGCACAAAATCGGCCGACACGAACAGGGAACCGGTCTTGTCGATCACGGCGAGCACCTGCCCCGCCTGCACGAAGGAACCGCGTTCGGTGGTGATGTCGGTGAGGGTGCCGTCGACGGATGCGGTGAGGGTGAGCACACCGTCGTCGCCGACGGAGTAGGCCACGTTGTCCGCCGTGACCAACCCTTCGGCCAGATCGGCCTGCAGGGTGGGGCTCTGCAACCTGAACAGGGCCTGGCCGGCCTTCACCTTGTCACCGTCGTCGACGAGCCGGTCCAGCACGGTTCCGCCGTAGTCGGATCCCACCGGGTACTCCGCCGCCTGGATCGAGGCGGAGGCGCTCATCACCTGGGCCTGCCGCTGATTGAACACGATGGTGAGCACCGCGACGATGCCGACAACCGCGATGAGCCCGACGAAGAGCTTGAATCGATTGGCCCAGGTCATGAGGGCACCACCTTTCGGGACAGGGCCCGCACCCGGCGGGCGCCGTGTGACTCGATCAGAGCCGTGCCCACGAAGGTGCCGAGGATGACGGTGTTGGTCACGTTCCACGCCGTGGCCAGGGTGAGGGTGCCGATCGTGACGTCCCGCCACACCGCCACCACCGAGGTCAGCAGCAGGAAGACGAAGAACAGGACCTGCGGAATCATGAAGTTGAACGGCGAGGCCGCTTTCGACCGGTTACCGGTGGCACTCCAGTGCTGCTCCTTGCCGACCAGCACGTTGATCAGCGCGGCCACATAGATCGGGAACGACGCCGTGGCGAGCATCAGCGTCTCCCACCGGAACGACCCCATCGTGTAGAAGGCCAGGACGACCTGCATCAGGTAGAAGCCCGCGTAGTACAGCAACCAGGTCACGACGGTCGTGGAGATGTTCATCGGGCGCAGGTCGAAATAGATCTCCAGCGGCGGCACCAGCAGCAGCAGCAGCGGCGCGATCCCGGTGAGATAGAACGATGCGGTCACCAGGTACTGCAGGCGCTGGTCGAAGGTGAGGCGGCGGCGCGGACTGAGCGGGTTGCTCTGCAGCAGGATCTCAAAGCCGCCCGTTGCCCAACGCAGCTGCTGTTTCGTGTACGCCTCCACGGTGTCGGGGGCGTGGCCGGTTGCCAGCACGGTGGGAATGTAGATGGTCTTCCATCCGCGCTCGTGCAGCTTGAGCGAGGTCCAGACATCCTCGGATTTGGAGTCGGTGTACATGCCGCCGATGTCGTTGATGGCGTCCCGGCGGAAGATCACATTGGTGCCCACGCAGAATGCGGCGTTGAACCGGTTGCGGCCGGGCTGGATGAACCTGTAGAAGACGGCCTGCATGTACCCGGCGCCGCGCGAGATGACGTTGTGCAGGTTGCTGTAGGCCTGCGGGGTCTGCACAAAGGAGACCGTGTCATCGATGAAGAACGGCAGGGTCTCGAGCAGGAATCCCGGCTTGGGTACGAAGTCGGCGTCGAAGATCACGAAGAACTCCGCGGTGCTCACCGTGAGCGCGTGGTTGACGTTGCCCGCCTTCGCGCCGTTCGAACTCAGGCGCCGCAGGTAGCGCACGCCCAGCTCGGCGGCGAGGTCACGCACCTCGTCGGACCGGCCGTCATCGAGCACCCTGGTGAGGTGTTCGCCGTGCATCCGGCGCGCGGCGGTCACGGTGGTGCGGATCACGTCGAGGTCCTCGCCGTAGGTGGTGATGAACACGTCGATCGTCGCCGGCTGGTCGCCCAGGTGCAGGGGCCACCGCTCCGGCTGGTCCATCAGACCGTCCCTGGCGAGGGATCGAGTGTGGATCAGGGTCGCCTGGGCCTGGTGCACGCTGAACTCCCTCGGATCGCTCGACCCGGACAGGATTGTCCACATCGACAGCAGCGCTTGGAAGATCAGGATCGACTCGGCCGCGATGACCAGCGAGTACGGCAGCCAGTCACCGCGGCTGGCCGGGTTGAGCAGGAAATGGGCGTAGGCCAGGATGCCGACGGTGGCGATCAGCACCAGCATCACCAGGGAGGGCGAATGGGCATGACCGGTGGGCGCCGGCCGGCCCGTGCGGGGTTCGGTTGCCACTCGGTGGGCGGGGATTCGGTACATGGCCTCGGGCGTCAGCACGGAATCCAGGGTGGATTCGGGAGTGCTGGGTACGCCAAGGCTGGGATGAAGGGCAGTCATCCGTCTCTCTTTCGGTGCCGGATTCGCATCCGGGGTTCGCGAACGGGATCTCGGGCGAGGTTCGCGGTGCTGGTGCTGACGCAAGCGTGGCCGGGGTGGCACGGGTGGGGCCGAGGAACTGGTTCACAGAGCGGTTCGATGGAACGGCGCGGTGCCAGGGCAACGGCGTAGACGATGAACGGGGAGGTCGGGTTCGACCGTTCGTCGTGGCGGTAGACCCACCGTAGAACCGACGCACCTCGGAGAGCTATCGGTTCCCTCAACGTTTTCGTGTTCGTAACATTGCCGTAACCCGGCCTCCGGCCCTGCTCACGGATCTGCTCGTAAGCCTTTCGTAAGGCTGATCCGGCACGATTGCCCGCACATCTCCCAGCGTGCGAACCTATGCTGGGGCCATGTCCAGCCCGCTGTCCCCCCGCCGGCATCGGCTACGCCCGGCGGCTCATCGCCCGGCGTCTCGGCAGCCGGCGGCTCGGCCGGCGGCTCATCGCCCGGCGTCTCGGCAGCGACCCGCGGCCGCGGGACGACCTGGCTGGCTGCCCTGGCCGGCCTGGCCGCTGTGCTGGCGGGATTCGGCCTCGCCGAGCTGGTCGCCGGTCTCATCGCGCCGGGCGCCAGCCCGGTGCTGGTCGTCGGCGCGCTCCTGATCGATCTGGCTCCGGCCTGGGCCAAGGAGCTGGTCATCTCCCTGTTCGGCACCGGCGACAAGGTCGCCCTGGTGGTCTTCATTGCACTGGTCGCGGCGGTCCTGGCGGCGCTGGCCGGCATTCTGGAGTACCGTCGGCCCCCGTTCGGCCGGTACGTGATCGTGGCCGCGGGCCTGGTGGCGCTGGCGGCGGCGCTCACCCGCGCCGGCGCCTCCCCGTTCGACGCCGTTCCTCCGGTGCTGGCGATGCTGGTCGCCGCCCTGGTGCTCAGCATGCTCACCCGGCGTCTGCACACCAGCCTGGCCCCCGGCGAAGCGGCCGCGGCGGCCGCCACGGACACCGGCCGTGCGGCGGCCGTCACCCCGGCCGCGGCCACACGGGCCGCGCTGGACCGACGCAGGTTTCTTGCCTACACGGGCGTCAGCGCCGGCGTCGGCGTGCTCGCGGCGCTCGGCGGTCAGCTGCTCACGGCCGGCAGCCGGGCGGCGGATGCGGCGCGGGCGATGTTCACCCTGCCGGCTCCGACCGTGCCGGGCGCGGCCATCCCCGCCGGGGCGTCGTTCGCGGTCGACGGCCTCACGCCGATCATCACGCCCAACGCGGAGTTCTACCGCATCGACACCGCGCTCTCGGTGCCGCGGGTCGACCCGTCGACCTGGACCCTGAAGATCAGCGGGATGGTCGAGAACGAGGTGGAGATCGACTTCGCCGAGCTGCTGGCCCTGCCGCTGGAGGAGAGCACCACCACGCTGGCTTGCGTGTCGAACTACGTGGGCGGTGACCTGATCGGCAACGCGGTCTGGTTGGGCTACCCGATCCGCGAGCTGCTCGCCCGGGCCAAGCCCCGCGCTGACGCCGACATGGTGCTCTCCCGCAGCCAGGACGGCTGGACGGCGAGCACGCCGATCGAAGCGCTCACCGACGAGCGCAATTCGATTCTCGCGGTGGGCATGAACGGCGATCCGCTGCCGCTGGAACACGGTTACCCGGTGCGGATGGTGGTGCCCGGCCTGTACGGCTACGTGTCGGCGACCAAGTGGGTCACCGAGCTGGTAGTTACCCGGTTCGACAAAGAGACGGCGTACTGGTCCACTCGCGGCTGGTCAGAGAAGGGTCCGGTGAAGCTGTCGAGCCGGGTGGATGTGCCGCGCGGGAACGCGACCGTCGACGCCGGTACCATCACGGTCGCCGGTGTGGCGTGGAGCCAGCACGTGGGCATCTCCGCCGTAGACGTGCAGGTGGACGACGGCGACTGGAACTCCGCAACCCTCGCCGACGCAATCTCCGTCGACACCTGGCGGCAGTGGCGCTGGGACTGGGACGCCCCGAGCGGCTCCCACACGATCCGGGTGCGCGCCACTGATGCCGACGGCCTGGTGCAGACCAGCAAGCTCGCGGATGTCGCGCCGGACGGTGCCACGGGTCTGCACGAGATCAGCGTCTCGGTCTCCTGATCGTGGGCGGCGCCTCATCGCCGCTGACGGCCGCGGAGGTCGGCTATTTCGAGGACGTGCTGGGCCGCCGGCGGCGTGACCTCCTGCTCGAGCTGAGCCGGCAGGGTGACACCCTGAATGCCGTGCGCGCCGCCCGCAGCGGCGGGGATGCCGACGACGAGCACGACCCCTAGGGCCCGACGCTCTCCGACGAGTGGTCGCTCCGCGCGGGAGTGCACGCGGAGCTGACCGCGTCCCTGGCGGCCATCGACGCGGCCCTGGTACGCATCGTCGAGGGCGGCTACGGGGTGTGCCTGCGCCGGGGCGAGCCGATCGGGCGCGAGCGGTTGGAGGCCCGGCCGGCCGCCGAGCTGTGCATCGACTGCGCCCGGGAGGCGTAGGCCCTCCTCCACAGGCCGGTCCTTTCAGTTGTTGTCCACCGAGGTCTTTTCGCGCCGGGGAGTGTCGGTGGTGGGTGATTCACTGTCCCTATGGCCACCTCAGATGCCACCCCCGGAGTAGACCCGATAGCGGCGGCGATCAGTGCGGTGATCGACCCGCTGATCGCCAACGAGAAAGTGATCGCCGCCGGCTACGCGGAGCGCACCCGGCTGCTGGCCGAGCTGGACCGGCTCGGCCACGACCCGCGCATCATCGCGGGCCTGTGCGGAGACCCGGTCGAGTCCGGCCACAACGACCCCGACACCGGCGCGCACGGCCCGGCCTGGGACGACGAAGAACTGGCCCGCCGGTGCATGGCCGCCGAAGCCGCCGGGGCGTTGCGGTTGAAGGCGAGCACGGCGGGGATCATGGTGTTCAACGCCGTCCGCCTCACCGACCAACTCCCCCAGTTCCACCAGGCGCTGGGCCGGGGCAGCATCACCTGGGGTCACGCGCTGAAAATGCTCGATCTCACCGACGGGGTGCCCGAAGAGATCCTGCCCGCGTTCGAAGCCAAGGTGCTGCCCGCAGCGGAGAAACTCACCTCCACCCAGTTCGTCCGGGTCGCCGGCCGAATCCTGGAGCGGATGCACCCGGTGCCGTTGCAGACCCGCGCCGACGCCGGCTTCATCACACGAAGGCTGGTGTTGCGGCCCGACGCCGACGGCATGGCCTGGCTGAACGCCTACCTCAAAGCCGAAGACGCCCAGGCGATCTACGACCGGCTCAGCCGCATCGCCACCACCCTCGACACCGACGCCTCGACACCCGGCGCCGACCCAGCCAGCACCGGCCCGACCAGCACCGGCCCGACCGGCTGCGGCCCGACCGGCAGCGCCACAGCCCGCACCAAGGACCAGCGCCGCGCGGACGCGTACCGCGACCTCCTCCTCGACGGTGTCGGACCCGCCGGGCTCGGCCACGGCATCCGCGGCACCGTGCACCTGACTGTCCCCGCGCTGACGCTGCTGGGCCGCAGCGACGAACCCGCCATCCTCGAGGGCTACGGCCCGATCGACCCCGAGGCCGCCCGCCGGATCGCCGGCACCGCGACCAGCTGGAGTCGCATCCTCACCCACCCCGAAACCGGCTGCCGACTCAGCATGGGCCGCGAGCAATACGCCCCACCGGCGGATATGCGCCGCTACCTCGACGCCCGCGACCAAACCTGCCAAGGCATCGGCTGCACCCGCCGCGCCACCCTCAGCGAAATCGACCACACCCGGCCCTGGAACACCGGCGGACCCACCGACGTGGATAACCTCGTGAAACTTTGTAAATCATGCCACCGCCTCAAACACCAGTCCAGCTTCACCACCAACCAAGGCCCCGGCGGCGCCCTCACCTGGACCACCCCCGCAGGCAAGACGTACACCTCCGCCCCCACCCACACCGACCCCACCACCTACGACCCGGCACCGTACCCCGTCAGCGGCGACAGCCCGCCACCCGGCGCCACCACCCCGGCGGCCTCACCAACGCACCTAGGCGGCACCACACCGGAGGCCTCTGTGCCGTCACCACCCGGTCCACCTCCGTTCTGATCACGCATCACAGAAGTGCGCCCGAAGGTGCGCGGCGGTGTGAAAGGGTGAGACGTGAGCGAAAGACTGGAAGGCGAACGTAGGGGCCGCGCTGCGCCGTCCTGGTTCACACAGTCCTGGTTCACACAGTCCTGGTACGCAAGCGTCATATCGGCAGCCCTGACCTTTCACCTCGGCGGGTTCATACTCATGCTCCTGCAGCTGAGTGGCCGCGGAGAATGGAGCCGATTCCCCTGGATCTACCTCGACGTTGTGCAGGCCTTGGCATTCCTTGCCCTCGGCGCTGTCTGCAGGATTCTGAGCAGCTCGGTCTTCCGGTCGTCCGATTCGGCATCCCGAGTGGTGTGGGGTGACCTCGGTGTGGTGGTGCTGGCGATCGCCGGAGTCTCCGCGATTGCACTGCCCCTGGATAGTTCTGGCGCATTCATGCTCGCACTCCTGCTGATCGTCCCCTGGGCGCTGCCGTTTGCCGCCTTGCTCAGCGGAATCTCGATCCTCGCTCAACGGTACGTCTGGCTGCAGATCGTGCTCACAGCGGTCCTGCTGGTCAATGTCGCCCTGATGCTGGTGGGACTGGCTGTGGCGACCGCGACCCCGTAGACCGGGCGCCGATGCTCCATTAGGCTTCCGCCAAGCGAAAGGAACCCCCTTGGGAATCGTCTCCCCCGGCTTCTTCGGCCGCCGCCGCCAGGGCGATCCGGCGCTGCCGGCCGGCCAGTACCTCACCGAGAGTTTCCCGGTGCTCTCGGCCGGCCCCACCCCGCGGATCGCACCGGACGAGTGGGAGTTCACCATCACCACCGAGACCGGCCAGGTGCACCGCTGGAGTTGGGACGAATTCCTCGCGCTCAAACAGGACGACGTGACCCAGGACATCCACTGTGTGACCAGCTGGTCCAAGCTCGGCACCAGCTGGCGCGGCGTCTCGCTGGACACCCTGTTCGAATCGGTCGAGTCCGATTGCGAATTCACCATGGCGCACTCCTACGGCGGCTACACGACCAACGTTCCGCTCGACGATCTGCTCGGCGGCAAGGCCTGGATCGCCCACGAGTTCGACGGCACAGCGCTTGAGCCGGCCCACGGCGGCCCGGCCCGGCTGCTGGTGCCGCACCTGTACTTCTGGAAGAGCGCCAAGTGGGTGCGCGGCCTGGAGCTGCTGCGCCAGGACGAACCCGGCTTCTGGGAGAGCAACGGCTACCACATGTACGGCGATCCCTGGCGCGAAGAGCGCTACTGGTGAGAACCGGGTGGAGAGTGGCGGAGGTGATCGGAGTGAGTCAGGAGACCCGGACAGCGCGCACCCTGCGCCTGCGGCTGCCCGGCCTGACCGGGCACCGGGCCGGTCAGCACGTCGACGTGCGCCTCAGCGCCCCGGATGGCTACACCGCGGTGCGCTCGTACTCGGTGGCGTCCGCGCTGCCCGGCGACGAACTCGAACTCACGGTGGAGGAACTGGACGACGGCGAGGTGTCGCCCTATCTCGTGCACGGCGTCTCGGTCGGCGACCAACTCGAGGTGCGCGGTCCGGTGGGCGGCTGGTTCGTCTGGGATCCGGCCGACCCGTCCCCCGTGCAACTCATCGCCGGCGGCTCCGGGGTGGTGCCGCTGATGGCCATGATCCGGGCCCACGCCGCCGACCCCGCCTCCCCCGGCGGGACCGCCGAGTTCCGGCTGCTGTACTCGGTGCGGAGCCCCGAGGCGGCCTACTACGGCGCCGAGCTCGACGAACTGGCCAAGTCAGCCCTCCTCAGCGTCACCTACGTCTACACCCGCGAGGCCCCGGCCGGCAGCCCCGTTCCGCCGCGGCGGCTGGATGCCCGGGCGCTGAGCATCGCCGTGCTGCCGGTGTCGGCGAACCCGGCCTTCTACATCTGCGGGGCAACCGCGTTTGTGGAGACGGTGGCCGACTGGCTCGTGCAGGCCGGCTACCCCGCCGACCGGATCAAGACCGAGCGTTACGGCGGAATGGGGAGCACACCGTGAGGTGCAGACCGTGAGGTGCAGACCGTGAGGTGCACGCTGTGAGCGACTACCTGGACGGCAACGCTGCGGCCGGGCCGCTCAGCGAGTTCTTCGCCATCGACGTCACCACCGCCCGCGGCCGGTGTCTGCACTGCGGCCGCACCGGCGCCCTGGCCACCGCACAGCTCTACCCCCACTCGCACGGCCTGCTGCTGCGCTGCCCCGGCTGCACGGAGATCCTGCTCCGGCTCGTGGACACCGGCGACACCGTCTGCCTGGACCTGCACGGTCTGAGCTTCGTCGAACTCCAGCGCGACTGACGGCTCGCCGGCTCGACGGCTCGCCGGCTTCCCAGCTAAAGCCGCCACCGCCCCTTTAGGCTGGGTCACGGCGAATCTCACGCCGTTCAGACACCCGGGAGCGTGCATGCAGGGATCGGTCATCCTCGACGTCATTCTGGTGGTGCTCCTCGTCGCCAGCCTGGGCGCCGGCTACCGCAGCGGCCTGATCGGCAGCATCAGCGGCATCCTCGGCCTGGTCGCCGGCGCTGTCGCCGCCTACTTCATCGTGCCACTGGTGCCCACCTGGGTGCCCGCCGCCGAGTGGCGCACCCCCGCGTCCATAGCCGCGGCGCTGGCGCTGGTCATCGTCGGGCTCACCGTCGGCGAGTCGATCGGCCTGGCCCTGCGCCGTCGCACACCCCGCAAGCTGCGCGGCGTGGACAGGCTCTTCGGCGCCGTGATCGGCGTGGCCGCTGCGGCGGCCGTCATGTCGATGGTCGCGTTCAGCGTCGGCGCCCTGGGCATTCCCGTGCTCACCTCCGCGATCGCCTCCTCCGGAGTGGTGCGCACCATCGACTCGGTCACCCCCGGCCCGGTCAAGAGCTTCCTCGCCCAGCTGCGTTCCACCGTCGTCGACGACGGTCTGCCCGTCATCGCGGATGCGTTCGGCGGCCAGAGCCCGACCCTGCCCGAGGCCCAGCTCGACAACGCCGCGCTCGACACCGCCGCGGCATCCGTGCTACGCATCACGGGCAACGCCGTGGCCTGCGGCCAGAGCCAGTCCGGCTCGGGCTTCGTCATCGCCCCCGAGCGGGTGATGACCAACGCCCACGTCGTGGCCGGAGTCACCGAAGCCGTCGTGGAGGTACCCGGAGCCGGCGCCCTGACCGGCGAGATCGTCTACTTCGACCCCGTCGACGACCTCGCGATCATCGCCGTGCCTGGGCTGTCCGCCGCACCGCTGACCCTGCAGGGTGACCTGGCCGTGGACAGCGAGGGCGCCAGCCTGGGCTACCCGTTCGGTGGGCCTTTCGACTCCGATCCGGCCCGGGTCATGTCGGTCGGCTCGGTGCTCGTCGCCGACATCTACGGCCAGTCCCCCACCGCCAGGGATGTCTACACCCTCGCCGCGGACGTGCAGCAGGGCGAGTCGGGCGGCCCGCTGCTCAGCGGTGACGGCCGGGTGGCCGGTGTGATCTTCGCCAAGGCTGCCAACACCGCCAACGTGGGCTACGCCTTGGCGATGTCCGAGGTCGCCCCGGTCGTCGCCCAGGCCGACGGCCTCTCCAGTGCGGTCAGCTCCGGTACCTGCATCCAGGGGTAGTTCGCCGGGGATTGAGCGCACTCCCGGGCTGGCAGACTGGATCCATGACTATCACCGCCGCCGCAGACGGCTCGGCCCTTGGCAACCCCGGACCGGCCGGCTGGGCCTGGTACATCGACGACAACAATTGGGCCGCCGGCGGCTGGAAGCACGCCACCAACAACCAGGGCGAGCTCAAGGCCGTCCTCGAATTGTTCCGGGCCACCGCGCACGTGGACGACGACCTGCTGGTGCTCTGCGACAGCCAGTACGTGATCAACGCCGTGACCAAGTGGATGCGCGGCTGGAAGGCCAAGGGTTGGCGCAAGGCCGACGGCAAGCCCGTGATGAACCTCGACCTGCTGCAGGAGATCGATGAGGCCCTGGTGGGCCG